>NZ_CYGY02000033.1 GCF_900007165.1 Paraburkholderia piptadeniae
CAAACTGGCTCCACGTCCGAGGGTAGTCGACGCCGGCGGTCGGGGTAGGCTGGAATTCGCTCACACCGACATTTTCTCTCAGGTGGTGCTAAGTGGATAGCCCTTATAAACATACAGTATAGTATTCACCTATCCGGAACCGCGGAAGACAGTTCGAGAACAGGCCGCGCGCCTGTATCCGTCTCGCGGTGCGCAGCCGTGGCCGCAACCCTACGGCCAGCATGCCCCGGCAACTCACTCAGACGGACAGTCAAATTGTCATCTAGCGGAACGATCCGAATTCGAGGCGCACGCCAGCACAACCTGAAGAACGTCGATCTCGACCTGCGCACGGGCGAAATGACCGTCGTGACGGGACCGTCGGGCTCGGGCAAGTCAAGCCTCGTGTTCGATACGCTGTACGCCGAAGGGCAGCGGCGCTACGTCGAAACCTTCAGCGCGTATGCCCGCCAGTTTCTCGACCGGATGGACCGGCCGCAGGTCGACCGCGTCGACGGCGTGCCGCCCGCTATCGCGATCGACCAGACGAACCCGGTGCGTAGCTCGCGTTCGACGGTCGGCACGATGACGGAGCTGAACGACCATCTGAAGCTGCTCTACGCGCGCGCGGCTGAGCTGTTCGATCGCAAGACGGCACAGGCCGTTCGCCACGATTCGCCCGAAACGATTTACGCCGAACTGAGCGCGCGCACGGCGGGCGATGATCCGCGCATCGTCGTCACGTTTCCCGTCGAGCTGCCGGACTCGACGAGCGGAGCGGAAGTCGAGCAATGGCTTTCCGCGAGCGGCTACACGCGCGTCCAGGCACAACGCGAAATTCCGTCGCCGACGGGTATGCGCAAGGTGCTCGACGTCGTCGCCGACCGCTTCCGTCTCCATCAGGTCGAAAAGGCGCGCGTGGTCGAAGCGATCGAGGCGTCGCTGAAGCGCGGCGGCGGGCGCGTGAACATCTATGTGCTGGCGCAGGAAGGTGCGCAAGGCGAGCCGGCTGGGCAGCAAATCTGGCGTTTCTCGACGGGCCTGCACAACCCCGACAGCGACCTTCGCTACGCCGATCCGCAGCCCGCGTTGTTCTCGTTCAACTCGGCCTACGGCGCGTGCGACACCTGCCGGGGCTTCGGGCGCGTGATCGGCGTCGACCTGGGCCTCGTGATTCCCGACGAGCGCAAGACGCTGCGAGGCGGCGCGATCAAGCCGATGCAGACGCCGGCGTGGAAAGAATGCCAGGACGATCTGATGCGCTATTCGGCGAAAGCCGGCATTCGCCGCGACACGCGGTGGTCCGAGCTCACCGAATCCGAGCGCGACTGGGTCATCAACGGCTCGCCGGATTGGGATGGCGATTGGCAGAAGCAGTGGTACGGCGTGAAGCGCTTTTTCGGCTACCTCGAATCGAAAGCGTACAAGATGCACATCCGCGTGCTGCTGTCGAAATATCGCAGCTACACGCCGTGCGAGACATGCGGCGGCGCGCGTCTGAAAACCGAATCGCTGCTGTGGCGCCTCGGCTCGAAACAGAACGCGGACGCCGTGCTTGAACCTGCGCAGCGCTTCATGCCGCGCGGCGTCGACTGGAACCGCGCGCAGCTCGAAGCGTTGCCGGGCCTGACGGTGCATGATCTGATGCTGCTGCCCATAGAGCGTATCCGCCGCTTTTTCGACGAGATCACGCTGCCCAGCGCACTGCTCGACGACGCGCTGAAATTGCTGCTCGCCGAAGTGCGCACACGCCTCAAGTATCTGTGCGATGTGGGGCTGGGCTATCTGACGCTAGATCGCCAGAGCCGCACGCTTTCAGGCGGCGAGGTGCAGCGGATCAACCTGACGACGGCGCTCGGCACGTCGCTGACCAAGACGCTCTTCGTGCTCGACGAGCCGAGTATCGGCCTGCACCCGCGCGACCTGAACCGGATCGTCGAGGCGATGCAACGTCTGCGCGACGCAGGCAATACGCTTGTCGTCGTCGAACACGATCCGTCCGTGATGCTGGCCGCCGATCGCCTGATCGACATGGGACCCGGACCGGGCGAGCGCGGCGGCACGATCATTTACGACGGCACGCCCAACGACATACGCTCGGCCGGAACGCTGACGGGTGAGTATCTGGGCGGTCGGAGGCACGTTGCGGACGCGGCGCACTGGGCGCGGCGACCCGTCGACGAAAGCACGCCGCGCATCGTGCTGGAAGGCGCGCGTCAGCACAATCTGCGCGAAGTGACAGTCGACATTCCGTTGCAGCGTCTTGTGTGCGTGACGGGCGTTTCGGGCTCGGGCAAATCGACGCTGATCCAGGACGTGTTGAATCCGGCGCTGTCGCGGCAACTCGGCAAGGCCACGGAAGCGCCGGGCGCTCACCGAAGCCTGACGGGCATCGAGCAGATCAGCGACGCCGTGTTCGTCGATCAGTCGCCGATCGGCAAGACGACGCGCTCGAACCCGGCAAGCTACGTCGGCGCGTTCGACGAAATCCGCAAGCTGTTCGCGAAGGCGCCGCTTGCGCTGCAACGCGGCTATGGCGCGGGCGTGTTCAGTTTCAATTCGGGCGATGGCCGTTGTCCGACTTGCGGCGGCTCAGGCTTCGAACATATCGAAATGCAGTTCCTGAGCGACGTCTATCTGCGCTGTCCGGACTGCGATGGTAGCCGCTACAGGCCCGAAGTGCTGGAAGTGAAGATCGGGCGCGAAGGGCGTGAGCTAAGCATCGCCGACGTGCTCGAACTGACGGTGCACGAGGCTGTCGGCCTGTTTGCGGGCGACGGCGAAGTGCTGCGCGTGTTGCAGCCCATCGTCGATGTCGGTCTCGAATACGTGAAGCTCGGGCAGCCGGTGCCGACACTCTCGGGCGGCGAGGCGCAGCGGCTCAAGCTCGCTGGCTTTCTCGCGGAAACCGCTCAGGCGCGTACGGGCCGCGGCGGCACGAAGCAGGCGAGCGCGGCGCGTCTCTTCATGTTCGACGAACCGACCACGGGTCTCCATTTCGACGACATCGCCAAGCTGATGCAGGCATTCGGCAAGCTGCTCGCGGGCGGTCATTCGCTGATCGTGATCGAGCACAACCTCGACGTGATTCGCGCGGCCGACTGGCTGATCGATCTCGGACCGGAAGGAGGCGACGGCGGCGGCCTCGTCGTATGCGCGGGCACGCCGGAAGACGTCAAGCGATGCCCCGATTCGCACACGGGCGCAGCGCTCGTGCAATACGACAGCGCGATGGGGCAAACCATCGAGCCGACAGAAGCGGCCGAAAAAGCCGAAGCCGCAACGCAGGGCACGCCGCTGCAAACGGCGCTGAATGCGGCGCGCGCGCGGCGCGCAGTGGAAGGCGAAGACGTCGTGCGCATCGTGAATGCCCGCGAGCACAACCTGAAAGCGCTCGACGTCGACATTCCGCACGGCAAGTTCAACGTGATCACTGGCGTATCGGGTTCCGGCAAGTCGACTCTCGCATTCGACATCCTGTTCCACGAAGGGCAGCGCCGCTATCTGGAGTCGCTGAACGCGTATGCACGCTCGATCGTGCAGCCGGCAGGGCGTCCCGAAGTCGATGCCGTGTACGGCATTCCGCCAACCGTCGCAATCGAGCAGCGTCTGTCGCGCGGCGGCCGCAAGAGCACCGTCGCGACCACATCGGAGGTGTGGCACTTCCTTCGGCTGTTGTATGTGAAGCTCGGCATCCAGCACTGCATCCACGACGGCGCGCCCGTCACGTCGCAAAGCGTCGAATCGATCGTCGCGCAACTGATGCGTGACCACAAAGGCGAACACGTCGGCTTGCTCGCGCCGCTCGTCGTGAACCGCAAGGGCGTCTATACCGACCTCGCGAAGTGGGCGAAGGCGCGCGGCAATACGCATCTGCGCGTCGATGGCGAGTTCGTGCCCGTCGATCCGTGGCCGAAGCTCGACCGCTTCCGCGAACATACGATCGAACTGCCCGTCGGCGACATCGTCGTGTCGGCGGACAAGGAAGCGGAGCTGCGCCGCCTGCTCGACGAATCGCTCGAGGCGGGCAAGGGCGTGATGCATCTGCTCGCGCCGCTCGACGGCCTCGAACATGCGATGACAAGCAACGGCACTACTGCTCACGTCGGCGAAGTGAAGGTGCTCTCCGTCAAGCGGGCGTGCCCGGTGTGCGGCACCAGCTACCCGGAACTCGATCCGCGCATGTTCTCCTATAACAGCAAACACGGGTGGTGCACGACCTGTGTCGGTACGGGGCTCGCGTTGACGCGCGAGCAGCGCGCGGCCTACGACGACACTGTGCTCGTCGACGACAATCGCGGCCGTGAACAGACCTTGCCGTCAGACGAGCAGGAGCCGGAGGGCGTCGGCGAAGAGCCGTGTCCGGATTGCCATGGCACGCGCCTCAATACGTCCGCACGCGCGGTGACTTTCGACGAAACGTCCATCGTCGACGTCGCGCAGTGGACCGTGTCGGACACGCGCCGCTGGATCGATGGGCTCGAACTGGATGGGCGCGGCGCCGAGATTGCGCGCGATGTGATCAGCGAAATCGGCAGCCGGTTGCAGTTTCTCGAAGAAGTGGGCCTTGGCTATCTGAGTCTCGATCGGGCGGCGCCTAGTCTGTCGGGCGGCGAAGCGCAGCGTATCCGTCTCGCCGCGCAACTCGGCAGCAATCTGCAGGGCGTCTGCTATGTGCTCGATGAACCGACAATCGGCTTGCATCCGCGCGACAACCAGATTCTTCTGAACGCGCTGCGCAAGCTTGGCGACAAGGGCAATACGCTCGTCGTCGTCGAGCACGACGAGGACACCATTCGCCGCGCAGATCACATCATCGACATTGGTCCGGGCGCGGGCAAGCGTGGCGGTACGCTGGTCGCGCAGGGGCGTGTCGGCGATCTGTCCGCGCAGTCCAGTTCGCTCACGGGCCAGTTCCTCGCGCAACCGATCCTGCATCCGTTGCAGGCGCGGCGCACTGTATCGGTTGCGACGAAACGCGCGCCCGCCGTGCCCGACAACTGGCTGACCGTGCACGGCGCGACACTGCACAATCTGCGGGACGTGACGGTTGGCATCCCGCTGGGGCGTCTCGTCGCGGTGACGGGTGTGAGCGGATCGGGCAAATCGACGCTCGCTCGCGACGTGCTGATGACGAATCTGCTCGATGCCGTCGGCCGGTCCGTGCTGTCATCGCCGGCGGTGCGGCGCGCCCGCAAGGCCGCGCAAGCCGAACAGACTGAACAGTCCCCCGCGGCGAACCGCCGGTCGAGCGTGCTCGCCCGCAGCGCGCCGAAGCCGTCGCTGAACGTCACGCACGTGTGGCAAGGGTGCGAGGCAATCAGCGGTTTCGAATCGATCGACCGCGTGCTTGAAGTCGATCAGACGCCGATCGGCAAAACGCCGCGCTCGTGTCCCGCCACGTATATCGGCGTGTGGGACACGATCCGGCGTCTCTTTGCCGACACGCTCGAAGCGCGGGCGCGCGGCTATACGGCCTCGCGTTTCTCGTTCAATACGGGCGACGGTCGCTGTCCCGCGTGCGAAGGGCAAGGCGTGCGCACGATCGGCATGAGCTTCCTGCCTGACGTGAAGGTGCCGTGCGACGTATGTCATGGGCAGCGCTTCAACCCGGAAACGCTCGCGGTCACGTGGCGCGGCAAGAACATCGGCGACGTGCTGACGATGGAAATCGACGAGGCGGTCGATTTCTTCGCGTCGATGTCGAACATCTCGCATCCGCTACAGTTGATGAAGGATGTCGGCCTCGGCTATCTGACGCTCGGCCAGCCGTCGCCGACGTTGTCGGGTGGCGAGGCGCAGCGCATCAAGCTCGTTACCGAACTGAGCAAGGTGCGCGACGACATCACCCGGCGCGGACAGAAGGCACCGCATACGCTGTACGTGCTCGACGAGCCGACGGTCGGTCTGCATATGGCCGACGTCGCGAAGCTGATTCGCGTGCTGCACAGGCTGGCCGATGCGGGGCATAGCGTCGTCGTGATCGAGCATGATCTGGACGTGATCGCGGAAGCAGACTGGATCATCGATCTCGGGCCGGAAGGCGGCGTGGGCGGCGGTTCGATCGTCGCGGCGACGGACCCCGAGGGGCTGGTGCGCGTTGCGGCAAGTCATACCGGGCGCGCATTGGAGCCGGTGCTGGCTCGCGCCGCAGTCATGTCCGACCAGGACGCCGACGGCAAGCGAGCCAGTGCAGGGTAAGACGCACAATGGGCAACACGACCATGCACACACGTTACAGCGCGGCTTTCACTGCGATACTGGCGGCCGTCCTCTTCGGCGCGACGACGCCGTTCGCGAAGGCGTTGCTCGGCGCGTTGTCGCCGTTCATGGTGGCGGGGCTGTTCTATCTCGGCAGTGGGGTTGGACTCGCCCTCGCAATCCTCGTCCGGCGATTGTGGCGCGGGAAGGACGTTGATCGTCCAGATGTGCATCCGATGCCTCTGGCAGAAGTGCCCTGGCTGATCGGCGCGATCGCTGCGGGTGGCATGGCCGGACCGGCGCTTCTGATGTTCGGCCTGAACGCGACGCCTGCCGCAACGGCTTCGCTGCTGCTGAACCTCGAGGGCGTGTTCACTGCTCTGATCGCGTGGGTCGTGTTCCGCGAGAACGTCGACGCGCAGGTGTTTCTCGGCATGGTCGCGATCGTCGCGGGCGGCGCGCTGCTATCGTGGGAGCCTGAAGGAGGCGGGCCGGGAGCGGGCGCGACGCTGGTTGCCGGTGCCTGTCTGTGTTGGGCCATCGACAACAATCTGACGCGCAAGGTATCGAACAACGACGCGATGATCATCGCGTGCATCAAGGGGCTGGTCGCGGGCTCCGTCAACACGGGCATCGCGCTGTTGTCGGGCGCGCACGTGCCGGGAGCGGGGCTGATCGTCGCGTCGATGGTAGCGGGGTTTGCGGGCTACGGTGTGAGTCTCGTGCTGTTCGTGGTCGCGCTGCGGCATCTCGGCTCGGCCCGCACGGGCGCGTATTTCTCGGTGGCGCCGTTGTTCGGCGTCGCCATTTCATTTGCGCTGTGGCCCGAGAGGCCGCCTCTATTCTTCTGGATCGCAGCGGCGTTGATGGCGCTTGGCATCTGGCTGCATTTGCGCGAGCGCCATATGCACGAACACACGCACGACGCACTCGAGCACAACCATCGGCATCGGCACGACGAGCATCATCAGCATGCCCACGATTTCGACTGGGACGGCTCGGATCCGCATACACACCCGCACTGTCATGCGCGGATCACGCACACGCACGCTCACTTTCCCGACATCCATCATCGGCATCGGCACTGACTGGAGCTTAACGATGCCGTCGGCACGCACATGTGGGCGGCGAACCGCTGACTGGACACGTCCACGCGGATCCGCGCGCAAGCAAAGACGGCGCAACGCGTCTATATTGACCGTCTGTTTGCCGATCAATGACGAGGACCTTTTATGCCTGACCCATCCGTTTTTCCGATCGCGAAGAAGTGGCCCGCTGAGCATCCCGAGCGCATCCAGCTCTACTCGCTGCCGACGCCCAACGGCGTCAAGGTGTCGATCATGCTGGAGGAGACGGGCCTCGCATACGAGCCGCATCTGGTGCGCTTCGATGCGAGCGATCAGATGTCGACGGAATTCCTGTCGCTCAATCCGAACAACAAGATTCCCGCGATCATCGACCCGAACGGACCCGATGGCGAGCCGCTGCCGCTGTTCGAGTCGGGCGCGATCCTGATCTATCTCGCGGACAAGTCGGGCAAGTTGCTGCCGAAGCGCGCGTCAGCTCGCTACGAGACGATTCAATGGCTGATGTTCCAGATGGCGGGAATCGGGCCGATGTTCGGCCAGGTTGGTTTCTTCCACAAGTTCGCGGGCAAGGAATACGAAGACAAGCGGCCGCGCGACCGCTACATCAATGAATCGAAGCGGCTGCTCAATGTGCTGAACGAGCGGCTCGCGACGCGCAAGTGGATCATGGGCGACGAGTACACGATCGCCGATATCGCGACATTTCCGTGGGTGCGCAATCTGATCGGGTTCTACGAGGCGGCCGATCTCGTCGAGATCGACAACTATCCGCACGTGAAGCGCGCGCTCGATGCGTTCCTCGCGCGTCCCGCTGTCGTGAGGGGGCTGGATATTCCGAAGCGCGGATAAGCACCGATCCGCAAGGATTCGACAAAACAAAGAAGGCCCGCGCCGTTTGCGACGGCACGGGCCTTCTTTTTGAGCTCGGTCCCTGCAGAGCGTTACATGCCGAGCGCCGGATCGCTCATGCTCGCCTTGCCGGTCTCGACGTGACCGGCATAGCGTCGCACGAACGCCGCATCGCTATCGACGGTGATCGTCAGGTCGTACCAGCCGTACACGTGACGCAGATCGAGATACACGGTGTCGCTATCGCCGCCGAGAACCGTGTGCGTGACTGGACTGCCCGCATCGTACGCATTGACGATGGTGAACTGGCAGCGCGCATTGCCGTCGTTCTTCAAGCGCAACTGCAGATTGCCGTTCGCGACATCGTAGCCCTCGACGACTTCCGGCTTCGCCTGATCGTGGCTGTTCCAGAAGTGCTGTGTCGTCTGCTTGCCGGCGAAGCGGCGCAGAAACCCGTTCGGCCCATGCACCGTGAAGTCATATGTACCGTCGGCATTCACGGTGAGCTGATCGACGAGGCGCTTGTTCGCTTCGACCGTGTACGTGCGCGGCGCATTCGCGCTCATCGCCGCGAACACGAGGAAGTTTACGCCGGCCTTGCCCGTGTTGACGAAGCGCATCGAGAGCTTGCCGCTGCTGCTGTCGTCGATGCGCACGAACAGCTCGTACGGCACGGCGCGTGCGGGGCGCACGCCCGATTCCTGCTTCGGCGCCGAGCCGACGAGGGGCGGCACCGGAATATAGTCCGCGTGACGGTTCTGGTCCTGCGGCTTGTATGAGGTCGTCGACGGCAGCGTCGGGAATGTATCGTTCGGATTGTCGAAGTTGAGCGCCGACGTCAGATCGCCGCACACAACGCGACGCCACGGCGTGATGTTCGACTCCGACAGGTTGTGCCCGTGCGCGAAGCGCTTCTCGATGAAGCGGATCACCGACGTGTGATCGAACACCTCCGAGCACACCCAGCCGCCCTTCGACCACGGCGACACGACGAGCATCGGCACGCGCGGCCCGAATCCGTACGGACCGGGCGCGTACTTGCCGCTGTTGCCGCCCGGATAGATTTCGTTTGTCGTATCGACGGTCGAGAGGCCATCCGCATTCGACGACGGCGCGAACGGCGGCGACACGTGATCGAAGAAGCCGTCATTCTCGTCATAGTTGATGAGCAGCACGGTCTTGCTCCACACGTCGGGGTTCGACGTGAGAATCTGCAAGACCTGATCGACGTACCACGCGCCGTAATTCGCCGGCCAGTTCGGATGCTCGGAATACGCCTCGGGCGCGACGATCCACGACACCTGCGGCAACTGGCTGCTCTGCACGTCCTGACGCAGCACGTCGAAATACGTGCCGCCCGCCGACACGTTGGTGCCCGTGCGCGCCTTTTCGTACAGCGGACTTCCGGGCTGCGCGTTGCGATACTGGTTGAAGTAGAGCAGCGAGTTGTCGCCTTAGTTGCCGATGTACGGATTCTGCGTCCAGCCCCACGAGCCGTTCGCGTCCAGACCCGTACCGATGTCCTGATAGATCTTCCACGAGATCCCCGCGGCTTGCAGCACTTCCGGATAGGTCGACCAGCCGTAGCCCAGTTCCGAATTATCGACGACGGGGCCGCCGCCCGAGCCGTCGTTGCCGACCCAGCCGGTCCACATGTAGTAGCGGTTCGGATCGGTCGCGCCCATCAGCGAGCAGTGGTATGCGTCGCAGATCGTGAACGAATCGGCAAGCTGATAGTGGAACGGGATGTCGTCGCGCGTGAGATACGCCATCGTCGTCGTGCCCTTGTTCGGCACCCACTGGTCGTTGCGACCGCCGTTCCATGCACCGTGCGTCGTGGGCCAGTCGTGCGGCAGGTCTTGCAGGAACTGCAAGCCGAGATTCGGCGCAGTCGGACGGAACGGCAGCACCTCGCCGACTCCGCCGACCCCCGGTTGATGCCACACCGGCTTGCCGTTCGGCAGATTGATCGCGCGCGTATCGCCAAAGCCGCGCACGCCTTTGAGCGTGCCGAAGTAGTGGTCGAACGAACGGTTTTCCTGCATCAGCACGACGATGTGCTCGACATCGCGAATGCTGCCCGTCTTGTTGTTGGCGGGAATCGCAAGCGCATTGCGGATGCCGAGGGGCAGCATGCTCAGTGCAGTCGCGCTGCCGGCTGCGTGGGCGGTGGTGCGCAGGAAATCACGGCGGTTCTTTGAGGTCATGTTGGCTTCGATCGTGAAGAAGGAAACGGAAAGGGGCGGCTTCCATGCGGGGGCGGGAGCCGCGCGCTGGGCAGAACTCAATCGACAGTGTGAATCACGGGTGATGCGAGTACGACGGAATCGGTTGCTCTGTTGCCGCGGGGGGATGCGGCCTGTGACTGCGCGGATGTTGACTGCGGGGCTTGAAGCGAGGGATTCGAGGGTGAAGCTGACTGCGATGGGGCGGAGTTGAAAGTCGTCGCGAGGGGCGGTTGCGGCTGACTCTGCGTCTGTTGCTGTTGCTGCGGTTGCTGTGCTTGCGATGCGTTGCTGGAGGTGCCGTCACTGCATGCCGCAACCGCGATCGATGCCGCGACGACGGCGAGCGCAGGACGCAAACGCTTGCGTCGTTGGCGACGTGCGGCGGCGTGCAGAACGGGCATCGTCATCCTCCGGCATCAGGGTGAGAGAGCCGCGAAAGGATAGCCAGTGCGTATGTAGGTATTGTGAAGCGGGAGGTGCGGAAAGAAGCGGGGAAAAAGAAGCAGGAAAGAAGCAGGAAAGAAGCAGGAAAGAAGCAGGAAAGGAGGTGGAGAAAACGGTGGGCGACGTAAAAGTGGGAACGCGCCGAGCGCCACGCGCTGCATGCGATGCAGCGCATATTCCGTGTGACGGCTCAATAACTTGTGTGCGTTATCGGCGTGTTGTCCACAGGGTTGGTCACGGATTCTGTGGAGAACTTCAATGCATGCTGCTATTCGACGGCGCGAAAAGGAAAGGCCTGCTGCCGGACGAAACCATCGGGAACATAGTCGCCGACAACGCCATACTTCTCCGGAAAGTGGCGGCCGGTCGTGACCGCCGTGCCGAACAGATAGTCGATAAACGCGAAGTGTGCAGCATAGTTCCGGTCGATCGCTTCATCCTCGGATGAGTGGTGCCAGTGATGGAAGCACGGCGTGACGAAGATGTAGCGCAGCGGGCCCCACGGGAGACTGACGTTCGCGTGATTGAACACGGCCTGGAAGCCGACGACGATGATATACGCATCGATGACCGCCTTGTCGAAGCCGAGCGCGAATAATGGACCGAGCACGACGACGCGCGTGGCGATCAGTTCGAAAATGTGCTGGCGCGAACCCGCGAGCCAGTCCATCGACTTCACACTGTGATGTACCGCGTGGAAGCGCCAGAGGAACGGTACTTCATGATAAGCGCGGTGCGCGGCATATTCGGCAAGGTCGGCGACGAGCATGCAGAGCAGCAACTGCGGAACGAATGCAATCTGCTGCACCACGTGTTGGAAACCTGCATTGACCATCCAGCCGAACGCACGATGAATCATGAAGTTCACAATCAGCAGTGCAAGGCCGATGATGAAGTGATTGACAGCGAAATGCACCATGTCCGTTTGCCATTCGGCGCGAAACACGGGTTGTTCTCGATGCAAGGGAAAGACTTTTTCGAGCAGCACGAAGATCGTGGTCGAGCCGAGCAGATCGAGAATGAACCAGTCGGCACCCATATACGGCGTGTGATCCGGAAAATCGCCGACGGGCACGCGCGAACCGCCGAACGCGACAGCCGCGATCACGAACATGAACGCGAGTGCGTTGATGTGTCGCCGGTTGCCGACCACGATGCTGCCGAGCGCAAGCCCTCCCGATACGATCAGTGCACTTAATAGTACGTGCCGCATCACATCCACCGAGTAGACATGGCGCAGTTCAGGTGTCGTCAGATACTGCGGGAAGTGAAATGCAAGCACGCCGAGTAGTGACAGGAAGCTCAGTACGAGCGCGAGAATTGTCGCGATGAGGCCATTACCGAACGCGAGCGCCCCGTGGCTCGCGAGCAGCTTTCGGGTGGAGCCGACGACGGCAGGCGCTGCCGCGCGGGGAGATTCGGCTTGTCCGGAGTCTTGATTCTGGTCGCGATTCATGTTTTCGATGACACGTTAATGTGCGCATCAAAGGTGAGCGGAGAGAAGGCCGTGACGCGCAAATGGTCAGGCATCCTATACCTTTATGACGGAGTGCGGACGGGGCGACTGTAAACATTGGTCAAGGCGGCCGACGGTACTTCTGATGAAGTGCCGTCGATCCCTTCATCTCAACGTGGTGAGCCTGCGCGTCTTTCGATGTGGCCTGTGTTGCGCGCGGCGTCAGGTCTGTACAGGGCGGTTGTGCTTGTTGACGAATGCGACGATCGCATCGTTGAGGGCTTGCGGCGCGTCGCGATGAGGCGAATGCCCGCACTTGTCGAGCTTCGTCAGTTGCGTCTGCGACGCGTGTTGCGCGATGGTGTCGATCTGCATCATCGTGCCGTAGTGATCGTCCTGACCCTGCACGGCGAGCAAGGGGCCGCGAATGCGCTTTAGTTCATCGACGATGCTCCACGACCGGAACGCCGCGCTCAGCCACACATCGTTCCAGCCATAGAACGCCGAATCGATATCGTCGTGATAGCGGGCGAGCTTGCTCCGCAGGTCGGATTGCTCATACGCCGTCTTCGCGTCGGCAATGCTCGCGACGGAAATGTCCTCGACGAAGACGTGCGGTGCAATGACGACGGCGCCCGCAAGTGCATCGGGAAAGGCGGCAGCATAAAGCAGTGTGATCGATCCGCCGTCGCTGTGGCCGATCAGCCACATGCATTGCCGTTCCTGAGCGCTGACACCGAGTGCATCGAGCAGCGCGGGCAGTACATCGCGGGCCTGCACCGACATGAAATCGACGGGCAGCTTGACATCGTGCGGACGCGGCGTCGAACGGCCGTAGCCGGGGCGTGAGTACATGAGACCACGCATGCCGAGCCTGTCGCACAGAATCTGTGGCCAGTCTTTCCACATCGCGACCGAGCCCAGCCCTTCGTGCAGGAACACGGCCAGCGGCGCATCGACCAGATGCGCGTTGAGCCAGCGATATTCGATCTCCAACGCGCCCCGGCGCGCATTGGCCGGCAATGCAATCGACGCACTCTTCGCGTCGTCGCGCAAGGTCGTGACAGGTTCGGACATTCCGTTCATCAGCTGATTGGCTGTTCTCGCAGTTTGAAGCGTTGAATCTTACCCGTTGCCGTCTTCGGCAGATCGCCGACGAAGACGATATCACGCGGATACTTGTGCGGCGCCAGCTTGCCCTTGACGAACGACTTCAGTTCATCAGCGAGTGCATCACATGCATCCGCACTTTGCTTCAGCACGACGAACGCGCGCGTTTTCACGAGACCACCATGATCGACGCCGACGACGGCCGCTTCGAGGACGGAAGGATGTTGCACGAGCACCATCTCGACCTCGACGGGCGATACATACTGTCCACTGACTTTCAGCATGTCGTCGCTGCGGCCCGCGTACCGATAGCAGCCGTTCGGCAGACGGCAATACTTGTCGCCGCTGCGTATCCATTCACCCAAAAACGTCGCGCGAGACTTCTCGCGATTGGACCAGTACATCAGCGCCGCGCTCGGTCCTTTGATGAACAGATCGCCTACTTCACCGTCGGGCACGGGATGACCTGCTTCGTCACGCAACTCCACTTCATATCCGGGCACGGGACGGCCCGTCGTTCCATATTCCACTTCACCTGCGCGATTCGACAGGAAGATATGCAGCATCTCCGTCGAGCCGATGCCGTCGAGAATCTCGCAGCCGAAATGCGCGGTGAACCGTTCGCCGATCTCGCGCGGCAACGCTTCACCGGCCGACGCGCAGATGCGCATGGCGACCTGCTCGCGCGGCGGCAGATTGGGCGAGACCAGCATGTTCGCGTACAGCGTCGGCACGCCGTAGAAGATCGTCGGCCGATGTTCGACGAGGCGCCTGAAGATCGCGTCGGGCGTCGGCCGCTCGGCCATCAGCACGGCCGTCGCGCCGACCGAAAGCGGAAACGTCAGCGCGTTGCCGAGGCCATACGCGAAGAACAGCTTGGCGGCCGAGAACACGACGTCCTGTTCGCTGATGCCGAGTACCGGTTTCGCGTAAAGCTCGGCAGTCCAGTACAGGTTGGCGTGCGTGTGCACCGTGCCTTTCGGCTTCCCCGTCGAGCCCGATGAGTACAGCCAGAACGCGATGTCGTCGCCGCTACATGCATTCGGTTTCAGCATGGGTTCGGCGCCGTCGATCAACCGGTTCAACATGTATTCAGGTGGCGGATCGACCTGCACTGGCTGCGCGGCGATTAGCAGGCAGCCATCGTGTTCCGCTTCGCGCATCGCCTTCTCGACGTTCGGCAGCAGTGCTCCAGATGCGATCACGGCGCGCGCGTGGCTGTGCGTGAGCATGTACAGATAGTCTGCGGCCGTGAGCAGCGTGTTCGCGACGACGGGCACGATGCCCGCGTACAGCGCGCCGAGAAATGCGATCGGCAGTTCGGCGGTGTCGAGCATCACGAGCAGGACGCGCTCTTCGGGATGCACGCCGAGCGAGCGCAACGCGGTGGCGAAGCGGCGCGCGCGGTCTTCGAGTTGCGCATAGGTGACGACGCTCGCGTCGTCGATGTAGGCGGGCTTGTCGGGGCGCGCGTCGTTGAGGCGGAACAGATGCGACGCGAAGTTGAATTGCGCGGGCGGCGCTTCGACTCTTGGCGCGGGCTCGCTCGGGCGCGATTCCAGCAAGGCTTCCATGTGTCCTCCGACGAATTGAGGCGGCGTGCGTATTAGTGCAGGTGGGGCGCGGCTGGATACGTTCTCAGGCGCTCGACGCGTCCTGTGTGAATTCGATTGCACCTTGCGGCAGCAGATACAGCACGAGCGCCTGTCCGTTCGCGACGGTCGGCCGATGCGCGCTGCCGGGCGCATAGACGCACCAGCCGGCCGGGTGTCCGTCGAATGTCGCGCTGTCGGTGAGCGGCATGATCAGATCGATTTCGCCATTCGGATGCATGTGATGCGGACCGGCAATGTCCTGCATGTCGACGACGTCAACGGAAAAGCCATGCGTGTCGGCTGTCGGCTTGATGATGCGGCCGTAGCGGATGCCGCCGTGCTCGCGGTTGCACAGCCAGCCTTCGGAGACGCCCGTGCGGCATGCGTCCGCAAGCTTGCGGTATGTATCGCTACTGGAAGGCCAGTTCGCATTGAGCCACGCAGCCAGCGACGCGTCGAGCGGACGGCCCGCGAGTTGCGCGGTGACGTCCGCAATCAGACGCTGAAACTCTTGAGGGAACATGCTTGCCTCCTGTGTCGACCGGAGTTAGCGCTTTAGCGCTTACTCCGGTCCCATGCAGAGCGGTCGACCGGAGTTAGCGCTTTAGCGCTGACTCCCGCCACATGCACAGCATCGACAGGAGCTCACGCTCTCTCGCCTCGCTCCAGTCCCACTTGCACCTGCGGTCGACCAGAGTCGGCGTTTCAACCGGGTTCGCACGCTGGTACGTATTCCGGTCCGATGCCTCCTCTGGTCACATGCAAGATAGTTGCTGCCTATCGACACGCACCTTAGTTCATGTGGCGTGCGACCGATCGTCTCCGATTTCGCCTATGCCATCAGGACGAGGGCTCGCGGCGTTGTTATTGCGTCAATATGCGGCGAAAATTAACCGTTCACCTTGCGTGTGTCAAGCACTATAGTACATATACCTATGCGATGAGGGCTCGCGACATGAATCAAACTTACTCTGCCGTAGCGGCCGGTGCGGCGCCGTCTCAGGGCGCCGACGACGAAGCGCCGAAAGCCGAGCGCGAAGAGCGCGACCCGTTTCTGACCGCGATGGGCGAGCGCGTGCGCCTGCTGCGCGCGCGGCGCGGCATGACGCGCAAGACCCTGGCGGCGGACACGGGCCTGTCCGAGCGGCATCTGGCGAATCTCGAATCGGGTCTGGGCAACGCGTCGGTGCTGGTGCTGCGGCAGATCGCGGCTACGCTGAACTGCCCGCTCGCCGAAGTCATCGGCGACGAAACCACGTCCTCCGCCGAATGGCTGCTGATCCGCGAACTGCTGCAGGGGCGCGACCAGGCGGCATTGCAGCGTGCCCGCGTCGCGCTGTCGGAGATGTTCGCGCAGGCGCCGCGCGACCCGCACCGGAAGGACCGCATCGCGTTGATCGGATTGCGCGGCGCGGGCAAGTCGACGCTCGGCCGCATGCTCGCGCAGGAGCGCAAGGTGCCGTTCATCGAGATCACGCGCGTGATCGAGCAGATGGCCGGCTGTCCGCCGTCGGAGATCCATTCGCTGTACGGAGCGAGCGCTTATCGACGTTACGAACAGCGCGCGCTGGAAGCCGTCATCGGCGAGCATGAGCGGGCCGTGATCGCGTCGCCGGGCGGGCTCGTGTCCGAGCCCGCCACGTTCAACATGCTGCTCGCACACTGCTTCACCGTGTGGCTTCAGGCCAGCCCCGAGGAGCACATGCGCCGCGTCGTCGCGCAAGGCGACCTGCGGCCGATGGCGGGAAGCAAGGAGGCGATGGAGGACCTGAAGCGCATTCTCGCGGGCCGCAGCGAACTGTACGGACGCGCCGACATGAGCTTCGACACCAGCGAGCGCACACTGGCCGACGCCTATTTGCAGTTGCGCGACCGGCTTGCGGCGCGGCTCGCGGCCGAACTAGGCGATGAAGCGTGATGCACTTGGGCGCCATCAGGCGGCGCCCGCCCGCCAGGGATAACCCGCGAACATGAAGTAAAGTGCTTTACATGGCTGTGCTGGTGCACTATTGTGCTTTCAAACAATCTGCATCCGCCTCAGGAGACGCCCCATGTCCTCAGCCATGTCTTCAGCAGACGCCGCGGTCGCGCGAGTCGACTACCGCACCGATCCCTCGCAGTACAAGCATTGGAAGCTTTCGTTCAATGGCCCGGTGGCGACGCTCGGCATCGACATCGCCGAAGACGGCGGCATCCGCGACGGCTACAAGCTGAAGCTCAATTCATACGATCTGGGCGTCGACATCGAACTGCACGATGCGCTTCAGCGCATCCGCTTCGAGCATCCCGAAGTGCGCACGGTCGTCCTCACGAGCCTGAAGGACCGCGTGTTCTGCTCGGGTGCGAACATCTTCATGCTGGGTCTGTCGTCGCATGCATGGAAAGTCAACTTCTGCAAGTTCACGAACGAAACGCGCAACGGCATCGAAGACTCGTCGCGTCATTCCGGCCTGAAGTTTCTTGCAGCCGTCAACGGTGCATGTGCAGGTGGCGGATATGAACTGGCACTCGCATGCGATGAGATCTATCTGGTCGACGACCGCTCGTCGTCGGTCGCGCTGCCGGAAGTGCCGCTGCTCGGCGTGCTGCCCGGCACGGGCGGCCTGACGCGTGTCACCGACAAGCGCAAGGTCCGACACGACCGCGCCGACATTTTCTGCACGCTGGTCGAAGGCATTCGTGGCGCGCGGGCGAAAGAGTGGCGGCTTGTCGATGAAGTCGTGAAGCCGAACCAGTTCGAGCAGACGATCTCGGCACGTGCACTGGAGCTCGCGCAGCAAAGCGATCGTCCGGCGGATGCCAAGGGCGTGGCGCTCACGCGCATCGAGCGCACGGAACGTGAGGACGGCCTCACGTATGTGACGCTCGACGTCACGATCGACCGAGCGAAACGCACAGCCACTTTCACCGCGAAAGCGCCTACGACTGATCAGCCGACCGATATCGAAGCGATCGTCGCGAAGGGCACGAACTGGTGGCCGCTGCAGTTCGCGCGCGAACTCGACGATGCGATCCTGTCGATGCGCACGAACGAGCTGGAGATCGGCACGTGGATTCTGAAGACGGAAGGCGACGCGCGCGCGGTGCTCGCCGCCGATGCAACGCTGCTTCAGCACAAGGACCATTGGTTCGTGCGCGAAACGATTGGCCTCTTGCGCCGCACGCTTGCGCGCATCGACGTATCGTCGCGGTCGCTGTTCGCACTGATCGAGCCGGGTTCGTGCTTTGCCGGCACGTTCGCGGAATTCGCATTCGCCGCCGATCGCACGTATATGGCGGCGCTGCCCGCGAATGAGGACGAAGAGCCTGCAATCACGCTGTCGGAAGTCAATTTCGGCCTGTATCCGATGGTTACGCATCAGTCGCGCCTCGCGCGGCGCTTCTACGAAGAAGCCGAGCCGCTCGATGCCGCGCGCGCGAAGATCGGCCAGCCCGTGAAAGCGGTTGAAGCCGAGCGCCTGGGTCTTGTGACGGCCTCGCCGGACGATATCGACTGGGCCGACGAAATCCGCATTGCGCTCGAAGAGCGCGCGGCGATGTCGCCCGATGCGCTGACGGGCATGGAAGCGAATCTGCGCTTCAACGGACCCGAGACGATGGAGTCGCGCATCTTCGGCCGCCTGACGGCATGGCAGAACTGGATTTTCAACCGGCCGAACGCGGTGGGCGAGAAGGGCGCGCTCAAGGTGTACGGCAAGGGCAGCAAGGCGCAATTCGACGTGTCGCGTGTTTAAGCGCTTTAGCCACGTCATCGCACGCACATCGGCACAACGACACGACGCGTCTCGCCGGACAACACGCACTGCGCTCAAGGAACCGACATGTCCACGATCAACTACAGCGACAAGATTCCCAACAACGTCAACCTCGCCGACGACCGCGCGCTGCAACGCGCGCTCGAGCAATGGCAGCCGAACTTCCTGTCATGGTGGAGCGACATGGGACCGGACGGCTCGCACAACTTCGACGTTTATCTGCGTACCGCGACCAGCGTCGACCCGGGCGGCTGGGCGCACTTCGATTACGTGAAGATGCCCGACTATCGCTGGGGCATCTTTCTGTCGCCCGGCGAGCAGGACCGCAAGATCCATTTCGGCGAGCACAAGGGCGAAGCCGCGTGGCAGGACGTGCCGGGCGAGCATCGGGCGAACCTGCGCCGCATCATCGTCACGCAAGGCGATACGGAGCCCGCTTCCGTCGAGCAGCAGCGTCACCTCGGCCTGACGGCGCCATCGCTTTACGATCTGCGCAACCTGTTCCAGGTGAATGTCGAAGAGGGACGTCACCTGTGGGCGATGGTGTATCTGCTGCATCGCTATTTCGGCCGCGATGGCCGCGAGGAAGCGGAAGCGCTGCTCGGCCGACGCTCGGGCGACGACGACAATCCGCGCATTCTCGGCGCGTTCAACGAGAAGACGCCAGACTGGCTCGCGTTCTACATGTTCACGTATTTCACTGACCGCGACGGCAAGTTCCAGTTGAGCGCGCTCGCCGAATCGGGCTTCGATCCGCTCGCGCGCACGACGAAGTTCATGCTGACGGAAGAGGCGCATCATATGTTCGTTGGCGAATCGGGCGTGTCGCGTGTCGTGCAGCGCACCGCTCAGGTGATGAACGAACTGAAGACCGACGACGTCGGCAAGCTTCGCGCAGCGGGCGTAATCGATCTGCCGACCATCCAGCGCTATCTGAACTTCCACTACTCGGTGACGATCGATCTGTTCGGCGCGGACCAGTCGTCGAATGCGGCGACGTTCTATAGCTCGGGTCTCAAGGGCCGCTATGAAGAAACGAAGCGCGACGACGATCATCAGTTGGGCGGCCTCAACTACAAGCTGCTCGACGTCGAAGACGGCAAGCTCATCGAGCGCGAAGTGCCGATGCTCAACGCGATGAACGAAGTGCTGCGCGACGACTACATCAAGGATTCGATGGCGGGCGTCGGGCGCTGGAACAAGGTGTTGGAAAAGGCCGGTATCGACTTTCGTCTGAGCGTGCCGCACAAGGCGTTCAACCGCCAGATCGGCACGTTCGCGGGCACGCATCTTTCGCCTGATGGCCGCGTGATCGGCGAGGCCGAATGGGCCGCGAACGAATCGAAATGGCTGCCGACCGTGGAAGACCGCGCGTTCGTCGCATCGCTGATGGGGCGCGTCGTCGAGCCGGGCAAGTTCGCGAACTGGATCGCGCCGCCCGTGATGGGCATCAACCGCCAGCCCGTCGACTTTGAATACGTGCGCTTCAACTGAGCAGCACCATGGCAAGAGGGCAGGAGACAGCAATCATGAACGCGCCTGTGTCGATCGAAATCCTGAAGCAGCATCTGATCGATCCGGAGATCTGCATTCGCTGCAACACGTGCGAAGAGACCTGCCCGATCGATGCGATCACGCACGACGGCACGAACTATGTCGTGAAGCCGGACGTGTGCAACGCCTGCATGGCGTGTGTGCCGCCGTGTCCGACGGGCGCAATCGACAACTGGCGCTCGGTGCTCAAGGCCGACGCGTACAGCATCGACGAGCAGTTCACATGGGACGTGTTGCCCGAGCAGGGAACGATGGTGCCGCCGCCGCCCGTCGAGTCGCAAAACGCGCCATCCGCGAGCAGCGACCCTACCGATGAAGCGGACGGCATCGAGGTCGATACGGTGCGCGGCGCCGTGGTGCCGCCGTGGTCAGCGGCGCGTCCGTATGTGAATCTCTACACGCACAAGAATCCGACGACGGCGACCGTCGTCGGCAACTATCGGCTGACGGACGAAGCGACGCAGAGCGACATCCATCATATTGTGATCGATTTCGGTTCGATGCCGTTCCCGGTGCTCGAAGGGCAGTCGATCGGCATTCTGCCGCCCGGCGGCACCGCGGATGGGCGCACGCACCATGCGCGGCAATATTCGATCGCGAGTCCGCGCGATGGCGAACGCCCCGGCTACAACAACGTGTCGCTGACCGTGAAGCGCGTGACGCAGGACTACCAGGGCAATGCGACGAACGGTGTGTGCTCGAACTATCTGTGCGATCTGAAGAAAGGCGATGTCGTCAATGTGATCGGTCCGTTCGGCAGCACGTTCCTGATGCCGAATCATCCGAACTCGCATCTGCTGATGATCTGCACGGGCACGGGTTCCGCACCGATGCGCGCGATGACGGAGTATCGCCGCCGGCGCAGGCTAAAGGGCGCGACGGGCAAGCTGATGCTGTTCTTCGGCGCTCGCACGAAAGAAGAACTGCCTTACTTCGGCCCATTGACGAACCTGCCGAAAGATTTCATCGACACGAACCTCGCGTTTTCACGCACGCCAGGCGAGCCGAAGCGCTACGTGCAAGACGCGATGGGCGAGCGTGCCGCCGACGTCGCGCAGATGCTCAAGGACGACAACACGTACATCTACGTGTGCGGATTGAAGGGCATGGAAGACGGCGTGCTGCAGTCGCTGCAGGATATCGCCGGGCAGCATGGCCTCGAATGGGATGCGCTGTGGCAGAAGCTCAAGCGCGAAGGGCGCCTGCATCTGGAAACGTATTGAACGTGTGAAAAAAGTGATTCAAAGCGCTCAGGTCCTGGCAGATGGAGACCTGGCGCCGCACGCGCGAATCACAAGCTTCACGACCTGCTCAGTCGCCGCATCGAAGGCCTTTTGTGACAATGCCCGTTTGCCGCCCAGCGCGCGTATCTGCGCATCGAAATCCGCGTAGTGCTGCGTCGTCGCCCAGATCATGTACATCAGCGTCTGCGCATCGACGTTCGCGAGCAGTCCGCGCGCGATCCAGTCGTCGATGACCTTCACGCGCGTGTCGAGCCACGGCTTCACGCGTTGATCGAGGATGTCCTGCATGTGCTCGGCGCCGTGGATGATCTCGTTCGCCCACACCTTCGAGCCGAGCGGCCTCCGCCTCGACAACTCCATCTTCGCGCGCACATAGCCGCCGATCGCTTCGACGGGGTCGTCGCTGCCTTCGAACGTATTCGCCGCGCGATGCCAGTCTTCGAACAGGTCTTCGAGCACGCGCCGGTAGAGCGCGAGCTTGGTCGGGAAGTAGTAGTGGACGTTGGCTTTCGGTAAGCCTGCGCGCTCCGCGATCATCGCCGTGCTTGCGCCTTCGAAGCCTCTTTCCGCGAACACCGCCTCGGCGCACGCCAGCAGATGCGCTTCGTTGCTCTCGCGAATATGAGCCTTGCGCCGCCGCAAAGGTCGCGCCGCTTCGTCGTGATCCGTCTCGCTCACCGCTGCGTTTTCCACTGGCTTGTCGTCTCTCATCGTTGGCCTCGCGCGGTCCCGGTGCCGCGTCGCGCTTCATTCTAGCCGCTTGCGCTCACGTCGACATCGACATTCGCACCGTTTCGCAGCGCAAGCGAAAGCGCGTTGCTGCGTTGCAATGGGCATGTTTCTCGCTATGTTCCTGTCCGCACGAAAGAGATTGATTTGCGGATTTTGATCGACTACAACCTGTCCAATCGGACAGGATTCGCAAAGCGCCCCGTGCCCTCAACCGGGCGGGACACGAACGCATTCGCGCGATGCACGTGATGCGTGCATCAATGCCCCAAAACGAATCCGATGACGTAGCCGATGCACCAGTTTCACGTCGTCGCGAGGCATCGCAAGACCGCTCGCGCTTGAACTGCAACGCGTGTTGATCCAGAGGAGCAAGACGAATGAATGCGGTATCCGAAGCGTTGAAACAAGGGCTCGATACGTCGATCGCCGTCAACGGAAAGCGGCTGTGGGACAGCCTGATGACGATGGCGAAAATCGGCGCGACACCGAAGAGCGGCGTCTGCCGTCTTGCGCTCACCGACCTCGACAAGCAGGGACGCGACCTGATCGTCAGCTGGGCGAAGGAGGCCGGCTGCACGGTGAGCGTCGACCAGATGGGCAATGTGTTCATGCGGCGCGCGGGCACGAACCCGAATGCGTTGCCCGTGATGACGGGCTCGCATGCCGACTCGCAACCGACGGGCGGCCGCTTCGACGGCATCTACGGCGTGCTCGGCGGGCTCGAAGTGATCCGCAGCCTCAACGATCGCAACATTCAAACCGGGCACCCCATCGAAGTCGTGATCTGGACCAACGAGGAAGGTTCGCGTTTCGCGCCCGCGATGGTGGCGTCGGGCGTGTTCGCGGGTGTCTTCACGCTCGACTATGGCCTTTCGCGCAAGGACGTCGACGGCAAGACGATCGGCGAAGAACTGCAGCGGATCGGCTATGCGGGCGACGTGCCGTGCGGCGGCCGTCCGCTGCATGCCGCGTTCGAACTGCACATCGAGCAGGGGCCGATACTCGAAGCCGAGCAGAAGACGATCGGCGTCGTCACCGATGCGCAAGGGCAGCGCTGGTACGAAATCACGCTGACTGGGCAGGAAGCGCACGCGGGCCCGACGCCGATGCCGCGCCGCAAGGATGCATTGCTGGGTGCCGCACGCGTCGTCGATCTCGTCAACCGCATCGGCCTCGATCACGCGCCGCTCGCGTGCGCGACGGTCGGCATGATGCAGGTGCATCCGAACTCGCGCAACGTGATTCCCGGCCGCGTGTTCTTCACTGTCGATTTCCGTCATCCCGACGATGCCGTGCTCGCGAAGATGGACGCCGCGCTGCGTGAAGGCGTCGCGAAGATCGCGGGTGCAATCGGCCTCGAAACACAGCTCGAACAGATCTTCTACTACGAACCCGTCAGGTTCGACGCGGCGTGCGTGAAGTCCGTGCGCGCCGCCGCCGAACGCTTCGGCTATTCGCATCGCGAGATCGTGTCGGGTGCGGGGCATGACGCGTGCTATCTCGCGCAAGTCGCGCCTACGTCGATGGTGTTCGTGCCGTGTGTCGACGGGATCAGTCACAACGAAATCGAGGACGCGACGCCCGAATGGATCGAGGCGGGCGCGAACGTGTTGCTGCACGCGATGCTGGAGCGCGCTTGCGAGCCTGCATCGTAAAGCCATGACGCCTTAACGCCTCACCGTTTTACCGATAAAACACATGCCGTCCCGGCTTCGTTGAAGCGAAGCCGGCAGGCACGGCTACGTCCTCACTTTGACGAAGGAACGCGTATGGCCATCAAGCAAACCGGCGACATTGCGGCACAGCGTTTGTCGTCCGAACAGCTTTCGTGCGAGTTCGCCGACATCGCGCCGTTGCTCGATCCCACGGCCGCCGCCGCGGCCGCGAGCCTCTGTCACTACTGCTACGACGCGCCATGCGTGCAGGCGTGTCCGACGCAAATCGACATACCCCGCTTCATCCGCAAGATCGGCAACGGCAATCTGAAGGGCGCCGCCACCGACA
Organism: Paraburkholderia piptadeniae; assembly: GCF_900007165.1. Classification (GTDB taxonomy): domain Bacteria; phylum Pseudomonadota; class Gammaproteobacteria; order Burkholderiales; family Burkholderiaceae; genus Paraburkholderia; species Paraburkholderia piptadeniae. The sequence goes on from NZ_CYGY02000033.1 coordinate 24,240, forward strand.
TTCTTTCGGCCAATCCATTGGGCGGCATGTGCGCGCGCGTCTGTCCGACCGAGATCCTTTGCGAAGGCGCGTGCGTGCGCAATCACCAGGACGCGAAACCCGTGGCGATCGGCGCGTTGCAACGTCATGCGACGGATTGGGCGGTCGCGCGCGACGCCGTGCAGTTCAGGCGCGCTCCCGACAGCGGGCGTCATGTGGCCGTGGTCGGCGCGGGGCCGGCCGGGCTCGCGTGCGCGCATCGTCTTGCCGTGGCGGGCCATCGCGTAACGATTTACGACGCGCGCGATAAAGGCGGCGGGCTCAACGAATACGGGATCGCCGCATACAAGACCGTCGATGACTTTGCGCAGCGCGAAGTGCAATGGCTGCTGTCGGTGGGCGGCATCGAATTGAAGACGGGTGTTGCGTTGGGTCGCGACGTGACGCTCGACGCGTTGCGTCAACAGCACGACGCCGTATTTCTCGCTGTTGGGCTCGCGGGCGTGCGCGCGCTCGAACTCGAAGGAGAGTCGTTGAGCGGCGTGATGAACGCCGTCGATTTCATCGAGCAGGTACGTCAGGCGAAAGACCTGTCGACGGTGCCCGTCGGGCGCCGCGTGGTCGTGATCGGCGGCGGCAATACGGCCGTCGATGCCGCCGTGCAAAGCCGCAAGCTCGGCGCGACGAGCGTGACGATGGTGTATCGGCGCGGCGTCGAATCGATGAGCGCGACATGGGCCGAGCGCGAGTTCGCGCAGACTCAGGGCGTGACGCTCGTCACGCATGCAAGGCCCGTGCGTTTGATCGGCAGCGATGGAACGGTGACGGGCGTCGAATTCGAACGCGTCGCAAACGACGACCGCGCGGAGCGCTTCACCGTCGATGCCGACATGGTGCTCAAGGCGATCGGTCAAACGCTCGTCGCCGTCGGTCTCGATCACGAACTGCTGACACTCAATGGAGGCCGCATTGCCGTCGATGCGGACATGCGCGCGTCGCTCGACAAAGTCTGGGCTGGCGGCGATTGCGCCGCATCGGGTGGCGTCGATCTGACCGTGCAGGCCGTGCAGGACGGCAAGCTCGCGGCGGCGTCGATCGACGCGGCGTTCGCGCTCGCAGTCGTCAAGGCGGCCTGAAACGCGAACACACGCAACGTCACAACACAATCGAATCCCCACGGAGCCGATCATGGCCGATCTACGCTGCACGATTGCCGGCATCAACTCACCGAATCCTTTCTGGCTCGCATCCGCGCCGCCGACCGACAAGGCGTACAACGTGAACCGCGCATTCGAGGCGGGCTGGGGTGGCGTCGTGTGGAAGACGCTCGGGCTCGATCCGCATGTGGTCAACGTCAGCTCGCGTTACGGCGCGGTGCAATGGAACGGCCAGCGCATCGCGGGCCTGAACAACATCGAGCTGATCACGGACCGGCCGCTCGATGTCAACCTGCGCGAAATCACGCAGGTCAAGCGCGACTGGCCTGACCGCGCGCTGATCGTATCGTTGATGGTGCCGTGCAACGAGAGCGACTGGAAATGGATTCTTCCGCTCGTCGAAGACACGGGTGCGGATGCCGTCGAACTGAACTTCGGCTGTCCGCATGGGATGAGCGAACGCGGGATGGGTTCGGCCGTCGGCCAGGTGCCCGAGTATGTCGAGATGGTCACGCGCTGGGTCAAGGAGGGCACGAAGCTGCCGTGTCTCGTGAAGCTCACGCCGAACATCAGCGATATTCGCATGGGCTCGCGCGCCGCGTACAAAGGCGGCGCGGATGGCGTGTCGCTGATCAACACGATCAACTCGATCGTCGCCGTCGATCTCGACCAGATGGCGCCGATGCCGACCGTCGACGGCAAGGGCACGCATGGCGGCTATTGCGGACCCGCCGTGAAGCCGATTGCACTGAACATGGTCGCCGAAATCGCGCGCGATCCGCAGACGCCGGGCCTGCCCATCTCGGGCATCGGCGGCATTTCGTCGTGGCGCGACGCGGCCGAATTCATCGTGCTCGGCGCGGGCAGCGTGCAGGTGTGCACGGCGGCGATGCACTATGGCTTTCGCATTGTGTCCGATCTCGCGGACGGCCTGTCGAACTGGATGGACGAAAAGGGCTACGCGACGCTCGACGACATTCGCGGCCGCGCGGTGCCGAACGTCACCGACTGGAAGTACCTGAACCTGAAGTACGACATCAAGGCGCGCATCGATCAGGACAAGTGCATCCAGTGCGGTCTGTGTCACATCGCATGCGAGGACACGTCGCATCAGGCGATCACGCGCGAGAAGGACGGCAAGCGCCATTTCGAAGTGGTCGACGCGGAGTGCGTCGGGTGCAATCTTTGCATGCATGTGTGCCCGGTCGAGCAATGCATCACGATGGAGCGCGTCGATAGCGGCGAGTATGCGAACTGGACCACGCATCCGAACAATCCGGCGCGCGTCGTCGGCGACGCATCCGAATCAGGCCACGCGCAAGCCGATGCGCAGCACGCGGCGAAAGCAGCCTGATTTGCGGGCCATCTTTGCCGGCCACGTTCCGGTGCGATGCGTTTCAGCGAATCACATCGGAGAACGCGCGGGCTTTCGAAGTCAATGAGCAGTCAACGAGCGATCAAGTGGAGATCCATCGATGAAGCAGACAGCGCAATCCGCCGACGCGGCGCACGCGGCCGGCGCGCACGGCAGCAGTCTCTATAACGACGACCTCGCGCCGACGGGCCCCGCGCAGCGCACATGGAAGTGGTATCACTTCGCGGCGCTGTGGGTTGGCATGGTGATGAACATCGCGTCGTACATGCTCGCGGCCGGCTTGACGGAAGAGGGCATGTCGCCGTGGCAAGCGGTGCTGACGGTCCTGCTCGGCAACGTGATCGTGCTGGTGCCGATGCTCCTGATCGGACACGCGGGCGCGAAGCACGGCATTCCGTATGCGGTGCTCGTGCGCTCGTCGTTCGGCACGCAGGGCGCGAAGCTGCCGGCGATGCTGCGCGCGATCGTCGCGTGCGGCTGGTACGGCATCCAGACGTGGCTCGGCGGCAGCGCGATCTACACGCTGCTCAACATTCTGACGGGCAACGCGCTGCACGGCGCGGCGCTGCCGTTTCTCGACATCTCGGTCGCGCAGCTCGCGTGCTTTCTCGCGTTCTGGGCCTTGCAGATCTACTTCATCGTGCACGGCACCGATTCGATCCGCTGGCTCGAAAGCTGGTCCGCGCCGATCAAGGTCGTGATGTGCATCGCGCTCGTGTCGTGGGCGACGTCGAAGGCGGGCGGCGTCGGCTCGATGCTGTCTGCGCCTTCGCAGTTCGCGCCGGGCGGCAAGAAAGAAGGGCTCTTCTGGGTCACGTTCTGGCCGGGCCTCACGGCGATGGTCGGCTTCTGGGCGACGCTCGCGCTGAATATCCCGGACTTCACGCGCTTCGCGAAAACGCAGCGCGACCAGATCGTCGGGCAGTCGATCGGCCTGCCTGTGCCAATGGCGTTGCTGTCCGTGATCTCGGTCGTCGTCACGTCGGCGACGGTCGTGATCTACGGCAAGGCGATCTGGGACCCGATCGACCTGACGAGCCGCATGACGGGCATCGGCGTCGGCATCGCGCTCATCATCCTCACGCTCGATACGATGTGCTGCAACCTCGCCGCGAATCTCGTCGGGCCCGCGTATGACTTTTCGAGCCTGTGGCCGAAGGGCATTTCGTATCGTACGGGCGGCCTGATTACAGCGACCATCGCGATCGTGATGATGCCGTGGAAAATTCTCGCGACCACTCAGGGCTACATCTTCACGTGGCTCGTCGGTTACTCCGCATTGCTCGGACCCGTTGCGGGCATCCTGATGGTCGATTACTTCCTGATTCGCGGCACGCGGCTCGATCAGCGCGAGCTGTTCGACGAAAACGGCGAATACAGCTACACGGGCGGCTGGAACATGGCCGCCGTCGTCGCGCTCGCGATCGGCGTGCTGCCGAATCTGCCCGGCTTTCTGCACACGGCGTTTCCCGCGTCGTTCCCCAACGTGCCCGGGTTCCTCAATACGCTCTACACGTATGCATGGTTCGTGGGGCTCGCACTCGCGTCGATCGTGTACGGCACGTGGATGAAGCTGCGCGGCAGTCCTGGAGCGAGCATGGCGAATGCATGAACACGCGATTTAACGGAGGAGGCAACCGATGACAACCCTGATTCGCGGCGGCACCGTGATCGACGCCGACCGCACGCACAGAGCCGACGTGTTGATCGCGGACCCGCAGGACGGCGGCACGATCCTGCAGATCGACCGCACGATCGATCCGCCCGAGGGCGCGAAGATCGTCGATGCGCACGATCAGTACGTGATGCCCGGCGGCATCGATCCGCACACGCACATGGAACTGCCCTTCATGGGCACGACGGCGAGCGACGACTTCTATACGGGCACGGCGGCGGGGCTGTCGGGCGGCACGACGAGCATCATCGACTTCGTGATTCCGAGCCCGAAGCAGCCGCTCATGGATGCGTTCAAGGAATGGCGTGGCTGGGCCGAAAAGGCATCGGCGGATTACGGCTTTCACGTGGCCGTCACGTGGTGGGACGAGTCGGTGCATCGCGACATGGGCACGCTCGTGCACGAGCACGGCGTGTCGAGCTTCAAGCACTTCATGGCCTACAAGAACGCGATCATGGCCGACGACGAAGTGCTCGTGAACAGCTTCTCGCGTTCGCTCGAACTCGGCGCGCTGCCGACTGTGCACGCGGAAAACGGCGAACTCGTGTTCCAGTTGCAGAAGCAACTGCTCGCGAAGGGATTCAAGGGACCGGAGGCGCATCCGCTATCGCGTCCGCCCGAAGTGGAAGGCGAGGCCGCGAATCGCGCGATCCGCATTGCGCAGGTGCTCGGCGTGCCCGTGTATATCGTGCATGTGTCCGCGAAAGAGGCTGTCGAAGCGATTTCGCGCGCGCGCAACGAAGGGCAGCGCGTGTTCGGCGAAGTGTTGCCCGGGCATCTCGTGATCGACGAATCCGTGTATCGCGACCGCGACTGGACGCGGGCCGCCGCGCATGTGATGAGCCCGCCGTTTCGCACGAGCGAGCATCGCGAGGCGTTGTGGCGCGGCCTGCAGTCGGGCCAGCTGCATACGACGGCCACCGACCATTGCGTGTTCTGCGCGTCGCAGAAGGCGATGGGCCGCGAGGACTTCACGAAGATTCCGAACGGCTGCGGCGGCGTCGAGGACCGGATGTCGGTGCTGTGGCACGAGGGCGTGAACCGCGGGCGCATTACGCCGAACGAGTTCGTGCGCATCACGTCGACGAACGCCGCGCAGATCTTCAACCTGTATCCGCGCAAAGGCGCGGTGGAGGTCGGCGCGGATGCCGACCTCGTCATCTGGGACCCCGCCGCGACGAAGACGATTTCGGTGAAGACGCATCATCAGAAGGTCGACTTCAACGTGTTCGAAGGGATGACGGTGCAGGGCGTCGCGATGCACACGTTCACGCGCGGCGCGCATGCATGGGCCGACGGCGATCTGCGCGCGCAGCGCGGCGCGGGCCAGTATCTGAAGCGCCCGCCCAACGCGGCGTACTACGACGCGGTGCGGATCGCCAACAAGCTGAAGGAGCCGCATCCCGTCGAACGCTGAACCGCGTCTGTCCATCGACTCGTCCAGTCTGAACCTGGCTGCGCGACACGAACGGCCGCTTCGCCTCGCAGGGCAGGAGCGGCCGCTGCTATTTTCGGGTATGCTTCCGGCCTCGCTGCGGGAGCGGCTTTCAACGCGCCACGGCGCGCGGGCAAGGAGCAGGAAAGGGAGCGGCGAACGGGCGCCGAAGCCATCGCGAAGCAATGACAACGCGACGACAAAGCGAAGCGACGAACTGCACGCCATTGCCCCATGCACCACAAGGATTCGCGCGCGTCCGTATACTTGCGCATTGCCAACCCCTCTGTTTCGGTCTAGTTTATTCCGCCGCGGCATATATATAAGCCTTCAAATGCGTTGTGGAAATAAAGACCGTTTGCTACAGTCCGCCCACGCTGCCGGACGGGTGTTCCGGCGGACGCACGCACAACCGGATAAAACGAACCACGGAGCACACATCATGAAGTCGATTCGATCCCTCCTGCTGATCGGCCTGCTGCAAGTCGCGACGGCCACGGCCGCGTTCGCCGCAGACGACCTCTCAAAGATCAAGTCCGCCGGCGAGATCAAGTTCGGCACGGAAGGCACCTATGCGCCGTTCACGTTCCACGACGCGTCGAACCAGCTGACCGGCTTCGACGTCGAAATCGGCCGCGCAATCGCGCAGAAGCTGGGCGTGAAGCCGGTGTTCGTCGAAGGCAAGTGGGACGGCCTGATCGCCGGTCTCGACGCGAACCGCTACGACGCCGTGATCAACGAAGTGGCCGTCACCGATGCGCGCAAGCAGAAGTACGACTTCTCGACGCCGTACATCACGTCGCACGCGGCGCTGATCGTGCGTGCGGACAACAGCGCGATCAAGACTTTTGACGACCTGAAGGGCAAGAAGTCGGCCAATACGCTGACCAGCAACTTCGGCAAGATCGCCGCCGCGCACGGCGCTGAAGTGGTCCCCGTACAGGGCTTCAACGAATCGATCGACCTGCTGACGTCGGGCCGCGTCGATGCGACGGTCAACGACTCGCTGTCGTTCCTCGACTTCAAGAAGCACAAGCCGGATGCGAAGGTGAAGATCGCCGCGATCGACACGTCGTCGGATAGCTCGGACAAGTCGGCCGTGCTGATCCGCAAGGGCAATCCGGAGCTGCAGGCCGCGATCAACAAGGCGCTCGCCGATATCAAGGCCGACGGTACGTACGAGAAGATCTCGAACAAGTACTTCGGCAAAGACGTTTCGCAATAAGCAAGAAGGGCGAGCCTGAATCATGCCTGCATGGTTGCACCTGATGGGGGAGTCGCTGTGGCCGCTGCTGTACGCGGGCCTCGTGTTCACCGTGCCGTTGACGCTCGTGTCGTTTGCGATCGGACTCGCGCTGGCGTTCATCGTGGCGCTGCTGCGGCTGTTCGGGCCGCCGTGGTCGGTGGCCGTCGTGCGCTTCTACGTGTGGCTGTTTCGCGGCTCGCCGCTGCTCGTTCAGCTGTTCGTGATCTTCTATGGCCTGCCGAACGTCGGCATCGTGCTCGATCCGTTGACGGCCGCGATCATCGGTTTCTCGCTGAACGTCGGCGCATATAACTCGGAAGTGATTCGCGGCGTGATCGAGTCGATCCCGAAAGGGCAGTGGGAAGCCGCGTACTCGATGGGCATGACGCGCGCGCAGGCGCTGCGCCGCGCGATCCTGCCTCAGGCGGCGCGTGTCGCGTTGCCGCCGCTGTCGAACTCGTTCATCGCGCTCGTCAAGGACACGTCGCTCGCTGCCGTGCTGACCGTGCCGGAGATTTTCCAGGCCGCGCAGCGCATCGCATCGGTGACGTACGAGCCGCTGATTCTCTATACGGAAGCTGCGCTGATCTATCTCGTGTTCAGCTCGGTGCTGTCCTCCGCGCAGGTGCGCCTCGAACGCCGCTTCGGACGCCACGCGCTTTTCACGTCGGGTAGCTGAACCATGATTCGCCTCGAAAAAATCGAAAAGTATTTCGGCGATCATCGCGTGCTGAACAGCGTCGATCTCGCGCTCGAACAGGGCAACGTGACGGCGCTGATCGGCCCGTCGGGCAGCGGCAAGAGCACGCTGCTGCGCTGCGTGAACCTGCTCGAAATTCCCGAAGCCGGTTCGCTCGAGCTCGGCGATCAGCGCATCCCGTTCAGCCGCACGGAAAAGCCGTCGAAGGAAGCGGTGCTCGCGATTCGCCGCCGCACGGGGATGGTGTTCCAGAACTTCCAGCTGTTCCCGCATCGCACGGTGATCGAGAATGTGATGGAAGGGCTCATCACGGTGCAGAAGTGGGACCGCGAAAGGGCGCGCGCGCGGGCGCTCGAACTGCTGGAAAAGGTCGGCATTGCGCACAAGGCCGATGCGTGGCCCGTCACGCTGTCGGGCGGCCAGCAGCAGCGCGTGGCGATCGCGCGGGCGCTCGCGCCGTCGCCGGAAGTGCTGCTGTGCGACGAGCCGACTTCCGCGCTCGATCCGGGCCTCGCCGCCGAAGTGGTCGAAGTGCTGCGCCAGCTCGCGAAAGAAGGCATGACGATGCTGATGGCCACGCACGATCTGCGGCTCGCCGCATCGATTGCGCGCAATGTCGTGTTTCTGAGCAACGGGTCGATCGTCGAGCAGGGTCATTCGCGCGACATCTTCACGCGGCCGAAGCAGCCGGAAACCGCGAGCTTCGTGTCGACGCTCACGCAGACGCTGCCGGATGGCTGGGAAGACTGATCGCCGGTTCGTGAATGACAGCGAGGGCGCCTGCGGGCGCCCTTGTCGTTTCGCGAGGCCCGTGCTTCGGGCGAGCTTCACGCCGGCATCCGGCGGCTACGCTACAATGGCCGTCGCCTTGAACCACGGAACATCGATGAAGACACGCACTCCGCTGATCGCATGCTGCACGGTTGCCGCCGCTTTGTTCGCGGGATGCGCGTCCGTGTACAAAAACACGAGCGCATGCGAGCAGATGATGCGGCAATCGGCGAGCGAGCTTTCGGCCGCCGATACGTTGAAGATCGTTCACACGGGCACGGGCATCCATGGCAGCCGCGTCGTCGTGGAAGGCACGCTCGAGCATCCGCAGACGGCGTCGGAAGCGGCCGCCGCCAGGCCGCCGGATACGAACATCAACGAAGCCGGGCTGCTCGCGCCCGTCGCGGCCGCGATCGCAAAGACCAAGCCGCGCAAGACCGTGGTGCCCGCGGCCGTCGAATGCACTTACGACGCCAACGGCCTGAGCGCATTCCGCTGGCTCGCGCCCGCGCGCCTCGCGAAGACGGGCACGCCCGCCGAAGCCGGAGAGCAAACGGACGAGTGACGCGAGCGGCGCGGCATGCTGCGGCGCACCTGCCACATCCAGGCCGACATGCTAGGATTTCTGCGTAATGCGGGCACGTTATGCAGGGTTCAGGAGGGCAGCATGGACGGCTTCGTCAGACATCAGATAGAGGGCGCATCCGTCGATATCGACGTGGTGCCCGTCACGCCGCGCGGCTACTGCGCGCGTTTCCGTATCTTCCGCGACGCGGCTGACAAACCCGAATGGCATCAGGTCCACGTGTCGGGCAGCGTGTTCGATACCGCTGAAGAGGCCGAGGAGGCGGCGCGTTCGATGGCGCTCGAAAGGGTGCTCGCGGGCGGCGGCTCCTAGCCTCGCCTTTGCGGGCTTGTCGCCTGCATTTCCTTTTCTTTCCGTTCAGTGTCGTTTGCGTGGCGCGCTAGCGTCGCACGCGTTCCCTTTGTTCGCCTTCGATCTGCTCGATGCGTTGCGCATGCTCATGCGCGGCATGTTGAGCGGCGTCGCCTGCGAAGATCGAAGAAATCCGACTTTGGGAGTTTTCTTGTATTGAGGAATTCCCCGTCTCCGTAGGATTTACCCGTCGTAACCGACATCGAAGAAGTGGCGGTACGTAGGAGGCATCTTGCGGAATGTCGGTTCCGTCGTTCGTCGAATACCTTATCCATATTGATTCGGTATCCAAAGTGATGGAGGCAAGAGCAAATCGTTCGATGCTGCATTTTGGGGAGATTATCCGTATCAAGGTTCTAGATGAGCAATGTGCAAAGCTTAGTGCGTGATGAACGCAAGCCGGTTTCTTCGTTGTCGGTTGGTGGGCGGGCCCGCATTAGCCTGATTGGCCACCGCGTCGCTCCTTATGTTGCAGGTGGGCGCTTGGGCTGCTTCGATCGCTGCGGGCGCGCGGGCATGACCGTCGCGGTGTTAGGGGCGATCGCGTGGTTGCCAGCGGCGCGCGCGACGCCCGTCACCGATTACATCGCCGTCAGCGACAACGTAATGACGGGTGCTCCGACCACGGTGTCGAACAACCTGAATGCAATGGCTATTGGCCCGTCGGCGAACGCGTCGGGAGACTATGCGCTTGCCGTGGGGGCTGGCGCAGGCGCGGCTCGCGCTGGCTCGACGGCCATCGGTTCGCGCGTTGCGGCGTTGGGCCTCGACACGACGGTGATTGGCTATAGCGCATCGACGGGTTTCGACGCGGATAGGGCCGTTTCGATCGGCTACATGTCGGCCGCGGACGGCGCTGATTCACTCGCGTTCGGTTCGATGTCGATGGCGCGCGGTCAGCGTTCGACGGCGATCGGCGTGAATGCGCTGGCGGGTGACGCAGCCGCCGACGGGTTGGCACTGGGCTCGAACAGTTCGGTCGTCGCAAGCGGTGCCGTGGCGTTGGGCGCGAATTCAAAAGCCGATCGCGCGAACGTCGTCTCCGTAGGCAATGCGACGCTGCAGCGGCAGATCGTCAACGTCGCGGCGGGCACGGCCGATACCGATGCCGTCAACGTCAGCCAACTGCGGGCTGCCGTATCGGCTGGTGTGCCGGACGCGGTCACGTATGACTCGGCGGCCCATGACGCCGTCACTTTGGGTGGTGCAGCAGCGAGTGCGTCCGTCAGGCTCGGCAACGTGGCAAACGGTATCGTCGATGCAAGCAGCCACGACGCGATCAACGGGAGCCAGTTGCATGCTTTAAGCGCGAGCGTGGCGTCCGCGTTGGGCGGCGACGCAGCGGTTGCAGCAGACGGAACAGTCGTCGCGCCGTCGTATCGTGTCGGTGACAGCGTGTTTCGCAATGTCGGCGATGCGCTTGGCAATATCGATAGTCGCGTTGCCAGCAATACGAGCGCAATCAACGATCTCAACGTCGCGCTCGGCAACGTAATGAACAACGGTGTCGAGCCGCGCTATTTCCATGCGAATTCGACGCTCGCCGATTCGCTGGCGACGGGCGCCAATTCAGTGGCGATCGGCGGTGGCGCACAGGCCGCATTTGAGAACTCGGTCGCGCTCGGCGCAAATGCGGTCGCAGATCGGGCCAATTCGGTATCGATTGGGACGACGGGCGGTGAACGGCAGATTACGCATGTTGCGGCGGGCACGGCCGATACGGATGCCGTCAACGTCGCCCAGTTGAAGCAGGCGGGGCTGGTCGACGGAAACGGCCGCGCAACGAGCGCCGTCGTGTACGACCATGTGGGCGATCAAGTGGACTATGCGAGCGTGACTTTGGGCCAGGGCGTGGCCGGCGGCACGGTCCTTCACAATCTGGGCAACGGCGTTCTGGCCAGCGATGCGGTCAATCTCGGTCAGTTGAACGATGCCGTGAATCAGATCGTCAACGCGCAGACGCAAGGTGCAGCGAATCCCTTCGTGAGCGTGAATGGCGACGCCAGCATGGAAGCAGCGGCTGCGACGGGCACACATGCGACTGCCGTGGGCGCGAGCGCGGTCGCAAACGGCGATCAGGCCACCGCGCTCGGCGCCAATGCACAAGCGAGCGGCCTGACGGCGACGGCTGTGGGCTCGCAAGCTGTCGCGAACGGCGCGAATGCTTCGGCATTCGGCGCAGGCAGCCAGGCCGTCGCCAATGGCGCGGTTGCATTGGGCGCCGGTTCGATCGCGGATCGCGCGAACGCTGTGTCTGTGGGCCAGGCAGGCGGTGAGCGGCAGATCGTCAATGTCGCGCCAGGCACTCGCGGCACGGACGCGGTTAACCTGAACCAGTTGAACGCTGCGATCGATCAGACCCATCAGTCGCTTCACGATCTCGACACGAGCACCCGGAAGGGGATCGCCGCCGCGTCGGCGTTGCAGATCGTCACGCCGTACCTGCCGGGGCGTACGACACTCAATGCTGGTATCGCTGGCTATCGAGGGCAGGCGGCGCTCGGTCTAGGCGTGTCGCGCTGGAATGAGAAGGGGACGATCAACTTCAATGCGGGCGTCGCGTCGTCGGGTAGTAACAGCACAATCGTGCGTGCCGGCATTGGCATCGTGCTCGGCGACTGATCCGGCTTGCGTATGACTGGCGCAGGCGCTGTGGTCCCGCCATGGTCCCAAACGGGGCCATGCCGTGGTTCCGTTCCAGCAGCGCTTGCGTCGGCGATAGAGGCGAGCGGTCCAGAGTCTGGTACGCAACCCGTCGCTTGCTCAAAACGCGTAGTACGGTCCGTTGCCTGCCGAGGTCAAGCGCGACTCGATCGCGGTGTAGATGCGTCGTCCGAAGAAGAACGGGAGTCCCCAATCGAATGCGCTCGACGGGCCGCCCAGGTTGTTGAATGCGTAGTTGTTGGTGGCAAACAGCGTTTGCGCGTTGGCGATGGAAAAATCCGGCGACGCCGTTGAGCCATTGACGCCCGTCAGTGTCGCCGACAGCGATTGCGTCGACGCGGGGCACCACCAGGCACCGCAGCGCGCAAGCGTCGTGCTGGGGAAAAACAGGCCGTTCGAACCACTATCGATAAAGCTTTGCGAGTACGGTTGTCCGTTCAGGGAGGTGGTCACATAGCCCGTGGTGGTATTGGCCTTCAGCACGGTTGCGCTGCCGAGCATGTTGTTGGCCTGTGTGCCGATGCCAAAGATCATCGATCCGTAGACAGTCGCCGCACCGCCAGGACCGACCGTCGGCAGGTCGATCACGATGCCGTTGTTGTCGAGCGCGAACCGGCTGATCGGGTTGGTCACTTGCTGGTCGAGCGGCTGCGTGCTCGGCACGCACGAGCCTGTCGTGTCGCATGCGTAGTACCAGCGCGGCAGGGCAGCCGCGATGCAGCCGCCGCCGCAATCGGCGGAGAACAGGCCAACGCCGAGAATGCCGTTCACGCGCAGCGCCGTGGGCGTCATCATCGGCAGGCCGGAGGCCGCACAGTCGGACGGGGCGGTCGGCACGGACGGATCGGCGATCACCTGGATCGACAGGCTCGGCGCGAGCTGGCCTGCCATTCGGACATCTGCGGTACGTACGGTGCCCCATGTGTAGCCGGTGCCGAACACGCCGCATTCTCCACTGATGCCATTTGGCGTACCGGAAGGCGCGGTGGCTGGCACGATGGGCAACGCGAGCGTCGCGGGCAATTGCGATGCGAGTACGCGCAGCCCCTGTGAACCCGTATCGACTTGCACGTTGTCGATCGTCACGCAGTTCGACGTGCCCGGCGCGCACACCGTCACGCTCGTCGTGAGCATGTTGCGTGTTTGCGTGGGAGTCGACGTGACGACGATCGGCTGGACATTGGGTATCGTCGATTGAGGAATGGTTGCGACGGGCGCACTGGCCGGGATGGGGGCACTGGCCGTCGGCGGGCTGCTGGCGCCGCTGCCTGGCGAAGCGGGGATCGTCGGAGACGAATTGCCCGCCGTGTCCGAACTGCCTGAATTCCCGCCACCGCCGCCGCAACCGGGCAATGCGACGAGTACCCCCACGGCGAAGCCAAGCGCGAGAAGCCGTTTCTTTGTCATTACGTGTCCTGTCAGCGCAGATCAGCAAGCGAAATGCCAGATGGAACTGCGGCCGGCAGCCAGGCGCGGCCGACGTAGCTGCGCATCTGCCCACCCGACTCGACGATGACTTCCGGTTGCTCGACGCGCGAAGCATGAAGGTGACTGAATTCGCTCAGTTGCGCGGCCGCTTTCGCGCGGTAGGGGGCCGCATACCGTCCGAGCATCCGCGTGAGATCGGGCATCGTGGGGCCTTGCCATGCGTACGCGAAGATCAGACCGTCGCTGGTCGCGTACTCGTTGATGGTCGTGCCACTAGCGTCGACGGTCGAGCGTATCTGGACCGCACTGCCTGGCAACACGCGTTGCGTCGAGCCATCGTCCGCTCGCGGTGCGGATATCGTGCCGCCGAGTTCCGCATGTGCTGGGCCGGCGAGCAATGCACTGACGCCTGCCGCCAGAACGGTGAATGCGGCAAAGATCGTCGTCCGATGGTTTTCGATACGCGTCATGGTTTTGCTCCCCGAAGTCCCTCGGACATTATTGAGATCGTTATTTCAAGATATCACCGGGGTTTAGAGGCGCGATTCACGCACACAAAAGGGTCGGATACCCGTAGCGGGCGAAAGGGCGCGATCGATACACGTTTAGACCAAAGAAATCAAAGGCATAGCTCGGCGTCTGAAGCAGTCCCGATTGCGCTGAAAATTGTCGCGGAATGTTAAATTTCGGCGTGAAATGGGCTTTGGCGCGCCGCCTTTTCAAGTGATTATGAGATGATGCGGGCGGCTTTTGCGTTGCGGGCAGTGATGCCCAGGCTCGGCATTTCGAACCTCGACGGCATGTCGGCAGCGCATGGGCGGAAACACGGCCGAAAGCGCATCCACGCGAGGCAAACCCCGCTTTTTGCACTTCGCGACGCCGGACCGGTAAAATGATGGGTTACCACGGACTTGCCGTGGCGTAGCGGAAGGATTTCCAGAACATGACAGATCTTCGTCTCACCAAGCGGTTCGCAGCATTGCTGATGGCAGGCGGTCTGGTCGCAGGCTGCGGCACGTCGTCGCCGACCAAAATCGACTACAAGAGCGACTCGAAATCGAAGGAAGCGTCCCTCGCTGTTCCGCCGAACATGACGGAAGAAACGGCAGACCAGCGTTCGCTGCCGCCGCAAAGCGGTCAGACGTCGCTGTCCACGTTGCAGCAGGTGCAAACGGATGCGCCGTCCACCACGGCTGTCGCGCCTGTCGTCAGCGGCATGCACATCCAGCGCGACGGCACCGAAAGCTGGCTCGTGCTCGACAACAAGACGCCGGATCAGGCGTGGCCGCAAATCCGCCGCTTCTGGCAGGAGCAGGGCTTCCTGCTCGTCGTCGACCAGCGCGACAAGGGCGTGATGGAGACGGACTGGAACGAGACGCATCCGTCCATCAACGATGGTTTCATCCGCAGCACGCTGTCGAAGGCGATGGGCAATTCGTACGTGACGGCGGAGCGCAACAAATACCGCACGCGTCTCGAAGCGGCGCCGAACGGCGGCACGTATGTGTTCGTCAGCCAGAAGGGCCTGCGTGAGGCGCTGAGCGGCGCGAACAACGACACCAGCAAGTGGGAGCCGAAGCCGAACGATCCGGCGCTCGAAACCGAATACCTGAAACGTCTGATGGCGTCGCTCGCGCAGACCGATTCGGGTGCGCGCGTGGCCGGTTCTCCGGCTGCGCCGGCTACGCCGCCCGCCAGTTCGCAACTCGCGCCGAATGCCGCGACGAATGGCGCGAAGTCGGCGGCTGCCGCGACGGCTGCGCAAAACGTCTCGCTGTCCGCGCAGACGCCGGTGCCGGATGCTTCGTCGGGTGACACGTCGGCGCAGGCTTCGTCGACCGAACTGACGCTCGGCGAGCCGTACGACCGCGCATGGCTGCGCGTCGGCCTCGCGCTCGATCGCAGCAACTTCACCGTCGACGACCGCGACCGTGCGCGTGGCCTGTACTTTGTCCGCTACGTCGATCCGAAGGATTTGTCGTCGGAGGAACAGGGCTTCTGGAGCCAGGTGTTCCACGGCCGCAAGGAGAAGGTCGCCAAGCAATATCGCGTGAACGTGCGCGAGGTGACGCCGAATCAGACGCGTATCGCAGTCGTTGACGACAAGGGCAACATCGACGCATCGTCGCAAGCGAAGCAGATCATGTCGCTGATGGTCGATCAGTTGCACTGAGCACGGAACACGGTCGCGCTTTTCGCGCGGTCTCGCATCAAGCCCGCGTGACGCTCGCCGTCATGCGGGCTTTTTTGTTGTCGTCGGGTTCATATCGGGCGACCGTTTCCGGCTGAAGCAGCATCGTCACGCCGGGTGAGTCTCCGCAAGCCCCTACGTAACGTGACGTTACTCCGTAACGCCGCGCATCGGCGCCCCGCGCGAAACCCCGTCTTTCGTCATTTCTGTCGTCAGATCAACGGCTTGCGCGGCGCACGACGCCATGTAAGCGCCTGGCACACTAGCTGCTTTTAACAGCCGCGTCCGCATGAAACTTTGCCGCGAAGCCTCATGCTGTCTGCGTTTGCGGGATGCGTTCGTGCGAGTTGCGGAAGCGCCGCTCGCGCAAACGCTCGATGAGTGGGATCTCGCTGGATAACGACGGGTCGCTGAAAGCGCCCGTCCCGGTGGCCCCGTCGCCTATCCTCGTAGGGCGACGGTTTCGCCCGCGCTCCACGGTTGGAGCGCGGGTTATTTTTCCTGCTGTCGCTTCATGTCGCGACGACGAATCAGCAGCGTTCGCTGACGCTGCGCCCGCGGAAGCCCGGAATGCGTTTGACCACGCCCGTGGCGAGCGCAGTCCCGATCAGGATCACCGCGCAGCCTTCGAGCATGCCGACCGAGACGCGTTCGCCGAGGAACAGCGCGCCCCACAGAATGCCGAAGATCGGGATGACGAACGTGACGGTGATCGCGCGAGCGGGGCCGGCGACGGCGATCAGATGGAAGAACAGCATGTACGCGATGCCCGTGCACGCGACGCCCAGCGCGATCACCGAGCCCCACGCCTTGAGCGACGGCGCGGCTGCCGGCCAGGAGGCCAGCGCGAGCGGCAGCAGCACGATGGTCGCGCCGATCATCGTGCCCGTTGCGACGGTGAGCGCATCGACGCCCATCAGGTGCTTTTTCGTGTAGCTGGCGGCGATGCCGTAAAGCAGCGTCGCGCCGAGCGCGGCAGCCGCGGCGAGAGCCGTCGTCGTCGGCGATACGTTCGATCCGCTTGGTGCGGCGATCTGATCCCACACGAGCGTCAGCACGCCCGCGAAGCCGATCACGAGGCCCACGCTGCGCAGCGCGCTCAGCCGGTCCTTGAGCCACACGAAGGCGACGAGCGCGCCCCACAGCGGCGTCGTCGCGTTGATCACCGACGTGACGCCCGCCGACAGCGTGATCTCCGCATAGGCGAACAGGCAGAACGGCGCGGCCGAATTCAGAATGCCGACGACCAGCAGCGGCAGCGCGCGCGTGCGCAAGGTCGCGGCGGATTCGCGCAGCGGGCGCCGCGCGGCCAGCACGATCAGCAGGAACAGCGCGCCGATGCCGACACGCAGCGCCATCAGCGGCGCAACGCCGAAGTCGGTCACGCCGACGCGGATGAACAGAAACGACGCGCCCCATAGCGCGGCGAGAATCAGAAGCTGGAAGACGTTGACTGGATTCATCGTGAGGGTGTCGCGCGCAGTTGAGTCGCGATGCGTACGCATGCTAACACCGGCCATGAACCTGTCGTTTCACGATGGAATGAAATAGCAAGAATCGGCAACCGGGCGGACGGGAAGCGGACTATGAGGTGAACAAAGAGAGGCAAACAAAACGCGGCAAAACAAAGCGGGCGCCGTGCATACGGCGCCCGCTCCCGTTTCCAGTGGCCGAAGCCCCTGGCTAGCTCAATGCGGAATCATCACTTGCAGCACGTTCTGCTGCAGCCACACGAGAATGCCGAGCACGATCGTGAGCAGGATCGAATGCTTGAAGGTCTTCGCGAACACGTAGCCTTCCTTGCCTTTGAGGTCGGTCGTCGCGACGCCCGTCGAGATGTTCTGCGGCGAGATCATCTTGCCCATCACGCCGCCCGACGAGTTGGTCGCGGCCATCAGCACGGGGTTCAGGTTCAACTGATGCGCGGCCACGACTTGCAGGTTACCGAACAGCGCGTTACCCGACGTATCGCTGCCCGACAGGAACACGGCCACCCAGCCGAGGAACGCCGACACCAGCGGGAAGAACGCGCCCACCGACGCGACGCCCAGACCGAGCGTGTAGTTCATCCCCGAGTAGTTCATCAGGTACGCGAGGCCGACGATCGTTGCGACGGTCAGAATGGCGATGCGCGTCTGCACCCACGTATCGACGATCGCGCGTCCGAAGTCGGCCACCGACAGCCGCACGACCACGGCCGTGATGATGGCCGCGACGAGAATCGCGGTGCCCGTCGCGAGCGGCTGGAAGTCCCAGATCGCGCCATAGGGCGTGTTGTACAGCGTGATGTAGACGGCCTTGTCGAGGCCCGGCCACGACACCTTCACGTCGCCGATCATGAAGATCTTCGCGATCGTCCAGATGATCACGACAGCCGACACGATCAGCCACGGATACCAGCCTTCCGCGCCCGAGACCTTGCCGCGCGTCTCGTTCACGCGATCGACGTTGATCGCGAAGGCCGGGTCCGCGGCGGGACGCCAGACACGCAGGAATACGATCGTGAGAATCAGCGAAACGAGCGACGACAGCACGTCCGTCAGGCTGTAGTTGATGTAGTTCGACGTGACGAACTGCGTCAGCGCGAAGCTGCCGCCCGACACGAGCAGCACCGGCCACACGCGCAGCATGTTGCGAAAGCCCGCATACACGCCGATCACGTAGAACGGCAGCAGCAGCGCGAAGAACGGCAACTGGCGGCCGACCATCTTGGCGAGCGCATCGGTGGGCAGGTGCGTGACGGCGCCGAGCACGGTGATCGGCACGCCGAGCGCGCCGAACGCGACGGGCGCCGTGTTGAAGATCAGCGTGAAGGTCAGCGCTTCGAGCGTCGGGAAGCCGAGCAGGATCAGGAGCGAACTCGTGATCGCGATCGGCGTGCCGAAGCCCGAGATGCCTTCGAACAGCGCGCCGAACGAAAAGCCGATCACCACGAGCACGATCCGCCGGTCGTTCGGCAGATTGTCGATCATCCACATGCGGAAGGCGGCGAAGCGTCCCGAATACTGCGCGATGTTGTAGAGCAGGATCGCGGTGAAGACGATCCACATCACGGGCCAGCAGGCGAATACGACGCCCGCCGCGACCGAGTTGAACGCGAGCCCGACGGGGAATTGCCAGCCGAAGATCGCGATCACGATGCCGACGATCAGGCCCGCCAGCGACGCCTGCCACGCCGGCCGCCGTGCCCAGCCGAGCAGCGCAAGCACGACGACGATGGGTAGCACCGCGATGAGAAACGACGGCAGCAGCGAGTTGCCGATGGGGGTCAATAGCTGATGGAACATCACGTCTCCTTCGTTGTTGTTCGATTCGACGCGAAGACTGCGCCTACGCGGCGAAGCGGCAGGGCTGGACGGATGAAGACGGCGACGGGCGCTGGGTGTCGACGAAAAAACGCGCGGGGCGCCGGATCACGCAATTAAACAGGCGTTGCACTGGCTCCCGCCAGCATAGATAGCGCTGGCGAATCCAGTCAAGCAGGGAAAACGAAGGAACGCATCGCGGGAATAGATGTGGGTGCTGCTTCGTAGCGGGCCCTGCGGCGTATCTGCGGCGCGGTCTGCTGTGCTTTCGGCGCTGCGCAAACCGCCATCGGCGCGCGGGACGGCGCGCGCCGCTCAGTGCGAACGGCCGTGTCCGCCACCGCCGCCCCAATAGTGGCCGCCGCCACCGCCCCAGCCAGCGCGCATGCCGCCCCAGGACCCATGGCCGCCGCCCCAGCCGCCGTGACTGCCGCCCCAGTATCCATGACCGCCCCAATAGCCGTGATGCCCCCAGTAGCCGTAATGACCGTGGCCGCAACATCCTCCCCAGTACGCGAAGCTGAGCGACACCGACGGCCACCAATAGCCCGGCCAGCCGTAGCCGTATCCGTAGTACGGGTAGGGGTACGGATAGGCATACGGATACGCATACGGATACGCGATCGGATAGTACGCAGGCGCGCCATAGACGGAAGCCGGCGCGACGTCATAGGCGGGCGGCGGCGCGTCGGGCAACGAGCCGTCGGGCATCGCGAACTGCGCCGGTGCCGGCGCCTGCGATGCGTCGCCAGGGGAAACGGGGATGTCGGACAGCGTGGCTGCCGTCGGAACAGTGGAATAGGGGGGATACGCGGGGTAATACCCGTAGCCCGGGTAGTAGCCGTACGGTGCGTAGTAGTAACAGCCGGACAGCGCCCCGGACAACGCCAGCACTGCAACGGCGCTGCCGACACGCAACGTTGCATCGAGCGGTTTCATGACGTGCTCCTCGTTATTGCGCGGCATCACAGGCGGCGCGCGCTTTATCTATTGAGCTTACGTCAGGGCTACATGCTGCACGTCACAAAGTGGTAACGGCGTATTTCACCGCGAGCGTGTTGCAGGACATGTCCGGCGCGTACGTGCGCGCCGGACTCTGTCCATCTCCCTTCGGCTTTCGAGCGTCACGCGTAAAGCAGATGCGTGGGTTCGAGGCCGTTTGCCCGCATCGCCTTCGATGGCGATTTGTCGTATTCCGGATCACGCTTCGCTGGGGCCAACCGATCGCGATGGCACGCCAGCTAAACGCTCAGGTTCGATACAGTCCTGCCGAGCGCGTGCGGCTTATTTGCCGACCTGGTTGCCGATCACGCCGCCGACGGCCGCGCCACCCAGCGTCGACAGCGCGTTGCCGCCGATCACCGCGCCTGCTGCGCCGCCCACGCCCGCGCCGATCGCGGTATCGCGTTGTCGCCGGGTCATGCCGTCGCATGCGGAAAGACTCGCCACCACGGCTACCAGCGTGGCCAGTGCACCGATTCGATGGAACGTTCTCATGATTGCGACTCCTTCTCTTCTATCGACGGGACACGCAAGTTGCGCTCCCGCCCAGTTGATTCGTTGGATTCGATGGTATCGCCGCGTGCCGTTTCTGTTTGTATGGGCTTGTCAGCAAAGTGTCCGTTTCGTAATCAAATGTTTCCCCAAATGTTTTCCCTCGCTGGTGGCCCCTTGACGCATGGAACTTCCCTACGCCGCCGCGCCCGTATGAAGAACAGGCGGCGCAGCAGCGCGCGATAAGAACGGACGAAAAAAAGCCCGCCGTCGACGAGGCGGGCTTTGCTCTCCGGGAAGCGCCGCGACGCGGCGCCCCACAGCTGCTGCGCTGAAGGCAGCGCGCGGCTACTGCCGCTGATAGATCTCCGCGCCGCTCTTCATGAACTCGACGGCCTTCACTTCCATGCCTTTCTTCAGCGCGTCGCTGTCGCTCATGCCTTCCTTCGCCGCGTAGTCGCGCACGTCCTGCGTGATCTTCATCGAGCAGAAGTGCGGGCCGCACATCGAGCAGAAGTGAGCGACCTTCGCCGAGTCCTTCGGCAAGGTCTCGTCGTGGAATTCGCGTGCCTTGTCGGGATCGAGGCCGAGGTTGAACTGGTCTTCCCAGCGGAACTCGAAGCGCGCCTTCGACAGCGCGTTGTCGCGCACCTGCGCGCCCGGATGGCCCTTCGCCAGATCGGCGGCGTGCGCGGCGAGCTTGTACGTGATGATGCCCGTCTTCACGTCGTCCTTGTTCGGCAGGCCGAGGTGTTCCTTCGGCGTCACGTAGCAGAGCATCGCCGTGCCGAACCAGCCGATCATCGCCGCGCCGATGCCCGACGTGATGTGGTCGTAGCCCGGCGCGATGTCCGTCGTCAGCGGCCCGAGCGTGTAGAACGGCGCTTCGTCGCACCAGTCCAGCTGCAGGTCCATGTTCTCCTTGATCAACTGCATCGGGACGTGGCCCGGGCCTTCGATCATCGTCTGCACGTCATGCTTCCACGCGATCTGCGTCAGCTCGCCGAGCGTCTTCAGTTCGCCGAGCTGCGCTTCGTCGTTCGCATCGTAGATCGAGCCGGGACGCAGGCCGTCGCCGAGCGAGAAGCTCACGTCGTACGCCTTCATGATTTCGCAGATGTCTTCGAAGTGCTCGTACAGGAAGCTCTCCTTGTGATGCGCGAGACACCACTTCGCCATGATCGAGCCGCCGCGCGACACGATGCCCGTCATCCGGTTCGCGGTGAGCGGCACGTACTGCAGACGCACGCCCGCATGGATCGTGAAGTAGTCGACGCCCTGTTCGGCCTGCTCGATCAGCGTGTCGCGGAAGATTTCCCACGTAAGGTCCTCGGCCTTGCCGTTGACCTTTTCGAGCGCCTGATAGATGGGCACCGTGCCGATCGGGACGGGCGAATTGCGGATGATCCATTCGCGCGTCTCGTGGATGTGCTTGCCCGTCGACAGGTCCATCACCGTGTCGCCGCCCCAGCGGATCGCCCAGGTCATCTTGTCGACTTCCTCGCCGATCGACGACGTCACGGCCGAGTTGCCGATATTCGCGTTGACCTTCACGAGGAAGTTGCGGCCGATGATCATCGGCTCGCTTTCCGGGTGATTGATGTTCGCGGGGATGATCGCGCGGCCACGCGCGATTTCTTCGCGCACGAATTCCGGCGTGATCTCCTTCAGCGCGTTCGCGCCGAATGCGGCGGCCCCGAACGCCTGGCCGGGATGCTGGCGGCCCATCATCTGCGCGAGCTTCGCGCCGTTCGGGCCGCTCGCCTTCAGGCTTTCCAGATACTCGGCGCGGCGCTGGTTTTCGCGGATCGCGATGTATTCCATTTCCGGCGTGATGATGCCCTGCTTCGCGTAGTGCATCTGCGACACGTTCTTGCCAGCGATAGCGCGGCGCGGCGTGCGATGCAGGCCGGGAAAGCGAAGTTGCGCGGTCGCGGGATCGGCGGCGCGCTCGCGGCCGTATTCGCTCGACAGGCCTTTCAGCGATTCCGTGTCGCCGCGCGCTTCGATCCAGCGCTGGCGCAGCGCGGGCAGGCCCGCGCGGATGTCGATCTTCGCGTCCGGGTCGGTGTACGGGCCCGACGTGTCGTACACGTAGATGGGCGGATTCTTTTCGCCGCCGAAGCCCGTCGGCGTGTCCGACTGCGTGATCTCACGCATCGGCACGCGGATATCGGGTTGCGAGCCGGTCACGTAGACCTTGCGCGAGTTCGGCAGCGGCGCAACGGCGGCCTCGTCGACGTGCGCGTTCGCGGAAATGAATTTCGGGTTGGCGTTCATGCATCTCTCCTGTCTCAACGTGGGGCAACACAGCTACGCAGGAGAACGAGATGGAGGGGAAGTTGGCCGGGTTCGCGCGAGGAGGGTGATACATCAGGTGAAGCGGCGAGCCCGAACGCTTCCCTGCGCTGGCATTATCCAGATCAGGTTCAAAGGGTATTTCTCACCCACGCCGTACGCCCCCCGTTTTGCTCCCCGGCGACGCACAACGCAGGACCCCCGCGTTAGCAGCGCACACGATAACCTGGCGGGGCGGGGTTTGGCAACACATCTCAAAAATTGTCGACGCGTGCAAAAGCGCAAGGCTTTCGATCAGCTGAAAGCCGCGCCACGCCCGGCTTTCGCCGGGTTCATGCTACGCGTGCGCGGCACGCATCGAATCAGTCTCTAATCTCATAAATACGGGAAAGACCTCATCCCCGGGCAAATTTCCATCGCCCATATTCAAGATTGCCCGAAGCGAGCCGTTAGACTGGTTCACGGCGGGCAATTGATCAGTCTGCCTAACAAAAATCAATTCAAACGGAGAGTGCAATGAAAACATCGAGGCTGGCAGTCGATCTGCTCGGCGTATGCGTTGTCGCGGCAGGGCTGGCCGCGCCGCTGGCGGCCGCTGCCGCGCAGTTTTCCACGGGCGGGACCATCACGTTCACAGGCGCGATCGTTGCGCCGTCGTACGGTATCGCGACTTCCGTATCAGAACATTCTCAAGGATTCCGTACTGATATGCCGTCAAATAGGAGTGCGTCGACGGTCGATGTGAAGTTCACGCCCGCGCCGCATACGTCGACGACAGCGCATGTCTACGTGCTGGTCAACACGGCATCGGGCGTCACGGCTCCGCGCACGTTGACCACGCGTTTCATTGACAACGCAAAGCGCGACGCGCCGCAGACGGGCGCGCAATTCAGCATGAGTCGGGCGGGCGGCACGCTGTCGATCGCGAGCGGTGCAGTGAGTGAAAGCGCGGCGACGGTGGTGGTGAGCTACGACTGAGCGCGCATCGCGGCATGCTCGACATCACACGGGCGGCGACGGATGCCGCCCGTGTCGTTTCCATATCGGCCTTCGGCACGTGGACAAAGCGGAATAAACCGTCGCGCAAAGCACTCGCGTTCTTTCGATTACCGGTTTCGTCTCGCTTGCAACGAAAGTTACGATTCTCTTGCCGAAGGGTCGTCCGGATACTGCATAATGCACGGCGGCGCGTCTGCTCGCGCCCGTTGGCCGCTGCCGATGCATTCCGCATCACGAAGGCCATCAATTCGCGCCATTGAAATGGTGCTTCCATTGCCGATCGACGGCTTTCGACTGCCGCTTACCGTTCTACTGCCATGCCCGCCCGCTTTGCCCTTCATGCCGTGTCGCTGACGCGGCGTCCGCCGTCCTGTTCGTGGCTGTTCTGCGGGGCTGTGGCGCCATCACCGGCATGGGCGGGTTGAACGTGGCGCTGAATCTCCCCGACCGTTTTCCGTTTCGCCTGCCTCAGTCCCACGGTGGCCAGATTGCGCTCGCGCTCGGCGTCGTCTATATCGTCTGGGGCTCGACCTATCTGGCCGTGCACGTTGCGCTCGGCTCGTTCCCGCCGCTGCTGATGTCGGGACTGCGCAACTTCTTCGCGGGCGTTGGGCTCTTCATCTTCGCGATGCGGCGCAAGCCCGTCTGGCCGCCCGTCGCGGAAATCCGCAATGCGGGCCTCGTCGGCACGATGCTCGTCGGGCTGTCGAGCGGCATGCTCGCGTACGGGATGCGCACCGTCGGCACCGGCACGGCGGCCGTGATGGTCGCGACCGTGCCGCTCTTCGCGACCGTCATCGCGGCGATCGCGGGGCGCAAGATCGCGAGGGTCGAATGGTTCGCCGTCGGGCTGGGGCTCGTCGGCATCGCGATCCTCAGTCACGGCGACCAGACGGCGGGCTCGGCGGGCGGCAGTCTCGCGATTCTGTGCGGCGCGCTCTTCTGGGCGGGCGGCGCACATCTCGCGTCGCGCCTGAAGCTGCCGTCCGATCTCTTTCTGTCGACCGCGCTGCAGATCGGCCTCGGCGGCGCGATGTCGACGATGGTCGCGTGGCTGTCCGGCGAGCGGATGATGGACATTCACTTCCTGCCCGTGCTGGCGTTCGTGTATCTGATGCTGATCGGCACGATGGCCGCCTACGTCGCGTACGGCTTTCTGATCCGCCATACGAGCCCGATCATCGCGAGCAGCTGCATGTATGTGAACCCTGTCGTCGCCGTGGCGCTGGGCGCGCTGCTGCTCGGCGAGCCGGTGACGCGCTCGACGGTCATCGCGACGGCCGTGATTCTGGCGAGCGTCGGCCTGTCGTTCTGGTTCGACTACCGGCGGCGCGGGACGGCCCGAAGCGGCGCGGCGTAAAACGGCGCGCGACGTCATGTGACGCGCGCGCCACGCCATGCAGCCGTGGCAAGCGCACGCCGGCAACGCACGAGGTTCCGGCAAGTGCCTCGGGTAAGACGTGCAAGGCACCATGTAAAGATGGATCGCGCATGAGCCACACACGCCGGAGCACGCCAAGCCCTGAGAAAAATTCCAGTCGCCTCGCACTCCACAAAGCGCCAGATCCTTTATTCGCCCGCCGCGAGCAATAAGCGGTGCGGCACGGCGATTGCTAACGATATTCGTCCAATCGATGCCGGCGTGCGAGCGTAACGCACTGTCCGGCCTCCGGGACAAGCGGGCGCGCCGCAATGGCGAACGCGCCGGCGCGCGGCATCGGTGAACAACGGCGACACTGCAGCGATACCAAACGAGGACGCCAACGACACGGCAGCGTCGTCAACGAATGGCCGCATCGGCGCAGGCGGCAAGCCACGGATCAACGGGATCAAACCCAATCAGGGAGAGGTGGCAAATGAAGGTTATCCGGACCATGGCCGCGCTGGCGGGCGCGGCTGCGCTGATGACGGCGTGCGGAGGCGGCTCCAGCGATGTCGGCAAGGAAGTCGGCTTGCAGAACCCGTTGATCCATTTCGTGCACGCGATTCCGAGCGGGCCGACCGTCGACTTTCTCGTGAACGGCGGCGCGTTGCAGAAGGGCATTTCGTACAAGAACGTGACGAACTTCGCGAACATCAACACGGGGCAGACGTCGGTTGCGTATGCGCTGACGGGCACGACGACGCCGCTCGCGAGCGGCTCTTTCCCCGATGTCGCGAAAGGCCACGAATACACGGTGATTGCCGTGCCCGGCTCGACGGGGGCGGACATGGGCCTGATCGATGATCCGTTCGACAAGGGGCTGCTGTCGAACAGCGCGCGCGTGCGGGCATTCAACGCATCGGTGAATGCGAGCAATCTCGACCTGTATCTGGTGCCGTCGAACAGCACCAACATTGCGAACGTGAGCCCGTCGATGGCGGGCGTGTCGTTCAAGAACGCGGTGCCGCCAAGCCGCCAGGACTCGATCTACGTATCGGGCGGCTCATACGTGCTGATCGCGACGCCGGCGGGCACCAAGACGGCGATCTTCCAGTCGAGCACGTTCGATCTCGCGAACAACGCGGACTGGCTGGTGACGTCCGTGCCCATCGGCGGCGCAGTGACCCAGTTGCTGCCGAATCAGATTCACCTGCTGGTGGCGCAAGGAGGGAACACGTCGCAGCCGGCGCTCGAGCTGACGAACACGTTGAACGGCCAGTAGATCAACGGTGGTTCAACGGACACAGCGCGCCTTTGACGAAGCGATAGAAGCAAAAACAGCACGGCGGCTCATGCGAATGAGCCGCCGTTCCGTTTGTTGTGCTGTCGTGCGGTTGCGCCGCGCGCAGCGTGGGGCAGCGCGTTTAATCCGAATGCTTCTCCGCTGAGTTCGTGATCGCGTGGCCACCCTTCGAGATGTCCTGGCCTGCGCCGGCGACGGTATTGCAGGCCGCGAGCGTCGCCGTGCCGGCGAGCAACAAGAGTGCGATGAGTCGTCGAGTCATGGGTTCTCTCTCCCTATCAGGTACGCGCAGGAACGCGTCGAGGTGCACGCGCGAACGCGTCGGTCGATTCGCGCTTGCCGGCCTGTGCCGATTCGACAACCGGCCGTGCCAGGCGTGCGCGCGTTGTTGTCGACCGGGGCATCACACCAGCCGAGCCGGTCTGATTCCATGGTAAGGGACGCACGCCCGTGCTGCTGTCAGTCTCGCGACGAATTTCGTGTCGGCGTAGTCCTACGCAGCCGGGCGCTAGCGAGGCGCTGACGCGATGCATCACGAGCGCAGTGCGTCAGCCGTCTTCAAAGCTTGCATGTCCCGCCGGCGTGTCCGTGCGAGCCGCATCCTGTGTCTGCGCTGTGCCGACGTTCGCGACGGGCAGCACGACGCGGATATCGGTGCCGCGCAAATCGCCGCGCCGGATATCGAAGCGCCCGCCGCGCGCGGCCACCCGCTGACGCATGCCCATCAGCCCATGCGTATGCGTGCGCTTCAGGTCCGCGGGCAGGATGCCGATGCCGTTGTCCGCGATGTGCAGCGACACTTCGCCGTCGCCCGCGGTCAGGACGATCGTGACCTGCGTCGCGCGCGCGTATTTGGCCGCGTTGGTCAGCGACTCCTGCGCGACGCGAAAGAGCGCGATCTCGGTCTGTTCGTCGAGCTGGATCTCGTCGGCGGGCAGTTGCAGGTCGAGCAGCCAGCCGTTGCGCTGCGCGGCTTCGTCGGCGAGCGTCCGCAGCGCGGTGACGAGCCCGAAGTTCGCGAGCACGGTTGGCCGCATGTCCTCGATGATGCGGCGCTTCAACGCGATGCCCTGATCGAGCGTCGCAAGCGCGCGCGCCAGTTTCTCCGCGATGACGGGATCGGCGTCCTGCAGCTTGCGCCTTGCCCACGCGACGTCCATCTTGCTCGCCGTGAGGATCGCGCCGAGTTCGTCGTGCAGTTCGCGCGCAAGCTGCGTCTTTTCGTTTTCGCTGACGGCCTGCAGGTGCCAGCCGAGTGCTTCGAGCTGTCGCGTGCGTTCGTTGACGAGCTGATCGAGTTCTTCCTGCTGCGTGATTAACTGCTTCTGCACGCGCGCCTGACTGTCGATCTGAATGCCGAGATTGCGAAACAGCAGGATGAACAACACGATGTTGAGCGCCGACAGTCCCGCTGCGGCGAAGGTGGACACGCGCTGATCGGCGCGGCTCGCGTCGAGCGCGCGTTGCGCGCGGCGCTCTTCGTTGTCGCGCAGCAAGGCCAGCGTGCTCGTCACGAGCGACGCATCGACGGCGCCTTCGGCATCCACAGTGCCGCACGCCGAGAGATCGAGTGGATGAGGCGCAGCGCGTTGCATCGCCCGCGCGCCGCCGCCGATGCGTTCGTCGATCAGCGCGGCGATCTGCGTGAAGCTGGCGAGCTCGGCGCTGTCCGCGGCGCGCCTGAAATAGCTGTCGAGCGAGCCGACGGCGCGGCGGATGTCGATCGCGCTTGCGCAGTAGCTGCGCGCGTCGCTATCGCTGCTGGTCAGAAGATAGCGGCTCTCGTGCGCGCTCATCTGCGCGAGATGACGGTCGAGATCGCTCAGTTGCACGGTCGCGCTGCGTGCTTCGAGCGCCGCTTCGTATTCCGATGCGATGCGCTGCCGCGCCGTCTCCAGAATGACGAGGCCGCCACACGTGATGACGATCGCGACCGTCATCGCGATGGCCCAGCTGCGCGTGCGCATCCAGTCAGTCAGCCTTGTCGTGAGTCCCGCTTCGGCTACGCCCGACACCGCTGTCTCCATGAGATCCCGTCATCGACAGTGTAGCGTCGCCGGCGCTTTGGCGTTCCCGCTTCTGCTACCCGCAATGCGCACGGCCCGTACGCCGAAAGCCGATGTCGGCGGATTCCCACATGAAAAACAGCGGGCCTCCGAATGCGGGTACGCAACGTGCTCCCTACGATAGGTGTTAGCGATCGTTTATCGAGGGAGGTTGCCACCATGCTGAAGTGGGCGTTGTTCTTCGCCGTGATTGCCGTGATCGCGGGACTGCTCGGCTTCACGGGCATTGCGGCGGGCGCGGCGGCCATCGCGAAGTTCCTGTTCGTGGTGTTCCTGATCCTGTGTGTCGTGTTTCTCGTGCTCGGCTTCATCGTCACGAAAAAGATGATCGATTAGCGAAGCCCGGCCCGATTCAACGCAACAGCAAAGAGAAGCACGCACCACTCGTCGGACCGCAATAACAACATCGCTTAAACAGGAAGGAGCGTCGTCATGCTGCACTACGCACTCGTTTTCTTCGTGATCGCGATCATCGCCGCCATATTCGGCTTCACCGGCATTGCCGCCGGCGCCGCCGAAATCGCGAAGATTCTGTTCTACATCTTCTTGGTTGTGTTCGTCGTCACGCTGCTGCTTGGCGTGTTCCGAGCGTAGCCCTGGCATCACTTCCCCAACGCGCACGGGCCGCTGCAGCGCATCGCAGACGTCGGCCCGGCGCGCATTTCCCACGATACCCGTACAAGGAGTCAGTCAATGTCGAAGTCATCGAAAGGCGAGTTCGTGATGGACCTCCAGAAAATTCGCGAGCAGGCCCGCAAGGACATGGATGAAGGCCCCGTCACGCAAAGCTATGGCGCGGACCGCGAGACGGTGCTCAAGCTGCTGAACGGCGCGCTCGCGACGGAGTTGATCTGCACGCTGCGCTACAAGCGTCACTATTTCATGGCGAAGGGCATCAATTCGGAAGCCGTCGCGCAGGAGTTCCTGGAGCATGCGACGCAAGAGCAGGAGCATGCCGACCAGCTCGCCGCGCGCATCGTGCAACTGGGCGGCGAACCCGATTTCGCGCCCGACAGCCTGACGGCGCGCTCGCACTCCGAATACAAGGAAGGCACGGACCTGACCGACATGATCCGCGAGAACCTGGTCGCGGAACGCATCGCGATCGATACGTATCGCGAGATCGTCCGCTACCTCGGCGACGGCGATGTCACGACGCGCCGAATCTTCGAGGAGATTCTCTCCGTCGAGGAAGAGCACGCGGACGACATGGTCGATCTGCTGGCGGGCCGCGGGTAGCGCGAGCGCATCGCGCGCACGCGGCTCGTGCCCTTGCGCCGTGTTCCCGTGTGTCGCGCTGCATGGACATCTACGTGGGCAACCGCGTGCATAGCTGGATGGACAGCGAATGATGATTCGAGTGTTGATAGCCGACGATCACGCGATCGTCAGAGGCGGGTTCAGACAGTTCGTCGCCGACGAGCCGGACATGTGCGTCGCAGCGGAAGCGTCGACGGGCGACGAGACGATTCGCCTCGTGCGCGAGCAGCCGTTCGACGTCGTGCTGCTCGATATCGCGATGCCCGACAAGAATGGCATCGACACGTTGCGCGTGATCCGCCAGGTGCGCCCGGAGCAGGGCGTGCTGATCCTTTCAGGCTATCCCGAGAGCCTGTACGCGATCAACCTGTTGCGCGCGGGCGCGAACGGCTATCTGAACAAGGACTGCGAGCCCGACGAGATCGTGCGCGCGATACGTTCGGTGGCGCGTGGGCACCGCTATCTGTCGGAGGCCATTGCCGATACGCTCGCGAACAGTCTCGACCGGCCCGCCGCCGCGCATCCGCACGAACTGCTGTCCGAGCGCGAGTTCCAGATTTTCTGCAAGCTCGCGTCCGGGCGGATTCCGACCGATATCGCCGAAGAGTTGAACCTGTCCGTGAAGACGGTCAGCACGTATCGCGCGCGCGTGCTCGACAAGATGCACATGACGAATAACGCGGACATGACCTACTACGCGATCAAGAACGGACTGATCGAATGAAGCCGCGATGAACTGAGAGCATGGAACGCCACCGATGAACGCCGACTCCGCCACTGCACACAACGAATCCGGCCACGCGCCGCTGCGTGTGCTGCTGATCGAGGATTCGCCGCTGATTCGCCGCAGCATCGTCGAGGCGATCGACGCGTCGGGCGTGATGCAGGTGGCCGCGCAGGCCGAGTCCGCCGACGAGGCGATTGCGCTGCTGGACGGCGAAGCGTTCGACGCCGTGCTCGTCGATCTGCAACTGAAGGGCGGATCGAGCGTGCCCGTGCTCGCGTACATGCAGAAGGAAGGGCTGATCGACTCGACTTTCGCCGCCGTGCTGACCAATCATGCGCTGCCTGCCTATCGCGAGCGATGCGAGCAATACGGCGTGCGGCACTTCTACGACAAGTCGTTCGAATTCGATCGCGTGATTGACGCGCTGCACGAGTATGCGCAGGCGCGTCTCGATGAGCGCTAGCGTGACGCTGCTTCCGCAGTGGCTGCTGGCGACAAACGATAACGGAACGCTAGCCGGCGACAGCAGAGTTCACTCGGCCGTGCCGGAAGCCGCCATCGACTCGGGGCGGCCGCGCATGTGATTGAACCCGGCAGCGGCCGTGAACAGCAAGCCGGCGATGCTCACGCCGACCCATCCGAACAGCGGCCACACGAACGCGCCGACCGCCGACCCCGCCGCGCCGCCGATGAAATAGCAGACCATGAACACCGTGTTGACGCGGCTGCGCGCTTCGGGCTTGAGCGCGTAGATGCGCGACTGGTTCGAGATCTGCGCGGCCTGCACGCCGATGTCGAGCACGATCACGCCGATCACGAGGCCGATGAGGCTCGTGCCCGACAGCGCGAACACGACGAACGAGATGGCCGCCAGCGCGATCGACAGCGAAACGATCGCGCGCGGCCCGCGCCGGTCGGCGAACTTGCCCGCGAGCGGCGCGGCCATCGCGCCCGCCGCGCCGACGATCCCGAAGAGCCCCGCTGCTTGCGGCCCGTAGTGAAACGGCGCGCCCGCCAGCAGCAGCGCCAGCGTCGACCAGAAGAGGCTGAACGCGGCGAAAAGCGCCGCGCCCGTCAGCGACGCTTCACGCAGGCCGCGCAACTCGATGACGAGATGCCACATCGAGCCGATCAGCTTGCCGTATGCAAGCGTCGAGGTTGGCTTGCTGTGTGGCAGCTTCGAGATGATGACGGCCGCGAGCGCGATCAGCGCGATGATCGACGCGCCGAAGACCGCGCGCCAGCCGAAGTACTGGCCGACGAAACCGGCTGCCGTGCGCGCGAGCAGAATGCCGAGCAGCAGGCCGCTCATCACCGTGCCGACGGCCTGGCCGCGGCCCGAGGGCGGCGCGAGCTCGGCGGAAAACGGCACCGCTTGCTGCGCGATCGTTGCAAGCACGCCGATCGCGAGGCTTGCGAACACGAGCACGACGAGATTCGGCGCGGCGGCCGCGAACAGCAACGCGATGCACATGCCCGCGATCTGCAGCAGGATCAGCCTGCGTCGATCGAAGCGGTCGCCGAGCGGCGCGAGCAGCAGCATGCCTGCGGCGTAGCCGAGTTGCGTCATCGACGGCACCACGCCGATCCACGCTGCGCTCTGCGGAAACGACTTGCGGAAGTCGTCGAGCAGCGGCTGGTTGTAGTAGATGTTCGCGACGGAGACGCCCGCGATCGTCGCAAGCAGCAGCAAAAGGCCGTGCAGCGAGCGTTCGGACGTGACGGTGTCGGAGGAGGATGTGGACATGTTGCGGCGGCCGGCAAGCCGCCGGCGCAAGAGAGAGTCGAGCGTGCCGATCATACCGGAGCGGGGCGGAATTTGCTGGAGGCGTTCCGCCCGCGAACGCACGCCCCTCAATCGATCAACGTCCCTTCCGGCTCATAAAACGGATACGGCCCATCTGCCGCATCGACATACGCATGATGCGTGATCAGTCCGTTCACGCTGTCATAGCGGTGCAGCGCGAACGCAGGCGGCTCCATCATGAACGCCGACGGCGCGTCGTCGCGCAGATCGAGCGCCACCTGGTGCGCGGGCGCGGGCACGGCTGAAGCGATCGTGCCGCCGAAGCGCACGAACATCGGGCGATGCACGTGTCCGCAGATCACGCGCTCGACGTTCGGATGACGCGCAACGAGTGCCGCGAACTTGTCCGCCGATGTCGGCTCGAGCCGCAGCGCGTCCATATGGCCGATGCCCGTCACGAACGGCGGATGATGCAGCGCGACGATCACGGGCTTGCCGCGTGCCGCGTCGAGCTGTTCTTCGAGCCACGCGAGGCGCACGTCGCACAGTAGCCCCGCGCTTTCGCCCGGCACCATCGAGTCGAGCGCGATCAGGCGCAGCGGACCGCGCTTGGGGCCGATATCGACGGCGTATTGCACGAACTCGCCGCCCGTCCGCAATTCTTCGCGTTCGCTGAACGCGTCGCGCAGCGCCTCGCGGTCATCGTGGTTGCCGACCAGCAGGTAATACGGAATCTCGAGCGTCGCAAGCAGCGACTTCAGATGCGCGTACTGTTCAGGTTCGCCCTGGTCGACGAGATCGCCCGTCATCACGACGGCGTCGGGACGCGGATCGAGCGCGTTCAGGCGCTCGATGCAGCGTGCCAGATACGCGGCCGTGTCGACGCGCCGGTAGGCGAGCGCGCCGGGGCGTTTGATGTGCAGATCGCTGATCTGGGCTAGCAGCATGAGTCATCCTCGGCAACGGTATTCAGTAGCGGCGCGCGTGGGGTTGCGCGTCGAGCAGGCATGTTCACGATAGCGCAATCAGCGCCTCCTGCGCGATCGAAATGCCGACGCGCGTACCGCGTGCCAACTCAACGCGGCCCGGCACATCGACGATCAGCGCATCGGGTGCCGCATCGCGGATCGTCAGACGCGTGCGTTCGCCGAGAAACGCGGAAGCGTCGACGGTGCCGCGCAATTGCGCGCTCTGCGGATCGGCGAGCCACGCGTCTTCGGGGCGGAAGAACACTTCGTCGCCGTGGTTCGCGATCTGCGGCGCGCGCGTCGCGTGCATCGGCGGCAGCGGGATCATGCCGCCCGTCGTCGCGAGCATGCCGTCGCGCGCTTCGCCCGACACGCGGTTGATCGTGCCGACAAACTGCGCGACGTTGCGGTTCGCGGGACGGTAGTAGATGTCGCGCGGCGTGCCGATCTGCTCGATGCGTCCCGCACTCATCACGACGATGCGGTCGCCCAGTTCCATCGCTTCCGCCTGATCGTGCGTTACGTACACCGTCGTAATGCCGAGTTCGCGCAACAGCGCATTCATCTCGCTGCGCAGCGTGTCGCGCAGCCTTGCGTCGAGTGCCGTAAGAGGTTCGTCGAGCAGCAGCACGCGCGGCTGCGGCGCGAGCGCGCGCGCCAGCGCGACGCGCTGGCGCTGGCCGCCCGACAGCTGATCGATCGGCTTGTCCGCGTGATCGGTGAGACGCATCATCGCGAGCAGTTCGTCGACGCGCTGGCGCGCCACGTTCGCATTGACGCGCTTGATCTTCAGACCATAGCCGATATTGCCGCGCACGGTCAGATTCGGAAAGAGCGCATAGCTCTGAAACACCATGCCGACCTGGCGCTTCTCGATGGGCAGCGCGGTCACGTCTTCATCGCCGAATGCGACACGGCCCCCTGCATCCGGCCGTTCGAGCCCTGCGATCATGCGCAGCGTCGTCGTCTTGCCGCAACCAGACGGGCCGAGCAGCACCAGCGTTTCGCCCGCGCCGATGGAGAGATCGAGCGGTTCGAGCACGCGCGTGCCGCGAAACGTCTTCGCGCAGCGTGTCAGCGTGATGGGAATGGAGTCGAGTTTCATGGCTGGTCCGGTGCGCCCGCTTGCGTATCGGTGACGCTCGCGTTTTTCTGCTTCGCCTTCTGCCTGATGCTGCGTTGGCCCGTCGCATCGACGCCGAGCCATTGCATCGCGACGAGCAGCGGCATTGTCATGATGAAAAAGAGAATGGTGTACGCGCTGCCGATCTCGATGCGCAGCGACGCATACGTATCGGCGAGGCCGACCGGCAGTGTTTTCGTTTCGGGCGTGTGCAGCATCCACGTGAGGTTGAATTCGCCGATCGACAGCGTGACGACGGCGAGCGCGCCCGCGACGATGCCGGGCCGCACGTTCGGCAGCACGATCGTCACGAAGCGCTGGAAGAAGCCGGCGCCGAGGCTCGCGGCGCCTTCTTCGAGCGTGCGCAATCCCGAGCCCGCGCACACGGCCGCGACGGCGCGCACCATGAACGGCAGCGTGAACACCACATGCCCGACGACGATGAACGCGACGCTCGTGCGAAACATCGTGAATCCGCCATACACGACGAGCAGCGCCAGTGCCGACGCGAGACCGGGTAGTGCGATCGGCAGCACGAGAAATTCTTCGATGATGCGCGAGAGGCGCGTCTCGCTGCGCGCGAGCACGTAGCCTGCGGGCACGCCCGTCAGCAGCGTGATGACGAGCGTCGCGAGCGCGACTTCGAGCGACAGGAACACGGACGCGTGATACTGCGTCCACACTTCGCCGAGCCAGCGCAGCGTGAGGCCGCTCGCGATGCCCTGAAAGTAGTTGACCGTGAGCCCCGCGAGTATCGACATCACGACGGGCACGATCAGGAACGCGCACAAGAGCAGCGTTACGAGCCATTGGCCCGCCGCGAGCCATGCGCGCAGCGAGGGCAGGGCGAGCGCGCGCCTGCGGCTTGCAGGCGGCGTGTCGGTAGCGTGGGCAACGGTGTTCATGCGAGTGTCTTCATCGGACATCAAAGAGGATCAGGCCGTTGCCGCAACGGCCGAGCCGCTGACGCTGCGCGCCGCATACAGCACGACCCACGTGACGATGCCGAGCACGATCGACAGACCCGCCGCCGTCACCATGTTCGCGTTCAGCGTGAACTCGGTGTAGATGGTCATCGGCAGCACGTCGATGTCGGTGGCGAGCGTGAATGCCGTGCCGAACGCGCCCATCGCCGTCGCGAAGCACACGGCGCCCGCCGAGATCAGCCCCGGCGACAGCGCGGGCAGCACGATGTCGCGCATGATCCGCCACGGCGACGCGCCGAGCGAGCGCGCGGCCTCTTCGAGCGACGCATCGAGCTTCGTCGCCGATGCCATCACCGTCACGATCACGCGCGGAATCGAAAAGTACAGATAGCCGAGAAAGAGCCCCGTCATCGAATACGCGAACACCCACTTGTCGCCAGTGAGCTTCAGCGACAGCGCGCCGATCAGGCCCTGGCGGCCCGCCAGCATGATCACCATGAAGCCGACGACGACACCGGGGAACGCAAGCGGAAACGTCAGCAGCGCGAGCAGCACGCGCTTGGCCGGAAACTCGCGGCGCGCGAGCAGAAGGCCCGAGATTACCGATAGCGCGAGCGTCGTCGCCGTCACGGCAGCCGACAGGACGACCGTCGCGAACAGGCTCTTCATGTAGCGCGCGTTCGCGAGCATCGCGCCGTAGGTCTTCAGCAGATGACCGTCGGCGCTCACCTGCACGAGCGCCGTCATCGGCAGCAGCCAGAACGCGATGAACACCGCGAGCGCCGGCGCGATCAACGCGATGCGCCAGCGCAGCGGGAACGTGATGTCGTTCAATGCATCACGTGCAGATACTGCTCGCCGAACGCCTGCTGCTTCTCGGCCATCTTCGCGAAGTCGACGGCACGCGCGCGCGCATAGTCGCTCGCGGGCAGGAACTTCGCGGCGGCGTCGGCGCTCATCGCGTTCGCGCGCACAGGGCGCAGATACGCGCTCGCCCACAGCTTCTGGCCTTCGTCCGACAGCACGAAGTCGAGCACCTTCTTGCCGTTCGCATCGTGCGGCGCGCCCTTCACGAGGCTCATCACATACGGCACTTCGATCGTGCCTTCCTTCGGAATCACGAACTCGACGTTCGCGTGATCCTTGTACTTCGCGCGATACGCGTCGAAGTCGTAGTCGAGCAGGATGGGGATTTCACCCGACAGCACGCGCGCGTAGGCCGTCTGCTTCGGCACGATCGGCTGGTTGGCCTTCAGCTTCGCGAACCAGTCGAGGCCCGGCCTGAAGTTGTCGAAGCTGCCGCCGAGCGCCTGATTCACGGCCACGGCGCCCGCATAGCCGACGAACGCGCTCGACGGATCGAGGTAGCCGATCATCCCCTTGTACTCGGGCTTGAGCAGGTCGGCCCACGAGCGCGGCACAGGCTTGCCTTCGAGCGCGTCCTTGTTGACGAAGAAGCCGAGCGTGCCCGAATGGATCGCGAACCAGTAGCCTTGCGGGTCCTTCAGGTTCGCCGGGATGTCGTTCCAGTGCGCGGGCTTGTACGGCGCGATCACGCCCTTGTCCTTCGCCTGGAACGCCGACGACACGCCCAGATACACGACGTCGGCCACGGGGCTCTTCTGTTCGGCCATCAACTGCGCAATTGCCTGGCCGGAGTTCTTGTTGTCGAACGGCACGTGGATGCCCGTCTTCTGCTGGATCGCCTTGATCTGGCTCGCCCAGTCGGCCCATTCGGGCGGGCAGTTGTAGCAGATCGCGGTTTCGTCGGCGTGCGCGACGGATGGCGTGGCCAGCGTCAGCACGAACGATGAGGTCAGCACGAACGACGATGCAGCCAGTGCGGCGCGCGCAACGCGCAACGCGGCAGTACCGATGGAGGAACGGCGGTTCACGGCAGGTCTCCCGGAGGTGGAAAAGAAATTGTTCTGAACGCGATGGTGCTTGCGGTGGTGCTCGTATCTGGGCGTCACGCGAACGAGCGAGCGTTGCGAGTCGGCGATGTGCCCGCCAGGTCGGAGATCGCGGCGATCGTCGCGCCTTCGCGCAGCGTGTGCGGCAAGGTCAGCGACAGCGACGGCGCGCGCAGTGCGTCGTCAAAGCCCGCGGGCGGCGTGCCGTCGAGGCGCGCGATCAGCCGGCGCCACGCGGCGCAGCCGATCTCGCGATTCGGCGCACAGACGCTTGCAAGCGGCGGTGACAACAGTTCGCCCATCGCGAGACCGTCGAAGCCGAGAATGGACATGTCGCTGGGCATCTCGAAGCGCGCGCGGCGCAGGCCGCGCATCACGACCATCGCAAGCAGATCGTTCGAGCAGAAGAGGGCCGTCGGGCGATTCGGGCCCGTCGTCAGATGGTTGAGCACGGAGGGCGCAAGCTCGTCCGCGTTGAAATCGATTTCGAGCGCGGGCGCGGGTGTGAGGCCCGCCTGCTGCATCGCCTGCACGTAACCGAGATGGCGCAGACGCGCACGGTCCGACGCGGCGAGCGTGCCCGCGAGCATCAGGATGCGGCGATGGCCGTGCGCGATCAGCATGCGCACGCCGTCGTAGGCGGCGAGCCGGTTGTCGACGGACACGGACGGACGGCGCACCGTATCGTTGTGCATCAGCACGTACAGCATGCCGTCGCGGTCGAGGTCGTCGAGGAGAGGGTGCGTGTCGGCGTCGGCGACCGTCAGGATCAGCCCTTCGACGCGCTGCTCGCGCAGCGTCTCGATCGCGTGGCGCTCGCGGTCGGCGTCGTACTGCGTCGTCATCAGCATCAACCGGTAGCCTTGTGCGGACGCGAGTTCGTCGATGCCTTGCAGGCATTCCGCGAACACGGGATTGGCGAGCGTCGGAAGCACGACGCCGATCAGGCGCGAGCGCTCGCCGCGCAACTGACGGCCGAGCGGGCTCGGTCGGAAGTTGAGGGCGTCGATGGATTGACGCACTTTTTCGAGGGTGACAGGGTTGACCGTGTGCGGCGCGTTGATCGCGCGCGAGACGGTCGCGATCGAAAAGCCCGCATGGGCGGCGACATCCTTGATCGTGGGCGTCATCGTCGGTGTTCCCCTTGGTGGCCTGTAGCGCAAGCTGTGTCGAGCGGCGGGCCCTGTTGTAAACGTTTTCGTCGGCGGATTATCGGGAACGTTTGTGACGGGTCGATGAATGCGCGCGGCGCGCGGAGAACTCGGGTATGCGCCCGTTTGGTCAGGGTGCGGCGCGATGGTAGAATCGCGTCCGCCCTGCCGGGGTGATGAAATTGGTAAACATAGCGGACTTAAAGCATTGAGTGCCCAGCCGGAAACGGCCGGTGCAGAACCCTTCAAATTCGGCGAAACCCCTGACCCGCGCGATGCGTGCTCGAGGCGACGCCGAGCCAAGCCGGTTTTTCTTCCTGCCGATGGCGGGACGGAACGCGCCGGAAGGTGTAGAGACTAGACGGGGGGCGCCTAAGGCGATGTGGCGTGCAATACGCGCATCGCGATGGCGAAGGCATAGTCCAGCGCACGAACGTGGCTGCCGACGCGATCGGGTCGTTGTCGATCGTTATCGACCGTGGTCGAGGCAGACGGCGTCGAAAGACGTAGTGTGACGAAAATCCGCCGCTTAACAGCTTGCCGGTTCGAGTCCGGTCCCCGGCACCAAATATCCTCCGACTGATTTCAACGGTTCAGCGCGAAGGCCCGCTAGATAGCGCGGGGCTACGGTACACGCACTGGGAAACCGGCCACGGTTTCCGGGCGATGGTGCGCACGATCCTGCACGAAGAACTGAAACACAAGCCGGCGAAGATCAACTCGCGCACGCTGTACCGGATAACCTCAGCTCGACGCACAGCCTCACGAAATTCATCCGCGAGCGCCGCGAGATGATGCAGGAGTGGGGCGATTACCTTGATCGGATCAAGGCCGAGCCGAGGTCACTCCGATCAAGGGCGGGACGGTAGCCTAACGGCCCGCAGCGGGGCAATGTGTTTGAACAGCGCCGATCGCTCATGGAAGCGTGCGGCGCATGTCCGTTCGCAGATGCAGTAAGTGGCATGAGGCACAGTCCCGCCGGACGCATAGTCGCTTTGAAGAGCCGCTTAGCGCGCCGCCAACACCGCTCTATTTAACGGCGCTGTTTTCCTTAATATACATCATGGCTGTCACCGTTCCGCCACTGCCTCCGAGAGAGTTCTGGACAATATATTCATGCTTCATGGTTGCAAACGATAGACGAACACTCTCATGGCAAGTTGCCGCATTAGCAATCGGGGAAACGTGAGTAATAACTGCGTCATACATCGTTATCTTCGAAAATTCGTGCGGAACGCCCCCCGCCTTCCGCATCGTCAACACTGCCTTATCGATATGCTTTCCAGTAAAGCAATATTTAGCCAGGTTCGGGCTGGCACGATCAAACGCATGAATAAATGAAAGATCCGATACAGTGGCTTTACCTGCGCCGCCTCCAGAGCCTGAAAGCATGGTGGAATTTTGAGCCACTTGCCATCCCCACGAAATCACATCAATTTCATTTAGATGTGCGACATCTTGAGATTCACCATCAATACCGTTGATTTTTATGAACATATCTTGCGACATTTTATTACCTGTCTGTTAGATGAATTATTGGGCTGCAATTTCAAAAATTCCGCTTACCATCGCTTAATGCAGCATTCCAAGCATGCCATTTACTCCCACGCCCGCTTGTGGTCCCATGCTCGCCCCCCGCATGAATAAAACAGCAGGGGCTTGGGAGATGGCGACGTACAGCAAATGTGCGAATTGCGGGAATTCGAACGCTGGGAGGACAAGCGACTGATTCAATCCAAGGAACATCAGAGTTCCGGCATATCCTGCAACGACGCCACCGCCAATTTCGACATAAGCTGCCATCCCGCAGATATCTGCTTCGGTTAGCTCGGTTCTCTTGAATGCTTTTGTCATATAGACAATTCCCGTACTTGGAAAGCTAGCGAGCGAACCACTACCAGACGGGACGTAGTTTTGAACAATGGATTCGGGTATTTCGATCTTTTTAAGCGATAGTCCACGGGAGAACCCAATCCCAAAGCCGCCGTAATGAAAATGATGGGGTTTGTTCCCAGGATCTTTGAGAGATATCATTCCGCCAGACATTGCCAAGACGCCAAACCCAAGTCCCAGACCGGCACTTGTATCGAATGTCCATTTACTTATTCTGTAATCTTCCATCGATGCGCCTTGCTCCTTCTATTTAGTTTTTTGGTCGTCATGTTTATCAATCCAATCAATGGAATGACAATCGACATAAATGCAAAATAGATAGCCAATTCCCAAACGGCACCAACTCGATCAATCGTTGCACTTGATCTTGGTGAACTTTCCAAATAAAGCACGTTCACCTTGTCTCCGACCTTGTAGCCAGCAATCCACCCGCCCTGAGGATATGAAACGCGCTCCCCTCTTCTAGTTACAAATTCGATCTGCGGGTGACTGCCGCCCGCATTTAGTGCAACGACTCGACCAGGTGCTGTAACGGCTGAACCTAGAAACGCTCTCGTATTTTCAACGGAATTAACTAAGCCGATCACGCAGCCGATCCAGACTATCGTGAAGAGAACCGCCTTACAGCGTTGCAGAA
Source organism: Paraburkholderia piptadeniae (assembly GCF_900007165.1). Lineage (GTDB taxonomy): Bacteria > Pseudomonadota > Gammaproteobacteria > Burkholderiales > Burkholderiaceae > Paraburkholderia > Paraburkholderia piptadeniae. Next base: position 64,971 of record NZ_CYGY02000033.1, read on the forward strand.
ACAATTCGTCAGTCACCGGCATAGTGCGGAAGAACCCTTTTCAGTTTGGCGTGCCAAGTTATCGAGTACGGTGGCGTAAACGTAGCAGATTGCCGGATGCCCATGTTTTTGGGATATTTGCTCCATTTGGGACGGGCGATCCGCATATAGTGCATACTGATGGCGCGTACTTGCCAACCGTTGATATGGATATTTTGTCTGCAACATATGTTGTGCGCATGTGTAGGCGCGAGGTCGGCACCACGCACTTCCCGACGATTCCCCAACGCGCGCTCGCGTCTCCCCGAAGCACGCTTCCCGTCTTACGTTCAACCGGCGCGACGGGCACTCCGCCTTCCAAAACCCCGCTTCGTCTGGCCCTTAAGCCCCCGATAAGCCTCAATCCCTCTACCAATCGCGACGATGCAATCCGTAGGCGCCAACTCGCGATAGCGGATGGCGACATGCACAAATGCCACTACCGCTTCCTGAGGCGCCCGATCACGGATGGATTTGCCGTGCGTGCCGGACGCTGATGGCGCGGGGAAAACTCTACAAGCCGCCATGAACCGCCCAGCGGCCCGTGCCGCGCGACCCGCGTAGCGTCGCGCCCTGGCGGGCGCACGTGGCGAGACGCGGACCGTTCGTCTACAGTATGGCGCTAGGCCCCAACCACCACGGAGAAAGCAGGATGCTACTGATCGGCATGATGGATTCACCGTACGTTCGACGCGTCGCCATTTCGCTCGCCATGCTCGGCCTGCCGTTCGAGCACCGCAGCGTGTCGGTGTTCCGGCACTTCGACGAGTTCGCGAAGGTCAATCCCGTGGTCAAGGCGCCGACCTTCATCGCCGGTGACGGCACGATGCTGATCGAATCGTCGCTGATCCTCGACTATCTCGATCATCTGAGCCCGCCGGAAAAACGCCTGATGCCCGCCGAAACGGGCACGCGCGCGCGGGCGCTGGGCTTGATCGGCTTCGCGCTCGCCGCTTGCGAAAAGACGATGCAAAACGTCTACGAAGTGAATCTGCGGCCCGCCGAGCGGCGGCATCAGCCGTGGATCGATCGCGTGCAGAAACAGCTTTTCGCCGCCTACGATTATCTGGAGAAGGCAATCGAGGGCCACAGCACAAGCGGCTGGCTGTTCGGCGACCGGCCGATGCAGCCGGACATCACGTTGGCCGTCGCATGGCGGTTCCAGCAGTACATGCTGCCGGGTCTCGTCGATCCGCAGCGTTACCCAGCGCTGTCCGCGTTTTCGGCGCGAGCCGAAGCGCTGCCGCAGTTCGTCGCCGCGCCGCTCGAATGACCGTTCGCGCGCGGCCAAACAACGCTTTGCCGCGCGTACCCGGATTGTTCTAATCCGGCGACAACTATCTTCGCGTTTGGCTCATTTATCTCTAACTATCGGCTCTCTACAATCCATCCATCGAAACAGGTATGCAGAACGGCGCCGCGAGAAACAGACGGCGTCATGCGATGGAGAAGGCCATGAGAGCGATCATCGAACGACAGCTTTATCACCCGGCAGTGGTGCTGCCGATGGTGTCGCTCATCCAGATCATGGTGCAGGTGGATTTCAACCTGAGCCAGGCCGGCTTCGTCGTCGCGACGCAGGGCGCGCGCGCCGCGTTGCAACGCTCGCGCGAACTCCTTTGCTCGCTTCATCACTGCGACGCGTGAGCTGCCGCCTTCGCGGGGCAAGTCTTTCTGGCCAGCTTTCAAAAGGATTCGCGACCACGCACTTCGGATGACGCAACGCAGGCGTAAGATGACCGACTCGACACGCGTTTCGGGAGGTCGGCCATGCCACAGCACTTCGACGCCGTTGTGATCGGCACGGGACAGGGCGGCTCTCCGCTCGCCGTGCGGCTCGCCAAGAGCGGCCGCAAGACCGCCGTGATCGAGCGCGAGAAATTCGGCGGCACCTGCGTGAACGTCGGCTGCACGCCGACCAAGGCTTACGTGGCGAGCGCCCGTGCCGCGCATGTCGCGCGCCATGCGGCCGATTACGGCGTGCGCATCGCCGGCGAAGTCAGCGTCGATCTCGCGCAGGTGAAGGCGCGCAAGGACGCGATCATCGGACAGTCGCGCGACGGCGTCGAACACTGGCTGCGCCATACGAAGAACGTCACCGTTTTCAAAGGGCATGCGCGCTTCACGGGCCCGCACGCACTCGCGATCACCGATTCCGCGAACGGCAACGCAATCGCCGAACTGCAGGCCGACGACATCTTCATCAATACGGGCACGCGCGCCGTCATTCCGCAGATCGACGGCATCGAGCGCATCCGCTATCACACGAACTCGACGCTGCTCGAACTGACCACGTTGCCGGAGCATCTCGCGATCGTCGGCAGCAGCTATATCGCGCTCGAATTCGCGCAAGTGTTCCTCCGTTTCGGCAGCCGCGTGACGGTCATCGTGCGCGGCAATCGCGTGCTGACGCGCGAGGACGAGGACTTCGCGCGCAACGTGCAGGACGTACTCGCGCGTGAAGGCGTGGAATTCCGTTTCGGCGGCGAGCCGTCGCGCGTCGAGCCCTGGCACGTGGGCGGCGACGGCGTGCGCATCTTGTTCGGCGCAGACGCCGCGCCGCTCGAAGCGTCGCATCTGCTCTTCGCGACGGGCCGCCGCCCGAACACCGACGACCTCGGCCTCGATGCCGCGGGCATCACGGTCGACCGGCACGGCACGATTCCCGTCGATGGCCAGTTGCGCACGGGCGTGCAGGGCATCTGGGCGATTGGCGACGTCAACGGACGCGGCGCGTTCACGCACACGTCCTATGACGATTACCAGATCGTGTCGGCGAATCTCTTCGACGGCGGCAAGCGCAGCGTCGACGACCGGATCATGGCGTATGCCGTGTTCGTCGATCCGCCGCTTGCGCGCGTCGGCATGTCCGAGAGCGAGGTGCGCAAGTCGGGCCGCGACGCGCTGGTCGCCACGATGCCGATGACGCGCGTCGGCCGCGCGCGCGAGAAGGGCGAGACGCAAGGCTTCATGAAAGTGCTCGTCGACAGGCAGTCCAGGCAGATACTCGGCGCGACGATCCTGGGCGTCGACGGCGACGAGGCGATTCACACGTTCATCGACATCATGACGGCGCGCGCGCCGTACACGACGCTGCAATTCGCGATGCACATCCATCCGACGATCAGCGAGCTCATCCCGACGCTGCTCGACGGTCTCGCGCCTTTGAAGTGAGGTCGGCCATGCAGCTTCGAACCGGCAATCTGTACAGCGTCGACGATCGTGAGATCAGGCGCGGCGGCGAAGAGCGGGTCGACGTGCTCGTGACGGGGCAGCGGCTGAACGTTGAGCGGATCGTGTCGATGGGGCACGTGAGCCCCGAAGGCTTCTGGTACGACGACTCGCGCGCCGAATGGGTCGTGCTGCTGTCGGGCGCGGCCGTGCTCGAGTTCGAAGAAGACGCGACGCTGCACGATATGCGTCCCGGCGATTACGTGCTGATCGAGCCACATTGCCGGCATCGCGTCGCGTGGACGCATGCCGAGGAGCAGACTGTTTGGCTCGCGATTTATCACGAGCGTTGAGCACGATGCCCCAAAGCCCCCCGCACCCTTCCCGCATCGGCCTGATTTCGGACACGCACAATCTCGTGCGTCCCGAAGCGTTGGCGCATCTCGCTGGATGCGACGCGATCGTTCATGCCGGCGACATCTGCAATCAGGCCGTGCTCGATACGCTCGCGCAGATCGCGCCGTTGACGGTCGTGCGCGGCAACAACGACATGGGCGAATGGGCCACGTCGATTCCGATGCACGCGACGCTCGTTGTGCAGCAGGTGAAGATTCTCGTCGTCCACGATTTCGCCGACCTGCCGCGCAATCTGTACGACGACGATGTGCGCGTCGTCGTGACGGGGCACTCGCACAAGCCGCTGATTGCCGAACGCGATGGCGTGCTGTTCGTCAATCCCGGCAGCGCGGGGCCACGGCGGTTCAAGCTGCCGATCTCCGCTGGCATGTTGACGATCGATGGCACGCGCGTCGAAGCCACGCTGCACACGTTGACGGCATAAAAAAACGGGTCAGCCGAAGCTGACCCGTTTCGTGTGCATGTGCTGCCCGGACGATGCGGTCAAACGTCAAGCACGAACCGTGGCAGTCGCCGCATACGCTTCTTCGATCTCCGCGGCTTCGCGTTCGCCGCGCAGCACGGCATGCGCTTCGGCGCGCGTGGCCACGCACGGACCGGAGCCGAGCAGCGGCTTGCGAGCCGTCTCGCGCAGCGCGATCACCGACACGATACCGATCAGCGATGCGGCCATCAGATAGTACGCGGGCATCATCAGATTGCCGGTGCGGTCGACGAGCCACGCTGCGACGAGCGGCGTCGTACCGCCGAACAGCGACACCGACACGTTGAAGCCGATCGCGAGCGACACAT
>NZ_CYGY02000167.1 GCF_900007165.1 Paraburkholderia piptadeniae
CTCTTGCCCTTCGTGTGTTCAGTCCGGATACAAAACCGTGGCGGGACACCGTCGCACGGCAGCGCCGCGCCACAAATCCCTGCCCGAACCCCGCTCGCCCCCGGCACACCGTGCGGTGCCGCACCAAGCCTCGCGCTGCAGCACTTGCCCGCAGCCCGCCCCGCATCCGGGCGCCCTTGCATTTCTGTCGTGCTGTGCGCTTGCCCACACTCGCCATGCAACATTTCTGAAACAGTTTCGACGCCCATCGCCTCCCGGCCCCCGGCGTCCTCCTTCGTCCCCCTCGCCCCCGCTCGCACAGCACTCCCAACCGTCTTGCACCCTGCCCCACTCGCCCCGCGGCACCCCGCGGCGCAGCGCCACCTGCCCGCCCTTGCCGCAGTCCGGCACCCGTCGGCCTCGCCTTCCCCTCCCCCCGCGGCGCAGCATCCCGCGCCCGCGCGCGTACACTTTTGAAACAAAAATCCCCCTCCCGATGCCTGTTATCCCGCCCGCCTCTACCGCACCCCGCACCAGTTCTCGCCTGCCTCGCATTGGCATGCTTCTGGCTGAACTGCCTGCGCCCGCCGGTGCATCAACCTATTCATAATCCGCACCGGCTACGGGCAATACGGGGCTAGCCCCTGCCCGACACAGGCTGCCTGCAAAGGCACCCCTGGCCGTCGCCCGCAGGAGCCGGAAAAGACCAACACGGCCGTGCACACGGCTTTATCAAGCGCACTCACCATGCTCACTCTCCAGTCCGACCTGCACGGCAACCATCTGCTCGGGGCCCTGCCTGCCCACGAATGGCAGGCCCTCACGCCACATCTCGAACTCGTTCACCTGCGCACCGAGCAGCTGTTGTGCGATACCGCCCAACGCATCCATCACGTCTACTTCCCCACCACCGCCATCATCTCCCTGCTCTCCACCATGGAAGACGGCGGCTGTGTCGAGATCGCCTCCGTCGGCCGCGAAGGCATGACCGGCGTGCCCGTGCTCACCGGCGGCGAAACCATGCCCAACCGCGTGCAGGTCCAGTGCGCCGGCTTCGCCTACCGCATGAGCGCTCACGCCCTGCGACAGCACTTCGCCCGCTCCGACTTCATGCGCCGCCTCATGCTGCTCTACATGCACGCGCTGCTCACCCAGGTCGCCCAGACGGCCGCCTGCAACCGCCATCACTCCCTGAGCCGGCAGCTGTGCCGATGGCTGCTGCTCGAGACCGACCGCTGCGCTTCCTCCGAGCTCAACATCACCCAGCAGCTGATCGCCGACATGCTCGGCGTGCGCCGCGAAGGCATCACCGAAGCCGCCGGCAAACTCCACAGCGACGGCCTCATCCACCACAGCCGCGGGCACATCCGCATCCTCGACCGCAAAGGCCTCGAAACCCGCGCGTGCGAGTGCTACTCCATCATCAACCGCGAATTCAACCGCCTCTTCCCTGACTTCAGGGAGTGCGAAGCGACGTCGGATTCCGCGGCATGAGGTCAACGCACGCGGGCCGTTCCCCGTCCGCGCGACAACATGGCTGGAAC
>NZ_CYGY02000016.1 GCF_900007165.1 Paraburkholderia piptadeniae
TTTCACCCCAACTGCCTATGGGACAAGGACAAACTCGTCCCTCTGCTACTGGAACTTCGGGTTAGCTGCGGCAGTGAAGCTTCCACATTCAACGATGCGCACAAAGACGCGCATCTGACTAAAAGTATCCATCCTGCTTCCTTGTCGTTTTGTGATACGCCAGAGGAAAATTCTTCCGCTTGGGCCCGACAACAAAGAAGCCGGCACGAGCGTTTGCCCGTGCCGGCTTTTGACCTCGGAGAAGCGGTGACGCTATCGGCGACGACTGTCCACGAGGGTGGCAGGAACAAAGAGGACAAGAAGTCCGCCGATGACGAGGCTTACCGCAAGCGCGAGCACCCCAGCACCTGCCGAGCCGGATGCCTGCTTGATGACACCAATCAGCGACGGGCTGACAACGCCGGAAATGCTGCCGACCGAGTTGGCGAGTGCCAACCCTGCGGCGGCAGTTGCGCCGCCGAGGAAGGCGGGAGGAATTACCCAGAACTGCGAGATGGTGGTCATCACGCCCATTGTGCCCACCGTCAACGCAATCATCGCCGCCAGGGTCGAGCCCGAGAACCATACGCTCATCGCGAGGCCGAATGCACCGACGAGTCCCGGGACAATCAGATGCCAGCGACGTTCGCCGGTGCGGTCCGAGTTGTGACTCACTAACACCATGGCAAGCGCGCCCGCGGCGTAGGGAACCGCAGTCAGCAAGCCTACATGGAACGGGTCAGACACGCCGCTCGACTTAATCAGAGTAGGAAGCCAGAAGCTGACGCCATACAAGCCCATTGTGTAGAAGAAGTAGATGGCGCTGACCAGAAGCACCTTCGGGCTGAGCAGACCGTCCTTCAGGGAATGCAGGGCGCTCGCCGGCGCTTCTTCTTTGAGCTTCTCTTCAATCAAATCCTTCTGGTCTTCGCTCAGCCACGTTGCGTCTCGCACCTTGTCGTCGAGATAGAGAAATGCGGCGACTCCCAGAAGCGCGGTTGGCACGCCCTCGACTAGGAACAGCCATTGCCAGCCGGCAAAGCCGTGCGCACCATTGAACGCCGTCATAATCCAACCGGAGAGCGGGCCACCGATGACGCCAGACATTGGGATGCCCGTAAGGAAAAGCGCGGTAACTTTTGAGCGCCGTGATGCAGGGAACCAGTACGTCAGGTAGAGCACAATGGCTGGAAAGAAGCCAGCTTCCGCGACGCCCAGAAGAAACCGCATGAAGTAGAACATCGTCGGCGTTTTGACGAACATCATTGCGGCAGAGATAAGACCCCATGTAACCATGATTCGCGCAATCCAGCGTCGCGGACCGACGCGCAAAAGCAGCAGATTGCTTGGAACTTCGAAGAGCAGATATCCGACAAAAAAGACACTTGCACCAAATCCGTAGACTGCCTCGCTGAAGCCAAGGTCGCTGAGCATTTGCAACTTGGCGAATGCGACGTTGATGCGGTCGAGATAGGCGAACAGGTAACAGACAAAGAGGAACGGTAGTAGGCGCCACGTCGCTTTCGTAAAAGCAGACGTGTCCGCGCTTTCCACGTAGGTGGCTGGGCTGTGGGAACTCACATATGTCTCCTGGGGGCCTTCCTGTAAGCGGCGGGCGACCTATTTTTTGACTCTTCTCCGCCGGCGTTTGATTCGTACGTGCGTCAGAAGAACGGCGCGAACGAACCGGGCACTGCGCTCTATGCTCAGTCGAACATGTCTTGCTGGGTATTGACCAGGTCGCTCCAGATGGTCTGGAAGTGCAACCAGCCAATGTAGTCGCTGCCCACGTGCTCACGGCTGTAGCGCGCGCGTTCCGGCGTGACTTCCTTCGGCGTAATGCCGGTGGCTTCAATCATCAACTGCTGCTGGCAGCAGCGCTCCAGCGCGATGAACCAGAAGGCGGCCGAATCGATGCTGTGACGGCTAGCGGTAAGGAGCCCGTGGTTCTGGTGGATGGCAGCCTTCACTCCTGCGAATGCGTTGGCAACCTTGTTGCCGCCCTTGACTTCGACCGCGACCTTGCCGGCCTCTTCGCCAATGACGACGTGGTCCTCAAAAAATGCAGCAGCATCTTGCGAAATCGGCGCCAGCGGCCTGCCGAGCGAGGCGAATGCCGTGCCGTACGTCGTGTGTGCGTGGCACATGGCGACGAATGTCTTGATGCTGCTCATGCACAGCTGCGTGCAGGACGAAGCCTGCGCGGTTAATGGCGTATTCGCCTTCGACGACATTGCCCTGGTGGTCGGCACAGATGAGGTTGGACATCTTCACTTGCGAGAAGTGAACGGCCATCGGGTTCGTCCAGTACAGGCTCGGGTTCTCCGGGTCGCGAACCGTCAGGTGACCGGCGAAGCCATAGTCATAACCTTGGAGGGCGAACGCGCGGCACGCGGCAACCAGACGCTCCTTCAAATGGGTACGATGCTCCTGGACGCTTTTGAATTTGGGCATCGTGGGGAAAATCAGTCCTTCCTGGTCCGGCTCGTAAATCGAGACTCTGCCCGGCTTGAGAATCGATTCCTGCCTGCTTTCCGATTGCGCTTCAGCGACTGTAGACATCACATGCTCCTTTATCGAGTGGGGGAACGCGTAGACAAACGATGGCTGTTCGGAATGCGTCAATGATATGCACGCATATCTAATTAGTATTGCTTATATATAAAAATTGATTTCACTAGGTAAAACGGAATGTGACTACCACTTCAAAATCAGGCCAACACCTCCTCGGCTGATGCCTTGACGTCAGCCATTAGCGTTTTAGTTTTCCAAATTTATGCACACGTGGGCGCGTATTTGCGCGATAACGCGTCGAAGTCGAACTACGTGGGGCACGCAGTTCGGGTTGAGTTTGTTCGTGGTTACAGGTCCAGCACCAAGGTCTTGCTCACCGGTCTGGAGACGCAAATGGTGAGGAATTCCTTGCGGTCGTCGTCATCCAGGATGAAGTCGTTATGCTCGACTTCGCCTTCGAGATAGCGAACCTTGCAGGTTGCGCACAAGCCGGCGCAGCATGAGGTCGGAACTTCGATACCCGACTCATTCAGCGCTTCGCTAAAGTTCTGATTGGGTCCGACATGTACGACCAGGCCCGTGCTGGCAATGGTGACGTCACATCCGTCCTGATTTTCAGTGCAAGTGGGCTCCCGCTTTGGCTGCTCCGGCGCCTTGAAATGCTCGAAGTGCACGGTGCCGTTCGGCCAATGACTTACCGCGTCAGCACAAGCCGCCATGAATCCGCCCGGGCCGCAGTAATGAACATGCGTGCCTGGCGTGGGCTCGCTCAACAGCGCGCGTAAGTCCAGGCGGTTCGCCTCTTCGCCGTCGTCAAAGTGATAACGGAGCTTTCCTGAGCGCTGCATGCGTTCCAGCTCGGGGCCGAAGGCCGCTGCTTCCGCGCTTCGGGCGCAGTAGTGCATCACAAAATCAACGCCGCGCTCTTCCAGTTCGTGTGCCATTGCCTTCAACGGCGTGACGCCGATGCCGCCCGCAATCAGGATGACCTTGTTCGCTTCTTCGGAAAGCGCAAAATGGTTACGGGGCTTGCTGATGGTGACAATGTCCCCAGCGGCGATGCTTTCATGAACGGCGCGCGAGCCGCCACGACCATTATCGTCCTTGAGCACGGCGATGACGTAGCGATTGCGCTCGGCGGGCGAGTTGCAGAGCGAGTACTGTCTGATGACACCGTTCTTCAGGTGGATGTCGATGTGCGAACCGGCTTCGAAGCGGGGTAACGGCTTTCCGCTCGGGCTTGTGAACTCGTACGAATTGATGCCTTTGCCTTCGTAGCGTATCTGCTTCACCCGAACATCGAGCGTCCCGGTTTCGATGTCTTGAACCGCTTCTTCTCTTTCCAATACTGTGTCCATGGTCTCTTCCTTCCTGGCGAGTCACCAGCCGCGGCTGTAGGCGGCTGGTACCGGTGCGCACCGCCTCGTAGGAGTGGCGCGCCCGCCTTATCAGCTCTTGAGTGACTGCTCGAGTTCTTCGAACTTGTTGCGTACGAACTCGCCGCGTTCTTCGCCCTTCATACTGTCGCTTTCGGTCAGAATTTGGACGACCGTCTTCAGAACCTTGCGACGACGCGCGACTTCTTCTTCAACTGTTGCGCCCTCGGCGATTTCGAAGACGTTGCCTAAGCAGAAGCTGTTGGGGGCGCCTCCCAGTTCACGGAACCATTCAGCGAAACCTTGCGCGGACGCCGCTGCATTCGTGCCGCGGACTGCGTCGCGCAGCATCTTGCGGAACTGATAGAGGCCCGCATCGAACTTCGTCGGATTTTCGAGCGCATGTATTGCGATGGGGCGCTGGCTGATGATGGCTTCGTAGTCGCCCGGTGCGTATTGAGCCTGCTTGTAAATCGTGCGCTCACGATGATTCGGCGGAATCGGCGGCATGTCTTCGAGCTTGTATTTGCCGAAGCGCTCCGGACGGCGCATCGCGACCTGACCTTCGAGGAAGTCGATGGTCTCGTAGCCGACCATTTCCTTGTTACCCACGCCGCGGGTGTCGATGCCCGGGCCCATGACGCGCCAGCCAATCATCTTGCTGTTTTCGTCGTCGACGGGCACGGTCCAGCGGATGATGTGGAAGCGGCTGAAGTACTTTTTCTTCGAACCGTCTTCGGACGTGTATGCATGCAGGCTCAGGTTCGGAAGAACCTGATGCTGGACGCGCACAAAGAGCCTGTCCTTGTTGACACGACGCGCGCCGGCACACGCCAGACTGCGACCGCCTTGAACCGGCACGAAATTCATGTCGGGAGCCACTTCCATCGACGCAGCACCGACTTCGTCGAACGTCGTACCTTGGTAGTTACCGTCGACAACGTTCTTGCCGGCGTGCAGGGCCGTGGGGTGATAGTTGTCCGCTGCGTTGTCTTGAACCTGCAGCCAGTTGCAGTGCTGGAAGTTGCTGTACGGGACGAGTTCGTCGCCAGGCATCACCGTGTAATCGCCTTCCCATTCCGGGAACGGCGGCTCTTCTTCCGGCGGGCCCATGTAGGCAAAGACCAGACCATTGCGCTCAACGGCTTTGTACGCGCCCTGACGAATTGAATATGCGTACTTCTCGGCTTCCTTCTCTTCGCCCTTCGGGAACGGGACGTGGAGGCACGCGCCGTCTACATCGAACACCATTCCGTGATAGCAGCACATGATGCCGCGCTCCTGGATAGCACCATATTCAAGCGAGGCACCGCGGTGAACGCAGTGCGCATGCAGCACGCCGACGCGGCCGCTCTTGTCGCGGAATGCGACGAGTTCTTCATTCAGTATCTTGAGGAAGCGGGGCGTGTCGGTCAGTTCCATCGACATACACACTGGATGCCAGAAGCGGCGCATGAATTCGCCCGTCGGCGTCCCCGGACCCGTTTCCGTCAGTTCAGGGTCGTGCTCCGGCGTCCGATTCGTGTAGTAACCGCCGAACGGAATAAGCTTCTTGGCGACCGGAGCCGAACCTCCGGTGTGCTTCTGGTCATCCATCTTTTCCGATTTGACGCTCATGTCTTCCAGCCTCCAATGATTGATAGGGACCGCACTCAGGTGTTTTTCGCCCAGAACCGTCTACTGACCACCGTGTTCTGAACTCTGTATCCAAAGATTAAGCGCGCACTACGCTTGTGTCTCTATGGGTAAACACCCATGCGAGGGATTTTCGCGGTCTAGGGAGGCGCTCAGAAGCGCCATCTAATAATGAGCGCCGCCTTCAGCGGAGCGATGGAGCGATGGTGATAAGCCTTTGAATTTATGTATTTTCAAGGAGCGCTTTGTATCGAATTGCAAGGCAGAAACATGAATCCGCGTCGGCTACGAGGTCTTTATGCTGCTGGCTGAAAAGGTCCTTCCGATTCTGAGCACAAGTGCGCACGTGGCTTTCACCTCACATTCAAGGTTCTGGCTCTCGGCCTTGACCGAACGTCTTTGACGCGTCCTCGGTGTTTGTACCGATATGCTGGCCCTCGTCGAAGACCTTACGCTGTTTGGATACAGTAGTCGGTAGTCGGAATTCATATCTTCGGCAAGCGGCGACTACTGCAATCTGGAACAAAGGGAGGACTGCGGTGAGATGCCTGATTACCTGATGGTGTCCGAAGGGGCGGCGCCTGCCCGGATGGCACAACCGATTGGCGAGACGGGCTTTTCATTCAAAGACAGTGAACGGCCCAATTCGGCGCTTACTTCGTGGATTCACGCAGAGGCGATTCCACAGACCGCGCGCGCCGTCTTGCAATCAAATGAGCAGTTCGAAGGGCTTACGGGACTGATACGTGTGCTGACTGAGACTGACGCTTTCGGTCGGTTTCGCGCCGGGTGGATTCTGGGTCGGACGGCGCGTGGGCTAACGTCGATTGTCGTGCGGGATGCGAATCACTGCAGCGCGAAAGGCTTGCTTGATGACGCCGCATTCGGCGTTAGACAAGCCGAGCGGTATTGCGCGACTTCTGCTGTCCTTCTGGTCCAGCAAAGTGATTCGAACGGTGGTCGCAAGGCACGGGAGGCGCTTGAAAGCGCGTTCATGGCAAGTTATGTGCAACCGGACTTATTGTACGAATCCGGGCTCCATTCGGAAATCCCGCTCTGGTTTGCGTGCTTGTCCCCAGTCGTCCGTTGATATCGAATGGGCAGCAACTCAATCTGTCCCCTTTGATTTCAGACAACCCATCGCGCCTGGCAATGCTGGTAAGCTGACAGTATTCAGTATCCACAGCGCTTATCATCATGCCAGCAAAACTCTTGAAGTTGCAGTCGCGACCAGATTATGTAGACGAAGTCTATAGGGTGCTGCTTGACGCCATTAGCGAGGGCTCGCTTGCTCCGGGAACGCGCATTGTTCAGGAGGAAATCGCCGAGCAACTCGCCGTATCTCGCTCCCCTGTGCTACAGGCATTCCGCCTTTTGAAGAAAGACGGTCTGGTCGAGGACGCGCCTGGGCGTGGGTTGCAAGTTGCCCCGCTTGATGCGCGACGAGTCGGTCACCTCTACGAACTGAGAGGCGCGCTGGACGCTCTTGCTGCCCGTCTCGCCGCAAAGCGGCGGGTGAAGTTAGACAAGTCTTTGATTGCTAACGGCCGCAAGGCGTCGAAGGGTGGCGACATCAAAGCCATGATTGAGGCAGACATGGCATTCCACGCTGCTATTTATTCTGCGTCCGGGAATCCACTGATAGTTGAGAATGCACGTCTTCATTGGATTCATCTGAGACGTGTGATGGGAGCCGTGCACCAGGTAGTTGGCCAGCGCAAGACCGTCTGGGACGAACACGCAGCAATCGCAGAAGCTATAGCGGATGGCAACGAGGCGCTTGCAGCGGAACTCAGCATGCGGCACACAGAATTCGCGCGAGAAAACCTGGTTCAGCACATGACCGCGTCAGCCGCCGCTGAAGGTAGTGCTCAAGGTTCGGCCACCTGACACATAGCCGATACATCAAAACGACAGCGCGCTCGCGAGTTGACTGGTCTCTTGGTGCTCTCGTATATTGCCGGCGCTTCACGGTATCGCTTTATCCGTGCGAATACAACCTGTGAACTGATGCGAAATAGCGCATGAAAAAGCCCGCTTGAAAAGCGGGCTTCCGTGAATCAGCGTGTAACGTTTTTTCCTTCAGCTTCTTGAGCGCACGTACGTTCAGACGTACAGTCGCCGGCTTGGCGTCAATCCAGCGCTCTTCACCCGTGCACCGGTCCTTGCCAATACGCTCCTTCGCCGGAACTTGCTGGACGTCAATCTTGAACAGGCCCAGCAGCGTGAGTTCGCTAGCTGTATTCTTGCGAACGGCACCAAGTAGGTCGCGTGATTTTCGTAGTACGGGCCCGCCACCGTTTTAACGACTATTCCGCGACCATGACAGGCACCCGACGTGCCAGCGCACACATCAGCTCGTAGCCTATCGTGCCCGCTGAAGCGGCAACATCGTCTATCTTCACCTGTTCACCCCACAGCTCGACTTTTGAACCGATGCCCGCATTAGGGCATGGCGTCAGGTCGACGGTAAGCATGTCCATGGAGACTCTTCCGACAGTGTGTGTCATTACACCGTCTACCGAAACAGGAGTACCGGTTGGAGCGTGCCGTGGGTAGCCATCAGCGTATCCGCAGGCAACAACTCCGATTCGGGTTTCGCGTTCGGTTTTATAGGTACGTGCGTAACCTACTGTCTCACCGGCAAGCATTGTCTGTGTTCCGATAATCTCACTGCTTAGCGTCATCGATGCGCGGAGCGGAATATCCGCGATATCAACCGCGCGACCAGACGGCGAACCGCCATAGAGCACAATTCCCGGTCTAACCCACTCACGATGAGCGCGCTTGTGCCACATGGTGGCGGCCGAGTTCGACAGGCTGCGGGCGCCGGGGATATCGCGAGTCGCACGGTCGAAACTGTGTAGTTGCCAATCGACTTCGCCTTCGTCGGCATTGGCGAAGTGAGTCATGAGCGAAACGGCACCGATGCCTGGCGAGGCCGAAGCGCGTTCCCATGCTTCGCGAAAGTTCTCCCGTGCGAATCCGAGTCGGTTCATACCCGAATTCATCTTCAGATAGATGTCAATCGGGCGGTTCGGCTTCGCGGCGACAATGAGTTCACGTTGTTCGTCACAATGGACGGCCACGGTCAAATCGAATTCTTCCGCTACCTTCACGTCATTGCAATTGAAGATTCCCTCAAGCAGAAGGACGGGCTTCTTCCATCCTAACTGACGAACCCGCACGGCTTCGTCGAGGTCGAGCAATGCAATGCCGTCTGCAGCTTCGAGGCCGGGGTATATACGTTCAATTCCATGTCCGTATGCATTCGCCTTTACGACAGCCCAGATGCGTGAATCCGGGGCCCGCTGTCGGACGACCTTGAGATTGTGTTGTACAGCCTTCGGGTGAATGTACGCGTTGATTGGGCGCGGCATGATTTTCTCTTCAAGGCAAGTTGCGAACGATATGTTCTGAGGCAGCACGCTGAACGTAGCCGGAACCGCCTCGGGACAGATGCGACGGCAGGGCGACGCTTAGTTCAATTCGAAATCCGCAGGCGCCTGCGGTTCTTTCACGTACCGGAAAATGTTGAAGTCTTCATGCTCAATGGCAGGCTGCTTGCCAGATATCAAGTCCGCAAGCAGTTGCGCCGAGCCGCACGACATCGTCCAGCCAAGCGTGCCGTGGCCTGTGTTCAGGTACAGGTTGGGTATTGCGGTACGACCGACAATAGGTGTGCCATCGGGTGTCATCGGGCGAAGTCCAGTCCAGAAGGTCGCGCTCGATGTGTCACCGCCACCGGGGAAAAGGTCATTTACACACATTTCCAAGGTCTCGCGACGAGTTTCGCGAAGGCGCTTGTCGAAGCCGACAATTTCGGCCATTCCGCCGACACGGATACGCTTCTCGAACCTTGTAATTGCGATTTTGTATGTTTCGTCCAGGACCGTTGAGACTGGCGCGCGTGACTCATCAACGATAGGTGCGGTGATGGAGTACCCCTTGAGTGGATACACCGGAATTTTGACAATGCCGGAGAGGAAGTTCGTTGAATATGACCCGAATGCCACGACAAACATGTCGGCGTGAATGAGCTTCGCTCCGTGCCGAACGCCAGTGACTTTGCCACCCTCGACAACAAGACCATCGACTTCAGTGTTGTATCGGAAGTTGACTCCGGCACGTTCAGCAAATGCGGCAAGGTGCGTGGTGAACAGCTGACAGTCGCCAGTTTCATCCCCAGGCAAGCGGAGCCCACCCGTCAACTTGTGTGACGTTGCAGCAAGGGCCGGCTCAACTCGGGCAAGTTCGGCTCCCGTGAGCAATTCGTACGGAACGTTGGCCTGTTCGAGGACGGCGATATCCTTCGCTGCACCATCAAACTGCTGCTGCGTTCTGAAGACTTGAAGCGTGCCGCCTGTACGACCTTCGTACTGAATACCCGTGTCTGTTCGTAGCGCCTTTAAACAGTCGCGACTGTATTCAGCGAGTCTCACCATACGGTTTTTGTTAATCGCATAGCGCTCTGCGGTGCAGTTTTGCAGCATCTGCCACATCCATTGAAGCTGGAACTGCTTGTCGTCATCGTCCGGCCTGATTGCGAGTGGCGCGTGTTTCTGGAACATCCACTTGACCGCTTTGAGCGGTACACCCGGAGCAGCCCAAGGTGCTGCGTAGCCGGGCGAAATCTGCCCTGCATTCGCAAAGCTCGTTTCCAAGGCGGGACCTTGTTCACGGTCGATTACGGTGACTTCATGGCCCGCACGCGCGAGATAGAACGCGCTCGTGACGCCGACGACTCCGCTACCAAGTACAACGACTCGCATGCTTAGGAACCCCGCAACCAAGAGAATTAAAACAGTTGATAAATACTGCATATGCGCCTAATTTGCAGTAGATGCCGTGATGTTATTGGCAAACATATAGTTTTTATTATTGTTTTATACTTGATTTTTGGTTGAAACGACTAATTCGACAGAAGGGTTGGTGTTCTCAGCACCGCAACGGCCTTACTCCCTAAGAGTCGCACTTGAAAGCACATCTTTGTCAGTGCGCGACCGACGGTCGGTTTCGTGCTAGTCAATCCCGGCGAAATTCAGTTCGGGGCGCGCCGAGAAATCTCGGCGGCGCGGCCCCAACGCCTTGCTCAATCCCGCACCTACGCTCGTACTCATTCTCGCCACTCCATGCCGACAACCTGTCCTTGGCCGGGATGGGTTAGGGCAATCGCCTAGTTGACAGTCCAAATATTGACTTCCTACTATGCATACAACGCTGCACACATGCAAATACACAGGGCTGTGTGGTGTTAGCGTCTCTACGGGATTACCCTAATTTGCGAGGTCACTATGGTTCGGCTGTC
Source organism: Paraburkholderia piptadeniae (assembly GCF_900007165.1). GTDB lineage: Bacteria > Pseudomonadota > Gammaproteobacteria > Burkholderiales > Burkholderiaceae > Paraburkholderia > Paraburkholderia piptadeniae. The sequence continues at coordinate 10,813 of NZ_CYGY02000016.1, forward strand.
TCGTTTTACTCGTCAAGCTCTTCTGTGTCTGGTCGCAGCCAGCTGCGTTATCGCGAGCGCGCCGTCGCGCGCCGATGACACCGGCTGGGCGAGCGTGAAAAAAGCGGGCGTTTTGCGATGCGGAGCGGCAGTGGCGCCCCCGTATGTCATGCGCGACCCCAAAACCGGGGAATACAGCGGCTTCTTCTCGGAGTTGTGCCGAAACTTCGGGCAGAACGTACTCAAGGTGAGGGTCGAGTTCGTCGATACGACCTGGGATAACATCGTCGCCGGTCTGCAGTCCGACAAATGGGACCTGTCGATGGCGCTGAACGATACACCTGAGCGGGAGAAGGCGGTCTCCTTCTCCGCGCCTGCGACGGACTACAACGTGTCATTCGTCTACAACAAGAACAACCCGAAGATTCCCAAGGGGGCACACACGATTGCAGAAATCGACAAGCCGGGCGTGAATGTAGCGGTGATGTCGGGAACGGCGCAGGACAAGGCTATCTCCGCGGTATTCAAGCAAGCTCAAATCATGCGACTGCCGGGCAATGACGAAACGCGCCTCGCGTTGATGTCGAAACGTGCGGACCTTCTGGCAGACGCCAATATCACCAATATGCTTCTGACTGAAGCTCATCCGGACTGGGCTGCCACCATTCAACCGACACCGCCGCTGGCACAACAGGAAGTCGCGTTTGGTATCCGGAAGGACACACCACCCGCCGACATTGCCGTCCTTAACAAATATCTGAGCCAACAGGTCAGTTCTGGTGCAGTCAATCGGCTCATCAAGGCATCTGTTCAGTCCATGCTGGCATCGAACAAATAGTTCTGACGTTCCAACGCTTGCCCGGCAGGGAGCCGCCCGGCTCCCTGCCGCCATCGTCATCTCCGCCTCCAGCTGGCGTTTTCCCCTTTGCCGACGACTCACTTCTTCGCTCGGTGATTTCCCTGGATTTGGACAAACAGTCGTTGACAGCTCCAAATGTGGCCTTCTAGTATTGCATACATTGTTGTACACAATTCGGAGCGCAAGTATGTGTGCTGATTGCGGAGGAGGGTGAAGATGTCGTGGCTGACTTATGCATACCGCATCGGCACATCAGGAAACGTCGGATTCGATTCACAAATCACGCGCCAGTGAGCGCGTTCCGTTGGAGAGATTTCATGTTGTCATCCCAAACCATGGTTTCCCAAAATCACATTCAGTCGGCCGCTGTGGACTTCTCGCCGTCCGCCACCGGCGAATTTGTGCAATTCCAGGACGTATTCAAGTCCTATGGCGAAAACCTGGTGGTCATAGACCACATGAATCTGGATATGCGTGCAGACGACCGACTTGTCATCATTGGTCCGAGCGGTAGTGGCAAAAGCTCTCTGCTGCGCGTGATGATGGGGCTTGAAGGCGTTCAGGGTGGGCAGATTGGTTTTCAGGGCAGGCCGTACATCTACGGTGCCGATGCCGGCCGCTCAAAGCGCATCGACACGAAGCTGCAGAAGCAGATTGGGATGGTTTTCCAGCACTACACGCTGTTCCCTCACCTCTCCGTTCTCAGCAACCTCATCCTTGCGCCCGTGAAGGTGAGCGGCCTGTCCAAGGCGCAGGCAACCGAACGCGCCCGCATGTATCTGGCGCGGCTCGGTCTCGAAAGCAAACTCCACGCATATCCCAGTCAGTTGTCTGGCGGACAGAAGCAACGCGTTGCGATTGCGCGTGCCTTGATGCTCGAACCGAAGCTGATGTTGTTCGACGAAGTGACCTCGGCCCTCGACCCTGAAATGGTCGTCGAAGTGCAGAACGTGATGCTCCAACTCGCGGAACAGAAGATGGCGATGATTATCGTGACGCACGACATGCACTTTGCGCGCGATATTGCCACCCGTGTCGTGTTCTGCGCAGGCGGAAAAATCGTCGAACAAGGCGCACCGGCCGACATGTTCAAGTGTCCGAAGGAAGCCCGCACTCGCGAATTCCTCGAAAAAGTTCTGCACCTTGATTGAGGTCCGCCATGTACCACTTCGACTTCAACTTCCTTCAAGGTAGCGTCGGTGCGTTGCTCGGAGGCCTCAGGGTCACTATCGAGCTTGCGATTGCATCGAACATCATGGGCCTCGTGCTCGGCTTTCTCCTGTGCCTTCTGGCAATGAGCCGTTGGGTCATTCTCCGTTGGCCGGCACAACTCTTCATTGAGTTTTTCCGTTGCACGCCGGCGCTGCTTCAAATCGTCTGGTTCTTCTATTGCATTCCGATGGTGGTCGATGTGTTCATTGACCCGGTCATGATGGGGGTGCTGGCCCTCGGCCTGAACCTGACGGCATTTAATGCTGAGGCTTATCGGGCCGGCGTCCAGGCGGTGCCCAAGGAGCATCTCGACGCGTCGGTCGCGCTTGGGCTGAAGCCGTGGCAACGGACGCTCTATGTGGTGCTGCCCCAGGCGCTTCGTAGTGCCATGCCGGTCCTGATGACCAACGGCATCGGAAGTCTTCAGCAAAGCGCGCTCGTCGCCATCGTCGCGGTCACAGACCTCATGTACGTCGGCAAGAGCCTCGCGACCGAGGCATATCGGCCGCTCGAGACCTACACGGTAGTCGCGCTCATCTACTTCGCGCTGTCCCTGCCGATTGCAAAACTCGTTCACGTCATCGAGCGTCGTCAGGACCTCGCTGTGCAGCGTTGAGGAGAAGACCATGCATCTCGACTTTTCCACCGTCCTGCCTTACTGGCTCGTTTTGCTGAAAGGGCTGGGTCTTACCGTCGCGTTCACGAGCAGCTGTGCGGTCATTGGCAGCCTCGCAGGGTTTGTTCTCAGCCTCCTGCGGATGTCTCCTTCGCGCTGGATGAAGGCTGCGACGACTCTCTACGTCGAGTTCTTCCGTGGGACGCCTTTGCTCATCCAGCTGTTCTGGGTGTACTTCTGCTTTCCCGTGGTCTTCAGGGTTCCGATTCCGCCGTATGTGTCCGTGGTGATTTCGCTGACGCTGTACATGGCGGCGATTACGAGCGAGACCTTTCGCGGCGCCTTGAAGTCCATTTCGGCAGAGCAGCACGACGCGTGTATCGCGCTGAGCCTTTCGCCCCAGGCAAAGATTCTGTACGTGATATTTCCGCAGGCCTTGCTACGAGCCATTCCGCCGTTGCTGTCGAACATTGTCAGTCTGTTCAAGGAGAGCGCGCTTATTTCGTCCGTCGGTGTTGCTGACCTGATGTTTGTCGGGCAGAACATCTCGACCAGTACCGCGCGTCCCGTCGAGTTCCTGACGACAGTTGCAATCATTTATTTCCTCGTCGCTTTCCCGCTGACGCGTCTGGTCGGCGTGGTTGAAACGCGATTGCTCAGGCGTTTTGCCTACTAACCCCACCCAGTCCATCGTTAAGTGGAGAAACACATGCAGATGAAAGGAATCCTGCCCGCGCTCGTTACGCCGTTCAACTCGTCGGGTGCCGTCGACCATGACACGCTTGCCAACATCCTCGAGTTCCAGCTCAAGGCAGGAGTCAGCGGGTTCGTGCCGTTGGGCTCGACGGGCGAATACTACGCACTGACGCACGACGAACGACGCGCCATCCTGAAGACAGTGCTCGAAGTCGTGGGTAACCGTGGCACGCTCATCGGCGGCGCGAACGGTTCGTGCACCCGTGAAGTCATCGAACAGGTTCAACTGGTTCGCGACGCGGGCTACAAGAACGTGCTCATCGCTCCGCCGTACTACGCGCTGCCATCGCAACAAGAACTCATCGGCCACTACGAAGCTATCCTGAAGGCGGTGCCGGACGTCGACATCGTCCTTTACAACTATCCGGTCAGGACCAACGTAGAAGTTGGCTTCAGCGTGCTGGACGCCTTCAAGAACAACCCGCGCGTCGTCGGTATCAAGGAAAGCAGTGGCAATCTGCTGCGCGCCATTGAAATCGGCGAGAAGTACAAGGACAACTATCAGCTGTCGTGCGGCTCCGACGACCAGGCACTCGACTTCTTCCTCTGGGGTGCGAGCAGCTGGATTTGCGGTCCCGCAAACTGCTTCGTGAAGCAGGTGGTGGACTTCTACAACAAGTTCACGGCAGGCGACATTCGCGGTGCTCAGGATGTGATGCGTTCGCTCTTCCCGGTCATGGCGACCATGGAGGCAGGCAAGTTCGTGCAGAAGGTGAAGTACGGTTGCGAACTCGCCGGCTTCAAGGTCGGCGCAGCCCGCATGCCGTTGCAACCGCTGACCGACGAAGAAAAGACCGAATTCAGCGCCGTGTTCGAAGCAGCGCAGGCTTGATGAATATGCCGGCGGAGCAGTCCGCCGGCATTCCTTTCTTTCGAGACATTCTGGAATGAGCAGACACAGTTTCGCGAGCATCGAAGGGCATACGGAAGGTATGCCTGTTCGTATGGTGGTTGACGGGGCGCCGCCTCTGCCGGGTGCGACCATGGAAGCGCGCCGCAAGGCGTTCATCGAAAGTCATGACTGGATTCGTCGCGCGTTGATGCTCGAACCGCGAGGCCATTCCCATATGTCCGGGACACTCTTTTATCCGCCGCTTTCTGAAGATGCGGATATGAGTCTGCTATTCATTGAAACCTCAGGCTGCCTGCCAATGTGCGGGCACGCTTCGATTGGTTCCATCTCGTTCGCACTTGAAGCCGGGCTCATCCAGCCGAAATTGCCCGGCACGGTTGTCGTTGACGTGCCTGCGGGGAAACTGGCAGCCACGTATGAAATGGAAGGCGGTCGGGTCAGGACCGTCCGCTTTACCAACGTGCCGAGCTTCCTTCTTTATCGGGACGTTGAAATCGACCATCCGCATTTCGGCAGACTCAACGTTGATATTGCTTACGGCGGCAATTTCTACCCGATTGTTGAAGTGCAGCCGAACTTTCCCGGATGCGAGCACTTCTCTCCAGATGAACTCCTGGAGTGGGGACGCCAGATGCAGGCCGCGGTAAATGAAACCATCGAAGTGGTCCATCCGGACAACACGAGCATTCGTATGGTCAAACACACCATGTGGACGGGTGCTCCCATATCAGATAGCGCTGACGCACGCGCGGTAGTTATCGCCGGCGACAGCCTCATCGACCGCTCGCCCTGTGGGACTGGTACATCCGCGCGTGTCGCACAGCGACATGCGCGTGGACTTCTGCGGGAGGGACAGTCCTTCCGACATCAGAGCCTGATTGGTAGCTGTTTCACGGGTCGGGTCGAATCAGTAACAAAGCTGAAGAACGGTCTCGACGCGGTTTTGCCAAGCGTCGAAGGTCGCGCCTGGCTCACGGGGCGCGCCGAACACTACGTCGAAGCACAGCCGTACGCCCATGGCTTCAGTCTGCAGGAGTATGTCAATTGAACGCCGTTCCTCGCGAAGCGTCTTCGCTCGACGGGCTCCCTTCCGCACAGGAAGTGGCCGTAGTGATAGGCGGTGGAATCGTGGGCATATGCTGCGCGCTCTATCTTCAGCGCGCTGGATACGCCGTCACGCTCATCGACCCGGAGGCGCCGGGCAACAGCACTGCGAAATGGAGCTGTGGTCAGATGGCCGTGAGCGAAATCATTCCGCTCTCCAAGCCAGGTATTCTCATGAAAGTGCCAGGCTGGCTGATGGACCAAAAGGGGCCGCTCGCGCTTCGTCCCAGCGCGCTGCCCGGCATCATCCCATGGTTCCTCCGGTTTCTCATGTGCGCGAGACACTCGAAGATTGTGGACATTGCCCAGTCCATGGCGACGCTCACGCATGACGTCTACTCGGACTTCGCTCCGCTGCTTGACGCCTGCGATGACAAGACGCTCATGGGCGAGCGTCCCATTCTGGAGGTGTTCGACGACCCGCGCGGGCTTGAACACGAACAGCCGCATCTGGACCTGCGACAGTCGCTCGGATTCAAGTCACAACGACTCAACGCGAAGGAAATCAGTGACCTTGAGCCGGCACTCGCTGGCAAGTTCGCTCATGGGCTGATTTTCCCTGACTGGCGCGCGGTGAGCGATACGATGGGTTTCATCGCAGCACTCACGGAGAGTTTCATGGCCCAAGGTGGCCGCCGTATCCAGACTGAAGCCACGAAAATCGACGAATCGAATGGTCGCGCGACCGGGGTCACGCTCGCGAATGGCGAACGCGTTGCAGCGAACCACGTCGTCGTCGCGGCAGGTAACGGCACACGCCGGTTCTTCGGCGCGCTCGGCATTGATGTGCCGCTGGCGGGGATTGCAGGTTACCAGGCCGTAGTGTCGGACCCGGGCGTCGAAATCCGCCACTCGACTATCTATGCAGACGGGGGCTTTTGCTTCACCCCGATGACCCGGGGTCTGCAGATTGGCGGCACCATCGAGTTCGCTGCCAATGGCGCAGAGCCAAATTTCAAACGTGCGGACATCATCCTGGAGAAAGCGAAACGCGTGCTGCCGGAAATGCGGACGTCGCGGGTCGAGTACGGTGTGGGGTATCGCCCATTCCTTCCTGACACCAAACCCATCATCGACCGCTCTCGCAGGCTGGGCAATGTCTTTATGGCGTTCGGTCATGGGCAGCTTGGCCTTACACTCGGCGCCACAACGGGGAGGCTGATTGCCGACCTGGTTGCAGGCCGTCCCACCAGGCAGGACCTCGCGCCATTCAGTGCCTACCGGTTCTAAGAAACGGTTCTAGGAAGCGGACTCATCTGAAGCATTTGTCGCGGAGAAACCAATGCGTTGGAACAGGACTTTCACGATGGTGAGTTGCCATGCCGAGGGCGAAGTGGGCAATGTGGTGACGGGAGGACTGATTGACGTGCCAGGCGCAACGATGTTCGACAAGATGATGTATCTCGAAGAGCACGGCGACGAGCTGCGAAAAATCTGTCTCTTCGAACCTCGCGGGGCTGTCAATCACAACGTCAATTTCATTTTGCCGTCGACGGACCCTCGCGCGCAGATGGGGTACGTGATTGGTGAGTCAACCGAATACGTGGCGATGTCCGGGTCGAACACGATGTGCGTCGCGACAGTACTGCTCGAAACAGGCATCCTGAAGATGGAAGAGCCCGTAACCGAACTGGTGCTGGAGGCGCCCGCCGGCCTCATTCACGCGCGTTGCGAATGTTCGAACGGCAAGGTAACGCAAGTTGAATTCACGAATCAACCGGCCTTCGTTGCTCACCTTGATGCCAATGTCGAGGTCACTGGTGTCGGCACCATCAAAATAGATGTCGCCTACGGCGGCATGACTTACGCACTTGTCGATGCGCAATCTCTTGGCTTTGAGATTACACCGGACGAGGCGCGAGACCTTTGTGAACTTGGACAGAAAATCAAGGCCGCTGCAGTCGACCAGCTTCCCTTCTCACATCCGCTGAACCCACTCATCAAAGGTGTGACGAACACGCAGTTCATGGGGCCGTTGAAACGGGAAAACGGACGGCTCTTCGCGCGTAATACCGTGATTGTTTCGCCCGGGCGCTGTGACCGTTCTCCATGTGGTACGGGAACCTCGTCGCGTCTCGCGGTGCTGCATGCGCGCGGCCTCATTGATGTGGGTGAGACCTTCATTCACGAATCAATTACCGGTTCGAGATTCGAAAGCCGGGTTGCGTCGGCGACGACGGTCGGTGATTACGCAGCCGTGGTGCCCGTCGTGGCTGGCCAGGCATGGATAACCGCCATTTCCCAGATTGGCGTCGACCCGACGGACAGATTCCAGACCGGCTTCACTGTCGCGGACACCTGGCTCGAAGCCGTTGACGACAAACTCATCAAATCGCGAAAGCAGGGATGCATCTGACCATGAAATCGTATGACAAGCTTTTCATAAACGGCCGCTGGGTGGCACCGGTGCAAAATGGAACCTTCGAAACCATCGACCCGAGCACGGAAAAGGTGCTTGCGAAGGTCGCTGCAGCAACTTCGGAAGACGTCGACGCAGCAGTCAGGGCTGCCCGCGAAGCCTTCGACAATGGTCCGTGGCCGCGTATGAGCGGTGCTGAGCGTGGCGCTATTCTCCGCAGAATCGGAAAAGGTATTCGTGACCGTCTCCAGGAACTCGCAGAAATCGAGGTGCGCGACAACGGGAAGCCGCTCCCTGAAGCTCTCTGGGACCTGGGCGACGCAGCGGGCTGCTTTGAATTCTATGCTGGGCTTGCCGAAACGCTGGACTCTGCTGCGGAGAAGCCTGTCGCGCTGCCCGATGACCGCTTCAGCTCTGTTGCGCGCAAGGAGCCCGTCGGTGTGGCTGGTGCCATCATTCCGTGGAATTTCCCAATGTTGATGGCCGCATGGAAAGTCGCGCCAGCGCTTGCAACTGGCTGTACGATGGTCCTGAAGCCGTCAGAGCTGACACCGTTGACAGCGCTCGAGCTCGGTGACATCGCGACTGCCGCCGACCTGCCACCCGGTGTGCTCAATATCGTTACCGGCCTGGGTAAGGATGCGGGCGCTCCGCTAAGCGAGCATCCCGGCATCGACAAGCTGGCGTTTACCGGTAGCGTACCGACGGGCAGCCGCATCATGCAGGCGGCCGCCCGCGACATCAAGAACATCAGCCTTGAGCTGGGCGGGAAGTCACCATTTATCGTCTTCGACGATAGCGATATAGATGCTGCGGTCGAATGGATTATGTTTGGCATCTTCTGGAATCAAGGCGAGGTCTGCTCGGCTACATCGCGAGTGCTCGTGCAGCGTGGCATTTACGAGCGCCTGCTCCAACGACTCGAACAGGAAACGCGCAAAATCACTATCGGAAACGGCCTCGAGGATGGCGTGCTGCTCGGTCCTATTGTCAGCCAGGGACAGTACGAAAAGGTGCTTGAGGCGGTACAGCGTGGCAGGGGTGAAGGCGCTCGTCTGGTAACGGGCGGAGGTCGGCCGGCGCATCTCGACAAGGGCTACTTTATGGAGCCGGTGGTATTTGCCGATGTTGCGGCCGAAAGCTGGGTATGGAACGAAGAGATATTTGGTCCCGTGGTCTGCATCCGGCCTTTTGATGAAGAGGCCGAAGCGGTACGTTCCGCGAACGACTCCAGGTTTGGCCTGGCTGCCGCAGTGATGTCTCGTGATGATGCGCGTTGCGAGCGTGTGGCCCGCGCGTTGCGCGCGGGAATAGTCTGGATTAACTGCAGCCAGCCGACGTTCACGGAAGCGCCGTGGGGCGGCTACAAGCAGAGCGGCATTGGTCGCGAACTCGGCGAGTGGGGCTTGAACAACTATCTCGAGACCAAGCAAATTACGCGTTTCAACAGTGACAAGCCTTGGGGCTGGTACATTAGGTAATCGGGACAATCATGCGCTGGAAAAAAACGCTGCAGCTGGTCGACGTTCACTGCGAAGGCGAAATCGGTAAGGTCATCACGGGAGGGGTTGTCGGCATTCCCGGTGAGACGATGCTCGACAAGATGAACTACATCAACGAAGTCGATGACAGTCTTCGAAAGCTCGTCGTGCTCGAGCCTCGTGGATGCCTTCAGATGTCGGTCAATCTCTTGCTGCCGCCGACACGGCCCGAAGCACACGCTGGCTTCATCGTGCTGCAGGCGGACAAGGCACACCCGATGTCGGGCAGTAACGCAATCTGCGTTGTGACTGCGTTGCTGGAGCTGGGCATGGTCGAGATGCAGGAGCCAGAAACGACTGTCGTGCTCGATACGCCGGCAGGACTGGTCACTGCGCGCGCGACATGCAAGGACGGGCGTTGCACGGGTGTTTCGCTCGACATGGTGCCCGCGTTTGTCGAACAGCTGGACTTCAGCTTCGAGACGTCACAGTTCGGAAAAATCATGGCGGACATCGCTTTCGGCGGGGTCTATTACGCGCTCATTGATGTCGAACAGGTGGGGCTGAGGATTGCTCCTGAAAACGCGCGCGAGCTTGCGGAGCTTGGCGTTTCGCTGAAGGATGTCATCAATCGGCAAATCCAGCTACAGCATCCTCTCTACCCGCAAATTAACGAAGTCGCCTATGTGATGTTCCGTAACCGCGTCAGTGACGAGCTGTATCAAACATGCACGACACTGCCTCCCGGCCGGGTTGACAGGTCGCCGTGCGGGACCGGAAGCTCAGCCAACCTCGCGACGCTGGCCGCCCGGGGCCTGGCGGACGTCGGCAGTCGGCTCAAATCGCGCTCGACCATCGGTGGCGAATTCAATGTCGAACTTCTCGGAAAGACCAATGTGGGTGGCAGGCCGGCAGTTCTTCCGCGTATTCAGGGGCGGGCTTGGCTCTACGGTATCCAGCAGATTGGGGTCGACCCCGACGACCCGCTGGCCGATGGCTTCACGCTCAGCGATACGTGGGGCTCGGGTTTCCCGGAGGTCTGAGGTGGAGTGCGCGCGATGATAAACTTGAATGCGCGCCCGTCTTTCCGGGCCCACGATTATGGTGGTGAAACGATGAGCAAAGGTACGGCGGAGACCGAGCCCCGTCGGCATGGCGGCCGATACATCTATGAAGAACTGCGAAAGCAGATTCTGACTCTCCAACTGAAACCAGGTGCCCCGCTGGACGAGGTTTCGCTCGCGGAGCAGTTCGGGCTTTCGCGCTCGCCGGTGCGTGATGCGCTTGCGCGGCTGATTAGCGAAGGGCTGGTGACGATACTTCCCAACCGAACGACGCTTGTGACGCCGTTCGAGATTGAGGAATTTCCGAAATACATTTCGGCGCTGGACCTCATCCAGCGTGCCGTCACGCGCCTCGCGGCTCAGCACCGGACCGATGCCGACCTCGCCCGAATTCGCAAGGCGGATGACGTCTACATGCAGGCGGTTGAGAGTGGCGACTTTCAGGCGATGTCCGAGACCAACAAGGCGCTGCACATGACCATCGCGCATGCGGCTAACAACCCGTACTTCGTGGGGTATTACGAGCGCCTGTTGGGCGAGGGCCAGCGTCTGCTGCATCTGCATTTTGACTTCACAGTCACTTCACCCACTGCAGGCAAGCTGGGACGCGACCACGATGAACTGATAGACGCGATAGCGAGAAAGGACGCCGACGCCGCCGAAAAAGCGGCGCACGAACACACGATGCTATTCCAGAAGCGGTTCCTCGATTACATGCGACAGAACATGACGGAGTCGATGGCGATTCTGTAACCGACGCAGGCAGCTTTGGTCTCTCCAGGGCTGCCTTTTTCTCGCGGTTCGCTATGTGATTCGTCCCGACAATCCCTTCATAAAAGCCCACAGTTCAGCAACGTCAGACGTCGCTGCGTTGAACCTGAACCATTCCGATGCAGGCTCCCCGGGCCGGAAATACGAACCTGGCGCAAGCCATATGCCTTTTGCCAACGCTGCGTGGGCGACTTCGATGCTGTCCTCTGGGCTGATAGGCAGCTTTGCCCACAAGAACAGTCCGGCGTTTGGTGTGTGGAAGACTTCAAGTCCTGCATCGGCCATCGCCTCGGTCACGCGCACGTGAGCATTGAATAACCGCTCCCGGATGTGAGCCGTATGACGTTCGTAGTGACCTTCGATAAGCACATTCGCGACGGCCCTCTCCGTGACTTCCGACGATGTCAGGCCCACCGCCATCTTGGTCAACGCAAACCGCGAGACCAGGTCGCGGCTCGCGGCGATGTAGCCGACGCGCATTGCGGGAGTAATCGTCTTGGAAAAGCCCGACACGTAGATGACTCGTCGCAATCCTTCCATGGCGGCGAGACAGGGCGCGCCCGGCGGTGCAAGCTCTCTGGAAATGTCGTCTTCAACGACCCACAGGCCTTCACGGTCGGCAATTTGCAGCAGGCGGAACGCGGATGATGCACTGAGCGATGTTCCTGACGGGTTTTGCAACACCGTGTTGACGAATATGCCCTTCGGCCGATGCAGCCGGACTATCTCTTCCAGCTCAGCGCTATCGATTCCGTCCGGCGTGCGGGGTACGCTCACGACATTCACGAATGCCACTTTCAGAATTTGCGGCAGGTTGCAGTAACACGGGTCTTCTACGATGACCGTGTCGCCCGGCTGAAGCAGCGTGCGGACTATGAGGTCTAACGCCTGCGTGACACCTTGTGTCAACAGGACATCAGCGGGTCCAACTGAAAGGGAATACCGGCGCAACGAACTGGCAATGTGCTCGCGCAGGGTAGCAAGCCCGTACGGATGACCATACCCTCCAATGCGCGGCCCGGGAACGCGGCTTACGACGCGCAGCGCGTGCTGGATGCCGCTTTCGTTTATCCAGTCGTTCGGAATCCAGCCACATCCCGCCTTGATGGGTACAGACTGGTCTGCAAATACATCGGAGAGGAGCCACGCGGCGTTCAGGCTCGGCGCGCTCCACGCGGGCGCTGCCGGAACTTTGGCGGCGGGCGTTGCGATGCGATACCCCGCGCCTGCACGCGCCACGACCAGCCCGAGTGAAACAAGCCGTTGATATGCTTCGGAGACCGTGTAGGTGCTCAGGCTATGTGACTTCGCAAACGCGCGTACTGACGGCAATGCTGTACCTGCAGGGTAAGTCCCGTGCCTCAATTCGTCTTCGATTGACGAGACAATCTGGTCCACCAGTGTGCCCTCATCCTTCCGTGACCGGGACAACTTCAGCTTGAACATTTCAATACAGTTGGGAAGAAAAAATCAGCACAGTCTGGCTGTTTGATTTTGGCTGTCCAGTGATTGTAGCGTGCGAAATCGATAGAGTTGGCTCCATATTCACGGAGTCAAATCATGAGCACAACGCAAAGCCCTGACCTCTCGAACTTCTGGATGCCGTTCACAGCGAACCGCCAATTCAAGGCAGCACCTCGACTGTTCAAATCTGCGAAGGGAATGTACTACACGACGGTTGATGACCGTCCCGTGCTCGATGCTACGGCGGGACTCTGGTGCGTCAACGCCGGTCACGGTCGTGCAGAGATTACGCAGGCCGTGGCTGAGCAGCTCACAACGATGGACTATGCGCCCACGTTCCAGATGGGCCATGCGCTCGCATTCGAAGCGGCAACCAAGGTTGCGGAGTTTATGCCGGCAGGCCTCGACCGCATCTTCTTTACGAACTCCGGTTCGGAGTCGGTCGATACCGCGCTGAAGATGGCGCTTGCCTATCACCGCGCGTGCGGCGAAGGTCAACGTACCCGCTTCATCGGTCGCGAGCGTGGTTATCACGGCGTCGGCTTTGGCGGCATCTCGGTGGGCGGCATTCTTGCGAACCGCAAGACTTTCTCTGGCAACCTGATGCCACACGTCGACCACCTTCCGCATACATTGAACATCGCGGAAGCTGCGTTCACGCGCGGCCAGCCGACATGGGGCGCACATCTGGCCGACGAACTGGAGCGGCTCGTGGCCCTGCATGACGCGTCAACCATCGCGGCGGTTATCGTTGAGCCGCTGGCCGGTTCGACGGGCGTGATTGTTCCGCCGAAGGGGTACCTCGAACGGCTGCGCGAGCTGTGCACCAAGCACGGCATTCTTCTCATTTTCGATGAAGTCATTACGGGTTTCGGTCGCCTTGGCGCCCCGACCGCGAGTGAATATTTCGGCGTCGTGCCGGACCTCATCACGATGGCCAAGGCTATCAACAACGCAGCCATCCCGATGGGTGCTGTTGCAGCCAGCCGTGCTGTGCACGATGCGGTCGTCAACGCGGGGGCTGAGAATGCCATCGAATTCTTCCACGGATACACCTATACGGCGCACCCGGCAGCGGCGGCTGCCGCAATCGCCACGCTGGACATTTACAAGCGTGACCGGTTGTTCGAGCGTGCAAAGGACCTGTCCGGCGTATTTGAAGATGCTGTGCACGAACTGCACGGTTCTCCGTATGTGAAGGACATCCGCAATCTCGGTCTCGTTGCCGGCGTCGAGCTGGAATCGCGGCCGGGGGCTCCCGGAGCGCGCGCATATGACGTGTTCCTGAAGTGCTTCGAAGCTGGCGTACTCGTGCGCTACACCGGTGACATCCTTGCCTTCTCTCCGCCGTTGATTGTCGACGAGCAGAAGATTGACCAGATTTTCTCGACGGTGCGGGACGCTCTGCGTAACGTTGCCTGATTAGAACCAACAGGCCACGTCGGCCTTCGCATCCGGAGTTTTGAAAATGAACGTAGCAAACGAGAAGGCGAATCTCTTCATCAAACAGGTGAGCCACTTCATCAATGGTCAGGTGGTTGCTCCGTCGGGCGAGCGCTTCAAGGATGTCTTCAACCCGGCAACCGGTGAAGTGACGGGTGCGGTCGCTCTGGCGTCCGCCGAAGAAGTCGACCATGCTGTGCAAGCCGCCGCGGCAGCTTTTCCGAGCTGGAGTGAGATGGCTCCGCTCAAGCGCGCGCGAATCCTGTTCAAGTTCAAGGAGCTACTGAACCAGCACCACGACGAACTCGCGATGCTCATTACCCGCGAGCACGGCAAGGTGTTCACCGATGCTCAGGGGGAAGTCGTTCGTGGCATCGAAGTCGTCGAATTCGCCTGCGGCATCCCGAACCTGCTGAAGACCGACTTCACCGACCAGATTGGCGGCGGTATCGACAACTGGAATCTGCGTCAGCCGCTGGGCGTCGTGGCAGGCATCACGCCGTTCAACTTCCCGGTGATGGTCCCGATGTGGATGTTTCCCGTGGCGCTTGCATGCGGCAACACGTTCATCCTGAAGCCGTCGGAGCGTGACCCCTCGGCATCGCTGCGCCTTGCCGAGTTGCTGAAGGAAGCTGGCCTGCCGGATGGTGTTTTCAATGTGGTCAACGGTGACAAGGTCGCGGTGGACGCGCTCATCGAACATCCCGACGTCGCCGCCATCTCGTTCGTTGGCTCGACGCCGATTGCCGAATACATCCACACGGAAGCGTCCAGGCGCGGCAAGCGTGTGCAGGCTTTGGGCGGAGCGAAGAATCACCTCGTCGTGATGCCGGACGCCGACCTTGACCAGGCCGTCGATGCCCTGATTGGCGCGGCATACGGCTCGGCGGGCGAGCGCTGCATGGCCATCTCTGTGGCGGTTGCGGTCGGTAACACAGGCGACCAGCTCATCGAAAAGCTGATTCCTCGCGTCAAGTCGCTCGTCATCAAGAATGGCGAGAATCTCGATGCCGAGATGGGGCCTCTGGTCACAGCTGAACACAAGGCGAAAGTATCTGGCTATATCGCTTCCGGCGAGGCTGAAGGCGCAAAGCTCATCGTCGACGGTCGTGACCATGCTGTGTACGCAGAAAACGGATTCTTCATCGGCGGCACCCTGTTCGACGACGTCAAAACGGACATGAAAATCTATAAGGAGGAAATCTTTGGCCCCGTCCTCGCCGTGATTCGCGTGCCAGATTTCGCCAGTGCCGTGAAGCTGATTAACGCTCACGAGTTTGCCAACGGTGTTTCGTTGTACACGTCGGACGGCGGCGTAGCGCGCGCATTCGCGAGGCAGATTCAGGTCGGGATGGTTGGTGTCAATGTGCCCATTCCTGTTCCAATGGCGTGGCATTCATTCGGCGGCTGGAAGCGTTCGCTCTTCGGCGACCACCATGCGTACGGCGAAGAAGGCGTGCGTTTCTACACCCGCTACAAGAGCGTAATGCAGCGTTGGCCCGATAGCATCGGCAAGGGTGCAGAATTCACGATGCCTGTTGCCAAGTAAAGCAATCAACATGCGGGGTCGGCGGACTGCTCAAAGTCCGCCGACGCGACTAAATCTGGTCCGACAACGCGTAGTCTGATTTTCATGGGAGGTGCGAAGACCTATCTGCCGCTCGGGACAAGTGTCGCAACCTTAGCGCGAGACGCGGTAACACCACATGGAGATTTACAAACACACTGGTGGCTGCCCACAACGACGACCTGAAAGCCGCGAGAGCGTGTGGGCTCAAGACTGCGTTTGTTTCGCGTCCGTATGAACACGGTGAATCGCAAACGAAAGACCTCGTTGCAGAAGACGAGTGGGACTTCGTAGCGAGTTCGTTCATCGAACTCGCGGACATTATGCCGGGAGCTAACAAGAGATAACCTCGCCAATCCATGTCACCGGTGCATCCGGTCGGCTTGTTTTGGCTAAACAGTTCAGCGCTTCGAGCATGTCCCCGAGGTGAAGTAGCAGCTCGCGCCTGTCAAACCGGTTGTCCATACGCGGCCAAACGCTCCAAAGTCATCTCGGGGAACGTCGGAGTGGGTGGAAACACCCTCCAGCAGCCGTCGCTGTGACGAAAGAAGAAGAGTGCGAGTTGCTCACCGTCATGCGTAGTCTCAACGCACACATAGCGACTTCCGCCCGAGACGGTACGGCCAAACGCGGTGATTCTCGCGGTCTTGGAAGGGTTAAAACCAAGCCATTTTTCCACTACGAGACGTAAGGATTGCTCTTTGGTATTGGTCATCTCATCCTCTCAGTCCTGTGAGAGGGCGCACCACGTGCACGGCGCCCGTTACCGGTATTCATGCAACGTGCATGCCAGTGTGCTCGCCGCTCAATCCTTGGCGAGGAACGAATGGGTTCGGCGATTTCTCCGCGTGTATCGCAGAAAAGTCAGTGCTCGATTTGCCGATTGGCCAACCTGCTTGCCGCTGTAAAGGCCCGAGGAAGGCGCGATTGCAGGCCATCCATAGCATGGGCGATGGTCAGTTCGAGGTCGGTGGAAGCAGTTTCAGTACGGCCGCCCTGATATGCGGCGTGTCGTTGGGGCGCTCACCGCCCGGGTCATGGTTGAACGCGGTGGTGTTTTCCGCGGCACAAATACACAATCGCCGGCTTTTCACACGAACACAAGGCGGTCCCCAGTAACCGTCGCAGACGGACGGTCTTCGTCAGAGTCCCGACCTGTTCGCCATAACAGCAGCGACTCGCTTCGCTCCATGCAACGATTAGCGTTGTCGCAGCGGGGCGTTCCAGTACATGGACTTCAGGCGGCTTGAAACCGTTCTGCAGCGAGCATTGTGCCGCGGCAGTTCGGCGAGCCGCAGTGGCACCGATACAGGTCTCGAACTTCGTCTGTTCGTGGTCCCTCGATGACGAGCCCGTAATCAATCGTCAGTTCTTCACCGCGTTTGATATCTCTCAGCGTGTAAATAAATACGCGTCCGTCGGAGATGTACGCCTTGCCGTTCGGTTCACAACCGTGATTCATCCAGCGGACGGTGCTGCCTCCGCGTGCTCCGTCAATAACCGTCCCGTCACCGGTATCAAACAGGAACGTGTGTCCAGGGGTCTTGCCGTAACTAGAGGCACCTTGCACGACATCCTGCCAGGATACGCGTGCGCCCTTGTACTCCGAAATCAGCTCTGCTCGACCGATATTCTGATTCGCAAAGACACCCTGTCCATGCACGGACGAAGGTTGCACGATGAATCTGGAAACTGGGGATTTATCAGGCCGCATGTATCACTAATGAACCGGGTCACAACTGTTGCCAGTCTTCGGACCAGGTATTGAAGAAAAGGGCATCGGGCCGTAGTCATTCGTGTCGCGGCTCACAGCCCTCGGTGGCGGGGTGAAGCAGCACAGGCGAAATGTTCAAGACATTTGGCTGGCTGCATGCTGTGCGCCGTCAGGTCCAGTCCAATACTACTACAGGCTCCTTCTTAAGCCTTGCGAAAACCCGCGAACGCAGCAACGGAACCTACGCTATCCAGGCCGGGCGGCTGGATGATTGTGCGCAGTAGGCTCGACATCGGTCGTACGTTCCCGATATGGTTCTGCCGCGCGTCAGGACGTCGAGCCGGGTTGGGGCCAAGGCCACCCCTTCTTCTCGTCGGGCGCATCCCATTCAGCGGGCGGAGCGGCCTCGACCGACACTTCAACCGGACTCGCGTCCTTATCGGCAACGTACGCCGGTTCGTCGGGAGCTCCGCTTTGCATCTCGGGAAGACCGGTCCCAAACCATTCGACCTTCTTCTGCATGTGGGCGACATAGGCCTTCCAGCCGTCGGGATTGCCATCAAAAAGGTCGTGCTGAACCGTCGACGCTAGCGCGGCGCGGTTGAGCTCCGTCTCAAGCAGTTCCTTTGGCCAGAGGAAGAACGCGCTCGCGACGCGTGCGCCGAACTCGGCGACGGTCATTTTCGGTGCAAGCATCCGCAGAAATTTGAACTCCTGCAACGCTTCCTGTTGTGCCGCGAGTTGCGCGACCGGCACGTCCGGCTTCCCTGTTTTGGATAGGCAGTTCAACGCTTCGAGCACGTCTCCGAGGTGAAGCAGCAGCTCCCGTCTATCAAACCGGTCATCCATTGCCTTATCTCCCGTCCGTTGTGTCCATGGTCGATGATACTCGCAGGCTTAAAGGTGAAATTAAGCAACCGTCGGTTCAGAAAAAGCGAGACGGACCTGAACGTCGATGACTGCGTCTTGCCTGCAGCAGCGGACCCCGGTCCTATCGCGGACGAAGCGGGACGAGCTGGTGACGCTCGACGAGAGAACCGACAACCCGCCGGCGCAGCTCCTTCTTGCCAACCGGGGGCTGCGTAAATCGATTGTGTCGGCAGTCTTGATTTACTGCAGCATGTCGACGAGATTTTTGATGCTTACATGCATCTTGGCTCCGTTCGTGAGACTCAACCAGCGTAGCTATCACGGAAGCCGTGTTCGACCTCGTACGGCCAGTGTACCCAATCAACCGCCCAGCCAGTCGGGACGCTTTCGTGTGCAGCATGACCGTGTATGATGGTCCGAGATAGCACCCTCGGTAGGAGAGATGCCCGTGGATGTATCGTTCCTCATCGACCCGATTCACAAGACCGTCACTAGCGTGCAGGACGGCTATGCCCGTGCTGGTGAACTTATTGGCACAGATTTGACGGATACCGGGACGCTTTGGGGTGATTCTGCCGACCCGGATACCTCGGTCCAGGTCATCGTCGCGGACGACAGTCTTGCAAACAACACTATCTCGCGAGGATTTTTCAAGGTCACGCTCGAGCTCGAGAACGTAAGGCTGGAGCGGGTGTTTGCGGGAAAAGCGGTACTCAATGCGTACGGCAGTCCGCGTCCCGACATCAAGGAGCAAGTCAAAACGCTCAAGGCCATGCGCGAGCGCGTCAGTTTTATCAGCGCTGCAGAAGCGTTTCATTGGTTCGAGGAAAACACGGGCGGCTCACCGTTTTCACTGGAGGGCTAAAGCGGGCTTGCGCTCCGCTCCAGGGCGAATTGCCCCAGAGCCGTGCGTGAGCTCGTTCCGCGTGCGTCATCCTTGTTTCGCGTGGCCCTCGACCCGGACCCGATGTTTTTCGAGTGGGCGTGACGTACATCGGTATCGCGTGAAACACCTCAGCGAAATGGCACTTGTGAATCCGGACAGGGTCACGTCGTTGATTGACCACGCCAGCGTGGGATGCCAGAGTTCCTGAGAGTACGGCCATGGGCATGGACAGCGTGTTCACAGTGGCCTTCGAGGCTGTGCGAGATGTGTCGTGGAACGGGCTTCGAGAGCGCAAGCGAAGCACTAGGGGCACCGGCGACACTCGTGCGCTCCAGGCGGACTTATCGTCTACGCCTGAACAGGCCCGTTTGCTGTCGCGACTGATGTCCGAATTTTCGTCGTTTTCGCTGGCGTGAGCGAGGTTCGAGCGCCAACCTTCGAGCTTCATCTGCCTGAGGCGAACTTTCCGACAAATCTCCGTTTTTCCACATCCAGAGGGGCAGAACTGTTACGACAGCCCAGTTACTGATGTCCTGCACGACGACAAAATAGCGGTCGTCCGCTTTGCTGTAGATGAGGCTGCAGCGCCGGTTGGGCCGAGCCTCCCCAAGTGACACGCATCGACCTTCGTCGACCATTTCTCGGACAGCTGTTGCTGATAGCGTAGACCGTTGACTCACCCGTTCCTTTGCGTGTGGTGCAATCCACGACCGTCGAGGACTGGACCGTCTCCTGGAGAAATGAATCGCTGCCTCCTACGCGTTACTGGTGCTCAAGCGGTAGTTGCTACGAGTCAAAACAGCAAGACCGAAGTCGAACGCCATTGCTGCGACGACAGCGCGTTGAACGACTGCGGCGTTGCTTTACCACTTCGCGACCTGAATGACTTCTCCCGTGATGTCCTCGACCAGGCTACGCCTGTACGCCTGAGCCACCGCCGCCGCAGGAACGCCCGCAGACCGGGCCTGACCCATCGCTGCAAGCGTTTCTGAAACCCAGCCCGGACTGACGACGTTGACCCGTGCCTTCCCCCGCAATTCGAGTGCTGCGGACCGGACAAACGCCTCGACGCCTGCATTCACGATGCCCACGACGGCACTTCCTGTGACCGGATGCAGGGAAAGAATGCCGCTGGTAAGCGTCAACGACCCACCTTGGGCAACGTGTCCGACTGAACAGCGGACAACGTTGACCTGCCCCATCAGCTTGTTGGCCAGGCTGAAAGCAAAGTCGTCATCCGAGAGCGATTCGAGCGGCGCGAATTTCGCCGCACCGGCCGCGCAAATCACGGCATCAACGTTTCCAAGTTGCTGGTACATCGACACGATGGACGCCTTGTCGGTGAGGTCCACGGACAGGTCGGGGCCGTTGCGGCTGGCGCCAATGACCTGATGTTCGGGCGAGAGCAGCCGAACGATTTCCTTGCCGAGCAGTCCGGTTGCGCCGACTATCAGCACGCGCATAGTTCCTCCTTATCCGGATAGGTCACACCAGCGCGGGGCGACACATAGCGCGTGGCGTGAAGACGAGCGACTATCGTACTACTGCCCGAGACAACGCGAACGCCGCGAATAGCGCGCGCGTCGTGTTGGTGAAGGGTGACCACCGTGGTATCAGGCGAGCCCGCTGGCTCAGCGTGGCAACAACGAAGAACATCTTGCAGAACCTGTTTTTTGCGTTCGCCTGAAACGCCATCGGTGTACCGGTTGCCGCTGGCGTGTCTTATCCGGTGCTCCGCATCCTGTTGAGTCCGATTATCGCGAGTGCGGCAATGGCGCTGAGTTCCGTGTCGGTCATCGGAAGCGCACTGCGGCTGAGAAGCGTGAGAATATAAGTCACAGGCAGTGCGCCAAAAGCAGACTGTCTGCAGTTGACCACGTCGTAAGCGCCGGCAGCCCAAGCCGCATATGAACCTGGCACCGCGCCATCTTATGCCCACTTCCTTCGCGCGGCGCGTCGCATTTGAGGGGAGACAGATATGGAACTGAAATGCGTTGTCGCCATCGTTAGGCCTGATGTGCTTGAAGTGCTGGAGCGAAAGCTCGCAGCCATTCACGTGCATGGCATCACCGCAACTCATGTGCGAGGGTTTGGCACACATCCGAACCTGTTCGCGAATGACTGGACGACCGAGCCAACGAAAATCGAAATCTTTGCGCGTGCGGAAGACGTGGATGCGCTGGTCACGACAATCATGGACATCGCGCAAGTCGGCGCAGTCGGTGACGGAGTCGTCGCGGTGCTTCCAGTGGAGAAGTTTTTCCGCATTCGCAGCAAATCGGAGGCCACGCCCTAACGTAGCGGTCAAATCTGGCGCGATTCTGCGGTCGTTCGACATGTGGGGAGGACGTATCAGTAAAGCCGCATGGACGGTAAGAGACCGGCGGCGTAGGTCGCGGCTTCGCTGCGCCTGGCGTTAAGTGCGACGCCTTCGGGAGTATTTCGACTCCGCGCATTTGACCGCTGCCACCGCAGAAAGGCCGATGGCTTTCAAGGCGAAGGGCCGATATGGTCAACGGGTTCACGAAGGCGACAAGGCCAAGGTGCGGGTCGAAACTTCAACGGCACGCTGACCATCGTGACACGGCTATGGACACGAAGACGACCATGCTCATGAGGATGAGGCGAAACACATCTTCGGCGCTGCCGGCGCGTTCGCGGCGTTTTGCGGCCTCAGCAACCGTGCCGAATAGCAGAAGCCGAAGCGGCGAATATGGCGTCGCCACCAAGAACGACCAGTGCATAACGGCAGTTGGACCTGTCCAAGCGGCGGTCGCATCGCCGCCTGGCCAAACGAGTTAGCTCGCCGCTCTGTGCGACCACGCGGGTTCAGCGTTCCTTCGAATCATTGCTTTACCGCTTTCGCTGTTTTTGCAGCTTTCTCGACCTCCTCCTCAGCCACTTCGGTCACCTCCGATGCGGCTTTCGTTGCGGCTTCCAGGTTACTTTGCACGACTTCGACTACCTGCTTCGTTGCCTTTTGCACGCCTTCCTGAGTCGTGTTGGCCAGCGTGATAGTTTGTTTCAGAAATGCGATTGCGGCTTCTGAGCCGACCGGGGCGTTTTGCGCGAGATTCTCGACGAACGATTGAACCTGACGGCTGACCTCCCGGTACCGGGCATTGACGACCTCTGCCATTTGCGTTTGTGTGGATGAAGCAATCTCGGCAACCTGGCGTTCGTACGTCAGGACCGTCTCCGCCGAGTGCAGCGCCAGCGCGTCTTGCATTCCAGTAACTTCCTGGTTCTCCTTTTTCGCTAGCCCGTCCTGCACACGTTGATACCAATCGGCAAGCGTCGTCTTCGCCGTATCCAGATTAAGTCTCACGAGCTTTTCCTCGCCCTCCAGCATGCTGCCGGCCAAGCCAAAGAAGAAGTCAAGATTTGCCCGTTGGGCTACAGCAGCTTGTTCCTGAAAATCAGTCATGTTCGCCTCCTGAAGACGTATGTCCAACGTTCAGCATGTTCGGCAACGGTGACCAGGTGATGAAGCGTGTCGTCTGGAAGTCATCGTGTCGGCGTACATTCTCGAGCCTGCCTGTCAGGTGTATTGCTCTCGGCAGCGATTGCCTGTCCGACTTCCTCAGCGTTGGGCTACGCGATGGTACTCGCGGAGCGTCGACAGGCGTAGAGACCGAAAAACCACGAAGACTCCATTACAGGACGGTGACGGTCGGGATACCAATTGAATCGGCCTATCACGGAGCTCTTTGTGAAGAAGCATTGTTTTTCTTCGCAGCGGCCCACAGGATTGGCTTGCGCCCCTCATTGCCATGACGCTGTTACCCCGCAGTCGTCATCGCGATGTGCGACGAAGTCGCAGAACGGTACGTCCCTCTGTTTCCAACAGGTCTGGACCTGCTGGTGGAACTTCCCGGACCCGCTGGCGACAAAAGCGGGTGACGCCAGACAGCGGCGGGGCTTTAAGCAATTGCTCCAACAGATTCTTCCGCGTTTCGATGCACTTGAGCTCACGCCAACGACACGCCTGTCCGGGTGTTAGCGTTCGCCCGCGGGCATCAGCTTTGGTGCAGCGTCATACCTTCGTAGCTTGAAACGCATCTCTGGTGGGGATGAATACGCGGAGCATTGCACGCCATGAATCGACGTCTGAAACTGGATGCGCACCTGGAGAGCACTCTCAAAAACACCGGTTCCAGGCGTGCCTTCGCGGCACGGCTGGACATGACCATCAAGCGTGCAAAGGTCACTTCCAGTCGGGTGGCCAAGTCGCTCGGCGTACCGGAATGCGACGTGACCCTTTGGCGCGCCGGAGTTACCGTTCCGAAAAGTACTGATTGTGAGCGGCTGTCCGAGCTTCTTGGCGTCAACGTCGCGTGGTTATGCGCAAGTGAAGCTTAGGCACAGCATGTCATGGGAGTTCTCATCGGACGCGAGTTCGCTGTTGATTCGGCTTGTCGGGACTCACAGGCGCGTCGGTCGGGGCGCGTGTCGGACCCATGCCGTTGACCGGCACCACGGTCGAAATGGCATGTTTGAATATCAGTTGCACTGTTGAACCAGACTCCAACAGGACTACAAACGGGTCAAAGCCGGCAAGCTGACCACTCAGTCTGATGCCGTTCACGAGGAACACGTTTACGGTGGTCTTGTCCTTTACGAGCGCCTGCAGAAAGTCGTCTTGTACGCTTGGGCGTGCGGTCATGTTCTGAGGTCAATGCGATAGGTCCTTCGATTGTACCTGCGATGCCTGAAGCCGCCAGCCAGTCATTCGAGATAACGCTTTCGCTCGACCCAATGTACTTCGATGAATGTGCGCCGTCTTGTGTTGAGAAGCAAACCGACCTTCAGAGCAGTGCATTCGCGATAGTTTTCGCGTACCAGCCGACGATGCTGTATCTGTGAGTCGTGTGCGGCGTCCCGTTCGATTCAAACGTAGAGCCCGTATCACGTTTGCATTGATTGCTGTCGACGCTGGATGCGCGAGACGACGTCGTAGTGTCGGACGTGCACGCGCTCGCACACGACAAGGGCTGCGACGCTATCCTTCAGTCGTTCATGCAACACTTCTGCAACGGCAGTGTCAGCGCCAATACTACGGACTTTCTGCAATCGCTCTTCCTGTTCACGTCCAAGGCTAAGACCCCGACGTATGCGAGTGTCGCACGACTCGATACCTCGCGAAATAACGGCTAGCAATCGGAGGGATGGCACGACGCGAACGCCACGCGAACCCTCGAGTTCTTCTGCTATCTCAGCACGGGCGTTGCCTGTTGCTTCGTGGGCGTTGGCCGAATCGTAGGTGAGTTCATCAATCAACCGTAACAGCACTGACGGGTCCAGCGGCTTTCGCAACATCGCTGCGACAGGAACACGCGGAACGGTTTCTACGGCAGACATCAAAATCACCGGCACGCTTTTCAGGCACGGAATGGCCCTTATTCTGCGAATCATTTCGGGGCCGTCGATTGCGGGCATCATCACGTCGGAGACAATGACCTCAGGGGTGGCCAAATTGGCGAGGCGCAGGCCTTCAGGACCGTCCCCGGCAAGTGCCACCGTATGACCTGCATCATGCAGCACGACACCCAAGGCATCGCGTATGTTCGAGTCATCATCTACTAATAGTACCCGGCCCATTCCCCGGTTCCTCCCAGCAATGGTCCGGGCCGCATTAACCGTACCCGAGCGCACTGCTCGTATCGGTTATGCCGGTTCGGTTCACACGCTTGTACTGCCCAGCGTACCAGCCGACCCCTCGCTGGACCACGCCGCGTCCGGCTCGGCCAACAGCTGGCGTACGCGCACGACTTCGGCGACCATGGACGCGTCGTGCCTGGCTGCCTGCAGCGCGCTAGAGCACGCAACCGCGCGTCCAACTGCGAACTTGATTTCATAGAGCGAGCGCCTCGCAAAATCTCTTGCGCGGTACGGCGTCGAACTGCGTTTGTTTTAAACGCCTGCAGAACATTTCCATAGTTATACTTACGTATTAGTCCGTAGATGGCGCGGACTCGTGGGCCATTAAATAATACTTATTACATAAAAGCACGGTGGCAGAGCCGCGAAACTTTCGTAATAGGAATGTTGAATGAACGTGCTCGTCGTTGACGACAATGAGTTTGTTGCGGACAGTCTGGCGTTCCTGCTGGACTGCTATGGCCACCATGTTGTCGTGGCCTACGATGGTGAAACCGCGCTCACGCTGCTTCGTACGGGCGCCTTTGAAGTCACTTTCCTTGACGAGAACCTGCCCGACATCAAAGGCAGTGCCGTCGCACTGTCGCTCAAGGAAACGCCGGTTCACCCCGGGCCTTTCCTCGTCTCCATGACGGGGGATGCTGACAGCCAGGGAGACGTTGCGTGGCTCTTCAACGTCTGTCTGCAGAAGCCGTTCTCCTCCAAGGCACTCATGCAGGTCATCGAAGACGTTCCATGCAGCAGCGATGCGATTACTCTCGAGGCTGCCTAGGCGCACAACAAATTGTTGTTGCAGGTGATAGCCTGGTCGGGCGATTACGGGTTCGTGCAAAACCTGGCATGGATGGCAAATCCGAAATGCCGTTGCTTACGACGGCAGCTCGCCAGGATTTGAAACCGGTTAAAGGTTGCATGGCGCACATCTCGTCCCTTGACCATATACACGACAGGCTCAGCGCGTTGTTTATTGTCCTGACGTAAGCCGACGTTGCGGTATCGGACTGATTCGTGCGATGCCCGTCGTGGATGGTATCGGACTGATTCGTGCCTTGCAGGCCCTGGCGCTACCGTCGGGGCCAATTATCCTGACCTCCGAATCCAGAAAGAGACCGCGGCCGCGAATATTCGCTCGTATTTGCAAGCGATTTCCCGCTCCGGTGCAAAACCTCCACGTGCGTGTTCATTGCTACGACTTGCCGACGAAGGCAGTCAATACATGAGCGTCAACGGTGCAGTGCATATGAGAGAGACGACAGGCCAAGCGTATTTTCCGTATTGAAGTGCATATACACGTGACTGATAGGTACGCCACCCTTGCGCTGTCTCAAATATCGTAAACGCGTATGTTCCGTACCAATTTTACTGTGTTAAAGATACCGCTCACGTTCGCCAAACGGTCGGCGACATCTCAAAACAACGGGTCTTGGAAACTATGCCTTCAGGTACTGTCAAGTGGTTCAACGATGCAAAGGGTTTTGGTTTCATCACACCGGATGATGGCGGCGAGGCCCTATTCGCGCACTTCTCTGAAATTCAGGGAAAAGGCTTCAAGTCCCTGCAGGAAAACCAGCGTGTGACCTTTGATATCAAGCAAGGGCCAAAGGGTAAGCAAGCAGCGAATATCCAGCCGCAGTAACCGTTGCCGTTCCTTGCCGCACAGACAAGGCTCTCAGCAAGAAATCTTGCACAGCTGCTGTCTATGGGATAAAGAGTGTGCATATGCATGGGTATTCAAACGAGACCCGTAACAGCGATTTCTCGCCCGGGTTGCTCAACTGGCGGCGCTGGAGGCTAGCACGTGGTCTTGTACTGTATGCGGTCGCAACTATCCGACGCCCCTAGTTCCTGCGCGGCACTCATTCGCCGACGGTACACCGGGATTCAGTTGCCCGTGCCGGACACCCGCGTGTTTACGTGTCGCACGGACGCGCTCGCGGAACGGAATGCCATGAATCTCGACATCACTGGGAGACTCAGATGCGCGATGTGCCATGCATCGAATCTTCTTCATTTCTTGGGCGAAAGACGCTGCGCATGCTGGCGCGCGATGCCAAACACCCCGGCGCCGCGCTCGTGTATTGGCTGGGAATAGCAGAGCCGTCACATGAGGCGAACTTCTTCGAAGCGACGCAAAAATTTGGTTCACTGATGCAGCTCGTTCTGCCCGACGAGCGACCTGGTGTGTTTGTGAACCGGAGTGCCGTTCTCGCCGTCCAGGATTTTGGCGTCGTGAAACGACTGGTTTTCAAGGACAAGTCCTCGCTCGAGGTCCGATACAACGGTCCTTCCAGGGACCTCTGCGACGCGTGAGCAGCAGCACGATGTCTCCTAAGCCTTTGTGCGGTTCATTCCGGTGCTTGCATGGAAAGGTGCTAATCGACAGTAGCCGACTACCCGACCGTGACCAGCGTGTGGACGTGCATTCTTAGATTAGATGTGCCTCTAGTTAATGTCGGTGACCCGTTGGGCGAATGCATTTCATCAGGGGAAACGGTCTGAGTCAGACCTGAATTTTTGGTCTAAAGTTGTTAATCGCTATGCCGCGCAGACTAGGAGGGCATGGCGATAACTCGCCGTGTATTTGAACCTGAAGTACGTTCGCCGGCAGTAAGAACAGACAAATAACTGAGAGAGAGTTTCACTATGGGAAAAATTGCCAGCAGAGGGCTGTCTGGTGATAGTGAGCACAGGCTTGCCTTCAAGGTTGAACTTGCTCGCGGAGTCTCGCATATTGCCAGTACGCTGACACCAGCCAGCACGACCGCCGCAGTGGCAGAAGTTTTGGACCAGTTTATTGTGGACCGCGGAGCCGGAGGCTTCGAAGCATTTCGTCTTCTGCTTGCTGAAGACCTCGAAAACCGAGGATGTTTGCGGGGTGCCGAAGTGGTCAAAATTTATGTACGGAAGCAACGGGTCAAGGATTAACCTCAGTGCAAGTGACATGAACTTCGACTGGTTCTCTCGCCTTGTTGACGGAGTGTCTCGATGCGACGGAAGTACCGGACTAGCCAAATGCTCGCGGTCAAAACACCTGCCAGCTTGAGCGGGATGAAGGTCTCTCGACGAGCTGACTTGGCGTTCGTGCATTCTCGAAGTGTGAGCCTGCTCAGCCTCGCAGCACCTCTTCTTCGAGCTGCTCGACAGTCAGATGACGAACGTCCTGACCTTTGACGACGTAGATAACGAATTCGGCGATGTTCGTGGCATGGTCGCCGATGCGCTCGATGGCCTTGGCGACAAACAGGTAATCAAGGCCGTTAGAGATTGCCCAAGGGGCGTTGTTGAGGTAAACAACGAGCCTGCGCACAAACGCACGAAATTCATTGTCAATGGCTTTGTCGTCACGAGCGATTTGCGCGGCGGCGACGATATCCATTCTTGCGAATGCGTCGAGAGCGTCACGCAGGATGCGCAATGCCATCTCGCCCGAATTTCTCAATTCGATGATGTTGACGACGGACACAACACCGCTTTCGTGAATTCGCCGCAATCGCTTGGCGATTTTTCGCGCTTCGTCGCCGGCGCGCTCAAGATTCGTGACACATTTGGATGTCGCCATGAGCAGGCGCAGGTCACGTGCTGCAGGTTGGCGTCGGGCAATTACGTTGTTGACTTCATCATCAATCTCAACTTCCAGCCGGTTGAGATGCTGCTCCTCCTCGATGACCTGAGAAAAAGTAGACGCGTTGAATGCGTTCAACAACTCGAGAACGAGAGATACCTGCGACTCGACGAGTCCGCCCATCTCAAGCAGTTTCGTCGATAGCTGATTCAGTTCAGCGTCAAACTGACTGGAAAGGTGCTTGTCTGGCATTTCTCGTCCTCAGCCGACCTGAACACGGCCCAACGTCGCCGGGTGAAGTGTACGAGTCGGACTCTATCAATGGCAGAAAGCGTATCCGTCATCGAAAAGTGTATATACAGTATTATCGTAAGCCCGCAGGGTAAGCCGTGCAATGACATCGCGACAGTTGCGTGCGTGGTCCTCGTGCTGCTGGTGAAGGGTCGCCGCTAAAAAACGAAGATGTTCAGAGCCGAGGAATTGGTCGCGCCGCGCGCCGTGTACGTGTGCTGCTGAAGTCTGCTTCGTTTGTGTTCTCGTTCGATATCAGGCGCCAAAGCCGTGACATCCATGTGGCATGCGGTACATCGGATTCGCCGACTCATGTCCGGGTGGATGGGTTTTTCTTCGGTCAAATAGAGCGCGTGAGAATCAAACTGAACGGTTCGGTCACAAGCGGCCTGCACGGCGAGTCCAGCCGATTCAGCCTCCCTCTTCGGAGTCGAAAGCGCCAAGCACGCCAAGAGCTTCAATCCTTTTCGTGCGCGAAGCAGGCGGAAAAAGCCGAGCTTATGGCGACACGAATCCACCAAAAGGTGGTTCACCCTCATAGCGTCTTGACCCGCTTTGAACCCCGTCGGGCCGCAGCGACTTTTTCGGGACAGCAAGGGCACCCGCCGGTTTACGCTCTCCACCGAGTGTGCAAGTATCTTCGCCAGCGCGTATCCCGCACACCTTTGCGAGGTTCAGAATGGCCTGGAAACTCTGGAAAACCGAGAAGCGGCAAGACGAGACGCGAAGCTGGCCAAGCGATACGCACGAGTCGTTAAAGCAGCTTTTGGATATGCACCTGGGCAGCGGCGCGGCACCGTTCGTGAGCTGGGCCGCGCCGGGCATCACATTCACGACCGATGTCGAAACGCTTGCCCGAAACGGAGTTCGGGGATATCAGCTTGCCCTGTGGTTCTGGCTGTTTGCCGAGAAACACGGCACTATCCCGGCAAAAATGGTGCGCGAATCTTTCTGTCTGCTCGCCGACGCAGCACAGCCATCGTCTGGCGACAAGATTGGCGCGCTTTTCGACCTCGAAAACCGCTTGGCGCGTTCTGTCGAGGCCATTTCCGCCGAACAGCGCACCTTCCGACAGGAGGGCTTGTCCGTGGAGCTACCAATGGAGTTCTTTCTGGCCACGGGCTTACTCCGGCTTGCACCGGAGTCTCCTTATGCCGGGAACGACGGCGCCGGCCTGCAGGGCAACGACTACAAGCTGGCCGACTGTTTTCGCCATGCAACCGAGGAGGCGCTGTCGATTTTCCGGCCGATGATAGACGCGGTCGACTTTGATGCAAAAGTGCTGCCCAACTGGAGATGGAGCGCTCGTCCCGGCGCTACCGAGCGACACCTGCAACGACGCCATAACAATCCGCTTTTCCCCCTGCATCGCCAGATGGTGACGGCTCACGAGGTCTATGAGGCACGTCTCGCCGATGCTCAGGCCCTTCAGGACATCAGGAACGAGCTTAATGAGGTTAGCTGCTCGTTCTCCCAGACGACTGAACTGCCGTTAAACTGGCAGTCCTTCCTCGAAGCATATCGGGACCACGTCGACAGACTCGATGAACGTAGCCTCGTCGCTGGCGGACAGAACGCGTCACTCGGTGACGCAATTGCAAGCCTGCGCACCGACATCCTCACGACCTGGCGCGCTTCGATTCACAAGAACCGGCACAGCCTTGCCACCTTGGAGCAGGAAGAAGCGAAACGGGCCGAGCGACGCGCGCTGCTGTATGGATGCGACTGGACCGCTCAGCTTTTAAGCCACGGGTCCCTGATACCGCCAGAAGAGGTCGTTCCTGCCCTGCTGAGCGAGTCCGCCCCTGAGCTGGAGAAGGCGGTGACAGGCCTGCAGGCCGAACCACGGCTGCATGAGATGCTTGCGCAATGTTGTGCCACTGCGCATCGGCTTGTGAACGAACTTCGCGCGGCCGGTCACAATCTTCCCGATATCGGCGACAAGCTTCGGATTCTGGATGGTGCGCCCGGACAGTTGCGGGCCTGATTTCCTTCGTGGTGCGCCATGTCTACTTCGTCTGCATGAGCGCTGACGTCATCCAGCTTCCACTGTACTTATTTGCTATGCGTTCGTGACCTGTTGGCTGTTACCTGTGGGTCGACCGGGGATGCATGAAACACAGCCGAGGCTGTCACTTCAACGCTGAGCGAGCAAGGCAGGCCGTGGCCCGCCGACTGCACGTGCCTGCGTCGTGCGTCGACATCACTGGGCTCATCCCTTCCGGATAAGGAGGACCTATGCGCGTGCTGATGGGGTCAAGCCAGTGCGGAGCGACGCATCGCGCGTGGCGTGAAGACGAACTAATATCGTACTACCCGCTCGCGGCAATGCGAACACCCTCACTTACACGGCGCTGCGCGGCGGACGGGCTAGAATTCTCAGTCGACTCACGTAGAGACAGATGCACGCCATGCCCAGCCACACATCGCTTCACGATGTCCTCACCCTCGCTGAAATCGAGTCGCTCGTTGACCCGAAGACGTTCGCCCGGGGCAAGGCCTATTTCCACGACGGGGCGGTATCGCGGCTCGAGGAGCGGGACGGCGTGCTCCGCGCCAATGTGCGCGGTACACATCGTTATGGCGTTGGGCTTGGTGTGGCGACGACGGCGAACTGACCTACGAATGCAACTGTCCGGTCGGCGACGACGGCATCTTTTGCAAACATGCCGTCGCGGTCGCGCTGTCGTGGCTCGAGAATACCGGGGAGGAAGTGTTTCATTCCGACGAGTCGCAGCCGGCAAAGCCCCGCAGGAAGCGCAAGTCCTATGAAGAACTGATTCGCGAATATGTGGCAACGCTGAGCGAGGACACAGTGCGCGACCTGCTGCTCGAGGCTGTCGAGCGCGACATGACGCTGCGCGACAAACTGCTTTTTGCAGCGCGCGCAGCGGCCGCCAGCGACCTTCCGAGCATGAAGACCGCGGTACGGCAGGCGACATGCGTTACGCGGCCGCTCGACTGGCGCGAGGCCGGCGCGTACGGCGATGGACTGGTGTCACTCGCGGACATGTTGCGCCAGCGGCTTGCCGGCCCCCACGCCGCCCAGGTAGTCGAGCTTGCGGAATTAGCGATTGCCGGCGCCGAAAAAACTCTTGAGCAGATTGATGACTCCGGCGGCGATGTGATGCCCGCCATCATGGAGCTCGCCGTCGTACACCTCGAAGCGTGCGTGCAGACCCGGCCCGACCCGACGAAGCTTGCCGAGCGACTGTTCCGTTGCCAGACCGAAGGCGTATGGGACACGTTCTACGACGTTATGCCGGCTTACGCCGAGGCGCTGGGCGACCAGGGACTTCGCAGATACCGCGAGCTTGTGGAGAACGGCTGGGACGGTCTACCGGCACTGCCACCGGGTAATGACTATCGCAGGTCGTTCGACCCCTTGCGCATGCGACTGGAAACTGCGATGACTTCGCTGGCGGAACTTGACGGCGACGTCGACGCATTGATTCGTATCCGCTCAAAGGACCTGTCTAGTGCCTACCGCTTTCTGCAGGTCGCAGAGCTTTGCGCGAAGCACGAGCGTCATGACGAAGCGCTGGCCTGGGCGGAGCGCGGGCTCGAGGAATGCGGGAGAAACACGGACCAGCGGCTGCTCGACTTCTGCATTCAGGAATACCTGCGTCGCGGCGAGTTCGCAAAGGCCGACGCGAGCGCGTGGCAGCGCTTCGAGATGCGGCCCGTGGCCGAGGCATTTACCGCCTTGATGAACGTCGCCAGAACTACCGGCCTGCATGATGCGACACGCGAACGCGCCCTCAGTTATCTCTGGTCGCTCGTTCGCACTGAGGAGGCTCCCACCAAAGGGAAGCGCAGCTTTTGGCATTCGATGACGCGCACGGAACTGGTCAGAATTTTTCTCGATGGGCGCGACCCCGATATGGCCTGGGTAACGTTCTGCGGCGGCCCGGTTGCGACCCACATGTGGGCAACCATGGCGTCGGTTCGCGCGAAGTCCCATCCCCGCGACGCCATCGCACTGTATCATCGCTTGCTGCCCGTTGCGGCCGAGAGTGGAACACGGAATGCCCGGTATGACGAGGCATTCGGCATTGTGCAGACCGTCTGGAAGTTGCGGGCGCAACTGAATGAGCACATCGAGTTTGCGAGCGAGCTCGAGAGCATTCGTGAAACCTATCGCGCGAAGCGCAACTTCATGAAACTGCTGGCGACGCTGGGATAGCGTGCTTCGGGTTGCGCGGAGAGTGCAGGGTGAATCGAAAGCAATATGCAATTCGACCGCCAACCGTCCCGGGTTTGATAAATGTCGGTCACGCGTCCTTCGCTGACATCACGGGTAGCGGTCCAGTATGGTTCGCGGTTAATACTTATGGACCGGGGTGCCCCCACTTTTCGTCCGCCATCGAAGGCCAGTGGTCCTTGTCGAACCCGGGCTCATCCTTGAGTCGCTGGGCCGGAATGTCTACGACGAAACACCTGTCGATTGCATCCAGGGTCAGCGCGCTCCACGGGACTGCGTGCAGCGTATCACCGATGCCGAGGAATCCCCCGGTCGAGAGGACTGCATAGGCAATCCGTCCGCTTCGCACGTCCAGCATGATGTCGGATATCTTGCCCACGTGTTCGCCATCGGATGACATGACCTTGTTGCCATTGAGCGTGGTCGCTGCCATCACCTCTGGTCCGGGCCCCGCGCTGACAGTGCTGCCAACGATTTTCGCGCCGGTACCGGACGGGGGCATCCGCGGGTCGGGCGTAGTCATCATTTGCTCCGGATGTAGAAAACACGGTGAGTCGCAAGCCGCGTGCCAGATAGGCGAAGAGACGTGAGCGCAATTCACAATCGGAGATACGTCGAACGGGCATGACTTTGACCTGGAGAGAACCCCAACTGGTTGGGACGGCTTCGCGTTCGCCGTAGCGAGCGCGCGACGAATGACAACGTGATGTCACTTACCGCCGGCTGCTTGTGTGAGGCGCTGGCCGCGCAGGCATGCGAAGTGCTATAGCGCTTTTGAGAGCATCGGTGCGCGTTTGCGCTTCGATTTTCTCTCGATAACGTCGCTGCGCCGCAGATGCGGGAGTTTTTGGAGAAAATCATGAGAATCGTGACCACACTGTTGCTCGCTGCCATGGCTCTTCTTGCCGCATGCAACACCATCGCTGGCGCCGGCGAAGACATTTCAAAGGGCGGACAAGCCATCCACCGAGGCGCCGAAGAAGCGAAGTAGCGTACCGATATGCAGTGGGGCGGCTGAAAAGGCCATATGATTCCCAATTTGAGTTCGTCAGCGGGCATCTACGCGCTGATAGTCATATAAGAGTCGAGAAGAACGGGTAACCGGCGAACCGGGCATCCTCCTTCCCGGTACAAACTGGCTCTGAACACAAGGCGCGTTGCGTCAACCAGGCGAAGCGTCAGAGAAGGCGTAACACGTCTGCACGTTTCGGCGCGGCATGTGTATGCTGCTGCGTCACCTGATAGCAGGCCCCTGGCTCGGAATGGACTGTAGCTATTTGCTACCCGCGCGAAGAACATCTGCCAGGTCATCGAGCGACAGCGGCTTGGTGAGATGGCGGTCGAATACCCGTTCGTCCGTCTCAAGCCCACTGACGCCGGTCGTATAGCCCGTCAATGCCACCAGTATCGTCTGCGAGCATTGCGCGCGCAGACGAAGCAACTGCGCAAGCTCAAGGCCATCCATCCCGGGCATGCTGATATCAATCAAGGCAATGTCTGGGGTAAACGACTCCACTATCGAGAGCGCGTCGGGTCCGCTCTGTGCCCGCTTCACCTCGTGCCCCTCCAACTCCAGCAGCGTGCCGAGTGCCGCCGTCGCGTCCGGGTTGTCATCCACGAGAAGGATGCGAACCGGCGGCATCGTATGTGTCGTGGTCACGACCGGCCCTCCCGTGCTTTTGCGGACAATGGGGAGTCGTATGGTTACTTCGGTCCCCTGGCCTTCGCCAGCGCTAGCAATGGTGACCGTGCCATTGTGTGCCGCCACCAGATGCTTCACGACCGCCAGTCCGATGCCAAGTCCACCTTCTGCATGCTTCCGTGCCGATGCGGACTGCGCAAACATATCGAAGACGTGCGGAAGCAACGAAGCCGGAATGCCTGCGCCGTTGTCCCTCACCGTGATGACAGCCTGACGCGGCGACGGACCAGGTGTCGACTCGAGGCTGAGGTCCGGCGCGTCTACCAGCAGGGTGATGTCGCCACCGGGAGGCGTATATTTCACCGCGTTCGACAGCAGGTTCGACAGAACCTGCGTGAGACGGGCGGCATCCGCGTGAACGGTTACCGGATACGGCGGAACAGTGACGTGCAGTCGGTGATGGCCGCTGTTGACGTCGGCCTTCAACGCCGTCACCGCATCGGCAACGACATCCTGGAGCAACCCGTACGAGGGACGGACAGAAAGTTTGCCGTGCCTTATTCTCGAAGCGTCGAGCAGGTCGCTGACGAGTCGTTTCAGCTGCCGTATCTGCCGGTCAGCGATATCCAGAGCCGACAGTACGGCGGGGCTGTCCGCAACCAGCCTTCGCACTATCGTCACGGCACTGTCGATGGGCGCCAGGGGATTGCGCAGTTCGTGACCCAATAGCGCAATGAAGTCGTCTTTGCGTGCCTCAGCGAGTTCAAGCGCGTTTCTTGTCGCTTCGGCTTCCGCTGCACGGGCTTCCGCGTCGGCTTTGGCCCGGGTCATAGTCAGCGTGGCGCAGGTGAAATTCGCAAGGCCGGTCAGGATTCTGCGGTCCTCGGCGTCGAACAGGTGCTTCCTGTCGTGAGACATCACCCACAGCGTGCCCCACGGCTCGGGTTGACCTGGAATCGGCACGACCAGCTCTTCAATAATCTCGGGGGTTATGTGCCCCAGACATGCAAAGTGGCGCTGGGGAAACGAAAAAAGTTGCCCCGCAGCCAGTTCGAGCGTGACGCCACTGGGGCTGTCTTCAGTCGGAGTTGTGGTGCCAACGGCGGCGACGCATTTGCCCGAGACTGCGACCCACCTCAAAACAGGGGTGCCGTCGACGTCGCGTTCCAGCAGGCCGATGCCTGCGCTACCAGCTTCACACAGACCAAGCGCCATGTCTGAGAGCGTCTGCAGCATGGTGCCATCCGAGGACGTCAGTGCCTGCGCCAGTCGATGCATCGACTCGCTTTCAGCAGCAAAATCGGCCGGTCGATGAGGGCGCACGTCAAGCGCCGATGTGACCAGAGTGCCCGCGCGCCGTGCGCGGTCCGCTGCAGAGGGCGCAGACGGTCCGACCATATGGCCTCCAGGTTGTAAATTGTGCAGTGCGCCGCGCGGAGGAAATTGCCATGCTAGATGCATTTTAGGCAATACCCCGGGGACAGAAAGCGGTCGGGCCAGAGCAATTGCTGACGGGCCATCGAGATGGCGAAGTGTTCGCGCTCCGCGGCTCGGCGGTGAAGAAGAGCTGCGACCGAGAAGGCGCCGACGGATATATGGCGGCGAAGGGGCTGCGCCGGTTCTGAGCCGAGCCGCTAAAAGTCGTCCTGCGTCCAATCCGTTCTGCTATCACATCGCCCGCGCGCTTGCGCCGGCCAGCCGTGGACCGCGTCCGTAAGTACGCCCGGCGACGACGGGCGGCAGTGACCGAACGGTCGCCGCCTGGTTACTTGCGCAATGCAGGTGGTGCGTTTTCCCGCATCACCGGCGCAATGCGCCGTCAGGTCGGACAGTGTCGAACGCACCTGACCTGCGGAACCCGCTCTCATTTCCTTGTCGGTAAGTTGCCGACCGTGGCTGCAACATCAATGACCACCGTGTTGGCCACGCGGTCATGCAGAGCCTGCTTCCGTGGATTGAACGGTACCCAGAGGAAGCCAGCTCCGCACGTTGCGAAAGTGAGCAGATAGCCGACAGTGCACAACATAGCTTGCTTTACTGTCATTGGCTGTCCCGTATCGGCGTCGACGACTCGCAGGCGCATCGCGCGCTTTCCCGGTGACGTACCCCACACGGCCCAAAGGACGCCAGTGACCAGTATCGGGATGCACTGGGCCATCATAAGCCAGAGAATGATGGACGAGGCCAAAGCTTCCGGTGCCGTCAGGATGTCATCGGTCGAAGGCCCGAGCGGTATGAAGAGGACGATAACCGTCCACCATATCGAATCAATGAAGAGGGCGCGGGCGCGTTGGGAATAAGTGGCGTAGCGCATCAGAAGCTGAGTGCCTTCGGCGTGGCCGACGGCGCGTGGCAGACCCCGGCACAACGCACCGTAAGCGTTCGGCGAAGCGCTGCGAGTTCTCTTTTGGGCGCGTCATCAAGGAGGCATGGTCGTGTCTTTTCGGCCGCCGAGCAGTCCGGCCACACTGACGTCTCTGTCAAGCCCGTTCCGATGCAGACCTTCGCCGGAGCGCGAGATGTTATTCACGTGAAATCACTTGGCGCATGGTAAGGGAGTTTACGCGCTCTGCGCGCCTGCGTGGCTACATCGCCGGGTGGCGCTGCTGAATGACGGCAGGCGGCTGGCAACTCTATGCTGACATCGTTTGCGCGAAACTGTTCACGACGCTTAAGCGGCACTCGAAAGCGCACACAGAATGTGCAATCTCATCTACGGGTGGCCGAAAAGCCGAAGGTAACAATAAAAATAGATGGCCCGCGCCTGTCGGGTCATTCACTGAAAACGAGGCGAGCGTCCAGACCTGTTAGACAGGCTTGATATTTGCGGCCTGTTTGCCCTTGGGGCCCATCTTCACGTCGAAGCTGACCTTCTGGTTCTCCTGCAGCGACTTGAAGCCCTCGGTCTTGATTTCTGAGAAGTGGGCGAACAGGTCTTCACCACCATCGTCCGGGGTGATGAAACCGAAGCCCTTTGCGTCGTTGAACCACTTCACTGTGCCAGTTGCCATTTTGAATCCTGTAAATGTTGAGAGTCGCATTCGCGATTGTGGAATCGCACGGCGCGACCCGCCGCGACGGACGACTTTGTACCACGCCGAGATGAAACCTGCCAATCAGCATGTTCACGGGTAACGCATGACTTGCTGCATCACGGTCGCCGCAATTTGGCAACCCATGAAGGTGGGGTCGTTGCGGGCAGTTCTGCGCAAGATAGACATGGCTGCCAGCAAACGGTCCATCTGATTACAAAGTCCCAATGCCTGCAGTTCGCGACGGTATTGCCGCGACGCAATGACGATTCAATGGGAGTCCGCAGGAATTGCGGAACTCCCGTTTGATGGTGAGGCTAGCATTGGATTTCAGGCAGCAGCACTACTTCGAGCAGCAGTTCTGAGGAGGTGTTCCCATGACAACTTGTGGCTCGCGCGCTGGCCGACAACAATTGGAGCAGGAGGCGCTGATGATGCTTGCGGAATATCTCGAGTTGCCCCTTCGCAAGGGAGGGAGCCTCATCATGATGCAACAATGCGATGATGTCTGCGGAATGTATGTAGGTAATGTCGCGGCAGGGCAGGCCGACCTGGCTTTCTGTGGAACGGTCGCAGGGACAATTGCCGACGGAATTCTTCGGCTGACAAAGGTCGGACGAAACCGGGTCGAAATTGCGGGGCGTCAGTACTACTTCATTCGAAGCTTCACGCACTTTGAGGACCGGGGCGCGGTGGTACTCGCGCCTGCATAGGCTTCGGAAAAGCAGGCCGGATGCATACCCGGGCGCTTATTGTGGAGCAGCGGCAGCCTGGCGGCGGGCCAAGATGCATCGTAATCATGTTCGACAGGGCGGCAATATGGCAGTGGATTTGAGTTCGGGTAACGGAACACAACAGCAGACGCCGGCGTCGCTGCTGACCCTGGCCGAGTATCTCGAACTCGCGCTCGATATGGGCGGAAGTCTCATTATGATGAGACCCCGTGCCCAGACGTGTGTGATGTACATCGGAGACCCGGCTGGGTCGCACGACGATTTGCGCAGCTTTGGGACGATTGAGGCAGTACTGGCTGATGAGATTCTCCGTTTGACACACGCGGGAATCAACTTTCTGGAAATTGATGGGCCGCCATATCGCTTTGTCCGAAGCTTCAGGCACATCGATAGCCGTGGCGCTATTGTGTTTGCTTCAGCGTAGCGCTCTTGATTCCGCCGGATGCTATGTCGTTCCGGGGGCTCACGAACGGCCTGTGCAGGCGGTCCGCAGAGCGTGGCATTGGGGACCCTGATTATGCTGGAGGCCTACTCAGGGCGCTCCGGAGGAGCGCCGCCAACCCCTAAAAAGAGTCCCATCCAATAGATGGCTTTAATGTCTTAATGAACTCTTCGAACTATGAGGAAGTTAAAGACATCTTTAGCGAAACGGACTTATATCCCGTTCGCGAGGACGTTTTAGATATGTCCTGTGACGAAGCATGAAACTTTTATCAGCCCGTCTTCTTCTCGATGCCCTTAACCGGCGGCCGAAGTTATCCACCGATGCCATGTGCATGAAGAGTTGTGCACCGAAACAGTGGATGACCCTGTGGATAGTCTCATTGTCAATCAGTCCAAGCCCATGATTCGTATGAAGAGAGGCATGCGTAGCATAGGGTCGGCTTTTTGCGACTCGCTCGGCCGGTGTGGCCGTCAAAGCGCCGGCAGGACGTTGCACGGAAGGTTGGTCACGTACCAAGGCGCAACCCGTATGAAGGGTTATGCACGAAAACAGTGGATGAGCCTGTGGATAGTCTCATTGGCAATCAGCACGAGCCCACGATTCGTATGAAGGGAGGCATGCGCTGCATGGAGTCGGCTTTGCGTCTCGCTCAGCCGGCGTGACCCCGCGAAAGCGCCGGCAGGTGGCTGCACGGGACGTCATCGGATATACGGCCGGTCCACGGATTGGGTGGGATGGCCATGACACTCAGCCATGGCTGTCGACCCACGCGCGAGCCCACTCGAGGCCGATAAGCTGTGCCTCCTCCCCCGAGCTGGCAAGCCCCAGAATCCCGGATGCCTCGACAAGCTTCCCGCCCCTCGTGACGGTGCCGCTGGCAGCGTATTGCTGGCGCTCGAACGTGTCGACCTGCTCCAGGATTGCGTGTCCCCAGAGGACGTAGTCCCTGTACTTTTCGGACTGCATCAGCGCTCGACCTCGACGCGTGGCTGTCTGTCATTGACACGAAGAACGTTGCCTTCAGGCGTAATTTGTCGCGGGATATCATCAAAAGTCAAAGCCGGCCGGCTTGTTTGGCTCGCGGTCGAGCGCCTGGAGATAGCCGGAACCGGCGCCGTCGCAACAACGTGTCGACGCAATCGATGGTGCGGAACGTGGGCAGCCGTTCTTCGATGAGGTGGCGTATTGCGGGCAGTCTGCACAGGACGTATCCCTACCACGCCGCGCGCCTCCGGCGGATTCCAAACTTCGACGTATCGCTCGCCGGCAATCGAAGGTGACACCACCGCGAACGCAAGCAGGCCACCACAAATCATTGCTTTCACTTATCGATTCTCCGACCTTGTTCCCTGCAGCCATATGGAACAGCTGATTGCCTGCCTGGCCAACGCAACTTCCGTCGCAACCGGCGCAGAAATGTCTGTCGCGAATGGCTTCGGTGACGCGCTACGCGACGCCAGAGGGCGCCGCCGTGCCAACGCTCCGACCATTCTCGCACGCGTAAAACGTCGGCTCCCTCGATTTTCCACCACGGATGGCCTTATTGATGACGTCGTCCCCGAAAGCGTCGCGCAGCGACCGGACGAACTCGGCGATTTCAGGCATCGGATGGGTGGACGGCTTGCGGACGCGGGCATCCATTTCGGTCTCTGGCAGTTGGGTGACGTCTATGATACTGTATATTTATAAGGGCTATCCACTTAGCACCACCTGAGAGAAAATGTCGGTGTGAGCGAATTCCAGCCTACCCCGACCGCCG
>NZ_CYGY02000223.1 GCF_900007165.1 Paraburkholderia piptadeniae
TTTTGCCGGGTCAACTTCACATCTCGCGCGTGCTGTCCATGACCGTCCAGATTATGTCGATATCTATAGCCTGCGCTTTGACAGGGTCTACGAGCAGCGCAGCGCTCAATGCGTCGGCGGCAACGTATTGGCGATTCGTCGTAATTGCGGCAGCAAGCAGCGCTTTCCAGTATTCGACATTCCGCAGTCCCGGGGCAACGGCGCCGGCGCGAAGGATGCTCCCGTATGCGCCCTGCGAATCGCCACTTGCACTCTGACAAATCGAGAGTCCGACGTATGCGGTGAACCGCAATCGCACCTGTGCCCGTTTGAACTCCGGCGATGCCACGAGCGCAAGCAGCTCGATTTCGGCACCTTTATGGTCGCCGTCGTTCAATTTTTCCCACGCGGTGAGCAGCTTTCCGGCTGGGTCGCGGAGTGCGGGCGCGGGCGAGCTTGACGGCATCTGGAAGGTGCGCGTTGTCGCATCGGCGTGCAGTGACGTGATGCCTAGGCCCGTGATGGCCAGGCAGGCAGCCGCGAAAGCGGCGAACTTACGAATGGTCTTCATGTTCAACGGTGCTAGCCGCCACTTCTTGTCGTGCCTTCTACCCCAAGAAGGGGTAGTCGGGCCAAGCGGCGTTATAACAATGGGATATTGCTGTCCTAATGCTGCTCAATGTCTATCGGCAATCTCGTGATTGTCTTTAGTGTTCAGACTGGAACGCGTTTCCCTGAAGTGTTACTGAGGCGAACAGATGAACCTGTCCGCAATCAGCAACGCTGCACAGAATATAAGCATGGCGAAATCTATCAGCATATTAGGGAGTGTTTTTGAGTAATTCTTTTGTGGTTGAAATTTCTTCAAAATTGCATGGAAATTGCGATGATCTCCGTGATATACATTCCATGTCACACGTCGGCTGCGCACACGGCCACTGACGTTAGGGCCGCCTCTTCCGATTGAAGAGCTTCGGTGGTGACCGCTAGCGTGGACGGGTTTGGACCGGTGGCGCGCTAGGGATATCCGACCACGGGGGATGGGTCCTGAGATAACGGACGCGCTGGCGAAGCTAGAGGCGCGGGACCTGCAAATAGTCTGGCGGAACCATTGCATATGCGATGGTGGAAGGAGCCTCGGCGATACCGCCGGGGGCCTTCTGAGGTTGACCCGGTTCA
>NZ_CYGY02000102.1 GCF_900007165.1 Paraburkholderia piptadeniae
TCTTGCGTCGCATTGTCAGTGCCGTGAGCTGTTCTCGTTCCGACGCACTCAAGACCAGTGGCGCTTTCGGTCTTCCTCTCATCATTGCCTCGCTCAATTGCGAACCCTGCAAGCCAGGTTAGTACATAACGCAAATAAGGCAATCATTTTTTAACTCGGGATACTAGCGTGCAGGACGGTTATGCTCGGGCTGGTGAACTTATCGGTGCGGACTTGACTGATACTGCGACTCTGTGGGGTGATGCTGCCGACTCGGATACCTCGGTACAGGTCATCGTGGCGGACGACAGCCTTACAGACGACGCTATCTCGCGAG
Source organism: Paraburkholderia piptadeniae (assembly GCF_900007165.1). GTDB lineage: Bacteria > Pseudomonadota > Gammaproteobacteria > Burkholderiales > Burkholderiaceae > Paraburkholderia > Paraburkholderia piptadeniae. The sequence continues at coordinate 317 of NZ_CYGY02000102.1, forward strand.
GATTTTTCAAGGTCACGCTCGAGCTCGAGAACACGAGACTGGAACGGGTACTAGCGGGGAAAGCGGTACTCAATGCGTATGGCAGCCCGCCTTCCGACATCAAGGAGCAGGTCAAAACGCTCAAGGCCATGCGCGAACGTGTCAGCTTTATCAGCGCTGGAGACGCGTTTCAGTGGTTCGAGGAAAACACTGGCGGCTCACCGTTTTCACTGGAGAGCTAACGCCGGTTTGCGGTCAGGAGCGTAGCCGGAGAAAAAGCTTGCGAGCCAAGCGCGTTCCCTCAGTCCGGCCACGCGCCGAAAGGCCTTCTGGATGCCCGCCCATCCGCCGGAGCGCAACCTGCCGCTCAATAGCTGCAACTGGTCAAGGCGTCGCGGGATTCACGTTCCATGTGTGCGCTTTGATACGCAACGTAGAGCCTGCCATCTGTGCGATGAGCAGGAAGTTTCCGCTGATGTCCATGGTCTGCTCGTCCGGTACGTTGATATTTCCCGTCCAGGTTCCGGACTCCCACGCTACAGTTCCATGCTTCCACCGGACTGGCGTCGTTAGCCGCAGCTGGCGCCGTTTCTTCCAAGGCGTCGCATTGTATCTCGGGAAGCCCAGTCCCAAACCAGCTCACCTTCTTCCGCATGTAGGCGACATACGCCTTCCAGCCGTCACGGTTGCCGTCAAAGAGGTCGTGCTGAACGGTTGACGCAAGCACCTTGCGGTTAAGGTCCGTCTCGAGCAGTTCCTTTGGCCACAGGAAGAACGCTGGAAACACGAGAGCCGAACGCGGCCACCGTCATCCCCGGTGCGACCATCCTAAGAACGCCGACGGATAGTGGCGGCACGCGCGGGTCGGTCGAACTGAAGACAGTCACGCTGCAAGTCGTTCCTCCAGGCGAGAGTCTGCGGCCGTAACGCCGTAGCGACAAACGAACCGGCACGCCATCGCAGTGCCTCCAGGACTCGACAGATTTTCGCCGAGCGTCTCTGGTTACGCTGCTTTCGACCCTTGATTCTCGCCAGCACACCACCTATTGTGGAAAGGTGCCATAACGGCACGAGAAATAAGGAGTACATCATGCCATCGCCCAGAAAGGCCTCGCCTGCTCACGCGGCTGAAGCCGAAATGTCGAGCAAGAAGAAGGTAGCCTCGCCGGCGAAGGCCGCCGGAAAGGCGCAGGGCGCGAAAAACCCTCAAATGACCAAGCAGCGACCCAAAAACAAGTCGAGAGCCTGAATTGGAAGCGCCCCAGAAACGGGGCGTTTCCATTCGGTGACGAAGAGCCTTCGTTGGCGTAAGCGTCGATTGTCAAAGAACCGTCTCGTCGGAGAGGGAGGCGGTAGCGTGCATGCCGGCACGGGCGTTTGCCAGAGACCTTCTTGCCCAGTATGTCTTTCCGGAGGACGCGATTCGCCGAAAGAGGTTGGTATCGGTTTATCGACTCTATCTTCGCGTCTTTGAGCAGTAGGGTCTTGTTTCCACCAACGATGACCGGACCGCTGCGGTCCTCTGGTTGCCTCCACGGCGTTACCCACTGTCGCTAACTGAACACTTGAGGTTATTGCTGCGCATGATGCTGGCCACCGGTGTCACGAGATTCCCGGCAGCATTGCGTGTGCTGACGCATCTTGAGCAAATGCACCCTGTCGGTTGACGATTCTGGTATCTCGGTGTACTGGGCGTAGAACCAGCCAGGCAAGACGGCGGCGTTGGAAGCGCCTTGTTGACGGCCGGACTTCGCGTTTGCGACCAGAATAAGGTCGGCACTTATCTCGAGACCGCCGAGCCCCGCAATCTGCCGTTTTATTGGAAATTCGGATTTGACGTGCTGCCCATCACGGAACTGCGAGAAGGACCTCCAGTGTGGTCCATGTGGCGCGAGCCGGCAGGGTGAATCTTGCATGACCCGAAGCTTCTCCAACTGAACCTTCCGGTGAAGTACGGCTTTGTTGTGGTAGTCGCTTTTTTTTGTTTTTACCGTGGCTTATTTCAAGTGACCGCGGGGACCGACGGGCCTTGTGCAGAGCAGGCGGCGGCTACCTGCGCAACGGGCCGCTCTTGGGTTGGCCTCAGGCCGGCGGTGGTAGGCGGAAACACACACCAGCTGCCGTCGTCGTGACGAAAGAAAAACAATTCGCGTACTCCACCTGCTGACGACGTCTCGACGCGCACATAACGTCGCCGTCCAAGTCGCGTACGACCGAATTCGGTCACATGAACCGGTGTCGCTGAACCCGGCGCGAGCCATTTTTCGACCTGACGACGCAGTGACTGGTCATTTACGTTTCGCACGTTTCCCTCCAGCAAGTCTGAAGGCGACCGCCGTTGGCGGGTTGTCGCTGACGATTTCGCGCCTCATCTCATCAACGCGGCGGGCGACCAGGATGTTGACTTTGGGCTTGTGAGTTCTGGAACGGAATATTTCGAGCGTGGATTGGCCGATACGGTGGGTCGGTGATGTCTAGCATCAATACCGTGTATGTGCCGTCGCTCGAGCACCGTGCTCGGGAACTGGCCGAGCTGGTGTTGCGCATCGCTCGCCGCGGAAATCAAGCGATTCAAGCTCAGGCTGTTGACGGGCCGCGCACTCGATGCCGCACGCAGGCGTGAGCAGCGGTGCTGTTTGCCGCCCAGGTTTGTCTGAAGTATCAGGGTCTGCCGAGCCCACCTTCCATGTGGGGATTTCATGTGCGCCTGATGCGCGCCGGGCGGCGCTAAACTGAGCGCGCTACCCGTCTGCCGTCCTGTCACGGGCACGGCGCCAACCTGGCGGGCAAGCTTGGGTGGGGGAAGGCACGATGTCGATTGAGAGAATCTGGGTGAGGGCCAGCCATACGGTGAGGAAAAACTCGCAGCGCACCTCCGGCCAGGTGGAGTTCATCGCACGCGTGCCAGCGCCCGAACAGGGCGCCAGCCTGACTGAGCGTGCAAGGCCGGCCGTGGCCCGTCGACTGCATGTGCCCGCGTCGAGCGTCGACATCGCCGGGCTCATCACTGACTGAACGTTAGCATTCAGGCAAGGAGCGGCATCATGAAAACCGACGAGCAGGTCCTCTACGTCTATCGGTGCAAGGCATGCGGCCATGCTGGCGATGTGTATCTCGACGATGATTCGCACGAGGGAGAACCGGGAAATTGCGATTCGTGCGGCGAACCCGTTGTGCTGGAATTGGATGGCGGCGTGCGATTCGTTCGCGGAAGCCAGTAGCCTCAGGCTGCGGCGCGCCAAGCGACCGTGATTTTGCCGGCCATCGCACGGCAGGGGCTTTCGCGGATGAGGCAAGCTAATCCGCGAAAGCCTCCACCGTTTTCGACTTCTTTGTTTAGTGGCCGTTGTCGACGTTGCATTGGGGCAGATGACCACAGCTAGCCCATCCCGAGCGGATTAAGCCACCGCTTGCACTGGTGCTTCCGGACACACCGCCATACCCGGCTGTGCTGCTTTCGATTTTGCCGGACATCGCATCCAGCGGGCTCGGGACAGGGTCTCCGTGGTACGTCATGCCGGCGGTCGCCGCGCCATGGGCGTTGCCTCCGCCACTCCCACCGTTGCCGTTGCCGCCACCCATTGCAAATGCGGCTCCCGACGCACAGATTGCAGCAACGATGCCGCAGGGCAGGACGATTTTCAATGTCAGATGCTTCATGATTTGTCTCCTGGAAGTTCGACACGCCTGGGTCGGGTCGAGACTCCATGTGCCGCTATCGACGGACCGGTTGCGTAGCGGCGGTACACAAACGGTGGATTCACCCCGGAAACGCGGACGCTTGCGGCGTGAACACCATGGGAATACGTGTAAGTCGCAGACCGCTGTCCTAAATGACACCGCCATTGCGCGATTGACTCAACGAGAAGAGTGCCTCTAATCGCACAGGCCGACTGCGCTGCGTTTGCTGCATATACGGGCGACTCGGCCGGTTGGATGCAACTGTGGCGTGGCGGCGCCGGCGTGAGGGTGCATTCGAGGGTTGGGTGGACTGTTTCCGGCCTGTGAGAAGCAAGAAGAGCTCGTGGAGAGGCCGTCAACTTACTCGAGGCCATCGGTCAGATTGCTCTCGATGAACTGGTTGAAATCAAGGACCTGGTCGAGAGCATGGCGACGCGCAGCGCCAGGCTTGGCGGGCCGCTGGCGCAGCAGCGTGTGCTGTGGTCGCCAAGCATACGCAGTTGCGCTATCGTTGAATCATGCAGTTCCCGGGAGCACCAACATGATGCGAGGATTTCGGTTTGGCGGGCCATGCGGCGGAGCCTTTGCGTTCGTAGGCCCTTTTTCCGCGTGGGGGCAGCCTTGGTGGGGGCTGAGGGAGAGCAGGGAGGCAGAGAAGCGTGCGGTCGCTGAGTACATCGAGTGGTTGAAGGCCGAGTTGCGTGAGGCGGAGGCGTACCAGAGAGAGCTGGAAGGTCGAGAACCGCCGTCGGACACGGCACGCTGACACGCAGCGTGAAGAGGCACCTCTGTGCGGTGGACCGCGGTACCGTAAACCGACGATGCGCGTCCGCAGGAGACCGCGTTATCGGACCGGTCGCGTCGACATTGTAGTCATAGCCTTCGTTGCGCTTATCCAGGCAAGGAATAACGCTGACACGGTCCTCATTGCTTACCAACGTCGGCTCAACCAAACGGCTGAGACCGTACAGCTTCAGGCAATTGCTTCGAAGTGGTTGCCTCGCCCTCGGCGATGCGCCGCATGCTGAGAGCCTGTCAGATTTTTAGTGTGCTGATGTCATGAGACGATAACGGAACTAACGTCCTATGACCGATGCAACTGTGACCAAGAAGAGCAAGAATCCGAAGGCACCGAAGCTGTTTCCCGATGAGCTGATCGATCAGTTGCTTGCCCAGGTTCAGGGCAAGGATGCCGAGTCGATCCTGGGCGAATCGGGGCTGGCCGGCCAGCTCAAGAAGCAACTGGCCGAGCGCATGCTCGCGGCCGAGTTGAGCCACCATCTGGAAGCCGAGACCGAGCAAGGCAGGGCCGGTAACCACCGCAACGGCACCAGCCCCAAGACGGTCCTGACGCCCAACGGCGAACTGAAGCTGGATATTCCGCGCGATCGACAGGCGACGTTCGAGCCGCAGTTGGTCGGCAAGTACCAACGCCGGCTGCCAGGTTTCGACGACCACGTGATCAGCATGTATGCGCGCGGCATGAGCGTTCGCGAGATTCAGGGCCATTTGCTGGAACTGTACGGGTTGCAAGTCTCGCCCGACCTGATCTCGACGGTCACCGACGAGGTGCTGGCCGACGTCGAGCAGTGGCAGCAACGGCCGCTCGAGGCCATGTATCCGATCGTGTACTTTGACGCGCTGCGGCTGAAGATCCGCGACGAAGGCACGGTCAAGAACAAGGCGGTCTATCTGGCGCTGGGCATCCGCGCCGACGGCCGCAAGGAAGTACTGGGTTTGTGGATCGAGCAAACCGAAGGCGCCAAGTTCTGGCTGAAGGTCTTCAACGAGCTGAAGAACCGCGGCTTGCACGACATCCTGATCGCGGTGGTCGATGGGTTGCGCGGCTTCCCCGAAGCGATCGAGGCGGTCTATCCGGCTGCCCAAATCCAGACCTGCATCGTGCATCTGATCCGCAATTCGCTGAATCTGGCGAGCTGGAAGGATCGCAAGCCGCTGGCTGCCGCGATCAAGCCGATCTATCAGGCCGCCACGGCCGAGGCGGCGGCAGCGGCGCTCGACGCCTTTGCGCAAAACGAGTGGGGGCGCAAATTCCCTACCGTCGCGGCCATGTGGCAGCGCCAATGGGAACAGGTAATCCCCTTCTTCGCCTATCCGCCCGAGGTGCGTCGAATCGTATATACGACAAACGCTATCGAGAGCATGCACATGCAATTGCGCAAGATCGTCAAGAACCGCGGCCACTTCCCGAGCGACGAAGCCGCCAGCAAACTGCTGTATCTGGCCTTGCGCAACATCGAAAAGGATTGGAAGATGCCGCCTATCACCTGGCGGCAAGCAGTCAATCAGTTCGCCATTCTGTTCGGCGAGCGATTCACCTCCGCCATCAGCTGAGATTTTTAACCGGCCTCAGCACACGAAATTCCTGACACGTCCCATGCTGACAATTGGCTGGGGGTTCTACGGCCACCGGCTCGCGCTGTACCCCATCCACTATCTGCAGTGCGACGAGGGTCGCAGCCGGCAGGCTTGGGCCGCCGATTCGGTTGACCCCTCGTCGATGCACAAGCCTGCCGCTTGCAGAGTCCCTTGCCGATGCGCCTGCGATGCGGGGCCATGGCGCGCCCCAACGTTCTTATGTTCGTCGACTTCGACTGGGTTGACGACCGGGCCTGACGGCCACTGCAAGCCTGGCGCGGTGGCTCGCCGGCGTGTCAAGGCTCGTCGTCCGTTGAGCTCGGCGCGATACGTGCGATTCCGACTGTGCGCATGATGAGTGACAACGCGTCGCGCATCATCCGCATCATCCGCATCAATCCGCGCGAGCCGAGGTGCTAACAAATGCTTCACGTGGCGCTGGCCGCCGCGTAGATGCGCCACGTGTTCTCAAAAAAAAGCACAATTGGCCCAGTACCCACGCCGACAAGTACTCGTCACCCGGCAAGGTACTGTGCGAGTTCGCGGAGGCCAGCATCTGGCTTCATGTTCTCGGGTGCTCGGAGCTCGGAGTAGTATGGGCATCTACACCTAGCCACCAGGAGGGGAGACGATGACTACCTGTCAGCAATGTGGTGGCCAAGGGAAAATCACGTGCGAAAAATGTGACGGGACGGGAAAGGTGCAGATAACCGAAATCGAGACTGTTTCAGACGTGTCTCACACGTCCAGCACCATCACGTGCCCGAAATGCGACGGAGAGCGGTGGCAGCTCTGCCCGCGATGCTACGGTTCCGGAGTCGTCCATGATAACGAGACCTCCGATTTTTTCGACCCCGAAGGCAGAGATACTTGACTTGCTCGTTCAGCTGGCTCGGCGCCAAGCATGCGCAATAATACCTTTCCGTCGACGGTCAGCGACAATGCGGTGTCGCCGTCTTCTGATGCGATGAGATGGACCAGCCCTGCTTCCTGTAGCGCAATGACATCCCGCGTTCAACGTCCGTCAAGACCGACACGTTGCGCAGGCGCAAGAGCGTCGCGAGCTCCTGCGCGCTCAACGTCAGGGGCTGCCTGTGACCACGATGCGTCGAAGGTCTGCCGTCATAGTCTTTTGCTTCCATGACCGTGTCGTTTCCGCAAGTTGTATTAGGGAGCCCCCACCCATCGGGCGACCAATGGTTTGAAAAACGAATCGTGGCCAATCCAAGCGACGATAGGGGAAACCATGCGGTTTCCAGCGTAACTTCCTGTAAGTGCTGAGGCGACCAGCGCCGGACGCCTCTACGAATGACATTGTTCTTCGTTGCAGCCAACGAGGACTGTCAGCGAACGCGCAAGCTGTTGGTATTTGTCCGCGACCAGTTGCCGCCCGTAGGCAGGCTTCACACTGGTCCTATTGCGCTCAAGGTAATTTGCTGAGGACTCCCTTAATCTCATCGAGCGAGAACGCACGCATAATCTGCGTGCGCACACTGCCCAGTGCGCCGAATGCCAGTCCAAGAGCGGTAATGGCTTCTTCGTTTGGGGCCTCGAAAAGGGATACGCCGTCGTAGGCGCCCAAAGTCCAATAGATGCCCTTCACGGTCACGCCGGCTTTCTGCGCCATCTCGTTCACTATGTCGGCTCGTTTCGCGGTGTCTTTCACTGTGCGGATGCCCTGGTCCGTGAACTTCCACAGGCTGATATAAGTTGCCACGATGCGTCTCCTATTCCACAGCTGGTTGCTTCCTGCGCCAAATGCGCAGTGTGTCAATATTTTTCCATCCAGTACTCGCCCTCGTACTTCGTGTCATTCAGGCTTTTTGACAGGTCGACGTTGGTCAAAACGCGCAATGTGCCCCGAATGCCACGCATCTTTCCTGTCCCCTCCGTGAGCACGAGGTTGCCCACGACAGTTCTCTTGCCGGTCCATTGACCGCCCGTTGCTTGCGCTACGCCTTCAGATCGACCAAAAATCTTGTCCCCATTCGCCATGTTGAAGACCGCGTAAGTCCAAACCGGGCCATTGCCACTCAAAGTGTCACTTTCGCCGCGTGTCCAGTAGTCTTTCACTGGTACACCAGCAAACGCAGGCGGGTCGTCCGGGAAAGTTCGATGAATCTCGAACAGGCGTATCGTATGGCCGGGCATGTCGCCGATGTCCAATGTGTGTTGCTCCGTGTACTTCGAATTCTGCTCAGGCACATGGAAGGCTATCCTGGTTCGCTGCGCAGCCTGTGACCAAGCGGTTGGGCTTGCAAGCAGCGCCGCGCAGAAAACAGAGAGCAATACTGTGACTCTACGCACGCGGATGTTTCTGCCTCGCGGAGCCATACTTCCTGATGCCGTTTTGACAAATGTGATGATTGCCGATGCCTGCGATGCTCTCGTGATAAGCGGGACCAGGTTTTTCATGGTGACCTCCAGACCAACCGTCTTTTGTGAGAACCGTAATCACGGAGCGTCCCACAACGAGAAATTTGCAGACTGGACGTGCATTCACTGCGCGCGACAGCTTGAATTTCCACGATGGCCTCCATCGAGGCAGGGCTTACTGACGCATAGGGCGGTGGCATACCAGCACCGCCCATCTTTCCAGCACTACTACCCGACCGGATGCAAATCAATCACCTCGGCTGGGAAGCTATCCAGGGAGACCCGGCTGTGTGAATTGCTCGTGACGGAAAGAAGGCCTGTTTCGCTGATTGTGCACCGGCCCCGGGTGCCGCTAGGAAGCCCATTCTGGGATAAGTAAATCGGAGTGAAAGGTCCGGTTGCCTGCGCCCGAAAGTTGGCGGTTTGCAGGCCGGGCGTACTTAGGAACGTCACCAGGTCGACGAACGGCTTGCTCGCCGACGTGACGTAGGTGACATCGAGAAACGAGTTTCCTAGGCATGCGCCGGAAAGCGGCAAGCTGGCATCACGAAGACCGAAAAAGACGTCGTTGCCCAAAAGTTGAGCCCCAAAGGAAGGCGTGACCACACCGTCCACAAGATGCAACGGGATTACCCAGGTGTTCGCATTCTGCGTGTAGAGCAACACCCTGACTTGGACGTTACCGCTGCCGTCCGAAAGCGGTTGCACGATGACCTTGCTGTTTTGTTTGTCGATTTTCGTACCCAATGCCCCGCCGAAGACGTGCTGGTTCTCCAAGTCTGCATAGTCGACTGTCGCGACGTAAATTGGGGGAGTCGGTGCGTTATGAAGTGCTACTTCACGGGAATTCCAGTCAACGAAGTCCGGTGTCGGCGGGAGTTGGCAGGTCACACTGCAGTTAATTGCAGTGCCCTGCACATTCAGCCAGTTGTCAATCGGGTAAATGGTCGCGGACCCTTGGGCACGGGCTTCCCGTGACAACAGGCCCAGACTGCCAAGAGCAGCGCCAGCAGCAACCCCGCATGCGGTCTTGAGCCAGCCACGACGGGAAAACAGGAGAGAACGAGCGTCTTTCATGACAGACCTCTCACATTCCAAAGCATGTTCTAGAGAAGGCCGGACCGTGTGGGCAGCACGCAAGGAGGTGCGGACGGCGGTAAACGCGGTGCCGGCGGCAGTGGCTCAACAAGTTGGCCTGAGGCATTCCTCAACCGCACGCACCGTGCGAATTGCTGTCTTCGCACCGCGTCGAATCGTGTGCAGGGCACATCAGCGTCTTCAACGCGTCCTGAACGAGCGAACTGTAAACTGTCCTGAAAACGGGCTGCGCTCCGGTTTCTTTGCTCGACTCGCGTCGAGTACATTTCAAGAGTCCGACAGTTAATGCATTTCGCATCACTCGTTATAGCTAGGGCGGCTGAAGACAAGCTGAAGCTGCTGCTTTGTTCCTGCTGTGCCAAACAGCAAGCGTTTTTTTGAGAGCAAACTTTTCTGGAAGCGTCCCACGAAAACAAAACTGGACTGGTTATTGAGAGCCTGTCGCTATTTCGCCGCCTTTGGCGACCCTCGTTAAGTCATAAGTTTGCACGGGCATTGGTGCAACGTGCGCACTCGGAGAATGCAGCTCTCGTCGTAGATAGTCTGAACCGTAACGTTGCTGCGAACGCGTACGTCCAAGCTCGACTCCAGTCAGGAAAGCTTTGCGATAACGGAACTTCCTGGACTTAAAGGTAGCAGCGACCCAAGAACAAGCTGAAGGCCTGAAATGGAAGCGCTCCCAAAAGCGGGGCGTTTCCATTCGGTGGTGAAACCCATAGGTTCGACGCACAAACATCGACTTCACATACTGCTAGTACCGGCAAGGGTGCCGACGGCGACTGGGCTCAATACAGCCAACGGTCGCCGCCTGGTTAATGCAATGCCGGTCATGCGATTTCTTGCATCACCGACGCAATGTGTCCATCAGGTGAGGGAGTGTCGGACGCATCTGACCTGCGGAACCCGCTCTCATTTCTTTATCGGTAAATTGCTGACCGTGGCTGCAACATCAATCACCACCGTGTTGGCCACGCGGTCATGCAGAGCTTGCTTTCGCGGATTGGACAGCACCCACAAAAAACCAGCGCCGAATGTTGAAA
>NZ_CYGY02000037.1 GCF_900007165.1 Paraburkholderia piptadeniae
CCACATCGTTGCCTCCTGGGTCTCGCTGTAATAGATCCATCGTCTCTGCTTCATATGCAACGCTCCTACTGCTTGCGCAATCGCTAGTGTGTTGCATCGACCGGTTGAATCCGCAGTGTATATGCAGACCTTCGCGAGCGCCAGCCAGATGGCATCTGCATCGATCATGAAGGTGGGATCTGGGTGCCATGCTTCAACACGGGCGAAGTGCTTCGCGTTCTGCGCGGCGGCGCTATTACGGATCGCGTATCCGTCGGTGACAAGCGTGCTGTCGCGTGTCAACTCGGTGGAGATGATGGGCGAACACTGTTTTGCTGCACGTTCGATGGACCACCGGAAGACCTGATGACGGGAAAACGGCTAGCGGCAATCTATACGGCCCGCGTCTCAATCCCCGGAGACGGGTGCAACGTTGCATGAGCGGCCACTGTACCGACGCAAGCGAGCCTTTACAGTCCCGTCGTTGTAAAGCGTCGGTTGCCTCGCCGCGCACCCGAACACTATCTCGGGTAACTCAGTAAGTGACCATCTCCCGCGGACGGAAGGCAGATTGCCAGCGCTGTTGCCGGTCGACGAAGGGCCGGTTGAGCCGGCAGGTTTTCAGTGGCGTCAGTTCCTGGTTGTCGCTCCCGGGTTTGCTCGACATCTCATGCCATAGCCGACGTTCGGCGATAGGAAGGGTGCGTCGGCTCCAGGTTGGTTCGCTGCCATTCGCAAACCGGTGTCGGCGAATGGTACTTCTCTCTGTCGATGAATGAGTCTTCCCGACCCGTTACCGACGTTCAGCGCTTTCCCTCGAGTGTCTCAAGTGCGCTCCAAAGCCGACTCCCGATCGAGCAATCAATCATTCGTCAGAATATGAGTGCTACTACTGTTCGTATCTACCGCCCTTTATCACATCTCGGCAAAAACAAGGCCGAGCGGCACACCTCACTCGCCCCGGCAACGCCTTTGTAGCATCGGGCGCGCCCCTGAGAGAGTCTCATCAAGGCTGTCCTTCCAGTGGTGCGATATTGGCATTGATAACGTTCATGCATCAATTCTTCCAAAAATCGCACTTCTACTCTTGATCTTCTTGCGCAACCATCTGTCTCCAGAAGCCCGAGCAATCGGTTCAAAAGAACAGCGCGTAGGAGAAGAGCCCACGAGGGCTTGAAGCCGTTCATTCGACGCATCGGACCGCGAACTCGAGTCACGGTCGTGGCGCTGCGCAGCCGACGCACCTTTCGCACGACACACATCGCCGTGTGATTCCTACTGCCGCAACCAAGCACTCGACGGCAATGGCTTCGCTCGCACCTGCTGCGAGCGAAGCGCAGCTCTGATCACGCGCCGGACGCAAAGCCGCTTTCAGTTCATATCGCAACAAAATTCAGGAGACTTTTTACATGCAAATTACTGGAATGATGCACGGCGCGCGCCTGCTGCAATTTGTCGGATTTCAGGCCAGCGAAGTGCTGGGCCCCGGGGCGAGCGAAGAGGAGATAAAGTCGCTGATCGACCGTCACAAGCAGATCTTTATCAAGCCGGTATTCAAGGGCGGCGTGGGCAAGAAGGGCAAGGCCGGGTTGCTCGGCCGCGCGACTGACCTCAAGACCGCGCTCGCCGAGAAAGAGCGACTGTACTTCGCCGAGCATGCCGTGGGGCACGTGAGGGCCAAGGCGAACGGCGTGACGTTCGAAGCAGGTGTGCCGGCCAAACACGAAGTCTACTTCTCGATCACCGATTCCACCCGCTTTCGCGCTCCCACCATGACGCTCTCGCACATGGGCGGCATGGACATCGAGGAGGTCGATCCAAAGCACGTCGCGATGGTGCCCTTCGACGCATTGACCGGGCTGAAGGCGTTCGTCGTCGCGAATGCGCTGAGCGAGATCGGCGCGCCGCGCGAGATCATTTCCCCGCTCGTGCAGCAGTTGCCGAAGCTCTGGGAACTCTTTCACGACTTCGGCATGACGACGCTCGAGTTGAATCCGATCCGCATGCGCGAGGACAGGAAGGGGCGCCTCACGCCCGTCGCCTGCGACTTCAAATGTGGATTCGATCGCGACGATCCCCGCTTCTCGCGCCTCGGACTGCCCGCTCATCTGTTCGCCGCGGACTACTCGGACTTCGAGCAGGAGATCAACCAGCTTCGCACGCACCAGGGTCAAAGCGATGTCTACGTGATCAACGACAAGGGAACGATCCTCGCGCCCACGTTCGGCGGCGGCGCCAACTCGCTCGTCACGGAGATGTTGGGCGATGCAGCCATCATCTCGTCGGATTTCGGTGGCAATCCGCCCTACGAAAAGATGAAGGAAGTGGCGCGCATCTGCTTCCGACATTGGCTGAAGCAGTCCAACGTACTGTTCATCATCGGCGGCAAGTCCAACAACACCGATATATACGAAACACTGCGCGCGATGGCCGATGCGCTGCGTGAGCACTTCATCGAGCACGGTCCGACGCCGCTCTACGTCATCCTCGGGCGCGGCGGTCCGAACCTCGTGCGTGGCATGTCCGTACTGCGTGACACCTGTGATTCGCTCGGCCTGCCCTATCGCCTCTTCGGCTTCGACTCCGACATCAGCGAAGTGATCCAGTACGCACGCAAGGCCGATGCGTGGATGCAATCGGGCGGACGTGCGCAGGTCGCAGCGCGCATCGGCGCGCGCGAGGCGCACCCGCAAGCAGAAAAGCACGAGGCATAAGGAGATCGACGTGGTCAAGCAAGGAAACAATCATTTCAGGTATTTCGTAGGCATCCAGTCGCTCGCACATATCGCCACGCGCGGAGACCGCGTATGCGTACTCAACATTCTGGGTGGCGAGTCGTCGGAGGTGACGCCGGTGAGCCACGCGTTTTCGGGCGCGAATGTCGTGTTTGGCACGGCTCCTGGCAAGGGCGGACAGGTGCTCACGACGCTCGTCGGCGATATCCCCGTCTACAACAACGTGCGCGAAGGCCTCGAGGCCGGGCACCGGTTCAATTGCGGCGTCGTGTACCTGCCGCCGTCGGCCGCGCGCGACGGCGTGGCCGAGCTGATCCGCGTGAATCCCGATCTGCGCAAGATCTTCATCATCACGGAGAAGATCTCCGTGCACGACGCCCGGGAGATTCGCGCCATGGGCCAGCAGGCCGGCATCGACATCTTTGGTGCCAACGGACTGGGCGTCGCGGATTCGTGGCAGGGCGTGCGCATCGGCGGCGCGCTCGGCGGCGATGATCCCGGCGCGACTTTGCGGCAGGGCTCGATCGCGATCTTTTCCAATTCGGGCGGATTCAGCACCACCATCGCGCAATATCTGCGCATGAGCGGCTGGGGCACGTCGACCGTCATCTCCAGCGGCAAGGACGTCTACATCCACTATGCGGCGCCGGAATTTGCATTCGCCCTCGCTAACGACGCGCGCAGCAAGGCCGCCGTGCTGTACTGCGAGCCGGGCGGCTACTACGAGGCCGACGCCACATTTACGAAACCGGTAGTCGCGTGCGTGGTGGGCCGCTGGAAGAGCAGTCTCACGCGCGCGGTGGGGCATGCGGGAGCAATGGCGGGCGGCGCGGATGATGCGCTCGCAAAGGAACGCTGGTTCATGGAGAAGTTTGGCGTCGAGCGGCTCTTCACGCCAGACGATCCGTGCTGCTCGGCCAGGGGCGCGGTGGTGACGAATATCGCGCACATTCCGGCGGCACTCACGGCGGTGATGCGCGAGAACGCGACGATGCCCGACTTCGAGCCTGAGGGCAGCCTTGCGCTCAAGCCGTGGTTTGGCTCGGATCAGGGGCTCCAACTGCCCGACGAGCTTGCCCTGCCGGTGGTGGAAGCGGTCGCGCCATACAACGAGCAGGTGGCGTGGGTAAACAGCCAGATCGGCGCTATCCCGCCGCGCCAGCCTTTGAAGGACGCCTCGGGCGCCTCGCAGATGGACGCGAGATCGCAGGTGAGCAGCCTGCACGGCGTGTCGATGCTCGAAGCGGCGACGCACCCGCTCGAAGCGAATGTCTGTCTCGCGCTGTTGCACGAATTCGGCGGAGCGAACGACGCGAAGCTCATCCACGTGGCAGTTGGCGCGGCCGTGAACCTGCATGGCACGCCGGAACGGGCGGCCGCGCAGGCCTCGCGCGAGGCGGGCAACGCGCCCAATGCGGTGCTCGCGGCCGCGGTGGCGATCATCGGGCCGAATCGTCAGCGCACTGCGCGCGAGGCGGCAGCGCTCATGATCGACCGCTTCGCGGCAGCCAGGCTCGCGGACGCGTTCGACGAGACTTTCGATGTCGATGCCATCGATAGCACCGGCAGTGCCGCGCTCTTCTGCGATAAACCCGACCCGAAGGCCGAAGCGATGCTCGCGGGGCTCGCTGCGCGCGGCGTGAGCTCGGCAATCATCCGGTGGCTGTCGTGCGGCCCGGGCCATCCGCGTTCGGAAGCAGTACTCGCGGCCATCACGACGACGCTCGCCTGGGGTCCGCTCATGCGCAAGCGCATCTCGCGCCTGACGGCGGAAAGTCTGCCGTGGTGGACGAAGCTCTTCGGCACGATGATCGGCGCCTCGGCGGACGCGTCGCGCCACAGTCCCGACGGTTTTTGCGGCTTCGCCACCGAGGAGTTGTTCGGCGAGCGCACCCTGACCGAGATCGCCTTTGCGGCGCTCCTCAACCTGAAACCCACGGCCGATGACCTGTTCGCCTTC
This sequence comes from Paraburkholderia piptadeniae, assembly GCF_900007165.1. Lineage (GTDB taxonomy): Bacteria > Pseudomonadota > Gammaproteobacteria > Burkholderiales > Burkholderiaceae > Paraburkholderia > Paraburkholderia piptadeniae. The sequence goes on from NZ_CYGY02000037.1 coordinate 4,675, forward strand.
AAGACCCTCGTCGGCTTGTTGCTAACAAACGGACCGGGTGCAATTTCGGCACAAGGCGCAAAGGGCGCGGTATCCGCCGATGGCCCCGAGAGTCCCGAGCGCGTCCAACTGAACAAGGCGCTGGTGGGGTTCCTCACACACACTGGTTATACGCATGGCGGCAACGGCTACGAGGGCATCGCGTTCCTCAACGAGGCATTCCGCGGCAGCGGCCTCGATGATCCTTCCGATGCACACCACGCCGTGGACCTCGAAGCGCTCGCGCGGCGCTCCGCCGAGCGCTACGCGCAGTACAAGGCGCGCCAGAAGCAAGTGGGAAGCCTCGACATTGCCAAACTTCCGGGTGTCAATCACCCCGTCTTCAAAGACAAGCCGGTGAATCACGACCCGCGCGAAGTCTTTATCGCCGATCTCTATGAAGCACGCGGCGAGTACAACGTGTTCCATGCTTACTACCGCGTACTGGTGCAGGCACTCTTCGACGCCGGAGTATCGCGTAACGTCTACTGCGTCAACGTCGACGCGGTGATCGCTGCGCTGCTGCTCAAGATGCTGTGGAAGCCGCTCAGGCGCGGAGAGTTCAGCGAGGCGGATCTCGAAACCGCCGCCTTCACAATCTTTCTCTATCCGCGCATGCTCGGCTGCGCCGCGGAAATCGACGATCACTTGAACCGTGGACGCAATATGGATACACGCACTGCCGCTTCGCAGTGCCACTTCGTGGCGTGACCAAAGGTCTGTGACGGCCGCCGCCGCGCGCTCGCGTTGCGAGGCGCGGCGGTGTCAGCGGGCCTCGATTGATAACGATCGAACATCAATCGTTCCGAAAATTGCACTTATCGTTTTGCCGGCCCCGGGGCGAACATTGCCAAAACCACAATCGACCGGATCACCGCGTATTTTCTGGATCTCAGGAGACACCTCGATGCACCCATCGTCTAGCCTTTCGACCGGACGTTCGAAGGCCGCTGCGGTTTTCCGCGTAACGGCCGGGAATTTCCTTGAGCAGTTCGATTTCTTCCTGTTCGGCTTCTACGCCACGCAGATCGCCAACGTCTTCTTTCCCGCCGTGAGCGAGTTCGCCTCGTTGATGATGACGTTCGCGGTCTTCGGCGCCGGCTTCCTGATGCGGCCGCTGGGCGCGATCGTGCTTGGCGCATACATCGACGACGTCGGCCGCCGCAAGGGCCTCATCGTCACGCTCTCGATCATGGCAAGCGGCACCATCCTGATCGCGTTCGTACCGGGCTACACCACGATCGGACTTCTGGCACCCGCGCTCGTGCTGCTCGGGCGGCTGCTGCAAGGCTTCTCGGCGGGCGCCGAGCTGGGCGGCGTGTCGGTGTATCTCGCCGAGATGGCCACGCCCGGTCGCAAGGGCTTCTTCACGAGCTGGCAGTCCGCGAGCCAGCAGGTGGCGATCGTCGTGGCTGCGGGCCTCGGCTTCGCACTCAATCAATCGCTGAACGCAGCGGCCATCGCGGCGTGGGGATGGCGCGTACCGTTCTTCGTCGGCTGCATGATCGTGCCGTTCATCTTCATGCTGCGCCGCAATCTGGAGGAAACGCAGGAGTTCAAGGCACGCCAGCATCGTCCGGGCATGAAGGAAGTGTTCGGCACGCTGGTCCAGAACTGGGCCGTCGTTGTCGCCGGCATGATGCTGGTGGCGATGACCACCGCGAGCTTCTACCTCATCACGGTCTACGCGCCGACCTTCGGCAAGTCGGTTCTGCACCTGAGCACCGCCGATAGTCTGCTCGTGACGCTGTGCGTCGGCGTGTCGAACTTCGTGTGGCTGCCGGTTGGCGGGGCACTCTCCGACAAGATCGGCCGACGGCCGATCCTCGTCGGCATGACGGTGCTCGCCGTCGCGACCGCATACCCGGCACTGTCGCTGCTCGCTCACGCGCCGAGCTTCGTCAACATGCTGCTCGTCCTCCTCTGGCTTTCGTTCATGTACGGCATCTATAACGGCGCGATGGTCGTCGCGCTCACGGAGGTGATGCCGGTGCAGGTACGCGTTGCTGGCTTCTCGCTCGCCTACAGCCTTGCTACGGCCGTGTTCGGAGGCTTCACGCCCGCGATCTCGACGGCTCTCTTTCACATGACCGGCGACAAGGCGGCGCCTGGCTACTGGATGAGCTTGGCCGCAGCGTGCGCCCTTTTGGCGACTTTTGCGCTCTATCGACGCCGCGCAGTAACGCTGACCCCGGCGCACTGATGCGCATCTCGTTGCGCAAGCGTCTATCACTGCAATCTGACACGACTCCGATCATGAGAAACCTGCTTCTGAAACTTTGCGCGGCAGCGCTCGTCGCAACCTCGGCCGCTGCGGCGAACGTACAGGCCGCCGACCTGCACGTCATGAGCTCGGGCGGCTTCACCGCCGCGTACAAGGCGCTCGGTCCCAGGTTCGCGTCCCACACGGGCAACACGCTCGACACCGCGCTCGGGCCCTCGATGGGCAAATCGCCCGAAGCGATCCCCAACAGGCTCGCGCGTGGCGAGCCTGCGGACGCCGTCATCATGGTCGGCTACGCACTTGACGAGCTGATCAGGCAAGGCAAGGTCATCCCCGGATCGCGGGTCGAGCTGGCGGATTCGCGCATCGGCATGGTCGTGCGCGAAGGTGCGGCGAAGCCCGACATCAGCTCGGCCGAAGGCCTCAGGCAGACCCTGCTGCATGCAAAGTCGATCGCCTACTCGGATAGCGCGAGCGGCGTCTACATCGAGCGAGAGTTGTTCAAGAAGCTCGGCATCGAGGATCAGGTCAGGTCGAAGGCGAAGATGATTCCGCGGATTCCAGTGGCGTCGGTGGTGGCGAACGGTGACTACGAAATCGGCTTCCAGCAGGTGAGCGAGCTGCTGCCCGTCCAGGGCGCGACCTTCGTCGGAAAGATTCCCGAGTCTCTCCAGTCCGTCACGCGTTTCGCCGCCGGCATCCCCGTCGGCGCGCAGCATCCGAAGGAAGCGAAGGCGCTCCTCGACTACCTCGCATCACCCGACGTACAGGCAGAAGTGAAATCGACCGGGCTCGATTCCGTTTCCGCACATTGAGGCAGCAGCATGGGAAGGCTCGCCCCAGCCAGCCTTCCCGTTACCCCGCGGTGTCTGTCGCTGCGTCATTGGCACCGTCCGGGCAGCCTGGCTCGGCCACCCTGAGCATCTGCGCGAGACGCGCACGATCGCACGCACCTTCCCACAACGAAACGAAGATCACTGCGCAGGCGTTGCTGATGACGCTCGTCAGGGCGCGCGCCTCGGACATGAAGCGGTCGATGCCCACCAGAAGCGCCACCCCGGCAACGGGCAGATCGGGAATCGCGGTGAGCGTAGCGACGAGCGCGACCAGCCCGCTACCGGACACGCCGGCCGCGCCCTTGGAAGTGAGCAACATGACGGCGAGCATCGTCGCGATCTGCGGCGCGGAAAGCGGTACATCGCACGCCTGTGCGATGAACAGCGAGGCGAGTGTCAGATAGATCGCGGTGCCGTCCAGATTGAAGGAATAGCCCGCGGGCAGCACAAGCCCCACGACTCCCTTGTCACAACCTAGTGCCTCCAGCTTCGCGATCAGGCGCGGCAGTACCGGCTCCGTCGACGATGTCGCGAGGACGATGAGCAATTCCTCGCGCATGTAGCGCAAGAGCCGCCAAAGCGCGAAACCGTGCAGCCGCGCGAGCGGCGCGAGCACCAGTGCAACGAACAACAGGCATGCCACGTAGAAGGACACCATCAGCATGCCGAGCGAGCCGACCGAACGGATGCCGAAGCGGCCGACCGTGAAAGCCATCGCACCGAATGCCCCGAGCGGCGCGAGTCGCATGATCATCGCGAGGATGCGAAAGAGCAACTGGGCGACGCCGTCGATGAGCGCTAGCACTGGCCGGCCGACCCGCGGATACGAATTTAGCGAGAAGCCGAAGAGCAGCGATAGCAGCAGCACCGGCAGCACCTCACCCTTCTCGAAGGCGCCGAGCATCGTCTCCGGGATCACGCTCAGCCCGAACTCCACAAGCCCGCGCGCCTGCGCGTGCTTCGCATATTGCGCGAGGATGCCCGAATCCAGATGATGGGCGTCGACGTGCATGCCGGCGCCAGGTCGCAGCACGAACGCAGTGGCGAGTCCGAGCGCGAGCGCGACGGCCGTCAGGAGATAGAAAAGCGCCAGCGCCTGGATGATCGTGCGCCCGATGGCCTTCCCGCTCGCCAGTGACGTGATGCCCGAGACGATCGTGCAAAAGACGATCGGCGCGATCATCATCCGCACGAGGCCAACGAACGCGTCGCTGAGGGGCTTGAGCAGCGTGCCCGCTGGCGGCCAGAAATGGCCGAGCGTCATGCCGAGCACCATGGCCAGCACGACCTGCACATAGAGCAAACGAAGCGGTCTTGCCAACCTCACGATGCGGTCTTCCTTCTTGTCTTCGTTGTCGTCGTCACCGTATTGGCCATGGCATCGCTGCCTGCGACGCCGCCGCGCTTCGTTTCGATGATCGTCCGGTAAAACTCCTGTGCGGCCGGTGTGAGCGGCCGTCCGCGCCGTCTTACGATTCCCACGCGTCGTTTCACCACCGGTTCGACGAGCGGCACGCTCGTGAGGATGGGGTGGTCATGTCCAGGCATGGCCATCGACGGCACCGCGGCGACGCCAAGCCCCGCTTCGATCAACCCGAGCATGGTCGTGACGTGCCGCGTCTCGCAGACGCTCGGCGCACGTGGCGCCACGGCCGAGAGCGCCTGATCGAGCAACAGGCGGTTACCGGAAGTCTTGTCCACCGAGACGTACTCGTGCTCGTAAAGCTCGTTCCAGGTCACGCGCTTCTTGCGTGCGAGGGGATGGTCGCGGCGGCAGGCAGCAACAAACCGCTCCTGCAGCAGGACCTTGAACTCGATCTCGGACTCCTGGCTGCCCATAAAGCTCACGCCGAAATCAGCCTCGCCGCTGATGACGGCGCCAAGCACCTCGTTCGCGCTCGAATCCAGCAGCTTGACCCTGATGCGGGGGAAGCGGCGATGATAGTTCGCGATGACGTTCGGCAGAAAATAGTAGGCGACCGAAGGCACGCATGCGATGGTCACATGACCCAGGCGGCTCGATGAAACATCGCGGATGCCGAGCAGCGCAACGTCGAGATCATCGAGCAGTTGCTCCGCGCTCGGGGCGAACACGCGGCCGACGGTGGTGAGCGTGACACTGCGCGTGGTGCGCTCGAAGAGACGCACGCCGAGCGCTTCCTCGAGCTTGTCGATCCGACGACTTAAGGCCGGCTGGGAAATGCTGACCGCCTCGGCGGCCTTTCGAAAGCTTCCCAGCTCAACCACCGCGCGAAAAGCTTGCAAGTCATTCAGGTCGAAGTTAACGCCCACGGGCCATCCTCCGCATCTTGGGTGCCGAGTATTTTGCATGATTCAGCCGGGAGCGCCCATCGGGACTACGCCCGTCTGCGCAGCCCTTGATGGGTGCCACGGACGTGAGGCGCGACGTGCCGGTTTTATAGAGTCAGCCGTCATTCGCGTTAGGGACGCAACTGTCTCTTCATGGCCGCACTGCGTCCCACGACCGAGCACAACGATCGTCTCGGGTGTGGATCTCACGCAAAAGGCATGACGCGGCCCACTCCCGTCATTTGTCTTGACGCCATGTCAAGGGCAGCTTCCAAAGGGGACAACAGTCATTCGTGTCGGCATCGTGGCCGGAGGCCATCGGACTTTGCCGACAGGTTCCTTTCCTGACATTCTTGCCTCAGCAGCCGTGAATGTCGGGGTCGCTGCGGCGGATGCGCCTACCAACCCGAACAGGCGTTCGCGCATTAAACGATACCGCTCGCGCGGTATCGTTCCCTTGAAGGCTGGGACTAGCAAACGCGTGGCCTCAATCGGCCGGATGGATAGACTCGCGGCGCTGGCGTGACGCTCGCCTCAAGCGGCGAGCGCTGCATCGACTGCGGCCAGGTAGTGCCGAAAGCCAGCCTGCATCAGCACGGTTCGCACGCGCCCAAGCTCGCATCGCACGGCTTCGTCCGCGGGCTCCTGCAGGGTACGCACGAGCGCGCGGCCGCGCGCCGCGAACAGCTCGGCCCAGGGCAGCGGTTCGCGCCGCGTGTAGTCCTCTAATGCCGTCACGTAGCGCAGCACGCCGGCGGGATCGGGGGCCGACAACATCGCCTCGATGGCGTCGCGGTAGAACCAGAGGTGGTTGTGGCCGACTGCGCCGAGGCGCAAGAGGTCCTCGCCTTCCGCCAGGAGCCGCGCACGCTCGTCATTCTCATCGACCGCGCGGGAGAGCGCGCCCAGGACCTTCGGCGCGCAGAACTGCGTGCCCACTTCGCGCGAGATCGCGAGCGCCTCGTAAAGCGCTTTCACCGCTTCGCCGCGACATCCGTCGTCCAGCCATACACGTCCCTGCATTTCCAGGTTCTGCGCTTCGAACCGGCGCGCGCCCAACTGCCGGATCACCTGCATTTCATGCTCCAGATGGACCCGCGCAGCCTGCACATCGCCTAGCTCGTGGCAGGCGAACACGCCGAGCGTCTCGCCCAGCAATTGCGCGCGCGGCTGCCCGATCAACTCGGCGGCGCGCGCGGCGGCAACGGCGTCTTCGCGCGCTTGCCGCGCATCGTTCAGATAGATGCGGCTGAAGCCCTGCATCGGACGATTGGCGACTTCGATGCGGCTGAATCCGTGCTGGCGGCTCAACGCCACGCAGTCGCTGAAATGGCGGAACGCGGTCCGCATCCGCCCCTGCGCGTACGCGGCATCGGCGAGGCCGCCGAGCGCGCGGGCCTCTGCCTCCGGCGAGCCGAGGCGCCGCGCATAGGCGAGCCCGCGTTCGTGTTCGGCGCTGCAGGCATCGATCTTCCCGAGCGGAAAAAGGATGTTGCCGCGCAGATAGTGAAGGCTCGCAAGCTCGGCCAACCGGTCGTCGCGCTCCGCGATCAGCTGCGCGGCCGCGAGCAGCTCTAGCGCTTCGTCAAGACCTTCGCTCACGCGCAGGCCTTCCGCAAGCCCCAGCTGGCAGCGGCACAGACTGGCGTCATCGGGGGCGGCCGCCAGCGCCGCGCGATAAGTGGCCGTCGATCCCGCGATGTCCCCGAGGTCGCGCTGGAGCTCGCCCTTGCAACAGCTTAGGGCGTGGTGGTCCGCGTCGGTCTGCGCGATCTCGAGGCCCCGCTCGGCGAGACGCAGCGCGGCCTCGACCAGGTGGGCCGTGTACTGCGCGCCCGCGGCGGCCAGGTAGGCCTGCGGCGCGCGTTCGTCCTCGGCGCGGTCGAGATGCTGGGCGTGCAGCGTGGGGTCGCCGTGCGCGAACCAGTCGGCCGCGCAGCGGTGCAGTTCGCGCCGACGCGCGCGCAGCAGCGTCGAATATGCGCTCTCCTGAATCAGTGCATGGGCGAACAGGAAGTCCTCGCCCTCCGGCAGCACGAGCGCATTGGCGAGCAGGCCGTCGCAGACGTAGCCGGGATCGTCGATGAGCCGCCGAAGCAACGCGATGTCGAAACGCTGGCCGATTACGGCGGCCGCCTGGAAGGCCAGGCGGTCGCGCGGCGCAAGCCGGTCCATCCGCGCGAGCACGAGGCTCCGGATCGAGCTGGGCACGGCGCTGCCGCTGCCTTCCTCGGCGTTGCGCAATAGCTGCTCGAGGAACAGCGGGTTGCCGCCCGCGCGCTCGATGCAGGCGAGCGCGACACGCTGTGTCGCGTCGATGAAGTTGCCCGCGAGGCTCAGGGCCTCGTCAGTTCGCAGCGGCCCGAGATCGATTGTCGTGAACGGGGTGTCCCGGCAGCGCGCGCGCCACGTCGCATCGATCGGATCGCCTTCCACGCGCGAGGTCGTCACGAGGACGCCCGGGCCGTTCGCGATGCCCGAGGCGAAGGCCGAGAGATAGCCGAGGACTTCGGGGTCGGCCCAATGCAGGTCTTCGACGATGATGAGCGTCGCCGCCTTCCTGCACACGGCGTCGGTCACTCTCGCGGCGAGCGCCTGCTTGCCGCGCTTGCGCGCTCCGTGGTCCATCGCGTCGTAGAGGGCTCGCCATTCGCCCGCAAGCGGCAGGTCGAGGAGGTCGTTGAGAAAGGCGTGCTGCTCGGCCTCGACGACGCCCTCTGCGGCGAGACGTGCGGCGGCGGCCTGCCGCGCCTCGCTCGATGCGACGGCCGGCAGGCCGAGCAGGCTGTCGATGATCGCGTGCACGGGGTCCTGCCCCTTGCCCACGCCGAAATCGAGCACGAGGCCCCGATGGATCGCGAAGCCTTGCGACTGCACGTAGCGGCGCATCTCGTCGACCAGACGCGTCTTGCCGATGCCCGCTTCGCCGCGCACATGGACGACGTGGCCGGCCCGCCTCGCGACGCATGCGTGGACGACACCGTGAAACTGCTCGAGCTCGGCCTGGCGTCCGACGAAGAGGCTCTGACTCGCCTTCGCCGGTTCGCTCGCGATGGCGCGCAGCCGCCATGTCCGCACGGGCGTGTCGATGCCCTTGAAACACTGCTCACCGTTCGCGTCGCAGACGGCGGCGTCGCCGAGCGCGCGCGCCACGTCATCGGAAAGCCAGGTCTCACCGGCCGCTGCCGCGACCTGGAGCCGTGCGGCAAGGTTCACCGGATTGCCGGTCACGGTGTAGTCCCGCGCGTCGACGCAGCCGAGCGCGCCCGCGACCACCTCGCCGCTCGCGATACCGATATGCGCCTGCAACGTCCGCGCCGCCTGCGCGCTCAGCTGCGTCAGCGCGTCATGGATGTCGAGCGCCGCGCGGGCCGCGCGCAGCGTGTCCGTTTCGTGCGCGCGGGGAGCGCCGAACAGCGCCATCACCGCATCGCCGATGTGCCTGTCGGTCGTGCCACCATAGGCAAGCACGATGCCGTCGACGAGCGCCGTGAAGCGGCCGATCAGCGCGCGCAGTTCCTCCGGATCGAGCGTGCGCGACAGCGCCGTGAATCCGCAGAGATCGGCAAAGAGGATCGTGACCTGCCTGCGTTCGTCGGCAGGAGTGTCGACGGCGAACGTCGCCTGCGCCGCCGACGAGGCCACCGGCGCCGAGTCTCGCGCGGCCGCGGCGAGAATGCGTTTGCGGTGGCCGAGCGACTGCACCCCGAGCTCCTTCAGGTCCACTTCGGTCAGTTGCGCGAGCAGCGACAGATCGATATCGTTTGCCGCGAACGCTTGCGCGTACTGCTCAAGACCCAGGACGTGCAGCCATTGCTCAATATTCATGTTCGCCGCCTGCATCCAATGCCGGGCGGCGCGCGCCGTTGTGCCGCCCGGGTCCGCTTCCTTCCCATGGGCTCAAAGCGCACTGAAAAGCGCGCGCCGGTTGCCGATGCGTACGGCACCAAGCCTGTCGGGGATCGTGCCGATGAACCCAGTGTAGGCGTGAGCCACGGACCGCGCATAGCCGCGTATGGCGTTTGACAGGATTTCGATCGGGGACGGATACGGGCTCTATACTGGCCTGTAGTGGCTCCCTATCGCGCCTTCGCATTTCACCTGGAATTCACGTGAAGCCGGGCAAGACCGTTTCCGTCTCCGACGTCCCGCCGCGCTCGCGCGTCGCGGATCTGCCCGGCGATCTGGCGGCCGGGGCGATATCGTCGCTCGTCATGCTGTGTTACGCGATGAGCCTCGGCACGATGATCTTCAGCGCCGATCTCGCCCGCTACGCGATGCTCGGCGTGCCCACCGCGCTCGTCAGTTGTGTCGTCACGGCGCTCGTGATTTCCTTGACGAGCTCGATGCGCCTGAACATCGGCGGCCCCGACAGCAATGCGGCGGCGTTTCTCGCGGGTGTGGCGGCAGGCGTCGCGAGCAACGTGCGCGCGGACGGCGGCTCCCCGCAGACCCTCCTCCTGACCGTGCTGATCGCGATCGCGCTCTGTTCGCTCGTGACGGGCATCGTGCTCTACGCGATCGGTTCGTCCCGGCGCGGCCGCTCGCTGCAGTTCCTGCCTTACCCGGTCCTCGGCGGATTCCTCGCCGGCACGGGCTATCTGCTCCTCGCCGGCGCGTTCCGCGTGATGACGGGCGAGTCCCTGCAATGGCAGACGCTCGTGCTGTTGACGCATCTTCACTGGCTCGCGTGGCTTCCCGCGCTCGTCGTAGGCGTGCTGGCGACCATCCTGATGCGCACCTGGAAGCACGTCGCGGCGCTGCCGCTCACGCTGGCCTTCGGGATCGTCCTCTTCTACGTCCTGCTGCGCGCCGCGGGCCTGTCGATCGACGAAGCGCGCGGCATGGGGCTGCTTCTGCCGCGCGGGGCGCTGCGGCTCGCGGTGTTTCCGGAGCTGCACCTGAGCGCGCAGCTCGCGCAGGGCGGCATCGACTGGTCGGCGATTACCGCACATCTTCCGGAAAGCCTCGTGGTCACGTCGGCCTCGGCTGTCACAATCCTGATGAATTCGACGGCGATTGGCGCGGCGACGGGCGAGGAGGTCGATCTCAATCGCGAGATGCGGGCCGCGGGCCTCGCCAATCTCGCGAGCGGGCTTTTGGGCGGAATGGTCGGCTATCAGTCTTTCAATCGCTCGATGCTCAACGCGCGCGTTGGCGCGACGAGTCGGATGGCGGGCGTGTTCGCGTCGCTCGCGTGCCTCGTCGCGCTTGCCGCATCGCCCGGTCTCGTCGCGCTCTTTCCCGTGCCGGTGCTCGTCGGCCTCCAGCTTTTCATGGGACTGCGCCTGCTCGAGCAATGGGTTGTCGGCGCCTGGGCGAAGCTCAATTGGTACGAGTACCTGCTCGTGCTCGTCATTCTCGGCACGATCGCGGCCTTGGGCGTGATCATCGGCGTGGTCGCAGGCGTGGTCGCCGCGTGCGTGATGTTCACGCTGCTGTACGGCCGGGTCAGTTGCATACGCATGGAGTTCGACCTCCGCACCCGGACATCGAATGTCGAGCGCAACATCGAGGAGACCGAATCGCTGCGCGGACTCGGCGCACAGGTGTGCGGCATGTGCCTGCAAGGATTTCTCTTCTTCGGCACGGCCAATTCGATCCTCCAGCGCATACGCGAGCGGCTCGCCGCGCGCGATCCGGCGTCGGTGCGCTTCGTCGTGCTCGACTTCGCGTCGACCCAAGGCATAGACGCGTCGGTATCGAACAGCTTCGTGAAGCTGCGGCAACTCTGCGCGGCGACGGACGCGGACTTGATCTTGACCGCGCTGCCGCCGCGCTCGCGCGATCTGCTGACTAAAACCGGCACGCTCAATCTGCGGATTCGTGAATTCGACACGCTCGATGCGGGCCTGGAATGGATCGAAGACACATTGCTCGCGTCACGCGCGCTCGCGCCGAAGCGCGGTGACGACCTCCACGCGATGCTCGCGCCGCATTTCACGGCCGGAGCGCTGAACACACTGTCCACTCGGCTCGAAGTGCATGAGCTGCTAGCCGGCCAGCCATTGTTTCTTTGCGGAGAGCCGGGCGATGCACTGTACATCATCGAGCGCGGGCGGGTCGCAGTTTCGCTGCCGCTCGGAAACGGGCGGTCGGTGAGGCTGCGCGCTTGCCGCCCGGGCACGGTCGTTGGGGAAATGGCCGTGTACACGCAGCAGCCACGCAGCGCGGACGCGTTCGCGGAGGTGCCGACGCGCGTGCGCAGGCTTTCACTGGCCGCGCTCATCACTCTCGAGCAAGACAACCCCGCAGTTGCGCAGCAGGTTCATCGCTTTCTGGTGAAGATCATCGCATCGCGGCTCGCCCTCGCCAGTGAGGCTCTCCGCGCGGCCTACTGAGCGGTGGCGGGGGTGGTGTTCGGGGCAACTACCGTGGCGCTTGGGAGGCGGCCGACGGGCGGTCGGGTCCGGACCCGGGCCCGGACCCAACACAATGAGGAACAGGTTCCCACCGCGCACAAACGCGGATTTCTTCCGGGTATTCCCGATAGAGAGCCTCTAACCGGCTGCATATATTCGTTAGTACCTCACATGCAGCGTAGCGAAGCAATCGTCAGGGAATTGCTGCTCCAGGGGAGACCACGATGAACGACGAATGCGGCCTCAAGCGTCGCCACGTGCTTCATTCGCTCATGGCGAGCGGTGTCGTTGGCCTGGCAGGCGGTTGGACGAATCTCGTGCGCGCCGCCAACGCGATCACCCTTCCGTTCGAAAACGGCTTAAGGGAACTGACGACCGACTTCCCGCAAAAGGGCGAGATGGTGCTCTTACGCAGCCGGCCGCCGTTGCTTGAGACACCGTTTTCCGTCTTCGATCAAGGGGTGTTCACACCAAACGATCGCTTTTTCGTGCGCTGGCACCTCGCGAGCATTCCCACGCGTGTCGACGCCCGGACGTTCCGGCTGACGGTTCATGGATCGGTCGCCCGTGAACTGGATCTCGGGCTCGATGACATCAGGAAAGGGTTTGAGCATGTCGAGCTCGCCGCCGTGAACCAGTGCGCTGGCAACTCGCGGGGATTCTTCAAGCCGCGCGTCGCCGGTGGAGAATGGGGTAACGGCGCGATGGGCAATGCGTTGTGGACGGGCGTACGCCTCAGGGACATTCTCGATCGCGCGGGCGTGAAGGCCGGGGCCGTGCAGGTTCGCTACAGAGGCCTTGATAAAGGGGTGATCGCCGCCACACCCGACTTCATCAAGGCGCTGAGCGTCGATCATGCGCGCGACGGCGAAGTCATGGTCGCGTTCGCCATGAACGGGCAGCCGCTGCCGCTTTTGAACGGTTTCCCGTTGCGGCTCGTCGTTCCGGGTTGGTATTCGACGTACTGGGTGAAGATGTTGAACGACATCGAGGTCATCGACACACCCGATCAGAACTTCTGGATGGCGAAGGCGTACCAGATCCCGGATACGCCGCACGCGAACGTATCCCCGGAACAGACGGGCGTGAAGACGATCGCGATCAACCGCATGGCGCCGAGATCGTTCTTCACCAACTTCAGCGACGGCTCGGTGATCGATGTGGGCGCAACGCAAACGGTGCGCGGCATCGCATTCGGTGGCGATACGGGCGTAAGCAAGGTGCTCTTTTCCTCGAATGGCGGAGCGTCGTGGTCAACGGCTAGCCTCGGCCGCGACTTCGGCAAGTTCAGCTTCCGCCGCTGGGAGGCGCGTTTCATGCCTCGGAATGCCGGGCAACACGTGCTGAAGGTGAAAGCGATCAACAACAAGGGCGAGGCACAGCCGGACGAGCCGAACTGGAATCCCGGCGGCTATATGCGCAATCTGGTTGAATCGCTAACGGTTGTCGCAGCATGAGGAGAGAGCGATGAGAGTGACATCGATCGTTCTGGCCTTGTTGGCCGCAACGGGGATCGGCACGTCGTTCGCGGCTGGTCCCAACAAGCCCTCGACAAAAGCAGCTACGCAAACGGTCGAGGTTTCGCTGCCAAACGGCATATCGACTTTTCCACCCGGGCCGGGGTCCACTCTGGCCAATCAACAGTGCGTGATATGCCACTCCGTGGACATGGTGACGCGCCAGCCGCCGCTTTCGTTTGAATCCTGGAAGGCCGAAGTTCTAAAGATGCGCGCGGTTTATGGCGCGCCGTTGCCTCCGGAACAGGTCGAGGACATCGCACGATACCTGACGAGGATCAACGGAACGCCGTAGCGGCGCCGCAAGCGTGACGAAACCACAGCCAACCATTACGGTAGTACCGACACGGTAGTACCGACCGCACAGCCACTTCGGTGACGAACGTTATATCAAAACGATGCGTGCGCCGGGGTGCACCTCTACTTCCCTCCCCCGCAACGAATGTTCATCAAGGAAAACGACGACGGCTGGTCATTGCCGTCATTCGCATATCGGCTTTGATCAGGCGACTACATGCCGCTTTCCAGACATTCGCACGTCGGGTCGTGAATGACCGGTCTCATTGAAACCGGATACGTACTTACGACCCTGAGCGGCCACACACGCATCGCCAGATACCGACACCGCGCCGCTAACGCGGCATCCGCAGAAAAGGTTGGCTAATACTGGCCGAGCGATACGGCGAGATCCCACAAGGCAAGTACGCACAAAATTCCGATTATTGCGGCAATGAGCGCAACAAGAAAACCATCAAACCGTGGGCGCTTCATCTGCGTGCTCGGAACTGTTGCCCGCGATCCGTCTCCGCGATGGAGTCGACAGGATCGAATCAATGAATGTGTGCGCTCGACCCTCCCCGTACCTGAATGCCTCTTGCTCAGTAAGAAAGTCGAACCGTTCTGGAAAACTTGCAAGCACTTGATCTGGATTACCAGGCGAAGAAATCAACCACGACACGCGGTAGCGCCGACATATGCCACCGAACGCATGCCACCTTGCTGGCGTGACGTCGACTTCAATATTGCAACCGCGATATGACGCATAGGACTTGGTGACCATGGTCTTCCTCGCTACAGAAACAGCGCGAAGCGACGAGTTGCACGCATCGTCTGCTCCCACTGTCACCAGACGGTGACCCGGATAAGTGCAGCATCCGCCATGCCGAGCGGCTCGATTTAATTCAGCCTCGATCGAGACTTTTTCTGGAATCCGTCGGCGGAATTGCATGTGCGCGATCATCAGCTTTTGCGGGCAATACCGCTATCTCCTGAAGCGGCAGGCGAATCGATGACGCCGATGAAGTCGACCTCGCGGTTCGTGAGTTCGTAATGCTCAACCCGAGCACGGCTGACGCAACACTTGACGATCCGACGATTCGTCGCTGCCACGGCTTCGCGAAGTTATGGGCCTGCAACGGCCCCGCCGTGGCTAACCTCTACACGCTGCGCTCTACTGATCCGGCTGCACTCTGCTCGCATCCTGATCCGATCGGCCCGGACAATGACGTCTTCCTGTTGAATTTCGCGCGCGAGTGCGGCGACGTGATTTGTGCATGGGGTCGAATGCAAAGCCGGGCGCGCCGCACGCGTCGCCAGCATCCTGATTGACGCTGGAGCTCGACTGTGGTGCCTCGGCACTACGAAGGATGGCTCGCCACGTCACCCGCTTTACCTGCGCTCAGATCAGCCACTTGTCGAATGGCGCTCGGTCGCAGCATTCGCAGAGAAGGGAGATAAGGCGTGACCGATCAAAAAGCCATGGCGGCAAGCTGGAACAGCGCGCCCACACCAACGAGGGCAAAGCATGGTTTTACCAGTTTCTGGCTATGGTGCGTCACAACTCGCTTGACTCTCTGTTCCCCAATATGGTCCACAGCCCAGTCCGGATCCGGGTGGGACGCTGGCGAAAACCAGGCGGCGCCGATTCCGCCGAAAGCCATCATGGTAAGTCCGATGAAGTTCAGAACTGTGCTGATCGCGCTGATCATGGTCTTTTCCCAGAATTATTCGCGAGGAGTTCTAGTATGAACGCGATCTGCTAGTGCAATTGCTGAACCTTGACGCGGAAATAAAGCAAGTCAAGGAATGGCTTGCGATAAACGCCACAATGGCGAATGACTTTTTCCTGATGCCGGCCAAGACGCATCTAGCCGGCTGCGAGGCTCGGCGGCAGAAGATCGCGAAAGCGCTAAAAGACGGGCGCCGCGCAGTCGACTCAATGGAACACAAGTCTACTTATCAGATGCCAATCATCTGAAGAAGATTTGCTCGCCCATAGCTAGTTCCTGCACCGGGCACATCGACTCGTTTTCAACGACGTCGAGACCCGCTGTGCGCCAGGTACAACAACGCGTCTGCGCTGGGCCAGGATGCTGGATCGGCTCTGTCGCCACCTTGTGAGATTA
Organism: Paraburkholderia piptadeniae; assembly: GCF_900007165.1. GTDB lineage: Bacteria > Pseudomonadota > Gammaproteobacteria > Burkholderiales > Burkholderiaceae > Paraburkholderia > Paraburkholderia piptadeniae. The sequence goes on from NZ_CYGY02000037.1 coordinate 20,347, forward strand.
GAGTTCGTATCAACAATCCGGCGTCGTGAATGGTCGCGTTCGAGCGCTGGCCCGAGGATGAGTCGCTTCCGCTATATCTCGATTCGGACGCCGACCATAGGTTGCAGGAGTGGATGGTGCCAACCGTGACAGACGACGCGCAATTACTGCGCAACCGGGCAATTGTGGCGTACTTTCCAGGCCGCGGAACAAGAGCGGCCGGATACGCAACGGCAGCACGTTGTTGTCGACGATGTACGTCCGCATGTTGACGTCCCGAAGCGGTCCTCGCGAGTCCAGGAATGTGACGCTACCAGCGTTTTCTCATCCTGCATTGATGGCCTGGAAAGAGACGAACACCCAGGAGGCGGATCACTCGCTACTTTTCCCCCGCGCCCGAGGTGGCACGTCTATCAATGATGTGTTGTCAGGGTTGGTCATGGTGGCGACCGCTTTCGCGTTCCGCCCGTTAGGCGACCAGGTCGCGCCACAAGAAGAGGCGACGGCCACGGAACGATCGTGCAGTATGTGGACGGCATTATGGTCGTCACAGCGCAATATCAACCAGGCCAGGGTCGCGGCAACAGATGGCGTGATATCTTTTAAAAGTTGATCAAAAAGGCCTCCAAACCTTTGATCACTTACCTCCTGGAAGGCAGGTGGGTCGGGTGAGCAGTCCGGCGTTGCTATAGCAACCCCTGGGTGCTCATCCCGGGCGAGAGCACACAGCCCTCCCCCAGCCCGCAAGGAGGTATAGATGGAGAAGCGGAAAAGCAAAGGCAGGCTGTTTCGGAAAGCAGAAACGGTTTTTCGGACCATCTTGAAGGTCCTGAGAGTGGTAGTCTGGATCTTGACTATCCTCTCCCTGATTGCTACGGCGGTCGTGAAGGCGGAGACGTTCCTGGGAAAGGCGGACACCATCTGGCACGACATGCACCACGATGCAATCGATACTGGCTCCAGGGAACCAGTACAGCACGCGACGACTAAAGATTCTCGTTCGAGGACTTCGCCCCGATAGGGGTGTCCTCCCGGCTCCAGGTGATCGGCAAGCCTGACGCCGGTTCAAGCAGATAGGGTGCGCAACCTGTCTGCTCCCGCGCCCAATGCAGCATCGGAGACTGCCCGCCCTAAGGAGACGGCGTGCAGTCTCCGTTCATCCCACACCGGCGTATTTCGATTGACCAGATTGCACGCGCGGGATGCGTCGCCACCAGAGCGCGCGTCGCCGCCAGGTCACTACGCGATGGGAATGCACGCCTCGCTGGTCGTCGCGCGCCAGAGGGCATCTGCCTCACGTCGGTGCTCTCAATCTCTTCGATGCCCATGTCGGTCGCGCATCATGAAATCGGACGTCTCTAAGGATTCCGATACGACAGTCCGCGGAGGCCGGCGCATGCGACATGCGCGCTCCACGCACAAATGACCGTTGTCAAGGTGTAGGCCACACTTGCCCATCCCACAAGTCCGTCGTTTGAACGACCGGTCTCAAACCTGCCGGATATCCGAGGAAAGCATCTCGGGCTCGGTCATTCGACCATCGGCGGTTGGGCGTTGATTAAACGCTTGTAGCCGCGCGCTTGCTCCACTTCAGTCCGCCATCAGTTTGAAGGCGAAGCGGTTGAAAGCGCACTCGGCAAACTGCTCAATGAGCGTACGATACGCGCGGTGCGTCTCTCCGCGGCCGGAGATCGTAGAAGCGCGTGTACCTACCCCACAGTTTGCGGCAGCACTTTTCGCCGCGCCTTTGATCTTGCGGACCGTGACGGTCATCGGGTCGGCCTCGTCTTTTCGATACGTGAGGGGCGGTGAAGCGCGCCGCTTCGCAATGCACCCCAACCTGACGTCTGGTGTACGGCGATGCCACGAAGCACACGGCGGATCGCCTAAACTACAGAACCAGCGGACGCGGCCATTCCCGCGCCGCTACCCGACATGGCGCACATCTTCTTCGCTGCTTCGATTCAGCGGCATATTGCAACGCCCGAGCGAGAGGTCGATGCGCGCACGCTCGGCGAAGCGCTCGAGGCGGTCTTTACCGTGCAACCTCGACTGCGTGGCTACATACTTGACGACCAGGGCTCACTGCGGCGGCATCTCGCGGTGTTTGTCGACGGCCGACCGGTGCGCGACCGACAACAACTGTCCGATGCGCTCGGCGAGGAAAGCCGGGTTTACGTCGTGCAGGCGCTGTCGGGTGGATAGGCGGGTTCCATCCGTACCCGAGCTCCCAGAGTGAGCACTGAAGCGCCAACTCCCGCCGACAGGAGACACTCGACATGAGCGATCGATTGCTTGTCGCAACCCGCAAGGGTCTGTTCGTTCTGAAATCCGATGGCAAGGGCAGTTGGAAGTTCGGTGAGCCGTATTTCGCCGGCGAGCCGGTGAGTATGGTGCTGCCCGATCCGCGCGACGGATCACTTTATGCTGCGCTCAATCTCGGCCACTTCGGCGTGAAGCTGCATCGCCGGCGCGCGGGCATGACCGACTGGGAAGAGTGCGCGGTCCCCGTCTACCCGCCGCAGCCTGCCGAGGAGACGCGCACCGGCGACGGCGCGAGCGTGAGTGCAGACACCGGCGCGCACAATGCGAGCGCCGGCGCGCCCAGCCCACCGATCCCTGCCTGGACGCTTCAGCAAATCTGGTCGCTCGAAACCGGCGGTCCAGACGAGCCGGGCGTCTTGTGGGCCGGCACGATTCCAGGCGGGCTTTTCCGTTCCAATGATGGCGGCGACACATGGGTGCTCAACCGCGCGCTGTGGGATCGCCCGGAGCGCCGCGAATGGTTCGGAGGCGGCTATGACGCCCCGGGCATCCATTCCATAATGGTCGATCCGCGCGACAGCCGGCACGTGACGATCGGTGTGTCGTGCGGCGGCGTCTGGCAAACGCCCGACGGCGGCGCCACCTGGCGCGTGACCGCCGACGGCATGGAGGCCGACTACATGCCGCCGGAGCGGCGCGGCGATGCCAACGTGCAAGACCCGCACCGCGTCGTGCAATGCGCGGCAAACCCGGATGCGCTGTGGACGCAGCATCACTGCGCAATCTTCCGCTCGACCGACGGCGCGGCGCACTGGCAGCGGATCGAAGCGCAGCCATCGAGCTTCGGCTTCGCGGTTGCCGTGCATCCGCGCGAGCCGGACACCGCGTGGTTCGTGCCCGCCGTGAAAGACCAGTGCCGCATCCCGGTGGACGGCCGGTTGCTCGTCACGCGCACACGCGACAGCGGCCGCACGTTCGAGCGTTTCTCGAACGGGCTGCCGCCTGCACCGGCGTATGACCTCGTGTATCGGCACGGGCTCGCTGTGGATGACTCCGGCATACACCTCGCGATGGGGTCGACCACTGGCGCGCTATGGACGTCCGACGACGGCGGCGAAAGCTGGCATTTGCTTTCAGCGCATTTGCCGCCTGTTTATTGTGTCCGGTTTGGATGAGGGCGAAGGGAACATGAAGCGCCAATGTTTTCATTCATTCGCATGACATAGCCAGAATACGTTCATCGGGGTGACGGACAGACACTTCCTGCCATACGCGCCGGCGAAACGCTTTGTGCAGCGCAGCTTGTCGCGATGTTGAAGAATAACGGGGCGCAGATTCGGCGATGCACGCCGGGACAGAGTTCATCGCACTTCAACCCATAGCGGGGTGAAGGTCGACAACGTGATCGAGCATTGGCGCGATGCCGACATCAATGACGCGCGGCCCTTTTCCGCCACGCCGTTCTCATGCAATCAGAAAAACTGAAGATTGCGATCAAAACTATGAGATTTCTTTGTCGACGCGCTTCTGCCATAGTTCCTGCATGCAGGTGTGTTGCAGTCGTCGATGACTGTGTGAATAGCAACCCGTGAAAACATCAACCATGGACCACCCATTGCGCGCCACGCTGGCTGCGGAATTGCATGCTCGCCCGTTCCTGAAGCTGGCCGAGTCTGTAGCCCTCACGCACTATGCGATTTACGCCGAGCACGATCCATTGATACACGAGACGCTGCTACACGCATTGTGCCGGGACACGGGTATACCGATGCCGGCGGAAGGTGCCACACATTATTCGGTGCAGTCCCCGTGCGGGTGGCATCTGAAGTGGGAACGTCACACCGAATTCTCCACGTTCACGTTTGTCATCCCGCGCAACGACAGCGACTATTTCAACGACAGTGCCATCCAGGGCATTCCCGCCGGCTGGTTCACGCAACTCGCCGGAAGCCGGTTCGTCGCGTCCCGCATGGAACTGTTGACGGGAGACCGCGCACACGCGGCGCGCGATTCGTTGCGTCAATGGATCGACGGACCGATTCTCGTTGGCAGCAATGTGCTTGGCGGCGGCCAGGTGTTCTGCGACTGGAACGTGCGCCCGGACGGTTTCATGCGCTTGCTCGTCATGGATGAGGGCTTTCGTGAGGAGCAGGGCGGACGGTTGCTGCAACGCCTCTACGAAATCGAAACGTACCGGATGATGGCGCTGCTGGCGCTGCCGATTGCGCGCCGGATGAGCCGTGATCTGGACGACATCCATGCGTCGCTTCAGTCGCTGATGCAAAGCATGGATGCGCAAGGCGCCGATGGTGACGACTCGCAGCTCCTCGTCAAACTCACGCACCTCGCGGTTCGTGTCGAATCGCTGTCGGGGTCGGGGGGGCGGTTCAGTGCTTCGCGAGCCTACGAAAAACTGGTGCTGGCGCGCATTCAGGAACTGCGCGAAGAACGCATCGAGGGCATGCCGACCATCCAGGAGTTCATGGAACGCCGCTTCGCGCCGGCGATGGAAACATGCCGTAGTGTCTGGGCACGCCATGAACAGATCGCGGCCCGCATCGCGCGCGCCGTCGATCTGTTGCGCACGCGCGTCAATCTCGCGCAGGAAAAGGACGTCACCCGCCTGCTTGCCGGCATGGAGCGCACGGCACGCAATCAGCTGCATTTGCAGCATGCCGTTGAAGGGCTGTCCGTGGCCGCGATCTCGTACTACGTGCTTTCGTTGGCGGCCGCGGCGTTCAAGGCGTTGCACGTGCTGAATCTTCCCATCGAGCCAGAGCTGGCCGAAGGCCTGGCGATAGGGCCCGTCGTGCTCGCCGTGATCGCGATCACAAGGCGGACCCGCAGCCGGTTATTGAAGCGCAATGCGAGCGATGAAGTACACGTTGTTCGTCCTCTGAATCATTTGATTTGAGACCGCAAACGCCCGGCAGGAGCATCGATGACTCACCCGGAGAACAGCCACGCGCGGGAACGCATGCATCGCGATGCGGATACAGCGAACGAAACGTATATGCCGTCGTATCTTTTGGTGTTGCGGGAGTGTATTGCGGGAGCCGACCGTCTCGCTGGCCGGTAACCCGAACGATCGGCCCGATGTCGCGACAGCTGCGGTGGCGGGCAGCCTTGCACGGGCTTCATTCAGGTTCTTCGTTCGAAGACTCCGCTTGAATTCGTGTTTTTGGTGGAAGTCGACCAGTAACTTCGGCACACGCACCCGCGCATAACAGGTGCCGTTTCGGCACACCAACCCCGGCTTGTTCTTCAAGTTTTCCGAGTCCTCTGTGTACCACTCTTCGTGGACCAAGGGGTTCAGGACGCTTGATTTATCGGGATTTTCCAAGCTGCTCAAGAACTTGGTATCAATCTGGCGGAGAGAGGGGGATTCGAACCCCCGATAGGCTATTAACCTATACACGCTTTCCAGGCGTGCGACTTAAACCACTCATCCATCTCTCCGGCGAGGACGCGCATTATAGCAAACTCTCGCGCCCTTGCCACCTCGGCCGGATGGCCAGTGTCACGGATGCCGGATGTAGTCCACCAGCGCCCTCGTGTAAGCGTCCGGCTTCGCGTCGACGAGGCTCACCAGCACCGTCACCAGAAACCCCGCCGGCACGCCGAACACGCCCGAGCTGATCGGCTCGATGCCGAACCAGCGCGTGCCGACGAAGCCCGTCAGTTGCGTGAAGAACGGATACGTCGACACGATGTAGTAAATGCACACCCCCAGCCCCGCGAGCATCCCCGCGATGGCGCCCAGCCGCGTCGTGCGCTTCCAGAACACGCCGAGCACCAGCACCGGAAAAAGACTCGACGCCGCCAGCGAAAACGCCGCGCCGACCAGAAACAGGATATTCCCCGTATTCAGCGACGCGACATACGATGCGAACAGCGCCACGCCCAGCAGCAGGATCTTCGAGATCGTCACGCGCCGCTGGCTCGACGCGCCGGGATCGACCATGTGGTAGTAGACATCGTGCGACAGCGCGTTGGCGATCGTCAGCAGCAAGCCATCGGCCGTCGACAGCGCCGCCGCCAGCGCGCCCGCCGCGATCAGCCCCGACATCACATACGGCAGCCCCGCTATCTCCGGCGCGGCGAGCACGACCATGTCCGGCTGCATCTGGACCTCGCTCCAGCGCACGATGCCGTCGCCGTTCACGTCGGCAATGCTGATCAGGTACGGCTCGATCCGCCGCCATTGCATCACCCACTGCGGCAGCTCGGAGAAGCGATGGCCGACGAGATTCGACAGGATCTCGTACTTGATCAGCACCGCGAGCACGGGCACGGTCAGATAAAACAGCGCGACAAAGAAAAGCGTCCAGCCGACCGAGCGCCGCGCCGACGCCACCGAGGTCGTCGTGTTATAGCGCGTCAGAATGTGCGGCAAGCTCGCCGTCCCGAGCGACAGGCACAGGAGCAGCGAAAGAAAATTGCGCAGATGCAGCCGCCGCTCGGCCTCGTTCGCGGCGGGAAACGGCTCGTGCATCTGCACGGGCGCCTCCGCGCGCTGCATCATCTCGTCGCGCTGCTGCGCCCACACGATCTGCGCGGTCGAGGCATCGCGAGGAAAGCGCGCAATCCGCCGTTCGAGATCGGCGATCTCGCGCAACGGTCCGTTGTGCCGCCGCAAGTCGACGAGCTGCTCGGTCAGACGGCCTTTCTCGTCGATATACGACTGCGGCAGGCCGTCGATCTGCGCCTGCATCAGCGCGGCGCGCATCCGGTAATCGTCGCGCACCGACTGCTCGGACGGCGCATCGCGTACGCCGCGCTCCATCGTCTCGACGCGCTCCATCAGGCGTCCATAGCCGAATTGCGGCACCCAGCCGAGGCCATCCTTGTGCGCGATCATCGACACGGGAATCAGGAACGCCGCGATCAGGATGATGTACTGCGCGACCTGCGTCCACGTCACGGCACGCATGCCGCCGAGGAACGAACACACGAGAATGCCCGCGAGCCCGCAGAAGATGCCGATCGCGAAGTCGACGCCGATGAAGCGCGTCGCGATCAGCCCGACGCCCTGTATCTGCGCGACCAGATAGACGAACGAACAGAGAATCGCCGACAGCGCGGCAAGCCCTCGCACCGCGTTGCTCGAAAAGCGCGTGCCGAGAAAATCGGGAATCGTGTAGCGCGCGAGCTTGCGCACGTACGGCGCGAGCAGAAACGCGACGAGACAGTAGCCGCCCGTCCAGCCCATCGTATACGCGAGGCCATCGTAGCCTGTCCCGTACAGCGACCCGGCAAGCCCGATGAACGACGCCGCCGACAGCCAGTCCGCCGCCGTCGCCATGCCGTTGAACGCGGACGGCACGCGCCGCCCGGCCACGTAGTACTCGACGAGATCGGAGGTGCGCGACAGCAAGCCGATCACGGCATACACGGCGATCGGCACAAACAGGAACACATAGCCGATCCACATGCCCGGCCCGTTCGCAGCCTCGATGCGCCACAGCAGATAGATGAACGCAAAGAAGCCGAGCGTATAGAGCGAATACGAACGGATCAGCCGATGCGCAAGCTTCATCGGTCGGCCGTGCGCTCGGCGAAGTCGTCCAGCGCGCTCTCTTCGAGCGCGCGTTGCAATGCGGCGTCGGCGCGCTGCATCAGCACAATGTAGATCACGATCAGCATCAGGTACACGAGGATCGCGCCCTGCGCGCCCATGTAGAACGGCAGGCTGAAGCCCGCGAAACGCACGGGCGCGAGCCCTCTCGCGATCAGCGGCACGATAAACGACACGAAGAAGCCGACCAGCATCAGCGCGACGATCAGCACGATGTTGAAGCGCCAGTAGCGCGCGTGCGCGCGCGCCATCGCTTGCGTCACGGGCGGCGGCTCGGGCAAGGGATTGATGTTGTGACGCGATGTGTGGTGTGGCGCGGCCATGCGCCTATGTATCAAAAACGTGTTGCATCGGCAATCGGGGTTGTCCGCGCAACGAGTCGCGTCACGCTTCGAAACACGCCGCGCGGCGCATGAAAAAACGGCGCATCCTCATCGGATGCGCCGCTTGCGTCTTCAAGGCTTCAGGGCATCAAGGCCCTATGCGCTTTATCGATCAGCGCGACTCGCCGAGCTGATCGAGAATCGCCGGGTTCTCGAGCGTCGATACGTCCTGCGTAATCTCCTCGCCCTTCGCCAGCGAGCGCAACAGACGCCGCATGATCTTGCCCGAGCGCGTCTTCGGCAGGTTGTCGCCGAAACGGATGTCCTTCGGCTTCGCGATCGGACCGATTTCCTTGCCGACCCAGTTGCGCAGTTCCGCAGCGATCTTCGCGGCCTCGTCGCCTTCGGGGCGCGTGCGCTTCAGCACGACGAACGCGCACACGGCTTCGCCCGTCGTCTCGTCCGGACGGCCGACCACGGCGGCTTCCGCCACCAGCGGATTCGCGACCAGCGCCGACTCGATCTCCATCGTGCCGAGGCGGTGGCCCGACACGTTCAGCACGTCGTCGATGCGGCCCATGATCGTGAAGTAGCCCGTCTCCTTGTCGCACACCGAGCCGTCGCCCGCAAGGTACAGCTTGCCGCCAAGCTCTTCGGGGAAGTAGCTCTTCTTGAAACGCTCCGGGTCGCCCCAGATCGTGCGGATCATCGCCGGCCACGGACGCTTGACAACAAGAATGCCGCCCTGCCCGTTCGGCACGTCCTGGCCCGTTTCATCGACGATCGCGGCCATGATGCCCGGCAGCGGCAGCGTGCACGAACCCGGCACGAGCGGCGTCGCGCCCGGCAGCGGCGAGATCATGTGGCCGCCCGTTTCCGTCTGCCACCACGTATCGACGATCGGGCAGCGCGAGCCGCCAACGTTCTCGTAGTACCACACCCACGCTTCCGGATTGATCGGCTCGCCGACCGTGCCGATGATGCGCAGCGACGACAGGTCATAGCTCTTCGGATGCACCTTCGGATCGGCTTCCGAAGCCTTGATCAGCGAGCGGATCGCCGTCGGCGCGGTGTAGAACACGGAGACCTTGTGCTTCTGGATCATGTCCCAGAAGCGGCCCGCGTTCGGATACGTCGGCACGCCTTCGAATACGACCTGCGTGCCGCCGAGCGAGAGTGGACCATACGTGATGTAGCTATGGCCCGTGACCCAGCCGATATCGGCCGTGCACCAGAACACATCCGTCGGCTTCCAGTCGAAGGTCCACTTCATCGTCTGCGCGGCCCACAGCAGATAGCCGCCCGTGCTGTGCTGCACGCCCTTCGGCTTGCCCGTCGAGCCCGACGTATAGAGGATGAAGAGCGGATGCTCGGCGCCGACCCATTCCGGCGCGCATTGATCCGATTCGTTCGCCGTGATCTCGTGCATCCACAGATCGCGCTTGTCGTCCCAGCCGACCTTGCCGCCCGTGCGCTTGTAGACGATCACGCTCTTGACGGCCTCGCAGCCGCCCATCGTGAGCGCTTCGTCGGCGATGTTCTTGAGCGGCAGCGCCTTGCCGCCGCGCATCTGTTCGTCGGACGTGATCAGCGCGACGGCGCCCACGTCGACGAGACGTTCATTCAGCGACTTCGACGAGAACCCGCCGAACACGACCGAATGCGTCGCGCCGATACGCGCGCAGGCCTGCATCGCGACGATGCCCTCGATCGACATCGGCATGTAGATGACCACGCGATCGCCCTTTTTGATGCCGCGTTTCTTCAGCGCATTCGCGAAGCGCGACACACGCTGCAGCATGTCCTTGTACGTGACGTGGGTGACGGTGCCGTCGTCGGCTTCGAAGATGATGGCGACGCGATCGCCATTGCCCGCTTCGACATGCCGGTCGATGCTGTTGTATGACGCGTTCAGTTCGCCGTCTTCAAACCATTTGTAGAAAGGTGCATCCGATTCGTCGAGCACCTTCGTGAAAGGCTTTTTCCAGCTGAGCGTTTCGCGCGCCAGCCTGCCCCAGAAGCCTTCGTAATCGCGCTCCGCTTCGGCGGCGAGCGCCCGGTATGCGTCCATGCCGGACACTGCTGCCTGTGCCGTCATCTCGGCGGAAGGCGGAAACACGCGGCGTTCCTGAAGAACCGATTCAATCGCAGACATCGACTACCCCTTGGTGAAGATGAAACATCAATCCTGTGCTGGCGCGCTCGCGATGCGTGCCCGTCCAGCGGGCGCAAGGCGTCGCTCCGTGTCGTCATCGTGGCGCCGCGCGTGACATCGGCCGCGGCGTGTCTCCCACCCTCGTGCCCGTCCGCATCGACAGGCACACAGCGAATCGGCCGAATCGGCCAACGGCAGGTGCGGCGTCGCAACATCGCGCGGGACGCCCTTCCGTTCAGTAGCTTCGTTCGCTTCCCACGATAAGCGTTGCAACTTACCGCGTACTTACGCGCGGACCCGCCGCGCGTCAGGCAAAACACCAGGCGCCATGACTGCCGACACGTCGCGATGCAAGTACATCGCAAGCATCGCGAACGTCGCAAACATCGAGCCTACCTGTCGCTCGCGTGTCTTGCACACGTCCTAGTGCAATTGCTGTCCGCTTTGCGCCGCTGTTATGCGCCCTTTTACAATGCTAACTGAACTAGCCATATGGATTCCAGCTTGAACCGCTATTCACTGTTTCTCATTGCCGCGATGCTGCTCGTCGGCAGCAACGTCGGCATTGGCAAGTCGATTGTCGCGTTCGTTCCCGTTCCGCTCTTCGCCTTGCTGCGTTTCGTGATCGCGATGGCCGTGCTGTGGCCGTTGCTGCGCGTACGCAAGCTGCGCCGTGTAAAACCGGGCGAATGGGTCAATCTGTTCCTGCAGGCCCTCTTCGGCACATTCGGGTTTACGCTGTTGATGCTCAACGGCGTGCATCGGACCAGTGCCGTCGCGGCGGGTGTCATCACGAGCACGATACCCGCCGTCGTCGCGCTGTTCTCGTGGATGTTCCTGAAAGAGAAGCCCGATGGGCGGGCGCTGGCTTCGATCGCGCTCGCGATCGCCGGCGTGGTCGTCATCAATCTCGCGCACGCCGGCAACGCCGCGGGCGCCGCGAGCACAAGCTCGTTCGCCGGCAATCTGATGGTGCTCGGCGCCGTCTGCTGCGAATCGCTGTACGTGATCCTGTCACGCCGCCTCACGCAGACGCTCGCGCCCATCGACATCTGCGCGTACACGCATCTGTTCGGCTTGCTGCTGATGCTGCCGCTCGGCGTGTCGGCGCTGTTCAGGTTCGACTATGCGAGCACGCCCGTCAGCGTCTGGGCGCTCGTGCTGTGGTACGGACTGTCGGCGAGCATCTTCTCGTTCTGGCTCTGGATGAAGGGCATCCGCCACGTGCCGGGCAGCCTTGCGGGCGTGTTCAGCGCGGTGCTGCCCGTCGCGGCCGCCGTCTACGGCATCGTGTTCCTCGACGAGCGTCCGACGCTCGCGCACGGCATCGCGCTCGCGTGCGTCATCGCGGGTATCGCGCTCGCGAGCCTCAAGGTCAGGCGCGTGCCGCCCGTCGCGTCGTAGCACCGGCATCATGCATGGCCTCATGCGTGACCTCGCGCGGGTGCGCCGGGCCTCGCGGGATGCCGTGCCGGCGCTTTTGCCCGCCTCGGCACGGCCGTCACGCATCACGCTGTACAATAACGCGCCCAGCGCGCTGCGCAGGCCGGTTTCATCGCCGGCCGCCTGAACGTCGGTTATTCGCTTTCCGCGTGATCCGCCGTCGCCGATGCGAGCGCGCCCGTGCCCGCTGTCATTCGCCACCATCAAGCGCCAACACTACGCCGACGCCCCATGACCGCCCTGCGCCCCGTTCCTTCCGGCCACCACCATCGACGCATGCGCCCGTTGCCCTCCGTGATCTTCATGAGCCGCTGGCTGCAGGTGCCGCTCTATCTGGGCCTGATCGTCGCGCAAGGTGCCTACGTCGTGCTGTTCCTGAAGGAAGTGTGGCACCTCGTCACCGCGTCGATGACGCTCGACGAAACCAGCATCATGCTCGTCGTGCTCGGCCTGATCGACGTGGTGATGATCTCGAACCTGCTGATCATGGTGATCGTCGGCGGGTATGAAACGTTCGTGTCGAGACTCGGCGTCGAGGGCCATCCCGACGAGCCCGAATGGCTCGACCATGTGAATGCGGGCGTGCTGAAGGTGAAGCTGTCGATGGCGCTCATCAGCATCTCGTCGATCCATCTGCTGAAGACCTTCATCAACCCGGACCAGCACACGACGCACGCGGTGATGTGGCAGGTGATCATTCACATCGCGTTCCTCGTGTCGGCGCTGGTGATGGCCTTCGTCGACCGCCTCACGACGCACACGCACCCTGAGCATTTCCACGAGCCCGCAGCGGCGCGCACGTTGAAGCAGAAGATTTCCAACTCCCCTGAAAGCGCATGACCGACCGCGCAGCCGCGCAGTCGCGATAACGAGCGCCACCCCACTGAGCCTAGCCATGACCGTCATCAAACAGGAAGACCTGATCCAGAGTATTGCGGACTCGCTGCAGTACATCAGCTATTACCATCCGCTCGATTACATCCAGGCACTCGGCCGCGCGTACGAGCTCGAAGAGAGCCCCGCCGCGAAGGACGCCATCGCGCAGATTCTCACGAACAGCCGCATGTGCGCCGAAGGCAAGCGCCCCATTTGCCAGGACACGGGCATCGTCACGGTGTTCGTGAAGGTCGGCATGGACGTGCGTTGGGACGGCGCGACGATGAGCGTCACCGACATGATCAACGAAGGCGTGCGCCGCGGTTACACGCACCCGGACAACGTGCTGCGCGCGTCGATCGTGAGCCCGCCCGAAGGCGGCCGCAAGAACACGAAGGACAACACGCCGGCTGTGATCCACTACGAGATCGTGCCGGGCGACAAGGTCGACGTGCAGGTCGCGGCCAAGGGCGGCGGCTCGGAGAACAAGTCGAAGTTCGCGATGCTGAACCCGTCCGACTCGATCGTCGAGTGGATCCTGAAGACCGTGCCGACGATGGGCGCAGGCTGGTGCCCGCCCGGCATGCTCGGCATCGGTATCGGCGGCACGGCCGAGAAGGCGATGGTCATGGCGAAGGAATCGCTGATGGACCCGATCGACATTCAGGACATCATCGCGCGCGGCCCGAAGGACTGGATCGAAGAGCTGCGCGTCGAACTGCACGAGAAGGTCAACGCACTCGGTATCGGCGCGCAGGGCCTGGGCGGCCTGTCGACGGTGCTCGACGTGAAGATCATGGCCGCGCCGACGCACGCCGCATCGAAGCCGATCGCGATCATCCCGAACTGCGCGGCCACGCGCCACGCGCACTTCACGCTCGACGGCTCGGGCGTCGCGAAACTCACGCCGCCGCCGCTCGACGCATGGCCGAAGGTCACGTGGCAGCCGAACACCGAAACGAGCAAGCGCATCGACCTGAACACGCTGACGCCCGAAGAAGTCGCGTCGTGGAAGCCGGGCCAGACGCTGCTGCTGTCGGGCAAGATGCTGACGGGCCGCGACGCCGCGCACAAGCGCATCGCCGACATGCTCGCGAAGGGCGAGAAGCTGCCCGTCGACTTCACGAACCGCGTGATCTACTACGTGGGCCCCGTCGACCCGGTGCGCGACGAAGCCGTCGGTCCCGCAGGCCCGACCACTGCCACGCGCATGGACAAGTTCACCGAGACGATGCTCGCGCAAACCGGCCTGATCTCGATGATCGGCAAGGCCGAGCGCGGCCCCGTCGCGATCGACGCGATCAAGAAGCACAAGGCCGCGTATCTGATGGCCGTGGGCGGCGCGGCGTATCTGGTGTCGAAGGCGATCCGCAGCGCGAAGGTGCTCGCGTTCGAAGACCTCGGCATGGAAGCCATCTATGAATTCGACGTGCAGGACATGCCCGTGACAGTGGCCGTCGATTCGAGCGGTACGTCGGTTCACCAGACGGGCCCGAAGGAATGGCAGGCGAAGATCGGCAAGATCCCCGTCGCGACGGCTTGACGTCTGTTTGTGTTACGGAAGCCGGGACGTTATAGTCCCGGCTTTTTATTTGCTCACGCAGACGCAACACAATTGCGTGAGCGATTCTCATCAACCGCATTCGTCCTTGGCTTTTCGGGTTCGGCCGTTTATTGTTCTTGGAAAACCAGGCTCCAAGGGGAAAGATCATGCAAGGCGATAAAAAGGTCATCGAATATCTGAACGCCCAGTTGAAGAACGAACTGACCGCGATCAACCAGTACTTCCTGCACGCGCGGATGTACAAGCACTGGGGTCTCGACAAGCTTGGCAAGCATGAATACGACGAATCGATCGGCGAGATGAAACACGCCGACATGCTGATCGAGCGCATTTTCATGTTCGACGGCCTGCCGAATCTGCAGGATCTGCACAAGCTGCTGATCGGCGAAGAGACGAAGGAAATCCTCGAATGCGATCTGAAGCTCGAGCAGATTTCACAAGGCACGTGCAAGGAGGCGATCGCCTATTGCGAGTCGGTGCGCGATTTCGTGTCGCGTGACATCTTCACGACGATTCTCGACGACACCGAAGAGCACATCGACTGGCTCGAAACGCAACTCGACCTGATCGACAAGGTCGGCATCCAGAATTACCAGCAGTCCGCGATGGGTTCGCCCGAAGAATAAGTTCGCGCGCGAGACGGCGGCATCGCCACGCCTGTGACTCCTGCTACACTTCTGCCGTTCGATCCGCGCAACGTCTTTCGAACGAGCTGCGCGGATTTTCTTATATGGCTTCCATTGAATCCATGACCGCTTCGCCCCCCGCCTCCCCTGCGCTCTCTTCGCTCGCTGTGATTCCTCCGCTCGATCCGCGCGCGCCCGTCGGCATTTTCGACTCGGGCCTGGGCGGCCTGTCGGTGTTGCGTGCGGTGCGCGCGCAACTGCCGAACGAAGCGATCATCTATGTCGCCGATTCGCTCTACGCCCCCTATGGCGAGCGCGACGACGACTTTATTGCGGACCGCACGCTGGCGATCGGCGAATGGCTCGTCGCGCAAGGGGCGAAGGCGCTCGTGGTCGCGTGCAACACGGCGACGGCGCAGTCAATCGCACTGGTGCGCGAAAAGCTGCCCATTCAGCTGATCGGCGTCGAGCCGGGCGTGAAGCCCGCGGCGCTGCAATCGCGCTCGCGCGTGGCGGGCGTGCTCGCCACGCAGGTGACGCTGCGCAGCGCACGCTTTCAGGCGCTGCTCGAACGCCACGCCGACGACTGCCGTTTTCTGTGCCAGCCGGGCCATGGGCTCGTGCAGGCCGTCGAGCGCTGCGATATCGGCTCGCCGGAACTGCGCGCGCTGCTCGAAAGCTACATCCAGCCGATGCTCGACGCGGGCGCCGATACGCTCGTGCTCGGCTGCACGCACTATCCCTTTCTCGACGCCGCGATTCGCGATATCGCCGGTGAACGTCTTGCGCTGATCGACACGAGCATCGCGATTGCCCGACAGCTGGAGCGCGTGCTCGACCAGCAAGGGCTGCGTTCGCCCGAGCGCGACGCCGCGCTTGAGCCCCGCTTCTGCTCGACGAGCGACGGCGCGCATCTCAGGCAGCTCGCGGCGACACTGCTGCACATCGATGCGCCCGTCGAGCGCGTGCACATTCCGTCGCGTCGTACGGCCACCACGGATTCGCACGCTGCCTGACCTGATCCCGGTTAGCAGGCGAGCGCGCTATTTTTGCTTTTGAGCGCCGCGCCGGCTGTAGAGCCGCCGTCACAAGAAACAAACGCGCCCGACGCCCGTCGATTGCGGCATAAAACTACACGGCATGCCGCTCGCCGCACCCCGGCAGCACCCGCGCCACGTAAAGGCCGTGGGAACAAAACCCTTCGGTAAGGCTGGTTTTGTTACAAAAATTTGCGACGGACGCTTGCCAAAGCGGTCGAACATAATGATAATAATTCGCATTAACGTTAGCTATCGCGAGCTGTCATGATTGTCTGCGTGTGCAAGTCTGTATCCGACCGGAAGATCCGCGCCTCGATCGCCGAGGGCATCGACACCTTCGACGAGCTTCAGTTCGAGCTAGGCGTCGCGATGTGCTGCGGCAAGTGCGAACAATCCGTGCGGGATGTGATGGCCGAAAGCGGCGTCTGCGCGAGCCGTTGCGGCGTCGAGCACCACACGCAAGCCGTGCCGCTGACGTTCTACGAACGCAAGGCCGCCTGAAACTGCGTTCGTCAGCCTTGACGCATCTTCATGTTGCGCGCTGAAAAGCGCGCTAGCATCGCACGCGCTTCAGTTTTCTTTCCGCCGTCAGCAAGCCAGTCCGAGACCAGCCAGCAACGCCATTCTTCGAGGAGTTCGAGATGGAATTGCTGATCGGTTTCGTGACCACTCTGTGCATTTCACTGCTGATATTCCGAAAATGACGCCGTGCCGCATCGACGGCGCGCTGCCACGCTAACATGCAGGCCACGCCAACTCTACCAACAGGCTTCGCGCCAGACGCTTCCGCTCGAATCAATCCGCGTATCGTCACGGTGACGGGCATCGTCATCGGACTTCATGTCGTTGCGTTCGCTGTCGCGTTCACGATGCGTGAAGCGACGCCGCTCAAACCAATCGAATCGCATACGATCACGGCCGAGCTGATCAGCCCGGCGCCTGTCGCCGCGCCGGCCGCGATCCAGTCGATTCCGACGCCGCCTCCCCCGAAGCCCACGCCCGTGCAGAAGGTCAAGCCGAAAGTGCAGCCGCACCCGACGCCGAAGCCTACGCCCGAGCCGCTGCCCATTGCGCAGGCGCCGTCGCAGCATGAGATCGCCGTGCCCACGGAGCCTGCGCCGCCGGCTCCGCCCGCACCAGCCGCGCCTGCGCCCGCCGCGCCTGCCGTCGGCAAGCCGACGATGGCGCTGTCCGCGCCGAAAAACGTGTCGCACCTCGATTGCAGCATCGTCCAGCCCGACTATCCCGCCCTTTCGCGCCGACGCGGCGAGACGGGGACCGCGATGATCCACTTCGTCGTCGGACTGGCGGGCAAGATCGAGAACATCGAATTGAAAAAGAGCAGCGGCTACGATCGTCTGGACCAGGCCGCGCTCGACGCGATGCACTCCAGTTCGTGCAAGCCGTATCTGGAGAACGGCGAGCCCGTCCGTGCCGCGTACACCCAGCCTTTCGCCTTCAGCCTTAGCAACTGAGCCGCCGGAACAGATTTCAAAGAAGAAAAGGAATTGCCATGCAGAACTACGGTATTGCCCACGTCTGGGCACAAGGGGATTTCGTCACACGCGGTATCGCGATGGCACTGCTCATCATGTCGGTGCTGTCCTGGAGCGTGATCGTCATCAAGAGCTGGAACGTCATGCGCCTCAAGCGTCTGACGAAAAACGCCGAGCAGGCGTTCTGGCATTCGGACGACTTCAACGACGGCGTGA
>NZ_CYGY02000003.1:0-25941 GCF_900007165.1 Paraburkholderia piptadeniae
TTTTAGTGACTACATTATTGAGCCAATAAAAACGCCCTAATGGCGCCAGTGCCCAGCAATCACGCGGACTTGCGACCGCGTGATGACTACAAGAAAGGGAGGAACTTCGGGCTAATGACCAGTATAGAGCGCGATTTTGTCTGTGCAGGAGAAAATGCCTGCCTTTGCGCTAACAAGTATTTATTGCCGGATGCGGGATGATAGGCACAAGGGCACACGGCGTCCATTCGCCGGTCATGCCGGCGAGGTCAACAATCCGTTGAGCTGTTCGTTCAGTTGATCGACCACTTCCGCCACGAATGGAAGCAGCGCGACGATAGTCAGCGCATCGCGCTCGAACGCCGCGCGCTCCAGGCGCCGCGCCAGCGAGATTTCGCGGCTGCATTGCAGCATCCCGAGCGAACCGGCGAGGCGATGGGCGGCACGGCCCAGGTCGTCCCATGCTTCGCTATGGCGGGCCGCCATCATGAACACTAGCGTTGCGCGATTCGTCTCAATCAGCGCACACGTCACGTCGCGCGCAACGACGTGATCGCCTAGCGCGAGGGCATCGATTCGCGCGCGCAGCGTGCAGTCGAATGCGGTGCACATGGGAAGCGGCGTCATTGCTGCGCGGCCGTGATGCCACACCGCCGCGCGAAATCGACCAGCTCGACGAGCGTCTGGACGCCCACCTTGTTCATCAGCCGGGTCTTGTGGCTGCTGACCGTCTTGTTGCTGATGAAGAGCGCGTCGCCGATCGACTTGTTGGACATGCCTTTGGCCAGCATCTGCAAAATCACGAGCTCCTTGTCGGACAGCATGTCGAGCTTGTTGGCTTCAGTGACGGCATGGGCGGAGCCGGAACCGTTCATGGAAGGCACAACGGGAAACACGCTATAGCCCGACAACACCGCCTCCACGCTGCGCATGATTTCCTTCACGTCCTGAGACTTGCTGACAAAACCCTGCGCGCCTGCCCGCATCGCGCGGGTAACGAAAGTGGCGGCATCGTGGCTCGACAGAATGAGCACGCGCATGCCGGGATGCGCGGCTTTCAGACGGGAAAGAACATCGAGGCCATTTATTCGCGGAATATCCAGATCGAGAATAGTGAGATCCGGTGCGAATTGACGCGCCATTTCCATTGCAGCCTGACCGTTGTCCGCTTCAAATACTTCCTGCGTACCGAGCATTTGCAATAGATGAGTCTTGATAACAAGGCGAAATGCAGGATGATCGTCCACGATTAATATAGAAGCCAACGCCTGTTCTCCAGATATCTTTTTGATCGCGCGCTCGTCAATTTCGCGGACTCCTGACAAATCCCGCACGCCTCTTTACATGAAGATTCTAATTCATTATTGACGCATCCAGTCTGCGGAATATTCTGCATTCTTCATTGCGAATTCAATTCGAATGTTATCTGGAACGCCGATAAATACCGCGCGCATAAAAAAGTAAATCAGCCAGGCAAAATCTGGCTTTCGCGGATAGTCGCCTAGCGCGAGGCAGCGCGTCGCACCTCAGGTAAACCCGCTTGAATTTAACTAACTCGTCAATTAAGCTTGCGTCTCATGAACCCGAAGCGTCCACCGGCCAAACCGCGCGGCCGGCGCCCCGTCGTCGAGAACTTCGACGTGCGCGAGCATCTGCTCGACACGGCCACGCGCCTTTTCTCCGAGCGCGGCATCGCGGCGACCACCGTCGCGCAGATCGCCACGAGCGCGGGCGTCACTTCCGCGCTCGTGCACTACTACTTCACGAACCGCGAAACGCTGCTCGACGCGATCGTCGAAGAACGGCTTGCGCCGTCCATCAGCTTCGTGTGGAGCGCCGCCGGCGACGATTCGAATGCCGATCCGTTCGCGATGGTCGATGACCTCGTCACGCGTCTTTTCGACGTCACGCGCCGCATGCCGTGGCTGCCGCCGCTGTGGCTACGCGAGGTCATCAACGAAGGCGGCATGCTGCGCGAGCGCATGCTCACGCGCATCCCGTTCGACAACATCAAGCGCTTCGGCGCACGCATCATGCAGGCGCAGCAGGCGGGCGAAGTGAATGCCGAGCTCGATCCCCTGCTGATGTTCAACTCGATCCTCGCGCTCGTGATGCTGCCGCAAGCGGCCGCGAAGGTGTGGCAAAGCATTCGCGGCTTTCGCGCGATCGACCGCGAGACGTTGCAGCGGCACGCGACGGCGTTGCTGCTGGGCGGCATGCGTCCGCCCGCAACCACCGCCGACAAAGCACCCAACGTCCCTAATGCCCGTACTGCGCGCAAGACCACGCGGCGCGCCACCACGAGGTCCAGGCCATGACGCAGTCCCGTTCATCCGCGAGCACGCTGCGGCTATTCGTTGTGTTCATCGCGTTCGTCGCATGCAGCGCGCTCGGCGCATGCTCGCATCGCAACGACAACACATGGCAAGGCTACGTCGAAGGCGAATTCGTGTATCTCGGCTCGTCGCAATCGGGCAAGCTGACGCAACTCGATGTCGCTCGCGGCGACGAGATCGCGGCGAATGCACCCATATTCGCGCTCGAATCCGTCGACGAAGCGGCCGCGCTGCAACAGGCGCAGCAACAGCTCGCCGCGGCCCGCGCGCAGCTCGCGGACATCCAGACGGGCAAGCGCCCGCCCGAAATCGACGTGACCAAAGCGCAGCTCGCGCAGGCCATCGCGAATGCGCGCAAGGCAACATTGCAACTGACGCGCGACGAAGCGCAGTATCGCGTGGGCGGCATTCCGAAGGGACAGCTCGACGATTCGCGCGCCGCCGCCGATGCCGCCAACGCCCAGGTGCGTGAGCTCACGCATGAAGTCGATGTCGCGCGCCTGCCCGGCCGCTCGCAGCAACTGGCCGCGCAGGCGGCGCAAGTCGACGCGGCGCAGGCAGCCGTCGCGCAGGCGCAATGGAAGCTCGACCAGAAGCGCGTGAACGCGCCCGCGAAAGGCCGTGTGTACGACACGCTGTATCGCGTCGGCGAATGGGTGCAGGCGGGCAGCCCCGTCGTGCAGATGCTGCCGCCGCAGAACGTGAAGGTGCGCTTCTTCGTGCCGGAGACGCTGGTCGGCTCGCTCCAGCCCGGCCGCGCGCTGACCATTCATTGCGACGGCTGCGCGTCGGACGTGAATGCGACGATCACCTATGTATCGAGTTCGTCCGAATATACGCCGCCCGTCATCTACAGCAACGAGAGCCGCGGGAAACTCGTGTTCATGATCGAAGCGCGCCCTTCCGTCGACGATGCGCCGCGCCTGCATCCCGGCCAACCCGTTTCGGTGAGCTTGCGATGAACACGCAGAACGGAACGCTTGCCATCGACGTGCACAACCTGAACAAGCACTTCGGCGACAGGCACGTCGTCAACGACGTGACGCTGCAGGTCGCGCGCGGCGAAATCTTCGGCTTTCTCGGACCGAACGGCAGCGGCAAGACGACGTCGATCCGCCTGATGTGCGGACTGCTCACGCCGGACTCCGGCAGCGGCACGTGCCTCGGCTACGACATCGTGCGCGAGAGCGCGCAGATAAAGCGCAATGTCGGCTATATGACGCAGCGCTTCTCGTACTGGGACGACATGACGATTCGCGAGAACCTCGATTTCGTCGCGCGCATCTATCAGATGAAGAACCGCAAGGAGAAAGTCGACCGCGCGCTCGAAACGCTCGGGCTGCAAACGCGCGCGGGCCAGATGACGGGCGCGCTGTCGGGCGGCTGGAAACAGCGGCTCGCGCTAGCCGCGTGCATGTTGCACGAGCCGAGGCTTCTTCTGCTCGACGAGCCGACGGCGGGTGTCGATCCCACCGCGCGCCGCGACTTCTGGGAAGAGCTGCATCGTCTCGCGGCACAAGGTATTTCGGTGCTGGTGAGCACGCACTACATGGACGAAGCGGAACGCTGCCACAAGCTCGCGTATATCGCGTACGGCAAACTGCTCGCGCAAGGCAC
This sequence comes from Paraburkholderia piptadeniae, assembly GCF_900007165.1. Classification (GTDB taxonomy): domain Bacteria; phylum Pseudomonadota; class Gammaproteobacteria; order Burkholderiales; family Burkholderiaceae; genus Paraburkholderia; species Paraburkholderia piptadeniae. The sequence continues at coordinate 3,933 of NZ_CYGY02000003.1, forward strand.
CGCGCAACAGGTGATCGAATCGCAGGCGCTCGCCACCTGGGCGATTCATGGCGAGCGTCTGACCGAGCTATCGGAACGGTTGCGCAACACGCCGGGCGTCGATCAGACCGTCGTGTTCGGTTCCGCGCTGCATGCGAGCGGCCACGACCACGCGGCGCTCGAAAAGGCCATCCGGCAGGCGACGTCCGGCATGTCCGTGCATATCGAGCCGATCGACACAGGGCTCGAAGACGTGTTCATCTACATGATGAGCCGCTCGACCGACAACTACGCGCAGCCAGGCAAGCCATCGTGAACCGATTCTTTTCCGTCACGCGCTGGTGGGGCATCGTGCTGAAGGAATTCATCCAGTTGCGGCGCGACCGCATCACGTTCGGCATGATCGTCGGCCTGCCGATTCTTCAGCTCGCGCTGTTCGGCTTCGCGATCAACACCGACCCGAAGCATCTGCGCACGGCCGTCATCGTCAGCGACGACAGCCCGTTCTCGCGCAGCTTCGTCGCGGCGATGCAGAACTCCGACTACTTCGACATCGTCGAAACGCTGCCCAACGATGCAGCCGGGCGCCATGCGCTCGCGCAAGGCAACGTGCAGTTCGTCGTGTCGATCCCAGTCGATTTCTCGCGGCGGCTGTTGCGCGGCGAACGGCCCGCGCTGCTGGTCGAAGCCGACGCAACCGATCCGACGGCGACGCAAGCGCCCCTCGCCGCGCTGCCCGGTCTCGTGCAATCGGTCGCGGACAAGGACATCACGGGACCGCTCGCGCATCTGAACGGCGCGCCCGCCGCGTTCGACGTGCAGATCCACAAGCTGTACAACCCCGAAGGCATAACGCAATACAACGTCGTGCCGGGGCTGATGGGCACCATCCTCACGCTGACGATGGTGATGATGACGGGCCTCGCGATGACGCGCGAACGCGAGCGCGGCACGATGGAAAATCTGCTCGCGACGCCTGTTCTTCCCCTCGAAGTGATTGCGGGCAAGCTGGTGCCGTACATTGCAATCGGACTCGTGCAGTCGTCGATCATTCTCACGGCGGCGCGCTACGTCTTTCACGTGCCGTTCGTCGGCAGCCTGATTGCGCTCTACGTAGCCGCGCTGCTTTTCATCGCGGCGAACCTGACGGTCGGCATCACGCTGTCGTCGATTGCGCAGAACCAGTTGCAGGCGATGCAGCTCACCGTCTTCTACTTCCTGCCGAGCCTGCTGCTGTCGGGCTTCATGTTTCCGTTCGCCGGCATGCCCGTGTGGGCGCAATGGATCGGCAATCTGCTGCCCCTCACGTACTTCAATCGCCTCGTGCGCGGCATTCTGCTGAAGGGCAACGGCTGGGTGGACCTGTGGCCTTCCGTATGGCCCGTCGCGATCTTCACGGTCATCGTGCTGGCGATCGCGGTGCGCTTCTACCGGCGCACGCTCGACTAGGAGGACTCGATCATGAAACGCTGCGTCCTCGTCACTGCGCTCCTGCTGTGCGGTTGCGCCGTCGGCCCGGATTTTCATGCGCCATCCGCGCCCGATGCGCGGTCCTATACGCGCGCAGCGCTGCCTGCTTCCACGCAGGCCGCTGGCGCGACGCAAACGCTCGTCGCCGCCGATCACGCGTTGCCGACATGGTGGACGCAATTTCATTCCGACGCGCTGAACCGTCTCGTCGATACAGCGCTACAGCAAAGCCCGACGCTCGACGAAGCGCGCGCGAAGCTCGTCGAAGCGCGCGAAAACTATGTCGCACAAGCGGGCGCGACGCAGTTTCCCGCGATCGACGCGAAGCTTTCCGGCGCGCGTCAGAAGGTCGACCCCGCTGCGTTCGGCATTCCGAACGTGCCGAATCCCGGGCCGTTCACGCTGTTCAATGCGTCGGTGAGCGTGTCGTATGTGCTCGATGTTTTCGGCGGCAACCGGCGCGCGCTCGAAGCGCTGCTCGCGCAGGTCGACTATCAGACGTATGAACTCGATGCCGCGCGTCTAACGCTCGCGGGCAATGTCATATCGACGGCGATCCGACGCGCTTCGGTGCAACAGCAACTGGCGCTGACGGAGCAGCTCGCCGATGCACAGGCGCAGCAGCTGAAGATTATCGAAGGACGTTATGCGGCGGGCGGCGTCGCGGAACTCGACGTGCGCACGCAGCGCACGCTGCTCGCACAAACGCGCGCACAGCTTGCGCCGCTCGCGACGCAGCTCGCGCAGGCCGATCATCAACTGGCGATTCTGCTCGGCGTGGCGCCGTCGAAAGCGGATTTCGACGATGTCACGCTCGACGCGCTGCATTTGCCCGATACCGTGCCCGTCACGCTGCCGTCGACGCTCGCACGCGAACGCCCCGATATCCGCGCATCGGAAGCGTTGCTGCATCAGGCGAGCGCGAACGTCGGCGTCGCGACGGCGAATCTTTATCCGCAATTCGTGGTGTCGGCGGGTGTGGGTTCCGAGCGCACGCGCATCGAAGATATCGTCAATGGCATGAACATCTGGAACATCGGCCTGAATCTGACGCAGCCGATCTTTCACGGCGGCGAACTGCACGCGAAGAAGCGCGCGGCGCAAGCCGCTTACGACGCAGCTTTCGCATCGTACCGGCAGACCGTGCTGCAGGCGCTGCAACAGGTCGCCGATACGCTGCATGCATTGAACGACGATGCGCATGAACTGCAGGCGCGCGACGAAGCGGCATCGGAGGCGCAAGCGAGTATGAAGATCGCGCAGGCGCGGTATGCGGCGGGTGGTGTCAGCCAGTTCGGCTTGATCGATACGCAACGCCAGGCGTTGCAGACGGCGATCGACCGGACGCGCGCTCAGGGCGATCGTCTTGCGGATACGGCTGCGCTGTTTCAGGCGTTAGGCGGCATGACGCCCGTTGCGCCTGTGGATCAGGCGGCGAGGCGGTGACCGACGCAGCAACGGCCGTCCCGCACGCCGCCCACGCCACGCCGCAACGTCACCGGCGCTTGATCAGCCGGATGACGAACAGCAGGATGACCGCGCCGACAAATGCCGTGGCGACCGAGCCGATCCATCCGTTGCCGAGCGAGACATGCAGCACGCCCGACAACCAGCCGCCGATAAACGCGCCCGCAATCCCGACGACGATATCGATCAGGACGCCGAAGCCGCCGCCATCCACGAGCACGCTGGCGAGCCAGCCCGCCACGCAGCCGATGATCAACCACGCAATGATTCCGTGTTCCATAGTTTTCCCAGGTTTGTACTGCATTTGTTGGAGCGGGTCCATGACGATGCTGTAACCCCGCTTTCGTTGACGCCACTCATGGGATCAGCGTGGGTTGTACAACAGCGTTCAACCTGGGTTGTGAACGTTTGTCAAAGCGTTGGGCGTCGTGCGAGGCACAGCGGCACGCAACCCGCGAGCAAGCAGCGCTAAACCGCCACCGCCCGCGCCGCATTCCTCCCGCGCAGCCATTCGAGCGCCAGCAGCAGGCACGTTGAAAACACAATGAGGATCGTCGCGAGCGCGGCGATCGTCGGGCTGATGTTCTCGCGAATGCCCGTGAACATCTGACGCGGCAGCGTCGTCTGATCCGCGCCCGCGAGGAACAGCGTGACGACCACTTCATCGAACGACGTCGCGAACGCGAACAGCGCGCCCGAGATCACGCCCGGCGCAATGACTGGCAACGTAATGTTGAAGAAGGTCTTCACCGGGTTCGCGCCGAGCGACAGGCTCGCGCGCACGAGGTTGTAGTTGAAGCCCTGCAACGTCGCGGCCACCGTCGTCACGACGAACGGCACACCCAGCGACGCATGCGCCATGATCAGCCCGATATACGTATTGGCGAGCCCCAGCGGCGCAAAGAACAGATACATGCCGACGCCGACCACCACCACGGGCACGATCATCGGCGAAATCAGCACTGCCATCAACAGCGCCTTGCCCTTGAAGTTCGCCTTCGTCAGCCCGATCGCCGCGAGCGTGCCGAGCACGGTCGCGAACACCGTCGCGGACGGCGCGACGATAAAGCTGTTCTTCGCGGCCATCCGCCATTCGTCGGAAGCGATCAGGTTCTGATACCAGCGCAGCGACCAGCCCGGAATCGGATAGACGAGGAACGTGCTCGACGAAAACGACAGCGGCACGATCGCGAGCACGGGCAGGATCAGATACAGCAGCGTCAGCACGGCAAGCCCGCGCAACGTGAAGTACCACACGCGCTCGATCATCGACGTGTGCGGCGCGAACATCGGTTTGGCCAGTTTCATCGCGTGCTCTCCTTGCGTCAGCCGAGGCTCACTTGAGAACGCGTGAAGCGTCCGTAGATCACATACAGCACGAGCGTCGCCGCGAGCAGCAGACCGCCGAGCGCGCACGCCATGCCCCAGTTGATCGTCACGTTCGTGAAGTACGCGACGTAGTAGCTGACCATCTGGTCGTTCGGTCCGCCGAGCAGCGCCGGCGTGATGTAGTAGCCGATCGCGAGGATGAACACGAGCAGCGCGCCCGCGCCGACGCCCGGATACGTCTGCGGCACGTACACGCGCCAGAACGCCGCAAACGGATGCGAGCCAAGCGAGATCGCCGCGCGCTGATAGCTCGGCGGAATCGACTTCATCACGCTGTAGAGCGGCAGGATCATGAACGGCAAGAGGATATGCGTCATCGAGATATAGACGCCGACTCGGTTGAACAGCAGCGCCAAAGGATCGTGTATCAGCCCTGTGCCGAGCAGCGCCTTGTTGACGAGCCCTTCGCTTTGCAGAATCACGATCCACGCGGCGACGCGCACGAGAATCGATGTCCAGAACGGAATCAGCACGAGGATCATCACGAGATTCGCGCGCCGTTCATTGAGCGTCGAGATCCAGTACGCGAGCGGATAGCCGAGCAGCAACGCGAACACGGTCACGGCAAAGCCGATCACGAACGTGCGGCTGAACACGGCGAGATAGATCTGTTGCTCGGGATCGGTGGGAATGATGTGGCCGAACGCGTCCTGCTTGTGGTCGAGCGCGGCGAGCAGATAGAACGGCGAATACGTGCCGCCGTTCTTCGCGATCGCCTGCCAGTACTTCACGTCGCCCCAGCGCTCGTCGAGTTCGAGGATCTTCGCCTTCATCTGGCCGGGTGGCAGCGCGTGGCCCGCATCGTCGTTCAGCGGCATCGCGCGCGCCGTCTTTGCGACGAGCGAACGATAACCGGGGATTTCCGTGTTCAGACGGCGCGCCAGCGCGCCCATCGCTTCGCCGTCGGCGATGGCCGTCAGATCGGTGGCGAGCGCGGCGTATGCCGCGTCGGTGGGCGCGGATTTGCGGTCCCAGTCGCGCAGCACCGTCACGGTATGCGGCAGGGCCGTCGCGATCTCCGGGTTCTGCACGGCGCGCGTGAGCAGCGCGCCGATCGGCACGACGAAGATCATCAGCAGAAAAATCGCGAGCGGCGCGATCAGCAGCAGCGCCATCGCGCGCTTCTTCGCTTCCGCAGCCTTCAGTTCGCGCTTGAGTTTGTTCGCCGACTCGGGGGCCGAGTCGGCGGCGATCGTCATCGTCGTCACACGTTTCTCCATGCCTGACGTCACTTCAGTGCTGCTGCGATGCGGCCTCTTTCAACAGAAGCCGCATCGCATTCTCCTGCTGCTTACTTCGACGCCCACGACGCGAAGCGCTGCTCCAGCTCGTCGCCGTGATCGGTCCAGAACGTAAGGTTCTGCAGCACCGCGTTCTTGCCGTTGGTCGGCGAGTTCGGCAGATTCGAGAGCGTCTTCGCGTCGAGCGACTTGATGGCCGATTCGTTCACCGGGCCGTACGCGATGTGCTTCGCGTATTCCTGCTGCGGCTTCGACGAGATCGTGTATGCGATGTACTTCTCGGCGAGCGCCTTGTTCGGCGTGCCCTTCGGCATCGCCCAGTAGTCGAGGTCGTAGATGCTGCCGTTCCACACGACCTTCAGGTTCTTGCCTTCCTTCTGCGCGGCATCGATGCGGCCGTTATAGGCAGTCGACATCACGACGTCGCCCGCCACGAGGAATTGCGGCGGCTGCGCGCCCGCTTCCCACCACTGGATGTTCGGCTTCAGTTCGTCGAGCTTCTTGAATGCGCGGTCCTGGCCTTCCTTCGTCGCGAGCACCTTGTAGACATCCTTCGGCGCAACGCCGTCGGCCATCAGCGCGAACTCGAGGTTGTAGCGCGCGCCCTTGCGCATGCCGCGCTTGCCCGGAAATTTCTTCGTGTCCCAGAAGTCAGCCCAGCTTGCCGGCGCCGTCTTCAGCTTGTCGGCGTTGTACGCCATCGCCGTCGACCACACGAAGATGCCGACGCCGCACGTCTGCGGCGCCTCGGGAATCAGATCCGACTTCTTGCCGAGCTTCGACCAGTCGAGCTTTTCATACAGGCCTTCGTCACAGCCGCGGCCCAGGTCGCCCGATTCGACTTCGACGACGTCCCAGTTCACGTGCTTCGCCTCGACCATCGCCTTCACCTTCGCCTGCTCGCCGTTGTACTCCACGGCCGTCACCTTCGCGCCGTTTTGCGCTTCGAACGGCTGGTTGAAGGCCGCCTTCTGCGCGTCGCCATTCGCGCCGCCGAAGTTCACGACGGTCAGTTCCGCCGCGTTCGCCTGATTCGTCGCCGCCGCGCCGAATGCGAGGACGAATGCGCCGACAGCCACGGCACAGCGCGATTGCACGATCTTCTTCATGGTGGTTCCTCTTCCGTGTGTGATGGTGTGATGAGTGCTGCTTACGACGTGGACGTTCTTGTGTTTCTCGTCAATGCTGATGCTCACGCGAACACGCGCAGATGCTCCGGCGCGAACTCGAGCGCGACAGGCGCGCCTGGCGCGAAGCCTTCGAGCGCTTCCGTGCCGAGCGGCACCTTCACGAAGCACTCGTCCTGTTCCGGCAGACGGCAGCGCATGCGCACGTGGTCGCCGAAATAGATGAGACCGCGCGCTTCGCCTGCGAGTGCGTTCGCGCCCGCTTTCGACGCGCCTGCCGCGAGCTTCATCCGCTCGGGCCGGATGCACGCGATGCCTTGCGCGCCCGCCTTCGCGCCACCGATATTGCGCCCGACGAGCCGCGTGCCGTCGATCAGGTGAAACTCGCAGTAGTCGCCGTCGACATTCGCAACCGTGCCGCGCAGCCGGTTGCTGTCGCCGATGAAGTTCGCGACGAACTCGTTGCACGGCGATTCGTAGAGGCGATCGACGGTATCGAGCTGCTGCACGATGCCCTTGTCGAACACGGCGACGCGATCGGACATCGTCAATGCTTCGCCCTGATCGTGCGTCACGTAGACGAACGTGACGCCGAGCTTCTCGTGCAGCGACTTGAGTTCGATTTGCATGTGCTCGCGCAACTGCTTGTCGAGCGCGCCGAGCGGTTCGTCCATCAGCACGAGCTTGGGCTCGAAGACGAGCGCGCGAGCCAGCGCGATGCGCTGCTGCTGGCCGCCCGACAATTGCGCCGGATAACGCTTCGCGAAGCCTTCCATGCGCACCATCTTCAACGCGTTGTTGACCTTGTGCGCGCGTTCGTCGGCGGCCAGCTTGCGCACGGTCAGCGGATACGCGACGTTCTGCTCGACGGTCAGATGCGGAAACAGCGCGTAGTTCTGAAACACCATGCCGATGTTGCGCTTGTGCGGCGGCACGTTGTTGAGCAACTGTCCGTCGAGCCAGATCTCGCCACCCGTCGGAAACTCGAAGCCCGCGAGCATCATCAGGCAGGTCGTCTTGCCGGAGCCGGACGGCCCGAGCAGCGTGAGGAATTCGCCCTGATAGATGTCGAGATCGAGTTGCTTGACAACGAGCGTCTCGCCGTCATACGTCTTGCGCACACCCCGAAAGCTGACGATTACGTCTTCGGTTCTCATCGTGTCCGTCTCCATGGCCTGCCGTCGCACCTACGGGTTTCTACCCAGATGGTTCCACTCATCGCGCAGAATCGCATCGATTGCGTGATCCACTATAGCCGCTTACGGTTCTACAATAGGGAACCATTTCATAATTCCGGATAGAACCACTTGGACACCGTGATCCTGTCGGACTGGCTCGCCGCGCGGCTCGACCGGACGGCCGCCGAACCCGTCTACCGGCAAGTGCTCGGGCTAATGCAGCAGGCCATTCTGACGGGCCAGTTGCCGCCCGGCGCGAAGCTGCCCAGCTCGCGCACGCTCGCCGGCGATCTCGGCATCGCACGCAACACGGTCCTGCACGTCTACGACCAGCTCACGGCCGAAGGCTATGTGATCTCGACAACGGGCAGCGGCACCTATGTCGCCGACACACGTCCGGATACGGCCGCCGTCAACGCGCGCACGGCGCCACGCGCAGCAAGTGGCCCCGTCGGAGTCGTCACGGGCACGGCGCCACCGCAATCCGGCGCACCGGCGCGCGGCGGCCTGTCGATGCGCGGCTCGCAACTCATCCGCAAGGCGGGCGTGTCGGCGAGGCAATGGGGCGCGTTCATGCCGGGCGTGCCGGATGTCTCCGAATTCCCCGCGCGCACATGGAGCCGCCTGCAGTCGAAGCTGTGGAAGCAGGCGAACCCCGATCTGCTGACGTATGCGCCGGGCGGCGGCTATCGTCCGCTGCGGCGGGCGTTGTCGGACTATCTGCGGGTCGCGCGCTCGGCGAAGTGCACGCCGGATCAGATCATCATCACGACGGGCATCCATCAGTCGATCGATCTCGCCGTGCGGCTGCTGACGGATGTCGGCGACCGCGCGTGGGTCGAGGAGCCGTGCTATTGGGGCGCGCGCAGCGTGCTGCAAGCGTCGGGGCTGACGCTCGTGCCCGTGCCCGTCGACGACGAAGGGCTCAATCCGCGCGAGCCGGATTTGAAATCGCCGCCGCGCATCGCGCTCGTCACGCCGTCGCATCAATATCCGCTCGGCATGGTGATGAGCCTCGCGCGCCGCCGCACGCTGCTCGAATACGCGCGGCAGCACGGCGTGTGGATCATCGAAGACGATTACGACAGCGAGTTCCGTTACGGCAGCCGGCCGCTCGCGTCGCTGCAAGGGCTCGACGACGCGGGCCAGGTGATCTACGTCGGCAGTCTGGGGAAGATGCTGTTTCCGGGCTTGCGGATCGGCTTCATGATCGCGCCGGAACATCTCGTCGACAGGTTTCGCACGGGGCTCGCCGAGCTGTATCGCGAAGGTCAGCTGATGCAACAGGCCGTGCTGACCGAGTTCATCATGGACGGCTATCTGACATCGCACGTGCGGCGCATGCGGGCACTGTATGGCGAGCGCCGCCAGATCCTGATCGATGCGATCACCGCGCGCTTCGGCGACACGCTGCCCGTGATGGGCGACGAAGCGGGGCTGCATCTGGTGCTCGGCCTGCCCGATCACGCGGACGACCGCGAAGTGACGGCAGCTTCATACGATGCCGGCGTGATCGTGCGGCCGCTCGCGTCGTACTACAACAGCGAGACGCCCGCGCGACGCGGTCTGCTGCTCGGCTACGCGTGCGTGCCGAACGAGGGCATCGGTCCCGCGTTCGATACGCTCGCGCGGGTGATCGAACAGACGGCGTTGAAGACAACAGCGGCGCCGACACGCGCCGCCTGACGCGATGCTGGTTTGCGCGCGGCGCGTCGTGCGCGTGTGCACGTGAGCGTGCGTGTCGCTAACCGCTTGTCACTGGCCGCGTGCTCGTGAAGCATCGCCGGCACACGACCGGCGACGCCATCGGCACATGACAGCGCCGACGCCTTATTTAAGGCCGAAATCGACTCGCGTCGTCGCGCCCTTGTCGCTGATCCCCGACGCATCGAGCTTCGGCGCGACGATGAACACGCGGCTGCTGTCGATCTTGCCTTCGAAGTATTGCTGCACCGCCTGCGCACGCCGCTGCGCGAGATCGCGCAAGCTCGCATCCGTCACGGGCGCGTGCTCGGCGAGCGCGGCCTTCATTTCGTCATCGGGCAGCGTCTTCGTCAGGCCCACGAAATTGCGCGGCTTCTTGAAGTCGGCATCCTTGTAGGCCTTCGTCAGGTATTTCTCGTATTCCTTGTCGTCGACCTTGACGCTCATCGGGTCGACGCTCTCGCCATTGCCCACGACATCCTTGATCTTCTGCTGACGCACGAGCCGATCGACATACGCGGTGCGCAGCCCGGGCTGATCGACGGCGGGATCGACGCGCCCGATGATCTCGATGCGCACCGACGGCTTGTCGGCGAGCGCCTTCACGATCGTGTCGAGCTTCTTCTGCGACGCGTCTGAAAGCGCCGCAGACCCGGCATCGAACTCGACATACCCGAGTTCCTCGCCATTGCCGCCGAACGCGTGCGCGAGCAGCGAGAATGGCGCCGTCACGGCCTTCTGCAGCAGGTTCAGCACGGCATGCCAGATCAGTCCGCCGATGCTGAACTCCGGATTGTTCAGCGAACCCGACACGGGAATATTCACGTCGATCTCGCCACGCGAGTTCTTCAGCAGCGAGATTGCAAGCCGCACAGGGAGCTTGGTCGCCGTGTCGTTGTCGACGTGATCGCCGAATGTCAGCTGGTCGATGAAGATGTGGTTGTTCGCCGTCAACTGGTCATTCGCGAGCTGATAGTGCAGATCGACGTTCAGCTTGCCCTTCGTGATGGGATAGCCCGCGTACTTCGCCGAGTACGGCGTGAGGTTGGTCAGTTCGATGTCGTGCGCCGTCGCCGTCAGATCGAGCGACGGCTTCGCGATCAGCGGATTGACCGAGCCGCGGATCGTGATCGGTCCGTTGGCCGCGAGCTTCGCCGACACATCGACGGGCGCCGGCTGCTTCGAGTCCGTGCCGAACGCGCCAACCGTGCCTTGAATCGCGACCAGGTTCGCCGAGTAGTTCGGCTTGATGAAGTTGTCGGTGTAGTTGACGCGACCGTTCTGCAAGACGAGCTGGCCGAAGTGCAGGCGCACCGGATTTTGCGGCGTCCCTGTCACCGTCACGGCCGCGCTGGAAGCAGCCGAAGCCGCAGCCGGCGCGGCAGCCGATGCCACAACCGGCGCAGCAGCCGACGCGGCGGACGGCGCCGCAGCCGGTGCAGCAGCAACCGGCGCTTCCGATGCGGCAGGCGGGCTCAGCGGAATCGGCTCACGACCCTTGGGGTTCTTCTCGCGCGTGAGCGATTGCGGCTCGCCCGGCTGCTGCGCGACCACGTCTTTCAGATTCAGCTTGCCCTGCGCATCGAGCAGCACCCGGCCGTAGAAGTTCGCGAACGTGACCTTGGCCGCATCGACATCCATGCCATGCGCGTCGTAATTCGCCTTCAGGCCCGTGAGCGCAAGCGAGCGCCAGCCCGCGAACGGGTCGGACGTCGCCTTGTCGATCATCCGCACGTCGACGAGCGCCGCGTCGCCGTGATACGTCGCGCGCACGCCCTTCGATTTCTCTTCCTGCGCCATCGTCACTTCGCCGTTCGCATTGAGCAGCGCGCTCGCGACAGTCGCGTTCAACTTGCTGCCGAAGTATGGCTCGAACGCAGCGGCATCGAGCCGGTTCGCGTTGATCTTCAGCCCGAGCTTGAGCGGCGTCGCCGTCACGTCACCCGTCACGCCGAGCGTGCCCTTGCCGTTCACCGTCGCCTGCAACTCGACGGGCAGCGCGTGGCTCATGTCCTCGCTGATCTTCTGCACTTTCAGTTGCAGCGGCGTCACGACGACTTTGACCGGACGCGCGGTCGTGTTGTCGGTGAACGTGGCCGACGAGTTCTTCAGATTCAGCTCGCCGATGCTGTAACGCCAGGCCGGCCCTTCCTGCGATGCTTTCTTCGCCGCGTGAATCACGGTGCGCTCGCGCACCTCTTCGTGCGGCGGGCCGGCGAGCGCTGCGAGATCGATCGTGCCGTCCTTCAGGCGCTGCGCATCGACGGACAGGCCCGTCAGGTCCACGCCGTCGATTTCCGCCTTGCGGCCCGGCAGGTCCACGTGCTTCACGCTCGCCTTGCCGTCCGCGATCGCGATGGCCGGCTGCTTCTCGCCCGCCGACGCCACCTTGACCGATTGCAGAGCGATCTGGCTTTCGCCGATCTGCAGATCGATGGGCTCCTTCGACCAGTTCGCCGTCAGGTTCGTCTGCACGCTGAGCGTTCCGTCGACCAGCTTCGCCGCCGTCACCGTGTCGAGATACGGCTGCGCGACAGGCAGCGACACCGACTTCAGATCGATCTTCGCATCGGCCGTCTTCGCGGCGAGCGTCAGATTACCCGTCACGGCGAGCGCGCTCTTCGGCTGGTTCTTGAGGCCACTGTTGACGCTGTAGCGCGCGGGCGTCTTACCGAGCGTGGAGAAGTCGTCGAGAGACACGGCGAGATCGGTCAGCCCCGCCGACACCGGTCGCGACGCCGCTTCGTCCTGCACGTCGACGGTGCCGTTGGTGAGCGCGAAGCGCTTGATCTGCAAGTCGATGGGCGGCGCGGCCTTTGCTGCTTCCGGCTTCGCCTGCGTGCCGGACGCGGGTGCGGATGCGGGTGCGGATGCCGTTGCCGGCGCGCTCGCGGCCTGGTTCGGCGCGCCGGCTGCGGGCGCTGGAGCGAACGTGTGCTGGACGCTCAGGATACCGTTCTTGTCACGCGCGAGATGCACGTCGGGCGCATCGAGACGGATATCGTCGAAGTGATAGCCGCTCTTGAGCGGCTCGAGCGTGGCCGCCGCCACATGCAGCGAGCGCGCCGCGAAGAACGGCGCCTTGTGCTCGTCGAGCACGTCGATGTCGGCGAGATCGGTCGTCCCGGTGATGCGCAGCGTCGGCGCATCGCCCGCCATCACGAAGTTGACTTTCAGATCGCTCGACAGCTTGCCCGCCTGCACCGTGACAGGCAGCTTCGCCGGCGAATAGGACAGCAGCTTCGGCACGTCGAGCCCTTGGAAGCGCAGCGACACTTCCGACTCGCGCGACTTCGCGAACGGCTTCGTGCGGCCGTCGATGGCAAGCGGACTGCCATCGATGCGCGCGCGCAGCAACGGCTCGACGAAGATATCGGTTTTCGAAGGCAGCGTCGCGATGAACGGAATGCCGAGCCGCCATTGATCGACGATGTGCGTGACGCCGAGCAGGCGGTCGTCGAAGGTGATCTTGCCGTTCTCGATCCGGATGTTCGAAATCGAGAACTGCGCGGGTTTGCTCTCGGGCTTCGACGGCTGCTTCGCGAACTTTTCGATCAGGTCGCTGAAGTTGAAGCGCTGCGCGTCATAGCGGACGATCGTGAAGCGCGGCGAGTCCAGATGCACTTCGTCGACGATGGGCGCGAGCCGGAAAATCGAGCTCCACGATGTGCGCACGATCAGCCGTTCGATATCGACGAAATCGCCCTTGCCACCGCGTTCGCCGATATGCACGCGGTCCGCTTCGAAGTTGAGCGTGTACGGATTGAGCGCGATGTGGCCGATGGTGGCGGGCCGGTCCAGCTGCTCGCTGAGTTGCTGTTCGGCGATGTGGCGAATCAGCGGTGGCGCGGCGAAAAAACCGAGCAGGCCGAATACGGCCACCACGATGAACAGGATGAGAACGATGCGCCGGGCGCGTCGCCCTTGCGCGACTTCGCGGACAGTCTGGATGGAAGAAATGAGTGTTGCTTTGGTGGGGCTTGCCATGCTCGGTCGCGGGTAGTGCGGCGCAAAGCTCGCCGCTGTGACGAAGATTCAGCTTGCCCAAAGTATACGTCGTGTACTTCGGGCAAACCATCAAATGTCATGGGAATGCCGACCGTTGCAGGTAAATAAAGGTGAGAAAGTGTAAAGGCGCGGATGCCCGTCGAACGACCGTGTTCGTGTCGACCAGAGTTGCCGCTTTAGCGGCGTACTCCGGTCCCACGCAGAGCGGTCGACCAGAGTTGCCGCTTTAGCGGCGTACTCCGGTCCCACGCAAAGCGGTCGACCAGAGTTGCCGCTTTAGCTGTCGGCAGGAGTTAGTGCTTTAGCACCTACTCCCGCCCCATACACGACCGCGTTGCCGTCATGCGGCCGACACGTTCATTCGCTCATTGACGCACGACAGCGGGCGGCGCCCAGGTGCCATCGCTTGCTTCCGGCTTCGGCGCATAGAGACGCAGCACAAGCTGGAAATCGCCGCGCGGCGCGGGCAGCCAGTTTGCCGCCTTGCGCTGCCGCACCGACGACACCGTCACGTCGATCGAGCCGTCGCGATTGCGCCGCACACCCGCCTTGTCGCCGACGGCCGCATACGCGGGCGCGCTTTCGCCGAGCGCGCCGTCCTTCGTGTAAGCCGTGACCGACCAGAAGCCGCGCACGGGCGGCACCTGCTTCGGCGCGAAGTGCATCACGTAGCGGTTCGCGCCGTTCAGCGCGTGGCCGTCGCTATCGAGCGACACGCTCGCGCGCACTTCGTCGTCCTTTGTACCAATGCCCGGCTGCGCATAAGCGGCATACGCGCGCAACGCATAGTCGGGACCGTAGTTGCCGACCCCGTCGCCAAACCAGCTCCAGCCGTTACCCATCACCATGTTGGTCGGCGGCGTCGCGACGCGCGCACGGCCGTCCGCGAGACCGCCCGCGATCGCATCGGTCGCCGTCGACGGCAACTCGACGGGGTCGTCCGGCTGCACGCCGAGGTCCGCGAGAAATTTGAGCGCATGCGGATCAGCGGGCGAAGGCGGATTGTCGGGCAGCAGTTGCGCGACGCGATCGAAGAAGCCTTTCGCATCGAGCGCGGCGACCTGGTCGGCGGGCGAGCCCGACGCGCCCGTATCGGCGGACAGGCTGCGCGGCGCGACGGAAGCCGGTGACGCGTCACCCGTATAGACGCTCAATGGCGCCACGCGAATGCCGCGCTGCACCTTGCGCACGGCTGTCAGGTCGTGCGCGCCGTTCGTCTGGATGCGCACGTCGAGCCAGACGTTGCGGGTCGGCGCGTCGATGCGCTTCACGCCCTTCGGCAGATCGCCCTTCCAGTCGGGCTTCGCGAACGCGACTGTCTGCGCCTTGATGCCCGCCGCGCGGGAAGCGCCCTGCGAATCCGTCGTCGACCACAGCACGTTGGTCCACATGTCGAGCGCGCGCGCATCGACGTAGCGCCCCGGCGACGCGGGCAGCGACACGATCACCGGCTCGTCGCCGACGTCGAGCCACGCGGTCGAGTCGAGCGTGTCGATGCCGGGCGTCGGCGGATTGTGCGCACCGACGGGCGGCAGCGCCGTCCCGTGACGCACCGTGTTGATGGGCGCCTGGCCCGGGCCCGTGCCGACGGCGGCATCGCGCGCCGTGCCCATCAGCACGAGCGGATACGCAAAAACGTAGGAATCGGCAACCTCGTCCTTGATCCATCCAGTGGGCTTGGGCGCCACAATGGGAGTCGACGAGCAGCCGGCAAGGAATGCGACGCCTGCGAGCGCCGCGCAGGCCAGATGAAACGGAAACTGTTCTCGGCGATTTTTTATCATTGGATGAACCGCGGTCCTGGATGTATCTCGGGTCAGGACCGACTGGGTCCGCCGAGCCCCCGCTCGCGTCAACCCGTCGCATTGTCCTGACATTGCTTTTCTGAGATCGGGTTTTATCTTATCCGCGGCGCGGCGGCAAGCAATAAGGCACGAACGTGAACATTGCCTTGCATTTTGATATACGGTTGCGCTTCTGAGCACACTTCTGAGCATCGCCGTCGCCGCCTTTTACCCGGAGCCGAGTCATGTACATTCCCGCCCATTTCGAAGAGAACCGTCTGGAAGTTCTCCATCGGCTGATCACCGACTATCCGCTCGGATCGCTGGTCACGGTCGGCCCGAACGGGCTCGACGCGAACCACGTGCCGTTCGAGTTCGATGCCGGCAAAGGTCCGCATGGCACGTTGCACGCGCACGTCGCGCGGGCGAATCCCGTCTGGCAGGAAGTGGCCGAACGGCCGGATGCGCTCGTGATTTTCCAGGGACCGACCGCGTACATTTCGCCGACGTGGTATCCGAGCAAGCACGAAACGCATCATCAGGTGCCGACGTACAACTACATGGTCGTCCATGCGCACGGCCCGATCGTGGTGCGCGACGATGAAGCGTTCGTGCGCGGCCTCGTCGCGCGGCTCACGCGCAAGATGGAAGCGGGCGAGCCTGTGCCGTGGAAAATGGGCGACGCGCCCGCCGACTACATCTCGCAGATGCTCGGCGCGATCGTCGGCATCGAGATCGAGATCGCGAAGCTGACGGGCAAATGGAAGCTGAGCCAGAACAAGGCTTCCGCCGACCGGCGCGGCGCCGCCGCAGCGCTGAACGAACGCAACAGCGACGAGCAGCGCGCCGTCGCCGATGCGATGCTGGCCGCGCCGCCCGAACTCGATTGACCACATCGCAATTACCGATTCCCGACAGCCCTTGACCTTCCCATCATGGGAAGGTCAATACTGGCTCCATTAGACGCTTATGCGCCGTAACTGGAGCCTCGCCGCCATGACCGATCTCGCCACACCGCGCGCCGCCGACACTTCCCACGTCGACGCGAAAACCGCCGAACTGGACATCCGCGGCATGACCTGCGCGTCGTGCGCGCTGCGGGTCGAGAAGGCGCTCGCGAAAGTGCCGGGCGTCTCAGGCGCGTCGGTGAATCTGGCGACTGAAAAGGCCAGCGTCGAGGCCGACGCCTCCGTTGCCGCCGATACCCTCGTCGCTGCCCTCGTCGCGGCCGTGCGCAAGGCGGGCTACGACGCGCAACCCGTGGTCGAAGCGCCGCTGTCCGCGAGCGATGCCGCAGCCACGAGCGCGGAACTCGCGATCGGCGGCATGACCTGCGCGGCGTGCGCGCTGCGCGTCGAAAAGGCGCTCGCGAAGGTGCCGGGCGTCGCGTCCGCGTCCGTCAATCTCGCGACAGAAAAGGCCGCCGTCACGACCAACGGCGCGGTCGGCATCGACCAGCTGATTGCGGCTGTGACGAAAGCCGGCTATCAGGCGACGCCTCTTGCCGCCGATGCAGCCGACGCCGGCACCGCGCCCGTCGATCGCGACAAGGACGCCCTCGCGCGCCAGGCCGTGCGCCGCGAGCTGGGCGCCGTCGTGCTCTGCGCGCTGCTGACGCTGCCGCTCATTGTCCCGATGGTCGCAGAACCGCTCGGCCTTGACGCGATGCTGCCCGCCTCGTTGCAACTCGCGCTCGCGACCGTCGTCCAGTTCGCGTTCGGCGCGCGCTTCTACCGCGCCGCGTGGAAGGCCGTGCGCGCCGGCTCGGGCAACATGGATCTGCTGGTGGCGCTCGGCACGTCGGCGGCGTATGGCGTGAGCGTCTATCAGATGGCGCTCCATCCCGGCGACACGATGCACCTCTATTTCGAAGCGTCGGCCGTCGTCATTACGCTGGTGCGCTTCGGCAAGTGGCTCGAAGCGCGTGCGAAGCGCCAGACCACCGATGCGATCCGCGCACTCAACGCGCTGCGGCCCGATCGCGCGCGCATCGTCGTCGGCATGCAGGAGCACGAGGTGCCGCTCGCGCAGGTGCGCGTCGGGATGGTCGTCGCCGTGCGGCCGGGCGAGCGCGTGCCCGTCGATGGCGCCGTGCTGCAAGGCCGCACGCATATCGACGAATCGCTGATCACGGGCGAAAGCCTCCCCGTGCCGAAGCAGCCGGACGACCGCGTGACGGCGGGCTCGATCAACGGCGAGGGCGCGATCACGGTGACGACGACGGCGATCGGCGCGGAAACGACGCTTGCGCGGATCATCCGGCTCGTCGAGACCGCGCAAGCGGAGAAAGCGCCGATTCAACGGCTCGTCGATCGCGTCAGCGAAATCTTCGTGCCGGCGATTCTCGCGATCGCGCTCGTCACGCTGACGGGCTGGCTTCTCACGGGGCACGACGCGGAAACGGCCATTCTGAACGCGGTCGCGGTGCTGGTGATCGCGTGTCCGTGCGCGCTCGGTCTCGCGACGCCGACGGCCATCATGGCGGGCACGGGCGTCGCCGCGCGTCACGGCGTGCTGATCAAGGATGCGCAGGCGCTCGAAATCGCGCATCAGATCCGCGTGGTCGCGTTCGACAAGACGGGGACGCTGACGGTCGGCCAGCCGTCGGTGACGGCCTTCGACGCGGCGCCGGGCATCGGCCGCGCGGATGCGCTCGCGCTGGCAGCCGTCGTGCAGCGGCATAGCGATCATCCGCTTGCGAAGGCGGTCGTAAAGGCCTTTGAGGCAGCACCGGAAGCGCTGGCCAGCGCAAGCACCCTGCCCGCAGCGGGCGAGGCGCGCGCCGTCGCGGGGCGCGGCGTGGAAGCGGACATCGGCGGAGAAACGGTCGCGATCGGCAGCAGCCGCTGGCTGCGCGAACGGGATGCCGCGCTGCCGCCCGCGCTCGCCCAGCGGGCACACGAGCTCGAAGCGCAGGGCAACACGGTCTCGTGGCTGATGAAGCGCGGCAACGCGGACGCACCGGCTGAAGTCCTCGCACTGATCGCATTCGGCGACACGCTGAAGCCCGGCGCGCGCGCCGCCGTCGAGCGGCTCTCGCGGATGGGCGTGACGAGCGCGCTCGTCACGGGCGACAACGAAGGCAGCGCGAGGAGCGTCGCGGCCGCGCTCGGCATCGACGAAGTGCACGCGCAGGTGCTGCCGTCCGACAAGGCGCGCGTCGTGCACGACCTGAAGATCCGTACCTCGAGCGTCGTCGCGATGGCGGGCGACGGCATCAACGATGCGCCCGCGCTCGCCGCCGCCGACATCGGCATCGCGATGGCGACGGGCACCGACGTCGCGATGCACGCGGCGGGCATCACGCTGATGCGCGGCGACCCGGCGCTCGTCGCCGATGCGATCGACATCTCGCGGCGCACCTGGCGCAAGATCCGGCAGAACCTGTTCTGGGCGTTCGTCTATAACCTGATCGGCATTCCGCTCGCGGCGTTCGGGCTGCTGAATCCGATGATCGCGGGCGCGGCGATGGCGTTTTCGAGCGTCAGCGTCGTGACGAACGCGCTGCTGCTACGAACGTGGCGTTCGTCGCGATGATTTGAAGCGGGAATCGTCAGGACGTCGGACGGATCATCTGGAACATGTCGCCGATCTGCGCGTAGTCGGCGCGATAGCCCGCGCGCATGATCGGCTGTGCGGCGTGCGTGTCGAACAGCCCGTCTTTCAGATACTCGCTGCGGATATGCACGCCGACCACCTGGCCGAGCGCGAGCCAGTTGTCCATCGGCTTGCCGCTCAGGTCGTGCAACTGGACGACTTGCAGCAGCTTGCATTCGAGCGCCGCCGGCGATTCGCCGACATGCGGCACCGACACATTGCGTCCCTGCGCGGGCGTGAGGCCCGAAAGCTGAAACTCGTCGACGTCGGGCGCAACGGGCGCCGACGTGCGATTCATCTTCTCGGCGAGCGGACGCGTCGCGAGATTCCAGACGAACTCGCGCGTCTCTTCGATATTGCGGATGCTGTCTTTGCGGCCCTCGCTGCAAAAACCGATGATCGACGGAAAGGTCGCGAACGCGCCGAAGAAGCTGTAGGGCGCGAGATTCAACTGGCCGCTTGCCGCGCGCGTCGAGACCCAGCCGATCAGGCGGGGCGCGACGATCGCCTTGAACGGATCGTGAGGCAGGCCGTGCCCGGCGGCCGGGTCGTAGAAATAGACGTCCGACATGATGTCGCTTCCTTTGTTTCGCTTCGGTCTGGGTTGCTTGTGCCTGGTTCGCTTGCGTCCGGTTCGCTTGCGTCCGGTTCGCTTGCGTCTGGTTCGCTTGCGTTTGCCTCGCTTGCGTCCGGCTCGCGATGCGCGGCGCCGCCACTCAGCGTTGTCCGTGCTTCTGTCCATTCGACTGGATCACGCGCCGGCGTCCCGCTTTCACCTTCGCGGCCTGCGCGTCGTCCCAGTCGTAAAAGCCCGCGCCGCTGCGCACGCCGACTCGTCCCGCCAGCACCTGCTCGCGCATAAGATCAAGCACGTCTTCGTCTTTCCCGAGCGCGGGCATCAGATGGCTCGCGATATCGACGAACGTATCGAGGCCGCCCATGTCCGCGCCTTCGAACGGCCCAACGATGCCCCAGCGCTTGCCCAGCGACGCCTTCATCACGCGGTCGACGACTTCGTGTGTCGCCGCGCCCGAGCGCACGATGTTCAGCGCTTCGCGCAACACCGCGAACTGCAGACGGTTGCCGACGAAGCCCGGAATCGCTTTCGACAGCACGACGGGCTCCATGCCCGTCGCGTTGATCAGTGCGACAGTCGCATCGATGACGTCTTGCGACGTATCGCTGCCCGGCACCACTTCAACGAGGGGAATCATGTGCGGCGGATTCCAGTAGTGCGCGATCAGAAAGCGCTCTTTCGCGCGCAGCGGCACCGACAACTGGTCGGGCGGAAAGCCGCTCGTGTTGCTCGCGAGGATCGCGTCCTCGCGCAGTATGTCCGTGAGCGCCCCGTAAAGCCGATGCTTCAGTTCGAGCACTTCCGGAATCGCTTCGATTACGAATTGCGCATCGGCCATTACGTCGATCGACGCGCTCGTTTCGATGTTCGCAAGCGCCGCCGCTTTTGCCTGCTGATCGATACAACCGGCGTCGATCAACTCGTCGAGCACCGCTTGTGCCTTAGCCGCGACGCTGGCGAGCCGCGCGGGGTCGACGTCGTTGACGATCGTCCTGTGGCCGTGCAGCGCGCTCTGCGTCGCGATGCCGACGCCCATCAGTCCCGTTCCCACCACGCCTACGACTGGCTTGCTCAATCCTTATTCCCCTTGCTAGCGCTGTGCCGCTGATCAAAGCACGAAAGCATAGCGCAGCACGCGTTTTTCCGACGCCGGATACGACAGGGCCGGCGCGCTCCTGCGAGCGGCCGGCCCTGTTTTCGCCTAAGCGGCATCTCCAACCGATGCCGTCAGGCTGACGTCAACGCATTAGTAGTAACGCGGGGGCGGCGGACGGTGGCCGTGATCGCGATCGTGGTACGGATCGCGGTCATGCGGGTGACGACGCATCCAGTCGTCGTGCGCCCAGTAGCGGTGGCCGTCCCAGTAGCGGTCGCCGTGCCAGCCGACGTTGATCTGCACGCCCACCGGCATCATGTGCGGCTGCCCATAAACGGGTGCGTGCTGCGCAAAGGCGCTGGTAGCGCCCAGCAATGCGCCGCCCGCAAGCACTGCCGCGATGATCGAACGCGATGTCTTGTTCAAGGCCTTCATGACTATTCTCCCTATCGAGTTTCGTTGCGAGGGGGGCTGAATCGACCGGGTTGGTTTGAGATTCGCGCCGTTCGCTTGAGAACCACTTTAGCGGCGCAGACCTTTCATAGACGTGAGCACTTGTAAGCGCACATTTCAAAAGCGGGAGGCATCAACGAACTGGGCTTGCGGGCGGCAAGCCCTGATTTCACAAGGCTAAGCGCGCTTCCGATAGTTTTCGTGGCTGGCTTGGCGCGAATCGCCCGTTACATCCATTTCGGCCCCGAAATAATGGACGACGGATTGTGACGTCCCGCGCAATACCGAACTGGCCTGGCTACAGGACTGGGCTATTGCCGGTCGCGGCATGAAGCGCAAAAACAAAAAACCCGGCGTGGCCGGGTTCTTTTTGAATTTCGCCGCTTCTGGATGGCGGCGACATGCGCAGTGCAACGTCTTTTCGTTCGACGGCTGGCCGATCGGTGATCAGTAATCAGTCGGTCAGGCGGATGCCGAACAGGGTTGATTGCGACTTGCGAACACGCTCCGCTTCGCGATGACGTGCTTCGTACGAGTAATCCGAATCCAGAGGCAGGTGAGGCGACGCGAAGAGGTCGCTAACCTTTTGGAACAGCGCGAAAAGATAGTTCATGGCGACTCCCGGTTGATGGTGATCTAGGGTTTTCCCTTAAGAAGAAGTATAGGGTTTTCCCTAGGCAAAAGCTAGTGCGATGCAGCAATTTATTTGTCGTGGTCGTTTTCCGCAGGTCGTTTGAAGGGATGTTGCGACGCGTCACGCCGATCAAACCGGGCTTGCAGACCCGTCCCCCGTTCTTTCGGGAATGCAACAGCTCGCCGTGCGTTTATTGGTACGGGCGCGAAGCAGACCGTTAGATGCGTTTTTGCCGGTGCCGGTGCGGGTCCGCGTGCGGACAGCGACGGCTCGGCTGCTTGGCGGCTTGGCGGCTCGGCGGCTCG
>NZ_CYGY02000003.1:25951-51053 GCF_900007165.1 Paraburkholderia piptadeniae
GGCGGCTCGGCGGCTCGCACAATCCGCCGTCATAGCGTTCGCGCGAAACCGCCGATCTCGAAACAGGAGGGGTTGCCGGCCGCGCAGCGAGGCGCAGCCAGCGTCGATGCTTAGTGAGCGTGCGCCGACTTACGTCGCTGTACGTGCTGGGCGTGCGTGACGTGCGCATCGGCGGGTTTTGCCGGCGCGGTCGCGGCAGCCGGCGAAGCGGGCGCCGGAGCTTGCGCACTGACGGGAAGGCTCGTCGTGGACGAATCCGTGTCGAGCAACGTCGCCAGCGTGGCCTGCTGGTTCAGCATCATTTGCTCGATGCGCTGTTCCTGAGCCGTCGACTGATGCGCGAGGCGCAACAGCAGCAACGTCTGCGCGATACCGATCGCGATCGTCATCAGCAGCGCGCACACGACGATGGTCAGCAGCCATTTCATGCGCCGCGAGTGGTCGCTGTCGGCGCGGCGCTGGTCGGCGATCACGCCATACAAGGCATCGACGGTATCTGCGAAGGCGGTCGCGCGCGCTTGATCCAGTTCGGGCGTGCCGCGCGGCGCACGAAGGTGCGACGTCGTTGCAACGTGTGGGGCGCGGGTCGGCTGCGCGGCTGTGCCCGTCGCGTTTGCGCCTGTCGCGCCATTCCCGCCGTTTCCGTCGATGGCACCGCTCCCGCCGCCTGGCTTCGCCGACGTACCTGCTGCCGTCACATCGCGCGCAGCTGTCGCGACTTTGGCGCTTGCAGCCACGGGGCGCTGCGCCGTGCCGCCGGGTGCCCTCGCGTTCGCGCTTTCCTTCGGCTCGGCAGATTCAGCCGCCGTTGCCGAGACCTGGCGCAGCGCCGCCACGCTGCGCATCACGCTCGCCGCCGCCAGCGACGCTAACTGCGACGGCGTATCGCCCGTCACCTTTTCAGTGCTTGCCGACGTTGCCGTCTGCGCCGCCATGTCGCCTTCAGCCGAAGAAGCACGCGACGCTTGCCCCTCAGGGGCGCTGCTTGCGGCCGCAGTCGATTCAGGCAAGTTCGCTTCCGTTTCGATCAGCATCTGCCCGGCGTGTGGATCATCGGCTGGCGTCTGTTCTTTTGACGGCGACGCCGCCGCGCGCGCCCCGCGCAGCCCCGCTTTCGCTTCCGACGGCCCCGCCGCAAAGCCGCCTCCATCCGCCGCGCCCGCCGCCGCCAGCACGACATCGGGCAGCTCGAAGCCCTGCAGCGTGCCTTGCCGCACGTCGATGTTCATCGCGTGCTGCTCGGCGCGAGCGGTGTCGTCGGGGAACAGGTCGAGCGTGCTGTCGTCGCGCACGGCGTCGCTCAACTGCGCGAGCCGCTGCGCCGAGCGCGCCGCCCGCGCGAGCTTGTTTTCCGTTTCGGGAGAAACAGCGGACGCGCGCCGCTTCTGCGAACGGGCGCGCGCCGGGCGGGAAATCGTGGATTCTGCGGAATCTGCCATGAAGGGAAAGCGGGAAAGGCAGCGTTCGTCGCCAGTCGGGCGCCGCTACAACATGCCGTCAGCGTGTTTTAGAGCCCGCATTGTCTCATGCAAAAGGGGACACAGAAATGGATCGCGGGCCTTTTTGCGACGGGCTTCGCGCATGAGCGGCGCGCGTCGCTGATCCGTTCGGCGCAGCCCCGCGTCCGCTGATGCCCGCTCATCTGCGCTCAAGCCGGCTCCCCGTTTTCGCGAAACTCCTTCACCCCCGGCGGCGCTTTCAGTTGCCCGCAAATCGCCGTGTACTCCGTCGCCGACACGCGATTCAGCGTGATCGGCACTTCGTCGAATTGGGGATCGTCGTCGCTCTGCTGCATCACGAACTGCTTGATGCGCGGGCTCGCCGGACCCAGTGCGTCCTGCAGCGAATGGAATGTCATCGAGCCGCGCTCGAAGCCGATCGCGCTGCCGAGCACTGCAGCGAGGACGAGCCGTGAGATCAATTCGACATTCCCAATCATCTTGGTCTCCTGTCGACCGGAGTTGGCGCTTTAGCGCCTTACTCCGGTCCCATGCAGCGCAGTCGACCGGAGTTGGCGCTTTTGTGCCTTACTCCGGTCCCATGCAGAGCAGTCCACCAGAGTTAGCGCTACAGCGCCTTACCCACTCCCATGCCTCACTACAAACCCACGCAACATCGCCGCCGTTTCATTGCCACTGGCCGATTTGCGCGATAAGCGTCGCGCGCGGTTTGCTATGCTGGAGCCCCCGGCGCGCGCGTGCCCCGCATGCGCTTCACATCGCGCCCACGACTCCACTGATCGAATTGCTCCACCATGAACCCAACCGCATCCGCGCCCGAACTTGCAGCCGCGTTGCGCGACCACTTCGCGCGCGTCATCCTGCCGATCTGGCGAGGGCCCGGCTTCAGCGCGGCGCTCGGCCTGCCGTATGAAGCCGTCGCAGCCGATGGCCAGACGCCGCTGCCCGTCGTCCGTTATCGCGCGATGGCGTGCGCGCGGCAGATGTTCGTGTTTGCGCTGGCCGGAGAAACGGAGCATGCGCTGCGCCTGTTCGAATCGCTGATCCATACCTTCCAGGACGGCAAGCATGGCGGATGGTTCTATAGCGTCGATGCGCAAGGCGCGCCGCTCGACACGACCAAGGATCTCTACACGCACGCGTTCGTTGTGTTCGCATGCGCCGAATACGGCGCGCGCTCGGGCAACCGCGATGCGCTCGACGTCGTGCATCGCGCATCGTCGCTGATCGAAGACCGCTTCGCCGCGGACGATGGCCTGTTGCACGCCGCGCTCGCCGCCGACTTCTCGACGAAGGGCGAAATGCCGCTGCAAAACCCGCTGATGCATCTCACGGAGGCGTGGCTCGCGGCGCGCGCGGCCACGCGGGACGCCGCGTTCGACACGGCCCTCGCGAAGCTCGGTGAAGCGATTGCGCGCACCTTCGTGCACGAGCCAACAGGTTGCATCGCCGAACTGCCCGTCGGCAGCGCGGACAACCGGCTCGAGCCCGGCCATCAGTTCGAATGGTTCTGGCTCGTGCAGCAGGCAGGCGATGTGCTCGCGGGCTCGGGCTTGCGCGAAGCGCTGGCGCGCGCGTTCATGTTCGCGCACGAACGGGGCGTCGATGCAGCCACGGGCGGCGTGCATGCCGCGCTCGACGAGGCTGGCGGCATCAAGGATTCGACGCAGCGCATCTGGGCGCAGACGGAATACCTGCGCGCGCTGGCCGTGCACGGCGACGCCGCCGTCCGCGCGCTGCTGCCCCAGCAGATCGAGCGCTTCCGGCCGCGCTTTCTGCACGCGCAGGGCTGGGTCGAATGCAAGACGCTCGCGGGCGAGATCGCTCGCGCGGACATGCCTTCGACGACGCCCTATCACCTCGCCACCGCTTACGCCGCGTTGCCGTCCGCATAACAGGCGCTTTTAACGGCGGAAGCGAGCCAGAAGAACCGCAAAAACAAAGCCCGCGAAGCAAGCCGCTTCGCGGGCTTTGTCATATGGAATTTGCGATCTAACGCATGCGCTCATGCGCCAACCGGCTCGCTGAACACAGGCGCGATCGCATGACGCGTGCGCTGCGACGTGAACACGACATCGGAAATTTCGAACGCCGATACGGCGTCCTTCAACTGCCGCGTCTGCTGATGCAGCGACGCAGCAGCCGCCGCCGCTTCTTCGACGAGCGCTGCGTTTTGCTGCGTCATCTGGTCCATCTGCACGACCGCCTGATTGACCTGCTCGATGCCCGTGCTCTGTTCATGCGACGATGCGCTGATCTCGGCCATCATCTGCGTGACGCGCGAGATCGATTCCGATACGTTGCGCATCGCTTCGCCCGCGCGTTCGACGAGCACCGATCCGCCCTGAATCTCGGCCACCGATTCGCTGATCAGCTCCTTGATCTCCTTCGCCGACTGCGCGCTGCGCTGCGCGAGTCCGCGCACTTCGCCCGCGACGACGGCAAAGCCGCGGCCCTGCTCGCCCGCGCGCGCCGCCTCGACGGCCGCGTTCAACGCAAGGATGTTGGTCTGGAACGCGATCCCGTCGATCACCGTAATGATCTCCGCAATGCGGTCCGAGCTTTGCGCGATGCCGTGCATCTTCGTCACGACCTCGTTGACGACATCGGTGCCGCGAGAGGTCGCGTCGAGCGCCGTCTCGGCGAGCGTGTTCGCTTCGCGTGCGTGTTCGGCGTTCTGGCGCACCGTCGCCGTCAGTTCCTCCATGCTCGAAGCCGTCTCCTCGAGCGACGCCGCCTGGTTTTCCGTGCGCGCCGACAGATCGGCGTTGCCCGTCGCGATTTCGTCCGCGCCGATGTGAATCGAATCGGCCGCTTCGCGCACGGTCTTCACGGTGCGCGCGACGCTCGCCTGCATATGCGAGAGGCCCGAGAACAGACGGCCGATTTCGTTCGTGCCGCGCTCGGCAATCGGCTGGTTCAGGCGGCCTTGCGCGATGCGCTCGAAATGACGGCCCACTTCTTCCAGCGGCCCGACGACGCCACGGCGCAGCACCACGTGCACGCCGATCGTGCCGCCCAGCAGCAGCGCGAGAATCACGAGACCGACCACGCGGAACATCGTCTCGCGCGCGTCGATCGAATCGAGCGACGCACGGCCCGCCGCATCGCCGAATTGCGTGAAGTTGTGCAACTCGGTCAGATACGCGTCCTGCATGCCTTGCGTCGGCTGATCGAGGAACGCCTGGATGTTGTTGGTGTCGAGGTACTGCGCAAGTTCGCCGAGCGCCGTATGCAGCTTCTGGTACTTCTCGTTGAGCGCGGCGGCGCGCGCGCTGTTTTCATCGTTGAGTTTCGGCGCGTTCATGAACACCGTGAACGAGCGCTCCGCGGCGGCGATCTGCTCGCGTGCATGCTGAACGATGTCGGTCGGCTCCGCGCCGCCGCGCACCATCCGCGTGCCGGCGCGCGAGAGATTGATGCGTGCGTCCATCAGATGCTGCGTCGTCTCGTTGACGGCGTTCACCTGGCGCAGCGCGACGCTCGCCAGATCGTCGACGTCGTCATGCGTGCGCGTCATGGACCAGTAACCGAGGCCCGCCGTCACCAGCTGGAAAATGCAGAAAGCGGCCAGAACACATAGCAGGCCGGATGCGACCTTGATCTTGCTGAACATCGAGACACCTGAATAGCTGAGAGGACGGAAGTGCATCCGGGTTTACGGCAGTGCCGGCCGTCGCCTTGAGCGTTCGCCGGAAAAATTACCCGTACGTGCGAATTCTGAAAGACACGCCGTCGCGTCACGTCGAATTACGCAATAATTGCCGCGCAATCTTTTCGAATTCCCTTGACGCGCCGCATTCATGCTTCCTAGAGTGGGGACATCGCCATGCGGGCCATGCCCGAAGGAACGACGATGACCGATCTACTCGACCGGGCGCGCGGCGCACTGCACGCCCAGCCATTCAGCGTATTGCTCGGCACGGAGCTCATGTATGTCGGGGCGAACGAACTGACGCTGTGTCTGCCGATCCGCGATGAATTGCGGCAACAGCATGGCTTCGTACATGGCGGGGTGATCAGCTATCTCGCCGACAACGCGCTGACCTTCGCGGGTGCGCTGGCCCTGGGGCCGAGGGTCGTGACGGGCGAGTACAAGATCAACTATCTGCGGCCCGCGGTGACGGGCGTGCTGATGGCGCGTGCGGAAGTCGTGTACGTCGGCAGGCAGCAGGCGACGTGTCAGTGCAACGTGTTCGTCAGCGACGGCGACAGGGAACGGCTGATCGCCGTCGCCCAAGGCACGATCAACCGGATCGGCGACGGCACGGAAGACGAACCCTCGCGCGCGGACGAAAGACGTCGCCGCGAATGAAAAGAAAAAAGCCGTCCGGACATCGTGTGTCCGAACGGCTTTCTCTCTTCGTGAATGCGCTGAATGCGCACATGAACGGGCAACGCGCCGTTCGATGAGTCACGGCTCAGCGCGAATCACTCCGCCGCATACGTCTTCTGCTGCTGCTCGCCGAGACCTTCGATGCCGAGCCGCACCGTCTGCCCCGGCTTCAGATAGACGGGCTCGGGCTTCACGCCCATGCCGACACCCGGCGGCGTGCCCGTCGAGATCACGTCGCCCGGTTGCAGGCTCATGCACTGCGACAGATACGACACCAGCTTCGCGACGCCGAACACCATCGTCTTCGTGCTGCCGTTCTGATAGCGATGGCCGTCCACTTCGAGCCACAGCTTCAGGTTCTGCGGATCGCGCACTTCGTCGCGCGTGACGACCCACGGACCGATCGGGCCGAACGTATCGAAGCCCTTGCCCTTGTCCCATTGACCGGCGCGCTCGATCTGCCATTCGCGCTCGGACACGTCGTTGATCACGCAATAGCCCGCGACGTAATCGAGCGCATTTGCTTCGTCGACGTACTTCGCTTCCTTGCCGATCACGACGCCCAGTTCCACTTCCCAATCTGTCTTTTTCGAGCCGCGCGGAATTTCGATGCCGTCGTTCGGACCGACGACCGCGCTCGTCCACTTGTTGAAGATGACGGGCTCGGTCGGCACGGGCAGATTCGATTCGGCCGCGTGGTCCGCGTAGTTCAGTCCGATGCACACGAACTTGCCGATCTTGCCGACGCACGGCCCGATGCGCGGATTGCCTTCGACCACCGGCAGCGACGCCGGATCGATTGCGCGCAGCTTCGCGAGCGCGGCATCCGTGAGCGTGCTGCCATCGATGTCGGCGACCACTTTCGACAGATCGCGAATCTTGCCTTGCGCATCCAGCAAGCCCGGCTTTTCCTGGCCTTTCGGTCCATAACGAAGCAATTTCATCGCTGCAGTTTCCTCAGTTCAGTGATTCAGGTTCATCGATGCCTGCGCTGCGGGGCTCAGTTCGACCAGCCGCCGTCGATCACATGTGCCTGGCCCGTCGTGAACGCCGATTCGTCCGACGCCAGATACAGCGCCAGCGCCGCGATCTCTTCCGGCTTGCCCACGCGGCCCATCGGCTGGCGCGCAACGAACGCCGCGTGCACCGCTTCGATCGTCGCGCCTTGCGCCTTCGCCTGTTCCGCGATGCGCTCTTCGAGCGAAGGCGAGTGTACCGTGCCTGGGCAGATTGCGTTGCAGCGTATGCCGCGCGTGACGAAATCGGCGGCGACGGACTTGGTCAGTCCGATCACAGCCGCTTTCGATGCGCCATACGCGAAGCGGTTCGGCACGCCCTTCACGCTCGACGCCGCCGACGACATGTTGATGATCGACCCGCCGCCCTTCTCCAGCATTGCGGGCAGAAACGCGCGGATCGTCCGGTACATCGCCTTCGCGTTCAGATCGAAGGCGAAGTCCCAGTCCTCCTCGCTCGCTTCGAGAATCGAGCCCGCATGCACGTAGCCGGCGCAATTGAACAGCACGTCGATCGCGCCGAGTTCGTCGGCGAGCGCCTTGATCGCCGCGCCGTCGAGCACGTCGAGCTTGCGCGCTTCGACGGGTTTGTCCTTCAGCGCTTCGATGCGGATGTCGGTCGCGATGACGCGCGCGCCTTCACGCGCAAAAAGCTCGGCCGTCGCGAGGCCGATGCCTTGCCCGGCGGCGGTGATCAAGGCCGTCTTGCCGGCCAGTCTTTGTATCATCTACGGCTCCCGTTGGATTGGCGTTTGAGTCATACCGGGTATTGCAGCGGCTGCTCACCGGCGCGATCGTGGAAATGTCGTCGAGCGAATTCAGAGGCCCGCATTCGGAGGCCGCATTCAAAGGCGATAGAACGCGGCCGCATTGCCGCCGAATACGGCATCGCGCTCCGCGTCGGAGAGTTGCGCGAGCAGCAGCGTCGCGATCGAATGCCACAGCAGATAGTCGCCGTTCAGGTTCAGCACCGGCCAGTCGCTGCCCCACATCAGCCGCTTCGGCCCGAACGCGGCAAGCAGATGATCGACATATGGACGCAGCGTCGCTTCCGTCCAGCCTTGCGCGGCTTCCGTCGCGAGGCCCGACAGCTTGCAGTGCACATGCGGCCATCGTGCGAGCCGCGTGATGCCCTCGGCCCATGCGTGCCAGCCCGCGCTGCCGTCGCGGATCGACGGCTTCGCGCCGTGATCGACGACGATGCGCAACTGGTCAAAGCGCTTGATGAACGTCTCCAGCGCATCGACGTGGCGCGTGAAGATCAGCGCATCGAAAGCGAGATCGTTCGCGATCAGCGCATCGACGGCGGGCTTCAGGGCGGGATTCGCGATCCAGTTGTCGTCAGGCAAGTCTTGCAGCATCGGCCGCACGCCCTTGAATTTCGGCTCGCGCGCGAGCGCTTCGATCAGCGCGGGCGCATCCGCGTCGAGCATCGGCACCCAGCCGACGACGCCCGCAATCGATGCCTCGTTGCGCGCGAGTTCGAGCAGATAGCGCGTTTCTTCGACCGTCGGCGCGGCCTGCACGACGACCGTCCGCGCAACGCCCGCCTTTTCGCGCAGCGGCGCGAGATCGGCGGGGCCGAACGTGCGATAAAGCGGAGCGAGATCGGGCGTGAGCCAGCCGTAGTCGCCGCGCTCCTGGTTCCAGTAGTGCTGATGTGCGTCGATTTGCATGATGTCGTTGAGCAATCAATTCTTTGGCACGGGCGCGCGCGGATCGAGCAAGTCCTTGTCGCGCAGCGCCTGCCACAGTTCAGCGGGTATCGGTCGATCGAACGACGCGACGTTCTCACGCAGTTCGTCCGCATTGCGCGCGCCCGTCAGCACCGTCGCGACGGCGGGATGCGCATACGGAAACTGCAACGCAGCGGCAGCAAGCGGCACGCCATGCACCTTGCACACCGCTTCCAGACGGGCGACGCGTGCAATCACGTCTTCGGGTGCGTCGGCGTAATTGAACTTCAGATCGCCTTCGACGCCCCGCGCGAGAATCCCCGAATTGAACGCGCCGCCGAGCAGAATGCTGACGTTGCGCTTTTCGCATTCGGGCAGCAGATCGTCGAGCGTCGCCTGTTCGAGCAGCGTATAGCGGCCGGCGAGCAGCGCGCAGTCGATGTCGAAATCGCGCATCGCGTCGAGTATCGCCGCGCCTTCGTTCACGCCAAGGCCGGCCGCTTTCACGACGCCTTGCGAGCGCAGATCGTCGAGCGCGCGAAAGCCGCCGCCTTGCGTCAGCTGCTGCCAGTAATGCGCGTTGCTGTCGCCGTGCGTAAAGCGGCCAATGTCGTGCACGAGAAGAATGTCGATATCGACGATGCCGAGCCGCTGCTGGCTGTCTTCGAACGAACGCAGGATGCCGTCGTGCGTGTAGTCGTAGATCGCCTCGAACGGCAGCGGGTTTTGCCAGCCTTCGCTGCCGTCATACGGATTCTTGCGCGGCACGAAGCGGCGCCCGACCTTCGTCGAGAGCACAAATTCGCTTCGCGGATAGCGGCGCAACGCATCGCCGAGACGATGCTCGGCTTTCGTGTGGCCGTAGTGCGGCGCGGTGTCGAAGAAGCGCACGCCCGCGTCCCATGCGGCCTCGATAGCGCCGAACGCCTCTTCGTCGGACAGATCGCGATAGAGCCCGCCAAGCGGCGCCGTGCCGAGACCGAGGCCCGTCACTTGCAGCGCGCGTGCGCCGATGCTGCGGCGCTTGCGCACGTTTGAACCCGGCACGTTTGTCATTGTGTGTGTCTCCTGTCGATCAGAGTTGGCGCTTTAGCGCCATTACTCTGATCCCATGCAGAGCAGTCGATCAGAGTTGGCGCTTTAGTTGTCGGCCGGAGTTGGTGCTTCAGCACTTACTCCGGCCCCATGCAGAGCACCGTACTCTGATCCCATTGGCTCATATCGTGCGCGTGAAGCGATGCAGCGCTCACCGCTGTGTCAAACCAGCGACCCGCTGTGGCGGAGCCGCATGGAAAGGCAAGCACGCCGGCCCGACGGGCTCGAAGGTCTTGTAGGTAAGAATAAACTCCTGATGCCCGAGCGACTCGGATTTCGACGCCGCGCCCCGCGCGACGGCGAGCGTCACATCGAACACCTCGCGACCTACTTCGTCGAGCGTCGCGCGGCCTTCAAGAATACGCCCGGCATCGACATCCATGTCGCCGGACAGATTGCGATACGTGTTCGGGTTTGCGCAAACCTTGATGACGGGCGAGATCGCCGAGCCGACCACCGATCCGCGCCCCGTCGTGAACAGGATCACATGCGCGCCGCACGCGATCAGCTCCGCGATTTCCGCGTTGTCGCTGATGTTCGGAAAGCCGAAGCGCGGCTCGCCGTCAGGCACGACGTCGAGCAGGTAGAGGCCGCCCGTCGGCGGCACGTCGCCGGGCTTCACGATGCCGACGATCGGCGATGCGCCGCTCTTCGCATACGCGCCGAGCGACTTTTCCTCCTGCGTCGTGAGCCCGCCGTCCGCATTGCCGGGCGCGAAACTGCCGTGACCGAGTATCGAGTAATAGCGCGCGGCCTTCGCCACGCACGCGACGATCTCGTCGCCCAGATCGTCGCGCGCCGCGCGGCTTTTCATATGGAACTCGCAGCCGACCAGTTCGCCCGTCTCCTCGAAGATGCAGGTCGCGCCCTGCTCGATGAAACGATCGAACGCGCGGCCCACGGCGGGATTCGCGGTGATGCCGCTCGTGCCGTCCGAGCCGCCGCAGATCGTGCCGATCACGAGTTCGGATAGCGCCATCGGCACTTTCTGCTGCTGCGCGAGTTCGCTGCGCGCGTTGCGCACCCAGTCGACGCCATATTGAATCGTGCTGCGCGTGCCGCCCTTTTCCTGGATCGTCAGCACGTGCGCGGGGCGTCCGCTCGCGCGCACGACATCGGCCAGATAGTGCTTGTTCATGCTCTCGCATCCGAGCGACACGAACAGCACGGCGCCGACGTTAGGATGAGTCGTCAGCTGCTCCATCATCTTTTCGGCGTAGCTGTTCGGATAGCAGCCGGGAAAGCCGATCAGATGAACGGGCTCGTGATCCGCCGAAGGATCGTCGAACGCATCGAACGAAGGACGAAACTGCGCGACGATCTCGCGCGCGACGTGATGCGCGCATTCGACGAGGTACGCCACCGCGACCACGTTGCGGATGCCCTTGCGTCCGTCGCTTCGCAGATAGCCTTGCAGCGCGGCGCCGTTTTCTGCTGCTGAAATGTGGGTCATGAGTTCCTTGCCCGCGTCAGTGATGGACGAATGCGTGGCCTGCTTCGTGCGTATACGTGGGCAGGTAATCGCTTTCGAGGTTGTGCGTATGCAGATGCTCGCCGCGCGCGACGTCGGCTGTCACATGGCCGATCGCCGCGCCGTAGCGCAGCACCTTTTCGTCGGCGCGCAACGGGCGGCGCGCGACCTTGTGGCCAAGATCGATCGTCTTCGCGAGCGTCACGTGCTCGCCTTCGATATCGACCTGTGTCCCTGCATCCAGCCGCGCGGCGGCAATCAGGCAGTTATCGTCGGGGTTCAGCAGAATCAGGCGGGGATCGGTCATGCCATTCTCTTCATTCATTAATGAACGTATTATTCATATTCGAACTTTGGCAAGTCAACCAATGGGCGATCGCCAGGCGTGGGTGTTTTCCCTGGCCTCGCGCGCCGTGCCCTGTGTGTCAGTCCGTTGACGGCCGATAATCGATGCAAATGTCAAACACCAACTTATTTCCGACGATGGACGTGGAAGACAAGGAAGACGCCGACCGTTATCGCGCCCCTGCGCTCGACAAGGGGCTCGACATACTCGAATTGCTCGCCGAGCAGAAGGGCGGCCTGACGCGCGCCGAGATCACGAAGCTGCTGGGACGCAACGCCAGCGAGATGTACCGGATGCTGGAGCGGCTCGTCGCGCGCCAGTACGTCGTGCGCTCGGCGGGCGGCGACCGTTACTCGCTGAGCCTGAAGCTGTACGCGCTCGCGCATCGTCATCCGCCGATGAACCGGCTGATTTCGGAAGCATTGCCGCTGATGCAGCGCTTCGCGGCGCAAGCCGAGCAGTCGTGCCATCTCGCCGTCTACGACCGCGGCAATCTGCTCGTGATCGCGCAGGTGGACGGCCCGGGCACGTGGGGCATCTCGGTGCGGCTGGGTGCGCGCGTCGGTCTGATCGACACGAGCTCGGGACGCACGATGCTTGCGTTCCAGACGCCCGAACAGCGCAGGCACATGCTCGCCGAGCACACGAAGGTCAAGGGCGAAGTGACCGTCGATCACGACGCGCTCGAAGCCGCGTGCGCGAAAATCCGCGCCGCCGGTTTCTCGCAGAAGGACAGCCAGCAGATTTTCGGCGTGACCGATCTGACCTTTCCGCTGCTGACAGCATCGGGCCAGGCGATTGCGGCGATGACGTGTCCGTTCCTCAAGCGCATCGACGAATACGTCGCGCCGTCGCTCGACGAAGTCACGCAGATGTTGCGCGAGACGGTGCAGGGCCTGTCCGTGTTCGCGGAGCCGGAGATGCGCGCGGCTTCCTGAACGACCGATGCGCGCGCTGCCGCGCATCGCACGCGCATTCGGTTCGAATGCGCAAACACGTTGCGTTAGAATGTCGGCCCTTTTCCGAATCGACGACTTTCGCCGCATGCGTTCTTGCGCGTGCGCGCTCACTGATACGCAATGGCCAAACTTCTGTCCGACCTCGAATTCCAGCGTTTTTCCGAACTCCAGCAGAAGCAGGCAAGCTTCACGATCAGCAGCGAAGAAGCTGATGAACTGCGCGACATCGTGGCTCGCGCGCAGCAGAAGCGCGACGACCGCGCCGCCGCGATGAAGCAGATCGAAACCTTCGTCGCGCAGTTCGACATCACGCCCGACGAACTCTTTTCGGCCGATCAGATCGGCGACGCGGCCCGCAACTTCGGCTTGATTCCCGCCGCAAAGAAAGAACGCGTGCTGCCGCCGACGGTGACGTTCAACGGCAAGCCGTATCAATGGACGCGCACGCTGCCCGACGAAGTGCGCGTGCCGCTCTTCGAAGCGTTCACGGCAGGGCAGTCGGTGAAGGCGTTCATCGCGACGCCGAAGGACGCGATGCGCTGCGCCGCGACGATCGCGCGTCTGGAGCGCGAAACGGGCGCGGCCTATGCGCCCGCGTGGCTGGAGGAACTGTCGGTGTCGCGCGAGCAGGTCGACGCGGCGGCGGCGAAGCTCGCGGCTTGATGGGTTTGACTTCGCACTTTCGCTGACGCGACGAGCACGCGCTCACGTCAGCGCGTGCCAGAGCATGAACGCGACGCGCCGTAGGCAGGCGCGGCGCCTTTTTGTTTGTCCTTCTGCCCCTCCACCTTCTCCTCGGGCTGATCGAGCGCCATCCTGAAGCCGACGACGCCCGGGTCCTCCGTCCGCGTGGCCGTAAAGCCGACGGCCGTCGCGAGCCCGATCATCGCCGAATTCTCGCGCAGCGCCTCGCCGATGAGCCAATGCGTGCCGCGCGAGCGCGCGTACGCGATGATGCGCTCCATCAGCAGACGCCCCAATCCCTTGCCCTTCTGATCCGAACGCACGGCCATCGCGAACTCGGCCGTTTCGTTGTCGGGGTCCGCGACCGCGCGCACGACGCCGAGCGTTCGGATCGAGCCGTCGTCGTTTCGCATCGTCGCGATCAGCGCCATCTCGCGGTCGTAGTCGATCTGCGTCATGCGCGCGAGCTGCGAATGGTCGAACCGGCCGACGGCGCCGAAAAAGCGCAAGCGCAGATCGTCGGGCGTCATCGACTCGACGAACTCGCGATGCGCGTCCTCGTCTTCGGGGCGGATCGGCCGCACGGTGATGCGCTGGCCGCGCCAGTCGAGCGTTTCTTCATAGCGGCGCGGATACGGCATGATCGCGAAGCGCGTGCGGTTCGCCGACAGCCGCAGACGCGGGCCGACGATGGCCACGCCGCTTTTCATTACACGCAGCACGAGCTTGAGCGAGACGATCTCGCGGATCTCCGACACCGCCTGCGAAATCGACGTCAGCGCGTTGAGAACGGGCTCCGGCGCAACCTCGCGCGCGTACGCAGAATTCGACAGGATGTCATCCGACAAAACCGGGTTGAGGGGCGGCAGGCCGAACACGCACATCGGCCGCGCCTCGTCGTGCTCGGGCGGCGCGGTGAAGCGGAACACGGGGCCGAAGTTGTCGTCGTCGCGCAGCTCGACGGTGATGTCGACGACGGCATCTTCGCGCGCGTCGTCGGGCACCGTGCGCAAACCGAAGTGCGCAAGCAGACGCGCCGCTTCGTCGCCGTCGAGCTCCGTCACGCCCGACGACAGCGCCGCGCACGCCTGCGCCTGGGCCGCATCGATGGCTTCGGGCACGCGCGCGGGCTGGCCTTCGGGCGTCTGCATCAGCAGCTCGCGCACGAGCCGATACTCGACCAGACGCTCGAACGCGCGCGCGAGACGCTGCGGCGTCGTGTGCACGGGAATGCCGTGCTCGTGCAACGCATCGCGCGTCTCGCGCTTCACGCCGCCGAAAAAGCACGCGAGCAGTCCGCGATACGCGTAACGCTGATTCGCGATCAACGCCTGCGCGACTTCCTCGACGGGCGCGCTGTGCGTCGACGCATGCACGACGAACGCGGTGCCCGTCGAACGTTGATCGGCGAGCACCTTCAGCGCCATGCCGAAGTGATCGGCGCGCGCGTCGCTGCCGAGCAGCAGCGGATTGCCAGGCCTCGCGCGCGGCAACGCCTGCGCGAGCGCATCGACGGCGCCGGGCGGACACGGCGCGAGCGTGTCGCCAGCGGCCTTGAAGGCGTCGGTGGCGAGCGTCGCGACGCCGCGGTCGCTCGTGATCAGCGTCGCCGTCGCGCCCGCCGCGACGCGTCCCACGCCGAGCGTTTCGATTTCGTCGAGCAGATCGTCGAGCGCATCGACGCGCACCACGCCTGCGCGGCGGAACGCGGCGGTGTAAAGCGCATCCGCTGGGTCGCTGCGGCCCGAGCGCAGCGCGAGCACCGGCTTGTTGCGCGCCGCCGCCCGCGCCGCCGACATGAACTTGCGTGCCGCCTTCACCGAATCCACTTCGAGCAAGATCGCACGCGTGCCGGGGTCGCTCGCGAGATAGTCGAGCACGTCGCCGGCATCGACGTCGGCTTCGTCGCCGAGCGCCACTGCGTGCGAAAAGCCGAGGCCGCGCGCATGCGCCCAGCCGAGCACCGCGTTCGTCAGCGCGTTCGACTGCGACACCCACGCGACGCCGCCCGAGCGCACCGTCACGACAGGCGCGCCGAGATGCGCCTTGAGCGCGGGCGTCACGATGCCGAGGCTGCCCGGCCCGACGACGCGCAGCAGATGCGGCCGCGCGGCCGCAAGCGTGTGCCGCACGTCGGCACGGCCGTCGTCGTCGCGCGCCTCGCCGACGATGATCGCCGCGCGCGTGCCGTGGCCGCCGAGCGTGTGGACGATGCCCGGCCACGTCGACGGCGGCGTGCAGACGATGGCGACCGTCGGCGCGTCGGGCAAATCGCCCGCATTGCCGACGCACGCGTGCCCGTCGAGCATGTCGTACTTTGGATTGACGGCCCAGACGGGGCCGTCGAAGCCGCCTTCGATCAGGCGTTTCCAGACCATCGAGCCTGTGCTGCCCTCGCGATTCGAGGCGCCGATCACGGCGACGGATTTCGGTCGAAACAACGCGTCGAGATTGCGTACGGTCACGGTCGCTCCGCGAGTGAGGTGGGCGCGCGGCGGATTCGACCGGATTCGGCCGGATTTGGTCAATACGCGCGCGATTTCATCAGGATAGGCGAAGAGCAACGACATCGTGATGTCCGTGCGGGCGCGATGCCGCGCGCCTTGCTCTATCGCCGCCGATTTGCATCCGATGTTAGCGAATGCCTTAGGGGCCAGAGCCTGCATTCCGCCGATGCGCCACCCCGTCGCACCTTTAGCGATGCGGCCTGCGTCCGCTCACGCGCCGTCTGGCGCACCATGTAGAATCGCCCCAGGCTCGCGGCGCGGCTCCGCGTTGCGGCGCCGCGGCCGGTGCGCTCAGGTCGCGCTGAAGTCGCAGTCGCCGGGCCAAGGGGAAGCATGCCCGCCGGCAGTCCGCCGTAAGCGGGACACAAAAGAATGATGAGATTGAAGGAAAATCCATGCGGCGTCTGCCCTCGCTGATCGCGTTGCGCTTTTTCGAAGAGACGGCCCGGCACATGAGTTTCAACCGCGCGGCCGTCGCGCTGTGCGTAACGCAGGGCGCCGTCAGCCGGCAGATCAAGATTCTCGAAGAATCGCTTGGCGCGAAGCTGTTCGAGCGCGATCACAAGGGCATCCGCCTGACGACGGCCGGACAGCAACTGTTGCCGTGCGTGTCCGAAGCGTTCGACACGCTCGAGCGGGGCACGCTCCTCGTCACGACGGCAAAGGGCCGCCGGCGGCTCGTGCTCTCCGTGCCGCCGACGTTCGCAACGCAATGGTTTTCGCCGCGCCTGGGCTCGCTGGCTATCCAGATGCCCGACGTCGTGCTTTCCGTGCGCACGGAGCCCACCGACGACTGTCACTGCAACATCCGCTTCGGCCGCGATGCGCTGCCAGACGCGCATTCCGAACGGCTGATGATCGAGCGGCATACGCTGGTCGGCGCGCCGCGGCTCGCGGGTGAACCGCTCGACAAGCTGCTCGAAACGCTGCCCGCCTTGCACGTGCTGCACAACGACGCGCGGCTGAACCTGTGGCCCGACTGGCTCGACAAGGCCGGCCTGCCCGCGCGCTACGCCGAAAACGGCATCGAGTTCTCGACGCTCGAACAGGCGATCCACGCTGCGCGCAAAGGCGTGGGACTCGCGATCGTCGATCGCAACATGATCGTCGAGGAACTCGGCGAAGGCAGTCTTGCGCCGATGTCCGACGTCGAGGTCAGCGGGCCTTACGGGTATTGGCTCGATATCGCGCCGCGCCACGAGGCGCTAGAACACGTGCAGGCGTTTGCAAGCTGGCTGCGGGAGCAGGTGCTGGAGATGTCGTAGAGCGCTGTCGTAACGCGTGATGCGTCCAAAGCAAAAAGCCGTGTTCGTTTTGGCGAACACGGCTTTTGTCATTCAGCAGCAGCGAATTGTACGAATCGCCCGCGGTTACATCGCTTTCCTGAACGGCGCGCCCGAATGCTCGCGCAGTTCGTTGAACACGATCTTCGGCCAGGCCTTCTGCGCGACTTCGATTTCGGAGATGTGCGATGCGAGGTACGTCGGCGCTTCGGCGGCGTCGTAGGCAATACGCGGCGAGTACGAATCGCAGAAACGGCGCAGCTCGGCGGCGTCGTCGCACGTCACCCAGCGCGACATCCGATAGCGCGCGGGCGACATCCGCACGTCGACCTTGTATTCCGTCGACAGCCGGTGCGACACCACTTCGAATTGCAGCTGACCGACGGCGCCCAGAATCATCAGACCGCCGACGACGGGCCGGAACACCTGGATCGCGCCCTCTTCGCCCAGTTGCTTCAGCGCTTCGCCGAGCTGCTTCGCGCGCATCGGATCGACCACTTCGACTGTCTGGAAAATTTCCGGCGCGAAGAACGGCAAGCCGACGAATTGCAGCAGCTCGCCTTCCGTCAGCGTATCGCCGAGACTCAGCGTGCCGTGATTCGGAATGCCGATGATGTCGCCCGCGTACGCCTCGCTCACCGTTTCGCGCCGCTGCGACAGGAACGTCACGACGTTGTTCGCGCGGAACGTCTTGTTGTTGCGCGTCACCTTGAGCGCCATGCCGCGCTCGAAACGGCCCGAGCACACGCGGATGAACGCGACGCGGTCGCGGTGCGCGAGGTCCATGTTCGCCTGCACCTTGAACACGACGCCCGTGAATTTCGGCTCGTCGGGCTGCACGGGACGCTGCACCGTCATCCGCGCGGACGGCGGCGGTGCGAGATCGACGAGCGCGTCGAGAATTTCCTTCACGCCGAAGTTGTTGATCGCCGAGCCGAACAGCACGGGTGACTGCTGGCCCGCGAGAAATTCGTCGCGATCGAAGCTGGGCGTCGCGCCCGTAATCAGCTCGATCTCTTCCTTCGCGCGCACCCACGCGTGGCCGAAGCGGCGCTCGCCTTCCTCGTCGCCGGGCGCGCGCACGGTCTCGACTTCGCCGCCGAGCGTGTCCTGACCCGCGCGGAACACGCGCACCTGATCGTTCTGCACGTCGTAGACGCCCTGAAAGTCCTTGCCCATGCCGATCGGCCAGGTGAACGGCACGGCCGACACGCCCAGATGCTGTTCGATTTCGTCGAGCAGATCGAGCGGCTCGCGCACTTCGCGGTCGAGCTTGTTGATGAACGTGACGATGGGGGTCTTGCGGCTGCGGCACACTTCGAGCAGCTTGAGCGTCTGCGCTTCGACGCCGTTCGCGCCGTCGATCACCATCACGGCGGCGTCGACGGCCGTCAGCACGCGGTATGTATCTTCGGAGAAGTCTTCGTGGCCCGGCGTGTCGAGCAGATTGATCACGCAGTCGCCGTACTCGAACTGCATCACCGAACTCGCGACGGAAATGCCGCGCTGCTTTTCGATCTCCATCCAGTCGGACGTCGCGTAACGATTGCTCTTGCGGCCCTTCACGGTGCCCGCGATCTGGATCGCGCCCGAAAACAGCAGCAGCTTTTCGGTGAGCGTGGTCTTACCCGCGTCCGGGTGAGAGATGACCGCGAAAGTGCGGCGGCGTTTGAGTTCGGAGACTGACATCGTTTGAGGCGGTAAATGTTCGGGCTGGGGTTCGCGCTGGGCTTTGGGCCGGAGCGGCCGGTTTGGCTTGCCACTCTGCCAGGCGTCGGATCGGAGCCGGCGGGCCGGCTCGAAGCACGCGCACCCGCTTGGGCGGCAGGCCGGTACGCCGCGCGGCATACGTCGAGGCAGCGGCAACAATTGCCGGTTACCCGTGCGTCGAAGCAACGGACGGAATGATACACGTGAGGGCGCGCGAAGGCGGAAAATCAGCCGGATAGGCATCGTCGAAAGGAGACCGCCCGCTCTGATCGGGCATGCACCCGTGTTCGCTACTGATACGACATCGTGAACGTCGCAAGCGCCTTCACCGATCCGGCGGAAACGTTCCCTGTCCGCACGTAGCGCGCGGTCAGCGGCACTTGTAGCGTGCCGTTCGGCGACGCGCCGATCGTCCATTGATTGGTGTTGCCGGGCGTCGGGGAATCGGGGCCGAACGCGAAAAGAGTTCGAAAAATCTCGACAGGCAGCAAAAAACAAAAAGCCCGAAGCCCCCCGACGGGGCTTCGGGCTTGTGCCGAAGAAATGAATCGATACGCGCGAGCCGCTACGCGCCGCTCGCCTGGTTCAACGTCAGATGCTTGGTCTCGGGCGCCCACGCAATTGACACGATCGTGCCGACGAGCAGCACCGCGGCCAGCGCGAGCATCGTCGAATGAAAGCCGAGCCGCGCGATGCCGAGTGGCAGCAGGAACGTGCCGACGGCCGAACCGAGCCGGCTGCACGCGATCGCGAGACCGACGCCGCACGCGCGCACTTCCGTCGGGAAGCACTCGGGCGGAAACACGCCGACGAGATTCGAGAACGCCGACATCGTCAACGTGAACACGGCGAACGCGACGATCATCCAGAGCGCCGCCGACTCGGGCAGCATGCTCAACGCGATCAGCGACACGCATGTGACCGCGAACGAGCCGATCAGGAAGCGGCGGCGCGATAGCGCGATCGTCAGCCAGATGCC
Organism: Paraburkholderia piptadeniae; assembly: GCF_900007165.1. Taxonomy (GTDB): domain Bacteria; phylum Pseudomonadota; class Gammaproteobacteria; order Burkholderiales; family Burkholderiaceae; genus Paraburkholderia; species Paraburkholderia piptadeniae. Next base: position 45,474 of record NZ_CYGY02000003.1, read on the forward strand.
GAGCAGCGCGCCGAGCACGAGCAGGCCGTTGAGCAGGAAATCCGCACCCGAGCCGTTGTCGAGATGAGTCGCCTTGAGGATGGACGGCAGGAACGTGTAGATCGCGAAGTACGGAATCACGAGGCACACGAAAAACGCGCAGTTGAAAACCGTGCGGCGGATCAGATCGGACTTGAACAGCCGCGCGAAGCCGCCGCTCGCATGCGCATGATCGTCGTGCGCGCCGTCCAGGGTCACGTTCGGGCCGAAGTATTTCAGCACGACCGCCTGCGCCTCCGCGATGCGTCCCTTGCCGTGCAGCCAGCGCGGCGATTCCGGCGTGCCGATGCGCACGACGAGCACGGCAAGCGCCGGCACGCCAGCCGATGCCAGCAGCCAGCGCCACGCATCGGGCGACGCATCCGCGTAGTACATGCCGAGCACATTCGCGACCACGTAACCGATCGTCCAGATCACGCTGAACGAGCCGAGCAGCGTGCCGCGATGCTTGCGTGGCGAGAACTCCGCGAGGATCGCGTGACCGACGGCGAAATCGCCGCCCATGCCGAAGCCGATCAGCACACGCAACGCGCACAGCATCGCCGGCGACGTGACGTAGAACTGCGCAAACGCCGCAAGCGTGATGATCAGAAAGCTCAACAGGAAAATGCGCTGCCGGCCCATGCGGTCCGACAGCCAGCCGAACACGAGACTGCCGACGAAGATGCCCATCAGCGCGGAGCTGCCGATCATGCCTTGCCAGAACGCGTCGAGCGGCATCTGCTTGTTGAGCGTCGCGAGCGCATAGCCGATCGTGCCGAGCGCGTAGCCTTCCGTGAAGTGCGCGCCGAACGTGAGCCCGGCGATCTTGACGTGAAACGCGTTGAGCGGCACGTCGTCGAGCGGAATCGCATCGCCACTCGCATGCGGAGGGTGGTGGGAATCGTGGGAATGGGCGCGCGCGGCGGCGCGCGGCGTATCGGAAGCGAGGCCGGACGGCCGCGCCAGCAGGTCTTGATCGGTCAAGATGTCTCCTTTGTTATCGCTTGATCGCGTTATCGTGCGTCCCGCAGTTCGCGCCGGGACGCGTACCCCCTCTCCGCCGCGCGTGGCGGACACAGCTTCGACGGCTAGCGCGCGAGGCCGCCCATCATCATGTACTTCAGCTCGACGTACTCATCCATGCCGTACTTCGAGCCTTCACGGCCGAGTCCCGATTGCTTGACGCCGCCGAACGGCGCGACTTCCGTCGAGATGATTCCTTCGTTGATGCCGACCATGCCGCTTTCCAGTGCCTCCGCGACCCGCCACGCGCGCCCGAGGTCGCGCGTATAGATGTACGCGGAGAGGCCGAACGGCGTATCGTTCGCGGCCTCGATCGCTTCGCCTTCCGTCCTGAAGCGGAAGCACGCGGCGACGGGGCCGAAGGTTTCTTCTCCGGCGATCCGCATCGCTTGCGTCGCGCCGACGAGCACCGTCGGCTCGTAGAACGTTCCGCCCAGCGCGTGACGCTTGCCGCCCGTCAGCGCCTTCGCGCCATGCTCCAGCGCATCGGCGACGTGCGCTTCGACTTTCGCGAGCGCGGCCTCGTTGATCAGCGGACCTTGCTCGACGTCGCCCTTCAGCGCATCGCCGACGCGCATCGTCTTCACGGCTTCCGTCAGCGCTTTCGTGAACGCGTCGTAGATGCCGTTCTGCACGTAGAAGCGGTTGACGCACACGCAGGTCTGCCCCGTGTTGCGGAACTTCGACGCGATCGCGCCTTGCACGGCGGCATCGATGTCGGCATCGTCGAACACGATGAACGGCGCGTTGCCGCCCAGTTCCAGCGAGAGCTTCTTCAGCGTATCCGCCGACTGCTTCGCGAGCAGCTTGCCGACGCGCGTCGAGCCCGTGAACGACAGCTTGCGCACGACAGGCGACGCCGTCAGCACGCCGCCGATCGCGACGGCATCGCCCGACACGATGTTGAACACGCCCGCCGGAATGCCCGCGCGCCCAGCGAGCACGGCAAGCGCGAACGCGGACAGCGGCGTTTCTTCCGAAGGCTTCAACACCATCGTGCAACCGGCCGCGATCGCAGGGCCCGCCTTGCGCGTGATCATCGCGAGCGGAAAATTCCACGGCGTGATCGCGGCGACCACGCCGACAGGCTCGCGCGTCACGATGATCTTCGAGCCGGGCTTCGGGCTCGGAATCACGTCGCCGTAGCTGCGCTTCGCTTCTTCCGCGAACCATTCGAAGAAGCTCGCTGCATAGCCGACTTCGCCCTTCGCTTCGGCGAGCGGCTTGCCCTGCTCGCGCGTCAAAAGCTCGGCGAGCGCGTCGCGATGCTCGAGCATCAGCTCGCCCCAGCGCTTCACCCGTGCGCCGCGCTCCTTCGCGGTCAGCGCGCGCCAGGCGGGAAAAGCGCGCTCGGCGGCATCGATGGCTTGCGCCGTTTCATGCGCGCCGCCCTTCGCGACGTTCGCGATGACCTCGCCCGTCGCCGGATTGCGAACCGCGTACGTGTTCGCGCTTTCGTACCACTCGCCGTTGATGTAATGGCCCGTGCGGAGAAATTCGCTCATGCTGCTCTCCCCACTGCCTGACTCAGATCGGCAGCCATGTCGGCGAACACGCCTTGCGCGGGACGCGCTTCGCGCGCGATGCGCCTGCCGGCCGTGTAGTCGTTGATCAGATCGCAAGGCGTGTAGTTGCGCTCCAGCTCGTGCAGCTCTTCGGCGTCGAGCTTCGTGCTCAACGCGGCCAGCGCGCTGTCGAACTGCGCCGGCGAATCCGCGCCGACCAGCATGCTCGCGACGCCTTCGCGCTGCAGCACCCAGGCCTGCGCGATCTGCGCCGCCGATACGCCACGCTTCGCCGCGACGCGCGCGACGGACGCCGCGATCTCGCGCGATGCCGTGTCGCCGTACATTTGCGCGGTGAAGAAGTCGGTCTGATTGCGCGTCGATTGCAGATCGCTCGTCAGCAGTCCGCGTGCGAGCGGGCTGAACACCGAAACACCGACGCCCTGATCCTGGCAGTACGGAATCATCTCGCGCTCTTCCTCGCGATACGCGAGGTTCAGTTGCAGCTGCATGTTGATCGGCTTGTGCCAGCCGTTGCGCTCGCAGACCTGCATGATCTTCGCGAACTGCCACGTGTACATCGTCGATACGCCGATGTAGCGCGCCTTGCCCGCGCGCACGATGTCGTTCAACGTCCCCATCGTTTCCTCGACGGGTGTGTTCACGTCGAAGAAATGCAGCATGTAGATGTCGACGTAATCCATGCCCAGACGCGTGAGCGATCCGTCGATGCCGTCCATGATGTGCTTGCGCGAGTGGCCGCCGGCGTTCTGGTACGCGCCCATGTCGTAGCCGACCTTGGTCGTCACGACGATTTCCTCGCGGCGCGCGAGGCGCTTCAGAATGCGGCCGACCACTTCTTCGCCGACGCCCGTCGAGTAGAAATCCGCGAGGTCGATGAAGTTGACGCCGGCTTCGAGCGCGTGACGCACGATCGGCTCGCTTTGCGCTTCATCGAAAATCCACGGCTTCCATTGCGGCGTGCCCATGTTCATCGTGCCAAGGCACAGACGCGAAACCTTCAGGCCCGACTGGCCGAGGCGAATGTATTCCATTTGTTGTCTCCTTTGTGTCGTCGGCCGGTTTAGCGCTGTTTCGGCGTATAGAACGGGTTCGACACGTCGCGCGCGGCGGCGAACACTTCTTCCTTGTGCGGCAGACCCTTCATCGCGGCGACGATCGCGTTCTTGCACGCGAGGTAGTTGTTCTCGAAGACGGCGTCGAGGTCGTCGGTCTTCGGGTTGACCCAGTTCGCCGACACGACGACCCAGTCGTTCTCCGCTTCGGGCGGCAGCGTGCCGTTCTCCAGCGATTCGGCCACCGCCTTCGCGATGCCCGCCTGCGATGCGCCCCACGTCGCGTTGCCATGGAAATCGCCTTCGATCTGCGCCTTGTTGACGTACAGCGTCAGCGGCTTGGTCGGCACGCCCGGACGCGCGATCACGACGAACGGTGCGTGGCCGGCGGACGGCGTCGACAACGCCGTGGCGAAAGCCTGGCCAGCGGGGCCGTTACGCGGGCCGACGAGCACGTTGATGTGCGCGAGGTTCACGCCCGGCCCTTCGAATCCTTCGCCGATAAACAGTTGCTTTTCAGTGGTAGCGCTCATGGTTTCCGTTCCGTCAGGTTTGAGTGGATGCGCGGATTGTGCTGTCCGGAACGCGCGACGATGAATCGATGTTTTTTGATCCGGGGTATGAGGCGGACTCAACTCCGGGTTTCCACTGAGCGAGGGTTATCGGGTTATCGGCGAAGGAATGCACTGAGGTGAGCGTTTTCGGGAGATACGAACAGCGGCGGCCAATGTGGCCCGGCGCGAAGCCCACGCGCGATCGACAAGCTCTGTTTGCGTCAACGAATCTGGAAGATGAAGCGCGCGGCCGCGCTCTCGACGACACGCGCAAATGCTTGTCGCACAAGGCTTTTCGGACGGCCGCGCGGACAGGTTGATGCGTGTGCGTGGTCGCTTCGACAGGTCGTTCGCACGCTGCGCGACTGCCGGCCTCGCGAGCCACGACGCGCATCACTTCGGACAAAGGTGAGGATTTTCGGGACGCCCGCAACGGTGCGCGCGGCACCTGTCCATTCGCTCACTGCACGTCCGGCTCCGACAACGAACGATGCCGCCGAGCCAATCACATAAAGCTCACTGGCCGGTCGCACGCACGATATCAATCGTTGACGCATGCCTGGAGGCATCGGTCTTTAAGCAGACCTCGTCAGGACTCGTCGTTCACACACTATTCTTTGACGTTTCATGCGATTTCTCAGAAACACAAGAGCCTAACCTGTTGATTAGGATGCTTCTTATATTCAGGCGAGCCCGGCAACAATATGCTTAACGGTTTTTCTGCTCCCCTCGCGCCCAAACAATGAAAAGCACATACCGGTATCTGATCGCCATTGCTATCACGACGACGCTCGCAGCTTGCGGCGAAAAAGACCACGCACCTCAGACTGTCGAGAAAAGTGCCGATACTGCCAGTTCCGTGGCATCGCAGACTGCGGAACAGTCGGCCTCCTCCGATGACAGGGAAACCTACAAATACTCGTTGAGCGACGGTCTGGACATATGCTTCCGGAAGCTGAAGGATAAGCTGGGAGGCAATGCGAAGGTCTCAAGCATCGATTCATCCTTCTCAGAAGGTAAGGATATCGACTCCGAGCAGGACGCGCCCAGAGGCGCTTTGACTACGTGCCTTGCAAGCTACCAAGATCCTTCTGATGCGCGCAAGCTGCTTCGTTCGCGAATGAATGTGCATAGTGGACAGTTTGAAACGCCAGAGCCGGTAGAGATTGATGTAACGGGCGACGCATCGAAGTTCAATCTCAACGACTATGTGATCGCGCTGAACAGAATCGACGCATCGCCCTTGCAGGCGTTTCTGGATAGCCGGAAGCTGAAGCTCAGCTAGATATATGGGACCTACGCGTGGCGCGAGGTGCGTCTGGAGGCGCCCGGTACTTTTGATTCCAAGCATGTCTTCCGCGTTGGGTTGACTGGTCGATATAACAGGCGTTAACAAAATGA
>NZ_CYGY02000039.1 GCF_900007165.1 Paraburkholderia piptadeniae
GCGATCGCGTTGGCGGGCGCCATCGCGCCGACGGCACGCTTGAGAAGGGTGTTGTCGACGACCGTGATGTCGTCGAGGGTGAGGGGCAAGGCTGCCGAATGGGTTCCCGCGATGCTCTCTTGCAAAGGTCTCAATTGACGCACTCCTGGAATGGCGCTGCAAATCCGCCGGACGGAAGAAGTGTCCGATCGGACGGATGCTGATTGGGCGCGAGGCCGGGTGGGATGTCGATGGCGCGAGCGGGCGTTGGCATGCAGCCGTGTCGAAAGCCGCGGACAACCATGCAGGCCAGCGCGACACCCGGCAAGTTCATGTGTCAAGGAGAGTGTGCTGTCGCGCTTGCAGCGAGGCCTTCGCTCACGCGTCCAGAAAACGGCGGAAAACGACACCTGTGAACGGGATGTCGACAACGTCAGGGATTACCCTGAGCTTGAAATAAATATTTTCGGATCGGCTAGAATCAAAAACCACAGTCTATTTTTTCAAAGAATCGGCGAGTTCTTTAGAAACAAATTCCCATATCGGCTCCGTAACATAGTTGCGGATGGGAACAAGAAAGCGGGACGCACAAGCGGAATAACACAGGCGCGGTAAGCAACACTACAAGCAGAGTCACGATTGCCCGAGATGAATACATTGGCCCGCGTTTTCGAAGCACTCAGCACGCCAGCAGAGGGGCTGTTCTTTTCAAAGGCCAGTGCCCTTTCCGATCTTTTCTTTTTTCATGCGTCCGGCTGACGGCGGCGGCTATTCCGCTGTCGCGAAGGTTCGCAAGTAAGCAGTTCACCGCAGTACCCCCTCACGCCATTCGAACCGGCAACCGCTCAGGCTGCGGGATGCGAATGTCGTATGCTTCGGCTCGCGACGTCAACGAAAACTGATTAGTTGTACAACCAAAAAGAGGAGATTCCATGAAACGCATCAACACACTTCGCGTCGTTGCACAGGTTGCCGCATTGTCGGTGCTGTCGATCACGACGCTCGCTGCGAAGGCCGATCAGCTTGCGGACATCAAGCAGCGCGGCGAGCTCGTATGCGGCGTGCTGGGCACGGACGAGCCTTTCAGCTTCATGAAGGACCCGATGAGCCGCGAGATCGTTGGCTATGACGTGGACATGTGCAATGCCGTGGCAAAGAGCATCGGTGTCAAGCCGGTTCTCAAGCAGCTGGCCGTGGCCGCGCGCATTCCTGAACTGCAGCAGGGCCGCGTCGATCTGCTCGCCGCTTCGCTCACGCATAACAAGGAGCGCGAAGCGCAAATCGACTTCTCGGTGTCGACCTTCATCACGGGCCAAAAGGCGATGGTCAGGAAGGACAGCGGCATTACGACCCTCGCTCAACTCGATGGCAAGAAGGTGTTGACGGTTAAAGGCTCGACGATGGAGACCAACATCGCGAAGACGATCAAGAACGCGGATGTCGTGTCGTTCGACACCAGCCCTCAGGCGCTGCTCGCGCTCCAGCAGGGCAAGGGCGTGGCCTATGTGAACGACGAGACGACGCTGGTCGGCAACCTCGCGAAGCTCGGCCCGGCGGGGAAAGACTACACGCTGGTGACGCAGAACATCTCGACGGAACACATCGCACTGGGTATCCGCAAGAACGAGCCCGCATTCCGCGAGCAGGTGAACAAGGTGCTGCTCGGCATGGAATCGGATGGCCAGGCGCAGCAAGAGTTCAACAAGTGGTTCGGTCCCGGCACGAAGATGAACTTCCCGCCGCGCACGTTCAAGATCGCAACCGACAAGATCGACTAACTCCAACTATGGCTGCCGCCCGCTCCGACGACGGGCGGCCAGAAACTTCATGCCTACATTCAATCTGTCGGCGCTGCTTTCGGGGCAATATGGCGAATGGCTCGTCAGCGGCTTCCTGATGTCGATCAAGCTGTCCGTGCTTGCCTTTGCATTCTCGCTTCCGCTCGGCATCGTCGTCGCGTTGACGCGCCTCGCTCCCATTGCGTTCATTCGCGGGATCGGTCAGGCGTACGTCGAAGCGATCAGAAACGTTCCGTTGCTTGCGCACATGTTGTTCTGGTACTTCGGCGCTCCGGAACTGCTGCCGCTCGTGATCAAAACATGGCTCTACAACAAGAACTATGAGGCGGCTAGCGCATTGATCGCACTGGTTCTCTACACATCGGCGTACATGGCCGAAGACATTCGCAGCGGAATTCGCTCGATTCCGAAGGAGCAACTCGAGGCGAGCCGCGCGCTCGGTTTCGGCTTTCTGCAGGCGATGCGGCTCGTGGTATTGCCGCAATCGTTGCGGGTCACGGTTCCGCCACTCGTCAACCAGACGCTCAATCTGTGGAAGAACTCGAGTATCGCGATGGTGATCGGCGTAGCTGAATTGATGTACCAGGCGCAGCAGGTCGAAAGCGCGACCTTCCGGGGCTTCGAGTCGTTTGGCGTGGCGACGGCCGCGTATCTGACGGTGTCGATCGCCATTACGCTGTTCTCTGCGTGGTATCAGCAGCGGTATCCCGTACGGAGCATGTAGCGATGATCGACATACTCCAGACTTACGGCATGTACTACCTGGTGGGCCAGTATCCGAATGGGCCGCTCGGGGGACTCGTACTCACGCTGATGCTCGCGTCCGCAGGCCTTGTGCTGGCGCTGCCCGTGGGCATCGTCTTCGGACTGTGCCGCATCAGCCCATTTCGCGTGCTGCGCTGGCCTGCCACCGCGCTCGTCTATGGCGTGCGCGGCACGCCGCTGCTAATGGTCATTTTCTGGGCGTACTTTCTGCTGCCGACGCTCACCGGTCATCGCACGAATCAGTTCAGCACGATGCTCACGGCACTGGTCGTTTTCGACGGTGCGTATCTCGCCGAAATCGTGCGGGCAGGTATTCAGGCATTGCCTAAAGGGCAGATGGAAAGCTCACGCTCGCTCGGCCTGTCGTATATGCAGGCGATGGCGTTCGTCATCCTGCCGCAAGCGTTGCGCAACATGCTGCCGTCGCTCGTGAACCAGCTGGTCTCGACCATCAAGGAGACATCGCTCGGCTACATCATCAGTCTGCCGGAAGTGTCCTTCGTTGCCGGGCAGATCAGTACCCAGGCGCTGACGCAATCGGCACAGATCTATCTGCTGCTCGCATTCAGCTACTTCGTGATGTGCTTCGGGCTGACCCGTTGCGCGTATCTGCTCGAAAGGCGGCTTGCGTCGCGCTTGCCAGCAAAGGTGTGAACATGATCGAGATCGAAAACGTCAACAAGTGGTATGGCGAATATCAGGCACTCGTGGACGTCAGCGAGACCGTTGCGAAAGGCGAGGTCGTGGTGGTGTGCGGGCCGTCGGGCTCCGGCAAGTCCACTCTGATTCGCACGCTGAACCGGCTCGAACCGATCCAGAATGGCCGCATCGTCGTGAACGGTCAGGACGTGCATGCGCGCGGAATCGACGTGAATGCGCTGCGCTCGGGAATCGGCTTCGTGTTCCAGCAATTCAACCTCTTCCCGCATCTGACGGTATTGCAGAACTGCATGCTCGCGCCTGTGCGTCTGAAGCGCATGTCGCAGAAGGATGCTCGCGAGTTCGCAATGAGCTTGCTGGAGCGCGTGGGTTTGCCGCACAAGGCGAACACGTATCCGGGCCAGCTCTCGGGTGGACAGCAGCAACGCGTCGCGATTGCTCGCGCGCTCGCGATGAAACCGCCCGTCATGCTGTTCGACGAACCGACTTCGGCGCTCGACCCCGAAATGGTGAACGAGGTGTTGCTGGTGATGAAAGACCTCGCTCGCGACGGCATGACAATGGTGTGCGTCACGCACGAAATGGGCTTCGCGCGCGAGGTGGCGGACCGTGTGCTCTTCATGGACCTGGGCAAAGTGCTCGAGCGCGCTTCGCCCGACAGCTTCTTCCAGCGGCCCGAGCATCCGCGCGCGCAACGTTTCCTGTCGGATATCCGCTCGCCATGGGCGAGCGCTGTCACTACCTAGCATGAAGAGAGGCGGCGCACGCGCAGGTTACGATGTAGCTTCACCGAATGTACAGGAAAGAGGAATCGCAGAGTTGAAGATCAACGCAGACCGCTTGTTGAACGACCTCAAGCAGCTTCGCAGTTTTGGCGCAACGGGGCCTGGAGTCGTGCGTCTCGCGCTGTCGCCCGTCGATATGCAGTCGCGTCGCTGGCTCGCCGACCGGATGACGGACGCGGGCCTGAATGCAGTCATCGATGGCGTGGGGACGGTATTCGGCCGTTCTTCAAAGAGCGGACCGGCGCTGCTGATCGGCTCCCATACCGACACGCAGCCGACGGGCGGCTGGCTCGACGGCGCGTTGGGCGTGATCTACGGAATCGAGATCGCTCGCGCGCTGGCGGAAAGCGATGCGACCCATCATCTGGCCGTGGATGTCGCGTCGTGGATGGATGAAGAAGGCACATTCTCGTCCTTTCTCGGCAGCCGCAGTTTTGTCGGGGAGCCCGTCGACGAGTCGATTCTCAACGCGAGGGATCGGGAAGGGCTGCTGCTGCGCGACGCACTGGCTAACGCCGGGCTCGACGGCACGCCGCGTGTGCGCGTCGACAAGAGCCGGCACAAAGCCTACCTGGAGCCGCACATCGAACAGGGCGGACGGCTGGAAGCCGCTGGCAAGTCGATTGGCGTCGTGACCACTATCGTCGGCATACGCGAGTTGAGGCTGCGCTTCAAGGGGCAGCGCAATCACGCCGGTACCACGCCGATGTCGATTCGCCGCGATGCCGGCGCGGCTCTCGTCTCGTTCATCGCGCGGATGGACGAAGCGTTCAGCACGCTCGCCGATGCCGACACGGTCTGGACGGTAGGGCGTATCGATCTCGACCCCGGCTCGTTCAGCGTCGTACCGGGCCAGGCCGAAATGTACCTGCAGTTCCGCGATGCAAACGCGCAGCGGCTCAATGCAATGGAGGCTGCGCTCGCGACGCTCGTCAGCGAGTTCAACGCGGCACACAAGGTGACGGTTGAAATCATCGCGTGCGATCAGCCGGAAGAGCCTGTCGTCATGGACAGCGCGCTTCAGCAGCATCTCGCAAGTGCCGCCGAGGCACTCGCGCCGGGGCACTGGGAGCGCATGCCGAGCGGCGCTTCCCACGATGCCCAGGTGCTCGCGCATCATCTGCCGGCGTGCATGCTATTCGTGCCCAGCATCGGCGGAGTCAGTCACGATTTCATCGAAGATACGGCCGAGGAACATATTGTGCTGGGCTGTCAGGTCGCAGCGAACGCGGCCGTCGCTATTCTTCAGGACCTATGGGAACGGCAAAGCTGAAAGATGGTTGCCGGTTCATCCGATTATTCATCTTCCAGGTTCACCTATCTAATTCGTCGAAAAATGCCTGATTTGAGGCAGAATTACGTTGCCTGGTAGTAACCATTAAGGTATTGCGAGCAGATCGGAATCACTCATGTTGTGATCCATTTCGGAACCTCTCAATTGACCCAATGTCAATAAAGGATGTTGCCCTTTTTAGGGGGTCGAAATGGCTGCCACGCAACAAGGGGCCATGCCCCTTACCGCTGAAGACTATCGGCGTCAGCTACGCCGCGCCGTGATTGCCAGCACGATTGGCACGACGATCGAATGGTACGACTTCTTCCTCTATAGCATCGTCACCGGCCTGGTTTTCGCGAAGCTGTATTTTCCGGAGTCCGACCCGCTTGTCGGTACGCTACAAGCGTTTCTCATCTATGCCGTCGGCTTTATCGCGAGGCCGGTCGGCGCAGCCATTTTCGGCCACTACGGCGATCGCATTGGACGCAAGGCCACGCTGATCGTCACGCTCTTGCTGATGGGGCTCGCGACGTTCGCCGTTGCATTCGTCCCTACCTACGCGACGATCGGCATCTGGGGCGCCGTCATTCTGACGGTGCTGCGCTTCATCCAGGGTGTGGGCGTCGGCGGCGAATGGGGCGGCTCGGTCCTGATGTCGATGGAGTGGGCGCGTACCAACTCGCATCGCGGCTTCGTCGCTTCGTGGCCGCAATTCGGCGTGCCGGCGGGACTGTTCATCGCCAACCTCGCCGTGCTCGCGTTGAGCCAGATGTCGGGCAACGCGTTCCTCGCGTGGGGCTGGCGAGTGCCGTTCTTCCTCAGCATCGTGCTGGTCGCGATCGGCCTGTACATCCGCTTGAATATTCTCGAAACACCGATCTTCGCGAAGCTCCTCTCTGAGCAGAAGATCGAGAAAGCGCCGATGCTCGAAGTACTGCGCAAACAGCCGAAAGATATTTTGCTTTCCGCTTTTGCACGGATGGCCGAGCAGGCGCCTTTCTATATCTTCACCGCCTTCGTCTTCACCTATGGCGTCAGGACGCTGGGCGCGACGCGCGACATGCTGCTCACGGCTGTGCTAGCGGCTTCCGTTCTGGAGTTCTTCACCATTCCGTTCTTCGGTCACATCTCGGATCTCATCGGGCGGCGGCGGATGTATATGATCGGCGCCGCCGCGGCCGGGATATTCGGCTTTGTCTATTTCGCCATGGTCGACACGAAGGACCCGGTGTGGATCTTCGTGGCCATCGTGCTCTCGCTGGTGCCGCATTCGATGATGTACGGTCCGCAGGCGGCGTTGATCGCGGAGTCCTTCACTGGGCGTCTGCGCTATAGCGGCGCGTCGCTAGGTTATCAGCTGGCTTCCGTGATTGCGGGCGGTCCCGCGCCACTGATTGCGACCGCGCTTTTCGCGTACTACCACTCGGGCTATGCCATTGCGGGCTACATCCTGGTGTGCGCGCTGTTCAGCCTCGTCGCCTCCTGGCGAATGGGCGATTACACGAACAAGGACATCTCGCGCGAATATGACGAAGGGCGCATGATGGACGACCACGGACACGCAAGGCCGGCGCATTGATCGGCACACTGACCGGCGCATCGATGGGCGCGCGTTGTCGTCACGACGACGCGCGCCGACAGGCGTGGACAGGAGTCGCAGGCAACGCGTGACCTGACAATCGAGGCGCGACGACAGGCCGCATTCCCAGAGCGCTACATGAGCCGTCACTTGCCTCGCTTATGGACGCTATCGTCGCCAGCGGAGCCTGTCGACGACGTAGAAGCCGTCTGGCCGGCAGGCGACTCGGCGAGCGTCGCCTCCTTCCGCACGCGAAGCTCCTGTGGCACAGCGATGTCCGGACTGCGTCGGGCTACATTGCCCGTCTCCATTGCCTGTCGGTTCTCGCGATGAGTGAGATCGTCAGTCTGCGGCCAAACGTTGCGCTCGTTCGGCGATGTGTGAAGCTGCATTTGCGGCAGAGGGATCTCGATGCCGGCCGCGTCCATCTTGAGCTTGAGCCGCGCGTTGAAAGCACGCGCAACGCTCCACTGCTGAAGCGGCCGCGTCTTGATCTGTCCTTTCACGACGATGCAATTGGCGTCGAAGCGGTCGAGCCCCCACACTTCGACCGGTCCGAGTATTTCGTTGCGAAAGCGAAAATCCTCGATCAGATCGGCGCCGACTGCCGCGATCAGGCGTGTCACTTCATCCATGTCCGCGGAGAAGGGAACCCGCACTTCGAATATCGCATTGGCGAAGTCACGCGACAGGTTCTTCACGATCTTGATCTGCGAAAACGGGATGGTATGAACCGCGCCTTGTCCGTCGCGCAGCCGGACCGTGCGGATCGTCAGATCCATCACAGTACCCGCGTGGCCGCCGTCGACGTCGATCCAGTCGCCCACCGAGATCGTCTCCTCGATGATGATGAAGAGTCCCGTGATCAGGTCAGTGACGAGCGATTTTGCCCCGAAGCCGACCGCAAGCCCGATCACGCCTGCACCCGCGAGCAACGGAGTCAGGTTGATGCCCAGGCTGGCGGCGGCAATGACGGCAGCAAGGCTTGCAACCGTCACGAAGATCGCGTTGCGCACGAGCGGCAACATCGTGCGTGCGCGCACGCCGGGATCGAGCGCCTTGTGGCGTGAACTGCTCGGGCCCAGTGCTTCGAGAATCACAGTGTCGATCAGAATCCACATGAACCACGCGCCGAAGACCGTCGCGACGACTGCAATGAGCGCATGCCTGAATCCGGGCGTCATCGCGCTGTGCTTGATCAGCCGTGCAATCGGTCCGCTCCACAGTTCCATTTCGAACCGAATGTACGCGAGCCACATCAGGAGGACGAGCAGCGTGCTCGCGAAGCGCAAGAGCCGCATCAGATGAGGCGCGCGGCGCTGTGCGCGGGTCTCGCGTCGACGCGTCAGATGCAGCAGCAGCGCCGAGACGAACAGCGTGAGGACGAGCAACAGCGCACTGAGCAGCGACGGCCTCAACACGTTCCCTTCTTCGCCGCGCCCGTCGATGATCGCGACGACGGAAGCTATCGCGATCAGCAGAATCGGGATGTGCCACAGCGATGCGAGGATATCGAGCGCTTCAGTGGCGAGCTTGTGGTCACGCCTTCGCGAATAAGGGCGGTTGCGGATCAGATGCGTGACGGGACGCCGGTAGGCAACCGCGAAGAATCCGCACAAAATGGCCGCGGCCAGATTTGCGAGGCTCGATATGAGCCCCGCAAGGTTCGCGCCGAGAAGATGCGTGACGTCAGTGTTGGCTGCCGCGTCGCCGAGCGCCGCGCACGCGCCTATTGCGAAGAGCGGCCGGAGGCTGCGAGCCAGCAGCCGGTGTACGGCGACACGCCGGTGCGCCGTGTTGAACACGGAAAATACGATCAGGCATATCACCGAAAAAATCGAACCCGCGACGATCGCGTACGCAATCACGAGCCCTAGCGTGCGGCCAAGCGCATCAGGCATTCCCCGCACGAACACCAGTACCGCAATGAAGGCGATGATCCACGGCCCTGACTGCCGCAACGCAAAGATCAGCAGGCCAATCGACGTCGGGTTCGGCTCCAGCGCGAGATCCTGACCATGGCGCGCGAGGACGCACCGCTGCAGATAGATCAGCAAGCCGGCACATGCGCCCCATCCCGCAAGCGTCGAGGCCATGCCAACCAGAACCTCGACGAATGTTTCGCCCCTTGACCCTATAAAAATCGCTCGCAGATCACTAGCCGCCCCGCTGGACCGGGCCGCCCAGAAATGAAGCGGTGTCCCGCCGCCGTTCAGATTCGTTTCCACCGATGCGATGCCCGACGCAATCGCGCCGAGCAGATCACTATTGGTCTGCGCGCGCGGCACGGGCGCGACACCTTGCGTGGCATCGCGAAGTCCCTTCAATTGCTCGACGAGCGCTTTGCGTTGGGTATCGTTGTCGAGCGTGCCGATCAGGTTGTTTAGCGAGCGCGTCATTTCCGCCTGACTGGCGGGCGCAGCGGCGGATGCGGCCTGTGCCGCTGAGGCGGGTTGTGCCGATGCTCCCTTCGCGGTGTTGAGGATGCTCTGCAACCCGGCGGGCAGAGGTCCGGCGGCAGCGGGGACCATCGATGTCGCCAACAGCATGACAATGCCTGTTGCGACCAGCCATGCGTGAGCGCGGCGCATCGCACGTTCTGCGACAGTGCGTACCTTCGGAGCGCGCGAGCCGGCAGCGAGAAGCGCGAGATTATTCGGCGGCGACGAGAGCATGGCTGGCTTCGCGCCGCATGAACGCGTTCATGGAGATCCCTTCAAAAGGTCCCCCTGGTTGAGTGCCGGGTAGTCAGACCGACGATGGTGCGATTCGATCGCCAGAAACGATACCCTTCAAAGTCCCGCGCAAAGATTAGCTCATTAGATGCCGCCGTGCCATTCTTCATCGACGCTGCCATGAGATGGCGACAAGAGAGGAGTAAGTTTTATCAAACGCAACAATCACAGCCATTATTCGTTGCTTCAGTGCGCCGAGTATTTGCATCCATAACGCAACGAATGTTCTAACATCATATTGAGTCGACGCCGCAAATCCGCTGCAAACCCATTTGCAATTGCCATCAGTCCAGACAGGGCCGATTAGTCGGGACCCCTGTCATACCGTCTGAAGGAGCGGCCATGTCCCTGTGGAACCAGCGACGAGCCAAGGTCTCGTGCCTGTGGCTTCTGCTTGTCGCGCTGACGTTGGGAGCGGGAGCTGCGCGCGCCCAAACGCAATCGCAACCGGAATCGCCACAGCCCGCGTCGTTCAAGCCTGAAGAACTCGAAGCGCTCGTCGCGCCGATTGCGCTCTATCCGGATTCCGTGCTCGCGCAGGTACTGATGGCATCGACGTATCCGCTGGAAATCGTGCATGCGGCGCGCTGGGTGAAGGCTAATCCGAAAGTCAAAGGGGACGCCGCCGTCAAGGCCGTCGAAAACGAGCCGTGGGATACCAGTGTGAAATCGCTGGTCGCGTTCCCGCAAATTCTCGAGCCGATGAACGACAAGCTCGACTGGACCCAGAAGCTCGGCGACGCGTTTCTCGCGCAGCAAAAAGACGTGTTCGCCGCCGTTCAGCGCTTGCGCGCCCGCGCAAAGGACTCGGGCAACCTCAAGTCGAACGAGCAGCAGAACGTGGTCGTCGAACCGCCTCCCGCCGGCGGCGGGCAAACGATCGTGAAGATCGAACCGGCGAATCCGCAGGTGATTTACGTGCCGGCCTATAACCCGACCGTCGTGTATGGATCGTGGAGTTACCCCGCCTATCCGCCGACCTATTGGCCGCCGTACCCGGCGTACTATCCGGGCCAAGCGCTGATGACGGGGTTCGCGTGGGGGATCGGGCTCGCTGCCGCCGGCGCGATTTTCAGCAATTGCAACTGGGGCGGCGGCGACGTCAATATCAACGTCAACAAAGCCGCGAACATCAACCGCAATTTCGACCGCACCAAGGTCGAGGGCGGGCGCTGGCAGCACGATGGGAGCCATCGCCAGGGCGTGGCCTATCGTGACAATGCGACCCGCGACAAGTACGCGCGCAACGTCGGCGGCGCCGAGGGGCGCAACGATTTCCGCGGTCGCGATACGGGCGCAGGCGGGCGCGTCAATACAGCCGACCGGGCGGGCGCAGGCAATCGCGCGGGGACGGCGGACAGAGCCAACGCAGGCAACCGTGCCGCGACCGCGGACAGGTCCAACGCGGGCAATCGCGCATCGGTGGCGGACAGGTCGAATGCCGGCAATCGCGCGGGCGGCGGCGCGGGCGTTGCGGACAGATCGGCCGGCGGCGATTTCGGCGGCGGCTCGAACCGCGCGGGCACGGGCGACGTCTCGCGTGCCAGCGATCGCGCGGGCGGCGGTGGCGGCGGTTTCAGCGGCGGCCGCGACAACGCATTTCAGGGCGTAGGCGCAGGCGGCGCGACGCAGCGCAGTTATGACCGGGGACGCTCCAGCACGCAGGGCTCGGGCTTCAATCGACCAAGCGGCGGCGGCATGCGCGCGGGCGGCGGCGGACGTGGCGGAAGACGCTAGGGAGACGCGAGCATGAAAGCATCGTCACGATTTCGGCTGGGCTTGCCAGAGCAGGCGCCGAGCGCTGTCGCCGTCGCGCTGGCGCTGTGTTTGGGCGTCGTGCCGTTCGCGCATGCGGAGAAGGACTTCAGCACTCCCGATGCCGCGATGAACGCGTTCGGCGAGGCCATCAGCAACAACGAGGAGGCCACGCTGCAATCCATTTTTGGACGCAACTTTCGCGATCTGATTCCGCCCGTCGGCGCCGAAATACGCAGCCGCTTCCTCGACGAATGGGGCAAGTCGCATCAGATCGAGCAGACGGATAACGGCCATGCGCACATTGCAGTGGGTAACGACGGCTGGACCTTCCCGATTCCGCTCGTGAAGAGCGGCAACGGATGGCACTTCGACATGCGAGCGGGCGCGGAGGAAATGCGCTTGCGCCGTATCGGCCGAGACGAGCTCGCCGTCATCCAGACGATGCTTGCGATCTACGACGCGCAGCGCGAGTACGCGCTTACCGATCACGACGGCGTGGGCCTGCTGACGTATGCGTCGAAGATGTCGAGCTCACCGGGGAAGCACGACGGTCTGTACTGGCCTACGCCACCGGACGCGCCACCGAGCCCGCTCGGACCGGCCTTCGTTCAGGCGAGCGCGCGTAATGCCGAGGACGCCGGCTATCACGGCTACCACTACAGGCTGCTGACGTCGCAAGGCCCGCATGCGCCTGGCGGCGCATACGACTACGTCGCGCATGGCAAGCTGTTCGGCGGCTTTGCCGTCATTGCATGGCCAGCCCGGTACGGAGAGACGGGGATCAAGAGCTTCATGGTCAGTCACGCCGGGCAGGTCTATGAAAGCGATCTCGGCCCGGATGGCGCATCGAAGGCGAAGGCCATGTCGTCGTTCGATCCCGGACCCGCCTGGACGAAGGTGCAGCCCTGACGTCCCGGCCTGGGTGCGGACGTTCACGGGCGAACAGACGCGTATTGCGCTTCAGTACCGCGAGGCAACATGAGACGTTCCGCCTCTCACGCCGCGACGCTGATCATCGCACTGGCGGCAACGGCGTTGGCCAGTGCCGCGATACGCAGCAATCCGGACGCACGTCCGCCGCCTGTCGATCCCGCTGCGGCGGCAAGTGCCGACTCGGGACAGGCCGATCTGGATGCCTTGTTTTTCAGGCATGGCATCGACCCGGATTCGAACAAGGCTCGCATCATCGTCGCATGGGTGGAGAAGATCCGCGATGACCCCGTCATCGCGGCGGGCATCGCTGGTGGAGCGCAAAGCGTCGGGCAGATCTTTCTCGATCCTGCCGCACGCGAGGACCTGATGTCGCAAGGACTCGTCCGTCTCGCACCGCCGGACCGACTGAAGTACGTGCAGCTCGTGACGAAGTTCCTCGACGAGCTCGTCCCCGTCAACTGCTTTGGTCTTTCCAACATGCGCGCGGTGATGAATCAGGTCTCGCTGCGCGAGATGACGGATTCCGACGTCGACCAGTACTTCAATCTTCTCTTCAAGGTTCTGCTCAGCGATGCGTCGAATGCGCCCGTCCCCAGTCCGACGCCGCAACAGTACGCCGCCGCCGAGCGGCAACTGACGCGCACGCTCGTCGCGGAACTTCACGGCGATCAGACGAACCTGGCGCGATTCGCGTCATACACGTCGAATCCATCGATGGCGACGCCGTCGGACGCATGCTGGGCGACGAGAGTGACGTTGCACGCGATCATCGCGATGCCCGACCCCGAACGGGATTTCGTTCTGCTTCGGACCATCATGCCGAACAGCGGGCGTGATGCTTCATCCCGTGAGCAACCGGACGCGCCGGGCACCGCCACGCCTTTGCGCGCGGCGTCACAGCCAGGCAGCGCGGATGCGCCGTAGCACATGCCAACCGTAGGCGCCTCGATGCCGCGGGCCGCTCGTGTCTTCGAATCTTGCGTCGCTAACAAGGAATTCGCGGTCGCTCCGGCTGCGATGAACTGTCACTGCGGGAGAAAGGTGATGAATAACCGGGCCGCACTCGTACTATTTTTTGCGTTGACATCGGCGCTGCTCGGCTGCGCGCAGCCTTATCAGCAATTGCAAGCAGGCGCGGACCAGTCGACGGTGATTGCCCGCCTGGGACCGCCGAAGGAAACCTACAATCTTCCCGATGGCGGCAAGCGCTTGATGTGGCCGACCCAGCCGATGGGCACGACAACGACGGCAGCCGATTTCGACGCTTCCGGAAGAATGGTGAGCGCCCGCCAGGTGCTTCAGGAAAGCGAGTTCTATCGCGCCGAAGTCGGCAAGTGGACACGCGACGATGTACTCGTCAATTTTGGCCGCCCATTCGAGACATCGTATTTCCCGCTAATGAAGCGCGAGGTCTGGTCGTACCGCTATCAGGAAAGCAACGTCTTTTACATGATCTTCAACTTTTATTTCGACGATCAGGGCGTTGTGCGGCAAACGCAGAAGTCGCCTGATCCAATGCGCGATCCGAATCGGCGCGGCATGTTCTAGCTGGTTCGCCAGAACTCGTGACCAAGGCCGATCCCTTCGCCGTGCGCGCGGCGAATCCCTACGGTTTCCGTATGCAGGCGATTCGATAGACTCCATCCTCGACTTCGACGCCGTGCGTATCGTGAGTGAAGCCCGGAAAGCGCAGGTCGAATTTTTCGAGCGCCTTCAGGTAACCGAGCAACGGGCCATCGTCGGGGCCTGCATTCTCGCCGGGCATCAGCAGCGGAATTCCGGGCGGATAGGGCACGACCGCGTTCGCCACTGTGCGGCCCGCCATTTGCGACAGGTCCAGCGTTTCCACCTGGTTGTGCACGAGCAGCTCGAATGCCTCCTGCGGACTGTATTCCGGATCGGGAAGCGTCGAGAAGCCGCGCGACATCATCTCCGTCGTCTTCAGATCGCCCATCGCGCGGAACATGAGATCGCAGAGATCGCGCAATCCGAGGCGGCTATAGCGTTCCGGATAGCGTGCGACCAGAGCCGGCAATGCCTGATCGAGCGCGAGATTGGCGTCATAGTCTTTCTTGAAGTCGAGCAGCGTGTTGACGAGCGTTCCCCATTTGCCCTTCGTGATGCCGATCGAGAACAGCAGCAGAATCGTGAAATCAGTCGTTTTCTCGACGACGATGCCGTGCCGATCCAGGTAAGCCGTCACGACACATGCCGGAATGCCGACGGGCAACAGCCCGCCTTGCGGCGCAACACCGGGCGTCAGGATCGACACCTTGATCGGATCGAGCATGCAGTAGCCGTCTTCGATGGTCCCGAAGCCGTGCCACGCATCGTTGGGATGCATGACCCAGCACGACGGATCGGTCGCGAGCAGTTCTTCGTCGGCTTCATGGAAAGGCGTGCGCCGGCCGGTGTGGCGATTGACGACGATTTCGGGTTGCCAGCCGTTGAAGAACCAGTCGCTTTGCTCGTCGAACTGCGCATGAAGCCTGCCGAGCATCTGGCGAAACGCGATTGCCTCGCGGATCGCGTCTCCCGTCAGCGCTTCGCCGCCGGGGCCGTCCATCATCGCGGCGCTGACATCGTTCGATGCAATGATTGCGTATTGCGGCGAGGTCGATGCGTGCATCATGTACGCTTCGTTGAAGCGCGCGTGCTCGATCGGATTGCGCCCGTCGCGAATGTGGATGAACGATGCCTGCGACAACGCCGCGAGCAGTTTGTGCGTCGAGTGCGTCGCGAACACCGTCGGCTTCGAAGCGTCATGATCGGCGGGGTCGCCGTGCATCGCAAAGCGGTCCTTGTAGAGCGGGTTGAAGCGCGCATACCCGTACCAGGCTTCGTCGAAATGCAGCCGGTCGACGCTTTCGCCCAACAGTTCTTCCAGTCGCGTCACGTTGTAGCAGAGTCCGTCATACGTCGAATTCGTCACGAGCGCATGAACCGGCGTGGGATCGACGCCATCGCGATTCCTGACGAGCGGGTTCTGTTCGATCAGAAGGCGAATAGCCGCGGCCGTGAGCCGCTCGGGCATGATCGGACCAATGATGCCGTAGTGATTGCGCGAGGGCACGAGATAGGTCGGTATTGCGCCCGACATCGTCATCGCGTGCTCGGACGACTTGTGACAGTTGCGATCGCATAGCGCAATCTGATTGCGTGTCACGCTCGCCATCAGGATCACGCGATTCGACATCGACGAGCCATTCGTCACGTGATACGTGCGATGCGAGCCGAAGACTCTCGCCGCATAACGTTCGCTTTCGCCGATGGGGCCGCTGTGGTCGAGCAGCGAGCCGAGTTCCCCGACCGAAATCGACAGGTCCGAGCGGAACAGTTGTTCGCCGAAGAACTCGAAGAATGCCTGTCCGACCGTCGACTTCATGAAGGCCGTGCCGCCCGTATGACCCGGCGTATGCCACGAGTATTCGAATACCTTCGAGAAGCGCGCCAGTGCGGCGAACATCGGCGGCAGCACGGTCTCGCGATAGCGCTCGATCGACGCGACGATTCTTCCCGCGATGAACGCCGTGGTGTCTTCCAGCATCCAGATGAAGTCGTCGGCCTTTTGCATCGCGTCGACGGGAACGGTCGATGCGCTCGTGCGGCTCGCGAGCAGGAAAATCGGCACGGTCGCGCTGCGCACCCGCTGCGCATCCAGCACGCGCTGAGCCTGTCGATGGCTTTCGTCGCTTTCGAGTTCCCAGTCCAGCAGCAGACATTGAATCAGCGGATCGGACCGGATGACCGACACGGCGTCGTCGGCCGAAGTCGCTATCACGACCCGCACGCGCCGCTCCTCCAGTTCGGCTGCAAGCGACTGGGCGGCGCGGCCACTCGCCGTGCGGGCATCGACCTCGTGATGAACCAGCAACGCTTTCATGCCAAGGCGGCGATAGATGGATTCGGACGAGGCGGACATGTGCACTCCCCTGGTTCGCGTTCTGACAGCAAGCGGCCTGGCGCGCGATGAAAGCGGACGCCAGGCCGGGGCCCCGGGTACTTACTCGGGCAAGACAGCAAGACGATAGAAATTCTTCGTGTATTCATCCGGCTCGCCGAACCACTTCACGAAAAGCCCGCGATAGTCGCCCGATGCGTACATCTTGCTGAGCGCGCTGTCGACGAAAAGGCGCATGTCTTCGTCGTCGCGCGCGACGCCCAGCGAAACGGGCACAACGGTGAAGCGGCGCTGAAGGATCAACAGGCTATCCGACGCGGTGCTCCGCTTGACCGCATCCTGAAGAATCTGCCGCTCCGCGAAGAAGACATTGGTTTTGCGGTCGAGCACCTGCCGCACACCCTCTTCATAACTCGACACGTTGACGACGTGCGCTGTCAGCTTGAACTCGTTGATCCGGTCATTTAGCCATCGCTGCGTGGGCGAGTCCTTGATGGTCGAAAATGTCTGCGCATTGAGAATCTCCGCTGGCGATGCGCGCCATACCGGCCGGTTGGTCTGCGTGTCGCCGCTGAGTATGGCCTTGAGTCCGGGCGATGCGTCGGCGCGCATCAGCGCGCCAATACCGCCGGGATAGACGGGCACCGAATAGCTGATGAACTTGCGGCCCGTCAGTGTTTCAGCGTCGCCGCACAGCAGGTCGATCCGGCGTTCCTGCAGCGCGCGGTAGCGGTCGTCGGATGAGACCTGCGTCCAGTTGACGGTCAGCGCGGGAAGGCCCAGTCCGCCTTTGATCTGTTCCGCCACGCCCTGGCACAAGCCCGCGAGATAACCCACGGCGCGGCCTTCGTTATCCCGGTACACGAACGGGCTGGCCACGTCGACATAGCCGATGTTGATCTTCCCCGATTGCTTGATCCGCGCGAGCGCGCCCGACGGGACGGCGCTCGCTCCGGCTGCGTGTGCGGGACGCGGCGCCGGCGCGCACAGCACCGCGAACGCGATGATGCTCGCGGCGGCGATTGCCGGCTTGCGCGCCTTCGCGCCCAGCAGCGAAAGCCGTGGCGCGATGAAGCCATAGATGACGTAGCCGATCGCCATGACCAACATGCCGCCCAGCACAGCGTCCTTACCGGACGCGTAGAGCGCGTAGACGGAGTACGCCATCGCGATGACGGCGACCACACCATTGCGTCTATAGACGGCAGGTTCCGTCCCCGCGTCGCGCATCATGACGAAGAGGGCGGATAGCGACACGATATACGGCACCACGTTCGTCACGACGGCCAGATTGACGAGCGCCGCGAACTGTTCGGACAGGTTGGGCGAAATCGTCGACAGCGCCATCAGCGACTGCACGATGCCCATGATGATCATGCCCGCGATCGGCGCGCCGTTGTGGCTGGCCTTGCTGAAGATCGGCGGGAACATGTTGCTGTCGGCGGCGTCTTTCGCGGTCTGGGCGAGCGTGAACTGCCAGCCGAGCAGCGAGCCGACGCACGCCATCGCCGCGAGCGCCATCACGATCGAACCGACCGCCGGGCTGAACATGTGCGCGAAAGCGAGACCGAACGGCCCCGTCGATTTCGCGAGGTCCGCATTGGGGACGATGCCCTGGATAGCCGTCGTCGAAAGAACGTAGATGATTGCAGCGCCCAGCGTCCCGAACATGCAGGCGAGCGGCACATCGCGCTTCGGATTCTCGACGGCCGACGAGTTCTGCACCGCCGATTCCATGCCGAGAAATGCCCACAGCGTAAGCGAGATGCTGGAGCCCATGCCTTCTATGAGCCGCATTCCTTGCGGGTTCCAGGCAGCGGCAAAGGTGCTGGTGTGAAACCAGAACCATCCGGCAATCGACACGAATCCGACGGGCAGAATCACGCCCCAGACCGTGACGGAGCCGATGCGCCCCGTCAGCTTCGGACCGCCGAAGTTCGCGACCGTGGTGAGCCACAACAGCGCGATCACGCCGACGCACGTCGCGACGGGCGACGAGGTCAGCACGGGGAAGAAGGCAGCCAGATAGCCGAGCGCCGAACTCGCGACGGCGACGTTCGCAATCGCAAGCGACAGGAAGTAAAGGAAGAACACCTGAAAGTAGCCGGGCTTTCCGTAAGCGTCTTCAGCGTATGCCGCCATGCCGCCCGCGCGCTGGTTGAGAATGCCCGCCTGCGCGAAGCCATAAGCGATCGCCATCGAGCCCAATGCCGTCACCACCCACGACAGCAGTGAAATGGCGCCGACTTTCGCCATATTGGTGGGCAGCATGATGATGCCCGAGCCCATCATGTTTACGGTAACGATGAACGTCAGTTGCACGACGCTCATCTTCTTCGGTTGAGCAGCCATGGCGCACACTCCTTAGTGGCTTTCCTTGTCGGTTATTCACTGACCACGTAGGTATAAAAGCGGATGCGACCGTCTTCGCGTTCCTGGAACACGCCCTGAACTTCATAATTGAAGCCCGGAAATCGATTGAAGGATTCCTGGAACGCCATGAAGTAATCCAGCATCGGTTGGGCACGGTCATCCCAACGCTCGCCGGGGAGCACGACACCGATTCCTGGCGGATAGATGAGCGCCAGAGTCGCGGAGACGCGGTTTTTGACACGGTCGAGCGGCACATACTCGACCCGGTTTGCGACGAGCGCCTCATACGCTTCTTCCGGCGACATCGCGAGTTCCGGAAAGCTCGACGCGCGGAAACACAGCCGCTGCAGATTCTTGACGTTCGCCTCGCGATAGAAGTTGTGCATTTCGTTGCACACGCGCCGCAGCGTGTAGCCCTCGTAGCGTTCGCCATGCGCGGCGCACAGCGTAGGCAGCACTTCAGCCAGCGAGGCATCGCGATCCCACAGGTTCTTGAACTTGACGAGCCGCGCTATCAGCGTATTGAGCTTGCTTTCGTCTTCTGCGGGCGTCATCAGAAAGAGGATGCTGTTCAGGTCGCACTTTTCGGGGACGATTCCTTCTTCACGCAGGTAGTTCGCCACGACCGTCGCGGGCACGCCGAAATTCAGGTACTCGCCTGTGCTCCGGTCGATTCCGGGCGTCAGCAGATTCAGCTTGTTCGGATCGGCCATCACATAGCCGTCGGCGTAGCCGGTATAGCCGTGCCAGGTCGCTTCCGGGCGGAATTCCCAGCACTGCTGCTCGCGCTTGATGACGTCGGTCGGAATGTCTTCCCACGCGATATTCGATGCGTCCGCCATGAAATTAGAATTGCGGATATCGACGACGTCGGGAACGAAAGGATCGAAGAACCACTGTTCCTGTGCTGTCTTGCCTGTCTCCTGATAGTGGCGGGCGAACTGGCGGAATTTTTTGCGCGCCTCGATGCCAAGCTCGATACAGCTGTCCCACAGCACTTCGCCCGCTTTTCCTTCATGCACTTTTGCGTTGACGTCGAGCGACGCGAACAGCGGATAGAAAGGCGATGTGCTTGTGTGAATGAGGAACGACTCGTTGAAGCGCTTGTGCTCGATGTAACGCTGTTGTCCCCGGATGTGGTCGTCTCGCTTGTGAATCTGCGACGCCTGCGAAAAGCCGGCCCCCTGCTTATGAACGGATTGGGTCGAAAAGAGGCCGGGCATTTCCGGTGTCAGATCTTTCAGGCGCATCGGGCTGTGATCGTCGAACAGCGGATGGAATGCGTTGTAGCCGATCCACGCCTCATCCCACAGCACGTAGTCGCATAGATGGCCGATCTTCTCAAGGACTTTGCGGACGTTGTAGATCGTCCCGTCGTAAGTTGCGAGCTGAATGCATGCGAGCCGGAACGGGCGTTCCGCGTGGCTGCGTTCCGGGTCCTTGACCAGCGGGCTGTTACGGATCTGCTCGCGCAGATAGTCTTCGTTCCAGGCTTGCCAGTCGACCGCGCCGATCATCCCGAATGCGTTGCGCGAAGTCGGCAGGAAGATGGGAATCGCGCCGGCCTGAACGAGAGCCCCCTGATGCAGTGACTTGTGATTGTTGCGGTCGAACAGAACGAGATCGCCGCGTTTGAGAACGGCGCCCGTCACGATCTTGTTGGATGTGCTGGTTCCATTCAGAACGAAGTACGTCTGATCCGCGCCGAAGACTTCGGCGGCGTGACGTTGCGCTTCCGCAGCCGCGCCTTCGTGTATCAGCAGATCGCCGAGATCGACATCGGCATTGCACAGATCATTGCGAAAGATGCTTTCGCCGAAATGCTTAAAGAACAACTGTCCAGCCGGCGACTTCCGATAGAACTGCCCGCCCTGATGCCCCGGACAGTCGAATGCGATATTGGCCTCGGCATCGTACGCGACGAGTCCGCCGAAGAACGGCGGCAACAGGCTCAAGCCGTATTTGACGAGGCTCGCCATGACCTGCTTGGCGTAGAAGGCGGGCGTTTGCTGTCCGAGATAGATATAGCCGTCGACTTCGCCGAGTCCCGCTGTCACCGCGAGATCCGACAGATGGTGCGAGTTTGCGAGTGCCCAGAGCGGCGTCCGGAAGCCTAGCGAGCGCACCGCAGCGGCGAGTTTCCGCGCCGCTTCCAGGCGGGCGCCGTCGATCAGGACGATGTAGGCGCCGACGTCGGCGTCTTCATTGACGTCACGTGTGAAGCTATCCGTCACTTCGACGCGGAAGTGCTCCGTCGTGATCTGCTCCAGTAGCTCGCTCGTTTGCGCGTCATTTCGGTCCACGATCGCGACTACCTTCAGAAACTTGTGAAAGGGAATCGGGATGGTGGGCGCCTTCAAAAGGCGAGGGACCATGGTCACTCCTTCTTCAACCGGCTTCGCGAATCAGCTTGATTTGACGCCGATGCGCCGGACGTCAGCGGACGTCCGGCGCAGGAATATGTACCGTCAACTTTCGGCAATGCGACTGTTCATTCAGATCGACAAGTAACAGGAAGGCAGAACGCACAACCGGGGACTACCGTGGTTTCCGGATGTCAGTGGTCATCTGGCAGAAGGCGGCGTGGCGATACCTTTCTGCGGGTCTCTCCCGGCTGTTACTGGAGCCCGAAAGCGGGCTGCCAGAGGTGCATCGATATAGTCGTCGTAGGTGCTAGGTATATAGTTGGCGAGCTTGTCGCTTATTGCAAATTTTTTTGTTTACGCGAGAACCTGGCATAGCGAATCAAGCAGATCCCATTCGTATTTGCATTGGTTGAGTATCGCTGCTTCATCAAGTATCGATGTCTGGTCATTCATTTTTTAGAAAATATCTCGCGTATATTTTCAATTACTGTCGTGCAATTCGACACTCGCAATAGCTGATATACGGATCACGTAGAATCTTGAACAATGTGGTTTTATCAACCAGAATGATCTGCAGATGACGTGCCGGTTTTTTCCGTAGGAACTGTAAGAACAACTAGACAGAGCATCTCCGAGGCGCGCTTTCGCTTTCGTTCATTGCCTGATATGAGTCCGCGCGTGCCGAGATGAAGCCGCATAAATAAAATTCTGGCCGCACGTCACTTCACGCGTGTTGCAAAGCGGCAGATCGAAGCCGCATGGCTCCATCGCCGGTGTGATGACTTTCTGTCAATGAACACGCGCAAACAGTCTTTCGCCTGAAGGCAGTAAGTCGATAAGCGGGCTTCCGTTGCAATCGGCAAGCCGAGACGCTCTGATTCGCATATAGGAGACAGTGATGAATACAGAGGTCACCAGGCTCGGAGCCTACTCCGAGGTTGGCAAGCTGCGTATGGTCATGGTTTCTGCGCCCGGACTGGCTCATCAACGCTTGACGCCAAGCAATTGCGACGAGCTGTTGTTCGACGATGTCATCTGGGTGAGCCAGGCCAAGCGGGATCACTTCGACTTTGTAACGAAGATGCGCGAGCGCGGGGTAGAAGTTCTCGACGTGCACAACCTCCTGACGCAGACGCTGGACAATCCCGAAGCGCGTAAATGGATACTCGACCGAAGGATTTCCGACGATAGCGTTGGCGTAGGGCTAAGCAACGAAGTGCGCGCGTGGATGAACGAACTGGAGTCGCGCAAGCTTGCCGAATTTCTGATTGGCGGCGTCTCGCTCGACGACATTCCCGGCAGCGATGCGCCCGTCGTCAAGCTCTTTCGTGAATATCTGGATTACTCCAGCTTCCTGCTTGCACCGTTGCCGAACATGGTCTTTACGCGCGACACGACTTGCTGGATCTATGGCGGCGTGACGCTCAATCCGATGTATTGGCCTGCGAGACGGCAAGAGACGCTGCTCGAAGCCGCGATCTACCGGTTTCACCCGACGTTCGCCAACGCCAGCTTCGAGACCTGGTACGGCGATCCCGACAAGGACCACGGCGCATCGACGCTGGAAGGCGGCGACGTGATGCCGGTCGGCAAAGGCACCGTGTTGATCGGCATGGGCGAACGCACATCGCGGCAGGCAATCGGTCAGGTCGCGCGGGCGCTGTTCGAGAAAGGCGCGGCTGAACAGGTGCTGGTCGCGGGCATGCCGAAGTCGCGCGCAGCCATGCACCTCGACACGGTGTTCAGTTTCTGCGACCGCGATCTCGTGACGATATTCCCGGAAGTGGTCGGAAAGATCATCACGTTCACGATCAGGCCCGACGACAAGAGTTCCTATGGCATGAGCATCCAGCGCGAAGACAAGCCCTTCGTCAAGGCGGTGGGCGATGCGTTGGGACTGAAGGAACTGCGCGTGGTCGAAACGGGCGGGAACCAGTTCGCGGCGGAACGCGAGCAATGGGACGACGGCAACAACATGGTGTGCATCGAGCCCGGCGTCGTCGTTGGCTATGACCGCAATACGTTCACGAACACGCTGCTGCGCAAGGCGGGCATCGAAGTGATCACGATCGCGGCCAGCGAGCTTGGGCGCGGCCGCGGCGGCGGGCATTGCATGACGTGCCCGATTGCGCGCGATCCCGTTGATTACTGAGGCGTTTGCCCGAGTCGAGCCAACGCTCAGCCACCCGTCGATGGAGACAACTCATGGCTTTCAATTTGCGAAACCGCAGTCTTCTCAGCCTCATGCATCACAGCGGCCGCGAGCTGCGCTATCTGCTCGATCTGTCGCGCGATCTCAAGCGCGCCAAATACGCAGGCACCGAGCAACAGCATTTGCAGCGCAAGAACATTGCATTGATCTTCGAAAAGACATCCACTCGAACGCGCTGTGCATTCGAAGTCGCCGCGCACGATCAGGGCGCGCACGTCACGTATATCGATCCGACATCGTCACAAATCGGACACAAGGAGAGCATGAAGGATACGGCGCGTGTGCTTGGCCGCATGTTCGACGCAATCGAGTACCGGGGATTCAGTCAGGAAATCGTCGAGGAACTGGCGCGCTACGCATCCGTGCCGGTCTTCAACGGATTGACGGACGAATATCATCCGACGCAGATGCTCGCCGACGTGCTGACGATGCGCGAATACTCCGACAAGCCGCTGCACGACATCAGCTATGCGTATCTCGGCGATGCGCGCAACAACATGGGCAACTCACTATTGCTGATCGGCGCCAAGCTCGGCATGGACGTGCGCGTTGCAGCGCCGAAATCTCTATGGCCGCATGAGTCGCACGTTGCTGCATGCCAGCAATTCGCAAAGGAAAGCGGCGCGCGCGTCACGCTTACCGAAGATCCGAGAGAAGCAGTGAAAATGGTCGATTTCATTCACACCGACGTGTGGGTGTCGATGGGCGAGCCGGTCGAAGCCTGGGACGAAAGGATCAAGGCGTTGTTGCCGTATCAGGTGAACCGCGCGCTGATCGAGTCGACCGGCAACCCGCGAACCCGCTTCATGCACTGTCTGCCAGCCTTTCACAACTGCGAGACCAAGGTCGGCCAGCAGATTGCGGAGCGTTATCCAGACCTGGCGAACGGGATCGAAGTGACGGACGACGTGTTCGAGTCGGATTACAACATCGCATTCGAGCAGGCAGAGAACCGGATGCATACGATCAAGGCCATCCTCGTCTCGACTCTGGCCGATATCTGACCGTATCGGTTTCGCCCCATGTTCGTCGCCGTGCGGTGCACGCGTGCCGCACGGCCAGGCATTCCGCAGGAGGATCGCATTATGCGCCTCGTCATCGCACTGGGCGGCAATGCGCTGTTGCAGCGCGGCCAGCCCATGACGGAGAGCCAGCAGCGCGAGAACGTCAAGATTGCCGCCACGCAGATCGCCAGTGTGGCGAAGGGCAATGAACTCGTGATCGCGCATGGCAATGGTCCGCAGGTCGGCTTGCTTGCGCTGCAAAGCGCGGCCTACAAGGACGTATCGCCGTACCCGCTCGATGTGCTCGGTGCGCAGACGGAAGGGATGATCGGCTATCTGATCGAACAGGAACTGGGCAATCTGCTGCCGTTCGAAGTCCCGTTTGCGACGATCCTGACGCAAGTCGAAGTGGATCTCGCGGACCCGGCGTTCCAGCATCCGACCAAGCCCATCGGTCCCGTGTATTCGAAGGAAGAGGCGCAGAAGCTGGCGGAAGAAAAAGGCTGGAGCATTGCGGAGGATGGAGACAAGTATCGCCGCGTGGTCGCGAGTCCGCGGCCGCAGCGCATCTTCGAAATCCGTCCGGTGAAATGGCTGCTGGAGAAGGGCACCATCGTCATCTGCGCGGGCGGCGGCGGCATCCCGACGTGCTACGACGAAAACCGCAAGCTGCGCGGCGTGGAAGCCGTGATCGACAAGGATCTGTGCTCCGCGTTGCTCGCACAGGAACTCGAGGCGGACGTCCTCATCATCGCGACCGATGTCAACGCTGCCTACGTCGATTGGGGCAAGCCGACGCAAAAAGGCATTGGCCAGGCGCATCCGGATGAACTCGAGAAGCTGGGCTTTGCGTCGGGGTCGATGGGGCCCAAAGTCCAGGCCGCCATCGAGTTCGCACGCAAGACGGGCAAAGATGCCGTGATCGGCGCGCTTCGCGATATCGTCGCGATCACGCAAGGCACGGCGGGTACGCGGATCAGCGTGCGCAAGCCCGGGATCGAGTTCTACCCGCTCGCGTAACGCGGCATGTGGTGTTCGCCTGCACTCACGAGACCCGCGCGCCGACCCGTCATTTTGCCTGGCTGGCGCGCCAGTCGCGCGGCGTCATCTGAAAGTTTGCGACGAACCAGTTCGTGAACGATCCCTGTTGCGCGTAACCCAGAAGCGACGCGACGCGTCCGATCGGATAGCGTGGGTTGCTCATGTAGCGCACAGCAAGCTCGCGCCGCACTTCCTCGACTTGATCCGAGAAGCTCGTACCGGATGATTTCAGCTGACGTTGCAGCGTGCGCACGCTCACGCCCAAATGACGCGCGACCAGTTCGACGGTGGCCTGTTCGAGGGGCAGCAGCAGATAGATCGCCTTGCGCACTTCGAGCGCGGTGGAATCCGGCCCTGTCGCGTTGAGGGGAGCGGCCAGGCTCTCGGCGTATCGCACGAGTTCAGGGTCCGCTGCGGGATTGGGGTAGTCGAGATCGGCCGTGGCGCACACGAACCCGTTGAAGTCGCTGCCGAACTCCAGCGGACAGCCAAAGAATCGTCGATGAAACGTGAGGTCCGCGTGCGCGGCGTGAGTGAAATGGACAGCGCGAGGTTTCCAGAACTGGCCGAGCAGCGCGCTCGAGTGACGCGCGAGGGCGCCGAGCGCCAACTCGATCGCCTGCGTCGTCGGCGTGCCCGGCGCGACGACGAGTTCCTCGCGAATCGTGACCGTTTCGCCTGTCGTCTCGACGTAGATGGCCAAGGCTTCGTTGAGCAGATGCCGGTATTCGGCTGCTGCGAGCAGTACCTCGCGCAATGTGCGCTTGTGCGCGAGCAGCACGTTGACGACGCCAGTGCCGAACTTCTGCCGGGTTTCGGCCATCTGCAACGCGAAGGTCGGGCACGACGCCTTGTTTGCCGTGAGCTCCAGCAGCCGGCAGCAGGCGGCGGCGGGCACGCGATCGCTCGCATTGGCAAGCGCCGCGGGATCGATACCGGCCTGCTGCGCGAGCTCGACGGGGTTCAGTCCGAGCCGCCGCGTCACATCGAAATAGCCGTTCATGGCGATCGACCCGAGCATCGTTTCCATTGTTCTTTCTCCGCAGTCTCTTCATACATGCTGCGCCTTCCCTTTCGGCGATGCGATGCGCACTGCGGGCCAAATATTGGTGTTAACACGCAGTGGCACGGATCGCTAAAAGGATGGCGCCTGATCATAAAAGTCTAGCGCGTGGATGCCGTATTGTGCGAGCACGACGATTCGAGATGTTCCGTTTTCACGCGACCCTCGCGGCATCGGAACCTCATTCACATCCGGAGGAAGACATGCAGTTTCTCGACGATTCGCTGCACCCTGAGAATCAGGACAAGGTAGTCATCACCACCGCTCCGTACGGTCCGGAATGGATGCCCGAAGACTTTCCGGAAGATATTCCGGTGACGATGGACGAGCAGATCCAGAAGGCCGTCGACTGCTATAACGCCGGCGCCACCGTGCTTCATCTGCACGTGCGCGAACTGGACGGCAAGGGTTCGAAGCGCCTGTCGAAGTTCAACGAGCTGATCGCGGGCGTGCGCGCGGCCGTGCCCGACATGATCATCCAGGTCGGCGGCTCGATTTCGTTTGCACCGGAAGACGAAGGGCAGGCCGCGAAGTGGCTGTCCGACGATACGCGTCACATGCTGGCCGATCTCGACCCGGCGCCGGATCAGGTGACGGTCGCGATCAACACCACGCAGATGAACATCATGGAGCTGCTCTATCCGGAGTACCTGGCGGGCACCTCGCTGTCGAATCCTGCGTTCATGGCCGCGTACAGCGAAATGACGGTGCCGGCGGGCCCGGCATGGGTCGAGGAGCATCTGCGCCGCTTGCAGGCCGCGGGCATCCAGCCGCACTTCCAGCTCACGGGCATTCATGCGCTCGAAACGCTCGAGCGCCTCGTGCGCAAGGGCGTCTACAAGGGGCCGCTGAACCTGACGTGGATCGGCATCGGCGGCGGCTTCGACGGCCCGAACCCGTTCAACTTCTTCAACTTCGTGCATCGCGCGCCGGATGGCTGCACGCTCACGGCCGAGTCGCTGCTCAAGAACGTGCTGCCGTTCAACATGATGGCGATGTCGATGGGCCTGCATCCGCGTTGCGGCATCGAAGACACGATCATCGACCAGCACGGCAAGCGCTTCACATCGGTGCAGCAGATCGAGCAGTGCGTGCGCGTCGCGCGTGAACTCGGGCGCGAGATTGCCAGCGGCAAGGAAGCGCGCGAGATTTACCGCATCGGCGTCCAGTACGAGACTGTCGACGAGACGCTTGCCGCCAACGGCATGGCGCCGAATCGCCAGACGGGCGTGAGGAACCTGCCGCTGCGCGCGGCGTGACAGATTGAAGCCCGGCGGGCGCATCGACCGATGCCGGGCTTCGAAGGCAGGACTCTCCGGCGCGTGCCGGGGAGCATCAGGACATATCCATAATCGGCCGCCTTGCCCAACTGGCAAGAACGCGGGGACGGCCGACAAAGAGGCGGACGGGAAGGAGACAAATCATGCTCATGCAGCATGCCGAGCCCACGACGGGCGACGTTACGACAACACAAACGGATGTGCGCGCTTATGCCTGGGTGGTATTTGCGTTGACGGTCGGGTTGCTGCTTTCCGACTACATGTCGCGGCAAGTGTTGAATGCCGTGTTTCCGCTGCTCAAGGCTACGTGGAATCTTTCCGACGCGCGGCTGGGTTCGCTGAGCAGCGTGGTCGCGCTGATGGTTGGCGTGCTCACGTTTCCGCTGTCGGTGCTCGCCGATCGCTGGGGCCGCGTGAAAAGCATCGTCCTGATGGCGGCGATGTGGAGTATCGCGACGCTGGGCTGTTCGATCTCGACGAACTACGGCGAGATGCTGCTTGCGCGCGCCTTCGTCGGCATCGGCGAAGCGGCGTACGGCAGTGTCGGAATCGCCGTCGTGCTGAGCATCTTTCCGGCGCGGCTGCGCTCCACGCTCACAGGCGCCTTCATGGCGGGCGGCGCATTCGGTTCGGTGCTGGGCATGGCGGCCGGCGGCGCGGTCGCGGCTCATCTCGGCTGGCGCGCGGCGTTCGGCGCGATGGCGGTCATGGGGATCGTGCTGGTCGTGTGCTACCGGTTCGTCGTCACCGAAAAGCGTCTTGCGCCGTTGCAGCCTGCAGGCGCGAACCGGCAGTCGGAAGGGCCTGGCGTGCGCATGAGCTTCCGCGCGCTGATGAAGGGGCTCTTCTCGACGAAGTCCGTTGTGTGCGCTTATGTTGGCAGCGGCACTCATCTGCTCGTTCCCGCCGCTATCTGGGCGTGGATGCCGAGCTTCCTGAACCGCTACTACGGCATGGCCACGGGCAAGGCGGCCATCAGCGCGGCAGCGTTCGTGCTGGTGACGGGCGTGGGCATGGTGGTGTGCGGCAACCTGGCCGACCGGCTC
Organism: Paraburkholderia piptadeniae; assembly: GCF_900007165.1. Lineage (GTDB taxonomy): Bacteria > Pseudomonadota > Gammaproteobacteria > Burkholderiales > Burkholderiaceae > Paraburkholderia > Paraburkholderia piptadeniae. Next base: position 28,556 of record NZ_CYGY02000039.1, read on the forward strand.
AGCAAGAACGTGCGCGAAAGAAAATGGCTCGCCGCGATCGCGTTCTGCCTCGCGTGCTTTACGCTGCTCGCGATTGGCTTCCACATGCCCGCAGGTCCGTTGCAACTCGTTGTGATCGGCATCGGCATGTTCTTCTGCGCAGGTGCGAGCGGTCCGTCGGGCGCGATGGTGGCGAACCTCACTCCGCCGTCGATTCACGCATCGGCGTTTGCGACCCTCACGCTCGCGAACAACCTGCTGGGTCTCGCGCCCGCTGCCGTGCTGACGGGAATGGTCGCGGACCGGATCGGGCTGCTCGGTGCATTGCAACTCGTTCCGTTCGCGCCTCTTGTCGCGGCCATCGCATTCTTTATCGGCAAACGGAATTACGCAGGCGACCTGGACCGCCTGAACGCTCTGCGCGAGCAGGCGATGCGCTGACTATAGCGCTCGACACGCGCAACGGCGGCGCGCTTTCAACGCAGCAGCCCGAAGTTGCGCGACAGACGAAACGAAACGGACTTTGTAGTTCGAGTAATGGATAGGAGATTCAACATGGCAAAAGCAGTGCGCTTCCACGAAACGGGTGGTCCCGAAGTCTTGCGCTACGAGGACGTCGAAGTGGGCGATCCCGGCCCCGGACAGGTCCGCCTGCGCCATGAGGCAGTGGGCCTCAATTTCGCCGATACCTACTTCCGCAGCGGCCTTTACCCGGTCCCGCTGCCTGCGGGGATGGGCGTCGAAGCTGCGGGCGTGGTCGAAGCCATCGGCCCCGATGTGACGAACGTCGCGGTCGGCGATCGTGTGACCTATACCGGCTTTATCAACACGCTCGGCGCCTACAGCACCGAACGCCTGATTCCCGCGGCTCCCCTCATCAAGCTGCCCGATGCGATTTCGTGCGAAACGGCCGCTGGCATGACGATGCGAGGGCTGACTTCGGCGTATCTGATGCGTCGTATTTACGACTTCAAGGCGGGCGATACCATCCTCTTGCATGCGGCTGCCGGCGGTGTCGGCCTGATCGTGTCGCAATGGGCGAAGCTGCTCGGCCTCACGGTGATCGGCACGGTTTCGACGGAGGCCAAGGGCGAAGTGGCCCGCGCGCATGGCTGCGATCACATCGTCTACTACAGCCGGGAAGACGTCGCGAAGCGCGTGCGCGAACTGACGGGCGGCGTCGGCGTGAACGTGGTGTTCGACAGCGTCGGCAAGGACACCTTCGAGGCCTCGCTCGATTCGCTCAAGCGTCGCGGTCTGATGGTCTGCGTCGGCACGGCGTCCGGCCCGATCCCGCCGTTCAATCCGCAGATGCTGGCGATGAAGGGCTCGCTCTATCTGACGCGCCCGGCGCTCGCCGACTATATCGCCGACCCCGCCGAGAAGAACGATCTGGCCGGCGAGATCTTCGGTCACATCGCGGCGGGCCGCATCAGGATCGAGCTGAACCAGCGTTACGCGCTCGAAGATGCAGCGCAAGCCCATCGGGACCTTGAATCGCGCAAGACGACGGGCTCGTCGGTTTTCGTCATCTGAGGAAACAGTCATGCGAATCGAACAACTGACGTGCGCGATCGGCGCGGAACTGGTCGGCGTGAATCTCGCCGATGCGATCCACGACGATGCGCTGTTCGCCGAAATCCGCGCAGCGCTGCTCAAGCATCGGGTGCTGTTCCTGCGCGACCAGGACATCACGCGCGCCGAGCATGTGGCGTTTGCGCGCCGCTTCGGCGAACTGGAAGATCATCCCGTCGCGGGCAGCGATCCGGAGCATCCGGGCCTCGTGCGCATCTACAAGAACCCGGATCAGCCTAACGACCGCTACGAAAATGCGTGGCACGCGGACGCCACCTGGCGCGAAGCGCCGCAGTTCGGCGCGGTTCTGCGCTGCGTGGAGTGCCCGCCCGTCGGCGGCGACACGATGTGGGCGAACATGGTCCTCGCATACGAGAAGCTGCCAGATTACATCAAGAGCCAGATCGCGGAACTTCGCGCCCGCCACAGCATCGAGGCGAGCTTCGGCGCCGCGATGCCGATCGAAAAGCGCCTTGCGTTGAAAGAGCAGTTTCCGGACGCGGAGCACCCCGTCGTGCGCACGCATCCCGAGACGGGCGAGAAGGTGCTGTTCGTGAGCGCCTTCACCACCCATATCACCAACTATCACACGCCGGCGCGCGTGCGCTTCGGGCAGGACGCGAATCCGGGCGCAGGCGATCTGCTGCGCTATCTGATCAGCCAGGCCTACATCCCCGAGTATCAGGTGCGCTGGCGCTGGCAGAAGAACAGCATCGCGATCTGGGACAACCGCAGCACGCAGCACTATGCGGTGATGGATTACGCGCCGTGCCATCGCAAGATGGAACGCGCGGGCATTATCGGCGACAAGCCGTACTGATCACGCAGGACACCGCTTCATGACTCTCGATACGACGCCGACCATCCTGATCGTGCCCGGCTTGCGCGACCACGTCGCGGAACACTGGCAGACCCTGCTGGAGCAAAAGCTGCCGAAGGCTGCCTCGGTGCCGCCGCTCGAACACGACAAGCTCAGTTGCGCGGCACGCGTCGCGGCGCTCGACGCGGCGCTCGCGAAGATCGACGGCCCGGTGATCCTGGTCGCGCATAGCGCGGGCGTGATGATCACCGTGCACTGGGCGCAGCAGCACAGCCGCAAGATTCACGGCGCGCTGCTCGCGGCGCCTGCTGACCTCGAAACGCCGCTGCCGGCAGGCTATCCGTCCATCGATGCGCTCGCGCAGAACGGCTGGCATCCGATCCCGCGCAAGCCGTTGCCGTTCCCAAGCATCGTCGGCGCGAGCCGCAACGATCCGCTCGCGCAGTTCGAGCGTGTGCGTGCAATGGCGGAAGACTGGGGCAGCCGCCTCGTCGACCTCGGCGAAGTCGGCCATCTGAATCCCGCTGCGGGCTTTGGCGAATGGCCGCTGGCGCAGACGCTGATCCGTGAATTGCTTTGATCCGCGTTGCGCATCGGATCAGGAAAGGAAGTTGAGATGTCACGTCAGATCGTGATCGGCCTTGCCGATGACCTCGCGCCCGGCCAGCGGAAGCTCGCCTTCGTTGATGGACGCAGCATCGTCCTCTTCAACATCGGCGGCGCGATTCACGCAATCGATAACTCGTGTCCGCACAACGGCGCCTCGCTCGCGAGCGGACAGCTGGAAGGGTGCGTGCTGCGTTGCCCCGCGCACGGACTGCGCTTCGATCTGCGCACAGGCTGCATGCCGGGCATGGACGGATCGAGCGGTTTGAGCCTGACAACTTTCCCGGTGCGGACAGTCGATGGGCAACTGGTCGTCAGCCTCGATGAGCCGGACGCTACCACCAATCAGGAGAAGGAAGGATGCAAGGTTTGATGATGCAGCAGCCGCTGCTGGTCGCTTCGCTGCTCATGCACGCCGAACGCCATCACGGCAAACAGGAAATCGTGTCGCGCCGGGTCGAAGGGGACATTCACCGCTATTCGTATCGCGATCTCGCGCAGCGCGCGCGCCGCATGGCAAACGCGCTGACAAGCCTGGGCGTCAGGCCGGGCGAGCGCGTAGGGACGCTGGCGTGGAATGGCTATCGGCACATGGAGCTGTATTTCGCCGTGTCGGGGTCCGGGTCCGTGCTGCATACCCTCAACCCGCGGCTTCACGTCGATCAGCTCGCGTACATCATCGAGCACGCGGAAGATCGCGTCGTGTTCTTCGACCTCACATTTCTGCCGCTGATCGAGAGCGTCGCGCCGCGCGTCAAGAGCCCGAAGGTGTTCGTGGCGATGACCGACCGCGCGCACATGCCGCAAGAGCACGGCCTGTCCACGATGCTGCTGTGCTACGAGGATCTCATCGATCTTCACGACGACGAGTTCGACTGGCCGCTCGTCGACGAGAACAGCGCATCGTCGCTGTGCTACACGTCGGGCACAACGGGCAATCCGAAGGGCGTGTTGTACAGCCACCGCTCGACTGTGCTGCACACCTACGCGGCGGCGCTGCCGGATTCGCTGAACTGTTCGGCGCGCGATGTGATTCTGCCCGTCGTGCCGATGTTCCATGTGAACGCGTGGGGACTGCCGTACATCTCCTGCATGGTCGGCGCGAAACTAGTGTTTCCGGGGCCGGCGCTCGACGGCAAGTCGCTCTATGAATTGATCGAAACCGAACAGGTCACGCTGTCGGCGGGTGTGCCGACTGTGTGGCAAGGACTGCTTGCGCATGTCGACGCGATCGAGGGGGCGTTCTCGTCGATGAGGCGCACGATTATCGGCGGCGCGCCGTGTCCGACCGCAATGACGGCGGCGTTCCAGGAGCGCTATCAAGTCGATGTGCTGCACGCATGGGGCATGACGGAATTGAGCCCTGTCGGCACGGTGTGCAGCTTCAAGGCGCATCAGCTTTCTCTGCCCACCGACGAGCGCTATGCCATTCAGGCGAAGCAGGGACGCGCGGTGTTCGGCATCGACATGAAGATCGTCGGCCCGGACGGCGAGGAGTTGCCGTGGGACGGCCATGCGGCCGGCGATCTGCTCGTGCGCGGACCGTGGGTCGTCCGGCAGTACTTCGGAAGCAGCGACACGTCGCATCTGCGTGACGGCTGGTTTCCGACGGGCGACGTGGCGAAGATCGACGCCGATGGCTTCATGCAGATCACGGATCGCAGCAAGGACGTCATCAAGTCCGGCGGCGAATGGATCAGTTCGACCGACATCGAAAACGTCGCGTGCCTGCATCCGGAAGTCACGACTGCCGTGTGCATCGCCGCACGGCATCCGAAGTGGGACGAGCGGCCGCTGCTGCTGATCGTGAGGAAGCCGGGCAGCGCGCTCGCCGCGGAAGAACTGCTTGGCTTCTTCGATGGTCGGGTCGCGAGATGGTGGAAGCCCGATGCGGTGGTGTTCGTCGATACCGTTCCCCTTGGCGCAACCGGGAAGGTGCTCAAGAACCTGTTGCGTGACCAGTTCGGAGACTACTACCTGACGGCCTGATGCATCGGGTCTTTAACAACAAAGTTCTATTCAATGAAAAAACAGTCGGGTTCGCCCGGCGCTTCCAGGATTGGAGGAGACTGAATGAAAATGAAGTTAAGCAGCGCTGCTGCACTGGCGATTTTCGCCACGGCCGCTCATGCGCAATCGTCCGTTACGCTCTATGGCGTGATCGACACCGGGTTCCTGTATCAGAGCACCTCGGCGGCAACGTTTCAGCCGCATGCGCCCAACCTGGGTCACGTCTATCAGCTCAAGGACGGCGGCATCTATGCCAGCTTCTGGGGCATGAAGGGAAGCGAAGACATCGGCGGCGGCTACAAGGTCAACTTCAAGCTGCAGGGCGTATTCAACGCCACGAACGGCAAGTTCGGCCTGTCCGATACGCCGGGCACGACCGCGATCTTCAACCAGTTCGCGACGATCGGCGTGTCCGGTCCGTTCGGCACTTTCGACGCCGGCCGGCAGATCATCCCGATGATCTACGCGATGGCTGAAACGGATGTGCGCGGCGCACAGTATTTCGGCAGTATCCTGACTGCGTGGCTGGGCATCAATCAGGCGGCCGGCTGGCCCGGCACGAGCACGAATGCGCCGATCGGCGCCCTCTATGACAGCAATGCGCTGGTCTACAACTCGCCGAAGTTTTATGGCGCCTCGCTTGCGCTCGAATACGCGCCGGGCGGCGTCGCAGGCCAGTTCCAGGGCGGCACGCGCGAGTCGGCCGTGCTCAAGTACTCGAACTACGGTCTGAATCTGTCCGCCGTGTACTACAACGGACACGATACCAATCCGTTCCCGCTGACCTACCCGGCGGCTCCCGCAGTGCCCGCGACAGGACTCGCCAACAATCGCTTCTACTATTTCGGAGCGATGTACACGATCAGCGGATTTTCGTTTTCGGCCTCGTACGGCGTCGGCAAGAACCCGGCCCATAGCAATACCGCAGACTTCGAAATGGTGTCGGGTGGCCTCGGCTACCAGTTCAATCCGCGCTTCAAGGTCACGTCCGGCTACTACTACCTGAAGGACAAGAACAATTCGTCGAACCATTCGAGCGAGTTCGCAGTGGGCGCGGAATACAACCTGTCGCAAAGGACCAAGGCTTACGCGCAAGTCGGTTATGTCAGCAACAAGGGGACCATGAACCAGACGATCATCTACGGGGCTCCTGTTGCGCCGGGCGAGTCCACCACGGCGGCAATGGTCGGCATTCGCCATGTCTTCTGATTGCGTCACACATATATAAAACGGAGTAGTCAATGAAAAGCATTCAGGTACTCGAAATGGCGGTCGCCGTATTGCTCGTCGCGATGTCCATCGGTGCATGGTCCCAGCCCGGCCAGACGGCCAGCGCGCCGGCCACTGCGCCGGGCGCATCCGCAATGACGGCGTCCGGTGCCGCGGCGCCCGCAACAGGAAGGAAAGCGGATCGCGCGCTGCGTCGGAAGATTTATGCCGCGATGGGGGCGCACAAGGAGATCGACGCAGGAAACATCAGTGTGATCGCGAAAGGCGGCGCGGTGACGCTGAACGGCACGGTCGAGGACGCTTCGCAGATCGACAAGGTTGCGGAGATCGCGAAGGGCGTGCAGGGCGTGACTTCCGTAACGAACAAGCTGACGGTGAAGAAGCCGTTCGGCGGCATGTAAGCGGCTTCTATGTAAGCGGCTTCTATGTAAACGTGGGCGACGGTCGCGGGTGTTCGTGTCGCGTGCGCGCGGATCGCTGGATGTACTGATCCGCGCGGGCCTCATCGCCATACTCGCGATCGTCTGTTTTCGGAAGCCCGAATGCCGCGCGGCTCGCAACAGGCCTTGATCCGGCGGTCGCGTCATTGGCACACGCCGCGCCATCCGCGACCTGCGCTGCGAGCGTGAGCGCTAGCCGCGCGCGTGTCGCTTACTCGCCTTCGGGCATCTTCGACGAATGATGGCTGGTGATCAGCCATTTGGTCCCATTCCACTCGTAGGTGAACGTATAGCGAGCCTTCACAATTGAGCCGTCCCCAAACTTGAACGAGTAGAGACCCGCATCGACCGCTGTGTTGCATTCGATCATGATCTCGCGGAAATCGATCGTGCCGACGGGTTTGTTCTCGAGAAAATGCCTGAAATAGTCGACCTTTTCCTCAACGGTCAAACGTGGCTTGTTGGAGACGGTTGGCAGCAGGATGGAGTGCGGCGCGTAGTTCGCTACGACCTTATCCGGATTGCCAGTCTTCAGCGAATCGTTCCAGCGATCGAAAAGTGCAGCAATCTGTTTCTTCGATGTGGAATGGCACGTTTCGGTCTTCGCAAATGCGCTGCCATGGACGACAACCACCAGCACCGCAGCAAGTACGCACGGCCTCGATACGCAGATTTTCATGATTCACCTCGCTGGAATCGAACAGGTTCGCGCCATACGCGAACCTGTTATTGGCTATCGCGATCGGGCACCTTGCTCTAGCCCGACCCCGGGTCGAACGACTTCGTGGCCTCTGCTTTAGTTGCACTATCGGGTCCGAGATCACGCTCATAGACCGCATGCACCTGGCGGCGCCTGCGACGAGACCATTTGAGCGCCCATGGAAACCACTCTGTTTCCTTCTCTTGCGCAAGGGCGCGCGCTTCGAGCAACAACGGCAAGTTGCAAACGTGATGCCGAGATCTAAAGCGGACGCGGAATGTCGCCTGACAGCGATGCGGCTGCAGTGTCGCGCGCATCCGCTAACTCGCGCAATCGTGAGTTTCCCGTTGTTGTTCGCGCTTCCACTTCTTGCGCCTTGCCAGCATGTTCATGCCTTCAACGAACGCGGAGAACGCCATCGCCGCGTAGATGTAGCCCTTCGGAACGTGCGTGCGGAAGCCTTCGGCGATCAGCGTCATGCCAATCACCACCAGAAAGCTCAGTGCGAGCATCACGATCGTCGGATTGCGATCGATGAATCGCGACAACGGACCCGCCGCGAACATCATGGCCGCGACGGCCACGACGACAGCGATGTACATGATGACCACATGCTCGGTCATGCCGACTGCCGTGATGATGCTGTCGACCGAGAATACCAGGTCGAGCACCAGAATCTGACCGATTGCGGAGCGTGGCGTGAGACGGGTAGGCCCCTCGGCGCTTGTGGCACGCCCCTCTTCATTGCTCGCGACGTGATAATGGATTTCCCCCGTCGCCTTCCAGACGAGAAACAGTCCCCCGCCGATCAGAATCAGATCGCGCCAGGCAAAGGCGTGGCCGAAGAGCGATAACGCAGGCTGGGTCAAGTGTGCAATCCATGCAACCGTGCCGAGCAGTGCAAGGCGCATCACGAGGGCAAGCGCGATGCCAATCCTCTGTGTCCGGACCCGTTGCGATGGCGGCAGCGCTTGTTGCTGAGGATAGAGATGAAAACCAGGTTATCGATACCGAGGACGACCTCCATGACCACGAGGGTCACGAGCGCGGCCCAGACGGCCGGGTCGACAGCGAGAGCGAGGAGATAGTCCATAAGCGCAGGAGTAGTTCAAGCACCGGTCGCGAGGCCCGCCGAGGCATGTTGAATCGACCATGACAGGATAGGAGAGATTTGCGGATAAATCGTTACACGAACGGCAATCGGTGAACTCGAATCTCGTCGACCCAAATTTTCAGTGCGAGCGAGGCCCCGGCGCGGCGCTGCCGATGCCCTCGCGAAGTTGCGGACCGACGTCGTGGATGGGCCGCGTTCGGCAGTTCGTCAGCCTCTGTTGACGTGGCGATAACTCGTGCACCGTCAGTGAACCAGCAATCGGGAAATCCGAGCGCATGCCGCGCGAAGGCGTCGGGCGCGGTCTTCAAAAATATATGAAGCAGCCAGCGTCAGCAGCCCCGATATCACACCAGTTACGACCGCCTCTGCAAAAGGAACACCATAGTGATTCGGGTGCGAGTACGCGTCGCCCAACATAGTGAGGAAGCCGACTATCAGCGCATTGCCGTATCGCCGCGTATAGAGCCTCGCCAACGGGGTGAAAGTTAAAAGTACGGCGAGGATTCCCGTGAGCAGACCTGTTTGCAATGCAATCGTCCAGTGGGCAAGACTCAAGATATTGCCCCAGCTACCCGGCATGCAGGTCATGCACGCGCTGGTCGGCTGCCAAAGACGCTGGATGAACAACCGGACGCGGTGCTTCCACTCGATTGACATCATGTTTCCCATCGATACTCTCGCCGGGGCCGACGCGACAGCGCGTTTCTCAAGGCTGTTTCCTGGCCTTTCCTTCGGTCTGTCCGGTTTATGCACCCCGACTACCGTGTCCTCGGCACCAAGACGAAAGATCTGGTTATCCGACCAATCCCTGCCGGTTCGTGGATTCCAGGAAGCAATGCGCACACCATCGAATGCTACACCGCGATCGCGCAGATTGTGGCTGGCTGGAGTGGCCCCGTCCTTCCGGACACCGCCTCGAACCAACGTCGATGAATCGATCCGGACAAGTCGGCTGGAAATCCACGCAGAATCGCATGCGTTCTTTACATTACATGGCGAACCGGGAGAAAGGAAATGGCTCGCGCACGAATAGCGGGACGACGAATCGTTTTGGTGCTCGTGCTCTGCATTGCCGCGACATCTCTGGCAGTGGGCGGGGCGCTGCTGTACGAGTTATCAGTCGTCAGCCGCGCGGTGAGCGATTTCAGTCAGGACGAAAGGCATGAACAGGTGCGCATCGCCCATGGGCAGCTTGCGCCCGACGAGCGCCTCAATCCGGCCTACCTGAAACGCTACGGCCTGGACCCGACCCGATACGCCGACAGATACGGCCATTTTTCGCCAACGGGCGCCGACTGGCGACAATGGAGTCTCCGAACCAAAGCGGCTGCGACCGTAATGTGGCTCGGTCACAATCCGCCCGGCATCTGGTGGACGCTGTTACAGATCAAATGTGTCGATCGCTTTCCCGAAGCCCATGCCGACACCGAGCCCATCGTCGACGTCGCCGGCGTGTCTCGGCGAACCGCACTGATCGGCGCAATGCAAGATCAATAGCAATAGCATCAATGGCTTCGGAGTCCGCGCGATGAATATCCGCGCCAAACCATAAACGGGCGCCCCCGTGGACCATCATGAAGGCCTGGTTGCGGATCGGGCGCGCACGAAGTTTTGCTTCAGAGAGCGGCCCTCGTATGCGTCTTTGGACCCGACCGGATAGCTTCGCAAGAGCTAGCCACTCCAATCGTCTGGTGAGTGTACCGAGCGCTCATGAGCGCCCGCCTCGTTCCAGTGCTCGTAATGCGTGTGGTGAATGAATGCCACGGGCGACCGGGCGTTACTCCGGCTGCTATGTCCGCGTCACTGTGTCGGGCGATCTTCCGACCATACGCTGGCGAGTGGCGCGCACCTTCACACCTGTGGTCCAGGCACCCGTGGGTTTGACCATTGTCTCTCAATCGCGTCAGCACGGCAGCACGGCAGCACGGACGGGAAGACATCGCCTGGCGGCAATGGCGCCGCCTGGTCTCACCGTGTGCCGTGCCGACCCTCTGTGGCCCTCAGATGGACCTTTTGGCGGCTAAGTCGTCACGACCCACGTCGCGTGATCGACGCGTCCCGCGCAATGCGAAGCAACCTCGCCGCGCGTCGAAGGAGCAGCCGTCCGCGCTATTTGTGCAACGTGTTCAGCGGCGCAGCTGCTGAACCGTGCGGCTTTGCTGCGCTTGCGCTTCCTTGAGGAGCTGATAGGAAGCGTAGTACTTGTAGATGTTTCGTACATACGTGGTCGTTTCGATGCCGATCTTCTCGGCCACCACAATCTCGACGTTGTTGAACCAGACGTCGGGGTTGAGTCCGCGGGCCGCAGCCTCCTTGCGCATCTTCGCGATGTTCCCCGGACCAGCGTTATAGCTGGCGAAAGCGAACAGCGGCCGGTCTACCTCTGAAAAATGGGCATCCTGGAAGTAACGGGTCATTAGTTGATCGAGGTACTTTGCGCCGGCATGAATGTTCGACTGCGCGACCTTGATGTCCCCGACGTTGAGCTCCTTTCCCGTGGCCGGCATCAGCTGCATGATGCCGACCGCGCCCACCCGGCTCTTCGCATCCTGATTGAGCTGCGACTCCTGAAACCCCTGGGCCGCGAGCATCAGCGGATCGAAATCATATTGCTGGCCATACTTCTCGAAGAAGGCGACAGTCTGCCTGAATCGCTTGAGCTCCGCGCTCTCCGTGTTGTTGTGAATCTGCTTGACGCCCTGCACATATTGCTTGAGGCGAACCTCCGCCACGCTCTGCTTCCTGATGAACTTCTCATAGAAGTTGCTGATCACCGCCTGCAACTGGGGGCTGTTCTTGCGAATAGCCCAACCGATGACACCGCCCTCGCGCACCGCGATGTTGTCGTGAACCTTGATCTGCGGCAGCATCTGCGCCCACATGCGCGCCTTCCAGTCATCGACGACCAGGATCTGTAGCAGGCCGACGTTCAACATTTCCATCGCATCTTCATCCTCAAGCGCGTCCGGCAGCAGCACGATCCGCATCGGCGGCTTGCCGGCTTGCTTGAAGCGGCTGTTCAATGCGCTCAAGCTCTCGTAATAGCTGCTGTGGCGGCGGACGTCGACTGTCTTGCCACTCAGGTCATCGAGCGTGGACAACGCGGGTGACTTCGGACCCGTTACAACGAGTTCGCGCGTTGGCTTGAGCGCGTGCGCGGTAACGAAGTCAGCCTGCTTCAGGCGATCCTCGGTCACTGTCAGGTTGCCGGCTGCGATATCGCCAATGCCATCCGCGAGGCCCGACAGCAACCGGTCGCGTGTCGTCGGGATCATGACGACCGTGATCGGACGCTTGCCGAGACGCTCGGCGTAGGTCTTGTTGACGAATCGTTCAAAGTCGCGCACCGTGTCCGCAGTCACCCCGCGCTCGTGTCCACGGTCATTGAAGTACAGCGTGCGGCTATAGGGCGCGAGAACCCGAATCATGCGACGCTCGACCATCCCGTCGAAATCGCCGCGCCAGGGCTTGTTGGTCAGATCGATCCGGCGCGTCGCGCTCGCAGCGACGGGCGCGGAAGCCGCCGGCGCCAATGACGCAGATGACGGCGCGGACGCCGGCTGAGCCGCCGTGCAAAGGGCACTCCATACCCAGAGCGAAGCTCCGAACAGACATGGCATCAGCCACGCGCGGGTGGAACGCAACATACCGACACCGTACTTTTCTGGTTTCATCCTGACGCGCCAGCCCGCCCTGGACGGCTGCTGCGCGTAATGATCTGAGCTTTGGAGGCGTTTCTTTTCGAGTAATCGGCCTCGACTCTTACAGCATAGTTGTGCATGAAAACGGTTCAAGACCTGTTGCGGTGTGACGTGCCGCGTCAGCCGTTTTGTCAGCCGTTGTGTCCGCTATTTCGCCCGATGTATGTGCCGCGCGATCTATTGGTCTTTGGACCAATACCGGCGTCCTTGCAAGCCAACTATTCTTAATGCTGACGGGCCCGGCGATCTCTCGCGCTCTGAAGCTGGCGGTTTCGACTGCGGTCGCATAAAGTGTGTAAAGAACATCGCGCCTTTTCCCGGCGATGATCCGCACGGCTCCGCGCCATGGAGACATCGCCGCCTGTGTTCAAAGCGTCGCAAGAGAATGGTCTCGCCCGGTCATGGCTGGAGCAGACAAATGAACAAGCGGGTTATAACCGGTGCGGCAACGATGATCGCACTGGCCGGCGCAGCGTATGCGCAGAGCAGTGTCACCCTTTACGGGCTGATCGACGCCGGTCTGACCTACACGAATAACCAGATCAGCGGGACGGGCAGTGGACACAGTAACTGGGAGATGACGAGCGGCGCCGTCCAGTACAGCCGCTGGGGTCTTCGCGGGGCTGAAGATCTGGGTGCGGGATTGAGCGCCGTCTTCACTCTGGAAAACGGCTTCAACGTGAACAACGGGCAGTATTCGTCGAGCAACCGGATCTTCAACCGCCGGGCCTATGTCGGCTTGTCGAGCCGTGATTACGGCGCGCTCACACTGGGCCGTCAAAGCGACAGCATGGTCGACTTTGTCGCGCCGCTTTCGTTGACGGGCACTGAATTCGGCGGCACGCATTTCGCGCACCCGTTAGACAACGACAACTTAAACGATTCGTTTCAGATCAATAACTCCGTGAAGTATATGAGCCCGGATTTCGCGGGGTTCAAACTCGGTGCGTTGTACGGCTTTTCCAATCAGGCAGGTGGATTCACGAACAATCGCGCCTACAGTTTTGGCATGTCGTATGTGTGGGGGGCGCTGAACTTCGGTGTCGGTTATCTCCAGCTCAACAGCTCCGCGCGGACGCCGGGACAACTGAATACGAATGGCGCAGTCACCGATACGACGGGCGCGTCCCTGCAGGGGGCATTCTCGCCGACGGGTGTGCCTTTAGGCGTGCTCGCCAGCAGTCAGAAAACCTTCGGCGTTGGCGTGAACTACACGTTCGGACCCGCTGTGGCGGGCTTCGTGTACTCGCACAGCAAGCTCGCCCAATTCTTTCAGACCGGACTGAGCGGAACTTTCCAGAACTTCGAGGGCAACTTTCGCTATGCGCTGACGCCGGCGGTCGAGCTTGCGGGCGCGTACACCTATTCGCGCGCCGGCGGAAACGGAGGCGGCGGCATTCCCCATTGGAATCAGCTGAGTGCGATGGCCGACTACCGCTTCTCGCGGCGCACCGACGTCTATCTTCAAGGCGCGTGGCAACGGGTGAGCCCAAGCGGCACTTCGCCATTGGGCGTGGCATGGATTAACGGCGTGACTGCGCCGTCTTCCACGAGTAATCAGGTTGAGGCGACCGTCGGCTTGAGACATCGCTTCTGATGCACGGAAAGAACAAACGGCAAAGCGGCGCTAGCCACTTTGCCGCTCTTCTTTTTGGTGCCGTTAATCAGCGCTTAATCAGCACGCACTTTCACATACCTGCCTGGTGCGGCCTCGATCGGCTTGTGCGTCGCGTTGCCGAGTGTCGTACGCGCTTTCACCTGCTCACCAGCGTGCCGCTTGACCCACTCGATCCAGTGATTCCACCAGCTGCCCGGCTGTTTTGCCGCCGATGCGAGCCACTCGTCGGCGTTGCCGCCAACCGCATCGTTCGTCCAATAGCTTCGCTTGTTCTTCGACGCCGGATTGATCACGCCCGCGATATGACCGCTTGCGCCAAGCACGAACTGCGTTTCGCCGCCGAGCAGTTGCGTCGAGCGATACGCGGATTTCCACGGCACGATGTGATCTTCTTCCGTCGCGAGCAGATAGCTCGGCATGTCGATGCGCCCGAGGTCGACAGGCGTGCCGCACATCGTGAGCTTGCCCGGCACGCGCAGATTGTTCTCCAGGTACATGTTGCGCAGATACCAGCTATACATCGGCCCAGGCAGATTGGTCGTGTCCGCGTTCCAGTAGAGCAAATCGAATGCAGCCGGCGTTCTGCCCTTCAGGTAGTTGTTCACGACGTACGGCCAGATCAGATCGTTGGCGCGCAGCGTCTGGAATACGAAGCCGAGCTCGCGGCCGGGGTAGAGGCCGCCGCGTCCAATCGTCTGCTCGCGCATCGACACGCCCATCTCGTCGATGAACACGCCCAGATCGCCTGGCTCGCTGAAGTCGAGCAACGCCGTCAGCAGCGTTACGCTCGCCACCGACTCGTCGCCGTTCGCGCGCATCACGGCGAGCGCTGACGACAGCATCGTGCCGCCGACACACCATCCCAATGCATTGACCTTGTCGGCGCGGCTGATCGTGCGTGCGGCTTCGATCGCCTTCATCACGCCCTGTTCGAGATACGCGTCCCATTCCGTCTGCGCCATGTCCTGTTGTGGATTGCGCCAGGACACGAGAAAAACCGTGAGCCCCTGTTCGCAAGCAAAGCGCACGAAGGAGTTCTCCGGCTGAAGGTCGAGGATATAAAACTTGTTGATGCACGGCGGCACGATCAGGAGCGGACGTTGCGCGACCGTCGGCGTGAGCGGCGCGTACTGGATCAACTGGAACAGATCGTTTTCATGGACCACCGACCCTTCCGATACGGCAACGCTGCGGCCCACTTCGAACGCGCTCTGATCGGTGATCGAAATCGTGCCTTGCTTCAAATCCTCGAGCAGATGCGTGAAGCCTGAAAGCAGACTCGATCCCTTCGATTCGACCGCTTGCCGGACGACCTCGGGGTTCGTTGCAACGAAGTTCGCGGGGCTGGCGAGGTCGATGAACTGACGCGCGAAAAAACGCAGCTTGTGTTTTTCTTTTTCATCGAGCGTGCTCGCCTCGACCAGCTCTTCAAGCATCCTGGCATTGAGCAGATAGCTCTGTTTGAGGAGGCTGTACCAGACATTGCTGGACCAGTCTTCAGCGTGAAAGCGCCGGTCGCCGCGCTCGGGCTCGGCCACTGATTTCGGCCGCACGCCGATCACGCCCGCAAACGCATCGCTCCATAACTCCGTCTGCCGTTGCCAGTAGTTGGCGCTCGCCTGCATCACGATGTTGCGCGCGCAGGATGAAACGGGGTAGATGTCCTTGCCGTTGGCGTCGAGCACCGTCATGTCACGTGCGTTGGTGACGGGCAATGACTGCCAGAAATTGAATCCGGCCTTGAGCCAGCCCATCGCGAACTCGTCCGGCATGCTGAATGGCATTCTCATATCAGACCCGCTGTCATGCGTTGATTGCAGCGGAAACCGCGCTATTTTTGACCCGATCGCCGCGCGAAGTCGGCATGACGATCGCGTCGCCTTCGATCACGACTTTGCGGCCAACCGTGCAAACAGTGGACAGCACGACGCGGCGCTTTTCGTGCAGCAGTTCCTTGATGGTCACCTCGGCCTGAACCGTATCGCCAGGGCGAACGGGTGCCTTGAAGCGCAGGTTCTGTCCCAAGTAGATCGTGCCTGGGCCGGGCAGGCGGCCCGCAACCGTCGCCGAGATGATGCTCGCCGTCAGCATGCCGTGCGCAATGCGCCCTTTGAAGGGCGTCGTTTGCGCGAACTGCTCGTTGATGTGCATTGCGTTGATGTCGCCAGATGCGCCAGCGAACATCAGAATGTCCGCTTCCGTGATGGTCTTGGCGAAGGTCGCGCTCATGCCCGGTTGCAGGTCTTCGAAGTCGTATCCGTTAAGCTCGTTCATGATTCTTCCGTTTGCTGAGTTGGCGTACAGCCGCTTCAATAGTCGTGCGACGCCATGGACATGCATTGACCGTTGGTTCGGCCTATACGTCAGGACTGAATCGTACTGTCAGGACGCTTCCGTCCACTGTCCAAAGCTGCCGATGTAGTGACAAAACATGCCATCCCGACCTTCACGGCAAGAGACGATGTGCGGGAACCGCGAGCCGTCCAGGTTGCAAGACCGCGCAGTGAAGTGCGCATGCATCTTTGGTCCCACCTGGCGTTAGCGGCCGTTTCACAGGCGTTATGGCGGGCATGCGTCGGGCGGATCAACGCGTATTCGGGTCGCCCGCAATGCATCGGAATCCAGATGATTTAGCGTGCGGTTATGAAGCTTCAATGCGGTCGGCTAACTGATCAAGACTGAAATTCCCGAATGCAATTCTGAAACGACCGGAAATCCACAGTGTCGATGAAAGTCTTTTTAAATCAGACATCTAACAGAATTCCCATTGAGGTGGCCCGGTACTTGCTGAGATGACCGTTGGCATCAATTGACAGCAACGGACATCACGTCACTAATGGGAGATAAGGATGAACCACGAACTGGAAACGACGGAGAACATTGATCTGGAGTGCAGCGAACAACAGCATGGCGATGGAGCAGAAACGCATGGTGCGCCGATGCATTCGCGTGCGAACTGGGCGTGGGCGGGTGCAACGGAACACTATGACTGGATGGATTCGCACGGGCCATTCGCCACACTCGACTGAACCACATCGTTCATTGAAGAACAGGCGCGCCGCGTTCGGGTGATCGTGTCTGTCATGCAGCGTCTGGCGGTTGCAGTACGGAAGTTCGGCGCGGCAAGAGGGAGAGCAAATCGCCGGTAGGCGACGATGTTTCGGGTCCGGCCAGAACGGTCCCTCGCGATCGATTCGCGAAAGACCGTTCACGGGGTAAGGAAGGAATTTCGACGGGCAGCCTCGACGGACACCTGTTCCGCGTCAACCGGATTCTTGCGAGGAGGTTGCGGCCGCAACGCCTTCAAGCGCAATAATCCTTGTCTTCGCGCAGCGTTCACGAATCGCCTTGAGACGGGCGTACTCCGGCGATTCATACCAGGCCATTAACGAAACCATGTCCGGGAACTCGACGATGACAAGACGATGCGGCTGCCAATCGCCCTCGAGAACTTTGGTTAGTCCTCCACGGCCGAGATATTTTCCGCCGTAGCGGACCTCAGTAGCGGGCACATCTCGTTTGTACTCTTCAAAAAGTGAGGGGTCTGTCACATCGACATCGGCAATCAGGTATGCAGTCATGGCGCGATCCTTTTCTCGGTGTTGTCGCACCGTCCACGTATAGCAAGGTGTGGACGCCCTGCGCTCGTCGATGGGCGGCCGCTCGAAGTTGCCGTCGTGTCGCGCGAGCAGCGCTTCGTCGGAAACGACGAGCGATCAGCAATAGACCCGGTCAGTGATCAAGATAGGTTGGCTGCAAGCATGTTGCAAATTACTAACATGAATATTGCGAATGTCTTTCGTCTGTGGTTCTCCGACTGGCTCATCAGACTTCGCTGCGTACTCAACGGCACCTGCCAGGTCAAGATTCCGTTAGTGCACTAACTGACGAGGGCATGGTCGGAAGGTCGTGGGGCTAAGGTGTCGACATCGACATGGGCAGGAAGGAAGCGCGGAGAGAGAGATTCCAGAAGTACACGAATCCACGTAGACTAATCGTGATATATTACATATCTAGAAGCTCTCCTGGCTGGAACGTCCATCACCGCGCGCAACGCGCGTTCATCTCCAGGTTCCGCAATGTTCGACCCCTCGCTGTTTGGCCGTCTTTCGTTCATACACGCCGAGCCGGGCAAGGGCCCGTTGCCGCCCGGCCGTCATCGGCTGGGAATCGCCGATGAGCGCGACGCGGTTCTGTTCGTGCCGACGGGCCTCGATACACAAGATAGGCAAGGGTCCGTGCCGCTGTTCGTGATGTTCCATGGCGCGGGCGGCTTCCCGGAGAAGGTGCTGCCGTTCATCGAAGAGCACGCCGAGCGCGACAAGTTCCTCGTCCTCGCGCCGCACTCGATGTACCTGACGTGGGACATCGTGATCGGCGGCAGCGGTCCGGACCTCGAGCGGCTACATCGGGCGCTCGTCGAAGTGACTACCCGCTATCGCATCGACCGTAGCCGCCTCGCGTTTGCAGGCTTCTCGGATGGCGCGAGCTACGCGCTGTCGATCGGCATCACGAACGGCGACATCGCGAGCCACGTGATCGCACTTTCCGGCGGCTTCATGTCGGTCTTCATGCAGGAGGGCGCACCCAAGGTGCTGATCGCGCACGGATTGCGCGACGAACAGCTCCCCATCGAAACCAGCGGCCGCGCGAACGCAGCGAAGCTGAAGTCGGCCGGCTACGACGTGCAATACGTCGAATTCAACGGCTTGCATGCGATCCAGCCTGCCGTCGTCGGCATGGCAATCCAGTTCTTCCTCGGCTAGCTGGCGCGCAGTCGAGCGCCGCGTCACCGGACCACAACCGATACGAGTGCGTTTATGGACTTTGAAATTCCGGAATCACTGGTGCATCCTCTGCTCGCGATGATCGAATCCGAATCGCCGCTGGCCAGACAGCTCAATCAGCACGGCGCGTGTCACGGCAACATGCTGGTGTCGAGCAAGCTGTTCGATTCGAAGTCTTTGAATACGCTCTATTCGCTGAGCAAGGCGAACAACGAGCGCGCGTTGATGTTCCAGATGCTCGCGCTCGACAACATCTACAACGCGCCGCAGGCACGCACGATTCCGGGCCTCGATCAGCTGGTGCCGGGCTTGATCGCGTATCTGTCGCGCGATGCGATCGATGGCTGGCTGTACAAGCGCGCGAAGGACGGCACGTTGCTGCCGTGGCTCGTGCGCCGCATGCGTTATGTCGAGCCTGAGCAGGGCATGCCGTATGTCGTCGTCGATATGCTGGCGAACACGATGCAATCGGCGAACTCCGAGCACACCGACCCGCACATGCGCTTGTCGGGCATGACGACATCGCTCGTGTTCAACCGTCTCGACATCGCGAACCGCACGATCCCTGAGTTGCTCGCCGAGTTTGGCTTCTACAAGGAGTGCCCGGAATTCAAGCGCGAATACGAGCGATACGCGCAGCGCTTTCTGGAGTTTCAACCGCGCTTCGGTGCGCAGTTCGTCGTGTCGAAAGCGGCGTTTGCCGTCGATGCGAAGGGTGCTGCCGAGCTGACGCACATCGTCGATGGCGTGAGTGCGAAGTGCGTCAACGACGAGGAGACGCTGGAGCGCCGCTTTCAGATGACAGCCGACGCCGATTTCTGGCGTGGCGCGAATGTCGGCAGCGGCTTCGACACGGTTCCGCTGCATTGCTACGTCTGCCTGTATCACCTGGAATGGCACCGGAATATCTGGGTGCATGTGCAGAACATGACCGAGTACCAGTACCAGCCGGAACTGCGCGAGAAGCTGGTTCTGCCCGAGCATCATCGCGATCTGATCGACATTCTGACGTCGAAGCTGAACGTATTCGTGCAGGACTTCGTGCCGGGCAAGTCGGGCGGCACGACGATTCTCTGCCAGGGCGCACCCGGACTCGGCAAGACGCTGACGGCGGAGATCTATTCGGAAGTGGTCGGCAAGCCGTTGTACCGCGTGCACTCGGGGCAGCTCGGCACGACGGCGGCATCCGTCGGCGCGACGCTGTCGGGCATATTGCAGCGCGCGACGCGCTGGGACGCGATCCTGCTGCTCGACGAAGCCGACGTCTACATCCGCCGCCGCGACAACGACCTCGAGCACAACGCGATTGTCGCGGAGTTCCTGCGCACGCTCGAGTACTTCAACGGCTTGCTGTTCATGACGACCAACCGGATCGACGATGTCGACGACGCGATCCTGTCGCGCTGCATCGCGAAGATCCAGTACGAGACGCCGCCGAGGCACGATGCGATCCGCCTATGGAAGCTGCTCGCCGAGCAGTTGGGCGCGGACATCGACGACGATCTGATCGAAACGCTGACGAGCGCTTATCCGAAAGCGAGCGGACGGGACATCAAGGAACTGCTGAAGCTGACGACGCGCTATTGCCGTGCGAAACAGATTCCGCTATCGGAGCAGGCGTTCAGGACGTGTGCGATGTTTCGCGGGCATGCGTGACGGAGTGCGCGCCTGTAACGCTCACGCCAGAGGTGCGCACATGACGGCTTGACGCTTCAAGCGAGCCAGGGCCGTTGAGCCGGGACCATTTACATGGCCCGGCCGGCTATCACAAGACTGCGCTTGTCACTTTCTTCACGCGAGACTTTGCGTCGTCAACGGCAGCGCATGAACGCGCTTGCCCGTGGCCGCGAAAATCGCATTCGCCACTGCGGGCCCGATGGGCGCCACGCCCGGTTCGCCGATGCCCGTCGGCGCTTCCGTCGAAGGGACGATGTGCACCTCGACTTGCGGCATCGCGTCGATGCGCAACACACGATAGCCGTCGAAGTTGTTCTGCTCAATGCGGCCGTCCTTCAACGTGATCGCGCCATACAACACCGCGCCCAGACCGAAGCCGATGCCGCCTTCGATCTGCGCCGCGATCACGTCCGGGTTGATCGCCGTGCCGCAATCCACCGCGCAGACGACGCGATCGACCTTGACCTTGCCGTCCTTGTCGATCGAGACCTCGGCGACCTGCGCGACGAACGTGTGGAACGCTTCGGCGACCGCGATGCCGCGTCCCTTGCCGCGCGGCAAGGGCTTGTTGCTCCAGCCCGCCTTCTGCGCGGCGAGATCGAGCACCGCTCGCATGCGCGGCTGATGTTCGAGCAAATCGCGCCGGAACGTGTACGGGTCCTTGCCGGCCGCATGCGCCGCTTCGTCCATGAACGCCTCGATGGCATAGGCCGTGTGCGAGCTGCCGACCACGCGCCACCACAGCACGGGCACGCCCGTGCGCGTCGTCGACAGTTGGACCGAGATGTTCGGAATCGCGTACGCGATGTTCGCGGCGCCTTCCACCGACGTTGCGTCGATGCCGTTCTTCACCATTGCCGCAAACGGCGTGTCGGCGACGATCGACTGCCCGACGATTCGGTGTTGCCAGCCCACGAGCTTGCCGTCGCGCGTGAGTCCCGCTTCGAGCTTGTGGAAATACATCGGCCGATAGAGACCGCCGCGGATGTCGTCCTCGCGCGTCCATTGGAGCTTGACGGGCGTGCCGTTCGCGCCGAGCGCCTTCGCGATCGAGACGGCCTCGGAGATATAGTCCGAGCCCGGATTCGCGCGCCTGCCGAAGCTGCCGCCCGCGTAGAGCGTGTGAATGCTGACCTGCTGCGGCTGCAAGCCCGCCGCGCGCGCGGCGTTCCCCTGATCGATGGTCTGGAACTGGTCGCCTGCCCAGATTTCGCAGCTGTCGGCCGTGAGCTTGACGACGGCATCGAGCGGCTCCATCGGCGCGTGTGCGAGATACGGGAACTCGTAGCTCGCGGAAATCTTGCGCGCCGCGCCCTGGATCGCCTTCGAGGCGTCGCCTTCGGTGCGCGCGGGCAGGCCCGGCTTGTTGGCGATCTTGCGATACTCGGCCATGATGTCTGCCGAGCTGCGCTTCTCCGCGTGCGAGTCGTCCCATTCCACCTTCAGCGCATCGCGGCCCTGCTTCGCGGCCCAGAAGCTCTTGCCGACGACGGCGACGCCGCGCGGCACCTGCACCACGTCGACGACGCCGGGCACCGCCCTGGCCGCCGACGCATCGAACGATTTCACCGTCGCGCCGAACTGGGGCGGACGCTGCATCACGGCGACGAGCATGCCGGGGAATGTGACGTCGATCGTGAACTGCGCAGTGCCGTCGGTTTTCGGCGGCACGTCGACGCGCGGCGACTGGCTGCCGATCAGCTTGAAATCTTTCGGGTCCTTGAGCGTGATCTGGTCCGGTACGGGCAGCGCTGCCGCTGCCGTCGACAGCGAACCGTATGTCGCGCGCTTGCCGCTCGCGTCGTGATAGACGACGCCGCGCTCCGTGCGCAACTCGGACGCGGGCACCTTCCATTGCTGCGCGGCCGCCGTGACGAGCATCACGCGGGCCTTCGCGCCTGCTTCGCGTAGCTGCATCCACGAATTGGCCATCGCCGAACTGCCGCCCGTTCCCTGTATCGTGCCGAACGCCAGATTCGCGTAGCGCTTCGCATCGGCGGGCGCGCTTTCGACGCGGACGTGCGTCCAGTCCGCATCGAGTTCCTCGGCGACGATCGTCGCGATACCCGTGTACGCGCCTTGGCCCATCTCGACGTGCTTGGCGATCACGGTCACGCTGTCGTCGGGGGCGACGCGCAGAAACGCGTTCGGCGCGAACGTGTTGCTCGCCGTTTCAGCGGCGACCGCGCGCCGCGACGTGCCGGCCCATTCGAAGCCGACGGTCAGCGCCAACGCGGCCGCCGCGCCAGCGCCTTTCAGGAACGTGCGTCGCGACGGACGCTGAACATCAACGATATCGGTCGTCATCGTTTATCCCCTGTCGACCAGAGTCAGCGCTTCAGCGCTTACTCTGGTCCCATGCACGACGCTGCGGTCGACCAGAGTTAGCGCTTCAGCGCTTGCAGTGGTCCCATGTGCGCCAACGCGCTCGGCCAGAATCGGCGCCTCGCTCTCGTCCGATGCAACCTGATTGCGCACCGCTCCAGCCGCATCGTGAATCGCCGCGCGAATGCGCGTGTACGTCGCGCAACGGCAGATGTTGCCGCTCATCGCGGCGTCGATATCGGCATCAGTGGGCTTGGGGTTTTGCGCGAGCAGCGCGGCCGCGGACATGATCTGCCCGGACTGGCAGTAGCCGCACTGCGGCACCTGCAACTTGACCCATGCGGCCTGCACGGCCTTGGCCGGCTTGCCTTGCAGACCTTCGATCGTCGTGACATGGCGGCCTTCGACAGCCGACAGCGGCGTGATGCACGAGCGTATCGGCTGCCCTTCGAGATGGACCGTGCACGCGCCGCATTGCGCCATGCCGCAGCCGAACTTCGTCCCGTGCAGGCCCGCGACTTCGCGGATCGCCCATAGCAGCGGCATGTTGGGATCGGCGTCCAGTGTCGTGGACTTGCCGTTGAGAACCAAAGTGGTGGACATCAATGACTCCGAGTGTGGTTCGGGTTCTGACCGTTCGTGCGCATTGCGTGGCGTTTCCCGACGATTCGCGGCCCGCGGCATACGGCGGGAGAACTGCGGCGAAGCGCTCGCTGCGATTGCCCGTGCTTTCACGGCCACGGCGCGCGGGGCGCTGGCGACGCAATGGGAACCTGTGGAGTGTGGCTCAAAGCGAGCGCTTTCTGTTATTCGGAAACTCTGGAAGTCTTGCCTAATCCTGCGCGACCGTTCGTCGGCCGGCGCGATGCGGGAGGCGTATATTCGCCGTATGGCGCGTCGATTCCGTCATGATCCCGACGATCAGGAGAGCCGCCGATGAACAATCGATCGAGGAAGTGCTCGCTCGCGGCCATCTGGCTCTGTGCATTCGCGTCGGTGGGAATCGCGCAGGAAGCGCGCGTGATGTCCGGGGCGACGGCCGTTTATGTCTCCGACTTCGAACTCGATGCGGCCAACGTTACGCCGGACCAAAGCCGGCTGAGCAGGGCGCGTCGCCTTGCAGGCAGCGTGTCGCCACTGCACCTGACACAGCAGGACCCGCAGGCGAAGTCCCGGCAGATCGTAGCCGAGATGTCCGATACCCTGATTGCCGATTTGCGGAGCAAAGGCGTCGATGCGCGCCATCTTCCCGGCGGCGCCGAAGTGCCTGCCCAAGGCTTGCTGGTGCGCGGCGTATTCCTGAGCGTGGACGAGGGCAATCGCGTGCGGCGCGCCGTGGTGGGCTTCGGCGCGGGACAAGGCAAGATCGAACTCGCGATCGCAATCGATGCGTTGCCCAATCCGACGCCGCAACCGCTTTATCAGGAGATTGAAGGTCAGTCGGGCAAGCATGCGCCGGGTGCGATGGTCAAGCTCAATCCCTATGTGGCAGCGGCAAGGTATGTGATGGCGGGCAACGACGAGAAGGCAAACATCAAAGAGGTTGCGGGACAGGTTGCCGATGCTGTCGTCGCGCGAATGAAAGGGCATGCCGAAGCGCCGCAGCAGTGAGCGGGGCGCTCCGGCTAACGCGGTTTCTCAGACTCGCCACGCCTCGCCGTCAGGAAAGACGTGCTTGTCGAGCGAGTCGGCCTTCATTTCGATGCTGTAGCCCGGGCGTTGCGGCGGCATGTAGTGTCCGTTGCGGATCACGACGGGATCGACGAAGTGCTCGTGCAGATGATCGACGTATTCGAGCACGCGGTTTTCCAGCGAAGCCGACACGCAGATGTAGTCGAACAGCGAAATATGCTGGACGTACTCGCACAATCCGACGCCGCCCGCATGCGGACACACGGGCACGCCGAACTTCGCCGCCATCAGCAGCACGACGATTACCTCGTTCAGTCCGCCGAGGCGGCAGCTATCCACCTGACAAAAATCGATGGCCTGCGCCTGCAGCAACTGCTTGAACATCACGCGGTTGTGGCAATGCTCGCCCGTCGCGACGCCGATGGGATGAAGGCGCTGGCGGATCGCCGCGTGGCCGAGAATGTCGTCGGGGCTCGTCGGCTCTTCGATCCACCACGGGTCGAACTCCGCGAGACGCCGCATGTTCGCGACGGCTTCATCGACGTCCCATACCTGATTCGCGTCCATCATCAGCTTCAGGTTCTCGCCGATCTCCTCGCGCAATATCCGCGCGCGCCGCACGTCCTCTTCGAGATTGCCGCCCACTTTCTGCTTGAAGTGCGTCCAGCCCTGCGCGACGCCTTCGCGCGCGAGCCGGCGGATCTTGTCGTCGTCGTAGCCGAGCCAGCCGGCCGACGTCGTGTACGCCGGATAGCCGTGCGCGAGCATTTCCTTTTCGCGCTCGCCTTTCGTGCTCGCGTGACGATGCAGCATCGCGATGGCTTCGTGCGGCGTGATCGCGTCCGTCACATAGCGGAAGTCGAGACAGCGCACGAGTTCTTCCGGGCTCATGTCGACGAGCAGCTTCCACACGGGCTTGCCTTCCGCCTTCGCCCACAGGTCCCACACCGCGTTCACGACGGCCGCCGTCGCCAGATGGATTGCGCCTTTATCCGGACCGATCCACCGTAACTGACTATCCGATGTCACCTCGCGCCAGAAAGCGCCCATGTTCGCGGCGATATCTTCGAGGCGCTTGCCGACGACGAGCGGCGCCAATGCATTGACGGCCGCCACGCAGATTTCATTGCCGCGTCCGATCGTGAACGTGAGGCCGTGACCCGCGAGCCTGTTCGGCGAATCGGTGTCGAGTGTGACGTAAGTAGCGGAGTAGTCCGGCGCGGCGTTCATCGCGTCGGAGCCATCGAGGGAACGCGAAGTGGGAAAGCGGATGTCCCGAACGGACAGCCTGGTGATCGTGGTCATCTGAGCAACCTCCGGGGGGCGATGGCTATCGGCTTCCGTCTGCGAAGAAAGACGGACCGGCTCGTGCATGCAAGCGCCACGTAAGCACCCGATAAGGGAAATCACCGAGCGTATTCACTAAGCGTTTGCACGCGTTGACAACACTTCATTCACTTCCTAGCATGCTAGCATGTCTTAGGGAAATCAAGCGCGCCGTGAGCACTTCATCCGATGCAGCGAGTGCCGTCAGTAATCCATATGACGCATTGCCGAAGATCAGGGGCGGCGAGCGGGGCAGCCTGACCGACGCGGTCGAACAGGCGCTGAGAGAAGCGATCGTGACGCTGGTGCTGGAACCGGGGATGATGATCGACAAGATTGCTGTCTGCGACCGGATGGGCGTATCGCGCTTTCCGGTTTCCGCTGCGTTGGCAAGGCTCGCGCATGCGGGCCTCGTCGAAGTGCTTCCGCAGCGCGGCACGCGCGTCAAGCCGATCGCGCTCGACGACATCCGTCAGCATCTGTTCATCCGTAGCGCGCTCGAAGTCGAGACCGTGCGCGATGTCGCGCTGATGCACGACAAGGCGACGCTCGATGCACTGGCAATCAATCTCGACGAGCAGCGCAAAGCAGTCAAGAGTGGCGAACGTCTCGCGTTTCATGTACTCGATCTGGCTTTTCACGAAGTCCTGCTCGACGCCGTCAATCTGCCGCGAGTGAAGGAAATCGTCGCGGTGTCGCGCAATGCACTCGATCGCGCGAGGCAATTGCTCGCGAGTCCCGAGCGGCTCGTGCATACGCTCGAGGAGCACGAGATCATCTTCGAAGCGATTCGCGGCGGAAAGGCCGACGCGGCGGCGAAAGCGATGCACGGTCATCTGGATCAGGTGGTTGCGGAGCTGCGCCGGTCCGCGAAGGAAAGGCCGGATCTTTTTGGGCCGTAACGACTCACACGATGACGAATCCGCGCACCTGAACGACTTTTATGCAGCGCCAAAGCTCGCTGCATGGGATCAAGGGGGTCCCGGCAATGTGTCTGGCTTCTCATGTTGTTTCCAGTCCTGAAAGACAACGACGACCAGCGCTTCTTCCGTCCGCTTCGCGCGACGAGGCCATTGCCCGTCGCGCCGGAGCCGGCGGCCGTCAGCTATTTGTCGGCAGGTCAGCGTCATGACACCGCTCATTTCCGTCAACAAGCTTAGCAAGAGCTTTCCGGGTGTAAGGGCGCTTCATGAGGTCCAGTTCGAACTCGTGGCGGGCGAAGTGCATGCACTGATGGGCGAGAACGGCGCCGGCAAGTCGACGCTGATGAAAATTCTCGCGGGCGTTTATACGCGCGATTCAGGCGAGATTCTCTATGACGGCAAGCCCGTCGAGTTCACGTGGCCTCGCGAAGCGCAGGCCGTCGGCATCGGCATCATTCATCAGGAACTTCAACTGATGAATCATCTGAGCGTCGCGCAGAACATTTTTATCGGACGCGAGCCGCGTGGACGACTCGGCCTCTTCCTCGACGAAGACCGGCTCAATGCGCAGGCAGCCGATATTCTCGCGCGCATGCACGTGAGGCTCGACCCGCGCAAGGTGGTCGGCACGCTGACGGTCGCGAGTCAGCAGATGGTCGAGATCGCGAAAGCGTTGTCGTTCGATTCGCGCGTGCTGATCATGGACGAGCCCACTTCCGCGCTCAACGAGGCCGAGATCGCCGAGCTTTTTCGCATCATCCGTCAGTTGAAGGAAAGAGGTGTGGGGATCATCTACATCTCGCACAAGATGGATGAGTTGAAGCAGATCTCCGATCGCGTCACGGTGCTGCGCGATGGCGAATATGTTGCGACGGTGGCCACGGCCGACACCAGCGTCCAGGCGATCATCGGCATGATGGTGGGCCGCACGCTGGCCGATGTGACGCCGACGCACGGCAGCACGCACCACGGCGATATCGCGCTTGAAGTGAAACACCTGAACGCAGGCCCGCTCGTCAAGGACGTCAGCTTTACGCTGCGCAAAGGCGAGATATTGGGCTTTGCTGGCTTGATGGGCGCGGGCCGCACCGAGGTCGCGCGCGCGGTGTTCGGCGCCGATCCCGTCGAATCCGGCGAGATCGTCGTGAACGGCGCGAAGGCGGTGATCAAAAGGCCAAGCGACGCCGTGGCGCGCGGCATCGGCTATCTTTCCGAGGACCGCAAGCGCTTCGGCCTTGCAACGGGGATGGACGTCGAATCGAACATTGTGATGTCCGACCTGGGCAAATTCCTGTCCTTCAACTTTTTCCTGCGCCGCACGCAGATGCGCAAGGCGGCATCCCGCTTCATCAGTCTGCTTGCGATCCGCACGCCTTCCCCGACACAGCCTGTGCGGCTTCTATCGGGCGGCAACCAGCAGAAGATCGTCATTGCGAAATGGCTCGAACGGGACTGCGACGTGCTCTTCTTCGACGAGCCGACACGCGGCATCGACGTCGGCGCCAAGAGTGAAATCTACAAGCTGCTGCGCTCGCTCGCCGAGCAAGGCAAGGCAATTGTGATGATCTCGTCGGAACTGCCGGAAATCCTGCGCATGAGCGATCGCATCGTGGTGATGTGCGAAGGCCGCATCACGGGCGAACTGTCCGCGAGCGAAGCGACGCAAGAGCGCATCATGCATCTCGCGACGCAGCGCGAAACCTTGAAAGCAGCCTGATCCTCAAGAGGTCAAGTACATGACACAGCCATCGGATACTGCAGCGCTGTCCAACGAAAGACGAACGTCGGGTCTGAGAGCCCGTGTCTTTTCGCCGACTGCCCTGCAAAAGCTGCTCGCCTTCACGAGCCTGATCCTGTTGCTGATCTTCTTCAGCTTCGCTTCGCCCGCATTCATGCAGATGGACAACATCCTCGGCATTTTGCAGGCGACGGCCGTCAACGGTGTGCTGGCGATCGCGAGCACGTTCGTCATCATCACAGGGGGCATCGATCTGTCCGTCGGCACGTTGATGACCTTTACCGCCGTCATTTGCGGCGTGTTTCTCACGTACTGGCATTTGCCGATGTGGATCGGCGTGGTCGCCGCAATTGCAACGGGTGCCGTCTGCGGAACCGTATCGGGCACGCTGACCGCGAAAATGAAGATCCCGCCGTTCATCGCGACGCTAGGCATGATGCTGTTGCTGAAAGGCCTTTCGCTCGTCGTGTCCTCCGACCAGCCAATCTATTTCACCGACACCGAGAACTTCTACATGATTTCGCAGGACTCGCTGATCGGCTATTTCCTGCCCAGCGTGCCCGTGCCGAATGCAGTGCTGATCCTCTTCGCTCTTGCGATCGCGAGTTCGATCGCGCTCAATCGCACGGCGCTTGGCCGCTATACGTTTGCGCTCGGAAGCAATGAAGAGGCCGTGCGTCTTTCCGGCGTGAACGTGGACCGCTGGAAGATCGCGATCTACAGCGTGGGCGGCGCGATTTGCGGCGTCGCCGGACTGCTTATTGCGTCGCGCCTGAACTCGGCGCAGCCGGCGCTGGGCCAAGGCTACGAACTCGAAGCGATCGCCGCCGTCGTCATCGGCGGCACTTCGCTTAGCGGCGGCTCGGGCACGATACTGGGCACGATCATCGGTGCATTCATCATGAGCGTGCTGACCAACGGGCTGCGCATCATGTCGGTTGCCCAGGAATGGCAGATCGTGGTGACGGGGCTCATTATCATTCTCGCGGTCTACGCTGATATCCTGCGACGCAAGAAGGCCGGATGACATAGTACGGGGCAAGATCAAGAAGGGGAGCACGCAGCGCGTAGAGGCTCCCTCAACGGCTGGAGGTTGATGGCCTACCTTAGGAGGAGAAACCCCATGTTGAAAAGAAGACTCATCAGTATCGCGATCGGTGTCGGTGCGCTAGCTGGCGCGACCAGTCTTGCGTATGCGGACGAGCCATATATTCCGCTCATCTCGAAGGGCTTTCAGCACCAGTTCTGGCAAGCCGTGAAATCCGGCGCGGAACAGGCTGCGAAGGAGCAGAACGTCAGGATCACCTTCGAGGGTCCGGAAACGGAAGCGATGGTCGACAAGCAGATCGACATGCTCTCGGCCGCGCTCGCGAAGAAACCTCAGGCGCTCGGCATTGCCGCGCTCGACAGCAAGGCGGCCATTCCGCTGCTCAAGCGCGCGCAGTCAAGCAAGATCCCCGTCATCGCGTTCGACTCGGGCGTCGACAGCAACATCCCGTTGACGACCTGCGCGACGGACAACCTTGCGGCCGCCGCGCTCGCCGCCGACAAGATGGCCGAGATGATCGGCAATTCGGGCGAGGTCGGAGTGATCGTGCACGACCAGACGAGCCGCACGGGTATCGACCGCCGCGACGGCTTTCTCAACGAGATGAAGACGAAGCATCCTGGCGTCAAGATCGTCTCGGTCCAGTATGGCGGTGGCGATCACTTGAAGTCGGCGGAGATTGCCAAGGCGATGATTCAGGCCAACCCGAATATCAAGGGCATTTTCGGCGCGAACGAAGGCTCGGCGGAAGGCGCGGCAATCGGCGTCAAGGAATCGGGCAAGAAACTCGTGCTGATCGGCTACGACTCGGGCAAGGAGCAAAAAGAGGACATCACGTCGGGCCTGATGGCGGGCGCGATCACGCAGAACCCGATCGGGATCGGCAAATGCGTCGTCGACTCTGCGGTGAAGGCGTTGAAAGGCGAGAAGCTGCCGAAGAAAGTCGACACGGGGTACTACTGGTACGACAAGAGCAATATGAACGACCCGAAGATTTCCGCAGTGCTGTATGACTGATGCGCGCCGGTAGTGCGTTCTGAGAGAGAGGAAGGGCTGCGGCCCTTCCTCTTTTTTTCGTCTGAGGGCCAGGCGTTATGACTCGGCTTTTGCGTAGTGCCTGTCGGGAATCACGACGATGTTGCCCACGAAGCGCTTCGACATGAACTGCGTTTGCGCTTCATGAAACTGCGACAACGGCCAGGTCGCGGCCAGAATCGGCTTGATCGTGCCGGCCTCGATATAGTGGAGCACGCGTTTGAACGCGCCGCGCGTGCCTTGTGAAGAGCCGTTCAGCTGAAGCTGCTTCAGATACATCGTGCGCAAGTCGAGTTGCACGACGGGCCCGGCGATCGCGCCCGCCGTCGTGTAGCGTCCTTCCGGGCGCAGCACGTTCAGCAGCTTTCCGAACAGCGCACCGCCGACGAGATCGGCAACGACATCGATAGGCCGGCCATCTGTCATTCGTGCGACGTCCGCGGCGAAGTCCTCGGTGTCGCGAAGCATCACGCCTTCTGCGCCGAGCTTGAGCACGGCCTCCTCCTTGCCCTTGCTGACGACGGCATAAGGAATCGCTCCGCGCGCGCGGCACAGTTGAATGATGCCGGAGCCGACGCCGCCGGAAGCGCCCGTAATCAGCACCGTTTCGCCGCTCTTGACCGCGGCCCGCTCGATCATCTGTTCGCCAGTGTGGTATGCGCACCAGAACGTAGCGAGTTCTGCATCGGTGTATTGCGAGTCGACGCGATGCGCGTTCTCTGCGGGCACCACTGTGTATTCGGCGTAGCCGCCGTCGCGACCGTGACCGATGTAGTCGATATCGGCGAGGCTGTCGTCGTCGCGGTTGTAGATCGACGCGTCGACGATCACACGTTCTCCGATGCGCGCGTCGCTGACTCCGCGTCCGACAGCAACCACCCGGCCGACGATGTCTGCCCCCTGAATGCGCGGGAACGTCAGCGTCGAGCGGCCGCGACGCCAGGTGGAGACGGCCTGTGGATCGTCGTCCGTGCCATACGCGCCCTGGCGAACCCATACGTCGGTATTGTTCAACCCGCAAGCCGTGACTTCGAGCAGCACTTCGCCCGCATTGCAGGAGGGAACAGGCACGTCGTCGCGATACACAAGCTTGTCGAGTCCTCCGTGAGCGGTGAGCACGATCGCCTTCATTGTCTTTGGAAGCATGGTTCTCCTCTTGGCGTTGGCGGATGCGCGGCGCGATTGCGCCTGCATCCGGGCTACCGCTTTATGGCTTGATGAACAGCTTGCGC
>NZ_CYGY02000054.1 GCF_900007165.1 Paraburkholderia piptadeniae
TTCTAACTCGCGACACTAGGGAAGCGGGCCGGCTCGCATGGCGCAGGCACCTGGGCGCCGCCAGGCGGGCACCTCGATTTTGGCGAGAGCATCGCGTCTTGCGCGCGGCGTGAGGTGCTGGAGGAAACGGGTCTCACATTGAACGAGGTCTATCCGGCGCCCTACACCAACGATGTGATGCCCGATGTTCACAGGCACTATGTCACCTGCTTTGTCGAGGCTTCGGTCTCGAATGACGCGCAGCCGCAACTCATGGAACCGGACAAGTGTTCCGCATGGACGTGGTTTCGCTGGACGGAGCTGCCGAAACCGCTCTTTGAACCGATGAAGAGCCTCGTGCGGACGGGATTCGTACCGACTGTCGCGAACACGACCGAAAACCCTACGGATCGGTCGGGCCATCGCGGCCCGCATTGACCGTCTTTATCCCCTCTGATCACGACGTGTCGATGATGCGCGCCCGCGCATCGCATCGGCATGTCCGTTGCTTTATCAAAGACAGGCGCGCTCGATTTTCATTGCACGCCGTTGGATCAGAGACATAGCGGCAAGGAGACGGCCATGAAAGACGATACATATTCGCTGCGCGCACAGATCGAGAAATGGTTCGGCTCCGCGCAGCCGCTCTCGATTCGCGTCTCGCGCGCACTGGGCGACCTGCGCATGATGTCGGGCTGCAAATGCGTCAGCGTATCGCAGACGTCCGGTCCGTACGCGATCGTCTTCTTCCGGCATGGCGACAAATCGTGGCGCGTCTACCCGCCCACTGCAACGCGCCCAACATTGAATGCCGTTTCGCGCGTTGCGTGAGCGGCCACGACATCGTCAAAGGTCAGAACAAGATGAACCCTACGTCCCGCGCCGGCGCACATCGCTCACCGCGGCAAGCAGATCGTATCGGCGCAGCTTCTCGTACAGCGTGCTTTTCGCAATGCCCAGTTGCGCGGCCGCTTGCGTGAGATTGCCGCGATGCCGCGCCAACGCCTGGCGGATATATTCGGCCTCGGCCATCTTCAGCGATTCGCCCGTTACCGCAACCGCTTCGTGCAACTCCTGTGGCGCAAGCTGTTCCACAGACGGACGGGCAGCGCCCACTTCGGCGGGCAGCTTGTCCGCTGTGATCGCGGGACCATCGGCGAGCAGCAGCGCGCCCTCGATCGCATTGCGCAACTCGCGCACGTTGCCGGGCCACGCGTAGTTCAGCAGGCACGCGTACGCTTCGTCGTCGAATGACCTGGGCGGCAGGCCGTAGCACTCGCAAAGATGCCTCAGCCAGTATGCGATCAGCGCGGGCAGATCCTCTCTGCGCTCGCGCAGGCTCGGTATCGAGACCGTCGTCACCGCGATCCGGTAGAACAGGTCCATGCGGAACGTGCCCTTCGCGATCGCGTCCTTGAGATCGCGGTGCGTCGCGGCGACGAGCCGGAAGTTCACCTTGCGCGGCGAGTTCTCGCCGAGCCGGTAAATCTCGTTCTCTTCGAGCACGCGCAGCAGATGCGGCTGTATGTCGAGCGGCATCTCGCCGATCTCGTCGAGAAACAGTGTGCCGCCATCGGCGGCCTCGATCTTGCCCGCCGCGCCCGACTTGCGCGCGCCCGTGAAGGCGCCCTCCGCGTAACCGAACAGCTCGCTCGCCAGCAGGTCTCTCGACAGCCCGCCGCAGTTGAGCGCGACGAACGGCCCATCGGCGCGCTCGCTCGCCTGATGGATGCCTTGCGCGAACAGCTCCTTGCCGACGCCCGTATCGCCGAGCAACAGCACGGGCACCTTCGACGGCGCAAGCTGGCGCGCCTTGTCGACGGCCGCGCGCAACGTACTGCTGTCGCCGACGATGCGCCCGAACGCACTCGACGCATCGCGCGGCCTGTCCCGCCCGCGAACGGACGTCGCGGACGTAATTGCGCCGCGCACGTGTGCCGTCCCCGGTATCACGACCATGAACCCCAGCACGACAGCCCCTTCGCGCAGCGTCTCGACATGCGCGTAGCGCAACCACGCGGGCGCATTTGCCGTCACGGGATGACGGGCCTTCGAATCGATTCCCGGTAGCACGAAGCCCGCATCGAGTTGCACGTCAAAGCCGAGACGGCGCAGCGCGGGCACGACCTGAGCGTTCGCCTTGACGAGCCGCCCTTCGTCGTCGACGACAAGAATCGCATCCGACGCATGCGAAGCGAAGCCCGACGTGCAGCGATCCAGCAGACGCAGACGCCGCTCCATCGCGTCCTTCGCGAGACGGCTTTCGATTCGTCCCGCGAGCGATACGGCGAGCGCAAGGCTGTAGCGGCTATAGGTATCGGCGAGACCCGACACGTCGATCACGCCGAGCACGTGGCCATCGATGGGATCGCGTATCACCGTCGCCGAACAGGTCCAGCGCTTGATCCCCGCGCAAAAGTGCTCGGCGCCGTGAATCTGCACCGCCTGTTTCAGCGCCAGTGCAGTGCCGATCGCGTTGGTGCCGCAGTTGACTTCGGTCCAGTTGCAGCCGGGTATCAGCCCGACTTCGCGCGCGGGCTCGACGATGCGCATCTCGCCTTCCTGCTGAAGGATCGTTCCATCGGGATTGGCGAGCAGCATCACCGTGCCCGTCTGCGACAGCAGTTCCCGCGTTTGCTGCATCAGCGGCACGCTCGCGTTGAGAAGCCGCATGTTCGTCTCGCGCCACTGCATCAACTGGTCTTCGCCGACGGGCGGCGGCGCATGATTCGCGGCGGGATCGACGCGGCTCACGAGGCAGCGTTGCCACGAATGATCGACGACGCTGCGCACGTCGGTGGAATGCCATTCGTCTCCGCCGACCAGATGCTCCCACGCGGCCATGATGCTGGCGTCGTGCTGCGGACTGGAAAACCAGTCCATCGGCGTTCCTGTCTGTTGCATGCGTGTCTCCTGACGGCCCGCATGGATGCGAACCGCGAGGCCGTGTATTCGGCCTTTTCATTGAATTGTGAGGTTGCCCGCTTATCGTCGAGCGCGTCGAGCGGACCTTCGCTCTGCATATCCTACTCCGATAGTGACCGCCTCCGGGCGCGGCGGCGAAGTCTGAAAAGCAATGGCCGCGCCAGCCGGTCCACGCATGCAAGCGACCGGCATGCCGTTGCGGCGCGCGTCCGCAGCGTGCATTTGCGCCGCCCGAAAACAAACCGGCCGTCCGAAAATCGAACGGCCGGAAATCGAACGCTCTGCTTCAAAAACGGAAGCAGCCGCTTCGACGCGTCAAACAGCAGACTAATCGACCCGCTCGGGCACGGGCAGCTTGACCCATTCCGAGTAGAACGCGTCGATGTCGGGCTCGAAGTCGTGGATCACGGGATACCACGGCGTCGGGGCTTCGACATCGTGCATCGCGCCGCACGTGGGGCAGTAGTACTCGCGATACACCTGCCATTGCGTGTCGGGCGACATCAGGCGCGGATAAACCTCATCCATCGCCTCTTCCGACTCGCGCACGAAGATGTTCGCGTGCAGCTTCCAGTTCTCGCGGTAGTCGCAGAACACGTGGCCGCAATCGCACTGCGTGACCCACTTCTTCGTCGCCGACTGCTGCACGATGTACAGATGCGGTCCGAGCGGCAACACGATGCGGTCTTTCCAGCCGAGCTTCTGCTGCAACGAATCGACGTACATCTGGAAGCGCTCGCTGTCCTTGGGCATCGACAGCATGCGCAGCGTCGTGTCCCAGTCGAGCTTGCCGTCGACCATGTTCCTGATCTGTTCCTTGGTGTAAGTAGACATCTCCAGCCTCTCTGATGGTTACGGTTGGATCGCGTGGCTCATTCTTCGACGAGCACGACGGTGCTGACATCCGGCATCTTCGACAGGTCCATGCGGAATTTGGAGCCATAGGTCGGCACATCCAGTTCGTCCTCGGTCAGCGTCCACGAATCGGGCAGCTCCCAGAACGCGCGGAAGTGCTGCTCGAACTTCTTCGACAAACCGAAGCTCGTCGCGAACATGTGCCGTACCTGCGTCGACGCGTGCTTGAGCAGAATCCGCTCGCGTTCGCCCTTCATCCATTCCTGCGTGGGCTGCGAGCGCGCGAGGCGCTGGTTGCGGATCTCGATGCGCAGCAGCGCCGTCTGCTTCGCATCGACCTTCCACACGCCGTGCGCGTCCTTCGTCGCGACCGCGCCGTACACCTTCTGCGCGTATTCCGGCAGCAGCAGCACGTTGTTCAGGTCGCGCTCGATCGCTTCGATCTCGCGGTCGAGCGGATCGCCGAAGCCGGGGCCGCCGCGCAGATAGTTCAGGTACAGGTCGTAGTTGCTGTAGCAATCCTCCGTCGTCATGCATTGCTGGTCGCGCTTGATGACGGCGCCCGCGTTCAAGTGGTTCTCGTAGTCGGGGAACTCGGGGTTCGTATCGCCGCCGAGCGGCAGGCTCTCGTTCAACGCGATGCGTTCCTTGAGGCCCGTGCGGTGCGCCTCGAAGCGGTAGCCGGTGGCGGGCGGATAGCCGCCCATCAGCCCCCAGTCGCTGTTCATGTAGCCGTTGCCCATGAAGAACATGGTCCAGTCCTGCGCCTTCCAGACCATCCGCAGCGTTTCGAAGCCGCAGCCGCCGCGATACTTGCCGTAGCCGCCCGAGTTCGCTTTCACGTTGCGGCCCAGGTACAGCAGTGGCTCGGCCATTTCCCAGATCTCGATGTCGCCCATGTCGCCTTCGGGATTCCAGATCGCGGCGGCATGATTGAGGCCGTCCTTGATCGCGCATGCGCCCGTGCCGCACGACGACGCCTCGAAGCTGTTGACGGCATGGATGTCGCCATCCTGATTGATGCCGCCGCCCTGCAGCCAGTTCGACGTATTCGCGTTGCCCGCATTCACTTCCTCGAGATAGCCGCGGCTGAAGTACGCCTGAGACAGGCCGCGCCACATCGCGCTCCAGCCCGACACCAGGAAGTGCCATGCGTATGCGTGTCCCGTGCGGCGATCGTCGGGGTTCATCCACGCGCCCTTGGGCAGATGGAATTCCGTGCCGTAATACGCGCCGTCGTTGATGCGCTGCGTGGGCACCAGCGTCTGCGTCATCATCACCCAGATGCCGCTCGTGAACGCGACCTGATGCGCGTTGTACGAGTGCCAGCCCCAACGGCTCGCGCCATCGAAGTCGAGCCGCCAGGAGCCGTCCTTGCGAATCTCCATTTCCACGGGCGAATGCATGATCGAGTCGAGCTTCGCGAACGCCGACGACGTCTGCACATCGGGATGGTTGTACGGCACATCGACGAACGCGACCTTGCGATACTTGCCGGGCAGCGTCATCGCCTTGATGCGGGTCTGCAGGCCGCGGCGTCCTTCCTCGATCACCTCGTAGGCGAACTTCTCGTACGCGTCGAGCCCTTCGTCTTCGATCACTTCTTCGATCAGGCCGCGAATCATGTGGCAGCCGGCAATGCGCGTGCGCTCGTCGAGAATCCAGTACTTCGGCGTGCGCACCGAGCGCTGGCTTTCGTGCAGCCAGTCGCGCAGCGGCGTGTCGTTCACGCCCGTCTTGCGGCAGGTGATCATGTAGCCGTCGCCGAAACGCTGCACCTGTCCCGTCGACATCGAGCCCGGCGTCACGGCGCCCGTATCGATCACGTGCGTCACGCCGCCGACCCAGCCGACCAGCTTGCCGTGCGCGAAGATCGGCACGATCGTCGCGATATCGCACGGGTGCACGTTGCCGATCGAGCAGTCGTTGTTGGTGAACATATCGCCGGGGTTGATTCCGGGATTGGCTTCCCAGTTGTTCTCGATCATGTACTTGATCGCCGCGCCCATCGTGCCGACGTGGATGATGATCCCCGTCGACGTCAGCACGCAGTCGCCCGCCGCGTTGTAGAGCGTGAAGCACAGTTCGCCTTCCTGTTCGACGATCGGGCTCGCGGCGATCTTCTTCGCGGTTTCGCGCGCGTGAACGAGGCCACCGCGCAACTTCGAAAACATCTTCTCGTAGCGGATAGGATCGCTCTCGCGCAGTTCGAGCCGCTCCAGACCGTTGTAGTGGCCCGTCTGCTCTGTGCGCGAGAGGATCGCGTCGCGGAACTGCTTGAGCGTCTGGCCGTTCTTCAGCAGATCGGCAAAGCCGACTTCCTTGCTGGACATCATGTTCATCGCATGTCTCCTTGTGTCGTCGTTACTTGACTTCCCTGAGATGGAAGAGGCGGTGCTTGTCGAGCGTGGTCGCGAATCCCTTCGGCACCACGAACGTCGTCGCATCGGACTCGATGATCGCGGGCCCCGCGATCTCGTTGCCGGGCTTGAGCGCCTCCATCTTCCACAGCGCGGCGTCATGCCATTGCTTGTGCCGGTAGAGCCGCCGCGTGCCGATGCGCGCTTCCTTCGGCGGCGTGTGGCCGCCTTCGGGGTCTTCGGGCAGCACGGGCTTTTGCGTGACCACCATGCCGCGCACGATCGCGCCCGTGACCGAGAAGCCCAACTCGGGAGAACGCGCCGCGCTTGCATACACACGGCCATAGGTGTCTTCGAACGCTTCGACGATGCGGTCCCAGTCCTGCGCGGTCGATGCGCCCGCAATCGGCGATTCGATTTCGAGGTCGTTGAGCTGGCCCATGTACTGCATGCGGAAACCGGGGCGCAAGATCACGTCCTTCTCGTCGAAGCCGTTGATGCGGAATTCCTCGATCACCTTCGCGGCCAGTTCGCCCCACGCCTTCTGGATGGTCCGCGCCGCGTCGGCCTTGTCGGCGTCGGACGCGAGCTGGGGCAGCGCGAGATCGACGCTCTTGTCGTAGCGGTATTCGAAGTCCGCGCACGCGCAGCCGAACGCCGAGAAGCCGGCGGCCCACGCGGGCACCACGACGTCCTTGAAGCCGAGGCCTTCCGTGTAGCCATAGGTATGCACAGGACCCGCGCCGCCGTACGAGAAGCACACGAACTCGGTCGGGTTGTAGCCCTTCGCGCTGACATTCGAGCGCAGGTACTCGCGCAACTGAAGATCGAGCAGTTCGATGACGCCGGCCGCCGCATCTTCGACGGAGAGCCCGAGAGGGTCGGCGATCTGCGCCTTGATGTGCTCGCGCGCGCGGTTCACGTCGAGCTTGATCTGCCCGCCAAGGAAGTTGTCCGGGTTCAGATAGCCGAGCACCACGTGACAGTCGGACACCGATACCGTCGTGAGTCCGCTGTCGGGCCAGCAGGTGCCGACGCGATAGCCGGCGCTGTCCGGCCCGAGCTTGATCGCTCCGGAATAAGGGTCCAGCCGCACGAAACTGCCAGCGCCCGCGCCGACGGAATCCATCGTGACGAGCGGCAGCGACAGGACGAGGCGCGCCATGTCCGGGTCGGAGGCGATCGCGAAGTTGCCTTTCGTGATCAGCGCCATGTCGAACGACGTGCCGCCGATATCCGAGCACGCGATGTTGTCGTAGCCGAGCGCCTCGCCGAGCAGCTTCGAGCCGATCACGCCGCCGATGGGACCCGATACGATGGTCCGCGCAAGCTCTTTCGCTTTCCAGCTGATCGTGCCGCCGTGCGTGGCCATCACGCGCAGGTCGAACTTCGCGCCGTGCTTGCGGAAGCGGTCGCTGACCTTCTTGAGCGTCTGCCGCGACGGCTCGGCCGCGTACGCTTCGAGCACCGTCGTGTTCATCCGGTGGCTTTCCTTGCGCTGCGGATAGTAGTCGACGGATGCGAACACGGGGATGTCCGCGCGCAACGCCTTCAGCTCGTCGCGCACGATGTCGCGCGCCTGCTGCTCGCTCGTGCCGTTCTTGTGCGATTGCAACAGGCAGATCACGATGGCCTTCGCGCCGGATTCGACAAGCTCGCGCGTCGCCTGCCGCACTTCGCCCTCGCGCAGCGGAATGACGATTTCGCCCTGCACGTCGGTGCGCTCGGTGATGCCGCGCGTGCGAGACAACGGCACTAGCGGTTCATCGTAGCGGTGCGTGTTCAGGTGAATCCGCTCCTCGAGCGCGTAACCGAGGTAGCTCTGGATCGCGCGGCCCATCGAGTGAACGTGCTCGAAGCCCTTGTTCACCAGCAGCCCGACCTCGAGGCCCTTGCGCTGCACGACGCGGTTGAGCATCGCCGTGCCCGAATACACGCACGTGACGAGTTCGGGGTAGACCTGATCGACGTCGCGCTTCCAGTGAGCGAGCGCATCTTGCGACGAATTGAAAATCGCGAGCGACTCGTCCTCGGGATTGCTCTGTGCCTTGCCGACCACGAACCGTCCGTCGTCGCGCACGAAGAAGGTATCGGTCATCGTGCCGCCCGCATCGATGCCCAACACCTGGACTTGCGAATGCCCTTCCATGTCTTTGTCTCCTGTAGTCGAAGTAGTGCGGACCGGGATGCGGCCGCGAGGCCGGGTGCGCCGCATCGTGGACGACGGTCCGCGCCCAACATCGCAATGGCTATGCCATTCGTGCGAAGAACACGCATGCAAGTCCGCGCAGCAAGGCTGCGGGCGAAACAAGGAGATCGTTGAACTGCATCGAATGCCGGCTCGCAACGCGGCGAACGACCGGCTTTCGATCAGCGTCGGCGTTCGAATGCCGGACGGTGGAATTGGCTTTCTGGATTGAGGCGACCTCGATGGCTTCGAACGAGTCCGCTGATGAAAAGCGAATAGATGGGCGCGCAAGCAATTCAACTGGCAATCGACGAAGCACAAGTCATCGAGGCGCAATCGCCATGACCGTGCCATGTTCGCGCCATCTCCACGCCATGTCGGCGACACGCGTGA
Organism: Paraburkholderia piptadeniae; assembly: GCF_900007165.1. Classification (GTDB taxonomy): domain Bacteria; phylum Pseudomonadota; class Gammaproteobacteria; order Burkholderiales; family Burkholderiaceae; genus Paraburkholderia; species Paraburkholderia piptadeniae. The sequence continues at coordinate 8,701 of NZ_CYGY02000054.1, forward strand.
TGCGCATCGGTGAAGATTCGCTTTCAACCCTGCAAGAAAGACGCCTCACCCATTTACTTTGTTCTCCGTTAAGTGCAACGTGAAGCCGTGACGCGCGATGCAAACCGCTTTTGCAGCACCTCTTTTGATCGCGGAATAGCGCGTCTCAGGTCATCGTTTGTGAGAGAAGCGGGCCGCCGTCGCGCGTCGCTTTGCGATCCGCGCGCTCGCGGCATCGAATTTGCTCATTGAAAAGGCTTGCCTGCATCGAATGCCGTCGAGGCTTCGATGCGGCGCACGCCTGCATCGACCTTTTGCGTCGGCTTTTGCGCCGACTTTATTTGGAGCAAGCAGAACATCATGTCCAGACACAATGACTGTCCGGGTTCGTGCTCGCATCAGGACGCGCACGCGCCCCATCGTGACGAGCACGACGCTGCGCCTTCCAGCTCGTCACGCCGCCGCTTCCTGCAATCGGCGGCGGCCGCCGCCGCAGTCGGCTCGGCGCCTTACGCTCAAGCGCAGACGCAAACGCCACCCACCGCCGAGCCCGTTGCGCGTGCAACGGTGCCGCCGCGCGCCGTGACGCTCAACATCAACGGACGCGACTACACGATGCAACTCGAGCCGCGCGTGACGCTGCTCGACGCGCTGCGCGAATACGCGGGGCTCATGGGCACGAAGAAAGGCTGCGACCGCGGACAATGCGGCGCATGCACGGTGCTCGCGAACGGACGCCGCATCAATTCCTGCCTCACGCTGGCCGTGATGCACGAAGGCGACGCGATCACGACGGTCGAAGGGCTCGCGAGCAACGGCACGCTGAGCCCCGTGCAACGCGCGTTCATCGAACAGGACGCGTTCCAGTGCGGCTACTGCACGCCGGGGCAGATCTGCTCGGCGACCGCGCTGCTGTCGGAGTTCGATGCCGGCGGCGCGAGCACGGTCACGGCCGACGTGCGGCGCCGCCCGCCCCAACTGACCGACGAAGAGATCCGCGAGCGCATGAGCGGCAACATCTGCCGCTGCGGCGCGTACGCGAACATCGTCGCGGCCGTGCAGTCCGCGCATCGCGGCACGGTCGGCAGCGGCACGGGCGATACGTACACCACGTTCGTCATCAAGACGAGCGAAGTCGCGTAAAGGAGACCACCATGGATGCGATCTCCTACGAACGCGCCGCCGATATCGCGGGCGCCGTGCGCGCCGCGCAGCAGCCGGGCACGATGTTCATCGGCGGCGGCACCAATCTGCTCGATCTGATGAAGGGCGGCGTGACGCGCCCCGTGAAGCTCGTCGACATCACGCGCATACAAGGGCTCGATACGGTATCGACACTGCCCGACGGCGGCCTGCGCATCGGCGCGCTGGTGCGCAACAGCGACGCCGCGAATCATGCGCTGGTTCGCGAGCGTTATCCGTTGCTGTCGCAAGCGCTGCTCGCGGGCGCATCGGCGCAACTGCGCAATATGGCGACCGTGGGCGGCAACCTGATGCAGCGCACGCGCTGCCCGTACTTCTACGACACCGCGTTCACCGCCTGCAACAAGCGCGAGCCGGGCAGCGGCTGCGCGGCGATCAACGGCCACAACCGCATGCACGCGATTCTCGGCGCAAGCGCGCAATGCATCGCCGTGAACCCGTCGGATATGAGCGTCGCGCTCGCGGCGCTCGATGCGAACGTGCGCGTGAGCGGCCCACAAGGCGAGCGCGTGATCCCGTTCAGCGAATTTCACCGGCTGCCGGGCGAGCGCCCCGATGTCGACACGACGCTGCGTCCCGGCGAACTGATCACGGCCGTCGATCTGCCGCGTTCCGTCTTTAGCGAGCACGCGCATTACCTGAAGGTACGCGACCGCGCGAGCTACGCGTTCGCGCTGGTGTCCGTCGCCGCTGCGTTGCAGATGGACGGCAACACGGTGCGCAGCGCGCGCATCGCATTGGGCGGCGTCGCGCACAAGCCATGGCGCGCAAGCGCTGCCGAGCAGATGATCACAGGCCACCCGCTCTCCGACGCGACGCTCAGGCACGCGGCAGCCGCCGCGATGAGCGAAGCGAGGCCGCAGCGCGACAACGCGTTCAAGGTGCGGCTCGCACAGAACGCGATCGTGCGCGCGGTGAATCAGGCAGCGGGACGCGTGGGAGGTTTCGCATGAGCACAATGATCGGTCATCCACTGGACCGCACCGACGGTCTGCTGAAAGTCACGGGCGAAGCGCGCTACGCGGCCGAGTTTCCCGAAGCGCGTCTCGCGCATGGCGTGCTCGTCACGAGCACGATCCCGCGCGGCACGATTCAGGCAATCGACTCGGGCCGCGCTGCATCGCTGCCCGGCGTGCTGCTCGTGATGACGTATCAGAACGCGCCGCGTCTGCCGAACGGCGGCCGCCCCGCGCTCGCGCCGCCTGCGGGACGTCATCTGTCGCTGCTGCAGGACAACCAGGTTCACTACAGCAACGAGCCGATCGCGGTCGTCGTCGCGGATACGCTCGAACATGCGACGGATGCCGCGCGCCAGTTGCGCGTCACGTATGCCGCGCAGCCGGCAACACTCGATTTCTCGCAGGCGAAGCCGAACGGGCACGCACCGGACAAGCCGCAGGGCCGTCAGACGGACACGTCGCGCGGCGATTACGATGCGGGACTCGCGGCGGGCGTGGTGCGCGTCGATGCCGTCTATACGACGCCGATGGAGCATCACAACCCGATGGAGCCGCACGCGACGATGGCCGTGTGGGACGGCCCGCAGCTGACGCTCTACGATTCGACGCAAGGCGTCACGGGCACGAAGACGGCCGTCGCGAAGACGCTCGGCATGTCGCCCGACGACGTGCGCGTGATCTCGCCGTTCGTCGGCGGCGGCTTCGGCTGCAAGGGCTCCGCGTGGTCGCACGTGGTGCTGTGCGCGATGGCCGCGAAGCAGACGGGACGACCCGTGCGGCTCGCGCTGGAGCGGCCGCAGATGTTCGGCCCCGTCGGCGGCCGGCCGTACACCGAGCAGCACATAGTGATCGCCGCGAAGCACGATGGCACGCTGACCGCGATGCGGCACGACAGCTTTTCGAACACGTCGATGATCGAAGACTGGACGGAGACCTGCTGCATGGTTTCGCGGATGATGTACGCGGTGCCGAACCAGGTGACGACGCACCGGATCGTGCCACTGAACGTCGGCACGCCGACCTTCATGCGCGCGCCGGGCGAGACAACGGGTTCGTGGGCGCTCGAAACGGCGATGGACGAACTGTCGTACGAACTGAAGATGGACCCGGTCGCGCTGCGTCTGAAGAACTATGCGGAGGTCGATCCGCAGGAAAACAAGCCGTGGTCGAGCAAGGTCTTGCGCCAGTGCTACAGCATCGGCGCGCAGCGATTCGGCTGGTCGCGGCGCAAGCCGCAGCCGCGCTCGATGCGCGTCGGCAATACGCTGATCGGCCTCGGCATGGGAACGGCGACCTATCCCGCGAACCGCAGCGAAGCATCGGCGCTCGCGCGCATTCTGCCCGACGGCACGGCGACGGTCGTCTCCGGCACGCAGGACATCGGCACGGGCACGTACACCGTGATGACGCAAGTGGCGTCCGACGCGCTCGGCATCGCGCCGGAGAATGTGCGCTTCGGCCTCGGCGATTCGTCGCTGCCGAAGGCGCCTGTGTCGGGTGGCTCGCAGTCGGTCGCGAGCGTGTCGCCCGCCGTGCGCGACGCGTGCGAGCAGGCGCGCGCGAAGCTCGTTTCGATGGCGCTCGCGGATCGCGGCTCGCCGCTGTACGGCCTGTCCGCGAGCGACGTGACGGTGCAAGGCGGCTGGGCGATGAGCAAGTCCGACCAGACGAAGCGCGATCCCATCGCGGCCATACTTGCGCGCGCGGGCGGCCAGCCGATCGAAGCGACCTCTGACACGAAACCCGGCGACGAGAAGCAGCGCTACTCGTTTCATTCGTGGGGTGCGATTTTCGCGGAAGTGCATGTCGACGCGGACCTCGGCGCGATCCGCGTGGCGAAGATCACGGCCGTCTACAACGTCGGTCGGATGCTGAACGTGAAGACGGCGCGCAGCCAGCTGATGGGCGGGCTGGTGTGGGGCATCGGCGCGGCGCTCGAAGAACAGACGATGCTCGATACGCAGTACGGCCGCTTCATCAACGCGAATCTCGCCGAATACCATGTGCCCGTGAATGCGGATGTCGGCGCGCTCGACGTCGTCGTGCTCGACGAGCCCGATCCGCATATCAACTCGCTCGGCTCGCGCGGGATCGGCGAGATCGGCATCACTGGCGTCGTGGCTGCCATCGGCAACGCCGTGTATCACGCGACGGGCGTGCGGGTGCGGGATTTGCCGATTACTTTGGATAAGGTGATTCGGGTTTAGTGCTGCGCAGGTTGAGGTTTGCACTGCACGCTGGCTCGCCTGACCAGTCCTAAGGTACAAAGGAAGGTATCTATTCCGAGTCGGAACCGACGAAAGGACTAAGCGGCGGAGGTTGCGTTGGAACGGCGCCGCACCTTGCAAGCAACGCGACAATGTGGTCCAGGGCGGACATGGGATCGTCCGCCGAAATCATCATTTGAGCCAGCTCGGTATGCGTATGGAAATACTTGTCGTGTGAGGCAACTGGCTCGATCAATTTGATGAGTTGCGTGATTTCAGAAAGCAGTGCACTTCGATCTCCCCCCCCCCCGCGCGTCGTGGACAGACTCTCTATGGTCCGTCTGCGAAGCACGCTCGCCAGGACAAGATAATCGCTTGCCTCGATTTTGATAACGCCCATCGCAGGCTCCCCGAGGTACGTTTTGTCTCTACCCCTGTCGAAACAGCATAGCTCAATGCCGGGTCGGAGAGCCCTGTCCGTAACCTGGCATTTTCGACATCGCCCGAAACGGGCAGCGCGGCGGCAAAGAAAGTGAGTGCCGCCCGCACAGGGGCAACGACCGCGCCGCGAGGCGCCTCGCGGATGCCAACGCGAAGGCGAAAACACCGCAATAAAAAAACCATCGCAGACACAAACCACATCGCGGATGCCCGCGAAAAAATCAAAAGCAACCAGCGTTGCAGACACAAAAAAGACCAACCACCGTCGCAGACAAAAAAATGAACCCTTGCCTGCCACCCCGTTGCGCCGCACAATCTCTGTTCACTCCCCGTTCTGGTGCCGCCCATGGCTTATGCTTCGCTCGCCACCGGCGTGCTGCTCGCCGCAGGATATGGATCGCGTTTCGACCCGGAAGGCGTCCACAACAAGCTGCTCGCCCGATTGCCCGACGGCACGCCCATCGCCTATGAATCCGCGCACCGGCTGCTGCTCGTCGTCCCCCATGTGATCGCGGTCGTGCGTCCCGGCTCCGAAATGCTCGCGCGCGTCCTCAACGACGCGGGCTGTCACGTGATCTTTTCCGTCGACGCCGAACGCGGCATGGGCGCGACCCTCGCGGCAGGCGTCGAAGCAAGCGAAGACTCCGACGGCTGGATCGTCGCGCTCGCCGATATGCCGCGCATCGCCGGATCGACGATCGAGGCCGTCGCGCGCGCGGCCGACAAAGGCGCGTCGATCGTCGCGCCCTACTATCGCGGACAGCGCGGACATCCCGTCGGCTTCGGCGTCGAACATCGCGACGCGCTGCTCGCGCTCGATGGCGACACGGGCGCGCGCACGCTCTTCGCGACGCACGCAGTGACGCGCATCGACGTCGACGATCCCGGCGTGCTAAGTGATATCGATACCCCCGAAGACTTGCGCGATCTGTAGCGCACACGACCTTCCCGCCAGCTTCAATCGAACGCGCGCCGCCGTTCACAGGTAAGAAGATTCGGGACCGCGATGCCTCTCACGGTGAGCGGATACGGGAAGCCCACCCATCACCCGCTTTCGACGCCGACGCATGAGCACAAACCGGAAAAAACGGAAAAACGGGCACAAGCAAGCGCGGCCGGGCACGCCACTTGCGGCCCGCTGCTGCGCCGCGAAACGGGCGAGCAGGCTTCGCATCGTTGGTCTAAGCTGTCCACGATGACGTCAGCTCTCGCCATGCCGCGCAGCGAACGCAGCACGCCGCCGACCGCGCCCGCCGCATCAGCCACGAACCCGCCGCACTCTTCTGCCAGGACCTCATGAGCGAAACCAGCCCGCGTCTGTTCATCGTGTCGCCGCATTTCGACGACGCCGTCTTCGGATGCGGCGCGCTGCTCGCGTCGCATCCCGACGCCGCCGTCTGCACCGTGTTCGCCGCGCCGCCCGAGCAGGACATGCACACCGAATGGGACGAGAAAGCCGGCTTCGCGAGCGCGCACGAGTCGATGCGCGCGCGCACGATCGAGGACAACCACGCGCTCGCCGTGCTCGAGACGATTCCCGTGCGGCTGCCGTTTCGCGCCTCGCAGTATCACGACTCGCCGTCGGTCTCGAAGCTCGCGGCGACACTCGAAGAAACGATCTACGGCTCGACGGCGAACACGCTGCTGATGCCGCTCGGCCTCTTCCACGACGACCATAGCCTTGTGTTCGAAGCGTGCTGCGAAATCCTGCCGCGCATGTCGCATCTCGAGTGGTTCGCTTACGAAGAGGCCATCTATCGGCAGATACCGGGGCTCGTGCAGCAAAGGCTTGTCGATCTCGCCGAACGCGGAATTGTCGCGACGCCGGCCAGCCCGTCGACCGATCACGCGCCTGACTACGAGCGTCAGACGCTGCTCAAGCGCGAAGCCGTCTGTGCGTACGAGAGCCAGTTGCGCGCCTTCGGGCCGCACGGCTACGACGACGTGTTCGCCGCCGAGCGCTACTGGCGTCTGACTGTCGACCGGCAGCGCAGGCACAGGCACTGATCCGCCGGACAACGCGCGGAGACGCGCCGCTTCCATCAAGCCAGCACGCTCGCCCGCCATCGCCTACGCTATGTAAGCAGGACGCTTCGCACCGTGCCGCCGAGCCGGCGAAAGGGTCCGCTATCCACTGCCACGAGGTCATGCCATGCACACGAGTCCGATTCCCGACCCGCACGCCGATCCCACGCGCGACCCCGAGGGCGATCCCCTCACGCCGCCGTCGCCGGGCCATCACAACGACGAGCCGCAGCGTCCCGAAGGTCCGCCGGACAAGGACCCCGTCACGACGTGACAGTGCAGTGACGGCGTGCGCCGCCAAAGCGCGCGCGTCGTCGGCCGTGCGTGGCTCGCGCGCGTTCAGTCCAGTTCGATCGGCTGGCCATGAGGCGTGCGGCGCGCCGACGCGTTCCAGGCGTTCTTCCGGTCGGTCAGCCCGTCGCGCGTCACGCAGCCCTTCGCCGTCGCGATGCGTTCGAGCGCCGTCAGCCAGTGCGCGTAGTAGGTGTCGCCGTGATCGGGGTCGCCTTGCGCCTGCGCGTCGCGGATCGCGTCCGCCAGTTGCGCGGCCCATTCGGACCAGGTGAATACGCCGCGCTCATGCAGCGCGAGCGTCATCGCGAACGCCGCCGCCTGCCAGGGCGCGGTGAAGACGGGGCCGGCGTCGTCGCGCGGCAAGCCGGGCAACGCGTCGAGCAGCGCGCGCGGCGCAATCGTGAAAGCCGGCGCGCTCATGCCGGGCTCTCCGCTTCCAGATACGGCTCCCAGCAATCGACGCACACGGAAGCCGCCGTCGTATCGCGGCCCCACAGTTCGGCGGCGTCGAACCGTACCGTGTACAGCCACTGCGGATCTTCGCCGCGACCGAGCGCATTCGAATCGGGAAACACATGCGCGCCATGCACGGCCACAATCTGGCCACGCTTGCCCCGGCAGTAGCGCGGCAGGCGCGTATGCGTCGACGGGTTGACGAGCCGCGTGCGCACGGTATCGCCGACGTCAAAGCGCGCCGCGCGGAGCGCGGGCCGCGACACGGAACTGCCGCGAAACAGCATCGGCTCGACCTGATCGGCGGCAAGCACGCGCTGCAACGGCGCGGCGGGATGCCGGGACTTGCCGCTGTCGATCTCATCGGCCGTCGCGAGGCCCGTGTTGATCAGCAGCTTGCGCAAGCCCGCGAACCAGATCTGGTAGTAGCTGCTCGACAGATACTGCGCGGGCGGCAGGCTTTCGCGCGCGGCACGCGACATGTCGATGTTCCATTTGCCCGTTGCGCCCATCGCGATCGTCAGCGCGAGGACGTGCCGTTCCCAGTCCGCGTGGAAATACGGCTCGTCGGCTTCGGACACGACGGGCCCGAATGACTGCATTCCGCCCAGGTCCTGTGCGCCGTTCATGATCTGCCTCCGCTTCGCGCCGCCGCTTCGTGCGGCGAGAGCGGCAAGCCCGTGCCGATCATCGAGTCGCGCGTGACGAGATCCGCGAGTTCGTCGTCGCTCAACGCTTGCGTGCCGGGCGGGCACATCGGCAGCACGAGATAGCGCACTTCGGCCGTCGAGTCCCACACGCGGATTTCAGTCTCGTCCGGCAGCGCGACGCCGAATTCCTCCAGCACGCCGCGCGGATCGATTACGGCGCGCGAGCGATAAGGCGCCGACTTGTACCAGACGGGCGGCAAGCCGAGCACAGGCCACGGATAGCACGAGCACAGCGTGCAGACGACCATGTTGTGCACGCGCGGCGTATTCTCGAGCGCGATCATGTGCTCGCCCTGCCGCCCGGTGTAGCCGAGCGACGCGATGGCCGCCGTCGCGTCGTCGAGCAGCCAGCGGCGGAAGTCCGCATCGCGCCACGCCTTCGCGACCACGCGCGCGCCGTTGCGCGGCCCGACTTTCGTCTCATACGTTTCGATCAGCACGTCAAGCGCTTTCGGATCGACGTAGCCCTTCTCGACCAGCAACGATTCGAGCGCGCGCACGCGCAGGTCCATCTCGGGCAACGCGCTGCCTTCGTGTGCGTGACGGTGATGGTCGTGATCATGCGTGGCGTCGTGGCTCATCTGCATCTGCCTGAAGAATGCGACACCAAACCAGTATGGTCGGGCGAGGCGTCGAATGCAAACGAGCGCCGCCGTCATGCCGCAAGGCGCGTTCGGAATGCGCGCTGCGCCACATATTTCCGTTCTGCTTAGGGAAGCGGATTGACTTGACTTCCCGAGCGGGCATAAAATTCTCTTATCTCAATTTGAGGGGCGTTGCCTTGGACAGTTGCAGTAGTACGTTTTCGAACAGATTCGCCGCCTGACCGGCAAGACGTCCGCGCTTCCCTCATCTAGCCGCCGTCTTGCCAGCAGGCAGACGGTGCGCGTCGCAGTTTCATCCCTCGTGCATCCTGTTTAGCGCCATTGGCGCGTAGCGCATTCGCGCACGTTCGCGGTCGCTCGTTGCGGCCTCGCGTTCGCGTGGCGGCGCTTGCGTCCACGTGTGCGCGTACGCCGGCGCATCGCGGCCATTCGCATCCGGTTTGGTCGCGCATGCCCGCCGCGCCGTATGCGTCGCGTGCCAATGCGCGGGAACAGGCATGTACGCGCATGTACCGACGCATTTCGCCGCGAGCCGTTCGAAATCGTGTGTCCTGTGCTGCGCGCATTACACGGCGTCCCGCGACGCCGTCAACACATCATCAACGATAGTGGAGCCGCCATGCCCGACAGTGACAGTCAGCCGATGAATTCAGATACGCCTTTACCGACCTGAGGCAGGCAAGCCGAGCGCATTCGATCACCTCGATTCTCCGGCCCTTGCCGCCTCGCATGCACGAGCCTTCGTGCTGGAGAACCGAAATGCACTTCCTGCTTCTTTCGACATTGCCGCAAACCCGCGAAGCACGCGCGCACTACGACGCGTTCCTTTCGCCGAAAGATGGACGGCGCCGCATGTTTGCGACGGCCGTTCGCGCGTTTGACAAGATCGTTGGCCGCCTGAGCAAGCGGTCAGCGGTTTAAACGGAAATCATTCGACCAATATCCGTTCTAGGGAGAATAAAAATGGCCACTCCACCACAAGCCCTGCCGACGCGCACCGCAGTTCTCGACGACGCGCACATCGGCGATATCCGCGGCGCGTTCGGCACGATCGCGCATCACGACACCGCCCCGCGCAACAGCTGGGGCGCGCGTCTGCGCACGCTGCTCGCGATCGTCGGGCCCGGCCTCATCGTGATGGTCGGCGATAACGACGCGGGCGCCTTCGGCACCTACACGCAAGCCGGACAGAACTACGGCACCACGCTGCTGTGGACGCTGCTGCTGCTCGTGCCCGTGCTGTACGTCAACCAGGAGATGGTGCTGCGTCTGGGCGCCGTCACGGGTGTCGGTCACGCGCGCCTGATCTTCGAGCGCTTCGGCAAGTTCTGGGGTGCGTTCAGCGTCATCGACCTGTTCATTCTCAATGCGCTCACGATCGTCACCGAGTTCATCGGCATTACGTTCGTGCTCGACTTCTTCGGCGTATCGAAGATAGCGGGCGTGTGCATCGCGGCCGCATTGACGATGGCGGCCGTGAGCACGGGCGACTTCAAGCGCTTCGAACGCTTCGCGATCGTGCTGTGCGTCATGAGCCTGCTGCTCGTGCCCGTGCTCGTGACGATCCACCCGCCCGTCTCGCAGATGGCGCATCACCTCTTCGTGCCCGCATGGCCCGCGCACGCGAAGCTCTCGGATGTGATGCTGCTCGTGATCGGCATCGTCGGCACCACTATCGCGCCGTGGCAACTGTTCTTCCAGCAGAGCTACGTGATCGACAAGCGCATCACGCCGCGCTTCATGAAGTACGAGAAGGCCGACCTGTGGATCGGTATCGTGTTCGTGCTGATCGGCGCGATTGCGATGATCTCGTTCAGCGCGGCGCTGTTCGGCGGCAAGCCCGAGCTGGGCCAGTTCACCGATGCGGGCGGCATCATCGCGGGCCTCGAAAAGTATGCGGGCCGCACGCCCGCCGTGCTGTTCGCGGTTGCGCTGCTCGACGCGTGCATCATCGGCGCGGCGGCCGTGTCGCTGTCGACGGCCTATGCAATCGGCGACGTGTTCAAGATCCGTCATTCGCTGCATCGCGGCGTCGGCGACGCGAAGGGCTTCTATCTGGTGTACTTCGGCATCGTGGCCGCGGCCGCGGGACTCGTGCTGATTCCGGGCAGCCCGCTCGGCCTGCTGACGGAAGCCGTGCAGACGCTCGCGGGCGTGCTGCTGCCGAGTGCGACCGTGTTCCTGCTCCTGCTGTGCAACGATCGCGACGTGCTCGGGCCGTGGATCAACTCGAAGCGGCTGAACCTGTTCACGGGTTCCGTAGTGTGGGCGCTGGTGCTGCTGTCGATCGTGCTGACGGCGTCAGTCGTGTATCCGGACATCAGCGGACACGCGATCATCGACATTCTCGTGGGCGGCGCGCTGCTCGCCGCGATCGTGCTTGCGGCGACGACGGTGCTGCGCCGCCTGCGCGGCGCGCAGCCGGCGGCTACTACGGTCCGCTTCGTCAGCAAGGCCGAGCGCGACGCGTGGCGCACGCCGCCGCTCGCCGATCTGCCGAAGCCCGTGCTGACGCTGTCGCGGCGCATCTGGATGGGGGCATTGCGCGGCTATCTGGTGGTAGCCGTCGCGCTCGTCATCGTGAAGGTCGTGCAGCTCGCGATCGCGTGAGCAGGAAACTTCCCGCGTTATTTTCGAAGAATCCTGATGTTCGCTCACGGGCGGTTGTGACACAGTATCGACCGCCGGTCCATGGTGCAGGTCACTGCCGGCGCGATGCGGAGCGACGGCGCAAAGCATGAACGTCGCATCGCGGTTGATGGGACGTGGACCGGCCCCGATCGCTTGAAAGAATACGACGACGCACACAACAACGAGGCGAGCCGCGCTGCGGACTCGCCTCGTTGCATTTGCGGGTCACGCAAATATCACTGCAGACGCGGGTCCTGCGGCGGCATCGGCCCGTCATACGGCATGACGACGGGATGCAAGGGCAGCGTCACCTTGGCGGGCGGCGTCAGGTCGGGAAGCTTGAGCCACGCCGGCGGTTCCGGCGCTTTTATCGTGAGCATGCCGCCACGCACGGTCTTGGCGGTTTCGCGATCGAGTTCATCGACCCTCGGCAGGTCCTTCACAAGCAATGTGTTCATGATGTGTCTCCGACAACTGTATGTGGAATGGTGAGCGCGAACGGCGCCGTGCTCGGTCCACTTGCTGCACGCTCCATGCCATAACGTCAGGAATCCTTGTGGGACGGGGCTTGCGTCGACTTCATCACGCTGGGGTGATTGCTGCGGACCAACTGTCGCTTGTCGAAGTGTTGCCTGGCGGATGAATGCGGGCGTGCTGCCCGCATTCATCCGATGTGATGCCGATAAAACGCCGAGCCCGTTGAACGGAATCGAACGGATACGACGCGGATTATTTGTGGATTTACCGCGTGCTTATCGCCTGTTTATCGCGGCAGCCATCCAAGCGGATCGACGGGCTTGCCGTCCTTGCGCACTTCGAACTGGATCGACGGCACGCCGTTGTTGTCCGTGCCCACTTCGCCGATCGGCTGGCCTTGCGCGACGGCGTCGCCTTCCTGCACGAGCAGCCGGCTGTTCTGACCATAGGCGGTGATCAGCGTGTCGTCGTGCTTGATGATGACGAGCGGCCCATACGCCTCGATGCCCGTGCCCGCGTAGACGACGCGCCCCGCGGCGGCCGCTCTCACCTGATCGCCCGGACGTCCGCCGATCACGATGCCCTTGGTCCTGCCTGGCACGAACGGCTTGAGAATCGGCCCGCGCAACGGCCACCCGAGCACGCCCTGCACGGGTCCGGCGGGAGCCACGGCGGGCGGCGGCACGGGTGTCGTGGAAGGCGTGGGCGTCGGCACGGGCGTGGTCTGCGCGAAGGACGGTGGGCCGACGCGCAGCACCTGGCCGGGCGCGACGGGCGATGACAGCGTCAGCCCGTTCCACGTGGCCACGTCCTGCGCATGCTGGCCGAACGCGCCCGCGACGCTTTGCAGCGTATCGCCGGGATTCACACGATAGAAGCCGGCGGGCACGCCATTGGCCGCGGCGCCGCCCTGCGTCCGGTACGTGGGCGCCGGCGCCTGCGTGGTTTCCCACGGATACGTCGTGCACGCACCGAGCATGCTCGCGGCAGCGAGCGAAACCAGAAGCTGCGTGACGACGTGTTGCCGTTTTGCTGTCATTTTTGTGGCCCTCGACGCGGTATGAGGCAGCGGCTCTCGAAAGCCTGCCGTCGTTTGAACGTGTAGTGGGATCGAAAATGCAATCTGCGGTGCAAGTATTATGCCTCGCTCGTCGGTCGGCAAAATGACGATCGGCAGACGTCAACGAGTCAGCATTGCCCAATTCCAGTCATCGACTCCTGCATTTAATCCCTTTGCAATCCAAATCAATTTTTGCCGTTCGGCGAGCGGTCATACGCTGCCTTCAGACTCGATCACCAGAATGCGCGCCTCGCCGATGGGATGCGCAACATGCTCGGTGCCGATCGACGCATGGAACACGTCGCCCGTCTCCAGCACCGTCGAGTGCTCGACGCCCGCTTCGCGATAGCGCATCTCCACGCGGCCATCGAGCACGGCGAACACTTCCTCGCCATCGTTGACGTGCCACTTGTACGGCTGATCGGTCCAATGCAGGCGCGTCGTGATGCCGTTCATGTTCGCGATATCGAGCGCGCCCCACGCACGCTCGGCGGTAAAGGTTCTGCTGCGGACGATTTTCATGACCTGCTCGCGCGTTGTCAGTGTCAGGAGGGGTCATTATAGTGGCCGTCCCCATCGTGCACGCTGCTTGCTCGCGTCCCGCAGACGACCGTTTCATGCGGTTCGCAAGCCATTGCATAGCTGAAGTGCTCGTCTATACTGAACCTGGTGTCCTGTCAGACGAATAGGCGTGCGCGCATGGCGATGCGCGGCGAGACGGTCGGTCCACCATCAGTGGTTCGATGCCAGCGAGGAGGTCCGATGAACAAAGCCCTGTTTCTTGCCGTGCAATTGAACGTCGACGAGATGAACGCGTCGCCCGCGCTGGTTGAATTGCTCAATGCGCATCTCGTGTTCGCCGTCGATGTCGCCGAAGCCGCCGATGCCCTCGTGCAACTGGCGAGCGTGCGCAAGCTGTCGAGCGGCGTCGAAGCGAGCGTCGAGATTCCCGCCGTCGCCGTCGAGCAACTGCGGCAAGCGCTCGAAACCCTCAGCGAATATGACCAGTCGTGGCTCTTCGCGCTGGAACCCGACCATGCGCTATTCGACGATCTTGCGCGTCCGCAACGCACGCTGCATTGATGCGCCCGCAACCCTGAAGAGGTCGGGCATTTCGCCCGCCTATCGAGGATTCATCGTGAAAAGTCTTCTGCACATGCGTCGCGCGCCGGCCAGCAATGGCGCCGCGCATCAGTTTCACTTCGAGGCGCCCGACGTCCCGCAAAGCCACCCCGCCCAGATCGACGAGGAACCGATGAGCGACAGCACTTCGTCCGACACGCTCGGCCCATCGCCCGTCAATCCGCCGTTGCGCCCTGTCACGCCGCTGCATGCGGTACAGCTTTCGCCCGCGCAGCCGAACGGACGCGCCGTGCAACTGGCGGACGCAGCCGAAGTCGAACGCATGCTCGACAATGAAGCGCTCACCGTGTTTCACGTATTTCGCACTTTTGATTATTCGGTGAACCTGCTGTTCTATCCGAGGGAATTGAAATACTTCGTCGCGCTGTTGCAGGAAGATCAGTTGTGGCGCGTGCTGACCACGAGCGATCTCAACATGGCGAAGCAGCTCTTTCACCACATGCAGGAACAGGCGACGCGTCTCGCCGACGGCCAGACCCGGCGCTTGCAGCTCGAAGCGCAGAACGAACAGCTGAAGCGCCTGATCGCCGAATCCGAAACGCAGGCCGAGCGTCTGCGCCAAAGCCTGCAACGCACGGCCGCGCAGGATCAGACCGTCACGAGCCGTCAGCATCAGTTGCGCAAGGAAGTGGCGCAGCTCGAAGCGCAGCGCACGGCCGCGCAGGCCCAACTGAACAAGATGCATCGCCAGGTGCATCAGCTGAACGTCGCGAGCAACGAGGCGATTCCGCATATGCCGCGTTGAGCGCCGGCTTTTGGTGTTCTTCGCGCCGCAGACGCAACAACGCCGGCCAGGACAATCCTGGCCGGCGTTTCATTTACCGACTTGCGACGGCTGAAGCGTTCAATCCGGCTTAGTTGCCGAAGAACACCGAGCGCGGACCCTTTTCATCGGCCAGCGAGCGGGTAGATGCTTGCGACGTGCCGTTCGTCTGCACGCCGTAGCCGGTCGTGTCGGCTTGCGCGACGGCGTCTTGTGCGTGGACGCGCGCTTCGGCAGCCTGGATGTGCTTCGGGTATTCCGTGCGATCGGCCAACGGATCGTAACCGGCCTTTTCCAGACGGACCAGATCGGCGCGAACTTCAGCGCGCGTCAGAGGCTGCTGGTTCGATTGGGCAAACGATGCGACGGGAGCAGCAACAGCGGCAGCGAGTACGACTGCGGAAATCAGGGCTTTCATGGACAACCTCCGGGAACTTGTTTTTTGATTCGCTTCGAACACCGTGTTCGTTCAGCGTTGAGACAAGTTTAAGGAGGCGAACGACCTAGGGAAATCCCTTATTTGACGAAACTCTATTGTTTTAATTGCAACAATTAGACGGAATGAACGTGAAATGCATTATTGAGATCATCAAATCGCAACACTGTGTTCCAAAATTCGTGCAACACGTGCTTGGGAAATCACCGCGCGGCGCACGAAAGAGAAACGCCCCGGTGCCGCAAGGGCGCTGGGGCGTTGCAGGAACAGCCGCTCGGCGAAGCGAACCGAAAGGCGGCTGACCGTTCCGTCAGGACCAGTTCGCGTGGAAGCTGCCCGGCTTGTCGACGCGTTCGAACGTATGCGCGCCGAAGAAATCGCGCTGTGCCTGAACCAGGTTCGCGGGCAGGCGCGCCGAGCGGTAGCCGTCGAAGTACGCGATCGCCGACGAGAACGCCGGCACGGGCACGCCCGCCGTCGTCGCGGCGATCACGACGTCGCGCAGCGCGCCCTGGTAGTTCGCGGCGATGTCGCGGAAATACGGATCGAGCAGCAGGTTCGCGAGCGCCTTGTCCTTCGCGTAGGCGTCCGTGATCTTCTGCAGGAAGCGCGCGCGGATGATGCAGCCCGCGCGGAAAATTTTCGCGATCGTGCCGTAGTCCAGATCCCACTTGTACTCTTCCGATGCCGCGCGCAACTGCGCGAAGCCCTGCGCGTACGAGATCACCTTGCTGAAGTAAAGCGCGCGGCGCACGGACTCGATGAACGCGGCACGGTCGCCCGCGAACGGCTTCGCCGCCGGCCCTTCGAGCACCTTGCTCGCCGCGACGCGCTGATCCTTCAGCGACGACAGCACGCGCGCGAACACGGCTTCCGTGATCAGCGGCAGCGGTGCGCCGAGGTCGAGCGCGTTCTGGCTCGTCCACTTGCCCGTGCCCTTCTGCGCCGCGCGGTCGAGAATCACGTCGACGAGATCCTTGCCCGTCTCGTCGTCCTTCTTGCTGAAGATTTTCGACGTGATTTCGATCAGATAGCTGTCCAGTTCGCCGTTGTTCCACTCGGTGTAGACGGCGCCCAATTCTTCATTCGACAGACCGGCCACCTGCTTGAGCACCGAGTAGCTTTCGGCGATCAGTTGCATGTCGCCGTATTCGATGCCGTTGTGCACCATCTTCACGAAGTGGCCCGCGCCGTCCGGCCCCATGTACGCGACGCACGGCTCGCCGTCGGGCGCCTTGGCCGCGATTTCGGTGAGGATCGGCGCGACGAGGTCATATGCGTCGCGCTGGCCGCCCGGCATGATCGACGGGCCTTTGAGCGCGCCTTCCTCGCCGCCCGACACGCCCGTGCCGATGAAGTGCAGGCCCGACTTCGCGAGGTCCTGGTTGCGGCGGATCGTATCGGTGAAATGCGTGTTGCCGCCGTCGATCAGGATGTCCCCCTTCTCCAGCAGCGGACGCAGCGCGGCAATCGTCGCGTCGGTGCCCTCGCCCGCCTTCACCATCATCAGGATGCGGCGCGGCTTTTCCAGTGAATCGACGAATTCTTCCAGCGTGTAGGTCGGAACCAGCTTACGGTCGGGAAACTCCGCGATCAGTTCGTCGGTTTTCTCGCGGGTGCGGTTGAACACCGAAACCGCGTGACCGCGGCTTTCGATGTTCAGAGCCAGATTCCGGCCCATCACCGCCAGCCCCACTACGCCGATTGCCTGTTTGCCCATGTGAATTCTCCAGATTCCAGTAAGTCGTGAAGCCGCGCCAGCCATCGCGGCGCGGCATCGAGGATGAAAGGATAAAAGAAATGCCCGGATGACGCTCGCGTGCCCCCGTCCGCCGCCGTCCATCTCTGTCCGGCGTGGACGATGCACGTGCCTTTCGACGCGCTTTCGCGTCGACGGCGCGCAATGCAATGCGCCCGATACCGTCTGCTAGCACGTTCCAGTGCGCTCGTTGTCGCGGCGCTGTCGTTGCCTTCGCGTCACCACTGCGCGCTGGTGCGCACGCGGCAAGCCTTTCAAGCTTAGTCCGCGAAACGCGTCGCGGCAGAGCGCATCGGCGGCACCCGTCAAACTTTCGCTGACGGCTGACGTTTCCGGAACACGAGGCTGAAGTTGTTCGCGGGCATCGCGATCGGTTCGTCGCACGCAAAGCCCGCTGCGTCCGCGAGCGCGACGACGCCCTCCATGTCGCGCACGCCCCATGCGGGATTGCGGCTTCTCAACTGCTCGTCGAATGCCGCGTTGCTGGGCGCCGTATGCGCGCCGCCGCGCCGGTACGGCCCGTACAGATAGAGCACGCCGCCCGGACCGATGAGCCGCCCCGCGCCGTCGATCAGCGCCTGCGCCGATGCCCACGGCGAAATATGGATCATGTTGATGCAGACGATCGCGTCGGCGGCATCGATGCCCCATTGGGCATCGCGCACATCGAGCGCGAGCGGCGCGCGCACGTTGGACAGACCGCTCGCCGCCGTCCATGCGGCGATCGACGAGCGCGCGCCTTCGTCGGGATCGCTCGGCTGCCAGACGAGTTGCGGCAGCGCCGCGGCGAAGTGGATCGCATGCTGGCCCGTGCCGCTCGCGATTTCGAGCACGGTGCCCGTGGCGGGCAGCACGCGTTCGAGCACGGCGAGGATCGGCTCGCGGTTGCGCTCGGTGGCAGGCGCGTGTTGACGCGCGTTGAGATCAGGCGTGTTCATCGTGATTAGTACCTCATGATCCGGTACGGACGGGTACGCAGTTACGCGAGGCCGCGATCATACGCGAGCGCATTGAAAGTCTCATGGGAAATCGCGCAAGCCGGTCCGTCAGCCCACGGTGAGACTCGCCGCCAGCGCCGCGAGCGCATCGCCGCACGGCGCCTGCACTTTTAGCGACAGCAACGGATCGGCGCGCGTGCGCCCGAGATTGATCGCGGCAATCGGCTTGCCCATCTTCTGCGCCCATACGCAGAAACGATAGCCCGAATACACCATCAGCGACGAGCCGACGACGAGCACCCCATCGGCGGCCTCGAGCGCGTGCGTCGCGGCTTCGACGCGCGGCTTCGGCACGTTCTCGCCGAAGAACACCACGGCCGGCTTCAACAGGCCGCCGCAATCGGGGCACGCGGGCACGCGAAACGCGCCGAGGTCATGCCATTCGAGATGCGCATCGCCATCGGCGGCGGGTTCGGCGATCGCATCGAGCAACGCGGGGTTATCGTCGATCAGCCTCTGCTGGATCGACGCGCGCGAATGCCGCGCGCCGCAATCGAGGCACGCCACCGCGCCGATGCTGCCGTGCAGCTCGATCACTTCGCTGCTGCCCGCGCGCTGATGCAGGCCGTCAACGTTCTGCGTGACGAGCGAGCGCACATGCCTCGCGGCTTCGAGCCGCGCGAGCGCGCGATGCGCGGCGTTCGGCAGGGCCTGCGCGACAACGGGCCAGCCGATCGTGCTGCGCGCCCAGTACCGCTGACGCGACGCGACCGAGCCGAGAAATTCCTGCAGCGTGATGGGCGGCGAGCGCTTCCATTCGCCGTTTTCGTCGCGATAGCCGGGGATGCCGGAATCGGTGCTGATGCCCGCGCCCGTCAGCACGAAAAGCCGTGGATGGAGTTCGACGAAATCTTGCAGCGCGGCAAGCGCCTGGGGTTCGATCAGCGGGAGCGGGAGGTCTTTCATCAGTCGGTCATGATCGGTCAGGCGCAAGCGTGGGGCAGTGTTCTGATGTGGACATGTGGCAGGCTCAACGCTTTGCACGCGACTTTTGCGGCTTGCGCAGCTTGTTTGTGGGCGTAGACACGGGCGCGTGCCCGGACGTCTTCGCATGCCGCGCCTCCCACGCGGCCAATGCTGTGCGATACCGTGTGAGCTCGTCTTCGTACAGATCGAAAATGCACGTATCGCAGCCGCTATGACAGCACTCGTCGGGGTCGGGCCGCGTCGGCGGCGTGGGGCACGGATCGTCGTCAGCCGTGTGGCGCGCGGCCTCGTCTGCAGTCACATCCACTTCCAGAGTTCGGGAGAGCGTCCAGTATAAGTCGGGCGACACGACGGCGCTGTGTCACGCGATACCGTCACGCAATGTCATTACGCAATGTCGTCACGCGCTGCGCACGCGCCGTGCTGCTCGCCGCATCGCTTGCCATAATCGCGCGCATCATCCGCGCCCGACGAACGGCATCTTGCTCGCCATGATCGTCATGAACTGCACGTTCGCCGACAGCGGCAGGTTCGCCATATGCAGCACGGCATCGGCGACATATTCGACGTCCATCAGCGGCTCGACGGCGATCGTGCCGTTCGCCTGCGGCACGCCGCGCGCCATCCGCTCGGCCATTTCCGTCGCGGCGTTGCCGATGTCGATCTGGCCGCAGACGATGTCGTAAGGCCGGCCATCGAGCGACACCGACTTGGTGAGACCCGTGATCGCGTGCTTGGTCGCCGTATAGGCGATGCTCAACGGCCGCGGCGCATGCGCGGAGATCGAGCCGTTGTTGATGATGCGGCCGCCCTGCGGCGTCTGCGCCTTCATCATCGCGAACGCGGCACGCGTGCAGAGAAACACGCCCGTCAGATTCGTATCGACGACGGAGCGCCAGTCGTCGAGTTCGATCTGGTCGATTTCGACGGGCGGCGCATTGCGGCCCGCATTGTTGAACAGCACGTCGAGCCGGCCATAACGCAGACGGATCTCATCGAAGAGCGACGCGACGCTCGCCGCGTCCGTCACGTCGCACGCGACGGCGAACGCGTCCTCGCCGCGCTCGCGCGCTTCGGCGGCAAGCGCATCGAGCGGGGCCTGCCTGCGTCCCGCGAGCACGACGCTGTAGCCGTTCGCGAGCAGCTTGCGCGCCGTCGCCTTGCCGATGCCGCTGCCCGCGCCCGTCACGAGCGCGACTTTCTTCGCCGCCTGCCCTTGTACTTGTGCCTGCGATTGTGCTTCCGGGTGTTGCGTCACGACATGTCTCCAGGTTGATCTGCCCGCGACATGCCGCGACGCATGCGCATCAATCGAGCGCGCGGTCGTTCGGCTTCGCGAACAGCTGCTTCATGTCCGCCGACAACGGGTAGTTCAGGTTGATGCCCTTCGGCGGAATCGGTTGCGTGAACCACTTCTGATAGAGATTCGCCGCTTCGCCGGAAGTTTGCAAGCGCGCGATCACGCCATCGGCGAGTTTCTTGAAGCCTGGGTCGTCCTTGCGGAACATGCAGCCATACACTTCCGACATCGGCGACGTGCCCGTGATCAGATACTCGTCCGCGTTCGCCTCTTTCGCCTTCGCGCCGTACAGCAGCGGATCGTCCATCACGAACGCGACGGCGCGCCCCGTCTTCACGTTGAGGAACGACTCGGCATGATCCTTTGCGCTGATGAGGCGCATGTTCATCGACTTCTCAGCGTTCATCTGGCGCAGCAAGCGCTCTTCGGAGGTGCCCGCCGTCGTCACGACCGTTTTGTTCGCGAGATCGCCGAAGTCCTTCACGCCCGATTCCTTCTTCACGATCATGCGCACGCCGTACTGGAAGAAGCTGTTCGAAAACGCGACCTGGTTGTCACGCTCCTTCGTGTGCGTGGTCGAGCCGCATTCGATGTCGATCGTGCCGTTCTGCACGAGCGGGATGCGGTTCTGCGACGTGATGGGAATCTCGCGAACCTTGAGATCGGGCAGGTTGAGTTCCTTCTTCACCTCGTCGACGATCTTCAGCGCGATCGCCTGCGAATAGCCGATCACGTGCTGCTGTTCGTCGTAGTACGAGAACGGCACCGACGACTCGCGCACGCCCAGCGAAATCGCCCCCGTTTCGCGGATCTTCTTCAGCGTCGCGCTCTGCTCGTCCGCTTGCGCGTGGCTGCATGCGAAGGCCGTCGTCATCAGCGCGGCAAGCGCGGCTCTCGTCATCGTCGTCGTTTTCATGTCTTCTCCTGAGTGTTGGTGTAGCGGTTGTTGTTTATATGGCTGCTTTTGATGCAGGCTTTATGGATGCAACGGGTTCAGCGGTCGTATGCATAGGCCGCGATGTCGATGGATGGCTCGCGCCCCGCGATCGCATCGGCGATCACGCGCGCGCTGCCGCACGCGAGCGTGAAGCCCAGCGCGCCGTGGCCCGTATTGAGCCACAGGTTCCGGTACGGCGTCCTGCCGATCAACGGTTTCGAATCCGGCGTCGCGGGACGGTGGCCGCACCAGGTCTGCGCGTTCGCGTAATCGCCGGCGGCGGGAAAGATCTCCTGCGCTTGGCGCTTCAGCAGCGCGATGCGCCCCGCTCGCTGCGCGTCCTTCAGGCCCGCGATCTCGACCATGCCCGCGATCCGCAGACGCCCGCCCAGCGGCGCATACACGACCTTGCGATGCAGGTCCGTCACGCTGACGCCCGGCGTGTTGCGCGGATCGGCGTCGCGAATCGTGAGGCTGTAGCCCGTCAGCGGATAGACGGGCAGACGCACGCCGAGCGCGCCGAGCAACGGCACGCTGCCGAGCCCGAGCGCGACGACGAACGCATCCGCTTCGATATCGCCGCCCGCCGTCCGCGCCGCGACGATGCGCGAGCCGTCGCTCACGAGTTCTCGCACGCGCGTCTCGTAGCGGATCGTCACGCCGTTGCGCCGTTGCAGCACGTCCGCGAGCGCCGAGGTGAAGCGCTGACAGTCGCCCGCCTCCTCCGACGGCGTATGGATGCCGCCCGCGAGCAACGGCTGCGCGCGCGCGAGCGCCGGTTCGAGCGCGGCGCACTGGCTCGCGTCGAGCGCGCGCTGATCGGAGCCCGCCTCGACGAGCAGTTCCATCTTGTGCCGCGCGCGTTCGAACTCGCGCGCATCGCGATAGACGACGAGCTTGCCGTTGCGCACGTAGTCGAACGAGTCGGACACAAGCGGCTCGCTCCCGACGATCTCATGCAACGCCGCCTTGCTGAGCGCGCCGAGGCTCAGCAGTTCGAGCGCCGTCTGCCGCGCGCGGTGGCTGCGGCACGCGAGCAGGAACGCGGCGCACCAGCGCCATTGCCCGACGTCGAAACGCGGAATGAAGCGCAGCGCCGAGTCGCGCTTCAGGAGCCACGCGGGCAGCTTCGGCAGCACGGCCGGGTCGGCGAGCGGCGCGACATAGCTGTAGCTCAGTTGCCCGCCGTTGGCGAAGCTCGCTTCGAGCGCCGCGCCGTCGCGCGCTTCGACGATCGTCACGTCGTGGCCGTCGCGGGCCAGACTCCAGGCCGTCGTCAGACCGACGACGCCCGCTCCGAGGACACACACATGCATGAATGCTCACTACCCTTGCGTTTTCATTGCAGGCGAGTGTCGCGCGCCGAAATCGCCGCATCAAATGACGGAAAGCGCGGTTGCATAACCTTAGGTTAAGTCGTTGCAGGAGCGCTTCACGTCGGATATCGGCGTTTCGCGCCAGCCGTGCGCGATTACGCGAAGCGCGCGCGCAGCACGTCGATGAACGCGTTGCCCGCCTGCGAGGTCATGCCGCCATCGCGCCACAACGCATACACGCCGACCGACAGCGGCGGCGCGATCGGCCGCACGGTCACGGCTTCCGCGCCGCTCTTCGCGGTCAGCTCGTCGAGCAGCGCGTAGCCGATGCCGCGCGCGGCCAGTGCGCGGGCGACATGCCACGTCTGCGCCTCGACGGCGGGCACATGTCCGTCAAGACCGAGCGCATGCAGCGCATTGCCGATCAGCTCGCCGAGCGGATCGACATTGCCGATGCTGATCCAGTCGCCTTCGACGAACGCCTGCAGCGTCAGCGGCTCGTCCGCCGGATTGTCGTCGCGCGGGCCGACGCATACGACGGGCGTGCGCCCCAGCTCGACGGACGCGATGCCCGGGCGCGCCGGCGGATTCAGCGCGACGGCGAGATCGAGATCGCGCGTGAGCAGCGCGTTCAGCAGCTCTTCCGTGTGCCGCGTCTGGATCTTCAGCGACACGCGCGGGTACGCGGCCCGGAACGCTTCGACGGTCGATGGAATCAGGCTCAAGCCAAGGCTCGGCAGACAGCCGATGCGCAAATGCCCCTCGGGTTGCAGCGCGAGATTGCGCGCGAGATCGCGGATGCTGTCGAGGCTCGTCTGCAGCTTCTGCGTTTCGGAGAACAGCAGTTCGGCTTCGCGCGTCGGCTGCAGGCGGCCGTGCACGCGATTGAAGAGCGTCAGGCCGACGCTGCGCTCCGCATGCGCGAGCACCTTGCTCACGGCGGGCTGCGAAACGCACAGCAATTCGGCCGCCTTCGACAGCGAGCCGGTGCGCATGATGGCGTGGAAGACTTCGATGTGGCGCAGGCGCATGGCGCGGGATAGACGTAAGCCGGTGAGTGAAAAGGGGTCAAGCATACTGTCTTTCGGAGCCCGCCAAATTCACGACAGGACACGCGCGAATGGTATCGTTCGCGTTTGACGTGCATCACAAGACGCCTGCCTGCCTCGCCAAACGGAGGGACGGCGGGCGCAACGCCTCATGAATCAACCGAATCCGCCACTGCCGCGCGACGCCGGGTCGGCAGAGCCCGTCCGCCGCTGGCCGCGCGCCGGCAATCCGCCGATGTTCAACGCCACGGTCGCGTGGCATGTGCTGATGTTCGCCGGCTGGATATTCGCGCCGTCGGCGTGGCCCTGGTGGGTCGCCGGCATCCTCGCGAGCCATCTGGTCGTCGTGACGATCGGGCTATGGCCGCGCTCGTCGCTGCTCGGCCCCAACTGGACGCGCCTGCCCGACACGCCGCGCAACGCGGACGCCGTCGCGCTCACGATCGACGACGGCCCTGACCCTGTCGTCACGCCCAAGGTGCTCGACCTGCTCGACGCGCACGGCGTGCGCGCGACGTTCTTCTGCATCGGCGCGCGTGCGCAGCGTCATCCGGCGCTGATGCGCGAAATCGTTGCGCGCGGGCATGCCGTCGAAAACCACTCGCAGGTTCACGTGCATACGTTCTCGGTCACGTTGCCGCGCGGGCTGACGCGGGAAATCGACGCCGCGCAGCGCACGCTGGAAACGCTGACGGGCGAGCGCCCGATGTTCTTCCGCGCGCCCGCCGGCCTGCGCAACGTGTTTCTCGAGCCGGTGCTGCAAAAGCTCGACTTGCGGCTCGCCGCGTGGACGCGCCGCGGCTTCGACACCCGCGAGCGCAATCCGCAGCGCGTGCTGGAGCGGCTCGTCGACGGGCTCGCGGCGCGCGACATCCTGCTCGTGCACGATGCGACGGCGGCGCTGGGCGCATCGGGCGAACCTGTCGTGCTGGACGTGCTGCCGCGTCTGATCGAAACGGTCAGCGCGCGCGGATTGCGTTTCGTGACGCTGCGCGAAGCGCGCGCCGAGTAACGGCCCGACGCGCGCGCGTGAAGCGTGCCCTCGCGTCCTTGCGTGCCGGACCCGGCGCGCGCCGCATCGCACCGGACTGCGCGGCGCCTACGCGGCGCGTCGCCGGACGAGATGGTAGATCACGAGCAGCACGATCGCGCCGATGATCGACGCGATCCAGCCCGCCGCCTGCCCCGGCTGATACCACCCGAGCGCGCGCCCGACATAGCCCGCCAGCAGCGAGCCGGCAATGCCGATGACGATCGTCATGATGAGACCCATGCTGTCGTCGCCCGGCTTGAGCGCGCGCGCAATCAGGCCGACGATCAATCCGACGACTATCGTACCGATGAGGGAAAGCATGCGAACCTCCGATGAGAGTGGACACCACGGTGCACTGCTACTGCTCGATACTGCCAGACTGCGCTGCATTTCTGTATGACTGTGTGACGTGCGTTGTGCGCGATGCGCCGCCGTCACGGCGCGACAGCAAAGTGACTTGCTTCATCGCGCCTGACGCGGCGATCAGATGCGGAAGTCGGCGGACATGTCGTCGTCAGTGCGCGCCTCGATCTCGCCGCTTCGGCACGCTTTCATAAAAGCGTCATAGTCGCGCTCGACCTGGTCCGCATACGCTGACGCGTACTCGGCGAGCGCTTCCGAGAACTGGTCGCTGCGGCCGATGTACGCGCCGATCTCGATCGCCTTGCCGCTCGCCTTCGCGTGCGCGCGCGCCAGCGCCCAGCCGCACAGACGCGCATAGCCGTTCATCTGGTCGACATCGAGCAGATCGACGTTCGGCGTCAGCTTCATGTCGCGCAGTTGACGCACATAGAAGTGCCCGCCCGTCGGCCCCGTCGACCAGCCCAGAAAAATATCGCTTGCCGCCTGCAGCATGCGCTGCCCCTGTACGATGCGCTCGCCTTCGTGCCGGGGCTCGGACTTGCGCGAGCCCGCCTTGAAATGCTGCGCGATCACCGAGCGCCGCGCTTCCTTGACTTGCAGGAACAGCGGCTTGCCATGCGGATCTGCCGTGAGCAGCACGAGGCAGCGCGTGCCCACGCTGCCGACGCCCACCACCTTGAACACGAGATCATGCAGCGCGAAGTTGCCGAGCAGTTCGCGCCGGTCGTCGGAGAGCGTCTTCAGATAGCCTTCGTACATGCCGTGAATCAGCTTGCGCCAGTCGCCGAGCCTGAACCAGTCGTCCGCGGAATCGAATAGCGTGCTCGAACCGTGCACATGAAAGAGGCTGGGCGGCGCGTCGCGGATCACATAGCGCTCGCCGTCGCGCTCCGCCATCTTTTCGAGCATGCTTTCGTGCGTGCGGCCGCTCGCCCTTTCCATCGCACGCCGGATGAGCCGGCGATTCTCCGCGTTCACGGCCATGTCGACCATCCGGTCGAACGTAATGCGCTCGTACCACAGTTCCAGCGCGCCGCTTTGCGCGTACTGCGCGATGCGGTCGCGGTACTGGTTGGCGGCCGTCATCACGAGATCATAGGCCGCGCCACGGCTGAATCGCATATGCCGCGCCGCGACGACGAAGCTCGCCGCGAGCCGCTTCAGGTCCCATTCGAAAGGCGCGGCGGACACCTCGTCGAAGTCGTTCAGATCGAAGATCAGCTGGCGCTCGGGCGTCGCGAAGCCGCCGAAGTTCAGCAGATGCGCATCGCCGCAGATCGGCAGCGTGAGCGTCGTATGCGGCGTCATGCTGAGGTCGTGCGCCTGCACGATCGCGCAGCCGCGAAAGAACGCGAACGGCGACACCGTCATGCGGCCATAGCGCAGCGGCACGAGCCGCTCGACGCGACCTTCGCTGCTTTGGCGCAGCAGATCGAGCGGGTTGCGATGCATATGGCCGATCGCGCGGTGACTGGAGCGCTTTGCGTGCTCGCGGGCCGCGCGCCCGCTGGCTTCCCGTTCCGCGATGGTGCTCGCCTTCATGCTTTTCTCCGTTCTTTTGAATCAGCTTGCATCGGGCCGCACTGCAACGGCTTGCGGCGACGACGCATCGTGACTTTTGATCGCTTCGGGCTGGCGTGAATGGTTCGCTCCGTGGTTCGCTCGTTCCGTGTTGCGCCGCACAGCGGCGGCAAGTCGCGCTGTGCTCTGGTTCGGTTGCGTTCACTTACGTTCGGTTATGTCCGGTTTTGTTCAGTTTTGTTCGACATGCCGGCGCATGGTTGGCGTGTGCCGCCGGTTGCCGCTTCCCGTCGATTCTGGCTGCCCCGCCAGATCGTAAACGTCCATCGCTGGACTGTATTAAATCTCGCGGCGCACGGGCGCGCAAGTCTACGCGCCGCCGACAGCCGTATGCGGACTGGCCGCGAGCGCGGCGCTGAAATCGGCGTGATATCGACGGAAAAGCCGATGTCCGCATCGTGGGCCGCAACGTTGCCGCGACGGCATGGCGTCGCGGATAGCGGCTTCTTCGACGAGCAAGTGCTGAAAGCGGCTTGCGGAATGGCGAAGCGCAATCGATGAGCATCGCTGAATATCTGAAAGAGGACTGTGAAAACAGTGTCAATGAACAAACCCGCGACTGAATTTAGGACGGGTCTCATTTCCCTCGACGCACCCCAACGACAAACTCTTCGCCTTTCAACTTCTTCCCGCAGCGTCATGCCTGCTGCGCCATCGACGTGAATTCGCTACTGCTCAAACGATCCGGCATTGCCTGCTTCGCGCTCCTCACGGCCGCCTGCTCGTTCTTCGTCCCGCGCTCCCCGTCGTCGCAAGTCACGCCCGCCGACAACGCGCTCGTCATCGCCGCCGCGCGCGAGTTCCCGTATATGCCCGCGCGCGATGGCCACATCACGCCCGACCGCATCGCCAACACAGCGACGACAGCCGTCCTGCTGAAGAAAGGCGTCGAAACGACTGTGCGCGAGGCCGTCGCCGCCGCGTGGCGCAAGTCGGGCATCACCGTGACCACGCACGACTGGCTGGTGCTGAGCGGCGGGATCGAAGCACTGTCCGTTGACGATGCGCGCTCGCCCGCGACATGGACGATGACTGTGTGCTACGTGGTCACCAACGCATCGGCGAAAAAAACCGTGTATGTGAAGACGACGACGGTCCATATGTACCGGCAGAAGTTCACCAACCCCGCCTTCGCGCTCGACGACATCGTGAAGCTCAGCGTCGATGCGCTCGTCAGAGACCCGTCGTTCCGCGACGCGTTGCAGCCCGTGCAGTAGGCGCCGTCCTCCGTATATGCGCGTTGCGCGACGCGCAGTGCCGCGCCGGCATTTCGCTACAATCGAACATTCCTTTCCTGATTTCGCTGCCGCGCCGCACCATGCCGATGGGCGCAGCGCGGCGGCCCGTCCCGAGCGAGCCGTCATGTCTCTTACCGCCTGGCTGTTTTTTCTCCCCGCGTGCTTCGCGATCAACATGGCGCCGGGCCCCAACAACCTGCTGTCGATCAACGTCGCGGCGCGGCACGGCTTCATGACCGCGTTCGTCGCCGGCTGCGGGCGCCTCGTCGCGTTCGCGGGCATGATCGTGCTGGCCGCGACGGGCCTCGCCGTCGTGCTGCACGCGTCCGAGCTGTTCTTCCTCGCCATCAAGCTGACGGGCGCCGCCTACCTGATCTGGCTCGCGATCCAGCTGTGGCGCAGCGACGCCGGCCCGATGGACGCGCTCAAGCAGGACGACGCGTCGCTGTGGCGCATCGCGCGCCAGGAATGCTTCGTGGCCGCGGGCAATCCGAAGGCGATTCTCGTGTTCACCGCGTTCCTGCCGCAATTCGTCGATATTGCAAAGCCGATGCTGCCGCAGTTCGCCGTGCTCGGCGGGAGCTTCCTCGTGCTCGAATGGTTCGCGATCGCGCTTTACTCGTGGGCGGGCATGCATCTCGGCAAGTGGCTGACGCGCGCCAAGGTGCGCCGCTGGTTCAACCGCTGCTGCGGGATGTTTCTCGGCGCGATCGGCGTGAGCTTTTTGCTGGTGCGGCGCTCGGCGTGACGAATGGCCCCGGTTTATGGCCCGGCTTTTGCATCATGCAACAGGCAGCCGAAGCGCGGCCATAAGCGATCGCGAATGCTGTCGGAGAGAAACTTTAACTGTCGCTGATCGTTGTGCGCCCGTATGCTGAGGCCATCACCGCGCAGCCTATGGACGCTCGCCGTGCACTTCCGGCAGGAAACGGCGCCCGCATGCACGCGCGCGCAAAACGATTCCAATGTCAGGAGGCGACAACCATGAAGATCTGTATCTTCGGTGCGGGTGCGATCGGCGGCTTGATGGGCGTGCAGCTTGCGCGCGCGGGGGCGGACGTCGGCTTTATCGCGCGCGGCCCGCATCTGGCGGCGATGCGCGAACACGGCGCGCGCCTCATCGTCGACGGCGAAGAGGTGTCGGCGCGCGTGCGCTGCACGTCCGACCCTGGCGAACTCGGCGTGCAGGACGTCGTCATCGTCACGCTGAAGGCGCATTCGCTGCCGGGTGTCGTCGATTCGATGCAGCCGCTGCTCGGCAAGCACACGGCCATCGTCACGGGCACCAACGGCATCCCCTACTGGTATTTCTACAAGCACGGCGGCAGGTTCGAGGGCACACGCCTCGCGAGCATCGACCCCGACGGCTCGCAATGGGCGAAGCTCGGCCCGGAGCGCGCGATCGGCTGCGTGCTGTACCCGGCTGCCGAGATCGTCGAGCCGGGCGTCATCAAGCACGTGTACGGCAAGAAATTTCCGATCGGCGAGCCGGATGGCGAACGCACGCCGCGCATCCAGCAGTTTCACGACGTGATGCAGGCGGCCGGTTTCGAAGCGCCGATCCGCGACAATATCCGCGACGAGATCTGGCTGAAGCTGTGGGGCAATCTGTGCTTCAACCCGATCAGCGCGCTCACGCACGCGACGCTCGACGTGCTGACGAGCGACTCCGGCACGCGCGCCGTCTCGCGCACGATGATGCTCGAAGCGAAGCGGATCGCCGATCATTTCGGCGTGCATTTTCGCGTCGACGTGGAGAAGCGCATCGATGGCGCGGGCGCTGTGGGCGCGCACAAGACCTCGATGCTCGCCGATCTCGAACATCGCCGGCCTATGGAAATCGATCCGCTCTTGACTGTCGTGCAGGAGATGGGCCGGCTCGTCGGCGAAGAGACGCCCGCCATCGACATCGTGCTCGCGCTCGTCAAGCTGCGCGAGAAGATGGCGCTTCAGGGAGACTGAATCAGACTTGCGTCACGTGATGCACGCGGAGGACCGGGCGCGACGCGCCCGGTCCTCTTTTCATTCGGCGCGTCAGCGTCAATGCTCGATCGCGAGCCAGATCGCCTTCGGTTCGGTGAAGTTCTCGATCGCGACGTCGCCGTGCTCGCGGCCAAAGCCCGAATCGCCGGCGCCGCCCCACGGCAGGCGCACGTCGGTATAGCCGTAGGTGTTGATCCACACGGTGCCCGCCTTCAGCGCATGCGCGACCCGATGCACGCGGCCGATATCGGCGCTCCACACGCCCGCCGCGAGGCTGTACGCGGTGCCGTTCGCGATCCGCACCGCGTCCTCTTCGTCATCGAAGGGAACGACGCTTGCCACGGGCCCGAAGATTTCCTCCTGCGAAATGCGCATTTCGTGCTCGACGTTCGCGAACACGGTCGGCTCGACGAAGAAGCCCTTTTGCCCGATCCGCGCGCCGCCCGTCACGATCGACGCGCCTTCGTTCCTGCCGATGTCGACGTAATCGAGCACCGTCTTCAGCTGAGCGGCGGACACGAGCGGCCCCATCGTCGTCTCGCGCGCGGCGGGATCGCCGACCTTGATCGCCTTCGCGCGCGCCGTGAGCCGCTCGACCACGTCGTCGTAGATGTCGCGATGCGCGAGAATGCGCGAGCCCGCCGAACACACCTGGCCCGTATTGAAGAAGATGCCGGATGCCGCCGCGCGCACGGCGTTGTCGATGTTCGCGTCGGCGAAGATCACGTTCGCCGACTTGCCGCCCAGCTCCAGCGTCACGCGCTTGAAGTTGCCCGCCGCGCCTTGCAGGATGCCGCGTCCGACGGAAGGCGAACCTGTGAACGTCACCTTGTCGATGCCGGGATGCGCGACGATCGCATCGCCGACCACACGCCCCTTGCCCGTCACGATGTTCAGCACGCCGGGCGGCACGCCTGCCTCCAGCGCCAGCTCGCCGACGCGCAGCGCGGACAGCGGCGTGATTTCGGCGGGCTTCACGATCATCGTGCAGCCGCACGCGAGCGCGGGCGCGATCTTCCACATGCCGATCATCAGCGGGAAATTCCACGGCACGATCGCGCCGACCACGCCGACAGGCTCGCGTACCGTGTACGTGAGCGCGTCGGGACGTACGGGCACGACCTGTCCGTTGATCTTGTCGCACCAGCCTGCGTAGTACGCGAGCGTGTCGATTGCGGCGGGCACGTCCTGGCGTTTGACGGCCGCGAGCGGCTTGCCCGCATCGAGGCTTTCCAGCGCGACGAGTTCGTCCTGGTGCTCGCGCAGGAGTTCGGAGAAGCGCATCAAGATGCGGCCGCGCTCAGCGGCTCGCATGCCGTTCCATACCTTGAGGGCCGCGCGCGCGGCCTTCACAGCCGTGTCGACATCCTGCGCGCTGCCCTGCGCGACGAGCGCTATCGGCTCTTCCGTCGCGGGGTTGATATTGGTCGAGTATTCGCCGGTGCCGGGCGGCAGCCGTTTTCCGTCGATGAGAAGGTCATGGCGTCTGAGGTCGGTTTCAGTGTCCATCTCGTACTCCTTGCGATTAGCGATATGGCATATTCGCGAACCGTCGGCTGAACCACCCCTCCCGTCGGCTACGACGCTCTCATCAGCGCCTCGCCTTCAGGGACGAGCGGCATCGGTTCGTCCGTTGCTCCTTGTATTGTGGTGTGAGTTGCAGGTACTGCGCCCAGGTTCACATGCGGGCTCACTCGCAGGTTCGCGCGCGCCGTGCCGCCCGTTGGGGAATCCGCATCGGCAAAGAGCGACCACACCGCGTCGGCATTCGGACGCAGCGAGCGATTGCGGCGGCGCACGAGCATCGTCGTGACCGACACTTCCGGCACGAGCGGACGCGCGACGAGCGAGACGGGCAGCGTCGATGCGTGCGCGCCGATGGGCAGCACGCCGACGCCCAGTCCCAGCTCGACCATGCGCAGCGCAGCCGCCACATGCCCGCACTGGTTCGCGCGCTGCGTGTCGATGCGATGCGTGTTGAGCGCGCGTTCCGTGGCGTTGCGCGTGCCCGCCTCGGCGTTGAGCGTGACGAGCTGCATGACGTGCTCTGTATTGCGCAATGCCTCCCAGCGCAGCGCGGCACCGCAAGCGAGGGGATGCACGCGCGGCAGCACGGCGCACAGCGGCGTCGAGACGAGCGGTTGTGCGTGAAAGACGTCGGTGCCCGCGATGTTCGCATCGCACAGCACGCCGAAATCGACCTCGCCCTGCTCGATGGCGGCGAGCACGGCATGTTGAGGCTGTTCCTTCGCAGTGACGATCAGATCGGGAAAGGCCGTTGCGCAGCGCGCGAGCCGCTCGGGCAACCAGCCCGACGACAGCACGGGATCGCACGCGACGACCACGAGCCCCGTGTGCTCCTCGTGCGCGGCGCGCTCTTCGCGTAGCGTCAGCTCAATCTCTTCGATCAGACGCGCGATGCGCCGTTCGAGGCGGGAGCCTGCTGTCGTCAGTTCGACCTGACGCGTCGTGCGATCGAAGAGACGCAGAGCGATCGCCTCTTCGAGTTCGCGCACGCACCGGCTCACGGCCGATTGCGTCAGGTCGAACTCGCGCGCCGCGCGGGTGAAGCTCCGCTGACGCGCGACGGCGACGAACACCTTCAATTGCTGCAGCGATACGTTCATGTGTTCAGGTCGCCAGAGAGGGAGTGATCCGGACGTTATTCGCCCGTCTGTTCCGGCCAGTGACGCAGGCCCGGTCCGTTTGCCGCGAGTTCAGGCTCGAGTTCGCGCGACGTTTCGTTCGATGAAGCGATCCAGCGCGCGCGCATCGGCGCGAGGATGAATTTCGCCGACACGCCTGCCGCAATCGTGACCACGGCCGACACGATGAACACGAGATTCCAGCCGCCCGTCGCCGCGAGCACCGATGCGATCGGCACGATCAGCGACGCCGTGCCTTTCGCCGTATAGAGCGTACCCGCATTGGCCGCAGCGTATTTGCTGCCGAACGTATCCGCGCAGATCGCCGGGAAGATCGAGAAAATCTCGCCCCAGAACAGGAAGATCAGCGCCGCGAACGTCATGAACGCATACGGGTTCTGGCCGTACTCCATCAGACCGAGCAGCGCGAGCCCCTCGCCGATGAAGATCGCGAACATCGTGTTCTCGCGGCCGATCTTGTCGGAGATGAAACCGCACAGCGGACGCGTGAAGCCGTTGCAGATGTTGTCGATCGACAGCGTCATCGTGAGCAGCGGCAGCGTCGCGCCGAAGAGCGTCATCGGCAGCTTCGCGAGGCCCCAGTCCTTCGCGATCGGCCCGATTTGCGCGGTCGCCATCAGGCCGCCCGCCGCAACCGCGACGAAACACAGATAGATCACCCAGAACACGGGCGCCTTGAT
>NZ_CYGY02000019.1 GCF_900007165.1 Paraburkholderia piptadeniae
TTCTGGCAACGCTCCCACATCAGTGCCTTCTGGGTCTCGCTGTAATAGATCCGGCGTCGCTGCTTCATATGCAACACTCTTACTGCTTGCGCAATCGCTAGTGTGTTGCATCGACCGGTTGAATCCGCATTGGCTTTGCTGACCTCTGGCTTACGATCAGTTCGGACGGCCGCTTTGCTCCAACTGGTAAGGCAGTAGGCGACCCGATCGGTCCTTGGATCTCACACGATCTCGCCGGCAGCTTCCGCATAACAAAAGGCGTCATTGGCATGGCGGGTCGTCGATTGAACGGTGCGCGACGAGCGAAATGCTTTCCGTTGCCAAAGTCGCGCACAAGGTTATGTCGGTGGCAAGGAACAGGGGCGCGTTTGCACAATTCGGCGGTGCGATGATCAAGTCTGAGGGATACCGATTCTCCTACACCCGCACGCAGGGACTTGGGCGCACGTACGGAGTGACGGTCAACGTAGCCAGGCGCAGTCATTAAAGGGCGAAAACCTGCGCCCAGGCTCGTTCTCAACTCCCCTCATGACAAGCGTTGTAGCGAGCGTGAACCCATCAGTGACTCGACTCGCGGAAGCCGTAGACCACGACCTTTTTCCCCTCGAAGCTTTCCTGCACACCTTGCTCGCAATTCGGCGGACACACTGCCTGGCCATCCGCGCTAGAGCCTGACACGGTGACGGCCCTGTAGACAATGGATTCGATGAGCGTCCCGTCGGCAGCGACGACGATGTTCAGATCAGTCTCGACGCCGGCCGGCACGGCTCCGCCGGCGTCATAGATGATTTTCATAGTGCCGGTGCAATCGGAGTTTACCGTGTAGATGCCGTGCTGGACCGGATTGAATGTCGTCTTCCCCCCTTTCGGCAAACCGCCGATAACGCCGAAGTCGGTGCGTGAAAAATGGCCCATTCCGTCGAACGTCACCAGGGCGACGTCATCGAGGATCGACGCGGCGGCGTACGGATGCACCTTACCGTCGGCACCTATCAATCCAAGTATCTCTCCGTGACCGATAAACCCAAACGGTCCCCTTAGCGTTGCGTTCGAGCAAAGGCCGTCGGCCTGCGCGGGAGCACTGAGCGAGAGAAGTGCAAATGCTGTGGCGGACAAAATGCTTAAATACCTGATCTTCATGTCCATCTCCTTGTCACCGAATCAGGCGCTTAACACCACAGCACGCAGGGGCCTATTGCCTGGCTGGATTAGGTGCCCAATTCAATCAAAAGAATTTAACGGCCGCAGTGATACCTGGCTGCGGCGCTGTTGGCGGTGCAAGCGATAAGAGAACGAGGGGCCATCTATGCGGCCGCGTGTTGCCGAGTGAGGTTGAGAAAACCCGGCCCTTGGCCAAAGTAATGAATGGAATGGCGAGACGCTTCACCGAGGTTATTTTTCGCTCGGTGTCGGCGGACACGTGCAGAAGGACGGGCACGAAAGTCCGCGCAATTGTGACTTCGTGAGTCAGCCACGCATTAAGGCCGCATAGCAAAAAATAGTGTAATCGACGATCTTCGCAGGTGCCAGGTAGATTTCGGACAAAATGACAGGCGTGTTCAGAATCGCACGATGCGAATAGTGCGCTTTCACCGGAGGCTTCAAAGGTCGGCTAGCACGTTGGCGAGGACGACCGTTGCACCCTGGAAGCTGCCGTTGACGTGGTCTTCCCATCATCGTCCGAAACGGGTCGACGACATCACGCACTGGAGGACGCCTCTCTATTCAATTCGCAGACTGGAAGATTGTCCGTCAGTGGAATCCATCTGAACGCGCGACCTCGGTCATGGTGTCGTCGCGTTGCCGCTGAGCATCGATCGACGGCACGAGGAAGTACCGCAATGACATGCGTACTGTGCCCGGATGTCGTCGGTGATCTCGCCGTCGATGACGAGGCCGTAATCGATAAATAACTCCTCGCCTGGCCTGATGGCAGTGAGTGCATGAATGAAGACGCGGTCGCCTGTTTCGATTGCCTCGCAGTTGGGCGTACATGCATGGTTCAGAAAGCGGGCACTGTTTCCTCCGCGGCTGCCATCGATCACACGTCCGTCGGAAAGACCGAACGCGAATGTGTGCCCGATTTCCGATCGCTGTCGGGCAGCGGCCCGTCGCCAGCTGGTGACTTCGCCCTTGTATTCGATGAGCCGCTCGCCGGCGGCAATGGGCTGCAGCGCAAAGAGTCCCTTGCCATGCACCGATGAGCGGCGTGCTGTGATGCGTCGCAGTCGCATTGTGTCGTTTCCTTCCGTACGTCCTCTGTCTTCGGCGATGCCGTTCAGGTGCGAAGGATATCGCTGCAATTGCCTGTATTCAACGACTCGCACCGCATCGTGTGCAACTAACCGTCAGTGGCGCATCACTACTCACTCAGCTTCGCCAAAACCGGCCGACAACAGGAAGCGGCATTTGTGAGGGGAAAACGCCGTTCTTAAAAACCTCACGGGTTGCCTTGTGCCGCACATGTGCGGTAGGGTAGGCGGCCGGTCCGCAATGCGCGGGTGCGTTTTCCAAAGGGAGCTCATAGATGAACAAACAGGAACTCATTGATGCGGTCGCGGCTGGCACCGGGGAAAGCAAGTCCAGCACGGGCGAGACCATTGATGCCATTCTAGAAGCCGTGACGGCGGCCGTTACGCGCGGCGAGACCGTCCAGCTGATCGGCTTCGGTTCGTTTTCGACGGGCGCCCGCGTCGAACGTAGCGGCCGCAATCCGTCGACGGGCGAGACCATCACGATTCCGGCCGCGAAAACCGTGAAGTTCTCGGCTGGCAAGGCGTTCAAGGACGTCGTGAATGCGGCCTGAGCAGGCTGCGTCCGGCGCGCACAAGCGCCATCGGAACTTCGCGGCCATGTGATGCCGGCCTTGCGGGACTGGTTGACGTTGCAACCTGATCGCGAATTGCCCGCCTATTGTTTTTCGATGCGCCCGATTGTTATACGGCAGCGTGTCCGCTATCGTCCAAGGTGGGCTTTCTAAAAAAGCTCCACGGCACGTTCGTGAGGTGTCGCGGGCGCTTCCGGCTTTGCGCTGCTGTCGCGTTCATGCCCGCACTGAGATCGAGGAGCGCGCAGCCCGATGTGACGATGGTCCGCAACTCATGGGGTGCGGCACCGGACAGCGTCGCGCGCCGTCTGCCAGCAACCGCGACACGACAACCACGACTCCGGGCTTTCCTTCATGTTCCTGCAAGTCCCAACCTTCGTTATCCACTTTCGGCATCGGAACTTGCCAGTGGATGTAGCGCTGGGTGCGAATGTCGCATATCGGCGAGACGGCAGTCAGGTGCCCATGCTTACCAGTGATTTACACGTGCCAAGAGAGTTGTCAGGCACTTTGAAGTACTGGCGCCGCGTGAACGAGCATGAGCATGGCGAACACGACAAAATGAAGCCCGGCAAGGGTTTCTGGTAGTCGCTCATAGTCGCGTGCGAGGCGGCGGAAGCGGTTGAGCCAGCCAAAGCTGCGATCGACCACCCACCGCCGGGGCAGCAGTACAAACCCCTTTTTTGCTTCCTGCAGTTTGATCACCTGCAGGTCAATGCCTTCGTCGCGTGCGGCCTGTGCAGCTTCTTCGCCTGTGTATCCCTGATCCGCAAATGCCACCTTGACAGTTTGTCCCGTGACTTGCTGCACCTGACGCACGAGCTTTGCCACCTGTGCGCGCTCCTGTTCGTTGGCCGGTGTCACGTGCACCGCCAGCAACTGCCCCAGTGTGTGCACCGCAATTGTGGACCTTGCTGCCGCGTTTGCGTTTATAGCCGTCATATCCCGCACACGGGCCACTCTCACACGTTGACTGCATCGTGCGGCCATCCAGGATGACGGCGCTGGGTTGCCCTTGCCGTCCCTGTGCCACGCGTATGATCGAGCGCAAGTCACAGACCATGTTCTCAAAGCAGCCTGCCTGCAACCAGCGCTGGGTCAGCTGATAAACCATCTCCCAGGGCGGAAAGTCATTGGGCAACATTCGCCTGGGCGCACCGGGCCCGCGCGATCCAGCGCAACGCATTAAACATTTCGCGCAGTTCATATTTGCGCTGCGGCGCGCTGACGTTCATCAACATCAGATAGGGTGCCGCGAAGCTCCATTCTTCGTCGGACACATTAGTTGGATAGCCTTTGCGGTTTGCTCTTGTCATCCAGCCAGGATACCAGGTCTCACAGAAAGTGCCTAACGCTCTCTAAGCAAGACTGGCCATACGTACACAGTCGACCGTCGCCAACGCGCGCAGATGGGCAGCCACGGGAGTGTGCTGGTCAAAGTCGTGAACGCGAAAGTGGCGGACTGTCGTGCGACAGAAGCGCAGTGTCACGCGCAGTTTGCCCAGTACCGTACCAACGGAGAGTGGTTCAGCGCCGACCTCGAAGCCATCATCCGGTACACCCATATGGAGTTGGACTGGATGGAGATTGACTACGTGAATCAGGCTCGACTTGGGCAATCCATGCTTTTCTGTCGAGCCAGCGAGCTGGCGGTGGCGAAGGCAGTGCTGACGGACGGGAGGGGGCGCGCGCAATGTCGTAAGCCGTGCGACCCAAACAGGCGCGATTGACGACCTCAGTGCCGCGAATGCCCCTTCCACACGGGGTCGGGCATATCATACTATCCGGCGCGAAGAATCTGGGCCCTCCGCAGCACACGCACGTCACCGTACACGCAACAGCAGACTGTCAGCGATGCCTTGTGGGAGGCCAGCCGAGAACTTTGCGTGTTGAGGCGACATGTAACGACGCCACCCGGCGGCCGTTGCTGCTGGTATCTTCCTGACGGACGAGTTGGGTGCCGCGTTTGCCGCCATGGTCGACGAGGAGCCTGAAGCGTCGACGCGCTGAAGCAGGAAATCGCCACCACCATAGAAATCAAAGCCAATCATGTCCCCGTGATTGTTGATGCCTTGGATGGCACCCAGATTCAGCCCAGAAGGGAGATTCCCCACCAGATCGGCGATGTTCAACCGCACACCGGGGGTCGGGACAAGGTAGCTGCGCTGGAAACTCCCGGTGGGCTCGTTGACCTCTGAAACGACAATCTGGTTGTGGTCATTGAAGACAAGTTCGTTACTGACGGTCGGGTATTGGGGCGTTCCTTCGACAAAGAAAGTCTGGAATAAAGCGTCCGGGTCCCATACCCCGATCCGTTCCAGCGCGCCAGGCACGAATGACCAGCCGAGCATGTCTCCACGACTGTTGATGCCAACCGTCCAGGCCTCCGGTTCGGTGACGGGATTCAGCAACGTCACCTGATTCGTGCGGGGATCAAAGCGAAAGCCACGCGCGTCGGTAATCCCGCAAATGATCCCCTGGTTGTTCATTCCCGTGACGCTGGGATTCGCGATAGTCGGGCCGAAGTTGAGCAGGGTCGACCGATGATTTTGGTACAGCACCCATGACCGGGACGAGGCGCTAAACGATACGACGATCGCCGTATCTGAATCGTTCAATGCAGTCACCCGGCTCGTCACCTCTCCTGGTTGACGCGGGATCAGTTCCACGGAGCCGTCAGAATGGAACAGAGCGGCCTGTTCTAAGAAGTTGACAGGGTCAGTCAGCACGCTGCCCCCGACGGTGCCCTCGTCATTGGCTGTGTACGTGATCCCGGGTTGACGGGGTGTGATGGTGCCCGCCGCCCATACGGCCGTGGTGGTGACGAGGTAATCGCAATTCGTGTCACCGCATGAGTACAGAGTCCCATAAACTCGGCCGCCGTCAGTTATCGCTGAGGGAGACCAGAACAGAAAAGGCGCGGGTACTGCGGCATCCAGAGAAACATACTGATACTGAAACTGCTGCGCTTTGGCCAGGCCGACCCAGCACAGGATCACCAGCAGCAGGAGCCAACCGAGCCCACATCGAGTCATGAAGCGCGACATAAAAATCTCCTTTCATTCTTACAGGCAATTGAATGCAGCTTGATCAATCGGGCGCTGGCGAGCGACACATCGTCTCGCAACGACGTTGCGTTTATTAGTATTCGTTTTCATGCTGACGTAATTGGATCGTCCAGCCGTTGGGCGAGATTCAGACGGTAACGACTATGCGCCGATGAGCGTAGGGCAAGCAGCGGCAGCGGCTGCGTTTGGAGATGGCCCAGACGAAAGCAATTTTTCGAACAAGGCCACTGATCGCCGCACAACCTGACACGCTGCTGGCGTGGACTGCGGCGACGCAGTGCGGCCTGCTCGGAGGGTTGAGCCGACGACAGTCGTCGGCCGCGCCCCAGGTTCAATAGTTCACACCGCTAAAATAGATATCGGTGTTGCCAAACGCCTTCGGACACTGTGTGATGACATTGGGCGCCGTTGCCCCGGCGCGATACGCGTCTACGACAGCGCAGGGGCTGGCGTTACGTGCGTCTGTCCATACAGCGAACACTCGCCCTCCCTGTGAATCGGAGACGGCGGTAATGTAGTCACCAAGGAATTGCTGTCCCAGGCCGTTGGTGCTTGACCCGTCAGGGTCGGACCGCATCGTACTGATGCGTACAGGTGTCCCAAATGTCGCTCCCCCGTCCGTGGACTGCGTGAAGAAACTGTCGTAATGGACGACTCCTACGCCCGGCGCCGTGCCGGACGAAACGTCATCCATAGCCTGGAAAATCACGTTTACCTTGTCCTTGTTCTTCGGATCCGCCGAGACTGAGGCAAAGAATGCACTTTGATTGTCCAGGTGCCCGGCTTTGACAGGAGTCGACCAGGTGATGCCACCATCGGTCGAACTTGTTGCCCATACGTCCGCATGGTTATTAGTGTGGCTGCACCAGACGACGTAAAGCGTTCCATCGGGACCGATGCTCAACGAAGGAAACAGTCGTCCTGTTTGACGGAAACTCGTTCCCGATAGCGGTACACCGTCATCGTTGACAGCCGCAACAGTGATGATTTTCCCGGGCGGTAAAAACGAATTTCCCCCATCACGGGAGGTAGTCATGAAGATACCTGGCGTTCCCTTGGTATTAAGCCAGATGACATAGACTGTTCCATCAGGACCAACCTTGACTGCCGCTCCAGTGCGGAATGTGGTGGCGGTAGTGTCAGCCGAGCTCAGTTGCAATGGCTTGTCCCATGTGGCTCCGCCATCCGTCGATCGTGCGAAGAGAATCTGATTCGGGTGGCTGCCTCCACCCGACAATTTCGTCCAGGCAACATAGATATTGTCCTGCGACGGATTCCCGGGATCCGGGCCAACGGCAATGGAGTCCTTGTCGTCAAAAATACCCTGGGCATTACCACTGGCTTTGGAGACGGAAGTGAAGGTGCTGCCACCATCTGTGGACCTGGCGACGAACAAGTCGCTCGGGGAGGCCCCGGGTGGCGAGTTATCGGGGAACGCGAGCGTCGCGTAATAGGCGTTTCCTTGTCGGTCAAAGGCAAGGGACGGGTCACCAAAGGCATATTCGCCGAATCCGGACAGGTCGATAAGACCTCCGAACGACCACGTTCTTCCACCGTCGAACGATGTATAGAAACCCGACATCGACGTTGTAAACGAAAGGGAGCACTTCGACGGGGTGGCATCGGTACATTCGGGCTCGCCATACGAGTCGTTGGCACCGACGACGAGATTCAATGGATTCTTGGGGTTCTGGGCGAGAGCTGGCTCGTTCTGCTTGTTTTTCAGGAAGTACTTGTCGATGGTCGGATTGACTTGCACATTGTCCAGTGGCGTGGGCGCAGGAATTGGAACGCCTTGAGCAATGGCGCTCGTCTGGCCGGCCGACCACGCGCCCATCGCAACCACCGCAGACAGCAGGGTGGCGCGCAGCACATCTCGACATTTGTGCCCACGTTTAGCTTGAAGTGAGCTACGGCGCGAAGAAATACGCGAACATGCAATCATTTGGTGCCTCCATTGGTATTTGCTACTTCGTGGGACATCAAGGCCATACAGGGCCGGGCTCACCTAACGTGCCCTATCCTCCGTTTGCCGGCGTCGACGACGCCGAATTGTTGACGGCAGAACCGGCAGAACCTTGGTTGTCACCGCCGCAGGCGCTCAATGTCGTTGCGACCATTAGGGCGAGTGCTGTTATATGCAATGCTCTCTTGATGAATGGGACCATGTTTTTCATGGCGACCTTCCGGTGAGCCCAAGCGTGTTCTTTGGGGGAGGCCGGGACCGTGTGGCCGGTTCGAAGAGCGGCGGACAACGGCCAGCGCGATGCCGGCATGCAGTGGCGCAACAAGTCGGCCGCAGAAATTGCGAAACTGCTTTTGGGGCGAGTTATGAGTGACAGCGGACTTCGCACGGCGTGCATAGGACGTCCGTCTCCCGGATGGACCAAAAGCAAACAATCGTAATCGCCCACACTCTGTGTTCATCAGTCACAGAGACAAGCGCACGCGTACACCGGGGAGGGCGCGCCAGCGCGCTACTGACGGGGTATCGTGAGTATGTGCCGGAAGTAAGTGTCCATAGTCGCCAATTAGTCTTGATTCACTACATCGCCCCGGACACCCCAACAAGCTCACGATGAGGCGAGGGATACTTTTTAATATCTGGGTAAAGCCTAGGGCAGCGACTGGTTGATTGCAACCCACGACGCATATAAATTTCGCGATAGCCGGGACGCCGCTTTTAGTCGCGTGCTTTAAAAAAGTGCTTGTTTTAAAGCGAGCATTGATAACACCATTATTTACCCCTCGATTATCCTGACTTTAGTTTTGTGCAGTTCGCGGAACAGCTCCGGTCAGGATCGTTAGCGAACCGGAACATGAGAATAGGGACAGCCGCTTTTAGTCGTGTGCTTTAAAAAAATGAAAATGTTTTGGCGGACTGTCTGACGACAGGCGCTCTCATTCGCAAAACGTAATGACACTGACAGGTTCGTATATTTAACGGCGTCGTCCGCTGACACGGCAAAGAGAACGCCTTGTAATCGGTCAAACGCGCATCTATGTTTAGTGCATAAACGAAAGAAGTACTGTTCACCTGATCTTTGGCACGTTGTTGTGTCCGGGGACAGTCGAAAATAAACCATGAGAAGAGGGCGGCCACAATGGACACGCGTTTCCATCTGTGCCATCCCGATGCGCAGTCACTTACTGTCCGACCATACTGAGCGCAAGACATCTTCGCGGTCGCTTGCATGGCGGTCAATGCAGACAAATATATTCGGCAGTCCTATTCTGGTTAGTTTTTTGTTGCCACGTTGGATTTTGAAGCCACGCCGCAAGGAGGAGGGGAAACCGACAAAGCGCGAGGAAATGCAACTCGCGCAGTTCACCTGCCACGAGATATAAGCTTCTTGTTGATGCGGGGGCTTTCCAGACCTGCTGTCGATCCGGAGTTACCTCCTCAACAACAGTTTGCTTTCGACCGCGCACTATGTGCGATGCCGCACAGAGAAGCAGGGAATGTGAGGAGCTTGCTCATTTACATACCCGCGGCTTTTCGCGTTGAAGCATTGCAGACTCTCAGAGCTTGCCCCGCTGCCCACGCAGCTGGGGGTGGTCCCAAAAGAAGGAGGTCCCCCATGAAAGCTTCACGTCAGTTGTCTGCCTTCGAACCACCCACACAGTTTATCGACTCGTCGCAACTCGATCCCCGGATCCGCTTGTTGCCCGAGCGCTTACGCAGCACCGTGTGTGGAATCGGTTTCGTCGTATTGTCGCTGGGGTCCTCCATTGCACGTGGAGACCCGATCCTTCCACCGTCATCCACGGTCGCGTCGACGGTTCCGACCAGGGGTGATCTCAATCCGTACGGCATTGCTTTCGTGCCCAGCGGCGTGTCGTCCAACCTGCTGAGGCCGGGGGATGTCGTGGCGGATCCACCCAACTTCATACGTTGCCGGCTATCGCCATCATCCTGGCGACACTGGAACCTCGCGTTGAGGTGCTGACCGGAGTGGCCATCACGCTCGCCGCCTCCGCATGGAGGCTAACGCATGCCGTCGCATTGACTCAGGAATTTTGCTACCGAGCGGTGCTTGTTGCCTCATGTAATTTGTTACCCATCAGAATGCTGGCGGGAACGACTTATGACTAGGCGGCTCAGCATGACAACGCGAAGGGAATTGACTGAGGCAGTCGGCGAGCGGTATCGACGTTCTGACCGGATGGAGAAACGCCAGATCCTGGACGAATTCATT
The DNA here is from genome assembly GCF_900007165.1 of Paraburkholderia piptadeniae. Taxonomy (GTDB): domain Bacteria; phylum Pseudomonadota; class Gammaproteobacteria; order Burkholderiales; family Burkholderiaceae; genus Paraburkholderia; species Paraburkholderia piptadeniae. The sequence goes on from NZ_CYGY02000019.1 coordinate 10,095, forward strand.
GAATTGACGGGCTATCACCGTAAGCATGCGATCCGAGTGCCGTGCCGAGAGGCGCAGCCGACAAGGTCCTCGTGCCGTCTGGCTGAGCGCGGCACGGAACAGGGACCGCATTGCGATGCGGTTGCCGCAGCGTCCCTTCATGGCCGCACTGGGTCGGCCGAGTGCGTCGCGTGCAGTTCACTGACGCGACTCTATGCCAAGGGCATAGAGTGACTCGAAGCAGAAGAGTTTGAAGCAATTAGCCCCGAGCCTTTCGATAACCTGATCGCGATACTCACGCCATCTCTCCAGGCCGGCGGCGGGGTGCTCGCACTGGTCGAGGAAACTACTATCCGAAATATCTATGGCCTGACAGCCAAGGCGTTCGCAGAGCCGGAGGATGCCACCAACGATCGCATTGCTTGCTCGTACGTGTAGGGCCAGGCTTGGCACCAAATCGTCCTTTCCAACGTTGAACTCAATCGAGCCGAACTCGCTGTCATAGATGCCCCAGACAGGGGCATTCCAGTTCGTCCCTGGAAAGACATCTGACACTGCCGTTTGAACTTCGGAAAGGGGCCCTGGTGGATAGGGCTGCTCGACGCCGGGAATCTCCTGGATGTTGCTATAGCGCCGAGTGAACTTGTACAACGAGACGTCCCAACTCATGTTCAGCACTCCGGTGAGGCTTTAGTTGATAGGGCAAGCGGGACAATTGTCGACCATCAGTGTGGCCAGGCGGGTAAGCTCGCCGCGCGGCCACGTCAGGTTCAGTGTTCCTCCAAATTATTGCTTCGTCGTCTTCGCTGCTTTTGCCGCTTTCTCGACTGCCTCGTCAGCCGCTTCGGTCACCTCCGATGCGGCTTTCGTTGCGGCTTCCAGGTTACTTTGCGCGACTTCGACTACCTGCTTCGTTGCCTTTTGCACGCCTTCCTGAGTGGTGTTCGCCAGCGTGATAGCTTGTTTCAGAAATGCGATTGCGGCTTCTGAGCCGACCGGGGCGTTTTGCGCGAGATTCTCGACGAACGATTGAACCTGGCGGCTGACCACCTGGTACCGGGCATTGACGACCTCTGTCAGGTGCGTTTGCGTGGACGAAGCAATCTCGGCAACCTGGCGTTCGTACGTCAGGACCTTCTCCGCCGAGTGCAGCGCCAGCGCGTCTTGCAGACCAGTAACTTCTTCCTGGTCGTCCTTTTTCGCTAGCCCGACCTGCACACGTTGATACCAATCGGCAAGCGCTGTTTTCGCCGTATCCAGATTAAGTCTCACGAGCTTTTCCTCGCCCTCCAGCATGCTGCCGGCCAGGCCGAAGAAGAAGTCAAGATTTGCTTGCTGGGCTGTAGCAACCTGTCCCTGAAAATCAGCCATGTTCGCCTCCTGAGAATGTATGCCCAACGCCCAGCATGTTCGGCAATGGTGACCAACTGATGAAGCGCGTCGTATGGAAGCTCCCGGGTCGGCTGCATTTTCGACACCGGCTCCCAGGTGCATTGATATTAGCCGTGATCGGCCCGTATAACGTCCTCCGCGCTGGGCTGCGTAAGGGTGCTCTGCGGACGTCGACAGATGCGGGAACTGCAAACGACGAATGTTCCATTACAGGACGGTAGCCGTCGGGGTGCCAATTGAATCGGCCTATCTGGGACACTCTTGAAGAAGTGTTTTTTCTTGTGCCGCCGCCAACCGCATGCGTCTGCGCCCCCTTATCGCAATGGCATCGTGATGTGTGGTGCGGTCGTGGAATCGCCCGTCGCGGCCGACCTGGACCCAATGCTTCCGCGAGGGTATACACTGGTATTGACTCTTCGGCGGAGAGCACCAATAAGTGAGAGTTTTTGACCTCGGGGCGCTTCATGTGATGGCCGCGAGTTGTCGATGGCAGAGTTGTTTTCCGCTTGTCAGGCTGGTCAGTCCGATGACGGCAAACGGGTGAAACTGGCACCGGCGAGAACGTAGCACGAGGGCAAATCAGAATGTTGGAAGCAGCGTTGGGCAATCTGCGCGAGGCGTTGATGGGCTTTGCAGTCCACCACGACGAGCTCTTTTCGCTCTTGCTGGTCGCTCCTGCCGCCGTCGCCTACTTTTTCGCATACGTAATCGTCCGCTACCGTGTGCGGCCCGCCCGTGCCTTCATGCACGGGCGCGCGGCTGTGTCTACTGGACTCGTCGCGTTGTTCCTCGCGGCCAGTGACCAATACGCATTGCCGCGTGGACTGCGCGTACTCTCGTTCGACACGATGTGCGCCGCCATTCCGTTCATAATGCTGGTCCTTGGTGCGTGCTGGGGTGTATTCGTGGCAAGCTTAATGGCGTGGTGGCGTACCCGCCTGGCTGTCCACTGAACCTCAGCGCACTTGACGTCGCGTGGGCGTGTGTCGCGGCTGCCGATATGAGGCTGAGACCTGAAGCTGGCGGGCCATCCAATGGGCTTCCTTGACGTGAGCATCGAGAGCACTCAGCACGACGGAATTCGCGTCGAGCGTCCAGTCGTCCGGAAAAGCTCCGGATGAGAAGAAGAAATTCGTGTGTCGGTCGGTGGAAGTCTTGGGTCTGAGACCCGCAGAAAACTCTGTCAACTGGGGTTCAGGTTGGTCAGGTCCACGCTACGCGTTTCACTTGCACGTAGTCCGATTGGACTGCATAGGGCGTCCGCCTGGTGGAGCCGGGCTCTTGCATGTACAGAAACTTCTTTCGCGCTGCCTGAGGGCCGCATTGTTCGGTTCAAAAGAGTCCCTCCATTCTGATGGCTCCGATGTCTCAAGGAAGTCCTCGGTTGAGGAAGAGGTAAAGACATCTGTAGCGAATCGAAGTTATATCGCGCGTGCCGCGAATCTTAGATGCGCGAATCTCCGTATCGGCATTCGTATTGCAGCGGGTGAAAGTCGTCGGTGAATACGCAGAGTTGTCTTGACCTTTGGTTGTCAGCTTGGCTGAGAGGCAACCGGAAAGAGTGACAGTGCCGACCCGGAACCGATGATTCTTGATGGCCGGCCAGTGTCCACCTTTGATAGGTAATGCTTACCTATGCGACGCAAATCCCTGCTACAGCAACTTTCTGGAACAGATGCGGACTGGCAGCGGCCGAGGACGGATAGGCTGAAACTTTCGCCCTGAATTCAGAATTTGTGAACGCGGCCCGGAAATGAGCGGTGGATTCCCAGACGGCGTAATTGAGATACATCGGACTCTCACCAACTGCGCGGTGGAGTTGGGTGGAAATGAAGCCCGGCTGACGTTTCATGAATTCTGCATCGTCTTGCCAGACTTTGAGGAACGTCTGCTCGTCGGCCTGTTCCAGTGTAAAGACGTTCACCAGGACGACTGGGGAGGCATCGATTGCGACCTGACGTTCTATCGGAAAGACAGGGTCGAGGGGGCGGATGAGCATGGCAAGCTCCTTCTGCAAATTATTGGTGTAATGATTTCATATNNATATGAAATCATTACACCATACGTGAGATATGGTGATAGATGCGCAAAGCGAAGCGAACGCCTGCCGGAACGGCCTTGACCGACATGATTCTGGACCTCTTTCGCCTCAACAATCGACTACTCTCGGCGGGAGACCGACTGGTCGCGGAAGTGGGTTTGACGAGTGCCCGCTGGCAGATTCTTGGCACTATCGCCGCAGCTGAGCGGCCGCAGCCGGTTGCGTGGCTCGCGCGCGATATCGGAGCGCACCGCCAGAACGTTCAGCGCATCGTCAACGAGCTGGCGGCGGAAGGACTCGTTTCGTTTGAGCCCAATCCGCACCACCGACGGGCGGCCCTTCTCGTATTGACGGACAAAGGGAAGCAGGTGTTCGAGCATGCGATGCACCTGCAGGTGCCATGGGTCAACAACCTTGCGGAGGACCTTCGGATAAAGGACCTGGAGACGACACACAAGGTCATCACGGGGGTGCTTCGGAAACTGGAGGGTGACGGTCTATAGCTCCCGCTCCTCTAAGCGACTGTCGAAAAAAAGGACAGTGGAACCGTGACACGGACAAAAGTGCCGAGGCGACTCCTTGGAAGCCGCGTCGGCAACAAAGCCGGGGGAAATCGTCAAAGGCGGCTGATTGGCTCCTCTCGCGGTCGATTCGGCGAGCGCGTATTGCATTGGTACGGTCGCCACGAGGCTGCGATGCGTCGTGGCGTAGGCCATAAGCGCGCTAGCTCAGGACGTCGCTGAGGCCAAGGCCAACCCTTCCTCTCGTCGGGCGCATCCTACTCAGCGGGCGGTTCTGACTCGACCGACGCTTCTACCGGACTCGCGCCCTCAGCGGCAGCGTACGCCGGTTTTTCCGAAGCAACGCTTTTCATTTCGGGCAGCCCGGTGCCAAACCAGCTCACCTTTTTCTGCATGTGGGCGACATACCTCTTCCAGCCGGAAGGATTGCCGTCAAAGAAGTCGTGCTGAACGGTCGACGCAAGCGCGTTGCGATTGAGGTTCTTCTCGAGCAGTTCCTTTGGCCAAAGGAAAACACGGTCGCGACGCGTGCGCCAAACTCGGTTACCGTCATCCTCGGTGCGACCATCCGCAGGAACTCGACGGATGGCGGCGGTCCCGCGCGCGTCCACCGAGCTAGAGACAGTCACGCTGCAGGTCGGTCGTCAAGAAGACTGTCTGCGGCCACAATGTCATCATGGCAATCGAACCGGCACGCCACCGCAGGGGCCTCCAGGACGCGACAGATTTTCGCCGAACGTCTACTGGTTACGCTGCTTTCGACCCTTGATTCTCGCGAGCACCTCACCTATTGTGGAAAGGTGCCATAACGGCACGAGAAATAAGGAGTACATCATGCCATCGCCCAGAAAGACCTCGCCTGCTCACGGGGCTGAAGCCGAAATGTCGAGCAAGAAGAAGGTAGCCTCGCCGGCGAAGGCCGCCGGAAAGGCGCCGGGCGCGAAAAGCCCTCAAATGACCAAGCAGCGACCCAAAAACAAGTCGAAAGCATGAATTGGAAACGCCCCAAAAACGGGGCGTTTCCATTCGGTGGTACAGCCCATCGAATCGACGCACAAACATCGACTTCACATACTGCTAGTACCAGCAAGGGTGCCGACGAAGAACGTGGCGGCGATTGGGCTCAATAGAACCAACGGTCGCCGCCTGGTTACTTGCAGGGCATGCGATTTCTTGCATCACCGGCGCAATGTGTCCATCAGGCGAGGGAGTGTCGGACGCATCTGACCTGCGGAACCCGCTCTCATTTCCTTGTCGGTAAATTGCTGAGCGTGGCTGCAACATCAATCACCACCGTGTTGGCCACGCGGTCATGCAGAGCTTGCTTCCGCGGATTGGACAGCACCCACAAAAACCCAGCGCCGAATGTTGAAA
>NZ_CYGY02000043.1 GCF_900007165.1 Paraburkholderia piptadeniae
ATCGTCAGGCCCGGAATGATGAACTTGAAGATCGTGATCGCCGTGTTGGCGCGCGCAAAAACCTTCACGCCCCAGTAGTTCAGCAGGAAGTAGATGACCACCAGCACCGCCGAGAGCAGCAACCCCGGTGCCGTCAGTTCGCTGTTGACGAACAGGTTGTGCGCCCACTCGTACGGCCACGTGCTCATGTACTGGATGGAGGCCTCGGCCTCGATCGGAATCACCGACACGATCGCGATCCAGTTGGCCCATGCGCTGATGAAGCCCACCAGCGCGCCATGCGAATAGCGCGCGTAGCGCACCATGCCGCCCGACTCGGGGAACATCGACCCTAACTCGGCATACGTCAGCGCGATCGCGAGAATCACCACCGCGCCGATCACCCACGCGCAGATCGCGGCCGGACCTGCAATCTTGGCCGCCTTCCAGGCGCCGAACAGCCAGCCCGATCCGATGATCGAGCCGAGCCCCGTCAGCATCAGCGCGAATGGGCCAATGTGCCGTTGAATAGAACTTTTCACGTCTTCTCCTGTGTCGACGGGGTTGGGCTTTAGCGCTTGCTCCCGTCCCATGCAAGATGGTTACTATCTGAAAGCACGCCGCTACCGCGTGCCACGAGAGACGGCTGGAGGTCATCCAAAAGACTAGGGCATACGGAGGGCGGGCGCGAGTCCGGGCTGCGGGTTATGCCAGGTGCAACCGGTCGCGCGCGGGGCGTAGTTTAACGGTTGCACCGCCCGATTGCAGTCAAAAAGCGTATCCGCCCTATAAAAAAATCAAGAACATAGCAAGCTATGTAAGACAAGCGGTGTAGCGCTGATATCCCCGTCCTATATGGGGATTTAAAGATTGCGGTTGACCTTCTCTCGAAATGCCCGTATAAAGAACGGGCAGGATTTCAAGCGGCGAGTGAATTGGTCTTTCGTAGTTCGCCCATCAACGGTACTCCGGTTGGTCCCATTACCCTTCCTTGATTTTCATGCACCCTCGGGCTACGGCCTTTTTTTTGGCTTCGGCCTTGTTCACCATTTTTAGGAAAAAGTAATATGGAAACCGGTACCGTCAAGTGGTTCAACGACGCAAAGGGCTTTGGCTTCATCACGCCGGACGCCGGCGGTGAAGACCTGTTCGCGCATTTCTCGGAAATCCGCGTCGAAGGCTTCAAGACGCTGCAGGAAAACCAAAAGGTTACCTACGACGTCAAGACGGGCCCGAAGGGCAAGCAAGCCGCTAACATCAAGCCGGCCTAAGCTTCGCCTCCTTCTGGAACGCAAAAAACCCCGCCTCGGCGGGGTTTTTTGTTTATTGCCCGATGCGATTATCGGCGCGCGATATGAGATCTTTACCGGAATAGACTTCGCGCGTGAATGCCCAAACCTGTTGCGACGCTAGCGAGCCGGTCGCCGAAAACAGGACGCGCATCGGGAAACGCCGCCGCCAGCGCGCCCGACAGAAACGCGAGCCCCGTCGATCCGCCCGTGAAGTACAGCGCATCGACGTCGCGCGGCGCGACGCCTGCCCGTTGCACCGTTTCGCGCGCAGCCTGCACGATGCGCTGCGTCTCGTCCTTGCCAGCCGCGATCAGTTGCGCTTCGTCGAAAGCAAGGCGCAAGTCCTCCTCGACGATCTCCAGATCGATCAACGTCTCGCCGCCCGCCGCGACGCCGATCTTCGCTTCCTCCGCGTGCGCAGCAAGCGCATGGCCAAAGCGCTGCTCGACGACGCGCATCAGCCGGTCGTGATGACGCGTGTCCGAGTAAAGATGCCGCATCAACCCCAGTTCCGATACACGCTTCGGCGTGTAAATCGTGTTGATCAGATGCCACGTCGCAAGGTCGAAATAAACGCGGTTCGGCACTTCACGGCCTTCGGGATCGAGCGACTGATAGCCGAGCTCGCGCAGGATCGTGACTAACTCGACGCGCCGGTCGAAATCCGTTCCGGCGACGTGTACGCCGTGGTGCGCCAGCACGTCGTCCTTGCGCTCCAGACGCTTCATCCGCTCCGGGCCGACACGCACCAGCGAGAAGTCCGACGTGCCCCCGCCGATATCCGCGACCAGCACGAGCCCCTCTTGTGTCAGATGTGCTTCGTAGTCGAACGCGGCCGCGATCGGCTCGTACTGGAAGTGAATCTCTTGCAAGCCGACCGAACGCGCCGCCGCTTCCAGTTGCTGCTGCGCGAGCAGGTCGGCTTGCGGATCGTCGTCGACGAAAAACACCGGGCGCCCGAGTACCGCGCGGCTGATCGGCGTGCCCGCCGCCAGCTCCGCGCACCGCTTCAGATGCGTGACGAAGATCGCGATGACGTCGGTGTACTTGATCGCGCTGCCATCGCCGAGATCGGTCGTGTTTTCGGCGAGCGGCGAGCCGAGAATGCTCTTCATCGAGCGCATCAGGCGGCCGTCGAAACCGTCGATATACGCGTCGAGCGCAGCGCGGCCGTACTCGCGTGTGTTTTCGTCGGTGTTGAAGAAGACGGCGGTCGGCAGCGTCGTGTACGCGCCTTCGACGGGCGCCAGCTTCAACACAGCTTGTTCAGCCGACGGGCCGCCGACCGGGACGGCGACTGCCGAGTTAGACGTGCCGAAGTCAATCGCGCAATAAGTCATGGCAGGAAACGCCGCTCGCGCTGGCGCGCACAGAAAGAGGACGGGCTTTGTAACATGAAAGCGGTGACACCATCAACCGACAGCAACCCCGACAGCGCCCCATAGCGCACCGGTCACCTGGCCGGCGCCGAGGAACGCAATTTGCTCCGTTGAAGGGTCGCGCCGCGCACGGATGAATCCGACAGGATACCCCGTCAGATTGCCCAGCTTGCAGAACCTTCCGATCACTCGACGGATCACATTCGAACATTCAGGAGACTCGATGGACGAATCCTCCGCCGCCACGATTCGCAGCGACTCGACGACCATCGTCGAGACCGATCTGCCATCGCGGCTCGACCGCTTGCCCTGGGGGCGCTTTCACACGCTGATCGTCGTCGCGCTCGGCGTGACGTGGCTGCTCGACGGGCTGGAGGTGACGCTCGCGGGCTCGGTGGCGAGCGCGCTGAAGTCGAGCGCGGTGCTGCGCTTCTCGAACGCGGAGGTCGGCCTCGCGGGCAGCGCGTATATCGCCGGCGCGGTGCTGGGCGCGCTCGGCTTCGGCTGGCTGACCGACAGGCTCGGGCGGCGCAAGCTGTTTTTCATCACGCTCGCGTTGTATCTGGCGGCCACGGCGGCGACGGCCTTTTCGTGGAATCTCGCAAGTTTTCTCGTCTTTCGCTTTCTGACGGGCGCGGGTATCGGCGGCGAATACACGGCGATCAACTCGACGATCCAGGAGTTCACGCCCGCCCGCGTGCGCGGCCACACCGACCTCGCGATCAACGGCACGTTCTGGATCGGCGCGGCTCTGGGCGCGTTCGGCTCGCTGATTCTGCTCGATCCGCATCTGCTGCCCGGCGACTGGGGCTGGCGCGCGTGCTTTTTCATCGGCGCGGCGCTCGCGCTGGCGATTCTGCCGATGCGCGCCTGGATACCCGAAAGCCCGCGCTGGCTGCTGACGCACGGCGAAGAAAAAGAGGCGCGCTCGATTGTCGAAAGCATCGAAACACGTTTTCGCGCGGCCAATCACACGTTCGCCGACGACGGCCTGAACCGCCTGCGTCTGCGGGCTCGCGAGCGCACGACGCTGCGCGAGGTTTTCCACACGCTGTTCATGCTGCACCGACGTCGCGCGCTGGTAGGTCTGTCGCTGATGACCGCGCAGGCGTTCTTCTACAACGCGATTTTCTTCACCTACGCGCTCGTGCTGACCGACTTCTATCACGTGCCGGGCGAGCACATCGGCTGGTACATCCTGCCGTTCGCGTTCGGCAATTTCACGGGGCCGCTGCTGATCGGCAGGCTGTTCGACGTGATCGGCCGACGCAAGATGATCGCCGCGACGTACGCGCTGTCGGGAATCCTGCTGACCGTCAGCGGCTATATGTTTGAAAAGGAAATGCTCTCCGTGACGACGCAGACGATCTCGTGGATGGTGATTTTCTTTTTCGCTTCGGCGGCCGCGAGTTCCGCGTATCTGACCGTCAGCGAATCGTTCCCGCTCGAAATCCGCGCGCTCGCAATTGCGGTGTTCTACGCGTTCGGAACGGCGCTTGGCGGCATCGCGGGACCGGCCTTCTTCGGCCGGCTGATCGACACGCATCAGCGCAGCGAAGTCTTTTCCGGCTATCTGGTCGGCTCGGCGCTGATGCTCGCCGCCGCGCTGATCGCCGCGATCTGGGGCGTCGATGCCGAACGGCGGTCGCTCGAAACCGTCGCGACGCCGCTGTCCGCCGTCGACAGCGAGTAGTCGCACGCCCATGAAAAACGCGGCCCTCGGGCCGCGCCCTGTCATCGTGCAAACTCACTCGGCTCGCGGATCGCTCAGAACGCCTTGTTCCACGCGCCCGCATAGGCGACGTCGCCGAGCGGCAGACGCACGCGCGCCGATTTCTCACGCTCACGCAGCACAGGGTCGAGCTTGTCGATATCGCCGTAATGCGCAAGCGAAATCATCGCGATCACTTCGACGTCGTCGGGCACCGAAAACGCCTTGCGGAATGCGTTCACGTCGAAGCCGCTCATCTGATGCGCGGCGAGTCCGAGCGCGTGCGCCTGCAAGACCAGCGACATCGCCGCCGCACCTGCGTCGTACGGCGCGCAGCGGTTCACGTCGCCCTTCGACGTCAGCGTGTGCGTTGTCACGCAGATCAGCACCGGCGCATTCGCGTTCCAAGCCTGATTGAACGGCACGAGCGTGTTGAATGCTTTCTTGAACGCCACTTCGTCTGTCGAGCGATCGAACACGACGAAGCGCCACGGCTGCATGTTGTACGACGAAGGCGCCCAGCGCGCCGCTTCGAGCACCGCGCGCAGTTGCTCGCGGCTGACCGGCTCGCTCGAATACGCGCGCGGGCTCCAGCGGCCGGCGATCAGTTCATGAATGGGAACGTCGGTGGGTGCGGGTTTGTTGGTCATGCGCATCTCTCGGTCGAAATTCATGAATGGCGGGCCGTAGCCCGAGGGCCCACTAGGATAACCGAGGCGTCCCGATCCCGCTTCGCGCGTCGTGCAGATACAAATCGCGAGAGCGCATAGGAAAAGCGCGCCGCGGCTCTTCGGCTGCGACGCGCTGTGAGGGGGATTCGAAACGCTTGCTTCTGCTTCGAAACGTGGTCTCTAAAGGGATGCAAACCGACGCCGCGACGAAAGCGTCAGACAGCGGCCTGACTCACCACACGGCGTTCACCGCGATTGATCCGCAGCACGATGATCGACGCGACGAGGCACAAGCCGCCCGAGATCATCGACGCAACCGTATACGTGCCGAGGCTCGCGCGCAGCATGCCCGCGCCAAGCGCCGCGAACGCCGCGCCGAGCTGGTGCCCCGCGACGACCCAGCCGAACACGACAGGCGCCGACTCCTTGCCGTAGACATCGGTGGCAAGTCGCACGGTCGGCGGAACGGTCGCGATCCAGTCGAGGCCGTAGAACACGGCAAAAAGCGGCAGTCCGAAGAAGTCGATGCCGAACGCGTGCGGCAGATAGATCAGCGACAGGCCGCGCAGCCCGTAGTACCAGAACAGGAGCACGCGGGCGTTGAAGCGGTCCGACAGCCAGCCCGACAGCGTCGTGCCGAACAGATCGAAGATCCCCATTGCCGCGAGCAGCGATGCGCCCTGCACTTCCGTCATCCCGTAGTCGCCGCACATCGCGATCAGGTGCGTGCCGACATAACCGTTCGTGCTCGCGCCGCAGATGAAGAAGCTGAAGAACAGCAGCCAGAAGTCGCGCGTCTTGCTTGCCGAGGCCAGCGTGCCGAACGCGATCGCAAGCGGATTTTGCTTGCTCATGTCGGACCGGATGGGCGCGTCGGCGGGTGCGCCGTACGGACGCAGCGCCATGTCGGCGGGACGCTCCGGCAGCAGGAATGCGACGAGCGGCAGCACGACGGCCGCGGCCGCCGCGACCGTCCACACGACGGGCCGCCAGCCGTGATGCTGCGCGATCGCCGCGAGCAGCGGCAGGAACACGAGCTGGCCCGTCGCCGAACTGGCAGTGAGAATGCCCATCACGAGACCGCGATGCGTCGTGAACCAGCGGTTGACGACGGTTGCCGACAGCGTCAGCGCCGCCACGCCCGTCGCGCCGCCGACCATCACGCCCCACACGAGGATCATCTGCCACGGATGCGTCATCAGCGACGATAAGCCGACGCCCGCCGCCATCGTGCCGAGCGCCGTCAGGATGGTCGGGCGCACGCCGAAGCGCTGCATCGCCGCCGCCGCGAACGGGCCCATCAGCCCATACAGCGCGATATTCACTGAAATCGCCAGCGAGATCGTCGCGCGGCTCCAGCCGAAATCATGTTCGAGCGGCACCATCATCACGCTCGGCGTCGCGCGCGTGCCGGCCGCCGCGAGCAACACCAGAAAGACCACCGCCACGGCCAGCCAGCCGTAGTGGAAACGCCCACTTATCATTCTTGCTGCCCAGTTCATCGGTTCTCCAATGGGTTCGCCGTACTCTATGCTTCACAGCACGGATTTTTACCAACTGCGTAAAGGATTTGTGACCGGTCTGTCACAATCAGACTTGCGATCTTAGTTACCAATCGGTAACATGTCAAGGCGTCTTACTCGTGGATCACAAGACCATGGCCAATTCCGTCACCACCAAATCCGCGCCGAGCCGCCGCACACAGACGGCCGGCTCCGAAGCGCAGCGGCATCTGCTACGCGCCGCCGCCGACCTGTTCTACCGGGAAGGCGTGCGGGCGGTGGGCGTCGATGCCGTCGTCGAGCGCGCAGGCGTCAACAAGATGAGCCTGTATCGCCAGTTCTCGTCAAAGGACGATCTGGTGGTCGCGTATCTGGAAGAGTCGGACCGGCAGTTCTTCAAACGCTTCGACGAGAGCATCGCAAAGCATCCCGGCGAGCCGAAGAAGCAGATCGCGCAGTATTTCGAGGATCTGTCGGGGCGCGCATCGAAAGACGACTATCGCGGCTGCCCGTTCGTCAACGTGTCGGCGGAATTTCCGGAACCCTCGCATCCGGCGAGGCTGTGCGTGCTGAACAACAAGACGAAGCTGATGCAGCGGTTGAACGAGCTTTGCGCCGCTGCGGGCGCGCGCGATCCGGACGAACTCGCGAATGCCCTTGCGCTGCTGATCGAGGGCGTTTATGCATCGAGCCAGACGTATGGGCCGGGCTGCGGGCCGATCAAGGTCGCGCCGCTCGTCGCTGTGCAGCTTGTCGCACAGGCATGCAGAGAGGCGCCCGTAAAATAGCGGTTTGGATTCCGCTTTTGCCGCACGCCTTACATCATGCCCTCGACGCCTTCCGAATCGCACGACCCCAGCCACGACGCCATTCTCGAAGCCACCCGTCACTGGCTGACACGGGCCGTCATCGGGCTGAATCTTTGTCCGTTCGCGAAAGCGGTGCACGTGAAGAACCAGATCCGCTACGCGATCAGCGAGGCAACCGACATGGAAGGCGTGCTCGCCGATCTGGAAACGGAACTACGCACGCTGGCGGAATCCGACCCCGCCGATATCGACACGACGCTGCTGATCATCCCGCGCGCGCTCGCCGATTTTCTCGAGTACAACGACTGTCTGTTCTTCGCGGACCGGATGCTGAAGCAGTTGCGGCTGGAAGGCACGCTGCAGATCGCGAGCTTTCACCCGCTTTATCAGTTCAACGGCAGCGGCCCCGACGATATCGAGAACTACACGAACCGTTCGCCCTGGCCGATCCTGCATCTGCTGCGGGAAGCGAGCATCGAGCGTGCGGTCGACGCCTTTCCGGACGCCGCCGACATCTACGAACGCAACGAGGAAACCATGCGCCGCCTCGGCCCGGACGGCTGGCGCAAGTGGATGAGCGAGCCCGCCAAAGACTGACGGGGTAACGTTCACCGCACCTCAGGCCTCGACATAGAAGCGCTCGCGCAACTCGCCGATGCCGAGCGTTTCCATCACCTCATTGAGCCGTTCCGCCGGACGACGGCGCGGCAAGTCCTTATAGGTCGCGATGATGAGCTCGTTCTTCATCGAGTGCTCCCAGCCGACCAGTTCCGTCACGTTGACCTGATAGCCGTGCGCTTCCAGTTGCAGGCAGCGCAGCACATTGGTGATCTGGCTGCCAAACTCGCGCGTGTGCAGCGGATGCCGCCAGATCTCCGTCAGCGCGTTGCCGAGCGATTTGCCCTTGTTCTTGCGCAGCACGCCCGCCACTTCCGCCTGGCAACACGGCACGACGACGATGTACTTAGCGTGCTTTTCCAGCGCGAAGCGGATAGCGTCGTCGGTCGCGGTGTTGCATGCGTGCAAGGCCGTGACAATGTCGACGTTCGCCGGCAGTTTGTCTGAAACGATTGACTCCGCTACGGAAAGATTCAGAAACGACATACCCTTGAAGCCGAGGCGCGCAGCAAGCTCTTCGGACCTCGTAACCAGCTCCTCGCGCGTCTCAATGCCGAAAATGTGTGAGTTATCCCGCAGTTCCTTGACGAAAAGGTCGTACAGAATAAAGCCAAGGTAGGACTTGCCTGCGCCATGATCGACGAGGGTCAGTTCGCCTCTCGTCTCCTTCACGTCCTGGAGCAGTGGCTCGATGAACTGGAACAGGTGATAGACCTGCTTGAGCTTGCGGCGGCTGTCCTGGTTCATCTTGCCGTCGCGCGTCAGGATATGGAGTTCTTTCAGCAGTTCGATCGACTGGTTAGGACGGACTTCGTAAGTTTTGCTGGACATCGAATGAACCCGCCACCGATTGCATTGCGAACGTGCGTCAGGTGACGGAAAAAGGGAAAAGTGTCTGTCAGTTTACCCAAAGCGCGGCGGACGGTCCCGGTTCTTCCGCGTCGACGGCGATACCGCGCCCAGCCAGGAACAGTTCGTGCAACAAAGCGGCTGACTCTGGACCTGCGGGGCAAGCGTGTCGCGATGCAGGAGTCGTCTGTCGCGGGCCAGAGGCAAGCCGTACGGTGCGCCTGACGGCCGCGGGACGCATGACAAGAGACAAGCCAGGCGACCGGCCGCTGCGGCATCGAGACCGCCGGTACGCGTGGGGGAGGTCGAACGGCAACATGGTTCGAACGTTACATAACCTGAAGCGCGCCGGGACTGCAACGAAGCGCGCTCAGATCTGATGAGGCGGCAAATGGATACGACACCCAACGGAAACGCCGAGCGCAAGTTTCAGGAGCTCATGGCGAAACTGCTGGCCACGCCCGAGTGGACGGAAAAGCAGCAGCTGGAACTCGAAATGGCGCGCGACATCTCAGTCGAGATGTTGCATCTCGCGGAAGCCATGCGCGACGGCAGCGTCGATCTGGAGACGTGCCTGACGCTGCTCAAATACGCGAAAGTGCTGGACTTCGTGATGACGACACTCGCGTCGCGTCGCGACATCAAGCCTCAGACGCTGCGCGTGATCTTCAAACTCGCGGGACTCAAGGTCGACGAAGCCTATCCGGGCTGAGTCCGTCACCGGCTGCGCGGCACGTCGCGCAACCGCTTGCTTCGACCTGCTTGTGGCGGCACGTGCTCCTCGCCAGGTCGGCGCGGTGATCTGATCGCCGCGCCTAAGCTCACGGACACGCTATGCGGCGGCAGGCCCGCCGACCGGCGGCGTGCCATCGTGGAACATCGACTTCAATTGCTCGCGCAGTTCTGGCGTATCGCTGTGCTTGTGCGCCTGGACTGCATGTCCGACGGCGGCTTCGAGCAGTTCGCTTTCCGAATCGGCAGATAGCGCGACTGTGCAGTTGATGTCGCTCGGGAATTCGCGGCAATCGATGTATTTGCGACCCATGACAGTCTCCTCAGACCAAAAGCGTCGCGCACGGCGCGTGCGCTGGCACGGCCTCGCCATATCGGTCGGCGAAGCTGCGGGCAGCGGCGAAATGCGTGAGTCGTGCGCGACAGGACGGCGCGGAGTGCGCCGGAACGGAAGGGATGTGAGAAAAGTATAGGTCGCGTGTGCCGCCGCGCGAGCCCGCTGCGAGCCCCGCAGCATGTTCGCCGCGGGTTTGCCGGGCTTCCAGGCCAGTGGGACAATACCGGCTTTTGCGCCGCACGCTTTGCCCCGCGTCTCCACTCACTCCTTCGCTGCCTCAAGCCGATGTCGAACTCGCCCGATCACGTCCAGGATCACGTCCGCGTTGCCGTTATCGGCGGCGGCCCAGCGGGGCTGATGGCCGCCGAAGCACTGGCGCGCGGGGGCCTACGCGCCGACGTGTACGACGCAATGCCGTCCGTCGGCCGCAAGTTTCTGATGGCGGGCAAAGGCGGCATGAACATCACGCACTCCGAGCCGATTGAGCCGTTTCTCGATCGTTACGGCGAGCGCCGCGCGGATATCGCGCCGCTGCTCGACGTGTTCGGACCGCATGCACTGCGCGCGTGGCTCGACGAGTTGGACGTCGAGACGTTTGTCGGCAGTTCGGGGCGCGTGTTTCCGACCGACATGAAAGCCGCGCCGATGCTGCGCGCGTGGCTGCATCGATTGCGGGAATCGGGCGTGCGCTTTCATATGCGGCACAAGTGGATCGGCTGGTCGCCTTCATCCGATGACGCGCATGGCCTCCGCTTCTCGACACCCGCAGGCGAGCAGGACGTCACTGCGGACGCCGTGGTCCTTGCACTGGGCGGCGGCAGCTGGGCGCGCCTCGGCTCCGATGCCGCGTGGGTCGCGCTGATGCAGGAGCGCGATGTCCCCGTCGCGCCGCTATTGCCCACGAACTGCGGCTTCGACGCTGACTGGACCGACTTCTTCCGCGATCGCTACGCAGGCCAGCCCGTAAAGCCGGTGTCGATCAGCATCGAAGGCATGGACGGCTTTGTCCAGCATCGACAAGGTGAGTTCGTCGTAACGTCGACGGGAATCGAAGGGAGTCTTGTGTATGCGCTTTCCTCGACGATTCGCGACCGCCTGCTCGCCGAAGGCGAAGCAACGATACGGCTCGATCTCGCGCCCGGCCTGACGGCACAGCGCGTGTTCGATGAAGTGACGCGGCCGCGCGGCTCGCGCTCGATGTCGAGTCATCTGCACAGCCGGATCGGCATTGCGGGCGTGAAGCTCGGCTTGCTGCACGAATGCCTGTCGAAGGAAGACTTCGCCGATGCGGCAACGCTCGCCCACGCGATCAAATCGCTGCCGCTGCGGCTTGCACGCGCGCGCCCTATCGACGAAGCGATCAGCAGCGCGGGCGGCGTTCCGTTCGAAGCGCTCGATCGCGCGCTGATGCTCAGGCAGTTGCCCGGCGTGTTCTGCGCGGGCGAGATGCTCGACTGGGAGGCGCCGACGGGCGGCTATTTGTTGACGGCCTGCTTCGCCAGCGGCGTCGTCGCGGGGCGCGGCGCGCTGGATTATGTCCAAGCGTCGAAGCGTTGAGCCGTAGCCCGTTTGCGCCCGTCACGCGATCAACGCTTCATTTGGCCTTGAGCCGCCACAGCGACGTGACTTCGGCGACGCGCGCCGTGTGCAACGGGTCCGTCGTGTCCGTCGCCTTCGGATGACGCGGCTTGATGTCCTCGCGCCCAGCGACGGTGAGACGCGCGTTGTCGATTGCGACCAACAGCCAGTCGCGCGTGCGCATGCCGAGATGCTCCGCGAAATCGGACAGAATCAGCCAGCCTTCACCGTCCGGCTCGAGATGATCGGCGAGACCATTCAAAAAACCGAGCAGCATCCGATTCTCATAGTCGTACACCGCGTTTTCGATCGGCGATGCGGGACGCGCCGGCACCCACGGCGGATTGCAGACGACGAGCGGCGAACGGCCTTCCGGGAACAGATCGGCTGCGACGATCTCGACCTGCCTGTCATAACCGAGGCGCGTCAGGTTTTCTTTCGCGCACGCCAGCGCGCGCGGGTCCTGGTCGGTCGCGACGATACGCTTGACGCCGCGCTTCGCAAGAACGGCCGACAGCACGCCCGTGCCGACGCCGATATCGAACGCCTTTTCGAGCGACGGCAACGGCGTCCGCGCAACGAGATCCACATACTCGCCGCGCACTGGCGAGAACACGCCGTAGTGCGGGTGGATGCGCTCCTGAAGCGCGGGAATCTCGACGCCCTTCTTGCGCCATTCATGTGCGCCGATCAGGCCAAGCAGTTCGCGTAACGAAACGATTGACGACTCCTGCGTCGGCGGTCCGTAGACTTCTTCGCACGCCTGTCGAACATCGGGCGCGCGGCGCAGCGGAATCGTGTAGTCGCCTTCGAGCGGAACCAGCAGCATGCCGAGCGTGCGTGCGCGCTGCGACTGGGCTTGCCGGTGAAGGTTGAACGCATCGAGCGGACTGGCGGCCTGCTTGCGCGGCTTGCGTTCGAGCCGGCGAGTCATCGCCTGCAGCAGTTGGCGCGCGTTCTGGAAATCGCCGCGCCACAGCAGCGCGGTGCCCTCGCAGGCAAGGCGATAGGCAGCGTCGGCCGTAGTGCGATCGTCGGCGATCACGACGCGTTTGGCGGGCGGGACGGCGGCTTCGGAACGCCAACGCGCGGAATGCGGGCCGTCGGCTTCGGGCCAGGTCAAGGTGGGGAAATCGGTCATGTGTTTGTGGCGCGGGAGGCGGTGCAAGCACGCATGCGCCACGGGCTCTCGTTTCGATGCCCGTATTGTATTGAACGTTCCGGCGAAGCCGCGTGCTTTCGCCGTCGATGCTTCGACCAGGAACGATCACGCACCCAAAAACAAATCGGGCCACGCGATACCGCGTGGCCCGATTCTCAATGCGTGGTGCCGGCTGCAGGACTCGAACCCGCCACCTGATGATTACAAATCAACTGCTCTACCAGATGAGCTAAGCCGGCATAAGACCGCGATTCTACTTCATTTCACGACTTTGAGGTGGCCTCTTCCGCCGCCTTTCGTTCCGTCGTCATCGGGACGCGGTTCTTCATCGGTTTCGCTGACTTTCTCCGCCGCCGCGGTCGCTTCCGGCTCGTCGGCGATCCCGGTTTCGTCGTCCTCGGAATCTGTCGCCTCGCCGCCTGCCGACTCGACCGGGAACGCCATGCCTTGCCCGTTCTCGCGCGCGTAGATGGCGAGCACGTTCGCGACAGGCACCTCGATCTTGTGCGACTTGCCCGAAAAACGCGCGTGGAACTCGATCCACTCGTTGCCCATCTGCAGCTGGCTCGTCGCCTCGAAGCTGATGTTCAACACGATCTCGTTGTCGCGCACGAACTGACGCGGCACGCGCGTCTGGTTATCGACACGCACCGCGATATGCGGCGTATAGCCGTTATCGGTACACCATTCGTACAGCGCGCGCAGCAGGTACGGCTTCGTGGAAATCTCTTGCATCAACTGTCCTCGTGCCGGGCAGACGCGTGAACCGAAGCGCACGCGCCCCGCCCGAAGCCAATCTCAAACTCAGCGGCGCATCACCTTTTCCGACGGCGTCAGCGCTTCGATATAGGCCGGACGGCTGAAAATACGCTCGGCGTACTTCATCAGCGGTGCGGCGTTCTTCGACAGTTCGATGCCGTAGTGATCCAGGCGCCACAACAGCGGAGCGATCGCGACGTCGAGCATCGAGAACTCTTCACCGAGCATGTACTTGTTCTTCAGGAAGATCGGCGCGAGTTGCGTCAGGCGGTCGCGAATCGCGAGGCGCGCCTTCTCGTGATTCTTCTCGGCGGCCTTGCCCTTCTCGTTTTCGAGCGTGCCGACGTGGACGAACAGCTCCTTCTCGAAGTTCAGCAAGAACAGGCGCGCGCGGGCACGCTGGACGGGGTCCGCGGGCATCAGTTGCGGATGCGGGAAGCGCTCGTCGATATACTCGTTGATGATGTTCGATTCATAAAGGATCAGGTCCCGTTCGACGAGAATCGGCACCTGACCATACGGATTCATCACGGCGATGTCTTCCGGTTTGTTGAACAGGTCGACGTCGCGGATTTCGAAGTCCATGCCCTTTTCGAACAACACCAGCCGGCAGCGCTGGGAGAACGGGCAAGTAGTGCCGGAATACAGAACCATCATGTTTGCGTTTCCTCAAAAAACTTAAAGGGCCAGCGAGCGGGAAAACCGTCCTGCAGGTCTTCCCTTGCGCCGGCCCCACACCCGTCACGGTGTGACTATTTGATATCTTTCCAGTACGCGGCGTTCAGTCGCCAGGCGAAAAAGCTCAGAACGCCGAGGAACAGCAGCACCCACACGCCAAGCTGACGACGGGTTTTCTGCGTCGGTTCGGACATCCATGAAAGGTACGACACGAGGTCGGCCACAGCAGAATCATAATCCACCGGCGACATCGTCCCCGGCGTGACCTGCTGGAAGCCCACGAATTTCTTGACCTTTTCCTTCGTCTCTTCGTCGACTTCGTCTTCGAACTTCGCCGTTCGTTGCCCCTGAAGCTGCCACAGCACGTGAGGCATGCTCACGTTTTCGTACACGATATTGTTCCAGCCTGTCGGTCGTGTGTCATCGCGGTAGAAACCGCGCAAATACGTGTACAGCCAGTCGCGGTTCTTTGCGCGCGCTTCCACGGACAGATCCGGCGGCGTCGCGCCGAACCACGCTTTCGCGTCGTCGGGGCGCATTGCGACCGTCATCGTATTGCCGACTTTATCTGTCGTGAACAACAGGTTTTTTTCAATTTCCTTCTGCGAAATGCCGATATCTTGCAATCGGCTGTAACGCATCAGGCTCGCGCTGTGGCAATTCAGGCAGTAGTTTACAAACAATTGAGCGCCGTGCTGCAACGAGGCGATATTTTCGGTGTTGTCGGGCGCGCGGTCGAGCGGGATTTCGTCCGCGCGAACGGGTGCCGTGGACAGCGCCAGCGCCGTTGCGCCGAGCAGCGCGAGCGTCGAAAGCAGTTTTTTCATCTTCGTTTTCTCCTGGCTCGCGGTTAGTGGGGTTTGAACCGCACTCGTTCCGGTGGCTGCTTGAACTTGCCAAGCGGCGTCCAGAACGGCATGCCAAGGAAGAACGCGAAGTAGATCAGTGCGCAAATCTGCGCGATCAGCGTCGCGGCCGGCGACGGCGGCTTCGTTCCGAGGAACGCCAGCGTCAGGAAGGCCAGCACGAAGATCGCGTAAAACGCCTTGTGGAAGAACGGCCGGTAACGGATCGACTTCACGGGCGACCGGTCGAGCCACGGCAGGAAGAACAGCGACACCACCGCGCTGCCCATCACCACCACGCCCCAGAACTTCGACTCGGTGAACGCCATCGCCAGAATCACGAGGACTGCGAGCACGGGCAGACCGAGCTTCCACTTGCCGCGCGCCCGCACCAGCGCGAACAGGCCCAACAGGCCGATCACGATCATCAGCACGATCTTGAACGGGTCCGTTGTGGCACGCAGCATCGCGTAGAACGCGGTGAAGTACCAGACGGGAGCGATTTCGGGCGGCGTCTGCAGCGGATTCGCCGGGATGAAATTGTTCGCTTCGAGGAAGTACCCGCCCATCTCCGGTGCGAAGAAGATGATCGCCGCGAACACCATCAGGAAGATGCACACGCCCATGAAGTCGTGCACCGAGTAGTACGGATGGAACGGAATGCCGTCGAGAGGAATGCCCTTCGAATCCTTCTTCGCCTTGATCTCGATGCCGTCAGGATTGTTCGACCCCACTTCGTGCAGCGCGACGATGTGCACGAACACGAGCAGCAGCAGCACCAGCGGAATCGCGATTACGTGAAACGCGAAGAAGCGGTTCAGCGTGACGTCCGACACGACGTAGTCGCCGCGAATCCACAGCGAAAGATCGGGGCCGATGAACGGAATCGCCGAGAACAGGTTCACGATCACCTGCGCGCCCCAGAAGGACATCTGGCCCCACGGCAGCAGATAGCCGAAGAACGCTTCCGCCATCAGGCTAAGGAAGATCGCGCAGCCGAAGATCCACACAAGCTCGCGCGGCTTGCGGTACGAACCGTACAGCAGCCCGCGGAACATATGCAGATACACGACGACGAAGAACATCGATGCGCCGGTCGAGTGCATGTAGCGGATCAACCAGCCCCACGGCACCTCGCGCATGATGTACTCGACCGATGCGAACGCCGTCATCGAGTCGGGCTTGTAGTTCATCGTCAGGAAGATGCCGGTGACGATCTGATTCACCAGCACCAGCAGCGCGAGCGAGCCGAAGAAGTACCAGAAGTTGAAGTTCTTCGGCGCGTAGTACTCGGAGACGTGCGCTTTCCACGTCGCCGTCATCGGAAAACGGCGATCGATCCAGCCGGTCAGCCCCGTCGTTTCCAACTCTTTTTCGGTTGTCGCCATTACGCTTCTCCTTTCTCGTCCTTGCCGATCACGAGCGTGGTGCCCGTGATCATGTAAGGCGGGATATCGAGGTTTTGCGGCGCAGGTTTGTTCTTGAAGACGCGGCCGGCCATGTCATAGGTCGAGCCGTGGCACGGGCAGAGGAAGCCGCCAGGCCAGTCGTCGGGCAGGTTCGGCTGCGCGCCTTCCTGGAAGCGGGGAGTCGGCGTGCAGCCAAGGTGGGTGCACACCGCGACGGCAACGAAAAGATTCTTGTGATCAGTGCGCGAGCGGAACTCGTTCTTGCAGTAATCCGGCTCGGGCAGCGAAAAAGGGTTCTTGGTTTCGGGGTCGGCGACTTCTTTGTCGGCCTTCTGGACGTCGGCCAGCATCTTGTCGGTCCGGTTGATGATCCAGACGGGCTTGCCGCGCCATGCGACAGTCAGCATGTCGCCGGGCTTCAGGTTGGAGATATCGACTTCGACCGGCGCGCCTGCCGCCTTGGCCTTTTCGGATGGTGCAAACGAACTAACAAAGGGTACGACAGTGGCGACTCCTCCGATGCCACCTGCTACGGTCGTCGCAATCAGCCAGCTACGGCGGCTGCCGTCGACGCGTTCATCTTCCTTGTCTCGCATCACACGCCCCACTTCTGAGTTGGATTTTTCCTTCACGTCGGGTCTACCGCCGCTAGTTTGCTCGAATGGAGTCAGCATTTACAAGGGCCGATTGCCAAAAACCGTGCGAAGTCATTGATAAATCAGGGTTTCCCCGCACGGATCGCAAACATTTTTGCAGCCTTTTTTAAGCATTTCCTCCGTTTTTGAAGCCTTTTTGTTGCGTAATCGGATCGTTATTCAGACTGGATTATGAATATCGATAAAGAGGTGTTCGATCTCGAACTGTTCGGACAGATGCGCGCCGAGCGCCTGCACGCCGTAGCGCTCGGTGGCGTGGTGCCCGGCGGCGAGAAACGCGACGCCGCTTTCCACCGACATATGCGTGATCGGCTCGGAAATTTCGCCCGTCAGATAGACGTCCGCGCCTGCTTCGATCGCCGCGTCGAAATAGCCTTGCGCGGCGCCCGTGCACCATGCAACGCGCCGTAAATCCTGGTCGGGATCGCCGAGCACCAGGGGAGCCCGAGCAAGCGTATGCTCAACTTGTGCGGCAAAGTGCGCGAGCGTGATCGGCATCGGCAGCGTGGTCATCCACCCGATGTCGTTCTCGCCAAAGCGCGATTCACCGATCAGTCCGAGCTTCGCGCCTAGTTGCGCGTTGTTGCCGTAGACGGGGTGGTCGTCGAGTGGCAAATGGAAGGCAAACAGACTCAAATCGTTGGCGATCAGCGCCTTGAGCCGCTGGTATTTCCGGCCGGTGATCTGCGGCGGCTCGTTGCGCCAGAAGTAGCCGTGATGGACCAGCACGGCATCGGCGCCCCACTCCAGCGCGGCCTCCAGAAAGGCCAGCGACGCCGTCACACCCGTCGCAATCTTGTCGATCTTGCGCCGCCCTTCGACCTGCAGGCCGTTCGGGCAGTAGTCCTTGAAGCGCGAAGTTTCAAGGAGATTGTTCAAGTACAATTCGAGTTCGATCCGATCCATATATCCCTCTAATTTTTCAGATGCTCAGACGCTTTTGGCTGTTCTTCGCCCAGGCGGTGACCGTGCTGCTGGCGCTGATGTTCATCATTGCGACCCTCAAACCGCAATGGCTGCAACGTCAAGGGCAGTTCGGCAAGCAACTGGCCGAGCCGATCGTCGCGCTGCGAGAGGTAGCACCGGGGATCGGCAACGGCGGCGCTGTGCAAAATTCCTATGCCGACGCGGCGCAAAAAGCGATGCCCGCCGTCGTCAACGTGTTTTCGAGCAAGGACGGATCGCTTCCGCCCGATCCGCGCGCCAAAGATCCTCTCTTTCGCTACTTCTTCGGCGACCGGAACCGCAAGCAACAAGAGCAACCCGCAGCCAACCTAGGCTCGGGAGTTATCGTGAGTTCGGAAGGTTACATTCTAACGAACCAGCACGTCGTGGACGGCGCGGATCAGATCGAAATCGCGCTCGCCGACGGCCGCACGACGGAAGCAAAGGTGATCGGCGTCGATCCCGAAACCGATCTCGCCGTGCTCAAGGTCAACATGACCAATCTGCCGACCATCACGCTCGGCCGCATGGACCAGACGCGCGTGGGCGACGTTGTGCTCGCGATCGGCAATCCGTTCGGCGTCGGGCAGACGGTGACGATGGGCATCGTCAGCGCGCTCGGCCGCAATCATCTCGGCATCAACACGTTCGAAAACTTCATCCAGACCGACGCGCCGATCAATCCCGGCAACTCGGGCGGCGCGCTCGTCGATGTGAACGGCAACCTGCTCGGCATCAACACGGCCATCTACTCGCGCTCGGGCGGCTCGCTCGGCATCGGTTTCGCGATTCCCGTGTCGACGGCGCGCAGCGTGCTGGAAAGCATCATCACGACGGGCACCGTGACGCGCGGCTGGATCGGCGTCGAACCGCAGGACGTGACGCCCGAGATCGCCGAATCGTTCGGGCTCGACCAGAAATCGGGCGCGATCGTCGCGGGCGTGCTGAAAGGCGGCCCCGCCGACAAGGCGGGCATCAAGCCCGGCGACATCCTGGTATCCGTCAACGGCCAGGACATCACCGATACGACGCGCCTTCTGAACGTCATCGCGCAGATCAAGCCCGGCACGGGCGCGAAAGTGCATCTGGTGCGCAAGAACAAGGAAATGGATCTGACGGTGATGATCGGCAAGCGCCCGCCGCCGCCGAAGCAGCCGTCCGACGAAGGCGACGATCAGGGCGACGACGGCGGCTAAAGCCTGCTGAACTGAAGCCACGAAGCGCGGCGATATGACGCGCCTGCAAGCGAGAAGCCGGCGGCAGCGCAAACGAAAAGGGCAGTCCCCTATGGAGCACTGCCCTTTTTGCTGTCCGCTGGTTTTGTCCGCTTACTCTGTGCGCTTTTCTCTGTCGACTGCGGCTCGACCTGACGCGCCTTCGTCAGTATGACTGGCCGTCAGCTCGCCGCCTTCTCTTCGTTCTCCGTGGTCACCGTCTTGTTCACGAAGAGCCGCGCCGCGATGATCCCCGCCTCGTAGAGCACGATCAGCGGAATCGCGAGAATCAGCTGCGAGAACACGTCCGGCGGTGTCACCACGGCCGACACGACGAACGCGCCGACGATCACATACGGCCGGATCTCCTTGAGCTTTTTCACCGTCAGCACGCCCATCCGGACGAGCAGCACGACGACGATCGGCACTTCGAACGTGACGCCGAAGGCAATGAACATCGTCAGCACGAAGCTCAGGTAGTTGTCGATGTCGGTGGTCATTTCCGCGCCGAGCGGCGCGTTGTAATGCGCCATCACGCGAAAGATGGTCGGAAACACGACGAAGTACGCAAACGCCATCCCGCACAGAAACAGCGTATAGCTGCTGCCGACGAGCGGCCCGACCAGCTTCTTTTCATGCTGATAGAGACCGGGCGCGACGAATGCCCAGATCTGATACAGCACGAACGGCAACGCGATCACGAAGGCGACGAGCATCGTCACCTTCATCGGCACGAAAAACGAGCCGGTGACGTCGGTGACGATCATCTTGCCGTCCTTCGGCAGATTGTTCATTAGCGGACGGGCAAGCAGCCGGAAGATATCCGGCGCCCAATACACCAGCCCGACGAACACGACGATCACCGAAATGCCGGCGCGAATGATGCGATCGCGCAGCTCGACGAGATGCGAGATGAAGGTCTCTTCAGCGCCTTCGTTCTGGTTTTGGGGGTCGCTCACACCGGCCCTCGGTTGGAGATTGATGCACGAGACATCGGAAGATCAGAAGAAGCGTGTCGGCCGGCGCAGACTGACAGGCGTATGCCGCGCAACGCGCGCCGCCCCCGATTGGACACGCGTGCGCCGTAACGTGGCGCGTTTGTACCAGCTCGGCGTGGCTGTCTGCTTGACGCGCCAGTTCTTGCGTTTCGCCGCGGACGCGCTGTTGCTGCGCCAGGACGTGCCGTCCGATGCGGCGGAAGCATCCGCCGTGGCGGACGCCTCGCTCTCCGCCGCGCCGCCTGCAATGCTCGGCGACACCGACGTGCCCTGTGCCCACGCCTCGTTCAGTTCGGCTTCGTGCTTGCGCAGATTCTCGTGAATCGACGACTGGACGTTTTGCGCCGCAGATTCGAAGTCCGTCTTCATGCGGCGCAATTCGTCGAGTTCGATTTCACGCGTGACTTCGGCCTTCACGTCGTTGATATAGCGCTGCGCGCGGCCGAACAGCGCGCCGGCCGTGCGCGCGACGCGCGGCAGCCGCTCCGGCCCGAGCACGACCAGCGCGACAACGCCGATCAACGCCATCTTGGTCAAACCGAGGTCCAGCATGGATTGGGCTTCCCGTCAGTGCGCGCCTTGTCAGCGCAAGCGTGCGGCTTGCGCCGGATTAGCGGGAATCGCCGGAATGCGGCGCCTTTTCCTTTGCGTCGACATCGACGGTGTTCGAGCGCGACAGCTGGTCACGCTGCTGCGCCTCAGGCGATTCGCTTTCCTTCATCCCTTCCTTGAAGCCCTTCACCGCGCCGCCCAGATCACTGCCGATATTGCGCAGCTTCTTGGTGCCGAACACCAGTGCGACGATCAGCAGAACGATCAGCCAGTGCCAAATGCTCAATGAACCCATGGAAAATCTCCTTAACCCCCGCCGTCGTACCTTGCGACGGCAATCGTGTGCCTTGCGGCGTAAATCGAAGTGCGGCCTTCCGAACGCGCCCCGTGTGTAAAACCTGCCGGCCAGACGCACATCGCGTCGGCGCCCGTTAGCCTGGCCCCTCGCTCATTATGAGCATGACTACGGGTCGCTGTCGTTACATCCCTACATAAAACAGCGTCTTCGGCTTCGGGTCTCCCCATTGTGCGCAGTCAAAATGCCTGGGCGGCGAATTAATGCTGTTTGGGTTAGCACCGAACATGCGGCAGCATACCCAGCCTATGTTCGCCCGCGTTCAGCCCATCCGCAGCCAAGGACGCGGCCCCGCGAGCAAATGGGCGTGCAGGTGGTAGACCTCTTGTCCGCCGCCCGGCCCCGTGTTGATGACCGTGCGGAAGCCTGTCTGGCCGCCCTTGTATGCGACGCCCAACTGTTCGGCGAGACGTGCAACCAATATCAACATTTTACCAAGCAGAGCGGCATCGCCTTCGGTGCAATTCGACAGCGTTTCGATGTGCCTGCGCGGTATCACGAGCACATGCGTCTCGGCTGCGGGGCGGATGTCGCGGAACGCGACGAACTCATCGTCTTCGTGGACTTTCGTCGACGGAATCTCGCCCGCGGCGATCTTGCAGAAAAGGCAGTTTGGATCGTGGCTCATGGTCTCGATGACGCCGAACGCAGCGCGCGCCGCATTCGGCGATTGTCAGAACCAGCTGCGCGGATTCGTCAGCGGCTTGTTGTCATACAGGAACAACCAGCCTTTGATGATACGGTACAACGTCCATATCGCGACAGCCCACAGAATCGGCACGCCAATCAGCACGATAAAGAGCGCGACGCCGATCAGATGCCCAAGCAGGGCCATCCAGAACGTTCGAATCTGCCAGTCGAAGTGCGCTTCGTACGGTGTGCCGATTGTCTCCGGCCGCTTGATGTAGTTGAGGATGATCGCGATCAGCACCGAGATCCCGCCCGTCAGCCAGTAGACGGCGTAGAGCGCGTAGATGATATGCGTCAGCGTGCGCAGGCTGCGCTGCCGGTCGATTTCGATTGCGCTCTGATACGACGGTGGCGGATATCCGCCCTGCGACTGTTCCATGTGTGCGTCCTCCTCGAGGGTGCGACTGGATACTGTTGCTGTGCCGGTGCTGTATCGCCGTGTCTCGCCGATCCTGAACCCGAGCCTGCCCTTGCTTAGATCGGACGGGCTCAGTCGCCGTTCCGCTCGCGTTCGCGGCTCTTGCGCAGGGCCTTTTCCTCGATGCCCGACAGGCCTTCGCGGCGCTCCAGCTCGGCGAGCACGTCGGCGGGATTCAGGTCGAAGTGCGACAGCATCACGAGGCAGTGAAACCACAAGTCGGCCACTTCGCCGACGAGCGCCTTGCGTTCCGCGCCGAGGCGCACGTCCTTCGCGGCGAGCACGACTTCCGTGGCTTCCTCGCCGATCTTCTTCAGCACCGCGTCGTCGCCCTTATGGAAGAGGCGCGACACATACGAAACTTCGGGATCGCCACCCTTGCGGCTGTCGATGACGGCCGCGAGACGCTGAAGCGTGTCGCCCGTCGATTGCGAATTTTGCGTCATTTGTAGATGTGTTCGGGGTCTTTCAGCACGGGATCGACGGCAACCCAGTTGCCGGAATCGGCCGAGCCTTCGAATTTCTGGAAAAAGCACGAATGCCGGCCGGTATGGCACGCGATGCCCGATATCTGCTCGACCTTCAGCAGCACGACGTCTTCGTCGCAGTCGAGGCGCACCTCGCGCACATGCTGCACGTGGCCGGATTCTTCGCCCTTGAACCACAGGCGCTGCCGCGAGCGCGAAAAGTAGACCGCACGGCCCGTTTCGATCGTCTTCGACAGTGCTTCGCGGTTCATCCACGCAAACATCAGCACGTCGTTCGTCGACGCTTCCTGCGCGATCGCCGGCACCAGGCCGTTCGCGTCCCACTTCACCTTGTCGAGCCAGCTGACTTCAGACGGATTGACCACGTTACAACCTCACCGAAATGCCTTGATCGGCCATGAAGCGCTTGCACTCGCCGACCGTGTGCTCGCCATAGTGGAAGATGCTCGCGGCCAGCACGGCATCGGCGCGGCCTTGCGTGATACCGTCGGCGAGATGCTGCAGCGAGCCGACGCCGCCCGACGCGATCACGGGCACCGGCACCGCGTCCGACACGGCGCGCGTCAGCGCAATGTCGAAGCCGCTCTTCGTGCCGTCGCGGTCCATGCTGGTCAGCAGGATTTCGCCCGCGCCGAATTCGGCCATCTTGCGCGCCCATTCGACGGCATCGAGGCCCGTGTTCTTGCGGCCGCCGTGCGTGAACACTTCCCAGCGCGGCGCCTCGCCGTCCGCGGACACGCGCTTCGCGTCGATCGCGACGACGATGCACTGCGAGCCGTACTTGTCCGTCGCATCGCGCACGAGCTGCGGATTCGCCACCGCCGACGAGTTCATGCTGACCTTGTCGGCGCCCGCGTTCAAAAGGCGGCGCACGTCTTCGACGGCGCGCACGCCGCCGCCGACCGTCAGCGGAATGAACACCTGCGAGGCCACCGCTTCGATGATCGGCAGGATCAGGTCGCGCTGGTCCGACGTGGCCGTGATGTCGAGGAACGTGAGTTCGTCCGCGCCCTGCTCGTCGTAGCGGCGCGCGATTTCGACGGGATCGCCCGCGTCGCGCAGCTCGACGAAATTCACGCCCTTGACCACGCGGCCAGCCGTGACGTCCAGACAGGGGATGATGCGTTTAGCTAAAGCCATGATCTTGCGAATTCTCGCCAATACCGCTGATGAGGCCGCTCATCCATTCGCGATTCGCAGGAGAGCGGAAAAAGTCCGACTTCGGGCCGGCACACTGGACGCTGCGCAACGTGCGCTCATACATCGATCGGGCGCGGCCGCGTGCGCAGAACGCCCGACGCTCAGGCGTCATCCGATTCGCGCAAGCGGTCCGCGCGCGTCTGCGCCGCTGCAAAGTCGAGGTCGCCCGAATAGATCGCGCGGCCGCAGATCACGCCTTCGATCCCTTCGGCTTCCACCTCGCACAGCGCTTCGATATCGCCCATGTTCGACAGGCCGCCGCTCGCGATCACAGGGATCTTCACCGCGCGCGCGAGGCGCACCGTCGCTTCGATGTTGATGCCCTGGAGCATGCCGTCGCGGCCGATGTCCGTGTAGATGATCGATTCGCAGCCGTAGTCCTCGAACTTGCGCGCGAGATCGGCCACTTCGTGACCCGTCAGCTTGCTCCAGCCGTCGGTGGCCACTTTGCCGTCCTTCGCGTCGAGGCCGACGATGATATGGCCGCCGAACGCCGTGCACGCTTCGAGCAGGAAGCCCGGATTCTTCACCGCGGCCGTGCCGATGATCACGTACTCGAGGCCATCGTCCAGATAGCGCTCGATCGTGTTCAGATCGCGAATGCCGCCGCCCAGCTGCACGGGAATCTCGCCGCCGACTTCCTCGATGATCGCTCTGATCGCGTCTTCGTTCTTCGGCTTGCCGGCAAACGCGCCATTCAGGTCGACGAGGTGCAGGCGCCGCGCGCCACGGTCGACCCAATGCCGGGCCATCACCTGCGGTTCCTCGTGGAAAATCGTCGCCTGGTCCATATCGCCCTGTTTGAGGCGTACACACTGACCGTCTTTCAGGTCGATGGCGGGGATCAGCAGCATAGCAATCGGGTGGTATCTGGGAAGAAAGTTGAAGTTCGGCTGGCGGGAAATCCGGCTGTGGCCCGCGCCAGGCCGTTCCGCTAGTTTAGTACATGTCTTTCGGCGAGCTTGCCAATGGGCAGCGTATGCATATGCATGTGAGCAAGGCAGTCGGACCGGAAGGGGAACATGGACGGTTTAAGGCGCTGACGACAGGGATCAGGGATTCCAGTGCACGAAGTTGCGATACACGCGCAAGCCCGCGTCGGCGCTCTTTTCCGGGTGGAATTGGGTCGCAAAAATGTTATCCCGCGCCACCGCCGAGGTAAAGGGCACGCCGTACACCGTCTCGCCCGACGTGTGCGACGCGTTCTCAGGCACGACGTAATAGCTGTGCACGAAATAGAAGAACGCGTTGTCGGCGACGCCGTCCCACAGCGGGTGCGGCACGACCTGACGGACACGGTTCCAGCCCATTTGCGGCACCTTGAAGCGCGAGCCGTCGTCCTGCAACTGGCCGTCCAGCTCGAAGCGCACCACCTTGCCCGGCAGCAGGCCGAGGCCTTTCGTGTCGCCTTCCGCGCTCCAGTCGAACAGCATCTGCTCGCCGACGCACACGCCCATCAGCGGCTTCGTGCGCGACGCTTCGACGACGGCATCCTGCAAGCCGGATTCGCCGAGCGAGCGCATGCAGTCGGGCATCGCGCCCTGCCCCGGCAGCACCACGCGGTCTGCCGAACGGATGGCTTCAGGCTTGTCGACGATCGCCACGTCCGCTTCCGGCGCGGCTTTCTTCAACGCCTGGGCAACCGAGCGCAGGTTGCCCATTCCGTAATCCACAATCGCAATCGAAGTTTTCATTTCAAGTTAGGCAGCAACGCCTTCAATCCGTCGACGATGAACTCCACCGCCAGCGCCGACAACATCAAACCCATCAACCGCGTGCCGATATTGATGCCCGTCCGGCCGACCCAGCGGGCGATCGGCTCGGCAAGACTCAGCGACCCGAAGCAGAGCGCCGCAATCACGGCGCCGATCACGATCAGACTAACGCGGTCGTACCAATGACGAAAGCTGGCCGAATAGACAATGACCGTACTGATCGAGCCCGGCCCCGTGAGCAGCGGAATCGCCAGCGGCACGACGGCGACGTTGTCCTTCAGTTCGGCTTCGTGGCGCTCTTCGGGCGTCGAGCGCGCGTTGCCGATCTGCGCGTTCAGCATGTTGATCGACATCAGCAACATGATGATCCCGCCGCCAACTTCAAGCGAACCGACCGAAATGCCGAAGAAGCCGATGATCTGCTGCCCCAGCAGCGTCGTCACGGCGATCACGCAGAACACCGAGATCGACGCGATCCGGATCGTGCGGCGCTGTTCGGCGGCCGATTGCTGCGATGTCAGGCTCAGAAAGAACGGTATGGCGCCGACGGGATTGATCAGCGCCAGCAGCGAAATAAACGACTTGAGGATATCCATCGCAAGCCGGGCGCGCACGGCGCGGCCGGTCCGGTTCTGTCGCTCAGAGGCTGCCCTTGGTCGACGGAATCTGCCCCGCCGCGCGTTCGTCCAGTTCGACGGCCATGCGCAGCGCGCGGCCGAACGCCTTGAACACCGTTTCCATCTGGTGATGCGCGTTCAGCCCGCGCAG
This sequence comes from Paraburkholderia piptadeniae, assembly GCF_900007165.1. Lineage (GTDB taxonomy): Bacteria > Pseudomonadota > Gammaproteobacteria > Burkholderiales > Burkholderiaceae > Paraburkholderia > Paraburkholderia piptadeniae. Next base: position 26,310 of record NZ_CYGY02000043.1, read on the forward strand.
GTTGTCGATATGCAGCGTCACGCCCGCATGATTCACGAAGCCGCGGAAAAATTCGATGGACAGGTCGACGTCGAACGTGCCGATGCGCGCGCGCGTGAACGGCACATGGAATTCGAGGCCCGGACGGCCGGAAAAGTCGATCACGACACGCGACAGCGCTTCGTCCAGCGGCACGTACGAATGGCCGTAGCGGCGAATGCCCTTCCTGTCGCCGACCGCTTTCGCAATGGCCTGGCCCAGCGTGATGCCGACGTCTTCGACGGTATGGTGGTCGTCGATATGCGTATCGCCATGCGCTTCGATGTCCAGATCGATCAACCCGTGACGGGCGATCTGGTCGAGCATGTGATCGAGGAAAGGCACGCCTGTGGCCAGCTTCTGCTGACCGGTGCCGTCCAGGTTGATCTTCACACGGATCTGCGTTTCGCTAGTGTTGCGAACGACTTCCGCAAGGCGCATGGCAATTCCTCGAATCTGACTTGTGAAAGTGTGGGGTTGAGAAGTGCTGAAGTGAAAGATCAGTTCAGCACGAGTTTCAGCGCCGCGAGCATTTGCGCGTTTTCTTCCGGAGAACCGACCGTCAAACGCACGCAATTCGCGAGCAATGGATGCATTTTACTCACGTTTTTGATCAAAACCCGCGAAGTCAGCAGGGTTTCGAAGGTCGCGGACGCGTCCGGCACGCGCACGAGCAGGAAATTGCCCGCGCTCGGGAACACTTCGGCACCCGGCAGCTCGGCCACGGCCTGCGCGAGTTTCGCGCGTTCGTCGCGCAGTTGCGTGGCCTGCGCGTCGAGCACTTCGATGTGATCGAGCAGGAAATCGGCCGTTGCCTGCGTGAGCACGTTGACGTTGTACGGCGGGCGCACCTTGTCGAACTCGTTGATCCATTCGGCGCGGCCCGCCATATAGCCGAGCCGGATTCCGGCGAGCCCGAGCTTTGACACCGTGCGCATCACGACGACGTTGTCGAACTCGCCCGCGCGCGGCATCCAGCTGTGCTGCGCGAACGGCTGATACGCCTCGTCGATCACGACGAGGCTCTTGCTCGCCGCTTCGATGATGCGCTCCATGTCGGCGGCGTCGTACAGCGTGCCCGTCGGGTTGTTCGGATACGCGAGATAAATGACGGCGGGCCGATGCTCGGCGATCTCAGCGAGCATCGCATCCGTGTCGAGCGTGAAATCGACATTGAGCGGCACGCCGACGAACTCCATATGCGCGAAATTCGCCGACAGCGCGTACATCACGAAACCCGGCACGGGCGCGAGCACCTTCGCGCCCGGCGTCGAGCACGCGACGGAAATCATGCTGATCAGCTCGTCCGAACCGTTGCCGAGCAGCACCTCGCAGTTCGCCGGCACGTTCATCACGCGCTTGAGCTTGTCGAGCAGCGCCTCGGGGCGCGGCGCGGGGTAGCGGTTCAGCGCGACGCCTGCCAGATGCTCGCCGAGCTGCGCGGCGAGCGCTTCGGGCAGCGGAAACGGATTTTCCATCGCGTCGAGCTTCACGAGGCCCGTTGCGTCGGGAACGGGATAGCTCGTCATCGCGAGCACGTCGCGGCGAATGATGTCTTGAGGTGTCGTCATGGCGTGGAGCGCGGCCGCCCTCTCCGGCAGGCCATAGCGCAAGTGGGGCGGCTCGCCGGCCGCCCGGGTTGAGTTCTATTAATCTTGCAACGGGATTTGCGTCGGATGGAGCACGCGCGATACCCGTCCAAAGCAGCAGACTCGCCGCAGGTTCAGCCCGTGTTCTTCATCCGGTATTCGGCGCTGCGCGCGTGCGCCTGCAGGCCTTCGCCGTATGCGAGTTCGGCGGCGATTTCACCGAGTGTCTGCGCGCCGTCCGCGCTTACTTCGATCAGGCTCGAACGCTTGAAGAAATCATAAACGCCGAGCGGCGACGAGAAACGTGCGGTACGAGACGTAGGCAGCACGTGGTTGGGCCCCGCGCAGTAGTCGCCGAGGCTTTCGCTCGTATAGCGGCCGAGGAAGATCGCGCCCGCGTGACGGATCTGCTGCGCCCACTGCTGCGGCTCCAGCGCGGAAATTTCGAGGTGCTCGGGCGCGATGTCGTTGGCGATCGCGCAGGCTTGCTCCATATCGCGCACCTTCACCAGCGCACCACGTCCTTCGAGCGAAGCCTGGATCACGTCGCGGCGCGGCATCGCCGGCAGCAGTTCGTCAATTGCCTCTTCGACGCGCGCGATGAACCCTTCATCCGGGCACAGCAAAATGGATTGCGCGAGTTCGTCGTGCTCGGCCTGCGAGAAAAGGTCCATTGCGACCCAACGCGGATCGGTCGTGCCGTCGCACAGCACGAGAATTTCCGACGGACCGGCGATCATGTCGATGCCGACCGTGCCGAACACGCGGCGCTTCGCCGACGCGACATACGCATTGCCCGGCCCGCAGATCTTGTCGACGGCGGGGATGGTCTGCGTGCCATACGCGAGCGCGCCGACGGCCTGCGCGCCGCCGATCGTGAACACGCGATCGACGCCGCCCAACAGCGCCGCGGCCAGCACGAGCGGGTTCTTCACGCCGTCCGGCGTCGGCACGACCATGACGATTTCGCGCACGCCGGCGACGCGCGCCGGAATCGCGTTCATCAGCACCGACGACGGATACGCCGCCTTGCCGCCCGGCACGTAGATACCCGCGCGATCGAGCGGCGTCACCTTCTGGCCGAGCACGGTGCCGTCGGCTTCCGTGTACTGCCAGCTATGGCTGCCGCATTCGATCTTCTGCTTCTCGTGATACCCGCGCACGCGTGCCGCCGCTGCTTCGAGCGCCGCGCGGCGCTTCGGCTCGAGCCCTTCGAGCGCCGCTTCCAGTTCGGCCATCGGCAGTTCGAGCGCGGCGACATCCTGCGCGTTCAGGCGGTCGAAACGGTTCGTATATTCGAGGACGGCGGCGTCGCCGCGCGCCTTCACGTCGCCCAGGATCTGCGCGACCGAGCGCTCGATCGCTTCATCTTCGCTCGCTTCGAACGCGAGCACCGCATGCAGCGACTTCTGGAAATCTTCAGTGCTGGAATCGAGTTTGCGAATCTTGATAGACATGCTGGTATCCGTTTCGGTAAGGCGCGCGAGTGAGCCGCGAATCGAGAGCTTTCGTCAGGCCGGTGCGTCGGTGCGTTGCGACGCGCGTTCGAACGCGTCGAGGATCGGAGCCAGTGCGGCGCGCTTCAACTTCAGCGCCGCCTGATTCACGACGAGGCGCGACGAGATCTGCATGATCTCTTCGACCTCGACTAGATTGTTGGCGCGCAGCGTGCCGCCCGAGCTGACCAGGTCGACGATCGCATCGGCGAGGCCCACGAGCGGCGCGAGTTCCATCGAGCCGTACAGCTTGATCAGATCGACGTGCACGCCCTTGGCCGCGAAGTGCTCGCGGGCCGTCTCGACATACTTCGTGGCGACGCGCACGCGCGCGCCCTGGCGCACCGCGTTCGCGTAGTCGAAGCCGGCCGCGACGGCAACCGACATGCGGCAGCGCGCGATATTCAGATCGATCGGCTGGTAAAGGCCGCTGCCGCCGTGCTCGATCAGCACGTCCTTGCCCGCGACGCCAAAATCGGCGGCGCCGTATTCGACGTACGTGGGCACATCCGTCGCGCGCACGATGATGACGCGCAGGTTCGGATCGGTGGTCGGCAGAATCAGCTTGCGCGACGTTTCCGGGTCTTCCGTCACTTCGATGCCCGCTGCCGCGAGCAGCGGCACCGTTTCCTCGAAGATGCGGCCCTTCGACAGCGCGAGCGTCAGCGGCTTGCCCACTGCCGGCGACAACGACGTTTGCGGCAATTCGCTCATGCCTGATTACCCTTGATGCGGCGCACCTTCGCGCCGACTGCGGTGAGTTTCGATTCCATCCGGTCGTAGCCGCGATCGAGGTGGTAGATGCGGTCGATCAGCGTTTCACCGTCCGCGCACAGGCCCGCGATCACGAGGCTCGCCGACGCGCGCAGGTCGGTCGCCATCACCTTCGCGCCCGACAGCTTCTCGACTCCGTTGACGAGCGCCGTCTTGCCGTCGATTGTGATGTGCGCGCCGAGACGGTTCAGCTCCTGCACGTGCATGAAGCGGTTTTCGAAGATCGTCTCGACGACTTGCGACGTCCCGTCCGCCAGCGCGTTGAGCGCCATGAACTGCGCCTGCATGTCGGTCGGGAACGCCGGGTACTCGGACGTGCGGAACGACACGGCCTTCGGACGCTCGTTCATGCGCACGCGCATCCAGTCGTCGCCCTCTTCGATTGCGACGCCCGATTCGCGCAGTTTGTCGATCACGGCTTCGAGGATTTGCGGGCGCACGTGGCGCAACGTGACGTCGCCGCCTGCCGCAGCGACCGCGCACAGGAATGTGCCCGCTTCGATACGGTCCGGCACGATCGTGTGCTTCGCGCCATGCAGCTTGTCGACGCCCTGAATGACGAGGCGGTCGGTGCCGATGCCGTCGATCTTCGCGCCCATCGCGACGAGCAGATTCGCCAGATCGCCGACTTCCGGCTCGCGCGCCGCGTTTTCGATGACCGTTTCGCCTTCCGCGAGCACGGCCGCCATCAGCAGGTTTTCCGTGCCCGTGACGGTGATCATGTCGGTGACGATGCGCGCGCCCTTCAGACGCTTCGCGCGCGCTTCGATGAAGCCGTGCTCGATGTTGATCTCGGCGCCCATCGCCTGCAGGCCCTTGATGTGCTGATCGACGGGGCGCGCGCCGATCGCGCAGCCGCCCGGCAGCGACACCTTCGCCTCGCCGAAACGGGCGACGAGCGGACCCAGCACGAGAATCGACGCGCGCATCGTCTTCACGAGCTCGTACGGCGCGATGAGGTTGTCGACCCTCGACGCGTCGAGCGATACCTTGCCTTCGCCGCTTTCCGCGCGCACGCCCATCTGGCCAAGCAGCTTCAGCGTGGTACGCACGTCCTGCAGATCGGGCACGTTGTCGAGGTGAACCGGCTCCGCGCTCAACAAGCCTGCGCAGAGAATCGGCAGCGCCGCGTTCTTCGCACCCGAAACGACGACCTCACCGGCGAGCTTCTGCCCGCCTTCAATCACGAGTTTGTCCATGCCTGTTTGTTCCTGATCTGTCCGTCCGCCAACGGGCGTCTTATGGGCGGTTGCTGCGGCGCCATACGCGACGTCGCGACTCTCATTTGTAATTCGCACTAATGTTCCAACTGATTGGGTGCTACATCCGAAGCTTATTGTGCAGCTTGTTGTTCCGCTCTTTCTTGCAGCCGGGTTGTTGAGCGCTGTCCCCCGACAGACAGCCTGTTCTTTCCGCTTTTGGTTACGCGCCTGGTCAGGCGCTTTGCCATTCGGCGGGCGTCAGCGTTTTCATGCTGAGCGCGTGGATTTCTTCACGCATGCGGTCGCCGAGCGCCGCATACACGAGTTGATGCCGTTGAATCAGGCGCTTGCCTTCGAAGTTCGGCGACACGATGGTCGCGAAGAAATGCTGGCCGTCGCCTTCGACTTCGAGATGCTCGCAAGGAAGCGCAGCCGCGATGTAGTTCTTGACCTGTTCGGGAGTGGGTAGCATGAGTGCTCCTGTCAGTGACGCAGCTTATAGCCGGACGCGAGCATACGCATTGCCAGCACGGCCAGCACGACGAAGAAACCGCCGACGATCGCGAGGCTCCACAGCGGATCGATATCCGACATGCCGAAGAAGCCGTAGCGAAAGCCGTCGATCATGTAGAAAAACGGGTTCAGCCGGGAGATTTCGCGCCACACGGGCGGCAGCGTATGTGTCGAGTAGAACACGCCCGAGAGGAACGTGAGCGGCATGATCAAAAAGTTCTGGAACGCGGCGAGCTGATCGAACTTCTCCGCCCAGATTCCGGCGATCAGACCGAGCGTGCCGAGAATCGCCGAACCGAGCACCGCGAACGCGACGATATAGAACGGCGCCGTGAAGCTCACGGGAATGAACCAGATCGTCACGATGAACACGCCGAAGCCGACGCACATCCCGCGCACGACGGCCGCGAGCACATAGGCGGCGTACATCTCCCAGTGAGACAGCGGCGGCAGCAGCACGAACACGAGATTGCCCGTGATCTTCGATTGAATCAGCGACGACGAGCTGTTCGCGAACGCGTTCTGCAGCACGCTCATCATCACGAGGCCCGGCACGAGGAAGCTCGTGTACAGCACGCCCGGATAGACCTGCACGTGGTCGCGCAGCGCGTGGCCGAAGATCGTCAGATACAGCAACGCCGTGATGACGGGCGCGAGCACCGTCTGGAACGACACTTTCCAGAAGCGCAGCAGCTCTTTGTAAAGCAGGGTACGAAAGCCGCTCATGCCAGTCCCTCGACCATTTCCGGTCCGTTCATCACCTGCAGGAACACGTCTTCCAGATCGGCCTTGCGCACTTCGATTTCCTCGAACGTGCAGCCCGCCGCGCGGCATTGCGCGAGGATGCGCTCGACGTCGTCATAGCTCGACAGGCGCAGCAGATGCTGACGTCCGTTGACGGCGCCCGGATCGACTTCGAGCGAGCGCAGTTCGGCGGGCAGGACGCCCTGCGCGAAGCGGATGAAAAGCTGCGTGCCCGCGAAACGCTGCAGCAGCGTGCTCGTGCGTTCCAGCGCGACGACTTCGCCACGCCGCAGCATCGCGATACGGTCGCACAGCGATTCGGCTTCTTCCAGATAGTGCGTGGTCAGCACGATCGTGTGGCCTTCGCGGTTCAGGCGCGAGATGAATTTCCACAGCGTCTGGCGCAGTTCGACGTCGACGCCCGCAGTCGGCTCGTCGAGCACGATCACGGGCGGCCGGTGTACGAGCGCCTGCGCGACCAGCACGCGGCGCTTCATCCCGCCCGAAAGCGCGCGCATGTTCGCGTCGGCTTTTTCGGAGAGATCGAGATTGGCCATCACTTCGTCGATCCAGTCGTCGTTGTTGCGCAGGCCGAAGTAGCCCGACTGGAGGCGCAGCGTCTCGCGTACCGTGAAGAACGGGTCGAACACGAGTTCCTGCGGCACGACGCCGAGCGCGCGGCGCGCGAGGCGGAAATCGCCGACGACATCGTGGCCGTGAACCGCGATGCTGCCTTCATCGGCGCGCGCGAGACCGGCGAGAATGCTGATGAGCGTCGTCTTGCCGGCGCCGTTCGGACCGAGCAGCCCGAAAAACTCGCCTTGCTCGACGGTGAAGCTGACGCCTTTGAGCGCTTGCAGATCCTTGTAGCGCTTCTTGACGTTACGAATTTCGATCGCTGACATGACTGTGCGCCGTCGACGTCGACAGCGCCTGATAGGGTCGCCCGCCAAGGGCGCGAAAGCTGGGGAACGGAATTGGGGCCCGGTGCGCAGCCACCGCCAGCGCGACGGATGCAGCCGCTACAGCCGCGCTACCATCATTCGCGGGAAGCGGCCTGAGTCGGCCAGGCGCCAAAAAACGTTTGATTATAGGGCAAAAGTCGAAAACGCCGGCTTGCCCCGGAAGAGAACGCGAGCCGGCGCGAATGCTGAAACGCTGTGCGAAGCTCGTTGACGCGCGAGCGTCAATGTCGTGCCGACAGCAGGGTGTCGACGCCGTAGGCTTGCGCGAGACTGGACAGTCCCGCAGGCAGATTGACGATGGAGAGCGGCGTGCCGCGCGCGGTCGCCGCGCGCTGCCATGCGAGCAGCACGGCGAGCGCCGACGAATCGAACTGCGTGAGCGGCGCACAATCGACAGCCGTCGCGCCGCTGCCGATGCGCGCAAGACCCGCCGCGAGCGCGGCATTCGCGCTCGCGTGGGTCAGCGTGGCGCCCGTTTCGAACGTGTCGGCCGACGACGTGACCACCGGCGCGGTCGAAAAGTTGTTCACGACTGTTTGCCGTTCGCCAGTTGCTGGTTGCGAGCCGTGAGGAACTGGATCAAACCATCGACGCCGTTCTTCTGGATCTGCTCGTTGAACTGCTGCTGGTATGCCTGGATCAGCCACGCGCCGAGCACGTTCAGGTCATACACGCGCCAGCCTTGCGCCGTCTTGTACAGACGATAGTCGAGCTCGACGGGCGAACCGTTGTTCATCACGACCGAGCGCACGACCACGTCGGTGTCGTCCGGGTTTGCGCGGAACGGCTTGTACTGGATCTCCTGATCCTTCACCTGCGCGAGCGCGCCCGAGTACGTGCGGATCAGCAGCGTCTTGAACTGCTCGACGACGGCGGCCTGCTGCTCCGGCGTCGCGGTGCGCCAGTTGCGGCCCATCGCCAGCTGCGTCGTGCGGCGGAAGTCCGTGTACGGGAGGATCTTTTCGTTCACGAGCTTCGTGACGGCGGAGATGTTTCCGGTCTGGATCGTCTTGTCGGCGCGCACCGCGTCGATCACCTGCTGCGTGACCGTCTTGACCATCGCGTCCGGATTGCTGGTATCCACGGTTTGCGCGGACGCAGCGCCGCCGAACGCAAAGAGAGCTGCAAAAAACGGGATAAAGAAGAAGAATTTTTTCATTTCCAGTCCTGCAAAAAAAATAAGCTTAATGTTGGAGGCGACAATATCACGCGAGTTCAGCCGCAATCCACGTGCAAACTGCGAGAGTCGTATCCGAGTGTTACGGTAGCCCAACCAGCGACTCTCAATCATCTGACATCAGCGCAGCTTCAGCGACGGATAGCCGAAATGCGCTGGCGGCACGATCTGGCCGCCGGGGACGGTCGGCGGCACGTCGGCGGGAGGCGTCGTCGGCTGCGCGCCCGATGCCGGTTCGGCGCCGCCAGCCGTCGCGCCCGAAGCCGCTTGCGGCGCGGACGCGGGCGCAGCGGGCTTCGCGGCCGCTCCCGCGCCCGGCGCGGCGCCAGCCGCCGGCGCTGCCGCCGCGGCGCCGCCTTCGACGTCTTCGTACTTCGGGGGCGGCGCTTCATTGCCGTAGTCCGGCAGGCCCGTCGCAGCGCTCCCATCCGACAGCAGATAGCGGCGGCGCTGCAAGTACGCGTTACGCACGAACGAGTACTTGTCGAGCGCCGCGCCTTCGAGCACGTCGCTCGCGCCCAGCAGGTTCGCGCGCACGTTGATGAGGTTCAGGCCGTAGAGCGCCCAGCTCACGCTGTCGGGCTTCACGTACGTCAGCGGGTTGATGAAGTAGTTGCCCACCATGCCGACGCCGTCACGCACCGTGCTCGGTCCGAACAGCGGCAGCACGAGATACGGCCCCGACGGCACGCCGTAATGGCCGAGCGTCAGGCCGAAGTCGTTGTCGTGCTTCGGCAGCTTCGCAATCGTCGCGACGTCGAACAGGCCGCCGACACCGAACACCGTATTGATCACGATCCGCATGATGTCCGACACACCATCGGCGATCTTCAGCTGCAACAGGTTGTTCGCCGCGATGTACACGTCGCCGATGTTCGAGAAGAAGTTCGTCACGCTGTCACGCACCGGCTGCGGCGTCACGAACACATAGCCCTTCGCGACGGGCTTCACGGCGTACTGGTCAACCTTGTCGTTGAAGGTGAAGATCGTGCGGTTGAAACCTTCGAGCGGATCTTCCTTCGTCGGATTCTGAACGGTTGCGCAACCCGCAAGCATCGTCGCGGCGAGCGCGAGCGCCGCGACACGTGGGCGTGTCGTCTTCATTTCTTGTTCTCCTTATTGACCGGACGCGCCCGAAGCAGCCGCAGCCGGAGCTGCGGGAGCCGACGCTGCGGGCGCGGGCGCCGCAGCAGACGCACCGGGTTTGGCAGCCCCCGAATCCGCCGCCTTGCTATAGAGGAACTGCCCGATCAGATTCTCCAGGACGATGGCCGACTGGGTCATCGTGATCGTGTCGCCGGCTTTCAGCATTTCGCTGTCGCCGCCCGGCTCGAGACCGATGTACTGCTCACCCAGCAAGCCCGCCGTCAGAATCTTCGCGGACGTGTCCTTCGGAAACTGATATTGCTTGTCGATATCGAGCGTCACGACCGCCTGATACGAGTTGCTGTCGAAGCCGATCGACGCCACGCGGCCCACCGTCACGCCCGCGCTCTTGACGGGCGCGCGCGGCTTGAGTCCGCCGATATTGTCGAATTTCAGCTTGACGGGATATGTCGCCTGAAACGACAGCGAGCTCATGTTGCCGGCCTTCAGCGCGAGGAACAGTAGCGCGATGAATCCCAACACCACGAACAGACCGACCCAGAAATCGAGAGCAGTTTTTTTCATCGTCATCCCAAAGAGAATTCTGTCGCAGCGGCGTGACACCCGTGCGGCGCAGCTCGATTCGTGCGTCGCATCACGGTTCACACCGCGCAAGTCTTGGCTGAATACCGCCTAGCTGAACATCAGAGCGGTCAGCAGGAAATCGAGACCGAGCACCGCGAGCGACGCATAGACGACCGTCTTCGTCGTCGCGCGCGACACGCCTTCCGGTGTGGCCTTGGCTTCGTAGCCCTGGTAGAGGGCGATGAACGTCACCGCGAAACCGAACACGATGCTTTTGATCACGCCGTTGCCGACGTCGCGATACGCATCGACACCGCCTTGCATCTGCGACCAGAACGAACCCGCATCGACGCCGATCATCAGCACGCCCACGACGTAGCCGCCCAGCACGCCGACGGCGCTGAAGATCGCGGCGAGCACCGGCATCGCGATGATGCCCGCCCACATGCGCGGCGCCACGACCACTTTGAGCGGATCGACGGCCATCATTTCCATTGCCGTCAGTTGCTCGCCCGCCTTCATCAGGCCGATTTCAGCCGTCAGCGACGTGCCCGCGCGCCCGGCGAACAGCAGCGCCGTCACGACAGGCCCGAGTTCGCGCACGAGTGACAGCGCGACCAGCAAGCCCAGCGCCTGTTCGGAACCATAGCGGTTGAGCGTGTAATAGCCTTGCAGCCCCAGCACGAAGCCGACGAACAGCCCCGACACCGCGATGATCACCAGCGAATAGTTGCCGACGAAGTGGACCTGCTTCGTGACAAGACGCGGACGGCGCAGCAGCGGAAAAAATTCCAGCACGAGGCGCACGAACATGCGGGTTGCATAACCCGTCTGACCGAGGCCGCAGATGACGGTACGACCGATGGTGCTGATCATGCGCGGCCTCCGCCGATGCCGAAATCCGCCGCAAGCGGCGTGCTGCTCGGGTAATGAAATTTGAACGGACCGTCGGGCGCGCCGTCGATGAACTGGCGCACGGTCGGATCGGTCGACTCGCGCAGCTCGGCGGGCGTGCCTTCGGCGAGGACGCCGCCGTTCGCGAGGAAGTAGACGTAGTCGGCGATCGCGAACGACTCGGGCACGTCGTGCGTGACGAGGATGGACGTGGCGCCGAGCGCCTGATTCAGCGCGCGGATCAGGTTCGCGGTGATGCCGAGCGAGATGGGGTCGAGACCGGCGAACGGCTCGTCGTACATCATCAGTTCGGGATCGAGCGCGATTGCGCGGGCAAGCGCGACGCGGCGCGCCATGCCGCCCGAAATCTCCGACGGCGCGAGGTCGCGCGCGCCGCGCAGGCCGACCGCGTTCAGCTTCATCAGCACGAGGTCGCGGATCAGTTCGTCGGGGAGGTCGGTGTGCTCGCGCAGCGCGAAGGCGACGTTCTCGAACACCGACATGTCGGTGAAAAGCGCGCCGAACTGGAACAGCATGCCCATCTTGCGCCGCAGCGCGTACAGGCCGTCGCGCGTCTGCGCGCCGATGTCCTGCCCGTGAAACAGCACCTGGCCGCGCTTCGCGCGCACGAGGCCACCGATGAGCCGCAGCACGGTGGTCTTCCCGCACCCGGACCCGCCCATGACTGCGACCACCTGGCCGCGTTTGAAGCGCAGATTCAGGTTCGACAGGACGAGGCGCTCGCCATAGCCGAAGTCGACGTCGCGCAGTTCGAGAAGGGGCTCGGAAGAGGATGGCACGTAATGGACAGTCCTTTTACACGGAAGGCCGAATTATAGGGCCTTCGTGCAAACCCTGCCTTGACGGCGCCACGATTTAACCTTTCGAACCCTTCTCCCAACTTTTGGGCTACGCGAAAGCCTGCTGCAACGACGCGACTGCGGCGGCGGGATCGGCGGCTTCAGTCACCGCGCGCACCACGGCCGCGCTTTTCACACCCGTCGTGAGCACTTGCGGCAGCACATCGCCGCTGATGCCGCCGATCGCGACAAGCGGCACGACGCCATCCAGCAATTTCACGTAGCGCGCAAGCCTTGCGAGACCTTGCGGCGCGGTAGGCATCACCTTCGTCGTGGTCGGGAACACGGCGCCGAGCGCGATGTAGCTCGGACGGAAATGCAGCGCCGTCAACATCTCGTAGTAGCCGTGCGTCGAGAGGCCGAGGCGCACGCCCGCCGCCGCGAGCGCGTGCAGGTCGGCGGTATGCACGTCTTCCTGCCCGAGGTGTACGCCGTAAGCGCCAGCGTCGATGGCGGCCTGCCAGTGATCGTTGATGAACACTTGCGCGTCGTGCTTGCGGCCCGCCGCGACGGAGCGCGCGATTTCCTTCTTCAGCTCGTCGGGCTCCGCCGTCTTGCGGCGCAACTGCACGGTCTTCACGCCGAAGCCGACCACGCGTTCGACCCAGTCCGCCGTCGGCAGCACGGGATAGAGGCCAAGCGCGTCGGGGCACGCGGCGAACGGCTGCGCGGGCGCGTCGGGCAGACCGGCGACGCGCGGAAAGCGCGACAGATCGCACGGCCAGGCATCGTCGGATTTCGTTTCGTCGCCGTCGCGCCATGCGAGCGCGAGCACCAGCGCGTCGTGCGGATCGAAGCCGCAATCGAGGAACGCCGCCAGCGCGGGAATCCAGTCTTCGGCGAGATGCCCTTCGAGCTGATAGCGCGCGCCGCCCAGATGCAGCACCGCGCGGCCCGCCGCCGCCTCGATCACGCCCGCGCCCTGCGTCAGCCAGCGCGCGATCTGCTCGCCGCGCTGCTGCAGATCGGCGACGACGATCAGATCGCCGCCGTTCGCGTCATCGTGCGCCGTCAGGCAGATGCGCCAGTCGACGTGCGTCGGCGGCCAGTCGCCGAGGCGCGCGCGGATGCGCTCGGCGGCTTCCGTGAGTTCGTCGGCGGGTGGCCAGAACAGGTCGCGGCCCGCGAGTTTCAGGGTTTCGGTCATGCAGCGGCGCTCCCATCCTGGTGCCAGAACGGCATGCCGACGACGGGCGTGCTCGCATGGGCGGTTTCACGTTCGGCCATCGGGCCGGCCAGATAAGCCTCGCGGCCGGCTTCGACGCCCAGCGCGAACGCGCGCGCCATGGTCTCGGGATGCGTCGCCTGCGACACGGCCGTATTCAGCAGCACGCCGTCGAAGCCCCACTCCATCACCTGGCTCGCATGCGACGGCACGCCGAGCCCCGCGTCGACGATCAGCGGCACACCGGGCAGACGCTCGCGCAGCACGCGCAAGCCATACGGATTCAGCACGCCCTTGCCGGTGCCGATGGGCGCACCCCACGGCATCAGCGCTTCGCAGCCCGCATCGAGCAGACGCCGGCCGATCACTAGATCTTCGGTGCAATACGGCAGCACCTTGAAGCCATCCTTGACCAGTTGCGCGGCAGCTTCGATCAGGCCGACGGGATCGGGCTGCAGCGTGTAGTCATCGCCGATCAGCTCGAGCTTGATCCAGTCGGTCTCGAAAATCTCGCGCGCCATGTGCGCCGTCGTGACCGCCTCGCCGACCGTCTGGCATCCCGCCGTGTTCGGCAGTAGCGGCACGCCGTGGCGCTTGATCAGATCGAAGAAGCCGGCTTCCGCGCCGCCCTCGTTCATCTGCCGGCGCAGCGCGATCGTCACCATGCCGGGCTTCGCCGCCGCGATCGAATCCGACAGCGACTGCAGCGACGGATAGCGCGATGTGCCCAGCAGCACGCGGCTCTGGAAGGTTTCGCCGTAAAGCGTGAGCACGTCGGCGGGGGCCAGCGCGGGTGGGTTCGCGTGTGAGTTCATGCGTGAGTCCTTGGCTTGTGTCAGCTGCTTGTGTCGCGTGCTTGTGTCCGCCTGCTTTTGTCACTTGCGGCAGGCGGCGCCTCGCCCGTCAGCCGCCCGCGACGGGATGCACGACGTCGAGCTTGTCGCCTGCCTGCAAGGCGCGCGCGGCATGCTGCGCACGCGCGACGAAATTGCCGTTCAGCGCGACGGCGAACGGCGGCCGCGCGCCGAAAGCGTTGAGCGCGTCGGCGACCGTCGCGCCCTCGGGCAGCGACAGCGGCTTGTGGTTGATCTGGATATCCATGTCTTTCGTTCAAACGTTGAGAGTAGCGGCCGGGCGGGCGTCGCCACGGATGTGCCCGCGATCCAGCTGGAACAGCTCCCTCCAGCGCGCATTGTTCCGCCAGTCGGCGAAGGCGTCTTCATCGGCGACGCGGCCATCCAGCAGCGCCGACGCGAAGCGCACCGCTTCGCCCGCGACTTCGGGCACGATCATGTAGCCGTGCCGGTACAGCCCGTTCACGCGCAGCGTGCTCGCACCGTCCCACATCAGGGCGGGACGATGATCGGGCAGCGTCGGCCGGCACTGCGAATTCAGTTCGAGAATGCGCGCCTCGCCGAAAGCCGGGTGGACGGAAAACGCCGCGCTCAGCAGTTCTAGTGCCGAGCGCACGCTGACGGGCGACATGTCCTCGCCCTCCACTTCCGTCGCGCCGATCACGTACAGATCGTTCTCCTTCGGCGCGATATAGAGCGGATAGCGCGGATGCAGCAGCCGCACCGGGCGTGTCAGGCCGATGCCGGGCGCGTGCACGCGCGCGACCTCGCCGCGAATGCCGCGCAGCGTCGGCATGACGGGCTTCGCGCCGAGCCCGCGGCAATCGATCGTGATGCGCGCGGCCGGCAATGCGTTGTCGTCGACGGACGTATTCCAGTGCGTCTCGACGCCGCGCGCCGCTAGACCCGCCGCGAGCGCCGCCAGCAGTTGACGGTTGTCAAGCTGTCCCTCGTGCGGCAACAGCCAGCCCTGATTGAAACGGCCGCCGAGCGCCGGTTCGGCCGCGCCGACCTGAGCACCCGCCAGCGCCACGAGGCCGCCGTCGAGCAGTTCGGCGGGCGCGTTCGCGCGCAGGCGGCGCTCGAACAGCGGCGCTTCGGCGCGATCGCTGTGGTGCCACACGATCAGCGAGCCGTTGCGCTGGAAAAAGACCCGCTCGGGCAACTGATCGAGCAACGTCGGCCACGTTTCCAGCGACGCCGCGCCCAGCCGCGTAATCAGCAGTTCGGCGCTGGCCGCCTCGGCGAGCGGCGCGAGCATGGCCGCCGCGACCCACGCGGCCGCCTGCGAGCCCGACACGTCGCCGCGCTCGTACAGCGCGACACGATGCCCGTCGCCCGCGAGTTGCCATGCGACGAGACGCCCGCACAGCCCGCCGCCGATCACGGCGAAATCCGGTTGAGCAGAGATCGTCATCACGCGGCTCCCCGGCGCGCCGCAAACGGCACGCGCATGACGAAGCGACCGGCAGAAGCCGGGCCAACGAAGCAAATAACTGAACAATGAGCGGTCATCGAATCCTTTCCGTACGGCAGACGTGCGCACGTACCCAAGGACGAAACCGGCGGGCGAGGCCGGCCGGGCATGGACGCTCACCGTTGAACGGGAGCGCGGCCCGGCGGAAGGAGCACTTCCAGGAAAAACTTCCCGAAAACTTCCCGCGCCGGTATTACCCGGATCGGGTGCGAAGGGTCTCTCTCAGCCTCGCTGCAACGACTGCTTGCGCACGAAGCACCCCTGTTTCGTCCGGACCATTAGACCATAAAAGCCGCGCGCGCCGCAAACCCGGAAGGAACGCAATCGGCCGGGGCTTATTTTCGAAATGCCGTGGCCTTCGCCGGGTCTGGCACAATGGCACGCGTCAATGCGGACGGAACCACGCCGCGCTGTCAGGCCACTGCCCGGCTACGGGCGGCGAACTCGCGGCGCTGCGCATCGTCTGCTTAAGTTCAGATTAAGCCGCTGCCGGGACAATCGCCGCCCGAGCCGCAACGCGACGAGGCATAGGGCGCGCAGCACGAAACCGCACCACGAAGGCACCGCGCCGCCACTCGCGACGACCGTTTGAAAGGACGCATATGGCCAACAACTCGACCAGCTCCGCGGACATCACCGCGTGGGGTCTCATCAAGCCCTACTGGGTGTCCGAGGACAAATGGAAAGCGTGGGGACTTCTCGCGCTCGTCATTGCGATGAACATGACGATGGTCGCGGCCAACGTCTGGTTCAACACCTGGCAGCGCACGTTCTTCGACGCGATCCAGCAATACAACTACCCCGTCTTCAAGTATTCGCTTCTTCAGTTCACCGTCATCGCGCTCGCGCTGATCCTGCTCGGCTCGTACCGCACGTACTTCCGCCAGATGCTCGAATTCCGCTGGCGGCAATGGCTCACGAACCGCTATCTGAACGAATGGCTCGGCGACCGCGCGTACTACCGGATCGAGCGCGACAGTCTCGCCGACAACCCCGACCAGCGTGTGTCCGCCGACCTGCAAGGGCTGGCCAGCACGACGCTGAATCTGTCGCTCGGCCTGCTGTCGACCACGGTCACGCTGTTCTCGTTCATCGTGATCCTGTGGAACCTGTCGGGCGCGCTGTCGTTCAACATCCTCGGCACGCAGATGTCGATCCCCGGCTACATGGTGTGGGTCGCGCTGATCTACGCGGCGCTCGGCTCGTGGGTCACGCACAAGGTCAACCACCCGCTTGTGTCGATCAACTACCAGCAGCAGCGCGTCGAGGCGGACTTCCGTTTCTCGCTGATCCGCATCCGCGAGAACGCCGACCAGATCGCGCTGTACCAGGGCGAGCCGTCGGAAGAGCGCGCGCTCAAAGGCGTGTTCGGTCATATCCGCGATAACTGGCGTCTCATCATGCGCTTCACGCGGCGCTTCAACATCGTCGTCATCAGCTATTCGCAGTTGGCCATCGTTTTTCCATACATCGCGGCCGCCCCGAAGTATTTTTCGAAGAGCATCTCGTTCGGTGTCTACCAGCAGCTGACGGGTGCGTTCGGTACGGTCAGCGATTCGTTTTCGTGGTTCATCAACAATTACGATTCGCTCGCCGAATGGCGCGCCACCGTCAACCGTCTGCGGGAATTCAATCGCGTGATGCGCTCGCAGCATCTGCATGAATCGGTGGTCGAAGGCACCGCGCACGGTGGCATCAACATTCACCTCACCGACACCGACTCGCTCGACGTGACGGACCTGCGCCTGCTGCGCCCGAACGGCGAAGCGATGGCGAACGTCGGCTCGTTCCGCATCGCGCCGAAGTCGCGCTGGCTCGTGCGCGGTCCGTCGGGCGCGGGCAAGAGCACGCTGATGCGCACGCTCGCGGGCTTGTGGCCGTTCGGCGAAGGCACGATCGAGATGCCCGCCGACGCGAAGCTGCTCTTCATTCCGCAGCGAAGCTATCTACCCATCGGCACGCTGAAGGCCGCTCTCTGCTATCCGTCGGAGGCGTCCGCGTTCTCCGATGAAGCGTGCCGCGAAGTGCTCACGGTCTGCCGCCTGTCCGAGTTCGCGGACCGGCTCGGCGAAGCGGCGCATTGGGAACGCTCGCTGTCGCCGGGTGAACAGCAGCGCCTCGCAGCCGCGCGCGCATTGCTGCAAAAGCCGGACTTCCTGTTCCTCGACGAAGCGACGAGCGCGCTCGACCCGGACAACGAAAGCATCGTCTACAACGCGCTGATCGAGCGTCTGCCGAATGCGGCGATCATCAGCGTCGCGCATCGCAAGACGCTCGAAACGTTCCATGATCAGACGCTGTTCGTCGAGCGCGCCGTCGAGCGCGTGGCCGCATGAGCGACGCGCCGTTCGATCGCGTGGTGCTCGTCACGGACACGCGGCGCAAGCCGGACATCAATCTCGACGGGCTGACGCTGGCACGCTATCGCGCTTGATGCACGACGCACGGCGGCCCGCGCCGCGCGTCGTGCATAGTCATGCGTAGACGACAGGCACGCTCGCCAGCGACCGATACCGCGCGCCGTTGCGGGCCAATGTGCTCGAATAAAGTATCAGCGAATCGAAACGCGCCATCAGTTCGCCTTGCAACTCGGTTGCGGGACCGACGGCCGCTGCGTCGTGCCGGAATCGCGCGAGTGTCACGTGCGGCCGGAACGTGCGCGCATCGACGGGCAGGCCGAGTGCGATCATCGACGAGCGCACGCGCCAGTCCAGCGCGACAAACTCATCGGACATCGCGAGCGTCGCGACCGTCAGACGCGGATGCGAGGCGCGCGGCCAATGCTCGATCTTCGTGACAGGCGTGAGCTGCAGCGGCACCGTCTCGCGCGTCAGTGCGTCGATCAGCGCCGCGCTTTTCTCGTGCGGCAGCATGCCGATGAATGTCACGGTCAGATGCAGTTGTTCGTAAGGGACGCGACGCGCCGTCGACGGAACGGCAATCGACGTGAGCGCATCGCGTGTCGCGGCATCCGGCACCAGCGCGATGAAGCAGCGCTGATAGTCCTGCTGCGCGTCCTGTTCGGCCGGCACGCCGTTCGCGGACGCATTGTCGAATGCCGTGTCTGCGCTTTCCTCTGGATCAGGCTGCGGATCGGTGCGTTGCATCGTTCTGTCTCCGTACGCTTTCCCGCTCATCGACACATTATCGCCTGACGCAAGGAAAAAACCGGGTCGCTCTTGCGAGCGCCCGGTTTTGTCCTGCTTCTACTGCTGTGCGGTACGGTTTAACGCGTCCGCGTCTGTCTCCACTTCCTCTGTCGACCGGAGTTGGCGCTTTAGCGCCTTACTCCGGTCCCACGCAGAGCGCATTTGGAGTAGCGAACCGCGCGATGCATGCCGCGCGGCCACGCCCGAGCGCGAAACTTAACGCGGCAGCTCCGAGTGCCCCATCAGGTACGCATCGACGGAGCGCGCGCACTGGCGGCCTTCGCGGATCGCCCACACGACGAGCGACTGGCCACGGCGCATGTCGCCTGCCGTGAACACCTTGTCGACGGACGTGTAATAGGCCTTGTCCCCCTCCGTCGACGCGCGCACGTTGCCGCGCGCATCCTTGTCGACGCCGAACGCCTCCAGCACGGGCGAAACCGGCTGCGTGAAGCCCATCGCGAGCAGCACGAGATCGGCCTTCATTTCGAACTCGGAGCCCGGCACTTCCTGCATCTTGCCGTCCTTCCATTCGACGCGCGCCGCGATCAGCTTCTCGACCTTGCCGTTCTTGCCTTCAAAGCGCTTCGTGGCGACGGCCCAGTCGCGCTCGCAGCCTTCCTCATGCGACGACGACGTGCGCAGCTTCACCGGCCAGTACGGCCACACGAGCGGCTTGTTTTCCTCCTCCGGCGGTTGCGGCAACAGCTCGAACTGCGTGACGTCCTTCGCACCGTGACGGTTCGACGTGCCGACGCAGTCCGAACCCGTATCGCCGCCGCCAATCACGACGACATGCTTGCCCTTCGCGAGCAGTTGATCGGCCACCTTGTCGCCCGCGTTGACCTTGTTCTGCTGCGGCAGAAACTCCATCGCGTAGTGAATGCCCGCGAGTTCGCGGCCCGGCACGGGCAGATCACGCGGCGTTTCCGAACCGCCCGTCAGGATCACGGCGTCGAACTGTTCCTTCAGCTGGTCCGGCGTGATGGTTTCCTTCGCGGTGTTGCCGATGTGCGCCGGAATCGGGTCCTTGCCGACGAACACGTTCGCGCGGAACGTCACGCCTTCGGCTTCCATCTGGCGCATGCGGCGGTCGATCAGCCACTTCTCCAGCTTGAAATCGGGGATGCCATAACGCAGCAGGCCGCCGATGCGGTCGTTCTTCTCGAACACCGTCACGTCATGGCCGGCGCGCGCGAGTTGTTGTGCGGCGGCGAGACCCGCGGGTCCCGAACCGACGACCGCGATCTTCTTGCCCGTCTTGTGCTTTGGCGGCTGCGGCGCGACCCAGCCTTCGGCCCATGCCTTGTCGATGATCGCGTGCTCGATCGACTTGATGCCGACCGGGTCGTCGTTGATGCCGAGCGTGCACGCCGCTTCGCACGGCGCCGGGCAGATGCGGCCCGTGAACTCGGGGAAGTTGTTCGTCGAGTGCAGGACTTCGATCGCGTTCTTCCAGTCCTGGCGGAACACCAGATCGTTGAAGTCCGGGATGATGTTGTTCACCGGGCAGCCGTTGTTGCAGAACGGGATGCCGCAGTCCATGCAACGTGCACCTTGAATCTTCGCTTCGTCGTCGGTCAGCGCCGAGACGAATTCCTTGTAGTGCTTCACACGCGTAAGCGGTGCTTCGTACGCCTCGTGGCGGCGTTCGAACTCGAGAAAACCGGTTGCCTTGCCCATGTGGTTCTCTATGTCTATCTGAATCGGTGAGGGGATCGGCGCCCGCCGCCTGCGTTTCGTTCGCAAGCGGCGGGTGCGCTTCGTTATGTCGTCAGTGGCTTTATCAGGAAACGATCAGGCCGCGAGCACTTCCTTGCTGGCCTTCTTCGCGCCCATTTCGCCCAGCGCGCGCTTGTATTCGGTCGGGAACACCTTCACGAACTGACGGCGCGACGCATCCCAGTTTTCGAGCAGCGCCTTTGCGCGCGGCGAGCCGGTGAACTGGAAGTGACGTTCGATGAGCCCCTTGAGCAGCGCTTCGTCGGTCTGGCCCGTGTGCCACAGCGCCTTGTCGACCGTGCGTTCCTGTTCGGCCTGTTGCAGCACCGGCTCAAGCGCGACCATCGACTTGTTGCACTTCGCGGCGAACGTGCCGTCCGGGTCGTACATGTAAGCGATGCCGCCCGACATGCCCGCTGCGAAGTTGCGGCCCGTCTCGCCGAGCACGATGACCGTGCCACCCGTCATGTATTCGCAGCCGTGATCGCCCGTGCCTTCGACGACGGCCGTCGCGCCCGAGTTACGCACGCAGAAGCGCTCGCCCGCGACGCCGCGGAAGAACGATTCGCCTTCGATTGCGCCGTACATCACCGTGTTGCCGATGATGATGTTCTCTTCGGACTTGCCGCGGAAATCGTTGGTCGGACGCACGATGATGCGGCCGCCCGACAGGCCCTTGCCGACGTAGTCGTTGCCGTCGCCGACGAGATCGAGCGTGACGCCCTTCGCGAGGAACGCGCCGAAGCTCTGGCCCGCCGTGCCCTTCAACTGGATGTGCACCGTGTCGTCGGGCAGACCGTCGTGGCCGTACTTCTTCGCGATCGTGCCCGACAGCATCGCGCCGACCGTACGGTTCACGTTGCGCACCGGCTGGATGAACGACACATGCTCGCCCTTCTCGATCGCGGCCTTCGCCTTTTCGATCAGCGTGTGATCGAGCGCGCGGTCCAGACCGTGATCCTGCGATTCGACGTGCAGACGCGCAACGCTCGCCGGAACGCTTGGCTGGTAGAACACGCGCGAGAAGTCGAGACCCTTCGCCTTCCAGTGCTCGATGCCCTTCTTCATATCGAGGAATTCGCTGTGGCCGATCAGGTCGTCGAACTTGCGCACGCCCAGTTGCGCCATGATTTCGCGCACTTCTTCGGCGATGAAGAAGAAGAAGTTCACGACGTGTTCCGGCTGGCCCTGGAATTTCGCGCGCAGCACGGGGTCTTGCGTCGCGACGCCGACCGGGCACGTGTTCAGGTGGCACTTGCGCATCATGATGCAGCCTTCGACGACGAGCGGCGCCGTCGCAAAGCCGAATTCGTCCGCGCCGAGCAGCGCGCCGATCACGACGTCGCGGCCCGTCTTCATCTGGCCGTCGGCCTGCACGCGGATGCGGCCGCGCAACTGGTTCAGCACCAGCGTTTGCTGCGTTTCCGCGAGGCCCAGTTCCCACGGCGTGCCTGCGTGCTTGATCGACGACAGCGGCGATGCACCCGTGCCGCCATCATGGCCCGCGATCACGACGTGATCGGCCTTCGCCTTCGCGACACCCGCAGCGACCGTGCCGACGCCCACTTCCGACACGAGCTTCACCGAAATGCTCGCCGACGAGTTCGCGTTCTTCAGATCATGAATGAGCTGCGCGAGGTCTTCGATCGAGTAGATGTCGTGGTGCGGCGGCGGCGAAATGAGGCCGACGCCCGGCACCGAGTAACGCAGCTTGCCGATGTACTCGGACACCTTATGGCCCGGCAACTGGCCGCCTTCGCCCGGCTTCGCGCCTTGCGCCATCTTGATCTGGATCTGGTCCGCCGACGCGAGGTATTCCGCCGTCACGCCGAAACGGCCCGACGCAACCTGCTTGATCTTCGAGCGCAGCGAATCGCCGTCCTTCAGCGGGATGTCGACGATCACCTCGTCGCCGAGGACGGTCTTCATCGTGTCGCCGTTCTTGATCGGGATGCCGCGCAGTTCGTTGCGGTAGCGGTTCTCGTCCTCGCCGCCTTCACCCGTGTTCGACTTGCCGCCGATACGGTTCATCGCGACGGCCAATGTGGCGTGCGCTTCCGTCGAGATCGAGCCGAGCGACATCGCGCCCGTCGCAAAGCGCTTGACGATTTCCTTCGCCGGTTCGACTTCGTCGAGCGGAATCGCCTTCGACGGATCGACCTTGAATTCGAACAGGCCGCGGAACGTCATGTGACGCTTCGTCTGATCGTTGATCAGATGCGCGTATTCCTTGTACGTCTGATACGAGTTGCTGCGCGCCGAGTGTTGAAGCTTCGCGATCGCATCGGGCGTCCACATATGGTCTTCGCCGCGCACGCGGTATGCGTACTCGCCGCCCGCGTCGAGCATGTTCGCGAGAACGGGGCTCTCGCCGAACGCTTCGCGATGCAGGCGAATCGCTTCGTCAGCCACTTCGAAGAGACCAATGCCGCCGACCTTCGACGCCGTGCCCTTGAAGTACTTGTTCACGAGATCTTCGGCGAGACCGACCGCTTCAAAAATCTGCGCACCCGTGTACGACATGTACGTCGAGATGCCCATCTTCGACATGACCTTCTGAAGGCCCTTGCCGACTGCCTTCGTGAAGTTGTAGACGGCCTTTTCCGCCGACAGGTCGCCCTTCATGCCCGCTGCCAGCTGCGCGAGCGTTTCCATCGCGAGATACGGATGCACGGCTTCCGCGCCGTAGCCCGCGAGCAGCGCGAAGTGGTGCGTCTCACGCGCCGAGCCCGTCTCGACGACGAGGCCCGTGCTCGTGCGCAGACCTTGCTGCACGAGGTGCGTATGGATTGCGGACGTGGCGAGCAGGGCCGGAATCGCGACGTTGTCGCGGTCCGTCTTGCGATCCGACACGATCAGCATGTTGTAGCCGGACTTGACGGCGTCGACGGCTTCCGCGCACAGCGACGCGAGGCGCGCTTCGATCCCTTCCTTGCCCCAGCCGACGGGATAGCAGATGTTCAGCTCGTACGAACTGAATTTGCCGCCCGTGTACTGATCGATTGCGCGGATCTTCGCGATGTCCTTGAAGTCGAGCACCGGCTGCGACACTTCGAGACGCATTGGCGGGTTGATGTTGTTCGTGTCGAGCAGGTTCGGCTTCGGACCGACGAACGACACCAGCGACATCACCATGTTTTCGCGGATGGGGTCGATCGGCGGGTTCGTGACTTGCGCGAACAGCTGCTTGAAGTAGTGATAGAGCGTCTTGTTCTTGTTGGACATGACGGCGAGCGGCGAGTCGTTGCCCATCGAGCCGACGGCTTCCTCGCCTGCCTGCGCCATCGGCGCCATCAGGAACTTGAGGTCTTCCTGCGTGTAGCCGAACGCCTGTTGGCGGTCGAGCAGCGCAGCCGCTTCGCGGCGCTCCGTGACGACGTCTTCCGCGCTCGGCTCTATTTCGTCGAGCTTGATGCGCACGGCGTCGATCCAGCTCTTGTACGGCTTCGCGTTCGCCAGGTTGTCCTTCAGTTCCTTGTCGTCGATGATGCGGCCGTGCTCCATGTCGATCAGGAACATCTTGCCCGGCTGCAGGCGCCACTTCTTGACGATTTTCGATTCGGCAATCGGCAGCACGCCCGCTTCCGACGCCATGATCACGAGATCGTCGTCGGTGATGATGTAGCGCGCCGGACGCAGGCCGTTACGATCGAGCGTCGCGCCGATCTGGCGGCCGTCAGTGAATGCGATCGCAGCGGGGCCGTCCCACGGCTCCATCATCGCGGCGTGATATTCGTAGAACGCGCGGCGGTTGTCGTCCATCAGCGTGTGCTGTTCCCACGCTTCCGGAATCATCATCATCACCGCGTGGACGAGCGGGTAGCCGGCCATCACGAGCAGTTCGAGACAGTTGTCGAACGATGCCGTATCCGACTGACCCGGATAGATCAGCGGCCACAGCTTCGGCAGGTCGTCGCCGAGCACGTGCGACGCGATCGCGCCCGTACGCGCGTTCAGCCAGTTGACGTTACCCTTCACCGTGTTGATCTCGCCGTTGTGGGCGATCATCCGGTACGGGTGAGCCAGCTCCCACGCCGGGAACGTGTTGGTCGAGAAGCGCTGGTGCACGAGCGCCAGCGCCGACACGACGCGCTCGTCCTGCAGGTCGCGGTAGTACACGCCGACCTGGCCCGCCAGCAGCAGGCCCTTGTAGACGACCGTGCGCGCCGACATCGACGGCACGAAGTATTCCTTGCCGTGCTTGAGCTTGAGCGCCTGAATGCGGTGGCTCGCCGTCTTGCGGATTACATACAGCTTCCGCTCGAGCGCGTCCGTCACCATGATGTCCTTGCCGCGACCGATGAAGATCTGGCGGATCAGCGGCTCGCTCGCCTTGACGGTCGGCGAAATCGGCATGTTGTGATCGACGGGCACGTCGCGCCAGCCGAGCACGACCTGGCCTTCGGCCTTCACCGTGCGCTCCAGCTCCTGTTCGCACGCGAGACGCGATGCGTGCTCCTTCGGCAGGAAGATCATGCCGACGCCGTATTCGCCAGCGGGCGGCAGCGTTACGCCCTGCTTCGCCATTTCCTCGCGGTAGAACGCATCCGGAATCTGGATCAGGATGCCCGCGCCGTCGCCCATCAGCGGATCGGCGCCGACGGCGCCCCGGTGATCGAGGTTCTCGAGAATCTTCAGGCCTTGCTGGATGATCTCGTGGCTCTTTTTGCCCTTGATATGTGCAACAAAGCCGACGCCGCATGCGTCGTGCTCGTTCTGCGGGTCGTAAAGACCCTGCGCGGCGGGAACCGTGGAAATCGGCTGCTGGTGGTCGTTCATGGGGACACCGTCTGTCAGGGGCCGTGGGGGCCGTTAATCCATTTTGTTGTTGCCCGCAGTTTCAACCTCAACTGCGCGGGCGGCCGCTTGTCGTGTGACTGCGCGATATTGCAGTTGCACATTCGGACGCCGGAAGTCGAAATATACGCGACGAATCAAAGGAATAGCAAACAAAATCTGATGTTCAGGCCCCTATTATCAATGTGGTGCATTTTTCATCAAATTAATTGGCTCCACATCAAAAAAGGGCAAAAGAAAACGGCATTCGCGGATGCCGTTCGCTTTCTCTTGTTGCCTACAAACCCTTGATCAAAAAGGCTTTATTGTGTTTGCGGCGTCTCCCGGACCTTGCGCGGCCGGCCTCGCGGCAGCGGCGACACGCGCCGGTTCGCCGCCCGCGCTGCCCACTCGCGATACGAGTCGCTGCCGAGCACCCATCCCTTCAGCGTGGCCTGCTGAAGCTGGCTCGCTTCGCGTTCGTCGAGCGGCTGCTCGCACAGTTCGCGATAAGCGCGCTGACGTTCGAACGGCGTATTCCCGAGCGACCAGTACAGACGATGGTCGGTGATGAGACTGTCCAGGGTCAGCCCGATGTGATGCCGATAACTGGACCATCGATAGTCCTCGGGCGAGCTCACGAGCTGATTGCGCACCGGCGACATCTCGACGACGCGGCTCGCGAGCAGGAAGTACTTCTCGCCTTCGATGACCGTCGCGCGATAACGGCCTTCCCACAACGTGCCGCGTCGCGAGTAACGACGGTTGAAATGCGCGACGTAGCGCCGGCCGACTGCCTGCATCGCTTTAGGCAAGCTCGATTCGTCGGTGGGCGTGACGAGCAGTTGCACCGCGCCTGGCATCAGCGCGTATGCATGAACGGACAGATGGTGATCGCGCGAAGCCGCCTTCAGGCAATCGATGAACAGTTCGTAATCCTGGTCGTCGACGAATGCGGGCTGCTGGTCGAGTCCGCGCAGGATCACGTGCTGCGGCTGGTCGGGGACATAAAGACGTGCAAGCCGTGCCATGCTGGATTATCCAAAGTCGCGTTGGTACATACCCGAAGGTCCGAAAAACTGCGCCGGCGCGACCTCACGCGCCGTACGGGTCTGCCGGAAACGGCATAAAGCCCAGGCAGAACGCTCTAACCGGCGCCATGGTTTGTTTGAAACGTTGTGGTCATAATTAGCGGGCCTTTTTTGGAGGAGCACAAATGAAATTAAAACAGGCCTTGGGGATCGCGACGCTTGCTTGCATGACTACCGCAGCGCACGCGCAATCGGCCGGCAGTATCTACGTTACAACCGGGTGGTTCCACCTTGCGCCGCAGTCCAGCAGTCAGCCGTTGAGAGAGACAAACGTCGGCGGTTCGCCCGTCAACGTTACGATACCCAACTCCGGCGCCTCGCTCGGCGATGGCGACACCCTTGGTTTCACGGCCGGCTATTTCATTACCGACCACATCGCCACCCAGTTCGACATCGGCATTCCGCCGCAATTCGATCTGAAAGGCACAGGCGCATTCGCGCAGTACGGCAAGATCGGCTCGGCCAAACAATGGAGCCCGACACTGCTGCTGAAGTACTACTTCAATCAGCCGCAAGCGAAGTTCCGTCCGTATCTCGGCATCGGCGTGAGCCGCATCTGGTTCACCGACGAACACATCACGAACGGCACTTTCCAGAACAACGTCCTGCATGGTCCGACCACGGTGACCACGGATAGTTCGTGGGAGCCCGTGTTTAATGCCGGCTTCACGTACGCGTTCACCGATCACTGGTTCGCCGGCTTCTCGATTTCGTACCTGCCGCTCAGCACGACAGCCAAGCTGAACACCACGGCAAGCACACCCGTCGGCCCACTGACCGTGCAATCGCAAACGAAGATCCGTCTGAACCCGATCGTCACGTACGTGAGCCTCGGATACCGCTTCTAACACAACAGGTTAGTCGAGATTTTCGGGCTTGAACAACGCCGTCGCGTTAAACCGTGACGGCGTTCTGCTTTCAATCCCATCACGATACTCGTATGGACGTGCCTTCGTCTCCGGCGTATCGCGACATCGTTTCCGCCACTTGCGACCTTGCCCTGCTCGCCCGCGCGACTCGTTGTAAATTTGACTGACGCGCGAAGACTTCCGACGCAATTTCTGCCGCATGCCTCGCGCATCATCTGACGCAAAACGCGTCGTCGATGCATGTTAGGGCGCACGTTGTAGAGCCTCGCGCCAGGCGGGCATCGAAGTTGCGTCAAGGGAGTCTTCCCGCGCTGTGTTGCGGGCATGTTGAACCACCCTCATCGACGGAGCGACCATGACAGCACTACCTAATACGCGAGATGCCATCGGCGAATCCTTGACAACGACGGGTCGTCGCGCGCGCCGCATAGCGCGCCATAGCCGGCATGCCGCTGAAGACATTGCTAGTGAACTGCGCAGACTGATGACGGAACTCGAGAACTCGCTCGGCGACGGCACGCAGGCGGATGCCGAGGCCATCAAGACGCAATTCCGCAAACGCCTCGACGATGCGCGCTCACGCCTGAACGACACACGCGACGCGATGCGCGACCGCGCGCAAGTAGCGTTTCACGATGCCGACGAATACGTGCACGAAAACCCATGGCGCACGATTGCGCTCGTCGGCGGCGTCGCGTTGATCGCGGGAGCGCTCATCGCACGAGGCGGCATGCGTTGATGTACGTGCGGAGCGCGTGCTGATGTGCCGACTGAACGGACCTGGTTGAACGGTCAGGCGATTGGATCGGCTGGACATCGGATCGCTGTAAAGGACAGGACGCCATGCACAACCGCGCGCCAGCGCGCGGTTGTGCATGCGCGCGTGCGCGTGTTGTCGTGATCCGTCGTGATCGCGCGTCTGCGTCTTCACACAGGTGCGATGGACGTTGCACGGCGCACGGACCGTTTTGCGCGCGACGGTGAGCGTGAGAGGTCTTGCGTCACATCCACGGCGGACACGGGTTGAGCATCGCTTGTGAAACGCGGCACACATATGACATCAATTACCGTCGACGACGAAGAGCCGCTGGTATTCCTTCAACGCGTAACGATCCGTCATCCCCGCGATGTAATGCGCGATCAGTCGCGGCTGCTTCGCCGCGTCCGCTGTCTGGTAATCCGGCGGCAACAACTGGTGGTCGTCGATGAACGCATCGAACAGACCGATGATCACACGCCGCGCCTTGCTCGCCATGCGCATCACCCGATAGTGCCGATACAGGTTTTTGAACAGAAACTGCTTGAGCGCCGTGGCCTGCGCGGCGACGGCTGCGCTATGCGCGACGAGCGGCGGCGAACGTCGCACATCGTCGAGCGACGACGGCGCATGGCGCGCGATGTTGCGCGTCGTCGTGTCGATCAGATCGACGATCAGCGTGTTGATGATGCGGCGAACCGTCTCGTGAACCAGCCTGCGCCCTTCGATATGCGGATAGTCGTGACGCGCCGCCTCGTAATGCGTGCGCCACAGCTCGACTTCGGCTAGCTGGTCGATGGTGAGCAATCCCGAGCGCAGACCGTCGTCCACGTCGTGATTGTTGTACGCGATTTCATCTGCGAGATTTGCGATCTGCGCTTCGATCGACGGCTGGCGTCCTTGCAGAAAACGCTCGCCTAGTTCGCCCAGACGCCGCGCGTTTTCGCGCGAGCAATGCTTGAGGATGCCTTCGCGCGTTTCGAAGCACAGATTCAGGCCATCGAATGCGCCGTAGTGCTCTTCGAGATCGTCGACAACGGCAAGGCTCTGCAGATTGTGCTCGAAGCCGCCGTACTCACGCATGCATTCGTTGAGCGCGTCCTGTCCCGCGTGGCCAAACGGCGTGTGTCCGAGATCGTGTGCAAGAGAGATCGCTTCGACGAGGTCCTCGTTCACGCGCAGATTGCGCGCAACGGAACGCGCGATCTGCGCGACTTCGAGACTGTGCGTGAGCCGCGTGCGAAACAGATCGCCCTCGTGATTCACGAACACCTGCGTCTTGTATTCGAGCC
This sequence comes from Paraburkholderia piptadeniae, assembly GCF_900007165.1. Classification (GTDB taxonomy): domain Bacteria; phylum Pseudomonadota; class Gammaproteobacteria; order Burkholderiales; family Burkholderiaceae; genus Paraburkholderia; species Paraburkholderia piptadeniae. The sequence goes on from NZ_CYGY02000043.1 coordinate 55,365, forward strand.
GCCGGAAAGCCGTGGAGTGAACGATGCGATCGCGATCGCGCTGGAACTCGGTGCGCGCGCTCGGCGGCGGTTCGTAATGGCGCCGGCCGCGCGACTGCGAAGAGTGCGCGGCGTAAGGCGCGAGATGCGCTTCGAGCGCGGCGATGGTGGGCAACGACGCGGCGCCCGTGGAGGGCGCCCCCGATACGTCACTTGATCCGATCAGATTGTCGCTGCGTGTTTCACTCACCGATGTCTCCGAATCAGAAGCGACGTCCTCATGCCGTTGCGCTGGCTGCGCGTCGTGTCAGTCGCCGACGCTGGCGTCGAGCGTCCGTAGCACGGCGTCGTCTGGTGCGCGCGTAATCAGTGTGTCGCCGAAACGCTTCAGCAGGATGAACTTGATTTCGCCCGCTTCCGCTTTCTTGTCGACGCGCATCAGGTCGACATAACGCGACGCGCCGAGCTCGGGAGCCTGAGTCGGAAGATGCGCGGCCTTGATGACGGCAACGAGTCGCTCGCGCGCGGCTTCGTCCAGATGACCGAGCCGCACCGACAGATCGGCCGCCATCACCATTCCGCAGCCGACTGCTTCGCCGTGCAGCCATTCGCCGTAGCCGAGGCCCGCCTCGATCGCATGACCGAACGTGTGGCCGAAATTGAGGATCGCGCGCAGACCGCCTTCGCGTTCGTCGGCAGCCACGACGGACGCCTTGATCTCGCACGAACGCTTGACGGCTTCCGCGAGCGCCTGCGGCTCGCAACGGTTGAGCGCTTCGACGTTCGCCTCGATCCACTCGAAGAACGCTGCGTCGGCGATTGCGCCTGTCTTGATGACTTCCGCGATGCCAGCCGCGAGTTCGCGCGCGGGCAGCGTGCGCAGCGCGCCGATATCGGCGATCACCGCTTGCGGCTGGTAGAACGCGCCGATCATGTTCTTGCCGAGCGGATGATTGATGCCCGTCTTGCCGCCCACCGACGAATCGACCTGCGACAGCAGCGTGGTCGGCACCTGGATGAACGGCACGCCGCGCATATAGCAGGCTGCGGCGAAACCTGTCATGTCGCCGATCACGCCGCCGCCGAGCGCGATCAGCGTGGTCTTGCGATCGGCGCGCGCGCCGAGCAGCGCGTCGAAAATCAGATTCAGCGTTTCCCAGTTCTTGTGCGCTTCGCCGTCGGGCAGCACGACCGTCGTCACGTCCTTGCCGAGCGGCGCGAGCGCCTTGCGCAACGCGTCGCCGTACAGCGGATCGACAGTCGTATTGGTGACGATGGCGATGGACGCGCCGCGAATATGCGGTGCAAACAGTTCGGTCTTGCCGATCAGATCGGCGCCAATGTGGATCGGATAGGCGCGCTCGCCCAGTTCGACGTTGACGGTAATCATGGAGGTCATCTCGTTATTATGACGCAGGAGACTTGGCGACGCCCGCCATCTCGAGCTGCATCAGCACCATGTTGACGAGCCCGTTGACCGACGGACGGCCCGTTTCGATCACGAAATCGGCGCATTCGCGATAGAGCGGATCGCGGACTTCGTAGAGCGCCTCGAGGCGTCCTTTCGGGTCCTCGGTCTGCAAGAGCGGCCGGTTCTTGTCACGGCGCGTGCGCAGCCACAGGTCGTGCGGATTTGCGCGCAGATAGACGACGATGCCGTGCTGGCGCAGCGCTTCGCGGTTTTCAGCGCGCAGCACCGCGCCGCCGCCTGTCGCGAGGACGATGTTTTCGCGGCCGGTAAGCTCGGCGATAACTTGCGCCTCGCGGTCGCGAAAGCCCGCTTCGCCTTCCAGTTCGAAGATCACGGGGATGCGCGCGCCCGTGCGCGCCTCGATTTCGTGGTCGGAATCGAAGAACGGGCGATCCAGCCGGCGCGCCACGGCCCGGCCCACGGTGGTCTTGCCCGCCCCCATGAGCCCTACGAAAAAAACGTTGGCGTGTGCATCCCGCGCTTGCAACTTATCCTCTGGCTAATCCGGTGTAGTTCGTGCGGCAGCTTACTGGCAAAGCGCCTGCCTTGTCGAGCCTGATGGCCCGCTCGCTTGCGCCCCGCCCTGCGTTCGGCCCCCGCCCATGGCGCCTTGCCCGGCGATCCGTCAATTCGTCTGCACAACCCTCGGCGTGATGAAAACGACGAGCTCGCTGGTCAGATCGCGATGAGCGCGGTGACGGAAAAATGCGCCCAGAAGCGGTATTTTGCCCAGGAGCGGCACGCGCGTCACATCATCGCGGTCGTCGGCCTCGTAGATTCCGCCGATCGACACCGTCCCGCCGTCCTCCACCTCGACGCGCGTCTGCACGTGCTTGGTGTTGATCGCGGGCCCGGACGCCGTCTGCTCGCCGACGCTGTCCTTCGCGACATCGAGATCCAGCACGACCCGGCCGTCAGGCGTGATTTGCGGCTCGACCTCCAGTTTGAGGCTCGCGCGTCGAAACTGCACGCCCGACACGCCTTGCCCGACTTTCGCCTGGTACGGCAGCTCCGTGCCCTGCTCGACGATGGCTTTCATCCGGTCCGCCGTCACCACGCGCGGGCTCGACACGATCTGGCCGCGCCCTTGCGCTTCGAGCGCGCTCAACTCGATGTTCAGAAGCCGCGTCGCTTGCGCGGCAAAAAGCGTCAGGCCGGCCGTAGCCGCGTCGAAGCCCGAAATCGGCCGCGCCGACAGATCGAAGACCGCACCGTCCTTTCCGCCGACCAGACCCGTCGCCTTGCCGTCCTCGCTCGCGGCTGCCAGCGACAGCTTCACGCCGAGATTGCGCGAAAAGCCCCTCTCTGCTTCGACGATCCGGGCTTCGATCAGCACCTGGCGCGTCGGCCGGTCGAGCGACGCGACCAGCTCGGCGATCTGCACGAGGCGCGCTTCGAGATCGGTGACGAACAGCAGATTGGTGCGCGCGTCGGCCATCGCGGCGCCGCGCTTCGACAGCACGCGCTGATTGCCCGATGCCGTCAGCAGCTTGCGCAGTTCGTCGGCATGCGCGTAGTGCAGTTCGAACGTGCGGCTCGCGAGCGGTTCGAGTTCGGCTGCGCGCGCGTGCGCTTCGAAACGCTGACGCTCGCGCGCGGCGAGTTCCGACAGCGGCGCGACCCAGATCACCTTCCCGCGCTGTTCCATCGCGAGGCCGTTGACGTCGAGCAGCGTATCGAACGCGGTGCGCCATGGCACGTTGTCCAGATGCAGCGTGACCGTGCCGTGGGCCTTTTCACTCGCGACGATGCTGAGGCCTGTGAATCGCGCGAACGCGCCGAGCACGGCGCCCAACTCGGCGTGCTGAAAGTGCAGCGTGATCGGCCGGTCGTCGGGCAGCGCGGCGGACGCGCTCGTGCTCAGACGAGCAGCGGGTGCGAGCGGGACGGGCGGACCTTCGAGCGCTTCATGCCGTGCTTCCTGCTGATCTTGCCGTGTTTCTTTTTGTGCCTCGCTTTCTGTCTTGCGCCGAGGTTCGGCGTCATCGCGTGCGGCAGAAAGCGCTTGCCCGAACTCGAGCGGCGGCGTCTTCGCATCGGCTGTCGATGCGCCATCGTCGTCCGCTGCATCGAGCACGAACGGATTCGCGACGTCCGTCGTGATCACGCGCGGCAACGGCGGCATGCCGGCGGGCGCGATCGCGTCATCGAACGGCATGTTCGAGGGAAGCGGCGGCAACGCTGCGCGCGCCGCCATCGCGACGCAGGACATACAGGCGAGAAGCCATCGCAGGTTGTGCGGGCGCATCATTCGACGGCCTCCGCAAGCGTGAGCGAATGCATGCTGCCATCGCGCTTCGCAAACGTGAGCGCGTCGGCATCGACATGCGTGACGCGCTCGTCGCCCCACTGCTGCCCGCTTTCGAGCGTCTCAGCGCCATCGCCCGTTTCGATCAGCGCGAGTCCGCGCATGCGGTCGGCCAGCAATCCGACGAGCCGCATCGATGCCGGCGCGTCCTCCGATGCCGGTGCGAAAGTCGGCGGTTGGAACGGATCGTAGAACACGATTTCTTCGTCGGGATCGAATGCGTCGGGATCGTTGCGCACGCTTGAGCGCGCGGCGTTCGGCACGGGATGAATCGCGTTGAACGAATGCAACGTCGCGCTCATCGACAATGCAGCGCCCTGGCGCTTGAGCGTAAGTTCGTCGGGCACGACGAGCACAGGCAGGCTCGACAGTCCTTCGAGAAAATCGACGGCGTGATCGAAGTCAGCCTGCGCTGTCACGTGTAGCGGACGCATCGCGTCGAGCCCACCGCCCGCCACCGCGCCCGGCTCGATTTTCAGCAGCGTCACGTCGCTGCGCGCCGCGAGCTGAGAGATGACCCGCACGTCGTCTGCGGAGGTCCATCCAGCCGGCACGTGCGCGACAGGCGTAGCACGCCGCAACGCCGGGAGTTGTGCAACAGCGGCTTGCGCTTCGCTCAATTTTCGCTGCGCGACCGACAAGGCTTCACTGCTTGTCTGCGCGCCGCTCATATCCGCGGCGATCCACGCGTTCGCGCCGAGCGCGAACACGGCAACAGCAATCGACAGTGCAACAAGGCACCGCCGCCGCGCGCTCCATGCTTCGAGCGGCACGCGCAGGCGCTCGGCAATTGCGTCGCCCAACGGCAAGCGCTTAAACGGCACGCCGATACGGCCGACCGTGGTTGTGTTCATTTCTCACCTCTCGTTTTTTGATGAGCCGCTGCGGACGCTTTAGGCTTCTCAGGTGGCCCGTCCCACTTCAGATTCGCCGTGAGCTCGATGGCAGCGGACGAATCGGTTGCGCTTGCAGTTCGATGCAAATCGCTGAGACTGGCGTCCTTCACGCCTCTCAAAGCGGCAAGCCGGTTCAACCACGCCGACGCCGCCGCGTGATCCGTCGACACAGCAAGCATTTCCGTATCGCGCCCACGCTGCATCAACTGCTTGACGACGACGGCTTCGGACGGCTCTCGACTCAACGCATCGAGCAGATCGAGCAAATGGACGAGCGGCTCGGAAAGCGTCGCGGCGCGCTCGTTCTGCAAGCGCTCATTGCTGGCTTCGCCTGTCAGACGCGCATGTTCGGCAAGCGGCGACGCAAGCGTCGCGAGCTTCCGGTCTAGCACCGCACGCTGTCTGTCGATGCTCGTTCGCTCGAATGCCTGCCAGCCCACCAGCATCGCAACAGCAACGCAACCGCAAAGCGCCGCCGCAGTCCATTCGACATAGCGGCGTCTGCGCGCGAGCCGTGCATCGCGCTGCCGGTGCGGCAACAGGTTGAAACCGCCTGCTTTGATTCGCACCGCCGTCATTGCGCGATGCCGCGCAACGCAAGCCCGAACGCGACCGCCAAAGAAGGCTCGTGCAGCAAGTCCGAAGACGGGATCGCGTTACCGCCGCTGAACGACGAACAATCGAACGGCAACACGGAGCAGCCCAGCACATCGCCGATGTCGGCGAGCGAAAAGCACACGCCTTCGAGCAAGTCGATCTCGCCTCCGACCAGCGCGCACACATTCAGATTGTTTTCCGCGAGATCGCGTAACGCGTCGGCGATACACGAGAACTCGGGCGACGGATAGCGGATTTCCTCCGCGACCGTTTCACCGTCGATGCGCCAGCCGTAGACGCCATCGCTGCCGATCCAGATCGCGGCGTACGGCTCGTTCAGTTCGAGTTCGAATGTCGCGGCATGACGCAGCGCGCGCAGCGCCGCGTGCGGCTCCACGTCGACGGTCGTCAGCGTGATGTCCGCCATCGCCGCGCATTCGATGCGTGCTTCGAGATGCTCGCGCGCCGTCGCCGCAACCGCAATTTCACCGAGGCGCGGCGGCGTGTCCTCGACATACCAGTCGACAGCCAATGCATGACGCTCGATGCCCGCGATCCGCTCGGCTTCCATCATCACGATGGGCTCCACGGCCGCCCGCCGATGCTGGCCGTTCACGTGGCCGGCAGGCAGATGCGCGGTGAACGTCGCGGAGCCGGGAATCGCCATCGCGCAGCGCAACGCCTGTGACGTGCAATGCTGCGGCACATGCCCGAACACCGCGGCGAGCGTGCGCGCCACCGCCTGCCGGTCGACGATCTCCAGGCCCGCCATCGCGCCCGGCGCAAGCGGCTCCGACGCCATGCACTCGATGCGCACCGGCCCGCCCTTTCGCCCGCTGCAACTCAGCACCACGATCCTGACCACATGCGCACCCACATCGATGCCGACTGCGTGCCGCCGCATCGTCATCCGTAACGAGTCTTTCAACGTCATACCTTCCCCCTCGGACACAAACCAACTCTGAAGGCCCGCGTCATTCGAACGACACGAGCAACGGGAAGGATTCTGCGCAGCACGGCACGCCAGCGAAATTCGGCCGAATGGCTAATGGTCCGGCGAGCAATATCCAGCGACAATCAAACGAACTACAGTGTTCTCATAGTCGTGCGGTTGCGGCGGCCGTAAGCACGCCGAAAGCTGTCAGGTCGGGCGGCTATAATCGCGGGACCGTTTTTTGGTGTTCATATGCAATCCACGACTCCTACGTCTCCGGCACCGCCGAAGCGCAAACGTCCTCTCTGGCTCAAGATCATCCTCGGGTTTGTCGGGCTGATCTTCGCCGGCATCGTCTGTGTCATGCTCGTGCTGGGCTATGCGCTGGTCGTCGCGACGCCCAATCTCCCGTCGCTCGACGCGCTCACCGACTATCGCCCGAAAGTGCCGCTGCGCATCTACACCGCCGATCACGTGCTGATCGGCGAGTTCGGCGAGGAGCGGCGCGACATCGTGCACTTCCGCGACGTGCCGGACAATCTCAAGAAAGCCGTGCTCGCGATCGAGGACGCCCGCTTCTACGATCACGGCGGCGTCGACCTGACGGGCATCGCGCGCGCCGGCATTGTCGCGCTCACGAACGGCCACGCGACGCAGGGCGCGAGCACGATCACGATGCAGGTCGCGCGCAACTTCTTCCTTTCCAGCGAGAAGACCTACACGCGCAAGGTCTACGAGATGCTGCTCGCGTACAAGATCGAATCGAAGCTGAGCAAGGATCAGATTCTCGAGGTGTACATGAATCAGATCTATCTCGGCCAGCGCGCGTACGGTTTCGCGAGCGCCGCGCGCGTGTACTTCGGCAAGGACCTGAAAGACCTGTCGCTGGCCGAATGCGCGATGCTGGCCGGCCTGCCGAAGGCGCCGTCCGCGTACAACCCCGTCGTGAACCCGAAGCGCGCGAAGGTGCGCCAGGAGTACATCCTTCAACGGATGCTGGAACTGGGCTACATCACGGAGAATCAGTACGAAGTCGCGAGCCAGCAGCCGCTCATCGTGAAGGGCGCGGGCAAGGAGTTCAGCGTGCACGCGGAATACGTCGCGGAAATGGTGCGGCAGATGATGTACGCGCAATACCGCGAAGAGGCGTACACGCGCGGCCTGAACGTCGTGACGACGATCGATTCCGCTGATCAGGACGTCGCCTATCACGCGCTGCGCAAAGGTCTGATGGACTATGAGCGCCGTCACGGCTATCGCGGGCCGGAGGCGTTCATCGATCTGCCCACGGACGCGGGAGAACGCGAGCAGGCCATCGACGACGCGCTGCTCGAACACCCCGACAACGGCGAAATCATCGCGGCCGTGGTGACGTCGGCGAATCCGAAGCAGGTGCAGGCAACGCTGATCGACGGCAATGTCGTGACGATTCAAGGCGACGGACTGCGCTACGCGTCATTCGCGCTCAGTGCGCGCGCGCAGCCGAACCAGCGCGTGAGGCCCGGCGCGATCATCCGTATCGCCAAGAACGACGACGGCAACTGGTCGATCACGCAACTGCCGCAGATCGAAGGCGCGTTCATTTCCGTCGTGCCGCAGGACGGCGCGATCCGCGCGCTCGTCGGCGGCTTCGACTTCAACAAGAACAAGTTCAATCACGTTACGCAGGCGTGGCGTCAGCCGGGTTCGAGCTTCAAGCCGTTCATCTACTCGGCGTCGCTGGAAAAAGGTCTCGGGCCCGCGACCGTGATCAACGATGCGCCGCTCTTCTTCAGCGCCGCCGAAACGGGTGGTCAGGCGTGGGAGCCGAAGAACTACGGCGGCGGCTTCGACGGTCCGATGTCGATGCGCACGGCGCTGCAGAAATCGAAGAACCTCGTGTCGATCCGCATCCTCAATCACATCGGCACGAAGTACGCGCAGCAGTACATCACGCACTTTGGCTTCGACGCGGACCGTCATCCCGCCTATCTGCCGATGGCGCTCGGCGCGGGTCTCGTCACGCCGCTGCAGATGGCAGCCGGCTACTCGGTGTTCGCGAACGGCGGGTATCGCGTCAATCCGTATCTGATCGCGGAAGTCACCGATCAGCGAGGCGTCGTCGTCGCGCATGCGGAGCCGCTCGTCGCGGGCGGTAATGCGCCGCACGCGATCGAGCCGCGCAACGCATACGTGATGAACAGCCTGTTGACGAGCGTCGCGCAGCGCGGCACGGGCGCGAAGTCGAACGTGCTGAAGCGCACCGACCTCGCCGGCAAGACGGGCACCACCAACGATTCGCGCGACGCATGGTTCGCCGGCTATCAGCACACGTTGTGCGCGATCGCGTGGATGGGCTACGACAACCCGCGCAGCCTGGGCGACAAGGAAACGGGCGGCGGGCTCGCGCTTCCCGTGTGGATCGACTACATGGGCCGTGCGCTGAAGGGCGTGCCCGAGTACAAGATGCCGATGCCTGAAGACGTGGTCACGCTCGGCGACGAACTGTATTTCGACGACTTCACGCCGGGCAACGGCTTCGTGTCGACCGTCGGCGTGACGCTGCCACCGCCGGAAGCGAGCGGCGCGGCAAGCACTGCGCCCGCTCAGATCGGCGAGCAGGAAAAAGAGAACATCATGAACCTGTTCAAAGGTCACTAGGTCCGCTCACGCCTGATCGCTTGATCGCGTGAAAAACGAAGCCGCCGCGTGCTGAACGCGGCGGCTTTTTTCCTTCCGAATACGCGCATCGATCGGCAACGTGCGCGTCGATTTGAAAACGAGTGAGTTACGGCGCGATCCGTACCGGCTCGCCCGCCTGCTGCGTCGCGTATTCGGACAGCGAGGCGTAAAACTCGGTGCCGTTGCGCGTATCGCGCCACTCGCCGTCGACGTAACGGAAGTGATATCCGCCCGATTTCGCGGCGATCCAGATCTCCTGCATCGGCGGCTGAAGGTTCACGATGATCTTCGTGCCGTTCTCGAATTCGAGCGTCAATACGTTGCCGCTGCGCTCGAATTCGATATCGGCGTCGGCATCGTCGAGCGCGCGCTCGACGGCCGCGAGCACGGCCTCGGCACGGGCAAAGTATTCACTGTCGGACATGCTAAACTCCAACGATTAATTGTTCAGGGACAGTCATGCGAGTCGTTTTCCGGATGAGCGCAGCGGCAAATGATGTACTGGCGCCCCGCGGATGGCCCCGCGCGATTGTAGCGACTTTGGCTATTGTCGCAGGTGTCGCGCTCAGCGGCTGCGGACAACGCGGTTCACTCTATCTGCCGACCGTTCCGCCTCTTCCGGCCAAACCGACCGAACAGACCCAGACCTCGCCCGATGCAGCGAAACCCGGCGCCGAATCCGCTCAAGACTCCGTACCGGATACGTCGGGCACGCCGCTGTCCTTGTCGCCTGATACCGAACTGCGCACCGCGCCGAATGCGCCCGCCGAACCGGCGTCGGGTGCATCTGAAGCTCAATAAGACTGTCGCATGACTCAATCTGCCTTCGCCTATGTCGACGGCGTGCTGCACGCTGAAGGCGTGTCCGCCGTATCGCTTGCCGAGCAATTCGGCACGCCGCTCTATGTCTACTCGCGCGCGGCGCTCAGCGCTGCGTGGCACGCGTACGCCGACGCGTGCGTCGGCCGGCGCGCCACCGTGCACGTCGCCGTGAAGGCGAACAGCAACCTCGCCGTGCTCAATCTGTTCGCACGCATGGGCGCGGGCTTCGACATCGTGTCGGGCGGCGAACTGGCGCGCGTGCTCGCTGCGGGCGGCAAAGCGGAAAACACCGTGTTTTCCGGCGTCGGCAAGAGCGTCGCGGAAATGCGCGAAGCGCTCGCGGCAGGCGTGAAGTGCTTCAACGTCGAATCGATTCCCGAACTCGACCGCCTGAATGCCGTCGCGGGCGAAACGGGCAAGAAGGCACCCGTGTCGCTGCGCGTGAATCCCGATGTCGACGCGAAAACGCATCCGTATATCTCGACGGGCCTCAAGTCGAACAAGTTCGGCGTCGCGTTCGACGACGCGCGCGCCACGTATCGCGCGGCCGCCGGGATGAAGAATCTGGAAGTGGTCGGCATCGACTGCCATATCGGTTCGCAGATCACGGAAGTCGCGCCGTATCTCGATGCCGTCGACAAGCTGCTCGAACTCGTCGACCAGATCGAAGCAGACGGCGTGAAGATCCGGCATATCGACGTGGGCGGCGGACTCGGCATCACATACGACGACGAAACGCCGCCTGATATCGGCGACTTCGTGCGCACGCTGCTCGACCGGATCGACGCGCGCGGGCACGGTCATCGCGAAGTGTATTTCGAGCCGGGCCGCTCGCTCGTCGGCAACGCGGGCGTGCTGCTCACGCGCGTCGAGTTCCTGAAGCCGGGCGTCGAAAAGAACTTTGCGATCGTCGACGCGGCGATGAACGATCTCGCGCGTCCCGCGATGTACGAGGCTTATCACGCGATCGAACCCGTCGTGCAACGTGACGGCGACAAGCATCTGTACGACGTCGTCGGTCCTGTGTGCGAAAGCGGCGACTGGCTCGGACGCGAGCGTGAACTGGGCGTGGAGCCGGGTGATCTGCTCGCGATCCGTTCGGCAGGCGCCTATGGCTTCACGATGAGCTCGAACTACAACACGCGTGCGCGCGCCGCCGAAGTGATGGTCGACGGCGACAAGGCCTACGTCGTGCGCCAGCGCGAAGAAGTGAAGGAACTGTTCGCGGGCGAATCGGTTCTGCCGGATCGAAGCTGAACGCTTCGAACGCTCAACAAAAAAGGCGATGCGCTAAAAACGCATCGCCTTTTTTGTTGCCCTCTCCAGCCTCAAGCGAAGAGCTAGCCCGAAGTTCCAGTAG
>NZ_CYGY02000187.1 GCF_900007165.1 Paraburkholderia piptadeniae
CATGGCGGCATGGGCTTCATCGAGGAAACGGGCGCGGCGCAGTACTACCGCGACGCGCGCATCCTGCCGATCTACGAAGGCACGACAGCGATCCAGGCGAACGACCTGATCGGACGCAAGACGGTGCGCGATGGCGGCGCGGTCGCGAAGGCGCTGCTCGCGGACATCGCGCAGACTGTCGAAGCGCTGAAGCAGCGCGATGGCGCGGCGTTCGGATCGATGCAAAGGCACCTGTCGCGAGGGCACGATGCGTTGCAATCGGTGGTGCAGTTCGTCGTTCAGAACATGAAGAGCGATCCGAACGCAGTGTTCGCGGGCAGCGTGCCGTATCTGAAGCTCGCGGGCATCGTGCTGGGCGGCTGGCAGATGGCGCGCGCAATGCTCGTTGCGCAGGCGAAGCATGCGGAAGACCCGTCGTTCTACGGCGCGAAGATCGCCACCGCGCAGTTCTACGCGGAGCACGTGCTGCCGCAGGCGGTGGCGCTGGAGGCGTCGATCGTCAGCGCGAAGGGCGCGGAGGGCGTGCTGGCATTGTCGGAAGATCAGTTCTGA
>NZ_CYGY02000044.1 GCF_900007165.1 Paraburkholderia piptadeniae
GAAGGTCTGCGCTTCGCAATCCGCGAAGGCGGCCGTACCGTCGGCGCCGGTGTCGTTGCCAAGATCATCGAGTAAAATCGAAGATTGCCGTAGCAGTATGCAGTGCCCGGGTCTGGGCACTCGCGCCTCGCGGGCGCCCAGACCTACGTTCTTTTACTAATCGGCGGTGCAATACCGCCTCGCTCTTTCCAAGGAATTCGTCATGCAGAACCAGAAAATCCGCATTCGCCTGAAGGCTTTCGACTATCGTCTGATCGATCAATCGGCAGCTGAGATCGTTGACACGGCAAAGCGGACTGGCGCAATCGTTCGTGGTCCGGTGCCTCTGCCGACCCGTATCCAGCGTTTCGACATCCTGCGTTCGCCGCACGTCAACAAGACGTCGCGTGATCAGCTCGAAATCCGCACGCACCAACGCCTGATGGACATCATCGATCCGACGGACAAGACCGTCGACGCGCTGATGAAGCTGGATCTGCCGGCTGGCGTGGACGTCGAAATCAAGCTGCAGTAAAGGTTTCAAGCGGCATCCAGACCATCGGATGTCGCTAAGTCTTTGATTGCTTGCAGAAAAGAAAAAGCCTTGCTATAATGCTAGGCTTTTCGCGCATTTGCGTAAAAAAGCCGTCCCGGTTCGCCTCTGAATCGCGCGGCATTTTGTAAATTAGCCCCGACCAATCGCAGTCGGGAATGGAGAAAACGATGAGCCTTGGACTCGTAGGTCGCAAGGTTGGCATGACCCGTATCTTCACGGCTGAAGGGGATTCGATTCCCGTCACCGTGCTGGACGTGTCCGACAACCGCGTGACGCAGATCAAGACTGTTGAAACCGACGGCTACACGGCCGTTCAGGTTGCCTTCGGTACGCGCCGTGCATCGCGCGTCACGAAGCCGCTGGCAGGTCATCTCGCCAAAGCTGGTGTTCAAGCCGGTGAAATCCTTAAGGAATTCCAAATCGACGCCACCAAGGCTGCCGAGCTGTCGAACGGCGCCGTGATCGGTGTGGATCTCTTCGAAGTGGGCCAGAAGGTCGACGTGCAAGGCACCTCGATCGGTAAGGGCTACGCCGGTACCATCAAGCGTTACAACTTCGGTTCGGGCCGTGCATCGCACGGTAACTCGCGTTCGCACAACGTGCCGGGCTCGATCGGTATGGCGCAGGATCCGGGTCGTGTTTTCCCGGGTAAGCGCATGACCGGTCACATGGGTGACGAGACGGTGACGGTGCAAAACCTCGAAATCGCTCGTATCGACGCCGACCGCAAGCTGCTGCTGGTCAAGGGTGCTGTTCCGGGTGCGAAGGGCGGCAAGGTTTTCGTGACGCCGGCCGTGAAGGCGCGTGCCGTGAAAGGAGCGAAATAATGGAACTTAAGCTCCTGAATGCAAATGGTCAGGAAGGCGCAGCTGTCAGCGCGTCGGACGTCGTGTTCGGTCGTGACTACAACGAAGCGCTGATTCACCAGATCGTCGTCGCCTACCAGGCGAACGCACGTAGCGGCAACCGCGCTCAGAAGGACCGCGAGCAGGTCAAGCACACGACGAAGAAGCCGTGGCGTCAGAAGGGTACGGGCCGTGCTCGTGCCGGTATGTCGTCGAGCCCGCTGTGGCGCGGCGGTGGTCGCATCTTCCCGAACTCGCCGGAAGAAAATTTCTCGCACAAGGTCAACAAGAAGATGCATCGTGCAGGTCTCTGCTCGATCTTCTCGCAGCTGGCCCGCGAAGGCCGCATCGCCGTTGTCGACGAGCTGACGCTCGAAGCGCCGAAGACGAAGCTGCTGGCCGAAAAGTTCAAGGCTATGGGTCTCGACTCCGTGCTGGTCATCACCGACACGGTCGACGAAAACCTGTACCTCGCGTCGCGCAACCTGGCCCATGTGGCGGTTGTCGAGCCGCGTTATGCCGACCCGCTGTCGCTGATCTACTTCAAGAAAGTGCTGATCACGAAGGCTGCGGTCGCCCAGATCGAGGAGTTGCTGTCATGAGCGAAGTTCGCAAAAACGATCATCGTTTGATGCAAGTTCTGCTCGCGCCGGTGATCTCCGAGAAGGCGACGCTGGTGGCTGACAAGAACGAGCAAGTCGTGTTCGAAGTTGCGCCGGACGCTACGAAGCAGGAAGTGAAGGCTGCTGTCGAGCTGCTGTTCAAGGTGGAAGTCAATTCCGTCAATGTGCTGGTCCAGAAGGGCAAAGCCAAGCGCTTTGGCCGCTACATGGGCAAGCGCAAGGATGTGAAGAAGGCGTACGTCTGCCTGAAGCCCGGCCAGGAAATCAACTTTGAAGCGGAGGCCAAGTAATCATGGCAATCGTGAAAGTTAAGCCGACTTCGCCGGGTCGCCGCGCGATGGTCAAGGTGGTCAACAAGGATCTGCACAAGGGCAAGCCGTACGCACCGCTGCTCGACTCGCAGAGCTCGACTGCCGGCCGTAACAACAACGGCCACATCACCACGCGTCACAAGGGCGGTGGTCACAAGCATCACTATCGTATCGTCGACTTCCGTCGCACGAAGGATGGCATTCCCGCGAAGGTCGAACGCCTCGAGTACGATCCGAACCGTAGCGCGAACATCGCGCTGGTCGTGTACGCAGACGGCGAGCGCCGCTACATCATCGCTCCAAAGGGCGTGACGGTTGGTCAGCAACTGATGTCGGGTTCGGAAGCTCCGATCCGCGCAGGCAACACGCTGCCGATCCGCAACATCCCGGTCGGTACGACGATTCACTGCATCGAAATGCTGCCGGGCAAGGGCGCGCAAATGGCGCGTTCGGCTGGTACGTCGGCGATGCTGCTGGCTCGTGAGGGCACCTACGCGCAGGTTCGTCTGCGCTCGGGCGAAATTCGCCGCGTTCACATCGAGTGCCGCGCGACGATCGGTGAAGTGGGCAACGAAGAGCATAGCCTCCGTCAAATCGGTAAGGCTGGCGCGAACCGCTGGCGCGGTATCCGCCCGACGGTGCGCGGCGTTGCAATGAACCCGGTCGATCACCCGCACGGTGGTGGTGAAGGCAAGACGGCTGCAGGTCGCGATCCGGTGAGCCCGTGGGGCACGCCGACGAAGGGCTATCGCACCCGTAGCAACAAGCGCACGACGAGCATGATCGTCCAGCGCCGTCACAAGCGTTAAGGAGTAGGCAATGGCACGTTCTATTAAAAAAGGTCCGTTCTGCGACGCCCATTTGCTGAAGAAAGTTGAGGCGGCTGCAGCTTCGCGCGACAAGAAGCCAATCAAGACCTGGTCGCGTCGCTCGACGATTCTGCCGGACTTCATCGGCCTGACGATCGCCGTTCACAACGGCCGTCAACACGTTCCGGTGTATGTCACGGAAAACATGGTCGGCCACAAGCTTGGCGAGTTCGCATTGACCCGTACGTTCAAGGGTCACGCGGCCGACAAGAAGGCCAAGAAATAAGGGGCAATCAAGATGGAAGTGAAAGCAATTCATCGCGGTGCCCGCATCTCGGCGCAGAAGACGCGCCTTGTGGCTGACCAGATCCGCGGTTTGCCGGTCGACAAGGCGCTGAACGTTCTGACGTTCTCGCCGAAGAAGGCGGCTGGCATCGTGAAGAAGGTCGTGCTGTCGGCGATCGCGAATGCGGAGCACAACGAAGGTGCTGATATCGACGAGCTCAAGATCACGAGCATCTACGTCGACAAGGCAGCGTCGCTCAAGCGTTTCACCGCGCGCGCCAAGGGCCGCGGCAACCGCATTGAGAAGCAATCCTGTCACATCACTGTGACGGTCGGGAATTAAGGGGTCATACGATGGGACAGAAAATTCATCCGACTGGCTTCCGTTTGGCCGTCAGCCGTAATTGGGCTTCGCGTTGGTACGCGAACAACAACAATTTCGCGGCGATGTTGCAGGAAGACATCGGTGTTCGTGAATACCTGAAGAAAAAGCTGAAGAACGCGTCCGTCGGCCGCGTCGTGATCGAGCGTCCTGCAAAGAACGCGCGTATCACGATTTTCAGCTCGCGTCCGGGTGTTGTGATCGGCAAGAAGGGTGAAGACATCGAACTGTTGAAGTCGGAACTGCAGAAGCGCATGGGCGTTCCGGTTCACGTCAACATCGAAGAAATCCGCAAACCGGAAACCGACGCACAACTGATCGCCGATTCGATCACGCAGCAGCTCGAGCGCCGGATCATGTTCCGCCGCGCGATGAAGCGTGCGATGCAAAACGCAATGCGTCTCGGTGCTCAGGGCATCAAGATCATGAGCGCAGGCCGTCTGAACGGTATCGAAATCGCTCGTACCGAGTGGTATCGCGAAGGCCGCGTGCCGCTGCACACGCTGCGTGCGGACATCGACTACGCGACCTCCGAAGCGAAGACGACGTACGGCATCATCGGCGTGAAGGTGTGGGTCTACAAGGGCGATACGCTCGGCCGCAATGACGCTCCGGTGGTGGAAGAAGTCGCCGAAGAAAAGCGTCCGCGCCGCAATGCACGTCCGGGCGACCGTCGCCCGCGTCGCGATGGTGAAGGTGCACCGGCAGGTGCTCGCCGTGGCGGTCCGCGCCGCGGCGGTGCCGGCGACGGTAAGACTGGAGAATAACGATGCTGCAACCGAAACGCAGGAAGTATCGCAAAGAGCAGAAGGGTCGTAACACTGGCGTCGCAACGCGTGGTAACGCGGTGTCGTTCGGTGAGTACGGTCTGAAGGCTATCGGTCGCGGTCGCCTGACCGCGCGTCAGATTGAAGCGGCGCGTCGCGCAATGACGCGTCACATCAAGCGCGGCGGCCGCATCTGGATTCGCATTTTCCCGGACAAGCCGATCTCGCAAAAGCCGGCTGAAGTACGTATGGGTAACGGTAAGGGTAACCCGGAGTACTACGTCGCTGAGATTCAACCGGGCAAGATGCTGTACGAAATGGACGGTGTGTCCGAAGAACTGGCGCGTGAAGCGTTCCGTCTGGCTGCAGCCAAGCTGCCGCTGAAGACGACGTTCATGGTTCGTCAGCTCGGCGCCTAAGGAGTGAATGATGAAGGCTTCCGAACTTCACCAGAAAGATCAGGCCGCGCTCAACAAAGAGCTGTCGGACCTGTTGAAGGCGCAATTCGGCCTGCGCATGCAACTCGCGACCCAGCAGCTCACGAATACGAGCCAGCTGAAGAAGGTTCGTCGCGACATCGCACGTGTGCGGACCGTCCTGACTGAGAAGGCGAACCAGAAATGAACGATAGCGTAAAAACCTCGCTCAAGCGGACGCTGGTCGGCAAGGTCGTCAGCAACAAGATGGACAAGACGGTTACCGTGCTGGTCGAGCACCGCGTGAAGCACCCGATCTACGGCAAGTATGTCGTACGTTCGAAGAAGTACCACGCTCACGACGAGGCAAACACCTACAACGAGGGCGACCTCGTTGAAATCCAGGAAACTCGTCCGATCTCGAAGACGAAGGCTTGGACGGTGTCGCGTCTGGTCGAAGCAGCTCGCGTCATCTAAAGCAGCTGAGCAGCAGAAGTAGTTGAAATCGCAGTAGATTTCGCTTGCAAGACCGGGATTATTTGTTATAATCTCGGTCTTCCCTCTTTGTGGGAGCCCCATCGCGGGCGAAGTTGTAGGTGGGGGAAGCGATGTGAGCGTCAGTTCATGTCGGCAGATTCACCGGATTGCGATGGCGGGTTTCGTTTGCCGTCGCTGCTGTTCTAACCCAAGCGGCCGATTGGCTGACGGGACCAAGACTGACCGAATGCATCATGGTGGTGCAATCGGATTAAGTTGGGAAAGATAAACCATGATCCAGACCGAAACTCGGCTCGAAGTGGCCGACAACACGGGTGCGCGTGAAGTCATGTGCATCAAGGTGCTCGGCGGCTCGAAGCGTCGTTATGCCAACATCGGCGACATCATCAAGGTGAGCGTCAAAGAGGCAACGCCGCGCGGGCGCGTGAAGAAAGGCGAAATCTACAACGCCGTGGTGGTTCGCACCGCCAAGGGCGTTCGCCGTCAAGACGGCTCGCTGATCAAGTTCGACGGCAACGCCGCCGTGCTTTTGAATACCAAGCTCGAGCCTATCGGCACCCGCATCTTCGGGCCGGTCACGCGTGAGCTGCGCAGCGAACGCTTCATGAAGATCGTTTCGCTCGCGCCGGAAGTGCTGTAAGGAGCCGAGATGAACAAGATTCGCAAAGGTGACGAAGTCATCGTCATCACCGGCAAAGACAAGGGCAAGCGCGGCGTCGTGCTGGCTGTTGCTGACGACCGTGTGACCGTCGAAGGCCTCAATATCGCCAAGAAGCATGTGAAGCCGAACCCGATGAAGGGTACGACGGGCGGCGTGGAAGCGAAGGCAATGCCGCTGCACATTTCGAACGTCGCGCTGGTTGACGCGAACGGCAAGCCGTCGCGTGTCGGCATCAAGGTCGAGGGAGACAAGAAGGTCCGTTTCCTGAAGACGACCGGTGCTGTGCTGAGCGCCTGACGCGGAGTAAAAAATGGCACGTTTGCAAGAATTTTATAAAGAGAAGGTTGTTCCCGGCCTGATCGAGAAGTTCGGTTACAAGTCCGTGATGGAAGTGCCGCGCATCACCAAGATCACCCTGAACATGGGTCTTGGCGAAGCCGTCGCCGACAAGAAGATCATCGAGAACGCCGTTGGCGATCTGACGAAGATCGCGGGCCAGAAGCCGGTGATCACGAAGGCACGCAAGGCAATCGCGGGCTTCAAGATCCGTCAGGGTTATCCGATCGGCGCAATGGTCACGCTGCGTGGCCAGGCGATGTACGAATTCCTGGACCGTTTCGTGACGGTCGCGCTCCCGCGTGTGCGTGACTTCCGTGGCGTGTCGGGCCGTGCATTCGACGGTCGTGGCAACTACAACATCGGTGTGAAAGAGCAGATCATTTTCCCCGAAATCGACTACGACAAAATCGACGCGCTGCGTGGGCTGAACATCAGCATCACGACGACTGCGAAGACTGACGACGAAGCAAAGGCACTGCTCGCCAGCTTCAAGTTCCCGTTCAGAAACTGAGGTTACCGTGGCTAAACTGGCACTGATCGAACGTGAAAAGAAGCGTGCGCGCCTGGCTGCCAAGTACGCTCCGAAGCGTGCTGCGCTGAAGGCAATCATCGACGACCAAAGCAAGTCGGAAGAAGAGCGCTATGCGGCTCGTCTCGAGCTGCAGCAACTGCCGCGCAATTCGAACCCGACCCGTAAGCGCAATCGTTGCGCGATCACCGGTCGTCCGCGCGGCACGTTCCGCAAATTCGGGCTGGCGCGTAACAAGATTCGTGAAATCGCGTTCCGCGGCGAGATCCCTGGCCTGACCAAGGCGAGCTGGTAATAGGAGAAACGTAAATGAGCATGAGTGATCCTATCGCCGATATGCTGACTCGCATCCGCAATGCGCAGATGGTCGAGAAGGTTTCGGTGACGATGCCCTCGTCGAAAGTCAAGGTTGCAATCGCGCAAGTCCTGAAGGATGAAGGCTATATCGACGATTTCGCAGTGAAGTCCGAAGGTGCGAAGTCGGAATTGAACATTGCGTTGAAGTACTACGCTGGCCGTCCGGTTATCGAGCGCCTCGAGCGCGTTTCGAAGCCTGGTCTGCGGGTGTACCGCGGCCGTAACGAAATCCCGCAGGTCATGAATGGCTTGGGCGTTGCGATCGTTTCGACGCCGAAGGGTGTGATGACCGATCGCAAGGCGCGCGCTACGGGCGTGGGCGGCGAAGTCATCTGCTACGTCGCTTAAAGCCGAAGGGAGAAGAAACATGTCTCGAGTAGGTAAAAGCCCGATCGCGCTGCAAGGCGCTGAAGTGGCCCTGAGCGACGAGCGCATTAGCGTCAAGGGCCCGCTGGGCACGATTACGCAAGCTGCGAATCGCCTGGTAAAGGTGGTGAACGACAACGGCACGCTGAAGTTCGAGCCGGTGGACGAGAGCCGCGAAGCAAATGCAATGTCGGGCACGATGCGCGCGCTGGTCGCGAACATGGTGCACGGCGTGACCAAGGGTTTCGAGCGCAAGCTGACGCTGGTTGGCGTCGGTTATCGTGCGCAAGCGCAAGGCGACAAGCTGAACCTGTCGCTGGGTTTCTCGCACCCGGTGGTGCACCAGATGCCGGAAGGCGTCAAGGCTGAAACCCCGTCGCAAACGGAAATCGTGATCAAGGGGATCGACAAGCAGAAAGTTGGCCAGGTCGCTGCAGAAGTGCGCGGCTACCGTCCGCCGGAGCCCTACAAGGGCAAGGGCGTGCGCTATGCCAACGAGGTTGTGATCCTCAAAGAAACGAAGAAGAAGTAAGGGTGCGCAATCATGGATAAGACTCAATCTCGCCTGCGCCGCGCTCGTCAGACGCGTCTCAAGATCGCTGAGCTGCAAGTCGCGCGTCTGGCCGTGCATCGCACGAACACGCACATCTATGCGCAAGTGTTCTCGCCGTGCGGCACCAAAGTGCTCGCCAGCGCATCGACGCTCGAAGCCGAAGTGCGTGCGCAGCTCGCCGACAAGTCGGGCAAGGGTGGCAACGTTGCCGCTGCAACCCTGATCGGCAAGCGCATTGCAGAGAAGGCTAAGGCTGCCGGCATCGAATCCGTCGCCTTTGACCGCTCGGGTTTCCGCTACCACGGCCGCGTGAAGGCGCTGGCTGATGCGGCGCGTGAAGCCGGGCTCAAGTTCTAAGGAAGGAATTCGTCATGGCAAAGATGCAAGCGAAAGTTCAGGCTGACGAGCGCGACGACGGCCTTCGCGAAAAGATGATTTCGGTCAATCGCGTGACCAAGGTCGTGAAGGGTGGCCGGATTCTCGGCTTCGCCGCACTGACCGTGGTTGGCGACGGTGATGGCCGCGTCGGCATGGGCAAGGGCAAGGCGAAGGAAGTGCCGGTTGCCGTTCAAAAGGCAATGGAGCAAGCCCGTCGCAACATGTTCAAGGTGCCGCTCAAGAACGGTACGCTGCAACACGAAGTGCACGGCAAGCACGGCGCATCGACGGTCCTCCTCGCTCCGGCGAAGGACGGTACTGGCGTGATCGCTGGCGGCCCGATGCGCGCAGTGTTCGACGTGATGGGCGTGCAAAACGTAGTGGCCAAGAGCCACGGTTCGACGAACCCGTACAACCTCGTTCGTGCGACGCTGGACGGCCTGCGTAAGCAGTCGACCCCGGCTGACATCGCGGCGAAGCGTGGTAAGTCCGTCGAAGAAATTCTGGGCTAAGGTGGTCACCATGTCTGAAAAAACTGTCAAGGTTCAGCTCGTCAAGAGCCTGATTGGGACCCGCGAATCGCACCGGGCGACGGTGCGCGGTCTTGGTCTGCGCCGCCTGAACTCGGTTAGCGAGCTGCAGGACACGCCGGCTGTGCGCGGCATGATCAACAAGGTCTCGTAC
The DNA here is from genome assembly GCF_900007165.1 of Paraburkholderia piptadeniae. Lineage (GTDB taxonomy): Bacteria > Pseudomonadota > Gammaproteobacteria > Burkholderiales > Burkholderiaceae > Paraburkholderia > Paraburkholderia piptadeniae. The sequence goes on from NZ_CYGY02000044.1 coordinate 9,339, forward strand.
CTCGTTAAGGTCATCGGCTAAGCGGCCGTTCGGGCACTCAAGGAGTTGATAATGGAATTGAATAACCTGAAGCCGGCCGAAGGCGCGAAGCACGCAAAGCGTCGCGTTGGTCGCGGCATCGGCTCCGGCCTCGGCAAAACCGCTGGCCGTGGTCACAAGGGTCAGAAGTCGCGTTCGGGTGGCTTCCACAAGGTCGGCTTCGAAGGCGGTCAGATGCCGCTGCAACGCCGTCTGCCGAAGCGTGGTTTTACCTCGCTGACGAAGGAATTCGTCGGTGAAGTGCGCCTTGGCGACCTGGAAAAGCTGCCGGTCGACGAAATCGATCTGTTGGCACTGAAGCAAGCCGGTCTGATTGGCGAGATGATGACGAGCGCCAAGATCATCGCGACGGGCGAGCTGAAGCGCAAGATCGTCGTGAAAGGTCTGTCTGCGACGAAGGGCGCGCGCGCTGCGATCGAAGCAGCTGGCGGTTCTTTCGCCGAGTAACGTGCAAGTCGATTGCCGTCACTAGCATTTGCATCGGAGAAGGTACTTGGCTAACAGCCCGAGTCTCGCAAAACCCGGTCGAAGCGCGGCGAAGTTTGGCGACCTGCGTCGGCGTGCAGTGTTCCTGCTGCTGGCGCTGGTCGTCTACCGTATTGGCGCGCACATTCCGGTGCCGGGCATTGACCCGGACCAACTGGCAAAGCTGTTCCAAAGCCAGTCGGGCGGCATCCTTGGCATGTTCAACATGTTCTCGGGTGGCGCACTTTCGCGGTTCACGATTTTTGCGCTTGGGATCATGCCGTATATTTCGGCGTCGATCATCATGCAGTTGCTGGCGATTGTCTCGCCGCAGCTCGAAGCGCTGAAGAAGGAAGGGCAGGCAGGTCAACGGAAGATCACGCAGTACACGCGTGTCTTCACGGTGGTTCTGGCGACGTTCCAGGCGTTTGGCATCGCTGTCGCGCTGGAGAATCAGCCGGCACTGGTGATCGATCCTGGTATGGTCTTCCGGCTGACGACGGTTGTGACGCTCGTGACCGGCACGATGTTCCTGATGTGGCTCGGTGAGCAAATCACGGAACGTGGTCTGGGCAACGGCATTTCGATCATTATTTTCGGCGGTATCGCAGCGGGTTTCCCGAATGCGATCGGTGGTCTTTTTGAACTGGTTCGTACCGGCTCGATGAGCATCATCTCGGCGATTATCGTGGTCGCGCTGATCGCAGCTGTGACGTATCTGGTGGTGTTCATCGAACGCGGCCAGCGCAAGATTCTTGTGAACTACGCGAAGCGGCAAGTCGGCAACAAGATTTACGGCGGACAGTCTTCGCATCTGCCGTTGAAGTTGAACATGTCGGGCGTGATTCCGCCGATCTTCGCGTCGTCGATCATCCTGTTCCCGGCAACCATCCTGAACTGGTTCAGTTCCGGATCACGTACCGGCTGGTTCGCGGACACACTGCACAATGTGGCCGAAGCCATCAAGCCAGGTCAGCCGGTGTACGTGTTGCTGTACGCGTTGGCGATCGTGTTCTTCTGCTTCTTCTACACCGCGCTGGTGTTCAATAGCAGAGAGACGGCCGACAACCTGAAAAAGAGTGGTGCATTCGTCCCGGGCATTCGTCCGGGAGACCAGACGGCGCGCTATATCGACCGCATCCTGACGCGTCTGACGTTGGCCGGTGCGATCTACATCGTGTTCGTTTGCTTGCTGCCTGAGTTTCTGGTGCTGCGCTGGAATGTGCCGTTTTATTTTGGTGGAACGTCGCTGCTGATCATTGTCGTCGTCACAATGGACTTCATGGCGCAGGTGCAGTCGTACGTTATGTCGCAACAGTATGAATCGCTGCTGAAGAAAGCCAATTTCAAAGGCGGCGGCGTCCCGATGCGTTAAAAGGACTTATGGCCAAAGACGATGTAATCCAGATGCAGGGTGAAGTAATCGAAAACCTGCCAAACGCCACCTTCAGGGTGAAGCTGGAAAACGGCCATGTCGTATTGGGACACATATCCGGCAAGATGCGGATGCACTACATCCGTATTCTGCCGGGCGACAAGGTGACGGTTGAATTGACGCCTTACGATCTGTCGCGTGCGAGGATCGTGTTCCGGGCGAAGTGATTTGAAAAAAGGGTAATATCATGAAAGTGATGGCATCGGTTAAGCGCATTTGCCGCAATTGCAAGATCATCAAGCGCAAGGGCGTCGTTCGCGTGATTTGCAGCTCTGATCCGCGCCACAAGCAGCGTCAAGGCTGAACGCCGCGCTTTTGTTTGCGCTTTTTGTTTGAGGAAAAACAATGGCTCGTATCGCAGGGGTTAACATCCCGAACCACCAGCATACCGAAATCGGCCTGACGGCAATTTACGGTATCGGTCGCACGCGCTCGCGCAACATTTGCGTTGCTGCTGGTGTGGAATTTTCGAAGAAGGTTAAGGACCTGACCGACGCAGACCTCGAAAAGCTGCGTGAAGAAGTCGGCAAGTTCATCGTTGAAGGCGATCTGCGTCGTGAAACGACGATGAACATCAAGCGCCTGATGGATCTCGGTTGCTACCGTGGCGTGCGCCATCGCAAGGGCTTGCCCCTGCGCGGCCAGCGCACGCGTACGAATGCGCGTACGCGCAAGGGTCCGCGTCGTGCAGCGCAAGCGCTGAAGAAGTAAGCGACACTGACAGTTACAGGAAAACGTAATGGCTAAGGCTTCGAACAACTCCGCGGCGCAACGCGTTCGCAAGAAGGTCAAGAAGAACGTCGCCGAGGGCGTGGTTCACGTTCACGCGTCGTTCAACAACACCATCATCACGATCACCGACCGTCAAGGCAATGCGTTGGCTTGGGCAACGTCGGGTGGTCAGGGCTTCAAGGGTTCGCGTAAGTCGACTCCGTTTGCAGCTCAGGTGGCCGCTGAATCGGCTGGCCGCGTGGCGATGGAATACGGCGTGAAGAACCTCGAAGTGCGGATCAAGGGCCCCGGCCCTGGCCGTGAGTCCGCGGTGCGCGCGCTGCATGGTCTTGGCATCAAGATTACCGCGATCTCCGACGTGACGCCGGTTCCGCACAACGGCTGCCGTCCGCCGAAGCGTCGTCGTATCTAAGACGCTTGCTCCGCTTGCGCCTGTTGCCGCTAAAGGCGGTAGCAGGCTGCTTGCGTTATTGAATTGACTAAGCCCACCGTTCGACCCAAAGGGTTCGGACTAGCGTGAATGAATGTTCACGTGATCAATCATAGAAGGAATGCAAAGTGGCACGCTATATCGGCCCTAAAGCCAAGCTGTCTCGCCGTGAAGGCACCGATCTCTTCCTGAAGAGCGCCCGTCGTTCGCTCGCTGACAAGTGCAAGCTTGACAGCAAGCCGGGTCAACATGGCCGCACCTCGGGCGCCCGTACGTCAGACTACGGCACGCAGTTGCGCGAAAAGCAAAAAGTGAAGCGCATCTACGGCGTGCTCGAGCGCCAATTCCGCCGTTATTTCGCCGAAGCCGACCGCCGCAAGGGCAACACGGGTGAAACCCTGCTGCAACTGCTCGAGTCGCGTCTGGACAACGTCGTGTATCGCATGGGCTTCGGCTCGACGCGCGCAGAAGCACGTCAGCTCGTGAGCCACAAGGCAATCACGGTGAACGGCGTCGTCGCGAACATCCCGTCGCTGCAAGTGAAGGCTGGCGACGTGATCTCCGTGCGCGAACAGGCCAAGAAGCAGGCTCGTATTCTCGAAGCGCTGTCGCTCGCCGAACAGGGCGGCCTGCCGAGCTGGGTTGCTGTCGATTCGAAGAAGTTCGAAGGTACGTTCAAGCAAATGCCGGAACGCAGCGATATCGCTGGCGACATCAACGAAAGCCTGATCGTCGAATTGTATTCGCGGTAATCGGATTAACGGCCGAGGTTCCCGGATTGCGTTAGGCAAGGGGGCGCCTCGGCTGTTTATTTTCAGGTTGTTACCGGTCAGCCTTATCGGTGTAACGAGCCGAGGGTATTGAAAAGGAAAACCTATGCAAACCAGTTTGTTGAAGCCCAAGATCATCGCAGTTGAATCGCTTGGCGAAAGCCACGCGAAAGTGGTCATGGAACCGTTTGAACGCGGTTATGGCCACACCTTGGGTAACGCGCTTCGGCGCGTTTTGCTGTCGTCGATGGTTGGCTATGCGCCGACGGAAGTGACGATTGCAGGCGTCGTGCATGAATACTCGACGCTCGACGGTGTGCAAGAGGACGTGGTCAACCTGTTGTTGAACCTGAAGGGCGTGGTGTTCAAGCTGCATAACCGTGACGAAGTGACGGTTACGCTGCGCAAGGAAGGTGAAGGCGTTGTTACCGCTGGCGACATCGAACTCGCCCACGACTGCGAAGTGATGAATCCGGATCACGTCATTGCGCACCTGTCGAAGGGCGGCAAGCTCGACGTGCAGATCAAGGTTGAAAAGGGCCGTGGCTACGTGCCGGGCAACGTACGTCGTTACGGCGAAGAATCGGCCAAGATTATTGGCCGCATTGTGCTGGATGCGTCGTTCTCGCCGGTTCGCCGTGTGAGCTATGCCGTGGAAAGCGCGCGTGTCGAACAGCGTACCGACCTCGACAAGCTCGTGATGAACATCGAAACCAACGGCGTGATCTCGCCCGAAGAAGCGATCCGTCAATCGGCGCGTATTCTGGTCGATCAGCTGTCGGTGTTCGCAGCACTGGAAGGCACGGAAGCCGCGGCAGAAGCGCCGTCGCGCGCGCCGCAGATCGATCCGATCCTGCTGCGCCCGGTCGATGATCTCGAATTGACGGTTCGCTCGGCGAACTGCCTGAAGGCCGAGAACATCTACTACATCGGCGACCTGATCCAGCGCACGGAAAACGAGCTGCTGAAGACGCCGAATCTGGGTCGCAAGTCGTTGAACGAGATCAAGGAAGTGCTCGCTTCGCGCGGCCTGACGCTTGGCATGAAGCTCGAAAACTGGCCGCCGGCTGGTCTCGACAAGTAAGTCACGTAGCATCAACTGGTCAGGACGCGGATTTTCCTTTAAAATCCGCGTCTTGCTTTTTTACTACCGGCCCGTGCTTTCCACTGAAAGCGATAGAAGAGCTGGACCAAAACTTTGAATCAAGGAAACTGAAATGCGTCACCGTCATGGTCTGCGGAAACTGAACCGCACGAGCAGCCACCGTTTGGCAATGCTCCGTAACATGTCCAACTCGCTGATCGAGCACGAAGTCATCAAGACGACGCTGCCGAAGGCGAAGGAACTCCGTAAAGTCGTCGAGCCGTTGATCACGCTCGGCAAGAAGCCGTCGCTGGCAAACCGTCGTCTGGCCTTCAACCGCCTGCGCGATCGCGACTCGGTCACGAAGCTGTTCGACGTGCTGGGCCCGCGCTTCGCGAACCGTCCGGGTGGCTATCTGCGCATCCTGAAGTTCGGTTTCCGCGTCGGCGACAATGCACCGATGGCACTGGTCGAACTGCTGGACCGTCCGGAAGTCGAGGAAGTCGAGAACGTTGCAGAAGCTGAATAAGCGTTCTGACAACTGCTCAAAAGCCAGGCGAAAGCCTGGCTTTTTTGCTTCCGGGCGGCGTGCACATGGCCTATGCCATTTGGCCGTCAGCGAGGTCGTGGGACAAGGTGATACGATAGCGTCACCCTGTTTCGAAAGCGCTGGAGCGGTCGGTGAACGTGAATGTGAGTTTGGTATTGACGACCGTGCCGGACCTCGCCACGGCGCAAAAACTGGCTCAGGACGCACTTTCCGCCCGTCTCGCGGCGTGTGTAACGCGGCTTGGCAGCGTCCAGTCGAGCTATCACTGGCAAGGCAAGGTCGAATCCGCGGATGAGGTCCAGTTGCTGTTCAAGACGAGCGTCGCCCGAGCGTTCGAACTTGAGCAGTTCATTCAGGCTCAGCATCCGTACGAGACGCCCGAAATTCTCTCCTGGCAGGTCACGGCGTCGGCCGCGTACGGCCAATGGGTGAACACCGAAACGCAACGCCCGATCCATGTTTAACAGCTTCTCCTGCCGCTGGCTCGATACCGCGCGCTTCCTCGTTCTTGTCGCTGGCGTTCTGCTGCTCTCGCTCTTCAGGGTGAGCTGCGCGCATGCTGACGACTTCCTTGACCCCGCCGTTGCCTTCAGATTCAGCGCGTCTGAACAGCCGGGTGAAGTGCTGGTTCACTACACGATCGCCGACGGCTACTACATGTACCGTGAGCGATTTGCTTTTGCGAAGCGCGACGGCACGGTCACGATCGGGGACCCGCAATTGCCCGCGGGCCATGTGAAGTTCGACCAGACCTTCGCGAAGAATGTCGAAACCTATCGCGGCGAACTGACGATCCGTGTACCGGTGAAACAGGCAAGCGGTCCGTTCGATCTCGCCGTGACGTCGCAAGGTTGTGCCGACGCGGGCATCTGCTATCCGCCGATGGAGCGCGTCTATCATGTGACGGGCACCGCCTTGCACGCGGCCGCGGCGGGCGTCGTCGGCGACGGAAAAAATGTCCAGGGCACGCAGAGTGGCGCGTCATGGTACGAACGCGCGACGAGCGCGGACTACGCGCAGTCGTTGCTGCAAGGTGGGGGCTTCTTCGCAATCGTCGGATTGTATTTCGTCGCGGGCGTGGTGCTGAGCCTGCTGCCGTGCTCGTATCCGATGATCCCGATCCTGTCCGCGATCATCATCGGCGAAGGTCCGCGTGTGACGCGGAGTCGAGGATTCGCGTTGTCGCTTGCCTATGTCGTCGGCATGGCGCTCGTTTATACCGTGCTCGGCATCGCGGCCGCGCTCGTCGGGCAAAGCCTCGGTGCCTGGCTTCAGAATCCGTGGGTGCTCGGTGCGTTCGCGCTCGTGCTGACAGTGTTCGCTCTCACGCTGATCGCGGGCGTCGATATCGTGTTGCCGCAGCGCTGGCAGAGCGGAGTCTCGAAGGCATCGGAAGGACGGTCGGGTGGCAAGTTCGCTGCTGTCGCCGTGATGGGCGCGCTGTCCGCGCTGGTGGTGGGCGCGTGCATGACAGCGCCGCTTTTCGCCGTGCTGGCGTTCATCGCCCACACGGGCAACGCCGTTCTGGGCGGTGCGGCCCTGTTTTCGATGGGTATCGGGCTTGGCGTCCCGCTGCTGATCATCGGGCTCGGCGCGGGAACGTTGCTGCCGCGCGCAGGCGCGTGGATGGACAGCGTGAAGGTCTTCTTCGGTGTCGTGCTGTTGGCGGCAGCGCTGTGGATCGTTTGGCCGGTGCTGGGCGCGACTGCGCAAATGTTGTTGGCTGCGCTGTGGCTGCTGATCGCCGCAGCCGGTTTGGGGCTCTTTTCGCCGCATGCGGGAGCAAAGTCGATTTGGGGCGGTCTCGGTCGCGGAATCGGCGCGGCGTTGGCGATCTGGGCGGCAACGCTGCTCGTCGGGCTCGCAGCCGGATCGACGAACCCATTGCAGCCACTGGCCGTGCTTGCCAGCCGCACGCCGAATACGCCCTCTACAGCGGCGCCTCAGGGCGATCTTGCGTTCGCGCCTGTGCGTTCATCTGGGCAGCTCGACGAAGCCGTCAAAACGGCTGCACAGCCCGCTATGCTCGATTTCTATGCGGACTGGTGCGTCAGCTGCAAGGAGATGGAGAAGCTCACCTTCAGCGATCCGCGCGTTCAGGCCAAGCTCAAGCAAATGAATTTGCTGCGGGCCGACGTCACAGCGAATAACGCTGACGACCGGGCGCTGCTCAAGCGCTTCAACCTGTTCGGGCCTCCTGGCATCATATTTTTCGACCGAGGCGGCAGAGAGGTCTTGCGCGTGGTCGGTTACGAATCAGCGGACAAGTTCCTGAGAAGTCTCGACCGGGTGGCCACGGCGCCTCAAACCTGAGAACGGCGACGCTAAGGCCGTTGTTAGCCGGTTTCGCGCTCGACACACTCATAATCCAGGCGGATCAGTACTACCCGCGAATCTTAAAAAGGCTCGCAACAAAAATGCGGAGGCACCCACGAGGCAACCTCCGCTCTTTCAATGCCACAGCGCCACCACGTAGCGTAGCGCGTTCCCTTACCTCTGCGCCCGCAACACGCGCGCAGCATCGAGCGCAAAGTACGTCAGCACGCCGTCCGCGCCTGCGCGCTTGAACGCGAGCAGCGATTCCATCATCACCTTGTCGTGATCCAGCCAGCCGTTTTGCGCGGCCGCCTTCAGCATCGCGTATTCGCCGCTCACCTGGTAGACATAGGTCGGGAAGCGGAACTCGTCCTTCACGCGACGCAGGATGTCCAGATACGGCATGCCCGGCTTGACCATCACCATATCCGCGCCTTCGTCGATGTCCGCGCGCACTTCTCGCAGTGCTTCATCCGAGTTGGCGGGATCGAGCTGATACGTCATCTTGTTGCCCTTGCCCAGGTTCGCTGCGGAACCCACGGCTTCGCGGAACGGACCGTAGAACGCCGACGCGAACTTCGCCGAGTACGCCATGATCCGCGTGTGGATGTGGCCCTCGCTCTCCAGCATCTCGCGGATCGAGCCGATGCGGCCATCCATCATGTCGGACGGAGCGACGATGTCGACGCCTGCCACTGCCTGCGCCTTTGCCTGTTCGACGAGAATCTCGACGGTTTCGTCGTTGATCACGTAACCGCTCTCGTCGAGCACGCCGTCCTGGCCATGGCTCGTATAGGGGTCGAGCGCAACGTCGGTCAGCACGCCCAGTTCGGGAAAGCGCTTCTTCAGTTCACGCGCGGCGCGCGGAATCAGACCTGCTTCATTGGTCGCTTCGCGCCCGTCGGGCGTCTTCAGCGACGGCTCGATCACCGGAAACAGCGACAGCACGGGCACGCCCAACTCGAGACATTGCTCGGCCACGCCCATCAGCAAATCGACGGACACGCGCTCGACGCCCGGCATCGACGGAACGGCCTGACGGACATTCGTGCCTTCGAGGATGAAGACGGGATAGATCAGATCGTTGGTGGTCAGAATGTTTTCGCGCATCATGCGGCGCGAAAATTCGTCGCGGCGCATGCGGCGCGGACGGTGGTGCGGATAGAAGCTCATGTGGGGTGTCGTGTCTGCAGAAGTCGAGAACGCTGGCTGTTCCCTGCCAGAAACTTTTCGAGACAATGGTATATCATACCGATCGAGCAAGGCGCCTAGCGCTGACCTCCCCGCTTCTCCTCCCTGAGCGGGTGCCTGTCGTTTTTCGATTAGGCTGTTTAACCCGCCGTCAACTAGCGGCGGGTTTTTTTATGGGCGATCGAAAAACGCTGCCGGGCGTGCCGGGACGACTTTCAGACCTCATTCGACCGACGCGGATTCGTCGGAATTGCCCGCCAGATCGGGCGTGACCCAGCTTTCGATCAGTTCGTGCGCCTCATCGAGGCCAGTGCGCTTGAGCGCGGAAAAGAGCTGGGCGGTCAATTCGCCCTGATATCCGGCTGCGCGATATTCATCCAACCCTTTCTTCGTCGCGCGCAGCGCATTGATGCCCTCCTGGCGGGTCAATTTGTCGCACTTGGTGAGCAATGTGTGAATCGGCTTGCCCGTCGGCGCGAACCACTCGATCATTCGCCGGTCCAGTTCCGTGAGCGGGCGGCGCGAATCCATCATCAGGATCATGCCGCGCAGTTGCGAGCGCGTCTGCAGATAGGTCGACAGCAGCTGTTCCCAGTGGGCTTTCGCCGCGCTTGGCACTTCGGCGTAGCCGTAGCCCGGCAAATCGACGAGATTCGCGACGGGCTCGGCCGCGGGGCCCACCGAAAAAAAATTGATGTGCTGTGTCCGTCCCGGCGTCTTACTGGCGAACGCGAGACGCTTCTGGTTGCAGAGGATGTTGATGGCCGTCGACTTCCCCGCATTCGACCGCCCCGCGAACGCGATCTCCGGCTGCGGCGAAGGCGGCAGGTCGCGCAAGTGATTGACGGTCGTAAAAAAGCGGGCTTGGTGGAGCAGGAAAGACATGGAAAAGACCGGAAGGACGGGTAAATGGACGTCAAGCGGACGTCCAGCGAACATCGACGGACGTGATGAAATGCCGTGCAAGGGCGATGCAGCCCCGCCGCGAAGGCCGGAGAGGCCCGACTGGCGCCAGCGCGATTAGCGAGTTATTGTACAATACGATGGTTTACTGAAAACCTGTGAGGCCGTTGCGCGGGCCTCCGCGGCTGGATCAGCCGCTGTCGTATTTTGCAGAACCTCTAATTCCCACAAGACGAAACAGGGTGTGCGAATGAATCGACTGGGCAAGTTTCTGGTGGTGCTTCACACAGCAGCAGGTCTTTCAGGTTTCGCAGTACAGGCAAGAGCAGCAGATCAGGCAAAGCCGGATTTGAATCGCGGGCAGGCAATCGCAGCGCAGGTATGCGCTTCGTGTCACGGGGCCGATGGCAACAGCGCTGGCGGCGCGTATCCGAAGCTCGCGGGCCAGCATCCCGAGTATCTCGTCAAGCAGCTCAAGGATTTCAAAACACAACCCGGTGCCAAGCAGCCCGCCCGCAACAATGCGATCATGGCGGGTATGGTGGCAGCGTTGTCCGATCAGGACATGGCGAACGTGGCGGCATACTTCTCGTCGCAGGCGCCGAAGCCGGGCTACGCACACAATAAGGACACAGTGCCCTTAGGGCAAAAGATCTATCGCGCTGGCGTCGCCGACAAGGGCGTGCCGGCGTGCGCAAGCTGTCACGGGCCGACGGGCCAAGGGATTCCGTCGCAATATCCGCGGCTGTCGGGGCAATGGGCGGAATACACCGTGACGCAGTTGACCGCGTTCACCCAAGGCTCGGGCGCGCGCAACAACAACGATGCGATGCACGCCATCGCGTCGCGTTTGTCGGACAGCGAGATCAAGGCTGTCGCCGATTACGTCGCGGGCTTGCATTAAGAGTCCGTACGAAAGCGAAGCCGGCCGTAAAGAGGCCGGCAAGAAAACAAGAAAAGGGTGAGGGAATCGCATGAAGCGATATCCCTGCACCCTTTTTTGCTGTTGAGTCGGAGTTTGAATGAGCGTCACCACGTCGGGTTGGGAGTTGAAGTCGCGGCCGCGCTTCGTGCGCACGTCCGTCGAATTGCTGAGTTCGATGCGCTTCGCGATCGCGTCGCTCGTGATCCTGTCGATTGCAAGCATCATCGGCACCGTGCTCACGCAGGACGACCCGTATCCGAACTACGTCAACCAGTTCGGCCCGTTCTGGGCCGACATCTTCCGTTCGCTGAGCCTCTACAACGTGTACAGCGCGTGGTGGTTCATGCTAATCCTCGGCTTTCTTGTCGTGTCGATCTCGCTGTGCGTGATCCGCAATGCGCCGAAGATGATCGCCGACACGAAGAGCTGGAAAGACAGGGTCCGCGAAGGCAGCCTGCGCGCGTTCCATCACAAGGGCGAGTACGCCGTCGCGGACACGACCCGCGCGCAGGCCGCAGCGACGCTCGGCAAGCTGTCCGGGAAGCTCGGCTACAAATACGTGACGCGCGAGTCGGAGGGTGCAACGCTGATCGCCGCGAAGCGCGGTGCGCTGACCAAGCTCGGCTACATCTCGGCGCACCTTGCGATCGTCATCATCTGTATCGGCGGTCTGCTCGACAGCAATCTGCCCATCAAGCTGCAAATGTGGCTTTTCGACAAGACGCCGATCCGCAGCAACACCGTCATCAACGAAATTCCGCCCGAGCATCGCCTGTCGCAGGGCAACCCGACGTTTCGCGGCTATGCGTGGGTGCCCGAGGGGCAGCATGTGTCGACAGCGATCCTCAACCAGCAGGACGGCTCGCTGATCCAGGACCTGCCGTTCTCGATCGAGCTGAAGAAGTTCATCGTCGACTACTACTCGACGGGCATGCCGAAGCTCTTCGCGAGCGACATCGTCGTGATCGACCACAAGACGGGCGAGCGTATCCCGGCGCGCGTCGAGGTGAACAAGCCGTTCGAATACGACGGCGTGTCGATCTACCAGTCGAGCTTCCAGGACGGCGGCTCGCAGATGCAGATGACGGCGTATCCGATGACGGGCCGCAGCACCAAGACCGAGCCCTTCAACGGCGAGATCGGCGGCTCGAAAGTGCTGAGCGCGTCGATGCCGGGCACGGACGGCCAGACCGTCGAGTTCGCCGACTTCCGCGCGATCAACGTCGAGAACATCTCGAACGGCAACGGTCAGAACGACGCACGCGGCGTGACCGCGCATCAGTCGCTGAAGGAGGCCTTCGACGAGCGTCTCGGCTCGGGCGCGAAGACGTCGAAGCCGGTCGATCTGCATAACGTCGGTCCGTCGGTCCAGTACAAGGTGCGCGACAAGGATGGCCAGGCGCGCGAGTACAACAACTACATGCTGCCCGTCGACGTCGGCGGCGAGCGCGTGTTTCTTGCAGGCATGCGCATGAATCCGGACGATCCGTTCCGCTATCTGCGCATTCCCGCGGACACCGCCGGTACGGTCAACGAATGGATGAAACTGCGCGCCGCGCTCGAAGACCCGGCCATCCGCGCGCAGGCGGCGCACCAGTTCGCGCAGCGCTCGGTGCAGTCGAACGCGGACCTCCAGCAGCATCTGGAAGAAAGCGCGACGCGCGTGCTGACGCTTTTCGCAGGCGCCGATCCGGCGATCGGCAAGGCACCCGATGGTCAGACGATTGGCGGCTTCCAGGCGATCGCCGCGTTCATCGATCGTTCCGTCCCCAAGGGAGAGCAGGAAAAGGCGGCAGGACTCTTGCTTAGGATGCTGGAAGGCGCGATGTGGGACGTATGGCAGATCGCGCGCCAGCAGGCGGGAGAAGGCCCGGCGACGGCGGACGCGACCACGAGCCGCTTTATCCAGACCTCGATCAACGCGCTATCCGACAGCTTTCTGTACGGTTCGCCCGTGTTTTTGCAGCTTGACTCCTTCAAGCAGGTGCAAGCTTCGGTATTTCAGTTGACGCGCGCACCGGGCAAAAAAGTCGTGTATCTTGGCAGCCTGCTACTCGTGTTAGGCATCTTTTCGATGTTCTACGTCCGCGAACGGCGCCTGTGGTTCTGGCTCAAGGAGGCGGATCGCGGCGTGAGCGTCGTGATGGCGATGTCGACGGCACGCAGGACATTCGATTTCGAGAAGGAATTTGCCCAAACCCGCGACGCAGTCGGCGCGGCGCTCGGAACGAAGCCACTTCATGTCGATGCCGATGCAGCCCACGAGGCAAAGGACGCCGCCCGTGCAGCGGATGCAGCGTCCACGGATTCACCCGATTCGACCCGGTAAGAACATGGACTTGACCCAAGTTTCTTCTTCCTCGCGTGCCAAGCCGCGCGCCGATACGTCGGCTCATTCGGCCACGCATCTGCATGCGCATTTGCCGGGTGAACCGGCGCTGCTGGACGACCGTCCGTTCCTGAAGCGCCTCGGCGCGTTCGACTGGCTGTTCGCCCTGGCGATGGTCGCGGGAGCCGGGTTCGCGCTGTCGCGCTACCACGAGTACATGAATTACTACGACAAGCTGGTGCTGGTTTGCTCGGTGCCTGCTTTCGTCGTGCTCGGCTGGCGCTGGAAGCCCGCGCGCCTGCTGATGGCGTGCATCGCCGTGCTCTCGCTGTTCGCGATCCAGCTGTACGGCGGCGATCTGACCCGCGCCGATCACGCGTTCTTCCTCAAATATTTTCTGTCGAGCCAGTCGGCCATTCTGTGGATGAGCGCGCTGTTCGTGCTCGCCACGCTGTTCTACTGGATCGGCGTGCTGTCGCGCTCGCCATCGGGCGCCGCGATCGGCTCGAAGATGACGTGGGTCGCCGTGCTGATGGGCTTCGTCGGCTTGATGGTGCGCTGGTACGAGTCGTATCTGATCGGCTCGGACGTCGGCCATATTCCCATCTCGAACCTCTACGAAGTGTTCGTGCTGTTCAGCCTGATCACCGCGCTCTTCTATCTGTATTACGAGCGGCACTACAACACGCGCGCGCTCGGCGCGTTCGTGCTGCTGGTGATCAGCGCGGCCGTCGGCTTCCTGATGTGGTACTCGATCGCGCGCGACGCGCAGCAGATCCAGCCGCTCGTCCCCGCGCTGCAAAGCTGGTGGATGAAGATTCACGTGCCGGCGAACTTCATCGGCTACGGCAGCTTCGCGCTGTCGGCGATGGTCGGCGTCGCGTATCTGATGAAAGAGCGCGGCGTGCTGGCCGACCGTCTGCCGACGCTCGACGTGCTCGACGACGTCATGTACAAGTCGATCGCCGTCGGCTTTGCGTTCTTCACGATCGCGACGATTCTCGGCGCGCTGTGGGCCGCCGAAGCATGGGGCGGCTACTGGAGCTGGGACCCGAAGGAGACGTGGGCGCTGATCGTGTGGCTGAACTACGCGGCCTGGCTGCACATGCGTCTGATGAAAGGACTGCGCGGCGCGGCCGCTGCATGGTGGGCGCTGACGGGCCTGCTGGTGACGAGCTTTGCTTTCCTCGGCGTGAACATGTTCCTGTCGGGACTGCATAGCTACGGCAAGCTGTAAGAACCGCCGGACCCGGACACCGAAAAACCGCCGCGTGCGCTGCACCGGCGGTTTTTTTATGCCGATATGGAAGGATTGTGCGCCGCGTGTGTTAACAAGAACGGTGGCCGCAACGAGCGGGTCGAATGAAAAGCGGGTCGAGCGAATATCGTTCGGGTGAGAACGCCCGGCAAGGAGTGTCAGCATGTGGATCAAGCGAAGCGAACGGAGCCGTCTCTACGGCGACGACATCGCGCGCAGCGAAATTACGCCTCAGCGGGTGTTCGAGAATCGCCGGCGGATCTTGCAGGCAGCGGGCGCGGCGGCGCTCGGCGGCCTGATCGGCGTACATGGCGAGGCGTTTGCCGAATATTCGTCGTCCGACGCGAAAGCGCAGAAGCTCGGCGCGAAGACCAACTCGAAGTTCGTCGTCACCGATAAGGTCACGCCGTTCAAGGACATCACCACGTACAACAACTACTACGAGTTCGGCACCGACAAGAGCGATCCGTCTCACAACGCGGGGACGCTTCGGCCGCATCCGTGGAAGGTGAGCGTCGAAGGCGAGGTGAAGAACGCGAAGGTCTACGACATCGACGAGCTGCTGAAGCTCGCGCCGCTCGAAGAGCGCGTGTACCGGCTGCGCTGTGTCGAAGGCTGGTCGATGGTTATTCCGTGGATCGGCATTCCGTTGTCGGAAGTGATCAGGCGCGCGCAGCCGACTGCGAACGCAAAGTACGTGCAGTTCATCACGCTCGCCGACGCGTCGCAGATGGCGGGCCTGTCCGAGCCGATTCTCGATTGGCCTTACTCCGAAGGCCTGCGTATGGACGAAGCGATGAATCCGCTCACGCTGCTGACGATGGGCGTCTACGGCCAGGCGCTGCCAAACCAGAACGGGGCGCCCGTGCGCGTCGTCGTGCCGTGGAAGTACGGCTTCAAGAGCGCGAAGTCGCTGGTCAAGATCCGCTTCGTCGACAAGCAGCCGCCGACGAGCTGGAACACCTACGCGCCAAACGAATACGGCTTCTATTCGAACGTGAATCCGAATGTCGACCATCCGCGCTGGAGCCAGGCGACCGAGCGGCGTATCGGTGAAGACGGATTCTTCACGCCGAAGCGCAAGACGCTGATGTTCAACGGCTATGGCGATCAGGTCGCGTCGATGTATCAGGGCATGGACCTGAAGAAGAACTTCTGATGGCGACGCGCATGGGAACCGAGACGACATCGGCCGTGACCGCAAGCAGTGGCGCGCGGACGGCGGCGAGCGCGTCGAATCACGCGGCGCGTTCGCGCAAGGCGACGACGACTGCCGGCGCTGGCCGCTGGCTCGTGTCGGCGAAGATCGCCATATTCGTCGCGGCGCTGTGTCCGTTTGCGCGCATCGTGCTGTTTGGTTTCACCGACCGGCTCGGCGCAAATCCGATCGAGTTCATCACGCGCTCGACGGGATTGTGGACGCTCGTGTTCATCTGCATCACGCTCGCCGTGACGCCGCTGCGCAAGCTCACCGGCTGGAACGCGCTGCTGCGCTTTCGCCGGATGGTGGGGCTTTACGCGTTCTTCTACGCCGCGCTGCACTTCACGACGTATTTCTGGTTCGACAAGTGGTTCGATCTCGCCGAGATCGTGAAGGACATCGGCAAGCGGCCGTTCATCACGGTCGGCTTCGCGGCGTTCGTGTTGCTGATCCCGCTCGCCGTCACGTCGCCGAAAGCGATCGTGCGCAAGCTCGGCCGACGCTGGCAGACACTGCATCGCGCGATCTATCTGATCGCGGGCCTCGCGATCCTGCACTTCTGGTGGATGAAAGCGGGCAAGCACGATCTGATCTTGCCGAAGATTTACGGGGCCATCGTGATTGCGTTGCTCGGCTGGCGCCTGCTTGGGTGGGCACGCGACAGAATCAGGCAACGGGCGGGAAGCTAGCCCGAAGTTCCTCCCT
>NZ_CYGY02000045.1 GCF_900007165.1 Paraburkholderia piptadeniae
GCCGCTCGGCGACGGACCTGGAGCGTCCGCTGCACATTCCGGGCATGGGCGTGATCGCGCCGTTCGCGTTCGTGTGCGCGTCGCTGATCCTGTACTGGGCGAAGTGGCCGCTGACGGGCGAGATTATCCTGCTGATGATCGTCGCGCTGCCGGTGTTCTTCTACTTCCAGGCGAAGTCGGGCTTCACGGGCTTCAACCAGGACCTGAAGGCGGCATGGTGGCTGGTCGCGTATCTGCCGGGCATGGCGATCCTGTCGCTGATCGGCAGCAAGCAGTTCGGCGGGATGGGGCTGTTGCCGTATGGCTGGGACATGCTGGTCGTGATCGTGTTCTCGCTCGTGTTCTATTACTGGGGTGTGCATACGGGCTATCGCTCAGCTTATCTCGACGAGCGCGATACGATTCGCGCAAAAGAGGCCGAGTACGCGACGAGCGGTCTTTCAGGAGAAGAGTGGATGTCGGCGCGCTAATACGCTCGACGTTGCCAGCGGATCACGCATGTCGTGATCCGCTTTGCGTCTTGCTTGCGCGAAAGCGCGATCGTTTCGAGCGGAAACATTGCGTGCTAGTATCGATTGACGGAGATGGCATTCCTCCCGTAACCGCCGGTTGGCCGGCTAATGATGCCTACGGTTCCTGGGTCAGGAAGTCGTAGGTTCCTCCTTCAGCGTCCTGCTGCCCAGATTTGATCGTCTCTATTCAGGTCTGGTTCGATGTCTGCTTCTTCTGGCTTCTATCGGTCATTTTGTCGACGATCGAGTGCTCGTCGATTAGACGACGCTTGCGGAGTCACGTCTGGGGAAGGACATCTTCGGACCGTCGGTGAATCACCGGAGGTTCTCGTGACGAAGGGCAGCCAACTCACACTCTACGCATCCAACGAGAGTCATAGCAAACTGCAGTCGACGGTCGTTGAGTGGGTGCTTGATGAGATAGCAAAGGTAGGCATCCACGGTGCAACCGTGACCGAGGTCAGCGAGGGAATCGACGCCCACGGGAAGCATCACGCTGCCCGCTTTTTCGAGCTCGCCGATCAGTCTGTCGCCGTGATGGTCGCGGCGGCGGATGAGCAGATCGATACATTGCTTGCGAATCTCGACGGCGGTGGTGTTCGAATGTTTTACACCCGTTGTCCCGTTGAATTCGAAGTGCTCGGCGACCCGGACGACCCACAGACGAAGCTCTAAGCGGACGATGACGGAATCCGCAACACGCTCGCATGACGGGGTGCGGGGGCGCACTCCTGTCATCGCGTCGCATAATTCGCATGCACGCGATCGCCTGCACTAGAATGAAATGGGTCATGGTTCTGCGCGCCTGTTGTCGGAAAGGACCATGGCTTTACGGTCCGGCTGGTCCGGTCCGTCCACGGAGATTCGTATGAACGGATATCAACTGACGTTCTACACCGAGCAGAATAAGCGGCACGGTCACAGGACGGTTTCCGAGTGGCTGCTGCACGAGGTGAAGGCGCTGGGCATACGCGGCGCCACGGTCATCAGCGGCAGCGAGGGCGTTGGACATGCGGGCGCTCATCATGCCGCGCACATGCTCAAGCTCGCTGACCAGCCGGTGCAGATCATCGTTGCCGTCACCGAAGAAGAGGCACAGCGGTTGCTCGATGTGGTCCGCGCAGAGCGCGTACACGTTTTCTATACGCGTATGCCGATCGAGTTCGGGGTGCTGGGTGAAGACGACCCGCAGCATCATCCGAAGAAGTTCTCGCTGTTTCACAAGGGCGGCGCACACTAAAGCGATTGCCACTGTGCAGATGGCGACCTCTCTCCAGACTCGAAAGCGTGTCTGCCGGAGATGGCATTTCTGCCTAACCGCCGCTGCTCGTGTGCGGCTGATGATGCCTACTGGGCCCAACATGTACCGGGCCGGTAGGCATTTTATTTTGTCGGCGTCCGTCTTGATGTGATCCGGGCGTTCAATTGCCGCGAGGAGGTGAAGAAGATGGAATGCGCTGCCTGCCTCGATTGAAACAACGGCCTCGCGTATGTGCTGCGCACATCCGGTGAGCGGGAGCGAAAGATATCGAAGAGTGAACCCCTTGAAACGAGCTAGGGCGAAGACCTGTATGCGCAGATATTCAAGGAGGACAGGACCGAATCCAAAGAAAATGAAGATGCGCTATTCGAAGCCGGGAGTACATCTTCGGCCATTTGACCTTATAGCGAATAGCGCGCGGCTTATTCCGCTTTCTGCCGCGTGCGCGAGCCTATTGCGCTTCGTGTCTTCCAGGTTACGCCGTGCTGCTCGAGGTACTCCCTGATAAGCTGCCGAACTACCTGGGAGGGTGTCAGGTCCTGTGCGGCGCAGAGTTTCTCGAACGCCTCTTTCTTGACGGGGTCGATCAGGACGGTCAATCGGGCACTTTTCGTTTCCATGGCGTGAGCGGGATCAGATATGTTAATCAAATTATAATAGATCGCCCGCCTGCGTAGCATCAGGAGAATGCAACCAGCAAATAACGCGGCGTTCGTCATCGCACACATCGCCAGCCGCCGACGATCACGCGACGACCCGATTCAATGCAGTCGCCGACCGACGATGTCTGAAAAGAAACCGCGCAACTGCTCGTCCCAGGTTTCGCTGTCGAGCATCACGTCTGCCGTTCCCGCCTGCCGCATCCCGGCGTCCAGATACACGGCACGCAACGCCCGAGGCTGAACCGGCTTGCGAAAGAGCTGGCCATCACCGTCGAGAAACAGGCACGTCTTTCCCCGATACCGGGAACCGCGTACCGACATCGCATCGAACACATGGCGTGCCGACGCTTTCGGATAAACGAAGATGACGTTGATCCCCTGGGCTTCGAGACGGTCGCAGACCTCTGCGAAGCGATAGAGCATCTGAAACCCACGTTCCCCGGCCGTGCCGACGCCGACCACGATCAGGCCGTGATCGCCGGTCACATCCCGTATGAGACGACACGCATGGTCGTATGACAGCAGAACCGCGCCAGGGTCGATCACATTGAGTTCCTTGCTTTCGCACGGACTTCGCGAACCTGCGGTGCCGCACTGCCGGATGGCTTGCCGCAGCAGGTTTCCGTCCGTAGATTTCACCCGTTATCGATCAGATTTATATGTTAATGGCATGATAATACCATGTGCGTCACAAAAGACCGCGCAAACGCCCATGCGTGGCGCCCGCTCAATGGAGCGCTCATTCCGGCCTGCGGGCGGGACCCCACGTTCGCTCGCGTAGATCGTCGAGCAGCGGAATGATCGCGAGCACCGAGAGCACGCCGGCCAACGGAATGGTTGCCGCGTAGCCGACATGCTTGAAGCCCAATGCGCCCGTTACTCCCCCCGCGAAGAAACTCGCGAGCATGCTCGCATGCACCTTCAGCCGCTCCCTGTTGGCCAGAACGGGCGCGAGTGCCGGGTCGTCGCGAGACGCGTTCCAGTAACAGAGCTTGCCGAGTTCGATGCCGATGTCCGTGACGATGCCTGTCATATGGGTGGTGCGAATTTCCGCGCCCGACAGCTTGGTGATCATCGCGTTCTGCAGGCCCATGATGAAACACAGCAGCATGACGGTTGCTGGAACGAACAGGGTGTCCCACAGCGCCAGGTGGCTGCCGAGCAATCCGAAGCACAGCAGCAGCGCGGCTTCCAGCAGAAGCGGCGAAGCATATTGACTGTGCAGACGCTGGCGACGTCCCCAGTTGACGAGCACGGCCGAACACGCGGCGCCCAGCAAAAAGCAAATCAGCGAGCCGACGCCCGCTAGCACCAGTGCGAAGTTGCCGAGCACGGCGTCGTCGGCGATCGAGGAGACCACGCCGCTCATGTGCGACGTGTACTGCCTGACAGCCAGATATCCGCCTGCGTTCGCCGCGCCCGCGACGAATGCAAGCGAAAACCCGAGGCGCCTGTTTGCCGCGGTACTCCGGTCCCTTCCCGTCAATGTTCGAAAAAACTGTGCTGGCATGTGAGATCGACTGCTGTCGCCGTGTGGCGGGAACTCGTGTACGTATGGCGCGTGATCTCCCTTGCGTCGGATTTCACGCTGGCCTTGGGGTCCAAAGCATGGATCGCAGAGAAGCAGCGGCGAAGGCGGAGGGGCCGGCATGAAGCGGCGCACGTCATCGACGTTGTATGGAATCCTGCGGGCAAAGCTGATAGGATGATAACGCCATTATCATACTCTGATAACTGTATGTTCCTGACGCGGGACCGATGTTTCGAGTCCCGACATCGAGCGGAGACATCCCATGCAGTGCGGATTTGCGGCAGACGGACAGCCTGTTCAAACGGAAGGACGCGAACGAAAACGCTCGCGCCCACGGTGCACTGAAGGCTGTGCGAGAGTCGTCGATGACCCGGCGTGGACCGGCGTCATCATTGTCCGCCGCTAGGCGCACAAGAAAACACGACACGCGATGGCTTCTCCCACCATCCTTCAGGCCGTGTTGCTCGTGATTGCGGGTTGGCTTGCCATCGCGTTACTGGGGCTCGCCAGCCTGCGCCGCACGCGCGTCGTGGCACACGGGCTGTTTCCGGCAGGCGCAGTGTTCGGGGTCCTGCTGTGTGCGCTGGGACTTGCCGGCGTGTTTTCCGCTCCTCATGAAACGGTCCTGCCGCTCGGGCTGCCGGGCCTGCCGTTTCACGTGCGGCTCGATGGTCTGTCCTCGTATTTTCTTGCCGTGTTGGGCATGGTCGGCGCCGGCGTCAGCGCGTTCTCCGCTGGCTACTTTCGCAAGGGCGAAGGCACGCCCCCCGGGCTGCTCTGCTTCGAATATCACGTGTGCCTCGCGGGCCTCGCGCTCGTGCTCGTGGCTGACGACGCCTACTGCTTCATGGTTGCATGGGAAACGATGACGCTGGCGGCAACGTTTCTCGTGATGAGCAACCATCGCATCGACGAAATCCGCCGTGCCGGCTACCTGTACTTCCTGATCTCGCATGTCGGTGCGCTCGGTCTGCTGCTGTGTTTCGGCTTGCTGCAAGCGAATACGGGGGACTACACGTTTGCCGGCATGCGACAGCAGCATCTGGACACGTTCTGGGCGTCCATTGCGTTCGTTCTTGCGCTGTTCGGATTCGGCGCGAAAGCGGGCATTTTCCCGTTGCATGTCTGGTTGCCGGAGGCGCATCCGGCGGCGCCATCGCCCGTGTCGGCATTGATGAGTGGCTTTGTTCTGAAGGCAGGGCTCTACGGTATGCTGCGCACGGTGTTCGACCTGCTGCACGTGCAGATCGCGTGGTGGGGCGTGGTGCTGCTCGCACTCGGGCTTTTCACGGCGCTGTTCGGCGTCGTGTTCAGCGCGATCCAGACCGACATGAAGAGGCTGCTCGCGTACTCGTCGATCGACAACATCGGTCTGATGTTCGTCAGCATGGGCCTGGCCATTCTTTTCCGCGCATTCGACATGCCGGCGCTCTCTGCGTTGTCGCTGACCGCGCTGCTCTATCAGATCGCAAGCCACGCGGCGTTCAAGAGCCTGCTGTTCATCGCGACGGGCTCCGTCTTGCATGCAACGGGCGAACGCAATCTCGGACGCCTCGGCGGGCTGATCCGCTTCATGCCATGGACCGCCTGGGTCGCGTTGCTGGGCGCGCTAGCGAGCGCGGGCCTGCCACCGTTGAGCGGATTCGTCTCTGAATGGCTGCTGTTGCAGAGCTTCCTGTTCACGCCGGAATTGCCCAACTCCTTCCTGAACATGATCGTTCCGCTCGTCGCGGCGCTGATCGCACTCGTTGCCGCGCTTGCCGGCTATACGATGGTCAAGTTCTTCGGGATCATTTTTCTCGGGCAGCCACGCGAAGCAAAACTGAGTGAGGCACGCGACGCGAGCCTGTGGGAGCGCGCGGGCTTCGTGTGGCTCGCGACAATGTGCGTGTTGCTCGGGCTGTTGCCCGTGCAGTTCGTGGCAGTGCTCGATCGCGTGACGCACGCGTTGATCGGAGCGGGCATTGGCCAGACGGTTGCGCGTAACGGTTGGCTGCTGCTCGCGCCCGTCAATATCGAACGCGCGAGCTACATGCCCGTCGCTTTTCTGCTGTTCCTCCTTGCGTTCTGCGCGCTTGTCTGGATTCTCGTGCGCCGCTTCTATCACGGGCGGCTGCGTCGCGCGATTCCGTGGGCATGCGGCCATCCGTTCGTGAACGCGCGCATGCAGGACACGGCCGAAGGTTTCGGACAGCCGATCCGCGAAATCTTTGCGCCGCTCTTCAGGATCGAACGGCAGTTGCCTTCGCCTTTCGATGCACGTCCCGTGTATCGCGTGGCCGTAACGGACCGCGCGTGGGCGCTGATCTACCAGCCGATCGAACGCATCGTCGCGCGTATCGCGGCGCTGGCGGGATTGCTTCAGACCGGCCGCATCGCCGTGTATCTGATGTACAGCTTCCTTGTGCTCATTGTCCTGCTGATCCTGGTGCGACGATGATGACGCCCTCAGGACTGCTCTCGCAGATGCTCGAAATCGTGCTGGCGCTGGCGGCCGCTCCGCTGTTGTCCGGCTGGATCAACATGTGCCGTGCGTGGCTGCAGAACCGGCGCGCGCCTTCCATCTGGCAACCGTACCGGACGCTGCACAAGCTGTTCAACAAGGAATCCGTCGTCGCGCATCATGCGAGTCCCGTGTTTCGCGGCGCGCCGTATGTGATCTGCGCGTGCATGACGCTCGCGTGTGCAATCGTGCCGACGCTGTCGACGGAACTGCCGCTGTCGCCTGCCGCCGATGCAATCGCGCTCGTTGGGCTTTTCGCGCTGGCACGCGTCGCGATCTCGCTGGCGGCGATGGATGTCGGCACCGCATTCGGCACGCTCGGCGCGCGCCGCGAAATGCTGGTCGGCTTTCTCGCAGAGCCGGCCTTGCTGATGGTGCTGTTCTCCGCATCGCTGATCACGCACTCCACATTGCTCACGCACATCGTCGGCACGTTGAGTCATCAGGAACTCGCGATTTATCCGAGCCTCGCGTTCGCGGGCATTGCGTTCACGATGGTGTCGCTCGCAGAGAACGCACGGCTGCCCGTCGACAACCCGACGACGCACCTCGAACTGACGATGATCCACGAGGCGTTGATTCTCGAGTATTCGGGCCGGCATCTCGCGCTGATGGAGTTGGCCGCGAGCCTGAAGCTGTTTGCGTATTCGTGCATCGGGCTTGCGCTCTTCGTGCCGTGGGGCATTGCCGAGGCCGGCAATCCCGTTGCGTTGCTGCTCGCGATTCCGGCGCTGTTCGTCAAGCTGCTGGTCGGCGGCGCGGCGCTCGCGGTCGTGGAGACCACGAACGCGAAGATGCGCATCTTCCGTGTGCCGGAGTTTCTCGCCACAGCGTTCCTGCTCGCTGTGATCGGCATGCTTGTGCATTTTCTGCTGGGGGCGTGAATGCACGGTCTCGCGACGCAGATCATCAACCTGCTGGCCGCCGTTCTGCTGATGGTGTCGTTCGCGATGCTCAGCCAGCGGCGAATCCTCTCGCTGATCCACCTCTACACGCTCCAGGGCATCGCACTCGTCTCGGCGAACCTCGTGCTCGGCTTCGTCACGGACGACGTTCACCTCTACATTTCCGGGCTGCTGACGCTCGTGCTGAAGGTCGGCGTGATTCCGTGGATTCTCTACAGGCTGGTGCAGCGCCTCAACGTGAAAACAGATGTCGAGACGCTGCTCAACATTCCGACGACGCTGCTGATCGGCATCGTGCTCGTGATTGTCGCGTTCAACGTCGCGACGCCGATCAGCCAGCTCGCGTCGTCCGTTGCGCGCGGCACGCTCGGCATCGCGCTCGCGTGCGTGCTGCTGTCGTTCATGATGATGATCACGCGCTCGAAGGCGATACCGCAGGTGATCGGCTTTCTTTCGATGGAGAACGGTCTGTTCTTCGCCGCAGCAGCGGCGACCAACGGCATGCCGATGATCGTCGAGCTCGGCATCGGGCTCGATGTGCTGGTCGGCATTCTGATTCTCGGCGTATTCATGTTCCAGATTCGCGAGCAGTTCGACAGCCTCGACATCCATCACCTGGAAAAGCTCAAAGATGACTGAAGCCTGGGTTCTGCTGCTCGTATTCGCGATTCCATTGTGCGCGGGAGCCTGTCTCGCGCTCGTTGGGCAGCATGCCGTGGCGCCGGATCTCAACGTCGGATTCAGCTTTCTCACCTTCATCGCCGCAATGGGGCTCGCTGAGCAAACGGTCGCGCACGGGCCCGCGTTCGCGCTCGGCAAGCTCTTCTTCGTCGATCCGCTCAATGTTTTTCTCGTTGCACTGACGGCATTCGTCGGCTGGACGACGTCGATCTTTTCGAGGCCGTACATGCGGATCGAACAGAGCCGCGGCAAGATGACGGGCGCGCGCATGCGCCTCTATCACAGCATGTATCAGCTGTTCGTGTTTGCGATGCTGCTGGCGCTGCTGACCAACAACGTCGGCATCTTGTGGGTCGCGATGGAAGCCGCCACGCTCGCCACCGTGCTGCTCGTCAGCGTCTATCGCACGGCGGCGAGTCTCGAAGCGGCGTGGAAATATTTCATCCTGTGTGGCGTCGGAATTGCGCAGGCGCTGTTCGGCACGATCCTGCTCTATCTCGCCGCGAGCCGGCATCTGAGCGGCGGCGACGCATTGCTGTGGAGCAGCCTGAACGCGGTCAAGGGCCAACTCGACCCGACGATCATGTCGCTGGCGTTCGTGTTCCTGCTGATCGGCTACGGCACGAAAGTCGGCCTCGTGCCGATGCACAACTGGCTGCCGGACGCGCACGCCGAAGGCCCGACGCCGATTTCCGCCGTGCTCTCCGGCCTGCTGCTCAACGTCGCGCTGTATGCGGTGCTCCGCTGCAAGGTGCTCACCGACGGCGCGCTTCAGAACGGTCTGCCGGGCCGGCTGCTGATCGGATTCGGACTGGTGTCGGTGCTGGTCGCAACGTTTTCGCTGCTGCGCCAGAAAGACGTCAAGCGTCTGTTCTCGTATTCGTCGATCGAGCACATGGGCCTGATGACTTTCGCGTTCGGGCTCGGCGGGCCTACCGCGACGTTCGCGGGTCTGCTGCACATGACGGTTCATTCGCTCGTCAAGTCGGCGATCTTCTTCGCTGTCGGGCACGCGGCACAAAAGGCGCGCACGCAGGTGATCGACGACATACGCGGACTGTTGCGCGTGAGCCCGACCGTCGGCTGGGGCATGATGCTCGGCGCACTGGCGATCCTCGGCATGCCGCCGTTCGGTGTGTTCGCGAGCGAGTTTCTGATCCTGACGACGGCAATCAGCGAACTGCCATGGGCGACGCCGTTTCTGCTGCTCGCGCTTGCGGTGGCGTTCGCGATCATCTTCGCGCGCGTGCAGCACATGGTGTTCGGCAAGACCACGGCGACGGCGCTCGAGCATCCGCCGGCGCTGCTTCCCGTGTTCGTTCACCTGGGCCTTGGTCTGATGCTTGGGCTTTACATTCCGCCTTACCTTGCGACGTGGTATCGGCAGGCGGCGGCGATGCTCGCGGGGTGACGCATGCGAATCGACGCACTCGGGCTTTCTGATGTCGTGCGACTGTCGATGTTCACCGGCAAGGCTTCGGCCTTTCTGGCGCACGTCGATTCCGCGACGTGGGTTCGCATTGCCGGCACGGTTCGGGAGCATGACGGGCGCCTGATCTCGCTATGGGGTAAGGAAGCAGCGACAGGCGCGTTCGTCGTTTCTGCTGCTTACGCGCTGGAAGATGGTCTGCTGTGGTTGCAATTGCCCGTCGCGCGAGACGATGACAGAGACGCCGGTTATCCGGACCTGTCCAGCATCTTTCCGTGTGCATCGCGGATGCAGCGCGCCGTCTACGATCTGCTCGGCCTGCGTGCGACGGGCGCGGCCGACACGCGGCCCTGGCTGAACCACGGCAACTGGCCCGCCGATTACTTTCCGCTTCAGAAGCTGTCGTCCGGATACGAGCGCTTCGAGTCGCAAGAAGCGGACTATCCGTTCGTGCCCGTTGCCGGCGACGGCGTTCACGAGATAGCGGTCGGGCCGATTCACGCGGGCACTATCGAGCCGGGACACTTTCGCTTTTCGGTCGTCGGAGAAAAGGTGTTGCGGCTGGAGGAGCGGCTGGGCTACGCGCATCGGGGCATCGAGCGGCTGTTCGAGCAGACGCCCGTGCTGCTCGGGCAGCGGCTTGCCGGGCGCATTGCCGGCGACACGACAGTCGCTTTTTCGTGGGCGTATTGCATGGCCGTCGAGCGCGCATGGAACGTCTTCGTTCCGCCGCGCGCGCAGTGGCTGAGAGCGCTATTGCTCGAACGCGAGCGCGTTGCCAATCACCTGGGCGATCTGGGCGCGCTCGGCAACGATGCAGGGTTCGCATTCGGTCTCGCGCAGTTTTCCCGAATGAAGGAAGACTGGCTGCGCCTGAACAATCGGGTGTTCGGTCATCGTTATCTGATGGATCAGATAGTGCCCGGAGGCGTCGCGTGCGACGTGGCCGCGGATTACATCGCGGCCCTTGCGGACCAGTGCGAACAGATTGAAGCCGAAGTCCGCGTGATGCAGCGCATCTACGACGACCAGTCGGGCTTGCAGGACCGCTTTGCAGGCGCGGGCATGCTCGCCGCGAAGGTGGCGACGCATTTCAGCGTGTGCGGTCTTGCGGCGCGGGCAAGCGGGCTGCGTATCGATGTGCGCGCCGATCATCCGTATGCGCCGTATCACGAAGTCGAGGCGCAAATCGTCACCGACAATCGATGCGACGTGGCCGCGCGCGTCGCTGTGCGCTTCAACGAGGTGTACGAGTCGCTGCGGTTGATTTGCGCGTTTCTCGATGGCTTGCCTGAGGGCGACATTGCAGAATCAGTGGGCGCCAGGCAGCCGCCGTCTTGCGGCGTTGGCTGGGTCGAAGGCTGGCGCGGCGATGTGTTCGTTGCGATCGAGACGGGCGAAAACGGGACGATCTCACGCTGTCATTGCCATGATCCATCGTGGCAGAACTGGCCGGCGCTGGAGCACGCGATCATCGGCAACATCGTTCCGGATTTCCCGTTGATCAACAAGTCGTTCAATCTGAACTACGCGGGGCACGATCTCTAATGTGGCAACTTATCAAGCAGATCGCACGGACCGACATTCCGTCCCAGCGCATTCCCACGGACAACGACGCGTGGAGAACCGAGCATCAGCAACTCCAGGCGCAAATTCTCGATGTGCTCGGCCGCGCGCTGTGCATTCGACAGATCGACGCGGGTTCGTGCAATGGATGCGAGCTAGAAATCCATGCGCTGAACAACCCGTACTACAACATCGAGGGGCTCGGCATCAAATTCGTCGCGAGTCCTCGGCATGCGGACATGCTGCTCGTCACGGGGCCGCTGTCGCTGAACATGAAGGAAGCGGTGCGCCGCGCGTGGGAGGCCACACCCCATCCGAAGCTCGTGGTCGCCGCCGGCGATTGCGCGTGCACGGGTGGCATCTTCCGCGGCAGTTACGCGGTATCCGGACCGCTATCGAATCTTCTTCCCGTGGATGTCACCGTACCGGGCTGTCCGCCGCCACCCGTCGATCTGCTTCGAGGCATTCTCACCGCGCTTCGTGCGAGAGGGGACAAGTCCGCACCGTAAGCGGCCCATTGTCCGTGTTCCGGGCTCGATCAGTTTTCACGTTTCGCTAGCGCACGATAAGCACGGCCGCGCCTGACACCTGGCCGCTGCGCAGATCGTCGAGCGCGCGGTTCGCTTCGGCGAGCGGGTAGCGCGTGACTTCGATATCGAGCTGCGTTTCGCCGGCGATTTTCATGAACGCCGCGCCATCGGCTCGCGTCAGATTCGCCACCGACACCACGCGGCGCTCGCCCCACAGGAACGCATACGGGAACGCGGGGATGTCGCTCATGTGGATGCCGCCGCACACCACGATGCCACCCTTGACGACGGCCTTCAACGCGGCCGGCACGAGTGCGCCGACGGGAGCGAAGATCAACGCGGCATCGAGAGGATCGGGCGCGGCGTCGTCGCTGCCGCCAGCCCAAACGGCGCCGAGTCTGCGCGCGAGCTGCTGTGCGGTGCTGTCGCCGGGGCGCGTGAACGCGTACACGCTGCGGCCCTGATGACGCGCAACCTGCGCGACGATATGCGCTGCCGCGCCGAATCCGTAGATGCCGACGCGCTGCGCGTCGCCCGCCATGCTGAGCGTCCGGTAGCCGATGAGCCCGGCGCAAAGGAGCGGCGCGGCTCGCGCGTCGTCGTAGTTCGCGGGCAGGTGCAGGCAGTAGCGGCTATCGGCGATGACCTGTTCGGCGTAGCCGCCGTCGATCGTATAGCCGGTGAACGCGGGCGCATCGCAGAGGTTTTCACGGCCGTCCGCGCAGTACGGACAGATGCCGCATGTCTTGCCAAGCCACGGCACGCCGACGCGGTCGCCGATTTCGAACGCGGTCACGTCCGCGCCGCGCGCCGCGACTTTGCCGACGATTTCATGGCCCGGAATCACGGGACGCTTCGGCTCGCTCAACTCGCCATCGACGACATGCAGGTCCGTTCTGCACACGCCGCACGCGTGAACATCGATCAGCAGTTCGCCCGCCGCGGGCGCGCGGTCAGGCAGATCGCGTTCCGCGAGCCGCGGACTCGAACCGTCGAAAACCATGCCGCGCATGATCAGTCCTCCTCGCACCAAGCGGGCGGTGGCCGCTATCGATTGAATCGCGCAGCCGCGTGATGCGGCCCGTCGATTTCCATGTGCAAGATGAATGTTAGCGCGCTGTTGCGACGTCCGTTTGCGTCAATGCGTGCCGGAGGCTGCGTTGTGATCCGGCAGCCGTTTCTCGCGCCCTTGCGTTGCGTGCTCGGGCGCGGCGATGGGCGCGAGCCACGGTTGCCAGGCGCGCATCCACATTGCCCACATCGACATGGGAGACATCGACATGGGAGACATGAGGGGCGACATCAGCGAAAAGAGGCTGGGTTGCAAGAACCACTGCGCGGCCGCTTCGACGGTCGGCACGGCCGTGATGTGAATGGCGATGCTTTCTGCGCCAAGATCGGGCAACTTGCGCCGTGTGATTTCCACATCGACGGTCGGCAAATGGGCAGTCAGTTTCGTTTCCATGCTCAACCTCGCATTGATCGGTGAGGCCGCGAGTGCGGGCGTTTGTCGGCGGATAGCTACATTCTCCGGTCATCAGTTTAGCGAAGGCTTCGTGTGGTGTCTTCCCGTCACTTCCTCTTCGTTCAAATGCGACGGTGCTGCATGAAAAATGGAACCGTCCAAAAGAGATTGGCGATCCGAACTAATGATCGTTCTATTCGTTGTCGCCATGCGTGGCGATGAACATCGCACCATGAAAAATGAAAAAGAGTGCACGGCTCGCACGACCTGAAGGTAAAGCGCGCCGATGTCGCGGATTTGTCGGAAGTAGGTCCGCATATCGCATCGGCGGTTATTGCATTGCGGCAACAATCACGCGCACCCAAAGCACGCGCTACGTGTAAATCGACAAAAAGTTCGCACCTTATGCCTGCTTCGACGGTCAAAGAAGAAGGCTGTCCGGACTCGCTTCCTCGGCAGCCGGGCACGCCCGCGCCAACCGGCACAGGATGTGCACGTGAGCTCCTGCACGCATTCAGATCCGAACGAACAAGGAGGGCGGTCATGACCACGACTGCCAGTTTTCACATCGGGTATACGCAATACCTCGGCCCCGACGGCGAGCCCGTGCAGCCTTTGCCGGCCTTCGCGCGGGAACCGGCGGCGCTGATCCCGCTCTATCGCGCGATGGTGCTAACGCGCGCATTCGATACCAAAGCGGTCGCGCTGCAGCGCACCGGCAAGCTCGGGACGTTCGCTTCGTCGGTCGGGCAAGAGGCGATCGGCGTCGGCGTCGCGAGCGCGATGCGGGCCGACGACGTCCTGTTCCCTTCCTACCGCGATCACGCGGCGCAATTGCTGCGCGGCGTCACGATGACGGAAAGCCTGCTCTACTGGGGCGGCGACGAGCGCGGCAGCGACTTCAGCGGGCCCCGTCTCGACTTTCCGAACTGCGTGCCTATTGGCACACAGGTCTGCCATGCGGCGGGCGCGGCCTACGCGTTCAAGCTGCGCGGCGAGCCGCGCGTGGCCGTCGCGATCTTCGGCGACGGCAGCACGTCGAAAGGCGACTTCTACGAAGCGATGAACATGGCGGGCGTCTGGCAGGCGCCGCTCGTGCTCGTCATCAACAACAACCAGTGGGCGATCTCGGTGCCGCGCGGCATGCAGAGCGCGTCGCAGACACTCGCGCAAAAAGCGATCGCGGCGGGCATCGACGGCTTGCAGGTCGACGGCAACGACGTGATCGCGATGCATCAGGTCATGCATGCGGCACTCGAGAAAGCGCGGCGCGGCGACGGCCCGACGCTGATCGAAGCGCTCAGCTATCGCCTGGGCGATCACACGACAGCCGACGACGCCACGCGCTATCGCGACTCCGAAGTCATTCGCCAGCAATGGGCGCATGAGCCGCTCTTGCGTCTGCGCGCGTATCTGATTCGGATGAACGTGTGGGATAAGGCGCAGGACGAAGCGCTCGGCAAGGCCTGTCATGCGCAAGTCGAAGAGGCCGTCGAAGCCTATCTCGCCGTGCCGCCGCCCGACGTGTCCGCGATGTTCGATCACCTGTACGAGAGCCTGCCTCACGCGCTGCGCGAGCAGCTCGAAACCGCACAGCGCTTCGCGCCCGTCGCGGCGAACGGGCAGAAGAACGGTCAGGAGAACGGTCATGGCTGATCTCAACATGATCGACGCGCTCAATCAGGCGCTCGCCTACGAGCTCGAACACGATCCCGCCGTCGTGCTGCTCGGCGAAGACATCGGCGTGAACGGCGGCGTGTTTCGCGCGACGGCCGGCTTGCAGGCGCGCTTCGGCGCGCAACGCGTGCTCGATACGCCGCTCGCGGAAACGGCGATTGCGGGCACGGCCATCGGCATGGCGGCGATGGGGCTCAGGCCCGTCGCGGAGATCCAGTTCAGCGGCTTCCTCTATCCGACGATCGATCACGTGCTGAATCACGCGTCGCGCCTGCGGCACCGCACGCGCGGACGCCTCGCGTGTCCGCTCGTGATCCGCGCGCCGTGCGGTGCGGGCATCCACGCGCCCGAGCATCACTCCGAAAGTCCCGAGGCGCTGTTCGCGCACATTCCGGGCTTGCGCGTCGTGACGCCGTCGTCGCCGGCGCGCGCGTACGGCCTGTTGCTCGCGGCGATCCGTGATCCCGACCCGGTGATCTTCTTCGAGCCAACGCGCCTCTATCGGCTCTACCGGCAAACGGTCGAAGACAACGGCGAAGCGCTGCCGCTCGACAGCTGCTTCACGCTGCGCGACGGCTCCGATGTCACGCTGGTCAGCTGGGGCGGCGCGGTGCAGGACGCGCAGGCCGCCGCCGATCTGCTCGCGCAGGAAGGCGTGATGGCCGAGGTGATCGACGTCGCGACGCTCAAGCCGATCGACATGAACACGATTCTCACATCGGTCGCGAAGACGGGCCGCTGCGTGATCGTGCACGAGGGCTCGCGCACGGGCGGCATCGGCGCGGAGATCGCCGCGAACATCGCCGAGCGCGGGCTGTACTCGCTGCTCGCGCCCGTGCAGCGCGTGACCGGCTACGACATCGTCGTACCGCTGTACCGGCTCGAGAATCAATACATGCCCGGCGTCGCGCGTATCGTCGCGGCCGTCCGGCAGGCTCTGGAGGCGTCGTGAGGCCATGAAGATCTTCAAACTGCCCGACCTGGGCGAAGGCTTGCAGGAAGCGGAAATCGTCGAGTGGCACGTGAAGAGCGGCGATGAAGTCCGCGCGGATCAACCGTTGCTGTCGGTCGAGACGGCGAAAGCGATCGTCGATATTCCGTCGCCGCAATCCGGCCGCATCGCGAAGCTGTTCGGACAGACGGGCGACATCGTGCATCTCGGCGCGCCGCTCGTCGCGTTCGAAGGCGAGGGCGAGGACGCCGCCGACGCGGGCACCGTGGTCGGCCACATGGAGGTCGGCCAGCATGTCGTGCAGGAGTCGCCCGCGCCGATGACGTCGGGTGTGGGCGCAGGCGGCGTGATCAAGGCGATTCCGGCCGCGCGCGCGCTCGCGCGCAAGCTGGACGTCGATCTGTCGATGGTGACGCCGTCGGGGCCTGAAGGCGTCATCACGGCGGCGGACGTGCAGCGCGTCGCGAAGATACTCGGCGAGCTCGGGCCGCCCGAAGTGCTGCGCGGCGTGCGTCGCGCGATGGCGCACAACATGGCGCGCGCGCAGAGCGAAGTGGCCGCGGCGACCGTGATCGACGACGCCGATATCCACGCGTGGCCGCCGCGCACCGACGTGACGATCCGGCTGATCCGCGCGCTGGTCGCAGGCTGCCGCGCGGAGCCGGGGCTGAACGCGTGGTTCGACGGCCATACGGGGCGGCGTCACGTGCTGGAGAAAATCGATCTCGGCATCGCCGTCGATCTGCCCGACGGGCTCTTCGTCCCCGTGCTGCGCAACGTCGCGCATCGCGATGCCGCCGATCTGCGCGGCGGGCTCGACCGGATGCGCGCCGATATCCGCGCGCGCAAGATTCCGCCCGAAGAGATGCGCGGCAACACGATCACGCTGTCGAACTTCGGGATGATCGCGGGCAAGTACGCGGCGCCCGTGGTCGTGCCGCCGACCGTCGCGATCCTCGGCGCGGGGCGCATCCACGAGCAGGTCGTCGCGGCGGAGGGCGTGCCCGCCGTGCACCGCATCCTGCCGCTCAGCCTCACGTTCGATCATCGCGTCGTCACGGGCGGCGAAGCGGCGCGCTTTCTCGCGGCGACCATCGCGGACTTGCAGAGCGCACAATAGCGGTTCGCCGCATATGTCGAAGCACTGGCAGGCGCGTGCTAGCCAGTGCTTTTTTTGGGCTTCGCCAAGGGGGAGGATGTGAGCTTTTTCAGGCCTGTTTTTTTGCGCGCGTTCGGCCGCCCGCAAGGCGTGCTGGGACTCATCGGCGGCAAGATCATGGCGAACATGAACGCGCCTTGCGCGGCGTGGGCGATCGGCCTGCTCGAGGTCCGCGCAAGCGACCGCGTGATCGAGATCGGCTTCGGACCGGGCGTCGGCATTCAGCTTCTCGCGCAGAAGGCGACGGCGGGCATGATCGCGGGCGTCGATCCGTCGCGGGAGATGATCGCGCAGGCCGCCGCGCGCAACGCGCCAGCGATCGCGCGAGGGCAGGTCGATCTGCGTCAGGGCTTGGCCGGGCGCCTGCCCTTCGACGAGGACACATTCGACAAGGCGCTCGCGGTCAACTCGATGCAGGTCTGGCCCGATCCGGCCGCCGGTCTTGCTGAGCTGCGGCGAGTGATGAAGCCGGGCGCAACGCTCGTGCTTGCCTTCACGATCCATTCAGGCCAACAGCAAAGCGGCCTTCTCGAACGCGTTACGGGCGCCGGTTTCGCCGACGCAAAACTGACACAGAAGGGCGACGATGCGTTTTGCGTGATCGCAAGCAAGCCGTGATGGCTTGGCATTCAACGCACCTGAACTGATCGGCGTACCGGCAGCCGTGCATTCGCCGCACGCCAGGATTTGTACTCGCTGCAATTTGCCCGGCGCTTCCCTATAAATAACTCAGGACGAACGCTGCGTTTCACAACGGGCGAACGCCGGAGTGAACGCGCGTGCGAGCGAATCGTTCGCGTCCCTGATTGTCCATCGCGGGCAAACATGCTGCCGAATCCGACGTCGACTTCGATCCACCGAACAATCCATAACGGGTCGATCTCATCCATGCGCGCTCGCGCATGGAGCGCCCGACTCTTTCCGTCGCGCCGGCTGACCGGGCTCCTTTTCTTTTCGACTTCATCGGTGTGCTGCGTCACACTCGTTCGCCGTCGCGCGCGAAATAATTTCTTCACAGTGCCAGGCATAACGACCGCCATGGAGGTGCGCTGTGTTTCACTCGATCGTATCCCGCAGCATGCTTTACATCGCCGTGACGACGGCATGTCTTGCCGGTTATCCCTGCACCGGCGCAATCGCGGCGGCGGCGTCTCCCGCCGCGTCCGCTCCGGCGGCACCCGTCGCGCCGGTGAAAGAGAAGCGGACCGCGCCCATTGACTTCCCCATGATCGTCGAGCGCTACGGGCCGGCTGTCGTGAACATCCGCGCGGTGGTGCAGGACAAGACGCCGGCGGGCGCGGCGTCGGCGCCCGTTTCGGCTTCGGGGCCTGGCTCCGAAACGATCGACGGCGATGATCCCCTCTTCGCGTTCTTCAAGCAGGCCATGCCGCAATCGCAGGACGGCCAGGGCAGTTCGCCGCGCGCGATCTCGGGTGTCGGCTCGGGTTTTATCGTGAGCCCGAATGGGCTCATCCTGACGACGGCGCATGTCGTCGATCAATCCGATGACGTGACCGTACGCCTGACCGACCGGCGCGAGTTCAAGGCCAGAGTGATCGCCGTCGACACGCAGAGCGACGTCGCCGTCATCCAGATCGACGCGACGAAGCTGCCGACCGTCAAGCTCGGCGACTCGACGCGCGTGCGAGTCGGCGAGCAGGTGCTGACGATCGGCTCGCCGGACAGCTACCAGAACACGGTGACGGCGGGCATCGTCAGCGCGACCTCGCGCACGCTCGCGGATGGCAGCACGTTTCCGTTCTTCCAGACGGAGGTTTCGTTGAACCCCGACAATTCGGGCGGCCCCGTGTTCAACCGCGCGGGAGAAGTGGTCGGCATCGACGTGCAGGTGTATGGCGGCGGAGAACGCTCCCAGAGCCTGACGTTCGCAATCCCGATCAATATGGCGAACAAGGTGCGCGCGCAGTTGCAAAGTCCGGACAAGAATGCGCGCGGCAGCCTGGGCATCCAGGTGCAGGACGTCGATCCGGGGCTCGCGGGCGCATTCGGCCTGCCGCGCGCGGCGGGCGTGCTCGTGATCTCCGTCGAGCCGGGCAGCCCGGCGGCGGCGAGCAACCTCAAGCCTGGCGACGTGATCGTGAAGCTTGCCGACAAGCCCGTCGAGCACGCGGACGATTTCGCCGCGCAGGACGCGGCGCTGCAATCGGGAACGAAAGTCCCGTTGACGCTCATTCGCAATCGCAAGCAGATGACGGTGATGGTCGGCGTCGGCGCATCGGCGCAACAGGCGAATGCAGCCTCGGGCACGGACGTGAGCGCAAGCTTGGGCAATGCAGGTCCGCTGGATCACCTTGGCCTCACGATGCATCCCCTCACGGATGACGAGCGGCGCACCACGGGCCTCGCCGAAGGCCTGATGGTCGACGACGTGTCGGGGACGGCGGGCAGCGCCGGCATCAAGCCAGGCGATGTCGTGCTGTCGCTCAACGGCACGCTGGTCGCATCGCAGGATGAACTCGCGTCGCTCGCGGCGAAGGCGGGCAAGAAGGCCGCGCTGCTGATCCAGCGCAATCACGCGCGCAGCTTCGTGACCGTCGATCTCAAGTGAAGCGCGAAGCAGTGCGGGCACTCGGCACACGATGCCCGCTCTGCACGCCGACTTCAGGCGCAAGACCCGACGCGCTGTTTCCCGTTCATCTCACCGCCGACGCACGCACGCGAGTTGGATAACACCCTGTGCTTGCGGTTTGCGTTAGAGTGATGCGCGCATCGGCGCGCCCATCGGCGCAATCCGCAAATCCGAACTTCACGCCCGTTGGCGACACTTATGGAAAGTGAAAGCACGTCGCGTCAGCGGACGCGCGCAGGCAACGCATTCGAAGTGCTATGGGTATTCCTGCAAATGGGCTGCACCTGTTTCGGCGGACCGATTGCGCATCTTGGGTATTTCCGCCGCGAGTTCGTCGAGCGCCGCCGCTGGCTCGACGATTCGACATACACCGATCTGATCGCGCTGTGCCAGTTCCTGCCCGGACCGGCCAGCAGCCAGGTCGGCTTTTCGATTGGCTTGCTGCGCGCGGGATGGTGGGGCGGGCTCGCGGCGTGGCTGGGCTTCACGCTGCCGTCGGCGGTATTGCTGACCGGTTACGCGAGCCTTGCTCGACTGCTCGACAACATGCCCGGCAAGGGACTCGTTCACGGGCTGAAGCTCGTCGCCGTGGCCGTCGTCGCGCAGGCGATCTGGGACATGGCGCGCCGCCTGTGCCCCGACCGTGCGCGCGCCGCCATCGCGCTTGCCGCGCTCGCGCTCTTGAGCGTGCTCAATAGCGCGTACGCGCAGCTCATCGTGATCGGCGGTGGCGCGTTGCTCGGCATCGTCGTGCGGCGATTGTCGTCGGCATCGCCGGCTTGCGCTGCACCCGTTGCAAGCAGCGCGTCCGCCGATGCGCACGCATTCGCTTTGCCGCGCGCCGCAAGCGGCATTGCGCTCGTGCTGTTCTGCGTGCTGCTCGCAGGTCTGCCCGCGCTGGAAGCGCTTCTGCCCGCCACATGGACGATCCGGATCTTCGACGTGTTCTATCGCTCCGGCGCGCTCGTGTTCGGCGGCGGCCATGTCGTGCTGCCGCTGCTGCAACAGGCGACAGTCGCAAGCGGATGGATTTCTGCGAACGATTTTCTCGCGGGCTACGGCGCGGCGCAGGCCGTCCCGGGGCCGCTCTTCACGTTCGCGTCGTACCTCGGCTGGATGATGAGCCCTTCGTCCGCTCACTGGCTCGGCGCGCTCTGCGCAACCGTCGGCATCTTTCTGCCGGGGCTGCTGCTCGTCATCGCCGTGCTGCCGCACTGGCAGGCGCTGAGAACGCGTCCGTCCGTTGCAGCGTTGCTTGCGGGCGCGAATGCCGCTGTCGTCGGTCTGCTTGCGAGCGCGTTTTATGCGCCCGTGTGGACGAGCGCCATCTTGTCGGCAGCCGATTTCGCCGTCGCTGTCGTGTCGCTGCTGCTGCTCACGCGCTGGAACGTGCGGCCTTTGCTTGTCGTGCTGTTGTGCGCAGGGGCTGGAATCGTCGAGACATTCGTGCGCTGAAGCACTGAAACCCGATCGGCAGGCAGACGCATCGGCTTGCGTCGCCTATAACGGTTAGCGATGCGCACGCTTGCATCGCGCCGCGACACTATATTCATACGATAAAGACGGCCGCAAGCAGCGCGTACG
Organism: Paraburkholderia piptadeniae; assembly: GCF_900007165.1. GTDB lineage: Bacteria > Pseudomonadota > Gammaproteobacteria > Burkholderiales > Burkholderiaceae > Paraburkholderia > Paraburkholderia piptadeniae. The sequence goes on from NZ_CYGY02000045.1 coordinate 21,008, forward strand.
GACTCTGGACCATCCGGAAAGCACTTCACGCGCATGCTGATTCTTTTCATCGCTCCCGCAGGTCTGTTTCGCGATGGCGTCGCGCGTCTGCTCGGCGACCTGGCCGAGTGCGTCGAAGTGAAATGCGCGGACTTCGCCTCGAACATACTCGACGACGAGCGGCTCGCGGATCTCGTCGTGCTCGACGGCGACAGCGTGCCCGACGCGCTCAGCGCGGCCAATGCATCGCAGCGGCTACAGACAGGACTGCCCGTGCTCGTGCTGCTGACGGCCGTCGATCCAAAGACCGTCGAGAAATATGTCACGGCGGGCGTCGCGGGCCATCTCGACAAATCGGAATCGGGCGAGGCGCTGCTGGATGCGCTGCGTCTTCTGCTCGCGGGCAGCCGTTATCCCGCTTCGGCGCCGCTCGTGCCGGACGAAGCAGCGCTGCCCGCGTCTGCGAACGATGTGCGCGCATCCGATGCGCTCGCCGACGAAATGAACGAGCACGTGCTGACGCCGCGCCAGATCCAGGTGCTCGCGCTGGCGGCGCGCGGCGAAACGAACAAGTCGATCGCGAAGCAGTTGAACATCACGGAGGGCACCGTCAAGGTGCATCTGTACACCGTGTACAAGGCGCTGAAGGTCGGCAGCCGCGGGCAGGCGAGCGTGGCGGCTGCGCGGCTGCGGCAGATCGGCGATGCGCAGTTGCATCGCGCGCTCGACGGCCATCTGTCCGTCGGCAGGCTGCTCGCGTTCACGACGCCCACGCGCTTCAAGTCCGGCGAAGTGCTCTTTCACAAGAACGATCCCAGCGATGCGTTGTACTACGTCGTGCGCGGCACCGTGAGTCTCGCGGAGATCAATATCGAAGTGGGACGCGGCGCGATACTCGGCGAGATCGGTCTCTTTTCGCCGGACCATCGGCGCACCTGTACGGCACGTTGTATCAGCGATTGCGAACTGCTGATGGTGTCGGCCACCGACGCGATGCGCCTCTACTACCAGGACCCCGAGTTCGCGACGTATCTGATCCACCTGATCACGCGGCGACTCGAAGCGGACAAGCTGCGCTCGAAAAACTAGTTTCGTTTGCAGCGGTTTATTTACATACGCGGCACCAATCGCTGTGCCCCGTTTCCTGCCATTGAATGACGCACGTACGCTGCGAGAAAAAAGGCCGTTTTAAACGGTGTTTTTGATCTATAACACATAGCAATCGCACGTCGATCCGAGGTGTCGGGCGCGCATTCCACTGCGTCCGGCAAGACAGGCGAACCATCCGTTTGTTCGATCAACTCTGCGCAGCGCCGCGTGGCGCGTGTGCCGCAATTGCATTGCGAGACATTCGCAGAACTGCCTGATTGCAATGAAACGGATCGTCAGCCGGTAGCAGGTGCTCTTTAAAAAGGCTTGAAGAAAGTGATCACAGATTCTTCCTGCCCATCCGACGGATTGGCGCGCGTCGTCCGCACGGTTCTGTTCATGGACCTCGTGGAGTCGTGCCGGCTGATCCAGGACAACGAAGTGGAAGCAGCGGGACGGTGGCGCAAGTTCAAGGCGCACATCGAGAACGACATCGTACCCGCGCATCACGGACGTCTGATCAGAACGGAAGGCGACGGACTGATGGTCACGTTCGTCGAACTGCGCGATGGACTCGCGGCGACGTTCACGATCCAGCGCGCGTCGGGCGAAATCAACACGGGGCTGCCGCCGCAGCAGCACATGTTGTTGCGCATGTGCCTGCACGTCACCGAGCTTTACGAAGACGAGCGCGACGTCTACGGCCGCGGCGTGAATCTGGCCGCGCGGCTCTATACGCTCGCGGGGCCCGGCGAGATCGTCGTATCGGCGCAGGTGCGGGACCAGCTGACACCCGATCTCGATGCCGACATCGAAGACCTGGGCGAATGTCACGTCAAGCATTTCGAACAGCCCGTGCGCGCGTATCGGATCGGCCCGCCTGGTCCGCGTCCCGTGATCGAAAGGGGGACCGCGTTCCTGCCCGAGTTGCGGCCCACGATCGCCGTGATTCCTTTCGTGTCGCGCGGCGGCGAGGCGGGGCAACAGGTGCTCGGCGAAGTGATGGCGGACGAGATCATCTCGTCGCTGTCGCGCACGGCCGAGCTGCAAGTGATCTCGCGTTTGTCGACGACGGCGTTTCGCGAGCGCGACGCGACGCTCGACGAAATCAGCGCGTTCCTCGGCGCGCGCTACGTGCTGTCGGGCGCATATCGGACGTCGGGCGATCAGGTCGTGCTGGTCGTCGAACTCGCGGAAGCGAAGTCGCGCCACATTCTTTGGACGGCGAGCATCAAGGGCCGCGCGACGCACATCATGCTCGGCGAGGATGAAATGATCGATCGCGTCGTCGCCGAAACGAGCGGCGCGATCATCGACCGCGAGTTGCAGCGCGCGCGTTCGCAAGCGCTGCCGACGCTCGAAAGCTCGACGCTGCTGATGAGCGCGATCGTGCTGATGCATCGCGGCGTCTCACATGACTTCAACCGCGCACGCGACATGCTCGAAGCGCTGATAGAGCGCGCGCGCAGACAGGCCTTGCCGCATGCGTGGCTCGGAAAATGGCACGTACTGCGTTTCAATCGCGGCTGGACCAACGATCGCGCCGCCGAGGCGCAGGCAGCGCTTGGCTGCACGCGCCGCGCGCTCGACGCCGATCCCGAATGCTCGCTCGCGATGACGATCGACGGCTTCGTGCACACGAACCTCCTCAAGCAGCTCGACGTCGGACAGCAGCGCTACGAAAGCGCGCTCGCGGTCAATCCAAACGATTCGCTTGCGTGGCTGCTCAAAGGCACGCTGCTCGCATTCGAAGGCGAAGGCGACGACGCCGTCGACGCGACCGAGCGCGCGCTGCGTCTGTCGCCGCTCGATCCGTTGCGCTACTTCTACGAATCGCTGGGCGCGACGGCGGCGCTGTCGGCCGGGTGTTACGAGCGCGCCGTCGAGCTCGCGCAACGCTCGTTGCGCGTCAATCGCACCCATACATCGACGTTGCGCGCGCTGGCGATCGCGCAATCGCTGCTCGGCGATCTCGATGCCGCGCGGCTGACGCTCAACGAAGTGCTCGCCATCGAGCCGACGCTGACGGTCACGAGCTATCTCGAACGCTCGCCGAGCGGCGCGTACAAGACCGGGAAGATATGGTCGGAAGCATTGCGTCAGGCAGGCTTGCCTGCGTAGAAGAAGGTGTGAATGCGGTGCAGGATTCCTGACAGAGGAGGCCTATCGTGAGCGGACTTGGCGGTGCAGGAGGCGCAGGCGGAGCGGGTGGCGCAGGTGGGGCAGGTGGTGCGGGCGGTGCAGGCGTGCCTTCGGGCGGCGGCGGTGCGGGCGGTGTGTACGATGTGGGCGGTGGGTCGTCGGATGCGCCGCTTCTCGCCGGTGCGCTGATCGGGCATCGCGATGGCATTGTCGGCAGCTGGCATCCGCCGGAGCGCGTCACGGTCGATTTCGACAAGGAGAACTTCTGCGCAATCGACGACTACCGCCAACTATGGCGATGGGAGCCGTGGGTGCGCGCGACGGTGTTCGATTTCGAGCTGCTGTCGAACCTGCGCTTCTGGATACAGAACGAAGGGAGCAAGACGCTCGCGTATCCGCAGCTCTCGCACCGGCCGGCGAAGGGCGGCACCGAAGTCGACATCGTGAGCCTGCATCGTCCGGACAAGGACGTGTTCGCGAAGCAGGCAGAATGGCTCGACTTCTATGCGGACCTTCGCGAGGATCGCTCAGCGGAAATACTTTGCCAGATGGGCCCGCAGGTAGCCTTCTGGAGCATGCTGATCTATCTGCATCCGAGCCGCACGCCGAAGACGATCGAACTGCTCGACACCGCAGTGCGCCTCGCGATTTTCGTCGAGATCCGCTTCAAGCACGCAATCGCGGCGTCAAGAGCGCTCGAGTACTCGCAGCAGGTGCAGCCGATGATCCAGACGCCGGGGCACGGCTCGCTGCCGAGCGGCCACTCGACCCAGGCGTTCATCATCGCCGTCGTGCTGTGCGCGCTGTTCAAGCAGGGCCGCCATTCCGTGTACTACCAGCAGGCGATGCGGCAGGCCTATCGCGTCGCCGTCAATCGAACGGTGGCGGGCGTTCATTTCCCCATCGACAGCATTGCGGGCCATGTGCTCGGCACCTCGCTTGGCGAGTATTTCGTCGCGCGCTGCACGCGCAACCTGAGGAAGCCGAAAGGGGCTCAGAACGCGAAGCGAGATCCACTCGCAGACGGCAAGATCACGTCGCGCGAGTTCAAGGGACACGTGCTCTCGGCGAAGAACCCGAACGGCAATCCCGATTTCGACTATCACGAGCCGTTGAGTGACGACGATGTCGATGCATACGCAAAGGCGCACAAGATGTCGAAGGCGGCCGTGTTGGCGAAGTTTCCGTTTCTCGGCTGGAAGAAGCCGGGCGCGCACTCCGTCGATGGTTCGAACATTCTGTCGTGGCTGTGGAATCAGGCCGAGAGCGAGTGGAACGGCAACGGCCTCGCGAACACGGCGTTCTAGCCCTTCGATCCTGTTCAAGCGAGGTGGACGATGACCTGGCAATCGTTGACGGGCAAGGCGGGTGCGTGGAGCGGTCTGGACTGGACGGGGCGCGCGAACGGCACGGCGCGAGCCGACCCGTATCTGGCGTGGGCCGATGCGACGCTGTTCGCCGACCTGGGCGGACCGCCCGCGGGCTGGGTGCGCATCATCATCGAGCTCGAAGAGTCTGGACCGGATGGCTCGCCGTTGACGGCACAGTCGTTCGCGGAGAGTCTCGAAAGCACGCACGCGGCGTGGAAAGCGTGGATACGGGTGTCGTCGCTTTATCGCTATCCGCCGCACGATCTCGAACGCACGCACTTCCTGACGGCCGCCGTGACGAAGCTGTTCTTTGCGAAGCTGGACACATCGCTAAAGGGCTTCGTGAAGCGCTTCGAACTCGGCATGCCGATTGTGCCCGACGATCAGGCCATTGGCACATCGCTGGCAGCGACGGTGCTCGCAGCGGGCACGGGCCCGCAGTTCACTCCCGCTTCTCAGGCAAAGACGAGGGCAACGGGCGCGAAGCGCGATCGCATCGTGTTCCTCGGCGTGATGGACGATGGCCTCGCATTTGCGCACGAACGCTTTCGTTCTTCCGGTGCTCCTTCGGCCACGCGGATCGAATACTTCTGGAATCAGGATGACGCGCCCGACGCGGCGCCTGGCCTGCACTATGGACGCGAACTCTCGAAGGCCGGGATCGACGATATGCTCGCGCGTCACACGCAAGGCGGATTGATCGATGAAGACGCCGTTTATGCGGAGGCGGGCTACATCGGCGTGCGCAAGCGCTGGGCGCACGGCACGGAAGCGATGGACCTCGCAGGCGGCGTGCGGCCCGGCGATCTGCATGCGGCTTTCCTTCAGCGGTTGGGCGACGAAAAGAAAGCGCTCGAAAAAGTGCGTCTGATCGGCGTGCAGTTCAGGACGCCCGGGCGGACCGTGCGCGATACATCGGGACTCTGGTTCGCCACCCATGCGCTCGACGCGATGCGCTACATCCTGCGCCGCGCCGACGATCTTGCTGTCGCCCTGGGCCACGACTACTGCGTGGTGCTCAATCTGAGTTACGGCTATATGGCGGGCCCGCACGACGGCAGTTCGATCATCGAAAGAGCCATCGACGAGCTGATCGATCAGCATCGCGATCTATGCGTCGTCGTGCCTGCGGGAAACAGCAACGTGCTGCGTTGTCATGCGAACGTCGAGCTTGCGCATGGCGAATCGAAGAGCATCACATGGCGTGTGTTGCCCGATTGCGCGACGCCCAGTTTTCTGGAGCTATGGCTGCCTGAGCATGCCGATCCGTCGAAGGTCAAAATCCAGGTGTATCCGCCGACGGGCGATAAAAGCCCCGCTATGTCGGTGAAAAATTTCTACGCGTGGCAACCGGGCAGCAATGTGCTGTGCGCATCCGTGTATCTGGACCGCGTCGCGACGGGCGACAACAGGATGATCCTGATTGCGCTCGCGCCCACCCTCACGCGCGATCCTTCGCGCGATGCGACGCCGGCAGGCAACTGGAGCGTGATCGTGTCGAACACGGCACGCCGGGGCGAAGCGCTGACCCTGCACGCGTGGGTACAGCGTAACGAAACGGCGTTTGGCTACCCGATACGCGGACGCCAGTCGCGCTTCGACGATCCGCTCTACAAGCGCTTCATCTCGGGTTCGCATGTGAGGGACTTCGACAAGGGCAACATGGAATCGTGGATAAGGCGCAGCAGCACATTGAGTTCGATCGCGACGGGTGACTATACCGTCGTGGTCGGCGCTTATCGGCGCACGGACGGCAAGGCGGCGCTCTATTCATCGACGGGACCTTCGCTTCGCACGAAGCAGAGAAACGGACCCGATGCGACTGCCGTCAGCGAGGACTCGCCCGCCTGCGCCGGCGTGCTGGGCGCGAGCACGCGCAGCGGGAGTCTCGCTGCCATCACGGGAACGAGCGCGGCCGCGCCGCAAGTGTCGCGTTTATTCGCGCAAGCGAAGGTGACGGGCGAGGCCGCGGTCCTCACGCCGATGACGGCAGCGAAGAAGGCAACGAAGAACGCGTCGAAGAAAGCGGCGACCACGATGAATCCGCTCGCGAGCCGCAAATGGATCGAGCAGAAGGCGGCCGATGAAGACCCCACCCCTGCCAAGCCGGGCGCATCGCCGCATGAGCTTGTCGACACCTGTCCTGCCACGGCGCGCCCGCCTACCGTGCCCGTCGGAGAGCATGCGTGGCTGCCGAGATTGCTACCAGAGCGGGGCGGTGCGGGGCGCTTTCTGTCACGCCGATGGAAGAAACGTGGCATCGATCCGTAAGGCGAACATGCAACGGGGCCTGTCATCGCTGACAGGCCCCGCTTTTTGCCCCGCTTCGTGCCGGGCTTTTTCGAACGGCATGCAATCGTGTCGCTCAGTTGCCGCCCTTGAAGAGTTCGTTCAGGCGCGCGGCTTCGCCATTCTTTTGCGAGCGCACGAGATCCTGATACACCTCGCTGCGCGTCTTTCCATGCGAGATGGCCGCGCCGCCCGACATCGACGTTGCCGACATGCCAGGGCCTTCCGAGTTGACGACGGTGTCCGGCGTCGTGGGCGTCGAGGTTGCCGTGCCGGTAGCGCTTTCCTGCGCATACGCCTGCAAGGCTGACAGGCAGAGCACGCCGCCGCAGAGGATGAGCATCGTCTTCATTTGAGTCTCCTTCGAACAATTGCAGCGCATTACGCGGTTGCGCCGGACCGAGACGAAAGCGTGGGCCGCATTCGAAGAAGGCGGACAGCCACGCCGACTTTTAGACGTGCACAACCATCAGAATCTGTGGCAAGACAGGATTGAATTCGTTGACACGTAGTCAGCCTCGCGAAAGCCCGGCCATGCGAAAGATGACTGTGCGGCCACGCGGCTTGAACCCAGTATGGTTTTTGCACGCGCCCAGGCCTATATGACTTTGGTGGTAAGCGGGAATATAAAGCTGACTCGCTTCAATTACTTCCACGCGTAGCGCAAGCCGACCCACACGCCGCGCGGCGCGCCGATCCCGAGGAACTGCTCGTTGGCGACATTGATCGGATCAAACATATGGTTCGGCCCGTTGAAGAAGTTCTCGCCGAGAATCGCAAAGTTCGCATAGTGCTTGTTCAGCAGATTCTTGACGGTCGCGAATATCTGTAGCTGCTTCGTCACGTTGTACGTCGTATCGAGATCGATCAGGAAGTAGCCGGCCACCGTGCCGTTCACATCCCGATTGTTCTCGTCGCCGCGCGCGAAGATACTGCCCCGGTACGTGAGGTTCGTGCCGATGTTCCACTTCGCGATCGGCGTGTAGTCGACGCGCACCTTCACGGTGTTGGCCGGAATGCCCGGAATGCGGTCGCCCGGCTTCACCGTGACGTTGCCGTTCGCGTCGGCGCTCGAATTGCTCGCGCTGCTCTCCGTCCACGTCGATTGATACGTCGCGTCCACATAGCTATAGCTCGCGCTCACGCCGACGGGGCCGTACTTCGTGCGCGCCGCGAGCTCGATGCCTTGACGGCGCGTCTTGCCGACGTTCTGAAAGAAGCCGAGCGTGCTCGACGCGCCATTGCTGCTGACGAACTGAATGTCGTCGTCGAGCGTCGTGCGATAGAGCGCGGCACTCCATGTCGTATTGCCGCCGAGCCTTCCGCGCGCGCCGATTTCGAACGTCTTCGAGATCACGGGTTTCAGAGCCGGGTCCGCGATGAAGTCGTTCGGCAGCGAGCATGGCGCATCCGGGTCCGCGCACGCGAGTTCGATCGACGTCGGCGAGCGCATGCCTTCGTTGTAGGTCGCATAGGCGGTGAAGTTGTCAGTCGGATTCCAGTTGACGCCGACAGCGGGATTGAAGCGCGAGAACACGTGGCGGCCATCGAGCAGCGGCTGCTGGCCGCTTTCGTCGCCGATCGTCGTGCGCGACCAGTTGTAGCGGCCCGCGAGCGTCATCGACCATTGCTCGTTGAACGAGAACGTGTCGTTGAAATAGATGCCATACGTTTCGTTGCGCGTCTTCGCATCCGTGGTCGGCACGAACGGACCCGTGCCGATCGTCGCGCGCGTGTCGGTGAAGACCGCGTTTTGCGACGACTGCGTGAAATGCGAGTTCGCCAGATCGGCGGCCACGCCGAGCACCAGTTCGTTGCGCCTGCCGAAGAGTTGTTGCAGCAGCGACAGTTGCAAGCTCCCGCCGTAGCTCTCCGTGGAGATCGTCGATTGCAGGTTGGTCGCGGGCGGCGCATCGTCGGGATCATCGGGATCGAAGTCGTCGTTGACGTTGCTGCTCACGTTCTCGTTGCGGTAGTGCCGATAGTAGAGATTTCCGCTCAACTGGATATTGGGCGTGAAGTAATGCTCGCCCGCGATCGTCAGATAGCCGACCTCGTTCCTGTTCTGATCCGGAAACGTGTAAGCCTGCGAACGGTTGTCGAGGAACGAGCGCGGGATCGTCTGCGAGCCGTCGAGCGTGTTGTCCGCGCCGCCCGCCGAGATCGACAGCGTGTTGTCGGCATCGTGATAGCGCAGCTTGCCGAATGCCTGGCGCAGACGGCTGCCGTTGTGATCGGCCCAGCCGTCGTCGTTGGTCGCGTTTGCCGTGAAGTAATAGTCGAGGTTGCTGCCGATCATTCCGCCTTGCTGGATCTGCGCGCTCTTACGTCCCCACGAGCCGCCGCTGATCTCCGCCTCGCCGCCCGGCGACGTGCTGCCGTTCTTCGTCGTGATCGCGATCGCGCCGCCGAGCGTGTTGAGGCCGAAGGTCGGATTCGAGCCGGGAATCAGCTGGATCGTTTCGATTGCGGCCTGAGGTATCAGGTCCCAGTTCACGACGTCGCCGAACGGCTCGTTGACGCGCACGCCATCGAGAAAGACGGACAGCCCCTGTGGCGTGCCAACGAGCGGCGAAGCCGTGAAGCCCCGATAGTTGATGTCGACTTGCGACGGGTTGCCTTGCGCATCGTTGATATCGACGCTCTGCAGGTTGCTCGCGAAGTAGTCGGTGAGCGTGTTCGGATGCTGCTGGTCGATCTCGCGGCCGCGTATGCTCTGCACGTTCGCGGGCACGAGCTCGATCGCAGTGCCGATGCCGACGAGCGGCGTCGTGCCGATCACGAGTATCGGTGGCTGTTCCGTTTCCTGCGGAGAATTCTGGTTTTGCGCCACCTGTTGCGACTCGTCTGGCGACTCGTTCTGCGCCGTGTCTTGTGGCGCTTCTTTCGTTGTCGCTTCCTGTGCGCTGGCGGGCGGCGTCGCGGCTTCCGGCGACCATGCGGCGGCGCAGAGACTCGCCAGCGCGCTGCCGACTACGAGCTGAATAGCGCCCTTGCGCGCATGCAAGCGCGCGCGCCGCGATGTGCGCCGCGTTTGTCTCATGGTTGTCGTCTCCAGCGGGTTGTTCTAGCCTTATCGGCGGTGGCAGATCGTTCGGGCTGCGCATGAATGCCCTCTCTGCTGCTTGTTGCCTGCTTTCTGCCTTGTTTGCCGTTCCATGCAGAGTCGCATATGAAGGGCGCCTGCCGCCCGGGAAGCTTTCCCGATTCTTTCGGGAAGCCTTCCTTGCCGCATCGGCGACGCGAAAAGCGCCCGTCGGATGAGTAGAATGAGTCACTGCTTCCATCGATACGCTCATGCCCGAAGCCCTCTCTTCAGTGAATCCGGCCAACCCCGCGCCGGACCCGCGGCAAGCAGCAGGCAGCCGAGCCGATGCGGCGAGCGCAACGCAAGCGCCCGCCGCGCAGCCGCGCGCGACGCCACCGCGCAAGGCGGGCCACGCGCAAAGTCACGCGAAAAGTCACGCGAAAAGTCACGACCAAGGCCGCACAAAAGAATCGCACTCAGCCGCATCGATCGAGCTCTCGTGCGTCGTGGTGCTGACGGTGATCGTCTGGGCGTTGTGCGCGACGTTCGACGTGAGCGAGCTTGCCTATCGATGGACCCGCAATGCCGAGCGCTATCAGCTCGACGAACTGCCCGTCACGATGTTCGTGCTCGCGGCGGGCTGCGCGTGGTTCGCGTGGCGGCGCTATAGGGAGTCGCAAAGGGAATTGCTGCGCAGGCGCGCGGCGGAGGAGGAGGCCGCGCGGCTTCTCGCCGACAACCGGCGTCTCGCGAGCGAGGGCATCGAAGCGCAGGAAGCGGAGCGCCGTCATCTGGCGCGCGAGTTGCACGACGAACTGGGCCAACACCTGAACGCAATCGCGCTCGATGCCGCGCGGATTCGCGATCTGTCGGCGGATAGCGGCGAGATTCATCGCGCGTCGCTTGCCGTGATGCAAAGCGCGAGCTTCGTCTATCGGCAGATCGGCTGCATGATCCGCAAGCTGCGGCCCATCGGCCTCGACGAACTCGGCTTGCCGAGCGCGCTCGAGCATTGCGTCGAAGGCTGGCGCGAGCGCCTGCCCGATGCGTCGTTCAAGCTCACCGTCGACGGCGACTTCGACGGCTTCACCGATGCGCTCAACATCACGCTCTATCGCTTCGTGCAGGAAGCGCTGACGAACGTGTCGAAGTTCGCGCGCGAGTCGAGCGTCGAAATCTATCTGGTGAGAGCGCCGCTGGACGGCGAGCGCGGCGGCCCGGTCGTCGTGACGGTCGCCGACGACGGCCCCGGCACTGATCTGTCGAAGCCTCGCGCGGGGCTAGGTCTTGTCGGCATGCGCGAGCGCGTCGAGGCTCTCGGCGGCGAGTTCCATGTCGCGAGCGAGCCGGGACGAGGCTTTCTGCTATGCGCTCGCGTGCCGCCTCATGTCGTGCTGCCCGAGCCCAGCGCTCCGAGTGTTCCCATCGAACCCGACGAGCCGAAAAGCTCGTGAGGCGAGGCGAGCTCGGAGAACTGAAGCCCCAGGCGCTGCGCGATCTGCGCGAGCTGCACGCCATTGTTCGCGCCGAACTTCTGCCGGATCGCCGACTGATGGTTCGCAATCGTCTTCTGGCTCAGGCCGAGCCGCTCGGCGATCACGGGCAGCGTATAGCCCTGCACGAGCAGACGCAGCACTTCGAACTCGCGCGCGGACAACTGGCGTCCCGGCGGCCCTTCGTTGAACATTGTCCGCAACGCGAGCGCGTGCGATACGTCCGCGCTCAGATAGCGCACGCGTCGGGCGACGGCGCGCACCGCTTCGACGAGCACATCGGGCGCACTCGCCTTCGTCACATAGCCGCTCGCGCCCGCATCGAACGCGCGGCGCACGAAAAGCGCCTCTTCGTGCACGCTGAAGATCAGCACGCGCGCTTCGGGCTCGCGCGCGAGCATCCGGCGCATCGCTTCGATGCCGCTCGCGCCCGGCAACGCAAGATCCATCACGACGACATCCGGCTGCAACGCGCAGAAGCGCTGGTAAGCCTGCATCGCGTCGGCCGCTTCGCCCGCGACGCGCACATCGGGGCTGAGTTCGAGCAGACGTCGATAGCCTTCGCGCACGACGGCGTGATCGTCGACGAGAAGCACGGAGATGGCGGGCGTCGTCATGATCGTGTTCTCTCTTTTGGGGGGGGCGTTGTCGTTGTGGTCGTTCCCGTTGCCGCGCGTGTGCCGCCATGTGCACCGTTTTCCGCGCCGCTTTGTGCGTCAGCGGCGAACTGCCGCGAATTCGCGTCGTTGCGGAACATGACGGGCTGTTCGTCGGGTGCGAGCGTCGCGCCACGTCTGGCCGCGTCACGTACGACCTGCACGACCCGCTCGTGATGCTCCGACTTGTCGCAGACGGGATCGGCATTGGCGGCGTCATGTGTCAGCAGATACGCCTGGCAGCGGCAGCCGCCGAGGTCTTTGGTCTTTTCGTCGCAGCTGCGGCACGGCTCCTTCATCCATTCGAAGCCGCGAAAGCGGTTGAATGCGTCGCTCGCGTACCAGATGTCGGCCAGCGGCATGTCCTTCACGTTCGGAAACGCGAGGCCGGGGAGCGAGCGCGCGGAATGGCAGGGCAGCGCGGCGCCATCGGGTGCGACGCCGAGGAACACCGAGCCCCAGCCGTTCATGCAGCGCTTGGGCCGCGTTTCGAAGTAGTCGGGCACGACGAAGAAGATCTTGCAGCGGTTGCCGATCTCCCGACGATACCGTTCGACGACGGCTTCCGCTTCGCGCAGCTGCTCGGCCGTCGGCATCAGTTGCGCGCGGTTCGTGTGCGCCCATCCGTAGTACTGCGTGTTCGCAAGTTCGAGATATTCGGCGCCCATCGCGAGCGCCATGTCGATGATCTTGTCGACGTGCGGCAGGTTGTAGCGATGCAGCACGCAGTTGAGCACCATCGGAAAGCCGTGTGCCTTGATCGAGCGCGCAACGCGGTTCTTCAGGTCGAACGTACGCGTGCTGCTCAGAAAGTCGTTCAGCTCCTGGGTCGAATCCTGAAACGACAACTGGATGTGATCGAGCCCGTTCGCCTTGAGCACGTCGAGCCGCGCATCCGTCAGGCCGACGCCCGATGTGATCAGGTTCGTGTAGAAGCCGAGCTTGTGCGCTTCGGCGACGAGTTCTTCGAGATCGTCGCGCATCAGCGGCTCGCCGCCTGAAAAGCCGAGCTGCGCGGCGCCGAGCTTGCGCGCCTCGCGCAATACGCCGATCCATTGCGCGGTGCTCAGCTCGTCGCGTTGGCGGGTGTAGTCGACCGGGTTGTAGCAGAACGCGCAATGCAGCGGACAGCGGTACGTCAATTCCGCCAGCAGCCACAACGGCGGCCCGACGTCGCCGCGCGCCGCCTGCTGCCCCTGCTGCCGTTCTGCAATCGCGAGATCGCTCATGCTGTCACTCCAGCCAGCCACGCGAGCGCGCGTGGTCGACGAATGCCTGGACTTCGGGCGCGAGTCCCGTCGCGTTGAACGCCTGTTCGAGCTCCGCGACGAGCGTCGGCATGTCGCGCGTGCCGTCACAACGCAACAGGATTTGCGCGGCGCTCTGGTTCAGCTTCACCATGCCCTCAGGGTACAGCAGCACATGCGCATTCTGCGCCGGTTCCCATTGCAGACGAAACAGGCTGCTGAGCTTCGGGCCGCGCTTTTCACCACCTTGCGCGGCGCTGTCGTGCGGAGTGTTCGTGGGCGTATTCATGCGGGGAAAGCCTTTTCGATCGCGTCGAGCATGGTCCACAGAATGTCGAGCTTGAACTGCAGGATGTCGAGCGCGCGTTCCTGTTGCTCGCGCGTGCGGAAGTGATCGAGCGTGACGGCGAGTCCATGTTCGACATCGCGTTGCGCGAGCGAGATGCGCGAGCGGAAATACGCGAGTCCTTCGGGCTTGATCCACGGATAGTGATCGGGCCACGTGGATAGCCTGTCCTTATGAATCTGCGGCGCGAAGATTTCCGTCAGTGACGAGCAAACGGCTTCCTGCCACGGCGCGCGCCGTGCGAAGTTCACATACGCGTCGACGGCGAAGCGCACGCCGGGCACCACATGTTCGAGCGACCACAATTCGCCGCGTGATAACCCGACGGCATCGCCCAGGCGCGCCCACGTTTCGATGCCGCCTTCGTCGTCGCCGTAGCCGTCGTGATCGAGAATGCGCAGCACCCAGCGGCGGCGCGTCGGGCGGTCGGGGCAATTGGAGAGAATCGCGGCATCCTTCAGCGGAATATTGATCTGATAGTAGAAGCGGTTCGCGACCCAGCCGCGAATCTGCTCGCGCGAGCAACCGCCGCTGTTCATCTTCACGTTGAACGGGTGATGAATGTGATACGCCTGACCCTTCGCGCGCAACTGCGCTTCGAATTCTTCGCGGGTCCATGCGGGGCCGGTATCGCTCGTGAGCCTCATCGATCGCTTCTCCGTTTCTCGGTCTGGATCGGCTGTTTGCGCCGCCTACAGTTCGAACAGCATCCCGTCGTGCGCGACTTCGATGCCGTGCTGCGCGAGGATGCGCCGCTCGGGACCGTCGTCGATCAGAATCGGGTTCGTGTTGTTGATATGTATTAGCACCTTTCGCGCGTTCGGCCTATCGAGCGAATCCAGCACGTCGATCATGCCGCCCGCGCCCGTTTGCGCGAGATGACCCATGTCGGCGGCCGTTTTTTTCGACAGGCGCAGTTCGATCATTTCGTCGCTCGTCCACAGCGTGCCGTCGACGAGCAGCAGATCGGCGCTGCGCATCGCCTCGCGGATGTGCGGTTCTAGCACGCCGAGGCCGGGCGCGTAGAACACGCGCTTGCCCGAATCGGGCGCGGTGAGCATCAAGCCGATGTTGTCGCCGCGCTCGGGCGCCGCGCGATGCGGCGAGTAGGGCGGCGCCTTGCTCGACAGCGGCAGCGCTTCGATGCGCAAGCCCGGCAGCGCGCCGATTTCAAACGGGCCGGCATCGAGCGCGATCGTGTGGCGCTCGGTGCCGCAGTAGTGCGACAGGATCGAGACGATCGGAAATCCCGTCGACAGGTCCTGCCACACGGCCCCGGTCGCATGCAGCGGAAGCGGCGCGCTGTTTTCGCGCAGCATCAGCAGGCCCGTCACGTGATCGATCTGCGCATCCATCAGCAGCACGGCGGCGATGCCCGTGTCGCGCGCGTGGCGCGCAGGCTGCATCTCCGGATTCGCGGCAATTTGCGCGAGGATATCGGGCGACGCGTTCACGAGCAGCCACGCGATGCCGTCGACGCTGACGGCAATCGACGACTGCGTGCGCCGCCGCGCATTGAGCGTCCCTTTGCGCACGCCGTCGCAGTTGTGGCAGTTGCAGTTCCATTGCGGAAAGCCACCGCCCGCCGACGAACCGAGCACCTTGATCTTCATTGTCCGCGCGCTCCTGAACAGGTCGTGAAAAGGCGCTTCGATCGATGAGCGTCGAGTGTCATCGCCGTCATGGCAGCATCCTGCGCAACAGTCCGTCGCGGTCGATCAGCTGATGCTTGATCGCGCCCGCGACGTGCAGCGCGATCATGACGATGAAGATCCATGCGACGATCTCATGAATGCCGAACCACAACTCGCGCATCGGCTTGTCGTCCCAGCCCCATTTCGGCAGCAGGAGTCCCCAGAAGCGCGTGCCGTACGTGTTGAACGACGAGCCCAGATAGCCCGTCACCGGCATCGCGATCATCGCAACGTATAAAAGAACCTGCGTGGCGCTCGCGGCGGCGCGTTGCCACGCTCGCATCGGCGGCAACGGCGGCCTGCCGGATACCATGAGAACTCCGATGCGGATCAGCACCAGCAGGAAAATCGTCAAGCCAAGCGACTTGTGAAGGTTGATCAGCGTGGCCTTGAAGGGCAGGCCGCGCGGCAAGCCAACCATGTACAGGCCGATCGCGAGCATCGCGATGATGCCGAACGCGATCAGCCAGTGCAGCACGATCAGCGGCATCGGGTAGCGCGCTGGCGCTTCCCTTTCCGTGCGCGCGACGTCGGTCGAGCGTGTGGCGTTCATGATGTCGGTTCCCTCGATCATTCTGCGGCGTCCGCATTATTCGACGATCAGCAGTTCGCCGCGGCCATCGACGGCAAGATCGCCCGCGTAGCGCCGCGGCAGCCGGTGCGCATCGAGCGCTGCAAAGGGCGTAAGCCGTCGCTTCATTAACGCAGATGCAGAAGCCATCTCGCTGCATTGCGCGGCCAGCGCGCGCGCGAGCAGCGACCAGAACACGTCGAAGCCGCGCCCGCCTGCCGTAAAGGTTGGCGGCACGCGCTCCGGCCGTTGCAGCAGCAACAGTGTGCCGCGCCGCATGCCATAGCCATAGTGTGCACCCAGACGGCCAGCGATGCCGATCGTGCCGGCGACGAGCCGCGACGCCGCGTAATCGCCCGTATCGCCGCCGATCAGCACGGTGCCGCGCCGCATCCGGTCGGCGAGGCGCGCGCCCGCGTTGCCCGCGACGATCAGCGTGCCGCCCGTCATGCCTTCCATTCCGCCTGGCCGCGCGCCCGCGACGAAATCGCCGCTGTGGCCCTCGACCGTCAGACGCCCGCCGCTCATCTCGCAGCCGGTGAAATGCCCCGCGTCGCCCTCGATGTCGAGCGTGCCGCCCGTCATTCGCAAGCCGGCGTAATCGCCGACTGGACCCGTCACGCGCACGCTGCCCGCATCGAGATGCGCGCCGATGCCGTCCAGCCAGCGCGCATCGCCTTCGATCACGACGCGCGCTGGCGCATCGTTCGTCGCGAGCGAAACGTCGAACAGATCGCCGATCGCAAACGCTTCGTTGCCGGCGGACAGCAGGAGCCGCTCGATCGCCTCGCCCGACAGTGCCGACAACGCCGACGGCAGCAGCGGCGAGCCGTCGACGCGAAAGCCCGGCGCGTCCTTCACGCGCAACGTGATCGCGGTCATGGCGCGCCGTCCTTCGCGGCATTCGTCGCGCCGCGCGACTTGCCGTCCGTCGTGCCGCCCGACGTGCCGCCCGTTTCGCGCTGCACAATGCCCGCGGCCAGTTCGCGCAGCCTGAAATGATAGGGCCCGAGCTTGCCGCCATAGTTCCCGGCGGAAATGCGCACGACACCACTGCCTGCTGCCGATGCCGCGTCGATGCCCGCTGTCATTGCGGCGCCCACGTCGGCATCCGTCAATCCGTCGATCACGATTTCGAGCACGCAGCCGGTCTGCGCATCGAGTTCGCTGCGATGCGACAAGCCGATCAACGTCGGACAAAACGCATCGTTCGTCGACGCGACCGCGCCTTTGTATTTCGACCCGATCTTCGATCCCGAACGCACGACGCCGCCAGGAAACGGCGTGATTACGTTGGAAAGACGATGCATCGCGGCGACGGCGGCTTCCGCTGCCCCCAGTGCGCTGTCGAGATCGCGCGCGAGCAGCAGCAGATTGCCGCCGCCGACGGCCTTCACGGTCTGCACCGTTTCCTCGCAGACGAATTCGCCGTCCATCACGGGCACGCGCCAGTAGCGCACGCCGTTCAGCATTTTCGAAATCTGCCAGCCGTCGCCGAAAAAGCGCAGCGAGCCGCCGAGCGGCGCGGCGTCCGACAGCGGCGCGCGCGGATCGATGCCGTTGTAGACGGCCGTCGTCGGGCACGTCAGCACGCATTGGCCGACGCGTCGCACGATCTGCTTCGCCAGTTCCTTCGACGACACCGCGAAGATCAGCACCGAGACGCCGGGCCGGCCGTCGGGCGTGGCGTCGGCGGGGATTTCGTGCTCGATGCCCGCCTCGCAGCCGCAGTCGATCACCGACGTCGCGAAGCCCGTCAGCGAATCGGCCGCCGCGCGCGCCCAGCGCGGCGTGTGCGCGGTGATGACGAGCCGCGTCGCCTTCATCGGGAAGGCTTCCGCGAACGTGTCGTCGATCAGGGTGTCGTTGATCTGCATCGCGCGTTGGTCCGCTCTGAACCTCATGCCCGCGCGAAGCACGCGACGGGCAACAGCCGTCCGCCGCGGCAGCACGCGCAAATTTCGTCGTCGCTGATCGCGGCATGGGCGAAATTGGTGGCCAGATTCGCTTCGCTGTACTGGCGCAGCGTCGTTTCGATGCTCCTGTCGAAATCGGGGGAGACGAAGTGGATGCCGCCCGTCGGCGTCGACACGAGATTGCCGTCGCGCGCGACCAGCTGGCCGTCCTTGAACACATACGCGGGCGACGTGAACATCCGCTCGCGGTCGGCGTCGTCGGGATAGACGGCGATGTCGGCGGCGGCGCCCGGCCCGAGATGGCCTCGATCCTTCAGGCCGAGCAATCGCGCAGGGCCCGCGCGCGTGACGATCGCAATCTCGTACAGCGAGTACTCGCGCTTCAATTCCTGTAGCGCGCTCGCGACTTTCGCTTCGGGATGCAGCCGATCGAGTTGCGCGTCGCGGAACGGCTTGTCCATCAGCAGGCGAATCAGATGCGGATAGCTCGTGAACGGGCCGCCGTTCGGATGATCGGTCGTCATCGACACGCGCCACGGGTCGTTCACTAGCAGGAAAATCTCCAGCCCGATGATCCATTGCAGCGCGTTCACATAGCTTTGCTCGCGATAGCGGAACGGCACCACGCCGCAGCCGGCATCGCATTCGATATCGCCGACGATCCACTTGTGCGGCCTCGCGAGCGGCGCGTTCTTGAACTGCATCATCGTGTCGCCGGATGCCGTGACCGTCTGCCCGAAAATGATCTGGCCGACGTCGATCGACACGTTGGGCCGTGCGTTGGCGGCCTCCGCGATTGCGCGCGCTCCCGACGAAAACTTGCGCGGACCTTCCGTGCCGTAGCTATGGAACTGGATGTGCGTCAGATGGATGGGCAGGCCGTCGGCGGCATCCATCGTCGCGATCGTCGAATCGATATTGCCCGGCACGCCGAGGTTGCTCGCATGCACGTGCAACGGATGCGGCACGCGCAGTTCCGTGAGCGCGCGCGTCAGCGTGCGCAATACGTCGCGCGGCGTGATGCCGTAGTGCGCGTGCGCCTCATCGACATCGAGCGAGCGCTGGTTGAACTTGAACGCCGAAATGCCGCCGGGATTGACCACCTTCACGCCGAGCGCGCGGCTCGCGTGCATCGTCCAGCCGACGTAATCGCGCAGGCGCTCGAAGTCGTCCTTCGCGGCGAGCATCTGCAAGAACAGCTCGTCGTTGCCGAGCATCACGTAAGCGCCGTGGTCGATGATCGGCGTGTCGCCCATTTCCAGATGCGCATGGCGTGCATTCGACGCGATCATCGCGGGCTCGAATGCAGCCGTGTAGCCCATCTCCGCATAGCGATAGCCGGTGGCGAGCGTGCCCGGCGTGCAGATGCCGCACGACGGCATGCGCAGATAGCGGCCCTGTTCGTCCTGCACGGCTTCATACGAGGCGTCGCGCGGCGCGTCGTCGCGATGGTCTTCGGGCAGCAGGAGCCGCGACAGGTTCGTCTTGCCGCCGCCGATGTGCGAGTGCAGATCGATGCCGCCCGCCATCACGATCATGCCTTGCGCGTCGTAGTCCACGTCGACGGCGCCATCGGCGGGCGGCGCGACGATGCGGCCGTCGCGGATATACAGGTCGCGCACTTCGCCGTCGATGCCGTTCGCGGGATCGTAGAGGCGGCCGCCCCGCAGTCGCGAGATGCTCATGACGGCCTCCGCGTCAACGCGGCGCGCGCGGCGAGGTCATCGGCGAGGCGCGCCGCAATCGTCGCGACGCTGGGCAGCGCAATGTTCCGCGCGGGATGCAGCGGCACGACAACGGACGCATCGACGCGAAACAGATGCCCGTCGCTGTCGATACCCGGCGTAGCGACGGGAATGAACACGGTCTTCGCGCCGCGCGACGCGATCGACGATGCGAGCGTGGGCGCGCCGAGCACGACGACGGGCACATCGTCGCGCAGTTCGGCGGGCAGCGCATGCGGCTCGAAGCTCGCTATCCACAACAGCGCGTCCAGTTCGCCCGCCGCAAGCAGGCGCGCCATCCGATAGCGATACGGATCGTGATCGAGCGGCGGCGTGCCGGACAGCCGGTCGGGCTTCGACACGCGCGTGCGCAACGGAAAGCCCGACAGCCATGTGACCGCCTGATTGACGCTCAATGCGCCGTCCGCGCCGCCGAGCGTCAGCACGCCGGCGCGGCTCGTCCGGTTGATCGCCTTGACGATACGGTGCAGCGCTTCGATCGGCAGCGCCGCATGCGGATGCGGTAAAGCGGCGGGTTCGATCACGAATGCCGTGTAGCGCGCCTCGTGTATGCGCGCCATCAGCGACGCAAGCTCGGTCGCGATGCCTGTGCCGTCTTCGAGCGCTTCGGGCTTGCGGCCTTCGGCGATCGCCGACCACAGCGCGAGCACATCGTGCAGCGACGCGGCGGAAAGAATCGAACCGGCGCGCGCGTCGTCGAGGCGGCTCGCGACGGGATCGACTTCGCAGCCGACGAAGCGTATCTCGCGCTGCATCGCCGTGCCGCTCGCGATGCGCTCATAAAAGCGCGGATGCCGCGCGGCCGGCTCGCAGCCGAAGACGACGAGCAGGTCCGCGCGCGAGCGCACTTCCGAGAGAGTCGTGAAGAACGCGCCGCGATCCTGCAACGCGAGCGTCGCGGCCGTCATCGCGTCGCCCTGCAACGAATCGACGATGGCGCCGCAGCCGGCCGCAAGCGCATAGAGCGCGCGCGTTCCCGCAATGTCCGTCGCGCAGCCGAACAGCGGGCGGCGCGATCGGGCGAGCACCGTGACGGCTTCGTCGAGCGCGGCATCGAGCGATGCGGGCGTGCCGTCGATCGAAGGCGAGCACACGTTGTCGCTTGCGTCGTAGCGCGTCAGCGCGTGCGCGAGGCGCGGGCAATCGGTGAAAGGCGCCGTGAGCGTCCCGTCGTTGCCAGGATGGACCTCGATGTCGTCGCACAGCAGCGGGCAGAACGGGCAGGTCCAGTCGGTCGTCGCCGCGGGGAACGGCAATGGCCCATCGGCGGGCGAGGCCGCATTGGCATTCGTGACGTGGGAGTTGGACTCGTGCATGAAGACCCGTTCAGCAAGGTCCGTGCCGATTTCCCGTATCCCGCGCGTCGTGCGCGCATGAGATGAGGGGCGGCTCGCGTGGCGCAACACGTGCGTGCGCGTTAGCGTTTTTCGCGGTGCTTGCCGATGGACCTTATGCGTCTCGCGCTTTTTGGCGTAGCGGCTCGAACGGTCGAACGCGAGCACATACGTTCAGCGAATGAAGCGGTTCCGCGTTTCGCGCGGCCTGCGGCGCGCAGCACAGTATGTGCTCCGCGCTGCAACAGTGTGTCACTTCGGGACACCACGGCGCGCAATGTGCAGACGACACACGCCGTTGCTGCAACGCGGTCCGCGTGGCATGGATATTGTTTCGCGGTTCACGCCGAAGCGTCCGCGTTCACCGTGCGCGAGTTGCAAGCGTTTCGATGAGCCTGCCGTCATGAAGCGCCGATGCGACCAGCCATGCATCGGCGCCGCTGCGTGCCGCTGCATCGAGATCGCCGCGATGACGGATGCCGCCCGCGCCGATCAGCGTTCGCTGGCCTGCTTGTGCGCGGATCGCGTCGAAGGTGTCGAGGTCGGGGCCTGCATCGGCGCCGACCTGATCGAGCGTCATCACGATCACGCGCGAAGGCCATGTCGACGGCGAACGAAGCGCATCCGCGATGTCGGGGGCCGCGATCAGCTGGCCGCCGCGATGATCGAGCGACAGGATGGGCGCATGGCCGGCCGCTTCGGCTTCACGCAACGCGTCCGGCGAGCGCAGCGATTCGGAGCCGAACACGGGCACGATGCGCGCAATCGCCTCGCGCTCGAATGTGGAGCCGACAGCGGAAGCGATGCGCGCGAAGTGGTCGAGCATCGACGGGAAGTCGGCATAGCCGGCGTCGAGCCAGATTTCGAGCGGCGCGCGTTGCGGGTCACGCTGGCTGTGAGGATCGGCGAGGCTCGTGGCAAGTGTGGCGAGCGTCGATGGGTCGGCATCGCGTGACATGATCGCGCCCAGGTCGGCGACGTACAGTACACGCGCGCGGCTCGCGGCGAGCAGCGAGCGGGCGACGGCGAGCGGTTCGCTCGTCGCGCAAAGGGAAGACTGGATGGGCCGATAGTTCGCGCGGTCGCCGCGTATCGCGTGCACCGCGTGAGCGTCGAGCAGATCGAGTACCGGGATCACCTGCATGCGGAGACGTTCCTTGATGAAGATCTGGGTTTATGAGTATCTCACCGGCGGCGGCATCGACCGGCAGTTCGTGGACAACAGCAGTCTCGCGGACCTGAGCGCGCTCGTCGTCGAAGGACGCATGATGCGCGATGCGATTGTCGGCGATCTGCGGCAGCTCGAAGGCGTGCAGGTGAGCTTCGCCAGTTCGCGCTTCGAAACCGTCGACGACGGCGTCGCGCATTGCCGCGCGAAACCCGGCGAAACGATGCTCGAATTCGTCGGGCGCGCCGCGCGCGAGCACGACTATGCGTGGATCGTCGCGCCGGAGTGCGACGGCCTGATGCTCGATCTCGCCGATGCCGTCGGTCCCCAGCGCTGGATCGGCTGCACGAAGGAAGCGATCGCGCTCGCATCGAGCAAGCGCGCGACGGCGCAGCGCCTCGCGTCGCGCGGCATCGCCGTGACGCCCGCACTCGAAGCCGCGCAGATCGACGCGCACACGCAGCGGCGCTGGGTCGTCAAGCCCGACGACGGCGCGGGTGGTCTCGATACGCATGTGTTCGACGATGCGGACGGCGCGCGCGCCGAATATGCGGCGCGCTGCGCAGCGGGGCGCGACACGGTGCTTCAGGAATGGGTGGACGGCGATCCGCTGAGCGTGTCGCTGATCTGCGATGGCTGCGATACATCGCGCACGACACTCGTCAGCATCAACCGTCAGCGCATCGGCGTCGCGGCGGCCGTGGCGGGGCATCCTGGGCGGGTCGTCGGCTTCGAAGGCGTGGAGATCGGCTGCATCGACCACCACGGCGCGCAAGGCCGCGCGCTCGATGCGCTCGCGCAGCAGGTCGCGGCCGCGTTGCCGGGGCTGCGCGGGTTCGCCGGGATCGACGTCGTGTGGCACCCGAGCCGTGGCCCTGTCGTCATCGAAGTGAATCCGCGCGCGACGGTCGCGTATGCGGGTCAGTCCGCGCGGCTGGGCCGTAATCTCGCGGCCGACGTGCTCGCGGCGCACGGCCTGTATGTCCGTGCCCGTCCTGCTGCCGACAACGCTCTCTTCACTTGCGGAACGGGAACATGAGCGCGTCCTCTGCTTCGAGAGAATTCGCGATCTTCGGCTGGGATGTCGGCGGCGCGCACGTGAAGGTGTCGCGCGTCGACGCGTCGGGTGCCGTCGCCGATATCGCGCAATGGGCCTGTCCGCTGTGGCAGGGGCTGGAACACCTGTATCGCGCGATCGACGATGTGGCGGCGCGCTGGCCCGATGCGTTTCACGCGCGCTCGCGCCATGCGGTGACGATGACGGGCGAGATGGTCGACCTGTTCGCGGACCGCGAGCACGGCGTGCGCGCGATCGTCGATGCGCTCGCCGCACGCATCGGCAACGCAACGGTTTTCTTTGCGGGCGCTTCTGGCTGGCTCGACGCCGCGTACAGCGTCACGCAATGGCGAGCGGTGGCATCGGCGAACTGGCTCGCGACGGCGCAATACGTCGCGACGCGCATGCGCGACTGTGTGCTGATCGACATCGGCAGCACGACGACGGATATCGTGCCCGTCGTAGCCGGGCGCGTCGCGGCGCGCGGCTCCAACGATGCGGGCCGGCTCGCGACGGGCGAGCTCGCGTATCACGGCGTCGTGCGCACGCCGCTGTGCGGCATCGCGCACCGGATCGCGTTTCGCGGCGAGACGACGGGCGTGATGAACGAATGGTTCGCGACGAGCGCCGACGTCTACCGGCTGACGGGCGAGCTATGGCCGCCGCACGATCAGCATGCGAGCGCGGACAACGGTCCGAAGACGGTGGCCGCGAGTTGCGCGCGGCTCGCGCGGATGATCGGCCGCGACGCCGCCGATGCGCCCGAGCACGAATGGCGCGAGTTCGCGTTGGCTTGGCGCGACGCGCAGTTGCAAGCGGTCGGCGCGAGTTTCGCGCAGGTGTGTGAAGCGCATCCGTCGTTGCACGGGGCGCCCATCGTCGGCGCGGGATGCGGGAGATTTCTGGCGGCGTCGCTGGCGCGTGCGAATGCGCGTGAATACGTGGACTTCGGCACGCTCGCGCGCACGGCGGCGAGCGCGCCAGAGCACGCCGCCGAATGGATCGCGACGTGCGCGCCGAGCGTGGCCGTCGCATTGCTGATGGCGAACGGGCTCGCGCAGCGGCGGGCGTCGACGCGCGCCGCGTGAATGTTTCCGCGAGCGTGCGCGGCTTTGCTGCATGTGCTGCGCATCGTAGCGCGACACGCGTGGCCGCATGCGGACTTCGCGGGATCGAACGGGTGACGCGTTGTGGGGCGCGGACGGGTATCAGCGGGGGCCATCGGCGGGGGGCCATCAGCGCGGCGCAAACGCCGCCGTGGAGTCGAACGAGAGCGAGGTAACGGACATGTGGGTGGTGAAGATCGGGGGAAGCCTGAGTCACGACCCGTCGCTGCGGGACTGGCTCACGCAGCTTTGGGAAGTCGGCGGCGGGCGCGTCGTGATCGTGCCCGGCGGCGGGGACTTTGCGGACAGCGTGCGCGCGTATCAGCAGGAATGGCAATTCGACGATCTCGCCGCGCACAACATGTGTCTGCTCGCGATGACGCAATACGCGCTTCTCATGCAGGCCGTCCTACCCGATCTCGTGCTCGCGACGAACGAGGAGCTGATCCGGCGCGCGTTGCGCAAGGGCAAGGTCGCCGTGTGGATGCCCGTGTGCCTGATGCGCGTCACACCCGATTCGATGACCAACTGGGACACGACGTCCGACAGCCTCGCCGCATGGCTGTCGACGACGCTGAACGCCGAGCGCCTGATGGTCGTCAAGTCGTGCCCCGTCGGCGAGGGCGTGCCGCTCGTCACGCTCGCGTCGAAGGGCGTGGTCGATCCGAGCTTCGTCCACTACGTAAAAGAGGCGAACTACGAGGTCGAACTGTTCAGCAAGACGGATGTCGCGCTGGTGCGCGAGCGGCTGCTGAATGCGTCGGCGGTTTGAGCGGTTTTGAGCGTGTGTGCCGGCGCTGCGGCGGTACGGTGCGCGTGCGCACGCATCACATTGCGTCGGCGGTTTGAGCGTCTGTGTCGGCGCCGCGCGGGTACGGCGCGCGTACGCATACGCATCACGTCACGCGGCAGCGCTCGGCGCGGCGTGATGAAGCGCGTCCGCCCATTGCGCGACGCGGCGCGGATCGAGCCGCGACGTGCGGCCGTTTTCGCAAAGCGCCGTGCGAAATCCGGCGACGTCGGGCGCGAGCGTGCGGATCTGATCGAGTTGCGGCCAGCCTAGCGAGCCCGCGATGCATGCCATCGCGCCCGATGCGCGTATCGTCGCGATGTAACGCGCGAGCGTCGCGCCGTCGATGCAGTCGAAAAGCGTGCGCCCCATCTTGCCTGCCGTATCGAAGACGATGCCTTCGAAGCCGAGTGTCGCCGCATGGTCGACGAGCGACGCATCGATACCGTCGTCGGACAGCAGCACGGGAAGCACGGTCGCGTCCAGACCGGCGAGGTGCGTCAGACACGCGCGCGCATGCGGCCCCGGCATGACGCCGACTTTCACGAAGTCCACGCCTGCATCGCCGACTTCGGCGACGCGCGCCGCGATCGTGTCGAGCGCATCGGGCGGCAGGTCGCCGATCGTCGCGCTGATCGGCTTGACCGGGTAGCGCGCGCGCAGCGCATGCGCGATGCGCCAGAGATCGTCGGTGCGCACGCCGCCCAGCGCGCCTTCGAGCGGTTCCTTCAGGTCGATCAGGTCGGCGCCGGCAGCGGCGGCGTCGAGCGCTTCTTCCGTCGAGCGAACGCTGGCGAGCAATGCGGTCATCGAAGTCTCCGAAAGGGCGATGCGGGGGCAATGCGTGGATGGCGGCATCACGTCGTGCCGGCGTGCGACGGCGCGGGCGCGCTGCTTTTTCCCGACTCCGACGCGGTGCCTGTTGCGCGAAAGCGTTCGACGGCATCCGTGATCCATTGCCACGCGGTGAGTTCATCGGGGCCGGCCGTTTTGTCGATGGCGATCTGCAGATAGGCCATTTCGTGGTCGACCTTGTCGGCGGGCAGCATGAAGAGGCGGCTCACCAGAATCGCGCCTTCGACGACGGCCGCCTGCGCGCGGTTGAAGCCGCCGAACGGCGCGTGCGTTTCGCTGTGCACGCAACGCATGTGCAGCACGGGGCGTTGCGGATCGTCGGTCATGTGGTCGAGCAGCAACTCGGTGTGCGCGAGCGATTGCTGCAGCCGCACACTGGCGACGCGGCTCGCGGCGCGGATCGGCCAGTCGCGCTGCGCGCCCGTCACGCAGCCTGCGAAGACGCGCACGTCGGTCGTGAAGTTGATGACGGCGGCGTGGGTTTCGAGGATGTTGTCGAGCGTTTTCGACGGTCTGAACGGGGCCAGGATCGCGAGTCCATGCTCGAAGCGCACACCCATCGGCGCCACGTGGGGGTGGCCGTTGCTTGCCGCTGTCGTGATTACTGTTTCATGGATCATGGATGTGGCCTTCTCTTCTTCTCTGTCTGCGACGCTGTTTGCTTTTTGGGCTTACCGCCGGCATCCGCGGTTTGTGTCTGCGACGGCCTTTTATTGTGGTGTTTTTGCCCTTGCGTTGGCATCCGCGATGCGCCTCGCGGCGCGGGCGTTGCCCCTGTGCGGGGCGGCACCTACTTTTCTTTGCAGCGGCAAAGAAAAGTAGGCAAAAGAAAGCCGCTCACACCGCCAGTCCTTGACCTTTACCCACGGGCTCTCAACGTCCCCACCGTTCGCACGGCAGCACACCGGTCCATTTGCGTTGCCAACGCGCTGATCAAATGCCTCACCTGCATCATGCATCCGAACTGCGGCCCACGACATCGAATATTCCCAAGCCCCTTTGCGGCAAACTGTGTGTAGGTCTTCGCACCGCACGGGACACCCTCGCTACGCGATGCGGCTACAAGTGCGGTGTCCTGTACGACACAGCAACCTCATTCACTACCGAAATGGGGCGCTGAAACATTCGATACCCTTAGACCTGCCACACGCGCGTGAAGCGGGTGAGGCGGGTGAGGCGTTTAGCCAGGGCGTTGGCAGCCGACATAGGCAAGCACATTGCCGCGCGAAACACGGGGACGTTGAGAGCCCGTGGGTAATGGTCAAGTATTGGCGGTGTG
>NZ_CYGY02000130.1 GCF_900007165.1 Paraburkholderia piptadeniae
GCCTCCCGAACGACGACCACACCAATGGATGGAGCGCCCTGTTACCCAAGCGGTCGCCGCGGGCGTCACTCGTCGGTGAGCGGGATTTCGACTGGGTGGTCATCGGGGCCGGATATGCCGGACTGGCCGCCGCGCGCAGGCTGGCGGCACTCCGGCCGAGGGAGTCGATCGCCGTGGTGGAGAGCGGCGTCGTGGGCGAAAACGCGTCGGGACGCAATTCCGGCTTCGCAATCGATCTGCCGCACGCGCCCTCCACTTCCGCCGCATCGGTGGAACAGGGTCGCCAGGCGATCCGCGTCGGACGCTTCGCACTCGCCGAGCTCGAACGTCTCATCCAGGACCATCGCATCGAATGCGACTGGGAGCGACGCGGCCGCTATCACGCTGCCGTGACGAGCGAAGTCGCTGGCAAGGTGCTCGATACCTATGCGTCGAACCTGCGCGCGTGGGGCGAATCGTACGAGGCGCTAACGCGCGACGAACTCGAACGCCGGCTGGGCACCCGCTACTACCACTCCGCGATCTACACGCCGGGCACCTGCCTCATGAATCCTGCAGCACTTGTGCGCGGACTTGCCGACAGCCTACCGCCCGAGGTCGAACTGTACGAAAACTCGCCGGTGGTCGAAGTCGAATTCAACGGGCGATCGCCGTATGTCCGCACGCCCGCAGGCCGCATCCGGTTCGGCAAGCTCATTCTTGCTGTGAACGCGTTCTCGCCGTCGTTTGGCGTCTTTCAGGACAGACAGATTCCCGTTCTGCTCTTCGCGAGCCTCACCAAGCCGCTGACGGCCGACCAGCAGGCAAGACTCGGCACCGATGATAGCTGGGGTATCACCCCCGCGCACGGCGTCGCCGGCTCGACGCTGCGACTCACCGCCGATAAGCGGCTGCTGATCCGCCAGGGATTCGACTATTCCCCGTCGCTCAACACAAACGAGGCGCGTCGCGATGCCGCTCGCGCGAAACACACGGAACTGCTCGCGCGCCGCTTCGGACACCTTGGCGGCTCGCTCGACATCGAACACTTCTGGATGGGCTGGCTCGCCGTTTCGCACAACCACGCGCCCGCCTTCGGTCAGGTCAGCGACAACGTCTATGCCGCCGCCTGCTGCAACGGCGCAGGCATCGTGCGTCACACCGCTGCGGGGATGCTGATTGCAGAGCTTGCGAATGGCGAGCGCAGCGAGCTGACCGACGACTTTCTGGTCCAGGGAACGGCCAGTTATATCCCGCCCCGCCCGATCCGCGATATCGGCGTGCATCTGACGCTGATGCGCGAACGGGCTTCGGGCCGGCACGAACTGTAGCGCAAGCGCACTCGCGCACGGCGCACCACTTTTATTCAATCAAGGAGACATAGACATGCGGAGCATTCGACTGATCAAGGGCGACACGATCCAGACCAAGGATCGCGGGGGAGCCGCCGATGGCACAGCAGAGATCTCGTGGGCCATTTCCGACAAGGAAGGCGCAGTCCTGCCCTGCGGCTTTGGACGCTGGCACGAAGCGCTTTGCGAACCCAAGACGCTCACGTACGACGAAGTGATCCTCGTGCTCGAAGGCGTGTTCGGCGTCGAAGCCAGCGATGGCACGCGCGTCGAGGGCCGTCCGGGCGACGTGATCGAGCTCTGCAAAGGCGCCACGGTCAAATATTTTGGCACTCACGCGAAGCTGTTCTTCGTGACCAACTGACAAGTCGGAGAACAGCATGCAAACCAATTCCACTCACGGTCATCTGGAGCGCAAGCTCAAGAACCGGCACATCCAGCTGATCGCACTCGGCGGCACGATCGGCACTGGCCTCTTTCTCGGCTCCGCCGGCGTCCTCGAACTTGCCGGACCTTCGATGCTGCTCGGCTACGCCATCGGCGGACTGGTCGCGTTTCTCATCATGCGTTTTCTCGGCGAGATGCTGGTCGAGGAACCATGTGCCGGTTCGTTCAGCCACTTCGCCAGCCGCTATGGTTCGCGCTTTGCGGGCTTCCTGTCCGGGTGGAATTGTGTCGCGCTGTATGTGCTGGTCGGCATGCTCGAATTGACGGCGGTCGGCAAGTTCGTACAGTTCTGGTGGCCGGGCATTCCGACGTGGGTCACCGCGCTCGTCTTCTTCGTCATTATCAATGGGGTGAATTTCATCAATGTGAAGATCTACGGTGAAGTGGAGTTCTGGTTTGCGCTGATCAAGATCGTGGCGGTCATCGCGATGATTGCAGTAGGTGTCTACATGATCGTGGGCACGGATCGGCCGGGCCAGTCGGTTGGCAACCTCTGGTCGCACGGTGGATTCTTTCCGCACGGTGTTTCCGGTCTCGTGATGGCGATGGCGTTCATCATGTTCTCGTTCGGCGGCGTCGAAATGCTCGGCTTTACCGCCGCAGAAGCTGACAGGCCGCGTCAGGTCATTCCGAAAGCCATCAACCAGCTGATCTTCCGTGTGCTGGTGTTCTACATCGGTTCGATGGCGGTGTTGCTGATGCTGTCACCGTGGGACCATCTGCTCGCCCAACTCAAGACAGGGGGCGGCACGTACAGCAACAGCCCGTTCGTGCTCGTCTTCTCGGGCATCGGCGAAACCCTGGCGGCAAATCTTCTCAACTTCGTGATTCTGACGGCAACGCTCTCTGTCTATAACAGCATGGTGTATTGCAACAGCCGGCTGCTCTACGGCATGGCAAGCGAAGGCAACGCGCCGAAATCGCTGATGCAGGTCAACAGCCGGGGCGTGCCTGTCCGGGCCATCATCTATCCGGCAATCTTCACCGCGCTGTGCATCGTACTGAACTACGTTGCACCGGCAAGCGTGATTGAAATCCTGATGTCGCTGATCGTGGCTGCGCTTGTCATCACCTGGGTCACCATCATCGTGACGCATCTGCGCTTTCGCAAGTCGCGCACGGCGCCCGGCATGAAGTCTGGTTTCCCCGCGCCGTTTTCCCCTGTCACCAACTATCTGTGTCTCGCATTCATGGCGCTGATCGTCGGCGTGATGCTGCTGACGCCGGGCATCCGTGCTTCCGCGTTCGCAATCCCTGTGTGGATCGGTGTCGTGTACTTCGCATATCGCTGCGTCCGTGGCCGTCATCCCGAACCCATCATGGCTTCGTCCTGATTCACTCTACTTCTGGAACACTTCCATGTCTGATCTCTTTGACAATCCGATGGGCCTGATGGGCTTCGAATTCGTCGAGTTTGTTTCGCCCACACCGGGCGTGCTCGAACCGCTGTTCGAGAAACTCGGCTTCACGATGGTCGCGCGTCATCGCAGCAAGCAGGTCGTGCTGTTCCGTCAGGGCGATATCAACTTCATCGTCAATAATGAGCCGCAAAGCGTCGCGTCGTACTTCGGCGCTGAACATGGTCCCTCTGCCTGTGGTCTGGCATTCCGCGTCAAGGATGCGCATCACGCCTATGCGCGTGCAATCGAACTTGGCGCACAGCCGGTTGATATCCCGACGGGTCCGATGGAGCTGCGCCTGCCAGCCATCAAAGGCATCGGCGGCGCTCCGCTCTACCTGATCGACCGTTTCGAGGATGGGAAGAGCATCTACGACATCGATTTCGAGTACCTGCCCGGTGTGGACCGCCACCCGGTTGGTCACGGCTTTAAGGTCGTGGATCATCTCACGCACAGCGTCTATCGCGGACGCATGGCGCACTGGGCTTCGTTCTACGAGAAGTTCTTCAACTTCCGCGAGATCCGCTATTTCGACATCCAGGGCGAGTACACGGGACTGACTTCCAAAGCCCTTACCGCACCCGATGGCAAGATTCGCATCCCGCTCAACGAAGAGTCCAAACAGGGTTCAGGACAGATCGAAGAGTTCCTGATGCAGTTCAACGGCGAAGGCATCCAGCACGTCGCCCTGCTGACCGATGACATTTTCAAAAGCGTGGACGCCTTGCAGATGGCAGGCATCCCGCTGATGACAGGCCCCAACGACATCTACTACGAAATGCT
>NZ_CYGY02000098.1:0-1317 GCF_900007165.1 Paraburkholderia piptadeniae
GTTAAGGTTTATTCGATGCCTGCCATCGGCCGCAGGAATGTGCATGCCTCCGCGCATGTCGGCAGGCGTCGAATAAACCCGATGGAGGAAACCGCGGAATGCCCCAATGCGGCTGGAGGCTTTGCGGCTATGGCGATTGATGGGCCGGGATGCGCAGTGGTGTCGGGAGCGGCGCGGCCAGGCGGGATGCCAGCCGGGTGCTGACGCGGTAGCGAAGGGGTGCCGTCGTGCAGTCGCGATGATGAAGCGGACGTGCGGGATGCTTCGCGAAGCGACACGCGCAAACGTCCGCCTGTGGGCCGCGTTGCCGCAGAGCCAACGTTCGACAGGCAGATCGATGTACCGTGATGCTCATGTCTGATCCCGGCGCATCGGCGGTGCGCGGATCGGGGCGCTGCGCGCGAGCACGTCGATGACGATCATCGGTGCGCCGCAGTGCCGGCAGATGAAGACGGGCCGGCTGTGGATGACGGCGTCGTCCGGTGACGGGCTGACCTCGCGTGCGACGTGCAGCAGATCCCGCACCCTGGCGAGACTGGCGCGGCGCACCGGGTTGGCGAGCAGCCCGTAGTGACGGATGCGATGGAAACCACCGGGCAGCACATGGAGCAGGAAGCGGCGCATGAATTCGCCGGCCTCCAGCGTCATGGTCTTGTAGCGGGTGCGTCCCTTCGCGCGGTAGTCCTTCCAGCGGAACGTCACACCGCGCTCATCGAAGGCGACGAGGCGCTGGTTGGAGATGGCAACGCGGTGCGTGTAGCGTGAGAGGTACGCGAGCACCGCCTTGGGTCCGGCGAACGGGCGCTTGGCGTAGACGACCCATTCGCAGGTACGCAGCGGCGCAAGCCACCGGGCAAAGGTGGCCGGATCCGCGAGCCCGGTGGACTCGCCGAAGAACTGCAGCTGCCCGTGCCGGTGGGCCACTTCGAGCGCTTCGAGGAAGCGCCGGCGGAACAGGCGTGAGAGCACGCGCACCGGCAGGAAGAAGCCGGGCCGG
Organism: Paraburkholderia piptadeniae; assembly: GCF_900007165.1. Taxonomy (GTDB): domain Bacteria; phylum Pseudomonadota; class Gammaproteobacteria; order Burkholderiales; family Burkholderiaceae; genus Paraburkholderia; species Paraburkholderia piptadeniae. The sequence continues at coordinate 998 of NZ_CYGY02000098.1, forward strand.
CACGCAATCCAGCGCTCGCCATCGGGCGAGAGTCCGCCGCCGGGCACAATGCCGTGCACATGCGGGTGATGCGTGAGCGCCGAGCCCCAGGTGTGCAGTACGAGCGTGGCCCCGATCCGGGCGCCGAGGTGCCTGGGATCGGCGGCGATCGTGCGCAGCGTGTCGGCGGCGACGTCGAGCAGCATGCGGTAGATGATCCGTTTGTTGTACCACGCGATCGCACTGACGGGCGCGGGCAGCGTGAAGACGACGTGGAAGTATTCGACGGGTAGCAGATCGGCCTGGCGTGCCTCCAGCCAGCGGTGTGCGGCGCTGGCCTG
>NZ_CYGY02000098.1:1327-1896 GCF_900007165.1 Paraburkholderia piptadeniae
TGCCCCAGGCTCAGGTGTGCCGTGGCCCGCCACGCTGGCCCGTGGCTGCGGAAGATGTCCGCAACCTCCAGCATGAGGCGCTACAGCGCGCGGGCCTACTCGGAGGGCAGACGGTCCAGCGGACTGGTGACCTCGTGCAGCAGGTCGGTGGCGACCTGGACATAGAGCGCGGTGTTCTCGAGCTTCGCATGGCCGAGCAGCACCTGGATCACGCGGATGTCCACCTTCTGTTCAAGGAGGTGTGTCGCGAAGCTGTGCCGCAGCGTGTGCATGGACACGCGCTTGTCGATGTGCGCTGCCTCGGCAGCGGCATGGATGGCGCGGTTCAGCTGCCGCGTGCTGAGCGGGTCGACGGGATCGAGTCCGGGGAAGAGCCATCCTCCATCAAGGATCTTGCGCTGCGCACGGGCCACGCGCCACCAGACGCGCAGACGATCGAGCAGCACCGGCGAGAGCATGGCGTAGCGGTCACGGCGGCCCTTCCCCTGCTCGATACGCAGTGTCATGCGCTCGCTGTCGACGTCGGTGACCTTTAGCGCGACCACTTCGCTGGCGCGTAGCCCCGCGCC
>NZ_CYGY02000098.1:1906-2187 GCF_900007165.1 Paraburkholderia piptadeniae
TCGGGACTGAGCACGACGGGCAAGATGCGGGGCACGCGGACCGGTTGCATCCTGACCATCAGCTCGGGCCGGTCGAGCGTGACGGTGAAGAAGAACTTCAGGCCGGTGATCGCGTGGTTCAGCGACACGGCCGATGTGCCATGGTCGACCAGATAGAGCTGGTAGCGGCGCAGGTCCTCGACGGTGGCCGTGTCAGGTGAGCGCCCGAGAAACCGGGCGAACTCACGCACGATGCGCAGATAGATGTCCTGCGTCCTGGGAGCAAGCTGGCGCATGCGCAT
>NZ_CYGY02000007.1 GCF_900007165.1 Paraburkholderia piptadeniae
GGGGTTGTTCTTGTAGAACTGGTCGAGGTCGCTCACGTTCGGCGTGTACGTGTTGGGACCGTTGGGCTCCAACGTCGACTGCTGACGGTCGTCGATCGTCCACGAGATGCCGAGTGCGTGCAGCGCAGCGATATTGCCGTTGAAACCCTGCATGCCGAAGCGGTGCTGGTCCTGATGCGCGTAGTTCACGGTGCCGAGCACGGACGCGAGATTCGGCAGCACGCCGAACGTCGCAATGCCCGTCGGACGCGTGCCGCTGTGCGGCAGCGTGCCGCCGCCCGCGCGCAGTGTGGCCGTGAGCGCGCCATAGCCCGACCACGTCGACGTACAGGGGATCGCGTTGGTCTGCACGCCGGCGCTCACGGGGAAACTACCCTGCGCCTTGATCGCGCCATTCGAATCGGCAATCGACCACACCACGGTATCCGCGTTCGGCGCGTTCGTCGTGATCGCGAGCTTGAACGGCGTGTTGTTCTGGAATACGCGCAGGCCGTCGCCGGTCGGCGTGTCGGCCGTGATCAGGCCGTTCGGCGTGCCGGCCGCCTGTTGCGTTGCCGTGCCGCACGAAAGCGTCGAGCTGCCGGCGGCTTGAGCCTGCGCGTGTTCCGCACCAAACGATGCCAACACAGTTGCTGATGCAACCCCCACTAGTTTCCAATATCTCATCATTGTCCGTATGTCTCGTTGAAGTAATTTCGCCGAAGGTCTGGCAAGATCGATTGGTTTCGTCTCCCGCCTTGGCGTTATCAAATAGAAGAAGTGAACCGGAGAACGCACCAGCCTCTGTCCATTGTCTGAGCCACTTCAGCTCGGCTGCGTCAACCTTCGGTCGCGCGAGGGCGCAAAACGGCCAAACCCGAAAACCTCCGCCAGTCGTCGCCGCCACTCCTACAATTACGTAGTCCTTACTGTTAGCCTTAATCAGATGCGCTTGAAGCATCAATTCCTCGCAGCGAACAGCGCTCGCTTACGCACCGCCTGTTTGAACTACAACCGCCTGTCGGCACGTGCCATCGATCCGCCCTATACGCGATGAAATACGCACCCATCAGGCGATGGCAGCTAAGACGACCTAGTGTGTGACGCGAGTCTGATGACAGTCACGACGGACATCGTCTACTGCGCGCATCGCAGTCGGCAAACGCATAGGATGACAGACAGATCAGTAACGTCTTTCGCCTTTCCCTCGGCGACACGACGCCGTCTTCGAACCGCAACGGTTCGAAGACGCTGCAACGCATTCCTGCAACTGAACAGCCAAGATCCGTGCGTCCGGTTTCTGAGGTGAAGAAACCCGGAGCAGGAATTGACAACCAGACATCTAGACCCCGCTCATTCCAGCCTTTGTCGGCAAAAAGATGTCTAGCTACACGCAATGCCCTCTTCGGTATCTATTACGCCAGGACGACAGCTTCAACGCGGGTCCGGCACTAGTTACGGAAGACTTCCAAGGCAGAAGAATTATAAGCGCTTCATGCGGGTAGCGTTAACCCGCTCCAGTGCAGAAAAGGACTGATCTCGATGATGAGCGGTGAAATCGTTCTCCCATTTTCTACATTCGCTGCCTGTGGGGGCGATCTGCCTCAATGCCCCGGAGAAAAGACACGTCTCTCATCGGTCTGGATATTTTTTCAGGAAAGCACATTCCGTTTTCTATTATTAATATAAATACTGGCTTGATCCCTTTATATACGGTAGTAGCGGAACAGATATTAAGGATCGCCAATTAGCTAATTCTTCTGGTCATGCAAAATCAAATCGAAGATCGCCACCCGGTTCAGCCGCCATCAAGTACAGCTGAAATGTACTTCGTGTGCGGACGCGCTATGAACACACGCGGTATGAACACCAGTCCTGTCGCGCAATAAGAGATGGTTTTATGGGCGACGCGTGTCGCCGTCCGCCGGCTACGCCCAGACAGTAAGCGATTTCCCCCACACAGCAAGCCATCGCGTGGGCACAACAAATGCGACGTTCATGGCACCGGTACACGCTGCGCGAAAAACGGGCAATGCAGCAGGCAATGCAGTCACGACGGCTTCCTCTGCGTGGAATAACGAAACCGGTGCATGCTCGCCCGTTCGACGAAGTCTGTTTGATAAGAAAAAATACATTGATGGAGCTTTCAATGGACCGTTTCCACCTGTCCGACGCGCTTCAGTGCTCACGCGTCACCACAGGACGAATTCCGATTTATGACGACACGTCCGGGCAACTGACAACATCGCAACTGAGCGCATTTGCGGCCACCCTGCAGGCGCGCACTGGCAAAGAACTCAACGACTACCCGTCGCTACACGATTTCTCCGTGCGAGACTTTCGCACTTTCTGGCGGTGCTTCGTCGAGTGGTCGCAGGGGCTCGATGTGTCCGGCAGCATCGAGCCGGTTTGCGTCGGCGACGCGTGCGAGCATGCATGCTTCTTTCCCGACCTTCAACTCAACTACGCTGCCAACCTGCTTAACCTGTCGGTGGCACCGGCCACTGCACCCGCGATCACCGCATGTTACGCGGATGGAAAACGTGTGCGCCTGACGCGCGGCGAACTGCGCGAGCGCGTCGCGCGTCTTGCACATGCTCTTTCGAAATTGGGGCTGCGCGATGGCGACCGTGCGGTCGCCGTCATGCGCAACGACGCTGACGCAGCCGTTACCGCGCTGGCAGTTGCCGCGCTCGGCGCAACCTTTTCGTCCGCGGCGCCCGAAATGGGCGTCGAAGCGATCCTCGATCGCTTCACGCCGCTCGCACCCCGACTGCTGTTCGCGCACACCACGGCGCGCGATTTCGATACGGGCATGCCAGTGGCGGAAAAAGTCGGCATGCTGACGGATGCGCTACGCTCACTGCAGGGGCTCGTCTGTCTCGATGACGGCAATGACCTGCCGGGCACAATCAGGCAGCGTGTCTATACGCTTGGTGAGCTGATCGACGGTGGCGACGCCGCGCGCTTCGAGTGGCCGCGCTTCCCGTTCAATCATCCGCTTTTCATCATGTTCTCGTCGGGCACGACCGGCAGGCCGAAGTGCATCGTGCACGGCGCCGGCGGCAGTCTGCTCGAGCACCTGAAGGAGCATCGGCTGCACTGCGATCTGCGGCCCGGCGACCGGATGTACTTCCACACCACCTGCGCATGGATGATGTGGAACTGGCAGTTGTCGGCGCTTGCATCCGGCGTCGAAATCGTGACTTATGACGGCCCGATCTCCACGATCGATGTGTTGTGGCGTCTCGTCGCCGATGAGCGTGTCACCGTGTTCGGCACGAGCCCCGCCTATCTGAGGATGTGCGAGGACGCCGGCCTGGAGCCTGGGCGGCAGTTCGATCTCGGTGCACTTCGCGCGATGATGTCAACGGGCGCGGTGCTGTACGACACGCAGTTCGACTGGGTACGCGATCACGTGAAGCCACTGCCGCTACAGTCGATCTCGGGCGGCACCGATATCATCGGCTGCTTTGTGCTTGGAAATCCTGACTTGCCGGTCTATGCAGGGGAAGCGCAATGCAGGAGTCTTGCGCTCGAGGTGCAGGCGTGGGATCAGGGAGCGCCCACGACGGGAATCGGCGAACTCGTTTGCATCAACCCGTTTCCGTCACGTCCGCTCGGGTTCTATGGCGACATCGACGGCGCGGCCTTTCACGCGGCCTATTTTTCACGTAACCCGGGTGTGTGGACGCACGGCGATCTGATCGGGTTTTCGTCTGAAGGCACGGCCCGTCTGCACGGACGTTCCGACGGCATATTGAATGTGCGCGGGATCAAGATCGCGCCAGCCGAAATCTATCGCGTGCTGAACGATATCCGCGAAATTCGCGAAGCGATGGTCGTCGAGCAACGGCAAGGCAGCGGCCGAGTGGATCAGGCATGCGATCGAACGCCTGACCCGCGCATTGTCATGCTGCTGGTCCTGCAGGATGGCGTCACGCTGACGGGTACGCTGGTCGCCCGAATACGCCGCGATCTCGCGCACCGCGCGTCGCCCGCGCACGTTCCAGACCGGATCATCGCCGTCGATGCATTGCCCGTCACACACAACGGCAAGCTATCCGAACGATCCGCGCGTGATGCCGTCAACGGCGTGCCGGCCATCAATGTCACGGCGCTGCGCAATCCTGAATGTCTCGACGCGATCCGGAACCATCCGGCGCTCAAGCTCGCGACTCAAAAGCTTCCGCCGGCCGGCGACTCACGCGAACAACTCGAACGACATTTGCAGGCACTGTGGGAGAAGCTGTTCGACTTTGCGCCGATCGGCCGCGATGACAATTTCTTCGAACTGGGTGGCAATTCGCTTCTCGCGGCAAGGCTGCTCGCCGAAGTACGTCAGTCGACGGGCCGCACGATGCCACTCGCGACGCTGGTGATCGCGCCGACGATCTCGCGCCTTGCCGGGATCATCGAAGATGGCACACCGCTGGCATCGTCGCCGATTCTGGTGCCCATGCGCGCCGGGACGGGAACGCCCGTGTTCCTCGTGCATGGCTTGAGCGGCTCGGTGATGGAATGCTGGGCGCTGGTTCACGCACTGCGCAGCCCGCGCCCGGTCTTTGGTCTGCAGGCACGCGGCCTTGACGGAGAAGAGCCGACACAGCGGCACGTCGAAGAAATGGCTGCCTGCTACATCGACGAGATGCGTGCCGTGCAGCCGAACGGGCCGTATTCCGTGACGGGCTATTCGCTCGGCGGGCTGATCGCATTCGAGATCGCGCAACAGCTACGGCGCGCCGGCGACCAGGTCGGCATGCTGTGCCTGCTCGATCCGTATGTCTACGAGCGCTGGCTGCCGTTAAGCGCGCGGATGCGCCAGTGCTACGGCCGGATACGGGGCCAATGGCGCAAGCTGCGTGCTGTGCCGGCGTCGCGAATGGTCGGTTACGTGGCTGATCGGCTCATCGTTGGAGCCGATCACGTGCAAATGCGCCTCGGCCGCATGAGACTGCGGCCAGACGCGACGACTGCGGCGTTTCCGCCTGCGCTCAGACAGGTGCGCGAAACGTTGGTGCTGGCGATGACCCGCTACCGGCCGCCCCCTTATAACGCTGGACCGATTGTGTATGTGCGCGCGACGACCCGGCTGGACGAGCGCGGCGATCCGATGCTTTTGTGGCAGCGCGTCGCGCGCGGCGGCCTGGTGATTGTCGAGGTATCCGGTAGCCATGACGAAATGGTGGTCGAGCCGAATCTGCGGGTCGTCGCGGCGTCGCTGGACAGGGCATTGACGAACGCGTGACAGGGCGGGGTTTAGGCATGCTGCACGATGTTGTCACAGCGCGAATCGCACGAAATGCGGCACTACTTTCATTGCCTCATCCGAGCCGGGTCTCTTTGCCGGACACACCCGCCGTTACAGGTTTACGCTCCCATCTCCGACGATGTGGTGTACATATCGTCGACGCGATAAAGCGGGCGAATTCGACCGCCCCCATGAAGATCCTGGCAATCATGCCGTCCACCGACTTCAAGGGTGGAAGCGGCGAAACGAGTTTCACCGCTCAGGGCGCCGTTAGCACAACACGATCTCGATCTCGATCTCCACATCCAGGGGGTGACAGACGTAATGCCGTCTACGGCCGGGGACCGATTATTTTTTACAAGTCACGGGTAATCGAATCCGGGAGAGGCCGTCGCGGGTCGGAGCCTGTGCGCCGCTGGTCTGTTGCTCGCCCATTGCCGATCCGCAATTCCGCCAGCGCACCCGTTCAGGATGCACGACCAGTCGCGCATTGGCGTGCGCATTCGCCACCGTGCAGGCGGCGTGCACCCCAGGCAGGATTCATGCTGCTTGATGGATGTTGTCACGTTCGACCTTCCCTGTTGTTCAACCGTGCTTGCCCTGCTCCAAATGCGCTTCCTTTTCGTCATCGGCAATCTGAGCGACTACCACGTCCCGCGGTACGAAGCGCTTGCAAAGCTCGCGATCGCTCGCGGAGACAAAATCTCCTTAGTCGAGGTATTTGGAAGGTCCGGCGCTTATTTGTTTCCGCAGGAGGGTCGCATCGCATTCTTTCAGGGCTCCCCACCGGATGCTGTCACGCTGATCGAAGGTGCCAGCGAGACAGATCATCATTGGTTGCGTGTCGGTAACGGATTGCTCACGGCGCTACGTCAATACAGTCCCGACGTCGTCGTGACGCTTGGCTATAACACGTACTACTCTCTTTTCCTGTGGTTACTGAAAGTGCTGGGAAGACGCTTCACGCTTATCTACATGTCGGACTCAAAAGCCGATGACGGCAGGCGATATGCGCTCAAGGAGCGCCTGAAACAGGCGCTGGTCTCGGGCTTTGATGGAGCGCTGGTCGCGGGCGAAAAACACCGCGCTTACGCCCGATCGCTGGGTATTCCGATGAGCCGGTCCAGAACCGGCTTCGATGTGATCGACGTCGAGTATTTTTCGGCGGCTTCACGCGTAGCCCTAGCGAGCGCGTCGACGATTCGTTGCAACTTCGGCCTTCCCGCGCGCTACGCCATCTGCGTCAGCCGGTTCATAAGGCGCAAGAACGTCGATCTGTTGATCGAGGCATTCTGTCGGTCACAACTGCATTCAGCGGGACTGTCACTGCTGCTGGTAGGACAGGGGCCGTGCGGCCCGGAAGTCCGCGACGCAATCGATCGACTCGGAATGCACAGGCATATACAGATCCTTGGTAGCGTCCCTTATTGCGAAATGCCGGCCCTGTATTCACTGGCCGAATTCGCGGTGCTGCCGAGCGCGTACGACCAATGGGGGCTTTGCATCAGCGAGGCGTTCGCCGCAGCCAAGCCCGCCATCGTAACCAGAACCTGCGGCGTCGCAAACGAGCTGGTGCTCGACGGTATCAACGGCTTCATCGTCGAGCCGGGCGACGCTGCAACGCTGGCTGACCGGCTTGTAAAACTGTCCACGGACGATGCGTTGCGGGAGCGATTCTCGCAGAACGCCGTTTCAACAGTCCGTCGCTGGACGCCCACGCTCTTCGCGAGGAACGTTATCGAGCTCGCCGATTCGCTCACCGGAGCAGCGACATCTCTCGCCCGTAATAGAGGCGCCGCAGCGTAGCTCGCCGTTACGATCACAGGTAGCGTACAAAAGCCGGGGGCGCTTTGGCCGCACCCGTCGGCTTGAGCATTCTCGCCATCGAGTACACATTAACCGTACGTTCCACATCAAGCCATTGCCTGAGTGACATTGCCTGAGTGAGCCACCGAAGCCATTCAGGAAGTCGAGGGCCTGCACCAGAGATTCTGCTGGGACTCAGCCTACCGGGAACGCGCCATGCTCGCTAGAGTGAGCCACTTGCGCGCGAGAGCAACCATGCGTGCGCGACACACGACGAGAGACGCAAGTCGTTGAGTACGGCGCGCTCGATGGAATCGCAAATGTTGTCGTCGAAAAGGCTAGCCCGGCGTTCATGTCGGGGCCGCTACGCCGTTTTCGCAACGAACTCGCCGCATGGCAGCACCTTGCGCAGTATTACGGAGAGGAAAGTGACCGAGGCGAAGCTCTATGATCGCAGCTTCAGCGAGGGCTACGAGGCAGGTTTTGCCGGTCGGGCACGCGAGTGCCCATACAACGCCAGCAAAGGCATGTACGACGAGGACCAGTGGCATGCCGGGTATCTGTACGGCCAGCATGTCGCCATCATGCAGCACCTGCAGACCGGCGCACGTCCGCACCACACACCCGCTGTGGGGGCGGACAGCGCGTGGCCGGGCTGGATCTGGTCCGTGCCGCTCGGCGTGGTCGGATGGCTCGGTATCCATGCGCGATTCATGATAACGAGACGGTCACGGTTACGTTCGACGGGATGAAGCCCGACTATACGATGACGGATCACTAAAATCCGGCTTCACGTCCCGCGGGAAGAAACTTCATGCCGCTGCGCAGATAGGGTTTCAGGCTTGCCGGGACGGGCTCCATCGATTGCCGTGGACAGGAGCGGCGCCAATCTGGCCGTGCCTGGAGGCCTCAACAAAGTCTATCCGCATAGCCCGCATCTCCCGCGGCGCGTGCGTCCTCGACCATCTGTGCGAGCAGCCCACGCAGGCCGGTGGGGCAATACGTTGTAAGCAGTTCGCGTTACGGCATGCGGGCCAGGACCGGGCCCTTTTCCCATGACTGCCGCTTGCATGCGTGCCGATATGCATATCGGCGATCGCCGCCCCGGCGGTCCCGAGATCCATCATCGTCAGGAGCAGGACCACCCGCCGGCCCAGTCCAGGACCGATTGTTGTCGTTGGCAGCCAACCGTCCAGCCCTTCTTTCAAATCTCCGAACTGGCGTCGATTCCGCCTACTTTTTGAGATAATGCATCGCCGGGGAGTCGTGTAGTCTCGTTGCAATTTCCCCTACCACTTCGACGTGGGCCGTCCGGACGATCACCATTCCGTGCACGCCCTGAAACTTCAACGAGAGAGTCCTCGACAATGGCCACTGCGACGTCACGCACCGGCGACACCACCGTGCCCGATCCAAAGCACGCAGGCCGCTTCACGCTCGGCAACCGGATCCTGCTGAGCTTCGGCGCGCTGTTCGTGCTGATGCTGGTGATGGCCGCGCTCTCCTGGACGCGGCTGCGCGTGATGGACGACGAGGCGCTCAGCATGAGCCGTGACTCCGTGCCCGGCCTCTATCTCGCGACCACGCTGCGCGCGACGGCCAACGAGAGCTATACGACGCTCGAACGCGCGCTCTTCGTCGAGAGCAGCGAAGACGCGATGAAGCGCGATCTCGAGCGAGTGCCACAGTTGCTGCGTCAGCTCGATCAGGTGTCGGCCGAGTACCAGGGTACCCTCTTTCGCGACGACGACCGCGCGCACTTTCGTACCTTCAAGGGTGCATGGGACCAATACCTGCTGCAACTGAACGAGGCGATGCGCGTCGCGCCCACCTCGAAGTCCGACGGACAGGCCGCGTTCGTCAAGCTCTTGCCGGCGTGGGACGGTGTCATGCGCGCGGCGAACGAACTCGTCAGCGAGAACCGTACACAGGCGGACGACTCCGCCAAAGCGATCCGCGATTCGGTGACGGGCACCGAGATCACGCTCGCGACGGCGCTCGGCATCACGCTGCTCGTCGCGCTGCTCACGGGCTATTCGCTGCATCGCGCGATCACAGTGCCGATGGCGAGCCTCGTCGAAGTGCATAACGTGATGCGCACGGGCAATCTTGCGCAGCGCCTGAAGCTCGGCCGCCGCGACGAGTTCCGCACACTCGAGGACGGCTTCAACCGGATGGCCGAGGAACTGAACAGCCTCGTCGCCCAGGCGCAGAAGTCGTCGCTGCAGGTGACGACATCCGTCGCCGAGATTGCGGCGACATCGAAGGAGCAGCAGGCGACCGCCACTGAGACAGCCGCGACGACGACGGAAATCGGCGCGACCTCGCGCGAGATTTTCGCGACCTCGCGGGATCTGCTGCGCACGATGAATGAAGTATCGGCTGTCGCGGACCAGTCGGCGACGCTCGCGGGCGCGAGCCAGAGCGGGCTCACGCGCATGGAAGACACGATGCGCAGCGTGATGGACGCGGCGGGCTCCGTGAACGCGAAGCTCGCGATCCTCAACGAAAAGGCTGTCAACATCAATCAGGTGGTCGCGACCATTACGAAAGTCGCGGACCAGACGAACCTGCTGTCGCTGAACGCGGCGATCGAGGCCGAAAAGGCGGGCGAATATGGCCGCGGCTTTGCCGTCGTCGCGACGGAAATCCGCCGCCTCGCGGACCAGACGGCCGTCGCCACCTACGACATCGAACAGACCGTGAAGGAGATCCAATCGGCCGTCTCGGCGGGCGTGATGGGCATGGACAAGTTCTCCGAAGAAGTGCGGCGCGGCATGCGCGACGTGCAGCAGGTGAGTGAGCAACTGTCGCAGATCATCCAGGAAGTGCAGACACTGGCGCCGCGCTTCCAGCTCGTCAACGAAGGCATGCACACGCAGGCGACGAGCGCCGAGCAGATCACACAGGCACTGTCTCAGCTGTCGGAAGCCGCGCAGCAGACGGCGGACTCGCTGCGCCAGTCGTCGCAGGCCATCGACGATCTGACGCTCGTTGCGAACCAACTGCGCACGGGCGTCTCGCGCTTCAAGATCGAAGCGTGACGACATCCGCTCACGCGCGTGCCGCACGTCTGATACGGTGATCGCGATGCTCTTCCTTCTCTTCGAACTCGACCGCGACCGCTATGCGCTCGATGTCGCCGACGTTGTCGAAGTACAGGCGCCGACGGCCGCCAAGGCGATTCCGGGCGCGCCCGCGTGGGTCGCGGGCGTGATCGAGCGGCATGGCGAGCCCGTACCTGTCATCGACCTCGCGCAGCTTGCGCTCGGCCGGCCATCGCAGCAATGGCGCTCGACGCGGCTCGTGCTGGTCCGCTACCGCGATGCGCGGGAAGGCCGCGACGCCGGCATGCCGTCGCGGCTGCTGGGCCTGATCGTCGAACACGCGACGCAGACGCGCCGCATCGAACGCCAGCGATTCGCCGACAGCGGCATCGCGACGCCGCATGCACGCTGGCTCGGCCCCGTCGTCAGCGACGAACTCGGCATGATCCAGTGGGTTGACGTGCAGCACATGCTCGACGACGACGTGAAGGCCCTGCTCTTCCCGCCACCAGAAACTCAAACGCGATGAACGCCGCGACTCCCTTTATGCAGCGCTTCGAATCCTGGCTGTTGCGGGAGACGGGTATCGACGCGTCGTCGCTCGGCGTCAATGCGCTCGAGCGCGGCGTGCTCGAACGCGTGCGGGTAACGCGTCTGGGCGCAGCGGCGCACGACACGAGCGTGTCCGTCGATCCCGCCGAAATCGAAGCATACTGGCAGCACCTGACGATGTCGCCCGACGAGCGCCAGGCGCTGATCGATGCGCTCGTCGTGCCGGAGACGTGGTTCTATCGCGATTGCGAGGCGTACGTCGTGCTCGCGCGGCTCGCAAACGAACGGCTTGTGCGCGACCCGATGCATGTGCTGCGCGTGTTGAGCCTGCCCTGTTCGACGGGCGAAGAGCCGTACACGGTCGCGATGACGCTGCTCGACGACGGCATCGGCGAAAACCGCTTCACGATCGATGCGTTCGATATCAGCGCGCGCGTGATCGAACATGCGCGCGCCGGCATCTACGGGCGCAATTCGTTTCGCGGCCATCCGCTCGCGTATCGTGACCGGCATTTCGCCGCGTTGAAAGACAGCTGGCAACTTAACGAGCGCGTGCGTCGGACGGTGCGCTTCTCGCAGGCGAATCTCTTCGAGTTGCCCGCGATTGCACAGGCCCCGTACGACTTCATTTTCTGCCGCAACGTCTTGATCTATTTCGACCGCGAAGCGCAGGACCGTGCGATCCGTCTGCTCGACGCAAACCTCGCCGACGGCGGCACGATCTTCGTCGGCCCTGCGGAAACGGGACTGATGATGCGGCACGCGATGACCTCGGCACGCATTCCGCTCGCCTTTGCTTTCCGGCGCGGCACGCCTGAGGAAACAGGCGCGGTGCGCGCGGTCAGGCAGATTGCGCCGAAGGCGTCGAACGCCGCGCCACGCGCCGTGCCGCCGTTCGGCGCACCGCTACGGCAGCATACGCCCGCGTACGGCGCCGCACGGCGCGACGCCGCGAAACAGCCTCGCGCGCGCCACGCGTTCGCGTCACCCGCTGCGCGTCCACCGCAAGCTTCACACGCGACGCAAGCGGCGCAACCCGCCAGTCCCGCCGCCGACAGATCGCTCGACGCCGCGCGCCGTCATGCCGACGCAGGCGAGTTCGACGAAGCCGAACGTCTCGCGCACAAGCACGTGGTCCTGCATGGTCCGGATGTCGACGCGTTTTATCTGCTGGGGCTGATCGCCGATGCGCGCGGCCGCAGCGCCGACGCCGCCGACTTCTATCGCAAGGCGCTGTATCTGGACCCGGCGCATTACGAAGCGCTCACGCATCTGGCCGCGTTGCTCGAGATCGGCGGCGACCGGTCGGGCGCGCACAACCTGATGCTGCGCGCGCAACGCTCGGCGGCCCGTGCGTCGCTAGCGTCACAAGCGGCGGCCGACGAGCCGCAATCTTCGCGAGGATTCCATGCTTCACGACGCTCCTGATGTCGCGAGTCTACCGTTGCGCGTCGACGACTGCTGGAATCGCATCGGCACGCGCGGCGACAAAAGCTGCCCGCGCCTTGCCGAACATGCGCGCTGCCTGAACTGTCCGGTATTCGAGCAAGGCGCCGCGCGACTGCTCGACCGGCCCTTGAGCGACGCCGAACTCGCACAGCGTGCACGTGCGGACACGCCGTCCGACACCGAAGCGAGCCGCGTTCATGCATCGCGGGAAGACGCGGCGACGCAGTCCGCCCTTGCCTTTCGCATCGCGGGCGAGTGGCTCGCGCTGCCGACATCCGTGCTGCGCGAGGTCGACGTGATTCGCGCGATCCATTCGCTGCCGCACCGGCGCACGCGCGCGGTGCTCGGCGTCGTCAACGTGCGCGGTGCGCTGACCGTCGCCGTCTCGCTCGGTGAACTGCTGAACATGGACCACGCCGCCGATGCAAGACAATCCGCTCGCAACGGATACGCGCGGATGCTGGTGGCGGCGCACGACAGCGAGCCGGTTGCGTTTCCCGTCGATGAAGTCGAGGGCGTCGTCCGCTATGCGGAGGCCGCGCTGCTTCCTGTGCCCGCGACGCTTGCGCATTCAACGGCCGCGCACGCGCGCGGCGTGCTCGCATGGCGTGACAGGACCATCGGCCTGCTCGATTCCACGCGGCTTTTCGATTCGATCGCCCGGAGCCTGCGATGACGGATGACGACCTGAACCGCCAGTCGCTGCTCGAACTGTTTCGCGAAGAAGCGGGCACGCAGACGCGTGTGCTCTCCGACGGGCTGCTCGCGCTCGAACAGCAGCCTACCGACGCCTCCGCGCTCGAAGCGTGCATGCGCGCCGCGCATTCGCTCAAGGGCGCAGCCCGCATCATCGGCTTGCAGGATGGCGTCGATATCGCGCATCTGATGGAAGAGTGCTTCGTCGGCGCGCAACGCGGCGAACTCAGGCTGACGCCCGCGCATATCGATGTGCTGCTGCGCGGCGTCGACCTGCTGTTGCGCGTGGGCGAAGCGCAACCGGAAGCACCCGTCACGCGCGCGGATATCGACGCGTTCGTGCGGCGGCTATCGTCGCCCGGAAGCGCCGCTCGCGAACAGACCGACGGCGACAAAGCGCAAGCGGGCGACGGCGTCGATGCCTATGCGCAACTCCAGGCCCAGTTACAGGCCGAAGCGCTCGCGCAACAGCAGGATGCGGCGACGCTGGAGTTGTCGGAGACCCCGCAGACAACGGACGAACCCGACACACCACATGCCGCCGACGAACACGACGCGCCGCCGCCACATGCGGCCACGCACGCCGCCGCGCGCCACCCCGACCGCATGCTGCGCGTGCGCGCCGCGAACCTCGATCGCGTGCTCGGCCTGTCCGGCGAAGTGCTCGTCGAATCGCGCTGGCTCAAGCCGTTCGCGGCATCGATGCTGCGCATGAAGCGCACGCAGCGCGACACGTCGCTCGCGCTCGATGCGCTCTACGACACGCTCGCCGGCCATCTCGACGACACCGCGCTGTCCGCGCTCGCCGACGTGCGCACCGCGCTCCACCGGATGCAGCATGCGCTCGGCGCGCGCATCGACGAACTCGACCATTACGAGCGCAGCAGCGCCAACCTTGCGCAGCTGCTCTATGACGAAGCGCTGCAATGCCGGATGCGCCCGTTCGGCGATGCGACGCAAGCGTATCCGCGCGTCGTGCGCGATCTCGCGCGTTCGCTCGGCAAGCGCGTGAGGTTCGAGATCGTCGGCACGTCGGCTCAGGTGGATCGCGACATCCTCGATCTGCTCGACGCGCCGCTCGGCCATCTGCTTCGCAATGCGATCGATCACGGCATCGAGACGCCCGACGAACGACTCGCGCGCGGCAAGCCCGCCGAAGCCATCGTGACGCTGGAAGCGCGCCACAGCGCAGGCAGGCTGCTGATCAGCGTCAGCGACGATGGCGCGGGCATCGATCTCGACAACGTGCGTGCGTCGGTGATCCGGCGCAAGCTCGCCGATGCAGAGACGGCCGCGCGCCTGTCCGAACAGGAACTGCTCGACTTCCTGCTGCTGCCGGGCTTTTCGATGCGCGAGCAGGTGACGGACCTATCGGGGCGCGGCGTGGGACTCGACGCCGTGCACGAAATGGTCAAGAGCGTGCGCGGCACCGTGCGCATCTTCAGTGAACCGGGCCGCGGCTCGCGGTTCGTGATGCAGTTGCCGCTCACGCTGTCGGTGGTGCGCAGCCTCCTCGTCGAAGTGGGCGGCGAGGCGTACGCGTTTCCGCTCGCGCATGTGCGCCGCACGCTCGAACTCGCGCGAG
The DNA here is from genome assembly GCF_900007165.1 of Paraburkholderia piptadeniae. Classification (GTDB taxonomy): domain Bacteria; phylum Pseudomonadota; class Gammaproteobacteria; order Burkholderiales; family Burkholderiaceae; genus Paraburkholderia; species Paraburkholderia piptadeniae. The sequence continues at coordinate 14,366 of NZ_CYGY02000007.1, forward strand.
CCGACATCGACATGCTCGAAGGCCAGCAGCACTTCGCGTTCGACGGCAAGCCCATCGGGCTCGTCACCGCGCATCAGCTACTCGGCACGCCGACCCCGGATCAGGCGCGCGAGTCAGTGGCCGTGGTCGTGATCGGCGACGAGCACGAGACCTATGGAATCGCAGTCGACCGCTTTCTCGGCGAGCGGATGCTCGTCGTGCAGCCGCTTGACTCGCGTCTCGGCAAGATCAGGGACATCGCCGCGGGTGCGCTGATGGAAAACGGCGACGCCGTACTGATCGTCGATGTCGACGACCTGCTGCGCTCCGTCGACAAGCTCGTGCGCGGCGGCCAGCTCGACCGGATCGGCCGCGCGCACAACGTCGCCGTGCGGCAGCGCAAGCATGTGCTCGTCGTCGAAGATTCGTTGACGGTGCGCGAACTCGAACGCAAGCTGCTGGAAAAACGCGGCTACGCCGTCACCGTGGCCGTCGACGGCATGGACGGCTGGAACGCGCTGCATAACGTGACAAATGGCACGTTCGACCTCGTCGTCACCGATATCGACATGCCGCGCATGGACGGCATCGAGCTCGTCACGCTGATCAAGCGCGACCCGGTGTTCAAGCCCGTGCCCGTGATGATCGTGTCGTACAAGGACCGCGACGAGGACCGGCGGCGCGGGCTCGAAGCCGGCGCCGACTACTATCTCGCGAAGGGCAGCTTTCATGACGAAGCGCTGCTCGATGCCGTACGCGACCTGATCGGTGAGGCGGATTCATGAAGCCCGGCATGAACATCGGCATCGCCAACGACCTGCCGCTCGCCGTCGAGGCGCTGCGCCGCGTGATCGCGCTGCGCCCGGAACATCGCGTGCTATGGGTCGCCGCCGATGGCGAAGAGGCCGTCGATTTCTGCGCCGCGCACACGCCCGATGTCGTGCTGATGGATCTCATCATGCCGAAGCTCGACGGCGTTGAGGCGACGCGCCGCATCATGGCGCGCACGCCCTGCCCGATCCTGGTCGTGACGAGCAGCGTCGGCACGAATACGTGGCGCGTCTATGAGGCAATGGGCGCGGGCGCGCTCGACGCCGTCGATACGCCGACGCTTGCCGAGCGGGGCGTGAGCGATGCCGCGCAATTGCTGCTGCAGAAGATCGACCAGATCGGCCGGCTGATGGACAGGCCGACGGCGCCGCTGGACACGGCTCGCGCGCCGCTCAGGCAGGACGCGCAGCGGCTCGTCGCGATCGGTGCGTCGGCGGGCGGCCCCGCCGCGCTCGCGACCGTGCTGGGCAGCCTGCCCGCATCGTTCGCGGCGCCCATCGTGATCGTCCAGCATGTCGACAAGGTGTTCGCCGACGGCATGGCGCAGTGGCTCGATGGACAGACACCGCTCACCGTGCGCACGGCGCGCGAGGGCGATGTTCCGTGCGCGGGCGTTGCGTTGCTCGCGGCGACCAACGATCACATGCTGCTGACACAACACGGCGCGCTGCACTACACTCGCGAACCGGCCGATCTGCCCTACCGTCCTTCCGTCGACGTGTTCTTTCACAGCGTCGTCGAGCATTGGCCCGGCGAGGCGCTCGGCGTACTGCTGACGGGCATGGGCCGCGACGGCGCAATCGGACTGAAGGCGATGCGCGCGAAGGGCTACGACACGATTGCGCAAGACGAAGCGACGAGTGCGGTCTACGGCATGCCGAAGGCCGCCGCGGCGCTAGGAGCGGCGCGGCGGATCGAGCCGCTCGGCGGCATCGCCGACCATCTGGCAGCGTTCGCGCGACGCTGACAGAGGCGATGGCAGCAGGAAATCCAGAACAGGGGCGGCACGCAGGCAAGGACAAAGACGGCGCATGACAGGCAATTCCAACAGGGGGACACACATGGACTTCGATCAAATCGGGGCACGGGATCAAGGGGGTTCCACATCGACGTCGGCTGATCGCGCGAACGCCGCGCTCGAAGCCGCGCGCGCCGCGCTGGAAACAGCCGCGCTGTCGGACGTGCCCATCATGGTGTTGCTCGTCGACGACCAGGCGATCGTCGCGGAGGCCGTGCGCCGCGCGTTCGCGAACGAGGACGGCATCGACCTGCACTACTGCGCGAGCGCCGACGACGCAATCCGCGCGGCGACCGACACGCGGCCCACGGTGATCCTGCAGGATCTCGTCATGCCAGGCATCGACGGCCTCACGCTCGTCAAGGCGTACCGTTCGAACGCGAAGCTGCGCGACGTGCCCATCATCGTGCTGTCGACGAAAGAGGAGCCCACCATCAAGAGCGCCGCCTTCGCGGCAGGCGCGAACGATTACCTGGTCAAGCTGCCCGATCGCATCGAACTCGTCGCGCGCATCCGCTATCACTCGCGCTCGTATGTGAATCTGCTGCAACGCGACCAGGCCTATCGCGCGCTGCGCGAATCGCAGCAGCAATTGCTCGAAGCCAATCTCGAACTGCGCAAGCTCACGCAATCGGACGGTTTGACGGGCCTGTCGAACCGCCGTTATCTGGACGACTATCTGAACGCCGAATGGCGGCGCGGGATGCGCGCGCAAACCGAAGTGTCGATGCTGATGATCGACGTCGACAGCTTCAAGCCTTATAACGACACATACGGCCACGTGGCGGGCGACGAAGTGCTCAAGCAGATCGCGTCGACAGTCGAAAGCTGCCTCGGGCGGCCCGGTGATCTCGCGGCGCGTTTCGGCGGCGAGGAGTTCGCGGTCGTGCTGCCGGGGACGTCGGCGGGCGGCACGCGCCTGCTCGCCGAGAAGATCCGGCTCCATGTGGAGGCGCTGCGCATTCCGCACGCGGGCTCGTCGTCGGGCCAGCATGTGACGATCAGCGTCGGCTGCGCCACGCAGGTTCCCGCGCTCGACGCGCCGATGACAACGCTGATCGAGGCCGCCGACCTTGCGCTCTATCGCGCCAAACGCGACGGGAAGAACCGCGTGGTTGCGATGGAAAGCGGCAGAAGCGATGCACGCGGCGCCACGTGAGTCGTTTTGCGTTGCAGTGGTGCTGCCGCGTATGAAGCCACGGCACGCTAACCCGGCTTGCCGACCGAGCCCAATGGCACTCAGGCCTATTCGGAGCCGGTCTCGAAGATACGTCGACGAGACTGGCGAAGCGTTACGCAGGATATGTATGGATAGGGAAAGCGAATGATCGCAACGAGCCACGGCGATCCGGTGCAAGCATGTCATGCCACCGCTGGGTCCCGCTGCGGGACAAGCACTGCCCAGATAGCGCGATCGACAGTGAGCAATTATGATCACGTGAAACTTTGTCGCTCACGACTTTGAGTTCCCGGCATGCGATCCAAAATGCATCGGATTATCGCGCTCATCTTGCTGGTGACGCTGGTCGCACTGGCAGTGCTATCAGTTGGCCTGCCCCACCCGCAGACGCATGCATGGATCTTCCTTGCAATGTTCGGGCTGCTCGCCTGCGTGCAAACGCCCAGAACGCGACCCGTGCTGCTCGTCTTCAGCAGCTTCGTGATCATCCGTTATATCGCGTGGCGCTTCGAGGCATTTCCGATTCATGGCGATCTGCCATCGAAGCTCGCGGCGGCAGCCCTGCTTTTGGCTGAACTGTACTGCATGGGCGTTGTGCTGCTGGGCTATTTCGTCAGTGTCAGGCCGCTCGAGCGTCGGCCGCTTCCACTGCCCGCCGATGACGCACTCCCCTTTGTCGATGTATTCATTCCGACGTACTCGGAACCGCTCTGGGTCGTTGCCCCCACCGTATGCGGCGCATTGGAAATCGATTACCCGAAAGAGCGCCTTCGAGTCTACGTGCTCGACGACGGCTTCCCACGATCCAGAACCGCGAAAAGTGAGGAGCAGCGCCAGGCACTCGCGGAACGCTCCGAGCAGCTGAAGGCACTGTGCAAAAGACACGGTGCCGTCTATCTGACCCGCGATTCAAACGAGCACGCAAAAAGCGGCAATCTGAATGCAGCTATGCAACGCACGTCTGGCGATCTGATGGCGATCCTCGATGCGGATCACGTGCCGACGCGGGACTTCCTGCGTTCCACGGTGGGGTTTTTTGTCCATGACGCGAAAACCGCTTTGGTGCAAACCCCGCATTTCTTCACCAACCCGGACCCGCTCGAAAAGAATCTCGGTCTTTTCAACCAGATGCCCGCGGAGAACGACCTGTTTTACCGCGCAGTTCAACCGGGTCTCGACACCTGGAATACCTCGTTCTTCTGCGGCTCGGGTGCGCTGGTCCGGCGCGCTGCCATCGAGGAGATTGGTGGTTTTTCGACCGAGTCGATCACCGAGGATGCTTCCACGTCAGTCAAGCTGCATCAGCAAAGCTGGCGTTCCGTGTACCTGGGTCGGCCGATGGTGGCGGGCTTGCAGCCCGAGACAGTCGCCGGGTTTCTCGTCCAGCGCATCCGCTGGGGCGTCGGCATGATGCAGATACTCATGAGGCAGAATCCGTGGCTCGTCCGCGGTCTGTCGCATGCTCAACGGCTCTGCTATTTTTCCATCGGGCTCTTCTGGTTCTTCCCGTTCGCTCGCCTGGTCACATTTGCAGTTCCGATTATTGGCATCGTGTTCAAGCTGCAGATGTACCCGGGAGGCACCGAAAATCTCGTCGGCTACACACTTCCCTATCTCGTCGTCGCGCTACTGACGGCTGAACGGCTCAACGGACGATTCCGGCGCATCTTTTCGTCCGAGCTCTACGAGACGCTTCAGGCGTTCTACATGCTGCCCGCGCTGGTGGGCGCACTTTTGCGCCCCAATGCGCCGACGTTCGCCGTCACGCCCAAGGGCGAGCAGAGCCGGAGTGACGTCATCAGTGAGTTCCGTCTGCCGTACTACGGCATGTTCGTCTTCAGCGTAACCGGCCTGGTCTGGGGCATCGTCAGGATCATCCTCGAACCCGATGCCCGCCCCATCCTCACGGCAGCCGTGCTATGGATAGGCTTCAACCTCTTCCTCAGTCTGGGTGCGCTCGGCGCGTTATTGGAAAAGGCTCAGCGTCGTACCAGGCCACGGATCGAAATCGACGAGACGATCACCATCGTCGGGGATTTCGGCGAGACGCAGGTACGGCTCCTCGATGTCAACGAGTTGGGCATGCGAATACACGCGCCTGAAGGGCTGACGCTGGATCGCTTTGAAGTCCGGTTCCAGCGACATCTGCTGGCAGCGCACGTGATCGCCCCCGTCGACAAGACGGCTGGCGTTTATGTCGCGCTGTACGCGCCAAGGACACCCGAAGAGGAGCGGGCCGCCGTGGTCCTCGCGTACGGAGATAGCGAGCGCTGGCTGCGGCTCTGGAAGCAGCGGGAGGCGTCGGCAAACCTCGTGCGGTCCTTGTTGGGCATGCTCGTTATTTCGCTAAGAGGCGCTCATGCACATGCCCGTCATGTGGGCCGCAAGGGCTTCCGTGGTTAGTCGGCTCGTGCGCGCCGCCGTTGTTGCCTGGCTGCTGGGCCTCGGCGCGCTGCCTGCCACCGCGCAGACAGTCACAAGACCGTTTTCCTCGCTCCCGTCGCCAGACGGTGCCGCGGCAGAGGCGCATGCGCTTGTCGTTGAACTGTCTGCGCGAGAAGCACTGAGCGGCGTTCACTTACAGCTGGCATCGGACGTTGCACCCGAGGCGGGAGCGCGGTATGTCGTGTGGGTCAATGGAACGCAGGTGGCACAGGCCGATGCGAGGGGCGAGGTGCAGACCATCCCGCTTTCCCCGCAAGCTTTCGTGCCGGGGACCAACAGCATTCAACTGGCACGCGTGCCGCACGCCGCAAAGATCACCGCAGAGACGGCGTACTCCGATATCGCGCCGGTTAACATTGCGCGCTCATCCATCTCGCTGGACTTTGCGGGGCTGCGCCCAAACCCGGCACCAACCCTCGCGCAGCTTCCGCTGGCGTTCGATGCCCGGTCATGGATGCCGCGCAACGTTACCGTTGCGCTGGGAAGCGGGTTGCCATCGCCCCAGCGACTACAGGCAGCCACGCTCGCCGTCGAAAGCATCGCTGCGCGCATGAGGCAGGTCGATGTCACGGTCACGTACAAAGGCACCGACCCGATCGTCAAACGCGGCGACTCGGGTTCATGGGATATCGACAAGGACACTGCTCGCGCAGGCGACGTGCTGCTCGTGGGCACGCGCAGTGCCTTGAAGGAAGCGTTGCCCGCAGCAGTTGCCGAGAGCATCAACGGCCCGTTTCTCGGCATCTACGCCGCCAACGAAGGCAAGTCGGTTGTCATGGTGCTTTCGGGCGTTACCGAGACCGATTGCCTGCGTGCCGCGCAGGCTTTCGCCGACACCTCGATGGCGCTCCCGTCGCGCGCGGACATGACGCTCGACGCCGCGGCCGCGATTCACGCTCCCCCGGGGCATCTCGCCATCTCGCTCGGACGTCCGGACGCCGCGCTCGTGCGCGCCGTGCTGAATTTCGCTGCCGTCCATGTCCGTGCAACGGGCGTGCTGGCCGACTTCACATTCGCGTTCCCGGGTGACTTCGCGAGCACCGACTTCTTTTTCGGCCCCGCCACGTCGCTCGACGCGCTGCAGCTTCGTCAACTGCCCTCGCTTCCGACCTTGCAGCCCGGACAAGCCGTGTCCTTGACGGGCCAAGCCAGCGGGCACCCGTTCGTTGCCATCCTTGGCAGCAACGACGCGTCGGTGCCGCGTGCCGTCGAAATGTTGCGCCAGCCCGCGGTCTGGTCGCAGTTTGCGCAGGGGGCGACGCTCTTCGACTCCGCGACGGTATCGACAACGCCGCTCGCGATTGCCGGCCGGTCGGGTATTGCGCGTCTGCGCCTGCTCCTGGCCGATCCCCTGGTGTTCTGGGGCGTGCTGACGATACTGCTTGCGCTTTCGTACATCTTTCTGAACATGACGCTCAAGGAACAGGTGAAGAAGCGATTCGACCAATCCTCCTTTTCCGACCCATCGCCAAAACGATGACCCCGAATCGCACGCTGATCACGCTAGCCGCCGTCATTCTGTTCACATGGCACGGCCCCGTCCGCGCGGAGCAGCCTGACTCACCGAAATCCCCAGATCCCGCGTCCGCCACACCCGGCCGTGAGTCTGGCGCATGGGGCAATTCGCCCGCAGCGCGAGATTCCGTCAGACTGGTCCAGCCACAGACGCCGCAAAGCGCCGTCACGCCCGGCAAGCCGCAGGCAGCAAAGCCCCTGAACTCCCACCCCCTGGTCGGCGGCCAACCTGCGCACAGGTCGACGAAAGAGCCGGTGTGCTCGAATCTGCCCGCGAAATGGGATCGCGGGCAGGCGCTTGCGGAGACAGGACGTGCCGAGCAGGCCTATGGCGTCTATCTGGAGCTGCTTCGCGTCTGCACCAATCCCGGCGAGCTCTCGGGCACAGCATGGAAGGCAGCAAAAGCACTGCCGCCAGCAGATGTGGACCGCCTCATTGCCGACCCCGTGTTCGAGGAACCCTCGCTAAAGCAGGTCCGTAACGATCTGAGGCTGCAGCGCATGTATGCGGAGAACGAAGCAGGCCACGATGCGAACGCGCTGGCGTACTCGAGAGTGCTTCGCGCAGATCCATCCGTCCATCTGGATGCGTCGGCACTGGAAGTATCCGGCTGGCTCGAAGACCGCGCGCACGACGACAAGGCCGCGGAGGCGCTGTTTCGCGAGGCACTGAAGACGGCCAGGGACCCGTCTTCGGCACGGCTCGGGCTCACGCTGTCGCTGATGCATCAACAGCGGCTTGCGGAAGCAGAAGCCGAGTCGCGTGAGCTGACCACGCAACAGGGCATGCGCGTTCACGCCGCCATCAAGCTGGCTCTGGCCAAGGACTCGCACGACCCCGCGCAGGTCGACGCCGCGCTCGAGCTGGTCGAAGAGACCGGCGACGCGACAGGGCCCGCCACGCGCGCGCTTGCAGGCTGGGCGCTGCTCAACAGTGGTCGCCCCGCGCAAGCCGAGCAGATTTTCTCAAAGCTTCATGAAGCAGCGCCCGAGAACGACGAATACATCCAGGGTCTGGTGTTCGCCGCCGCCGCCAATCGCGACTATGGAACGCTCGGCGCGCTCGTCGGCGAGAACTCCGGAAACATCCCACCGATTGCCCGCCAGACGCTCGCCGAACACGACGAACGCCTGGGACTCTACGACCGCGCGCGAGCCCTGACGGGTCGTCCTTCTGAAGGGCAGGAGCCTTCGCTGCAGTCGCTGTTCACGCTGGATCGTAAATCCGGCACGACCGGACAGGACAAGCTGACTGTCTGGACCATTCCGCAACTTTCGATCACGATGCCGGCGTCTCCCTCGTTGACCGTGCGCATCGACGGCACCGCACTTCGGCTGGACGACGGTGTGCAGCATGCGTGGGGAAAGCAGTTGGGTGTCACGGTGCGTACCGAGGTTGGTCAAGGCGTGCTGTTTGCCGGCGCGGAACTCGAAAAGCCCGGCGACGGACCCGTCCAGGTACTTGGCAAGGTTCAGTATCAGCGGATTGCCGAAAGCGAAGACGAGTTCTTGCGGCTGACCTTGAGCCGAGACAGCATCTACGATTCGCTGCGCGCATTCGAGGGCGCGCCCTCCTCCGGAACCGGGCCGGCCATTTCATCCTCCCTCGAGGTCGCGGCGCGGCAGGCAATTGGACGCAGTGCCTTCCATTTCGGCGAAACACTGTCCGGCGGTGCTGTCACGGCAAGTGGAACCGCCGTCAATCCTTTCTATGCCCTCAGCCTTTCGCTTACCCGGGACTTTCGCGCGAAAGGCTGGAGCTGGCTCAACGCAGGGCCGGAAATACGCCTGAGCTCATATCGCTACGACGCCAACCGGTTCGATGGTCCGTATGGCGGCTACTGGAGTCCTAAATCGAATCGCGAGGCAGGCCTCGTCTTTTACGCGCAGTCCGACGAAGGAGGCCGGTTTCTGTTCAAGACAGGTGGCCGGTTCGGTTACGCAACGCGCGAACTCTTCACGGGTCGCGCGTCCGGCGCGTTTGGCGAGGACACCACGACGATAGCCGGACTCCTTGCCCGTCACGTTATCGTGGGTACCGGTATCGGATATCGTGCTTCGCCCGGCTACCACGACATGAGCGTCTTTGCCTGGCTGAAGATTCCGTTCGAGCAACGAGGTCATTTGCGTGCGGTCGATCTTTTGACGCCGCGGGGCTTCTAGTGTTTTCTCTTCATTGCGACGTAGCCTGTCTTTCGATCCCGCGATCGATCCGGGCCGCAAGCGAATCGCAGCTGAATCGCAGCTGATCGTGACCGGCAACCGGTCCGCTCGTCCCTTTCACGAAAGAGACTTCACGGACCGGCTCAGGCACATCAAACAAGCGCGAGCTCAACGTCGATATTGCCGCGCGTCGCCTTCGAGTACGGGCAAGTCCGATGCGCCGTGTCGATGAGCGCTTGCGCGACGTCGCGTGCCACGCCCGGCAGGCTCACGTTCAGACGTGCCCGCAGCAAGTAACCGCCCTCACCCGTGCCGAGGTCCACTTCGGCGTCGACGCTCGCGCTTGCGGGCAACGTCACCTTCAGCTCGCGCGCCGCGAGACCCATCGCGCCGATGAAGCAGGCCGACCAGCCTGCCGCAAAAAGCTGCTCGGGGTTCGTGCCCTTGCCGTTCGTGCCGGGAGACGAAAGCTGGATATCCAGCCGGCCATCCGAACTGCGCGACGCGCCTTCCCGCCCGCCCGACGTGTGAGTCTTGCCGGTGTAGAGCACATTTTCGATGCGTGCCATGATGATTTCCTTTGCGTGTTGTGTGTGATTAGTGATGCTTGAAGGTCGAGCCGAGGTCGCTGGCGATTACGCGGTGACCCGACTGAACCGCCGAATCCGCCACACCGCCCACCGCGGCCATGTTCTCGTTGCCCGTCGCTTCGCGGCCGGCGTCTGCCGCGATCGCGGCGGCGCCTTGCTGGGAAGCCGGCGCGCCCTGGATCGGGTTGTAGTGCGGCGCGGGACCGTATCCGCTCGCGAAAGCGGAAGCAGAAGCAGCAACGCTCGCTGCAACGAAAACTGCGGCTTTGAAGAACTTGTTCATCATTTCTCTCCGGTAGTTGAAGACCCTCGGTCGAGGGCAGTTTGTCTGTCTACAAATCGCTGATCGATGCGGATTGGCGCTTTCGGCCGTTTGCCGTCCGATTCAACAGCGCACGCGATTCAATCGCATGCGATGCATTGTAAACGAAGCCGGATACATGTCAAGCATGCGATTCAATCGCGTACGATCATTTTTTGAAAAAGACTTGTGCGAAAGAAGCGCACGGAGACCGGCATTGGGCCGGGTGCGCGTAAACGCGCAGCGCGGGCGCGGCAGACATGCCGGGCCCGCGCTGCATCAGGTGGAAATACGGTTATTGCTGCTCGGTCACAGCTTTGACCAGGTTGTTGCGCAGCGTGACGATCGCCTTCTGCACCTTCGAGAATTCATCGGGCGTGAGGCCCGTCGCCTCGACGAGATCCATGTTCAGCGCCTTCTCGCGCAGGCGCCGGCCGCTCTTCGTCAGACTGACGCGCACCTGGCGCTCGTCTTCGGGATCGCGTTGCCGCTCCAGATAGCCCATGCCTTCGAGCTTCTTCAGGATCGGCGTCAGCGTGTTCGATTCGAGAAACAGCTTTTCACCGAGGCTGCTGACGGTCTGATCGTCCTCTTCCCACAATGCAATCACCGTGATGTATTGCGTGTAGGTCAGCCCGAGTTCCTCGAGAATCGGCTTGTACGCCTTGCCGAACGCGAGATTCGCCGAATAAACGGCGAAGCACAGAAAATCGGCAAGCTTCGGATTCGCGGCGTCCGCATTGGCAATGGTCTTCATATGCGTCCTCATCGGCTCGAGACGGATGTCTCGTCACGCACTTATTGTACATCGTATGCGATTTAATCGCAAAAGCTTGAAATTGCGCGAGGGTTGCTCATCGAACGTATCGTCAAAGCGATTTTCGCTGCATGATAGGCGTCGATGGACGTGGACTCGAACCGCATCAAGGAGACACCATGGACGAATCGACGGACACGGCGCGCGACTTCATCGTGCGCACCATGACAGCCGACGAAGTGGATCGCGCGATCGAATGGGCCGCGATCGAGGGCTGGAATCCCGGCATGCACGACACCCGCTGCTTTCGCGCGGCCGATCCCGATGGGTTCTTCGTCGGCGTATGGCGCGGCGATCCGGTCGGCTCGATTTCCGCCGTCGCGTACGACGCGAATTTCGGCTTTATCGGGCTGTATATCGTCAAGCCGGAGTTTCGCGGCAAGGGGCTCGGCCTGTGCATCTGGCAGCATGGCATCGCGTATCTCGGCGAGCGCAACATCGGGCTCGATGGCGTGGTCGCGCAACAGCCGAACTATCGAAAGTCGGGCTTTGCGCTTGCGTATCGGAACATACGGTTTCAGGGCATCGCGAAGGCTGGCATCGCGAGCAGCGCGGCGTTATCAGATGCGCGCGAATTGCCGTTCGACCAGCTGAGCGCGTATGACGGGCGCTTCTTTCCCGCGCCGCGCAACAGCTTTCTTCGCGCGTGGATCGGTCAGCCCGATGCCGTTGCGCTGGCGGATGTCGTCGATGGACAGATGCGCGGCTATGGCGTGCTGCGCCGATGCCGCGAAGGCCGCAAGATCGGGCCGCTTTTCGCCGACGACGCGCAGATCGCCGAAACGCTGTTCACCGCGCTCGTCGCGCGTTGCCCCAGCGAAACCGTGACACTCGATGTGCCCGAGCCGAACCCGGCAGCCGTGGCGCTCGCCGTGCGCCACGGCATGACGAGCGTGTTCGAAACGGCACGCATGTACACGAAAGAGGCGCCGGATATTCCGCTCGCGCAGATGTTCGGCGTCACTTCGTTCGAGTTGGGCTAACTGCTTTACCGCTTCTGATCGTAGCGATAGACGCCGTGTCCCGTCTTACGGCCCAGGCGCCCCGCCGCGACGAGTTCGCGCAGCAGCGGACACGCGCGATACTTCGAATCGCCGAAGTCCTTCAGGAACACATCCATCACGGACAGGCACACGTCGAGCCCGATGAGGTCCGCGAGCGCGAGCGGCCCGATCGGGTGATTCGCGCCGAGTCGCATGCCTTCGTCGATTTCCTCCGCCGTCGCGATGCCATCCGCCAGCACGAAGAACGCTTCGTTGATCATCGGCACGAGAATCCGGTTGACCACGAAACCCGGCGCATTCTTCACGCTGACGGGCGTCTTGCCGAGCCGCTGCGTCAGATCGCGCACGGCGGCGGCCGTATCGTCGGCGGTCTGCACGCCGCGAATCACTTCGACGAGCGGCATCAGCGGCACAGGGTTGAAGAAGTGCATCCCGACAAAGCGCGCGGGCTTCGCGAGCGTCGCGGCGAGCGCGGTGATCGAAATCGACGACGTATTCGACGCGACGATCGTCTCGCCGCTCACGATGGATTCGATCTGCCGCAGGATGCGGATTTTCAACTCGACGTTCTCCGTCGCCGCTTCGACGACGATATCCGCGCTGGAAAGGCGCTGATAATCGGTCGACGTTTCGATGCGCGCGAGCGCGGCATCGCGCGCCGATGCGTCGATCTTGCCCTTCTCGACCAGCTTCGCGAGACTCGATGTGAGCGTCGCGACACCCTTTTCGAGCGCGGCGTCCGTGACGTCGATGAGCACCACCTTGAGGCCCGCCACCGCCGACACCTGTGCGATCCCGTTGCCCATCGTGCCTGCGCCAACGATGCCTATCGTTTCGATCTTCGTTGCCATTGCTGCTCCTCTCTGTGCTGACTTGTGCGAATTTCCGCGGATTGCCGTTGATGCCTTGCGGCGCGTCATGGGCGATACGATACCGGTTTCTCGCGCACATTCGCGTGAAACCGGGCAATACGCGATGGGCACCGGAAAGAACCGAAGCAACGAGCGGCTATATCATCGGGGTAATCGATTCATGAAGGTCTCGCCATGTTGTCCGTCGATCTGAACCCGAAACGAAAACGCGAGAACCCGCTGCTGTGGATTTTCGAGCCTCTCGAACGAGATCCCGGCTATTCGCGCGAACGATTCTTCAACATGCAGGCCGCGTGGCTCGACGGCCTGCTCTATCTCGCGGTCGCAAGCGGTGAAGAGCCGTGGAATGGGCTCTTCGTGTGCACGTCACACGACCGGCAAGCCGGGTTGCTGCAAGCGTATCCCGCGCTTGTCCCGCACCCTGTGCTCGGCAAGTGGCTGTATGCGTCGCAAAGCCATCCAGAGTTCGAATCCGTCGCGCAGGATATGGTCGCCCTCGCGCGCGAGCGCGATCCGCGCATGGGTGTCGTGCCGGGCAAACGCAAGCGGTCGCCCGATGTGATCGAAATGAAGGCCTCGTCGGCGAGAAAAAAGAAGTAGCGGTCGCGCGCCTGGCCTTACGATCGGGGCTTTTCGTGCAAGGCGGAAGTTGCCGCCTAAGGCGTGCGCATGGGGTTGTCGCAACAGACCGGTAGTTGCGTTTTGCTCGACGGCGCAAGTCGTCCATGCTTCCCGGCCATTGCGACGATGCCCATGCAGGCAGGCCTGTCGAACTCTGAGCAGTAAAAACGCTGCAAATGCAGCCAGCGCATCGCGACATGAGGCACAGCGGACTGTGAGCCTGGAGTCATGCGAGTCCGCCCGCCGTACGACCCCGTCGCGCGGTGCGTGCCGGAAGATTCGCACGCCGATGAACCCGTACGCGTGCAGCAGGTTGGTCAAATGAAAACGGTCACATGGCGTTCGAACAAGCTTGCTTACGTGTTGCTTGCGAAGAACACGCCCGTCGATTTGCAGCAGATGGCGCAGCAGATTGCGAATGGCAAAGTTTCTGTATGGCAATGCGCAGCACGCTGTCGTGCCGTCCACCGTCATTCGACGAAGAAAAAGTCGCAGCGGTTTGAAAATAAAACTCGCAGCAACGTTGGGCCCGCTTTTGCTGACGCACGCCGGCTTGCCTTTGCCGCGCCAAAGACCCGCCGCGCCGGCGCGTTGAGCGCCTTTAGCATCTACGCACGCGTGACCGTCTGATTTTTCCTCCCCCTCTCAAGCGTGCCAGCGACAAACGGCGTATGGTTTGTCGCTTGCTATCCACTCTAGCGAAACCCACCAGGACATGGGTTCACTGTCTGACGGATGTCATCCGTCGACGACTACCTATGAGGGAGCCATCCATGGAAATGAGCACTGCAGGCTCGCGCTTCGTTTGTACAGCCGCGCTGGCCGCGACTTTCGCGCTTATCGAGGCGGATGCCGCCGCTCGGACAGAATGCCCTGATTTCGTCGAATTGCCGTCGGGAAGCAGCTTCAACGTCGCTCGTCTGATATACGACAACGGTTCTCCCGATGCGGCGCTCCGAAAAGTGCGCCAGATGTTCGCTCTAGCGTCCGAAGGAGGATGCCCGAGATCGGAGAAGCCTGCCGCGTGCGACGAAACGTTGGCGGTTGCAAGGAAGGCCATAACGGCATTGGAACTTTGCACAGCCGATACCTCCGCCGCTAACCCGGGGCACAGGGGTGGAAGTGTTACCCCAAGATAGCCGTTGCATCGGTTCAATAGCTCAACAACTCGATAGCCGTGAAGGAAAACGCACACAGTGCGCGTTGACGCGCTCCGTGCGCCCGTTTCAACAGAGCCGCAAAGCCATCCTATGCTACCCGTCGCCGCGCGGCCGGCTGATCCAGTCGATTGCACTCTTCATCTGCGCCGTGTATCCGCCGTTGTATTCCGGCGTCGCGATCACGCCACCTTCACTTTGTCTTTCGCCCGTCTTTCTTCTTCCTATACTTTGCATGGGCGAGGCCGGCCCATTGTCGGCAATGAGGCAACGCCTGTTTCGTCAGATCAACCCTGCCTTCGTCAAGGAGGTGGCACATGCAATACGACGAACAGAAAGTGCAGGACTTCATGGCCCGCATGGTCGAAGAGTTCGGCGCAGTGGCGTCCGCGCCGCTCATCGCGCTCGGTGACAGGCTTGGCCTGTACAAGGCGATGACCGAACAGGGTTGGCTGACCTCGGAGCAGGTTGCAGAACGCGCGGGCCTTGCCGAACGATACGTGCGCGAATGGCTCGCGGCGCAGGCCGCGTCTGGCTTCATCAGTTACGACGCGGCGAGCGCCCGCTACCGGCTCGAAAACGAAATGGCGATGTGCTTTGCGGAAGAGACAAGCCCGACCTTCGTTCCGGGCTTCTGCGACTGCGCCGAAGCCATGTTCCGCGCGATACCCAAGCTCGAAGCAGCGTTTCGCACGGGCCTGGGCGTCGGATGGCACCAGCATCATCCATCGCTGTTCAAGGGCACCGAGCGGTTCTTCCGGCCTGGCTACGCAGTGCATCTGGTCGACGAATGGATTCCGGCGCTCGACGGCGTCGAAGCGGTTCTGAAGGGGCATGCCGCGAAAGTCGCCGACGTCGGTTGCGGACACGGCACGTCGACGATCCTGATGGCGCAGGCCTATCCGAACGCCACATTCGTCGGCTTCGATTATCACGAGCCGTCCATCGAAAGAGCGCGCGAACTGGCCAGTGAAGCGAACGTCGCCGATCGCGTCACGTTCGAAGTGGCGAGCGCGCAGCAATACCCTGGAAGCGGCTACGACCTCGTCGCATTCTTCGACTGTCTTCACGACATGGGCGACCCGACAGGTGCCGCGGCCCATGTGCTGCAGTCGCTCAAGCCCGATGGCTCGTGGATGATCGTCGAGCCCTTCGCGAATGACCGGCTGGAAGACAATCTGAACCCTGTCGGCCGAGTGTTCTACTCGGCGTCGACGATGATCTGCACGGCTGCGTCGTTATCGCAGGAAGGCAGAAAAGCGCTAGGCGCGCAAGCAGGTGAAGCACGGCTCAAGGAAGTCGTGACGGCGGGCGGCTTCACCCGCTTCAGACGCGCAACGCAGACGCCATTCAATCTGGTCTTTCAGGCTCAGGCGTGAACGGATACGCCGGCACATAGAACGGCTATCAAAACGGGCCGGGCGCGCATGCACGCCCGGTCTCGCTCGCCGCCCTAAGCCTACTCGGACATCGCGCCTGACGCGGGATGATCCATTTTCATCGAATCGTTCTTCTTCATCTTGTGGCTCTTGCTCATCTTGTCGTGAGACATGTCTCCCTTGCTCATCTTGTCGTGAGACATGTCTCCCTTGCTCATCTTGTCATGAGACATGTCGCCCTTGCTCATCGTGTCGTGTGACATCTGATCGTTCGACATCGCGCCGCTCGCCTGCGCGAATGCAGCGGATGTGCCCATCGCCAGTGTCGCCGCGATTACTGCCGTCATCAGTCGTTTCATTGCTCATCTCCTTGGGGTTGAAAGTGGCATCCGGCCTTTCCGGAACCAGCAAAACGGGCGGCGCTCACGAACCGCCGAACCAGTTGTAGCCCTGATCGACCCAATAGCCGCCGGGATACGTATTGGTGACGAAGATCTCGACGATATGCTTCGGGTTCTTGTAGCCGAGTTTCGTCGGCATGCGCAGCTTCATCGGATAGCCGTATTTCGCGGGCAGACGCTCGCCGTCGTAGTCGAACGTGAGCAGGGTCTGCGGATGCAGCGCCGTCGGCATGTCGATGCTCTCGTAGTAATCGTCTGCGCATCGAAAACCGACGTATTTCGCCGTCGTATCCGCGCCCACGCGGCGCAAGAACTCGCGGAACGGCGTGCCGCCCCAGCGCCCGATCGCGCTCCAGCCTTCGACGCAGATATGCCGCGTGATCTGCTCCGCGTGCGGCAGCGCATATAACTCCGGCAGCGTCCACACGCGCTGCCCGGTCACGAGGCCGCCCACTTTCAGTCGATAGTCACTGCCGTTCACTTCGGGCACTTCGTCGATGCCGTAGTACGCGTTGAACGGAAACGGCCGCGTGATCTGCGCTTCCGTGTAGGTTGGCGCGAGGCGGTTCGGATCGAACAGGAGCGCCTGCGCTCGATCGTTCAGGCGCGAGACTGCCATCAGAAACTTGTTGACCGACTCGTCATCGGTGATCGAGCAGCCTGTCAACAGCGACAGTCCGCCCAAGGTCAACAGCCGCTTGCCGAACAGACGGCGCGACGGCATGTCCAGTTCGCCGCGCGCATCCGCCACAATCGCGGCGCGGTCGAGCTCGATGATTTTTCTGTCGTTGGCGTTCATGGCGTGTTCCTCGACAAAGATCAGCGGCCGCGCAGCATCGTCAGCAGCGAGCGTGGTACGAGCGCAACCATCGCGACGTGCACGACGACGAACGCCGCCATTACCGCCATCGCGCAGAAGTGAACGATGCGCGCGTTGTCGTAACCGCCCATCAGTTCGCGCAACAGCGGAAATTGCACGGACTTCCAGATCGCGAGCCCCGACAGCACGAGCACGACGAGATCGATGACTACGACGAGATACGCGAGCTTCTGCACTGCGTTGTACTGGCGCAGATCCGCGTGAGAGAGCTTGCCGCTCAATGCGGCAATGGAATCGCGCAGCACGTCGCGCGGCGAGAGCGGAAAGAACTTCGAAACAAAGCGCCCGCTCGCGATGTTGAGCGCGAGATAGACCAGCCCGTTGAACACCAGCAGCCACATCGCCGCGAAGTGCCATTGCAGCGCGCCGCCGAGCCAGCCGCCAAGGGTGATCGACGGCGGAATCACGATGTTATGAAACACCGGCGACGCGTCGTAGATGCGCCAGCCGGAGAACATCATGATCAGCGCCGCCAACGCATTGAGCCAGTGCGTGATGCGCAGCCAGAGCGGATGAATCGGCGGATTGCGCGGCAAAGTTTCGCGCGCTGGCGTGAGTGGCGCTTTCATCGTTTCCATGTCGATCACCATGACGGTCGGATACCTGTCAATTCGTTGCCAACGCGCGATCGGTTACACCGTCGCGCCGATCACGCGCAGATGTGTTCAGCGCTTTTGACCGGCATGAAAAATTTCGCGCGCGCTGTAACCGGCTGCCGCGAAAACGCGAACTAGCGTGATAAAGGAAGCGGGTGACGACGATGGACCACGACCGCGCTATAGTGGCGCATCACGGCTTCGGCTGTTCCGAAACGATCGATCTGAAACTGGGCGCCGCACTCGCGTCTGCGGACGCGGGTTATTCGCATGGTTCGTCGACTCGCCGTCTCGCCAATAGGGGAACCATGTTGCAGGACGCGGAAAGCCGCCTGAAAGCGCTATTCGTCAGCGGTCTCGACGGCGATGCCGACGCTTATCGCAGCTTCCTGCAAGCGCTCACGCGGCATTTGCGCGGCTACTTGCGCAAGCGCATTCCGAACCATCGCGACGACGTCGAAGACCTCGTCCAGGAGATTCTGCTCGCCGTGCACAATGCGCGTCACACGTATCGCGCGGACGAACCGCTGACCGCCTGGCTGCACGCGATCGCCCGCTACAAGCTGATGGACTTCTTCCGCTCGCGCGCGCGCCGCGAATCGTTGAACGATCCACTCGACGATCACGCCGACCTGCTCGCCGACACCGACGACGAACCCGCGCAGGCACGTCATGACATCGGCAAGCTGCTCGCACATCTGCCGGACAAGCAGCGGCTGCCCATTGTCCATATGAAACTCGAAGGCTTATCGGTGACGGAGACGGCACGCATCACCGGCCTTTCCGAATCGGCCGTCAAGGTGGGCGTGCATCGCGGTCTCAAGGCACTGGCCGCGCTTATTCGGGGGCTGCGATGAAGACCGACGATCTCATTAGCCTCCTGTCGAACCACGTGACGCGTGTCGATCGCGAGGCCGTCGCGCGCCGTTTCATCAAGGCGATGCTGCTCGGCGCGTTGGGCTCGCTGATCCTGATGACCATCGTGTTCGGCGTGCGGCACGATCTCGGCAGTGTCGCGCGCACGAGCATCTTCTGGGCGAAGCTCGCGTATCCGCTCGCGATTGCCGTCGGCGCAATGCTCGCCGTGATGCGGCTCGGCCGTCCGGGGGCTCGTGCCGGTTATACGTGGGCGCTTGTCGCGCTGCCGTTCGTCGCGGTTTGGATCGCGGGCGCGTTCGTACTCGATGGCGTGGCGCCCGAGGGGCGCTGGCCGCTCGTGCTCGGTCAAACGTGGCGCACGTGTCCGTTCAACATCCTGCTGCTTTCCGTGCCGACGTTTCCTGCCGTGTTCTGGGCCGTCAAAGCGCTCGCGCCGACGCATCTGCGGCTCGCGGGTGCAGCCGCCGGCCTGCTCGCGAGTTCCACCGCCACGGTCGTCTATTGCCTGCATTGCCCCGAGATGAGCCCGGCATTCTGGAGCGTGTGGTACGCAATCGGGATGTTGATGCCCGCGGGCATCGGCGCGTGGCTCGGGCCGAAGCTGTTGCGATGGTAGGACGCGCCCCATTGCCGGTTTGCACGTTCGAAAGCCAGGGCGTCAATCGCCGCGCTTACGTGTCCGTTCAATCTGTGCATTGCGCGCGTGCGGTCGCGTGCGCTTCACCGTGTTGCGGACGGTTGGCCGCCGCGCCGAAGATCAGAAAGCTCGCAGCCGCGAGTATCCACACGCCCACGCCTCCATACAGCATCACCCAGCCGAAGCCGTGCACGAGCGCGTCGTGCGCGGTCTTCTGATCGAGCGCGACACCGTGGCCTGCCGCAATCGCAACGCTCGACGCATGAATCTGCGCGGCGTCGAGCGCACCCGAAAGCGCGTGGGACAGCGATGCATCGACACCCGCCACCAATACGAACCCCATCAATGCGATGTTGATCGCGAGCGCGATCATGCGCGCGCTCATGTCGATGCCCGAGGCCATGCCGGCGCGCGCGCTCGGCACGGCGCCCGTCGTCGTGTTCGTCACCGTCGTGTTGGTAAGGCCCAGTCCGACGCCCGCTACGACGCAACCAGGCAGCATCGTGATCCAGCTCGCGTGTTCAGCGATGCCGCCGATGCGCATCAGAAAGAAGCCCACGCCGATCGTGAACAGTCCGCCTGGAATGACATAGATGGGGCGATAGCGGTAAGCGAGGCGTTCCGCGACGGGCGGCACCACCAGCGTCGGCAGCGTATAGGCGAGCAGCGCGAGTCCCGCGCGAAGATCGTCGTAGCCGAGCGCGTTGTGGAAGTACACGGGCAGATAGATCATGAAAGGCCAGAAGCTGAAATTCATCGCGGCTGAACCGATCAGCGCGCCCGAGAACTCGCGAATGCGAAAGACGGAGAAGTCGAACATCGGATGCGCGCTCAAGTTCTCGGCGACGAAGAACGCGATCAGGCAGAGCGCGCTCATCGCGACAATGCCGAGCGCACGCAGGCTCGTGAAGCCGAGGTCCGCGCCCTGCGTGATATAGAAAGCCAGGCCGAACACGGCGAGCGACAACGTCGCGGCGCCCCATGCATCGAGCTTTTGCGCATGCGGATCAAGCGATTCGCTGACGCCGCTCGCCGCGAGTGCGATCGTGGCGAGCGCCAGTGGCGCGTGAACCAGAAAGACCCATTGCCAGCCGACGAGCGCGGCCGTCGCGCTGCCGATGATCGGCCCGAATCCCAGTCCGATTCCGAAGATGATGCCCCACGCAGCAAATGCATTGACGCGCTCGCGCCCCTGCTGGAACTGATGCGAAAGCACAGCCACCTGGCAGATGAGCATGGCGCCGCCGCTTGCGCCTTGCAGGAAGCGCCCCGCAATCAGGACGGCCATGTTCGAGGCAAGCCCGCATAACAACGACGTAACGCCGAACAGCGCGATGCTGACGATGAATACGCGCTTGCGGCCGAAGCGATCCGCGAGCGTGCCCGTCGCCATCAAGACGGTCGTGCACGCGATCGTGTACGCGTTCATGACCCATTGGATGTCCTTGAAGTCACCGCGCAATAGATGTTCGAGCGTCGGCAGGATCGCGGGGACACTGGAAATCTCAAGACCGAACATCAATGACGAAAGGCAGGCAGCAAGCAGCGCAAGCGTGTTCTTGCGAAAGCGGAGATACGGCATGACGTGAACCCGATGCTGTGAATGAACGGTTAATATATCGGGAACTTCAGTCCCTATTGGTGAGCTATTTTCCGATGAATGAGTCCATCATGGAACCAATGAGGTGGCGTGATGACTGACCGGCTCGATGGCGTCGCAGCCTTTGTGCAGGTCGTCGAGGCGGGCAGTTTCGCGCTGGCGGCCGAACGGCTGAACCTCACTCGCTCGGCCGTCGGCAAGGTGATTGCGCGGCTGGAAATGCGGCTTGGCGCGCGACTGATTCATCGCACGACGCGCAGCCAGAGCCTCACCGAAGACGGCCAGGCATACTACGAGCGCTGCGTGCGCGCGCTCGCGGAGCTCGAGGCCGCCGAGGCCGAGCTCGAAGGCGGCCGTCGCGCGCCGCGTGGTCGGCTGCGCGTCAGTCTGCCGCTCGCGTTCGGCCAACTGTGCGTCGCACCTGTTTTAATGAATCTCGCGCGCCGACATCCGAAGTTGCAGATCGACATGTCGTTCAGCGATCGCATGGTCGACCTCGTCGAAGAAGGCTTCGATCTCGCCGTGCGAATCGGTGAACTGCGCGACAGTGCGAGTCTCGCGGCACGGCGCCTCGGCGTGCAGTACACGAGCATCGGCGCAGCGCCGTCGTATCTCGTCGAGCACGGCATGCCCTTTTCGTTCGACGATATGGATGGACGCGATGGCGTCGTCTATGCGCGCGCCGGCGCGCTGGTACCGTGGGATCTGCGTGACGACTCGGGTCAGGTGAAGCGCGTGAAGATTCGCCCGCAGTTGAGCATGGACGACGTGCAGGCGATCGCGTCCGCGGCCGTTGCAGGCTTCGGGCTTGCACGCCTTCCGTCCTGGCTGCTCGCGCGATACGCGAAGACGGGGGAACTGGTGCTGGTCAAGGGACGTTGCAGCCTGCCGCCACAAGAGATAAACGTCGTTTGGCCGCGAACCCGCTATATGCCCTCTAAAACGCGTTGTGCGATCGATGCACTCGTCGAGGACATTCCGGCGATGATCGACGAATGAACGCGGCCGCTTCGCGTATGCGTTGCGAAGCGGCCGCGCTGTTTGCTACAGCGTTTCGAAAGACTGGAAGTCTGAACGCGCAGCCAGTGCCCGTCACTCTTTTCGCGAGATGGCCTGCAACAGGGAATCGCCGTGGACGGTCAGGCGCGGACGCCGAACGCCGCCCGCCATCTCTTCGAGTGCGACAAGCTGTTGTTCAAGCAGTTGATCCAGTTCCGCACGGTCAAGGTCGATCTGGTCGGGCGCTGACTTCACCAGCATCAACGTGGCGAACTCATGAGGACTCAGCATGTCGTGTCTCCGTCATATCGGTTAGTTTTTTTGCCGCGATAGTGCCTTGCCGTCAGGCGAAAACGCTCTTTGACCTCGCCTCTAGCCTTCGCTTTTTGCCTTCTATGTCAATTCCGATCTTTGCGAATCGATCTGCACGCGAGTCACGCGCCACGTCGTGAAGACGACTAGCTCATTGCCTGCGGAGGCAATGGGTACGATGCGACGAACAGTGCCGCGTCACGCCGGCCGCGCGCAATCAGCTTGTTGGCCAGACTGCCGCGGAATTCCGCAAAACGGCCGGGGCCGTGAATTTGCAGGAAACAGTGCACCGTCTCTTCCACCTGATCGCGCAAGCTCGCCTCGGTCTCACAGCTTGCGATGCAAGAGGCGCCTCGTGACAGTTCCAGCTGAAAATCGATTTCACACTGCCTGTCGAGAAGCCGCTTGCTCATAGTGCCATTCGACATTTTTTGCCTCGGCGCGCTGTCATCGGGGACATCTGATTTTATGTGGCCCCGGATATAAATGTTAAGTGCTCGCGCCTGTCCGTATCTCATACTTTACGGACACGCCAGTACGCTCAAGCCTTCGATGACCGGGGGTCGCTGCGATCAATCTCTTCCCCATCCGTGAGAAGCTTCAGCGCAATTGCTTCCGCTGCTTTGGATAACGATGTACTTTTTACTGATTTCGAATGCGGGACCGTTATCAAAAGGTCCGTTGTCGTTGTTCATTAGCAACCTCTGCTCGCTTGCATCATGTACATAAAACGGTATATATAGTTTTTAACAGCTTCTGATAAACAGGCAGCACGACGTCCATTTCGACCTGTCTGTATTCGTCGCAGAGCTTTAAAGCAAAGGAGTTCGCCATGCCCGACAAGCATCTTTCCAGTCAGTTCGACGCTGCGCTCGACATGCTTTCGACTGATCTCCTGAAGATGGGCGGCCTTGTCGAACGGCAAATTGCTCGCTGCCTCGAACTGCTGAACACATACGATCCCGCGCTGGTTATCGAGGTTCGCGAGAGCGAGCGACAGGTGAACGCGCTCGAACTCGACATTGACGAAGAAATCCATCGCGTCATTGCCCGTCGACAACCCGCCGCGCGCGACCTGCGCCTGCTGATGGCGATGTCGAAATGCGTCACGAACCTGGAGCGCATTGGCGATGAAGCGCGCAAGATCGCAAAGCGCGCGCGCCGCATCGACGAAACGGGCGCCGCGCCTGCGGCCCGCGTCATCGGACTCGAAAAATGCGGTGCAATGGCCGCGTCCGTCCTGCATCAGGCACTCGATGCCTTCGCGCGTATGGATGCCGTCGCCGCCGCGCAGGTCGTTCGCGACGACAGGGCCGTCGACGAAATATTCCGCGATCTTGTCCGCACGCTCGTTACGCGGATGCAGGAAGCGCCCGGGACGATTTCAGTCGCGCTGGATTATCTGTTCATCGCCAAAGCGTTCGAACGCATAGGCGACCATGCGAAAAATATCGCTGAATTCATCGTCTATGCAGTTCGGGGCCGCGATGTGCGTCACGTCCCGCTGAGAGAACTCGAACGCGAGGCGTCTGAGACTTGAGGCAGTGGCTTATGCAGCGATGCAGCATTCACTCTGTCTATAGGCCGCGCTCATGCGGCATTTCGATTGCTATGTCGGGAGTCTGAACATCCGATCGCGGTGCCGACGCAAGTGCGCGAACGGTTTCATCGAAATTCCTTCGGAACGTCACTGTCCCGATTGAAATGAGATCCCGAAATTGGCTGTCTCATTGGGAATCTTCACGCGCAACCGTAGGCGCGCAGACATTGATTTTGCTTTTCGCTCGGCACCCGTTTTTCGGGTCCTCATCGGGCCCTATGCTTTCAATCGGACGAACAGAGCACGGATAGTCGCCATGGATACACGCGAGGCATTCGATGCATCGCTGCGACTGGTCAATTTCACGTTTGACGCGATGAAGGTCACATGCGATACATTCGGCAAGGACTCGGTCGAGTTTGCGCGAGCGCGGGAACGCTACCGCATTGCGCTGCTCAAGTTGCAGGCCGACCACGTCTCGCTCGTTGCGGACGGAGCGCGGGCCCGGCTCCAGAATATCGGCGACGGACGGCGCCTGCTCGTGCTTCGCGACCCGCCCGAACCGATTGCAGAATCCATTTTCGTTCTCTCTCTGGTCCGAGGATTTGTATCGACTTGTGAAGCGTGTGGCAACGCGGCACGAGCGGCGGGTGCGAGCCGCCCGCAACTGGCCTTCCTTGACGGAAACTGTCACATCGCGTCCAAGGTAAGGGCAATCGAGCAAGTCAAAAAGCACAGCCCGCAGTGCGTCACCGCGGTCCTGTCGACAACGCCCTCGCCTTTTGAAGGATGGCCTGGCGTCGATGCCATCATCGACAGCCCAGCGTCGGCGAAACATATATTGGAGCGTCTCTGCCGGCTGGTTGAACCGTCGGGATATGCGACCCCGCTGTGCAAGCACAATGCATCGGCCAATCAGGACAACCGGCTCGAGGCAGGCTAAGGCTTATCCGGCTGTCACCGTTGCACCCGCTCGCGCTTCGAAGCGCAGGACGCGGACAGCATGCGTGTCGATCGACAGCTCAGCTCACTTCCACCCTTCGAGCCTGAGCGTCGCCCGTATCAACCGCTGTTCTTCCTGTTCGATCTCTTGCAGGCTTTCGCGCACGCCGTTGATGTGATCCGCAGCTGCCCGATACGCCTGCTCGGGCAACTTGCCCGTCACCGCGTTGTAGAGACGCGCATGCTGCCGGTCGATGCGCTTGCGATGCGGCTGCCGGTGATAAAGATTGTTCACCGACGCGAACACCGAACTCAGCAGCAGCTCCGTCAACGACCGCAACGTGTGCACGAGCACCGGGTTGTGCGAAGCCTCGCAGATCGCGAGATGAAACGCGTGATCGAGGCGCGCATGTGTCGCCGGGTCGGTCTCGGCGTCGTGCGCGGCGAGCATTTCTTCATAGCGCCGCGTGATCATCATGTAGTCGGCGGGCGTGCCGCGCAATGCGGCGAGCCGCGCCGATTCCGCCTCCAGCATGCCGCGCACTTCGAACAGATCGAAGAGCGTGCGCGGTTGCGACGCGAGCAGATGCATCAGCGGCGATTGCGGCGGCTGCGCAGTCAGATTCGCGACGAACGAGCCCTTGCCGTGCGCCGTTTCGATGATGCCGCGCGCGCGCAGCAGCTTGAGCCCTTCGCGCAGTGCGGTTCTCGATACGCCGAGCTTGTCCGTCAGCCGCCGCTCGGATGGCAGCGCCTGCCCCGACCTCAGTACGCCGTCCACGATCAGGCGTTCGATGCGCTCGGCGACCACATCGGCAATCTTGCGATCGGGCTCGTTGACGTCGTTTTCCGTGCTTGAAATCACTGGTATGACCACTTGGTAAGCGAGTTTCGCGTGTCCGCCATGATACCGCCGATTCCGTCCTGATGCCGGTTTGCGCGGCTTCAACACGGTATCATCGCAGCGAAAAAACTGGTACGACCACTCGCAGCGTCCATCGACAGCGGAAGACGAAACGGGAACAATCAGCGGCTACATGGATAAGCGGCGCGTGGAAAGCCAGTCCCCGCGCTCATGGAGACACCCGATGAGCTACGCCTACGACGAACGGATCGACGGCACGCTTGCCTCGCATGACAAGGCCACGCTGGTTGCCGAGCTTCAACGCCTCGCGCCCGGTATGCAGCTGCTGCACGACAAGGAAGACCTGCGCCCGTTCGAATGCGACGGCCTCTCTGCCTATCGCACCACACCGATGATGGTCGCGCTGCCCGACTCGATCGAGCAGGTGCAGGCGCTGTTGAAATTCGCCGCCGCGCGCAAGGTGCCCGTCGTCGCGCGCGGCGCGGGCACAGGTCTGTCGGGCGGCGCGCTGCCGCTCGAAAAAGGCATCCTGCTCGTGATGGCGCGCTTCAATCGCATCCTGCATATCGATCCCGAAGCATCGATCGCGCGCGTGCAGCCCGGCGTGCGCAATCTCGCGATCTCGCAGGCGGCCGCGATTCACGGCCTCTACTACGCGCCCGATCCGTCGTCGCAGATCGCCTGCTCGATCGGCGGCAATGTCGCCGAGAACGCGGGCGGCGTGCATTGCCTGAAATACGGCCTGACAGTGCACAACATCCTGAAGCTCGAAGTGCTGACCATCGACGGCGAGCGCCTGATGATCGGCTCCGAAGCCCTCGACTCGCCCGGCTTCGATCTGCTCGCATTGTTGACGGGCTCCGAAGGCATGCTCGGCATCGTCACGGAAGTCACAGTGAAGCTGTTGACCAAGCCGCAGAGCGCGAAGGTGCTGCTCGCGAGCTTCGACGATGTGGAGAAAGCAGGCGACGCCGTCGCGCAGATCATCGGCGCGGGCGTGATTCCAGGCGGCCTCGAAATGATGGACAACCTCGCGATTCGCGCCGCCGAAGACTTCATTCACGCGGACTATCCCGTCGACGCCGAAGCGATCTTGCTGTGCGAACTGGATGGCGCGGAATCCGACGTGCAGGAAGACTGCGACCGCGTCGGCGCGCTGCTGCGCGAAGCGGGCGCAACCGACATCCGCATCGCGAAGGACGAAGCCGAGCGTCAGCGCTTCTGGGCGGGCCGCAAGAACGCGTTCCCCGCTGTGGGCCGCATCTCGCCCGACTACTACTGCATGGACGGCACGATCCCACGCCGCGAGCTGGCGCGCGTGCTGCGCGGCATCGCGGAACTGTCGAACGAATACGGTCTGCGCGTCGCGAACGTATTTCATGCGGGCGACGGCAACATGCATCCACTGATCCTGTTCGATGCGAACGCACCCGGCGAAATGGAGCGCGCCGAGACGCTCGGCGCGAAGATTCTCGAACTGTGCGTCGAAGTGGGCGGCAGCATCACGGGCGAACACGGCGTCGGACGCGAAAAGATCAATCAGATGTGCGTGCAGTTCAGCAGCGAAGAGCTCACGCTGTTTCATTCGCTGAAAGCCGCGTTCGATCCCGACGGCCTGCTCAATCCCGGCAAGAACATTCCGACGCTGCATCGCTGCGCCGAATTCGGCGCGATGCACATTCATCACGGCAAGCTGCCGTTTCCCGAGCTGGAGCGCTTCTGATGCGACGCGAATTCGATTCAACCGACGACAGCGCGCGCCTCATCGCACAAGTCCAGCGCGCAATCGCGGAGCACACGCCGTTGCGCATTCGCGGCAGCGACAGCAAGCGTTTTCTCGGGCGCGACGTGCAAGGCGAGGAACTCGACACGCGCACGCATCGCGGCATCGTCGCGTATGACCCGACGGAACTCGTGATCACGGCGCGCGCGGGCACGCCGCTCACTGAACTGAACACCGTGCTCGACGACGCGAACCAGATGCTGCCGTGCGAGCCGCCGCTCTTCAACGGCACGGGAACGATAGGCGGCACGGTTGCAAGCGGCCTGTCGGGGCCGCGTCGTCCGTGGGCGGGCTCGATGCGCGACTTCGTGCTCGGCTGCCGCGTGATCACGGGCGATGGAGACCATCTGCGCTTCGGCGGCCAGGTGATGAAGAACGTCGCGGGCTACGACATGTCGCGTCTGCTCGCGGGCAGTTTCGGTTCGCTCGGCGTGCTGACGGAAGTGTCGCTGAAGGTGCTGCCGAAGCCGCGCGAGCGCCGCACCTTCGCGCTCACGCTCGGCGCGCAGGAAGCATTGAGCGAGCTGTCGGCATGGCGCAAGGCCGCTCTGCCCGTGACGGGCGCGTGCTATTTCGACGGCAGGCTGCATGTGCGGCTCGAAGGCGGCAGCGGATCGGTGAAGTCGGCGGTGGACCGGATCGGCGGCGAAGAAATCGACTGCGCGTTCTGGGATGCGCTGCGCGATCATCGTCTGCCGTTTTTCGACGACCATATCGACACGAGGCCGCTGTGGCGTCTGTCGCTGCCGAACGCGACGCCGTTGATGCCGCTGCCCGGCGATGTGCTGATCGACTGGGCGGGCGCGCAGCGCTGGCTCAGAAGCGACGCGACAGCCGCCGACATTCGCCAGCTTGCGCACGCGGCAGGCGGACACGCGACGTGCTTCACGCCGTCGCCGGAGCGCGAGCCGTTTCATCCGCTCGCCGCGCCGCTGCTGCGCTATCAGCATCAACTGAAACGCCGCCTTGATCCGAGCGGCGTGTTGAACCCCGGCCGCCTGTACGCCGATCTCTGAAGCGAGCGCACTCATGCAAACGAATCTCGACTCTCACGCGAAAGCGCTGCCCGACGCCGCGGAAGCGGAAAGCATCTTGCGTTCGTGCGTGCATTGCGGCTTCTGCAATGCGACGTGCCCGACGTATCAACTGCTCGGCAACGAACTCGACGGGCCGCGCGGGCGCATCTATCTGATCAAGCAACTGCTCGAAGGCGAGCCCGTCAGCGATAAGACGCAACTGCATCTCGACCGCTGCCTCACGTGCCGCAATTGCGAAACGACGTGTCCATCGGGCGTCACGTATCACCGGCTGCTCGACATCGGACGCGCGGAACTGGAGCGCCGCGTCGAGCGGCCTGTCGGCGAACGGATGACGCGCAAGGGCCTGCGCGCGGTGATTCCGCGACCCGCCGTGTTCGATGCGCTGCTCAAGACGGGGCGCGCGGTGCGGCCGCTGTTGCCCGCCGCCGTGCAGGCAAAGATTCCAACGCGCGGCGCCGTGCCCGCAAAGCCGCGCCCGGCGCCGCGTCACGCGAGGCGCGTACTGATGCTCGAGGGCTGCGTGCAGCCGTCGCTGTCGCCGAATACGAACGCGGCGGCGGCGCGCGTGCTCGACCGGCTCGGCATCAGCGTGACGCCCATCAGCGAAGCGGGCTGCTGCGGCGCCACCGACTATCATCTGAACGCGCAGGACGCGGGCCTCGACCGCGCGCGCCGCAACATCGACGCATGGTGGCCGGCGATCGAAGCAGGCGCCGAAGCGATCGTGCAGACGGCGAGCGGCTGCGGCGCGTTCGTGAAGGAATACGGACACCTGCTGCGCAACGATACCGTCTACGCCGCGAAGGCAGCGCGCGTGAGCGCGCTTGCGCTCGATCTCGTCGAAGTGCTGGCGGCCGAGCCGCTCGACGCTTTGCAGCCCGCCGACGATGCGATGGCGGCGCGCATCGCGTTTCACTGTCCTTGCACGCTGCAGCATGCGCAAAAGCTCGGCGGCTCGGTGGAAAGCGTGCTCACGCGGCTCGGCTTCGATCTCTCCGCTGTGCCCGACGCGCATCTGTGCTGCGGATCGGCGGGCACGTATTCGATCACGCAGCCCGAGCTCGCGCAGAAGCTGCGCGACAACAAAATGGCCGCGCTCGAAAGCGGACAGCCGGACGTCATCGCGACGGCGAACATCGGCTGCCAGATGCATCTGGATGGCGCGGGCAGAACGCGTGTGCGTCACTGGATCGAGCTGGTCGAGGAAGCGTTGGATGCATCGAATGCGCAGGCGCGTTCGACGCGCAGAAGCGCAGCGGCCGAGCCTGCGTGAAAAGCGCTTGACGCACAGGCCGCTCAGATGCCCGGCGGCATCGCGGCGAGCCGCTCGGCCGAAGCGCGCAGTCCGCCGAAGATGCGCTCCGCGACGCGCGCCGGGAAACCGTCGGGCAGCGTGGCGGCGACCTTGTCGATGGCGGCGGGCGTGTCTTCGATCAGCCTGCCGATCAGCGCTTCGACGTCAGTGCCGTAGAAGCAGCGCGATGCCATCGCGTTGAAATTGCGGCGCTGGATGTCCTTCATCAGGTAGTGCCGGTTCTTGCCCGCGACGGCCATCGCGAGCTTCGCCTTGTGCCAGGACCACTGATTGCCGGCGTCGCCTTCGACGGGCCAGATCGACATGATGTCGTATAGCGGCGTGAGCGCGTAGCGCCCGCCCGGCAACAGATGCACGCTGAAGTTCTTCGCGTGGCCATCCGGCGCGGCGAGCATCCAGAACAGAATCTGCGTGGTGAGGAACGTCGCCAGATCGGCGTCGGGCCGCTCCGACTGGCGCAGCACGGCAGCGATGTCGACCATGCCGGGGCCGCCGTCCGCTTCGTACCGCTGATGCGACGGCTTGCCGAGCACCTGGCAAAAATCCTCTTGCGGCAGCCGCAAGATCCATTGTCCCGCAGGATGCAGCCGGCGATCGAAGCGCTCGACGGCCAGCACCTTCTGCTCGCCGAACGTCAGGATCTCGGCATTCGGCACGGGCAATCCGAACGCCCTGAAGAGTGCGAGACACAGCCATTCGTTTTCGACGGACGTCGTCCAGTCCGCCTTCTTGTTGCCGACGAGTCCCAGCGGCAGCTTGAAGATGTGCGTGGTCGGCGTCGCGCCGTGCGGGCGCATCCACTTTCCGTCGTGCCGTAGAAACGCCGTCTTTTCCTGCGCGCCCGCGAGCGAGATGCGAAAGTCGTCGTGGTCGCCGCCCGCGCCCGGGCCGCCCGATGCGACGGTGCGCGCGAGCGTCTGCTCGATCTCTTCGTCCGACATCGGCGTGCCGTCGATGCGGTCGTACCCTTCCGGCTGCGCGTCTTCCGGAAGCAGTTGCGCCGCGCCCACGCAGTCGCGTCCGATGGCTTCGAGCAGATCGAAGGCATCGGTGGTGGCCGTCCTGAAGCGGGTCGCGAGGCGCCGCCGGATAGGCTCGCTGTCGGGCAGCAGGTTGTCGAAGTAGTTGCGCACGCGCTCGCCGCGCAACGGCGCATCGTCGATGCCGAACGGCAGCGACAGCGACAGCGGCCGCCCGGCGGACGAGGTCATCCAGCCGCGGTCGTACTGAAGCTCCATGTCGCCGCGCGACGGAATGCGCCACGTGCCGACCCGCAGCCCGTTGGTCCACACCGACAGCGCGCGCGCGTGAGACGGGCGGCCCATGGCTACCAGCCTTCCTTCGACGGCTCTGCACGCGTGGGCCGCGTCTGCACGGCCAGTTCGAGGCCGTACATTGCCAGCAATGTGAAAAGTTGCGCGGTTGTGATCGAGTCGGGATTGAGCTCCATCGCCGACAGCCGGCTCTGGCTCAAGCCCACGCGCGACGCCGCCTGGGCCTGCGAAAGCCCCTTCGCGCGCCGGGCGGTGCGAAGGATCAGGCCAAGCTGGTGCGGAGTGATCAGCGTGCGTTTCATCGAGGCGGCTTGCGGGATACCTGTATGGCAGGTAAGTGCATTTTACTCGCAAAACGGGTAATTGCAAGATAGCTGCGATACGGATAAATGGCGATTAACTGTTTTACGGGTAACGTGTAGTCATCGTCGCGATTCACTGGGTGCGTCCACGCGTCTGGTGAGGGTGATGTCAGATACTTTGCATCCCAAGAACGCTGCAATCGATGAGAGTGTGTCGAGGGACGGACGGGTTCCATCCGAGTTCTAGCAGAGAGATATATTGGCTCGAGAGTCCGATGCATCAGCGAATGCGACTTGACTGAGCCCTTTCTGCTCTCGCCTAAGCCGAATGACGTCGCCGACCGGGAGACTTGCCATGAACGTTACGCCCAAATCCGAGAGTTTCACGGATCAATGCGTATCGTTCTACAAACTATATTTATAGTTAATAGATTTTTTGACTATTTATTTTGAAAAATCTCCCGAATCGAGTACGACCCCAGAAGGTTCAACTAGCTCAATTGCTTCGCGAATCTCTTCCAGTATTAAATCAACATGGAGGATCGTTCGCACTGAAATCAGCTTCTGAAACGTTGCCATCTCTCGATGAGTGGGCCCTTTCAACTGACCGTTTCCTCACTGGCCGGTCGCGACGATCGCCATTCGAGGAACTCTCGACTTTGGGAGAAAGTTACGATCACGAATTCGACAGATCACTATTATCGATATGCGATCCTAATTGTTCGTTGACGGCGGGTGAATCAGTCTCGCAGTTGGCGCGCGACTACGGGACGACTCACCAGACAATCATGCGGATCCGGGAAAATGGGCACTCCGTCTGATGAGGCATCCTACCATTAAAGACCGGGGCGATCCGACGCTCGCCTGTCGACTAACAGCAAAAAATTTTCAAGCATCGGCTTACTCTGCGACGCTAGCCAGCGTGGCGGCACGAATGAGCCGTGTCTCCTGTGCCGTGATCAGATGGCCCGATGCCTTGAGATAGGCTGGGAAATCCGGATGCGTATCGCGTGCAAGGCACCGTCGTTCGTAGTCCGCCAGATTGTCATACCCCCAAAGGTGGGTGAACTGGTTCTGCGTCCCGACCAGACTTGTCCAAAAGCCGAGCGGATGTCCAAGCGTCTCGAGCAGGATCGGCATGGCGAGCCTGTCAAACACCTCGAGAAACTCAGGCATCTTGCGCAGCGCGATAGTGTAGACGCGGAAATCCACGAGGGGCTTTGCCAGATACATTGGGCGGATGCTCATGCGTGTACCTTCTCTTTGCAAGTCATGGCTTTGGTGGCGATGGCGTTACCGGTGACATAGCCGAAAGTCATATTGGGCCCATGGGTGATGCCGGCGCCCGGATAGTTGCCGCCCATCACGCTGCGCCGGTCATTGCCGACCGCGTAAAGGCCCGCAATCTCCCTGCCGTCGGCGCGCAGTACCTCGCCGGTGACGCTAGTGCTGAGGCCGTCGAACGTGCCCAGATCGCCCATCACCACCTTCACCGCATAGAAGGGGCCGGTCGCGATCGGCGCAACGCAAGGATTGGGCTTATTGTCCGGATCGGCGAGATAACGGTTGAACGATGTGCGACCGCGACGGAACGCCGGGTCTTCTCCGCGCCCGGCATCGAGGTTGTAGGCATGGACCGTCATCTCGAGCGCATCAGGAACAATCCCGCAATTGCGCGCCAGCTCGGCGATGGTCTCGCCCTTGATGAGGTAGCCTTTGCGTAACAACGGCCCCACCGGCATCGGCGCGGGCTTGGCATAGCCCAGGCCATACTTGCCCAGCGCCACCTTATCGCAGATCAGCCACATTGCCGTCTCCCGCTCACCCTCGCAGGCGCGGATCAGCGCCGAGCCAACATCGTGGTAGGAGTTCGATTCATTGGTGAAGCGCTGACCGCTCCGCAGCACGCCGATCACGCCGGGCTTATAGCGGTCGAGCAGGTGCGGGAATACGCCCGTGCGTCCCTTGCCGAAGGGCACCTTTGAGACAGGCATCCAGGCCGACGCGTCGGGGAAGCCGAGCTTAACGGCACCACCCACCTTCTCCGCCATGGTCAGCCCATCGCCCGTATTGCCGACGGGCGTCGGCGAGAGATGCTCACCCCCACGCTTCACATGCGGATAGACCTGCGCGATACGCTTGAGATCGTGCGGGAAGCCGCCGCAAGCCAGCACGACGCCGTGCCGGGCGGTGACGCGAAGGTCACCGTCCGCTGCGCTCGCGCGCACACCGACCACCTTGCCGCTCTCGCTCAACAGTTCCTTCACGGGCGTCGAAGTGAGGATCGGAATGTCGATCGCCAGCGCCGACTTCGCGAGCCTCGCAGCGAGCGCGTTGCCGCTCGTTACGTTGATCCCCCGCCGGTAAAGCGCCAGCTCCTTGATGTGCGTAGCCAGACGCCGGGCCACGTAGAAGAACGAAACAATGGACTTGGTCGCGCGGAAGAAGTGCTTGAGGTCCGCGTTCGAGGAATTGAACATCATTCCCATGAAGGTGATCGTCTCGAGCGGCGCCTTGAGGCGTTGCATGTCCTTGCCCAGCCCGCGAATATCATAGGGCGCGGCGAGGATCGAGCGGCCGATGTCGACACCGCCGGGCGCATCCGGGTGATAGTCCGGATAGAGCGTGGGCACGAACTTCATCTCGGTCTCTCGCTCGAAGAACTCGACCATTCTCGGCCCGTTCTCGATAAAGCATTGGACCGCGGCGGCATCGTAATTAGTGCCCGTCTCGCTCATCATGTATTCGCGCACGCGCTCGACGGCGTCGGCCGGGTTCTGCTGTCGGCCATACTTGCTCAGCGGAATCCACAAGACCCCGCCCGACAGCGCGGTGGTACCACCGAACACGGGCTCCTTTTCGAGCACGATGACATCGAGGCCGCGCTTGCGTGCAGTGATCGCGGTGGCGAGGCCCGCAGCACCCGATCCAACCACGACCAGATCACAAGTGATCTCATTGGTCATATCCAGTCTCCTTGTCGTTATGGTGTGACGGTGTTCACGCGGCCGGGGTGGCGTTGAAACCGGGGCGCGGGACCATGTCCATCAGCATGCAATCGAGCCCGCCGTCGACGAGCACCTCCGCGCCATTGACGTAGGCAGCCAGATCAGAGGCGAGGAAGAGGGCCGGGCCGGCGAGGTCCTCCGGCTCGCCGATGCGGCGGCTCGCGGTCGCGGCGGCACGGCGAGCCTCGAAGCCGGGCTCCTCGTAGAACTTCGCGGACAGCGCGGTGCGGATCATGCCGGGCAGCACGCAGTTGCTGCGCACCCCGCGTGGGCCCCATTCCGCCGCCAACTGCCGCGAAAGCAGCAGCACGCCCGCCTTGCTCGGGCTATAGGAACCGCTATTGGTCTGCGGATTGAGCGCCGCAATCGAGGCAACGTGGACGATACTGCCCTTGCCCGCCGCCAGCATGTCGCGCCCAAAGGCTCGAGCACACAGAAGATAGCCGGTCAGGTTCACGGCGATGGCCTGGTTCCAGTCCTCGATCGAGACCGTCTCGAGAGGTCCGGCGCGCAGAAGCCCTGCATTGTTGACGAGCACGCTGGCGGGCCCGAGCGCTGCGCGAACCTCGGCGGCAGCTGCGGCAACCGAGGCTTCGTCCGACACGTCGCAGCCGATCGCCTGCGCCATCGCACCGGCCTTCCGAAGTTCGGCGGCGACAGCTTCAGCGCCGGCAAGATTCCGATCCACGAGCGCCACATGCGCTCCGACATCGGCGAAAGCGCGCGCGATGCCCTCACCAATGCCGCTACCCGCGCCCGTGACCACGCAGACCTTGCCGCCCAGGTTCAGCCCGTAGGGGGTCGAGGCAGCTGCGCGATTTTCGAGTTCCTGTCCCATGTAGTTCACCTTCCTAATATTTTCCACGCGATTACGCTTTCTGAAATCTGCATCGCCATTGAACGCCTCAAGCGCCTATGGAACAATGGACAGAGCTCACATATGACAGGACATAACGTGCATCATGGCCCATGACCAACAGCGCCGCCGGACCGTTCTGCATTTCGCGCTCTATGGCGCGGAAGCCGACCAATCCTGGGTCGACATGGTCCATTACGAACGCATTCCCCTGCGTGCCGGCCGTTTCGACTTCGACATCAAGCCGCACGTCCACGATGCGCTGATCCAGGTGCTCTACGTCACCGCCGGGGGCGGCGAGACCTTCATCGACGGCAAGACCTGGGCAGTCGAAGCGCCATGCCTGATCGTCGTGCCCGCGCGCTCGGTCCATGGCTTTCACTTCCGGAGCGACATCGACGGTCACGTCATCACCGCCGCGCAGTCTGCGCTGGAATCGCTGGCGATGACGGCCGCGCCCGAGCTGCTGGAATTCATCCGCACGCCGACGGTGCTGTCGATCGACCCCGACGTCGAGCGCGGCACTCCTCTGGACACCCTGTTTGAGTCGATCGGGCACGAGGCGGAGAGCCATGAGCGCTGGCAGTTCACCGCAGGCGCAGCACTGACGATCACCCTGTTCGTCAAGATCGGGCGCCTCAGCGAGAGCGCCCGGCTTTCAGCCAGTTCCGAGCAGCGGACAATGGCCGCGCGGATCGAGCGATTCCGCGCCCTGCTCGACCGCCATTGCCGCGAGCGGCGGCCGGTCGCCAGCTATGCCGACGAGATGGGCGTAACGACCGGCCAGCTCTCCCGCATCTGCCGCGCCACCTTCGGGGTCTCGGCAATCGAGGCAATCGACGCACGCTCGATCCACGAGGCCAAGCGGCTGCTCGGCTATTCGACGCTCAGCGTGAAGCAGATCGCCAGTGAACTGGGCTTTCAGGACGAGGCCTATTTCGGTCGCTTCTTCCGCAAGCAGACGGGACTCCGGCCAACCGAATACCGCTCTGCGGCCCACGATCGATCCTTGCCACCCGCAAAGGGAGGAACGGGCTGACTCGACCTCGCCCCCCCTCATCCGGTTCAGGCCGATAACCCACCCAGTTTCACGAACAGGCGCTCAGGCCCGGAGTTGGTCAGATTGTTGCCGCGCACATACTGGATCGGCCTTGCCGGATCGAGCGCAATATCGCCGACCTTGCGGGCCAGGGCCTTCGTCGCGATCAGCGTCTCCAGCTTGGCGAGCGGCGCGCCAAGGCATTTGTGCATGCCGTTGCCGAAACCCAGATGGCCGCTGGAATCGCGGTCGATGTCGAACGTCTCGCCCTCGGCAAACTTGCGGCTGTCGCGGTTCGCGGCCGACAGCAGCAATCGCACCACCGCGCCCTTGGGCAGATCAACGCCCGCGACAGTGGTCGCCTCGGTGGTGATGCGGCTCACGCGCTGGACGGTGCCACGATAGCGCGCCACCTCCTCGACGAAACGGTCAGCGTCGGCGGGGTTTTCGCGGATACGTCCCAGCAGATCCGGCTGTTCGGCGAACATGCGAAAAGCGTTGGCGACAAGGATGGTCGTCGTGTCATGCCCGGCGATGAAGACGAAGGCGCAGAGCTCCTTCGCTTCCTTTTCCGAAAGCAGCCCGTCCTTCCACATGCGCGCGATATGCCCGCCGATCGACTGGCTGTCCGTGAGAGCGAGCCGCTCCATCGCTTCCTTCAGGTAAGCGAAGAAGGCCTGCGCGCTCTGCTCGTCGGTGCCCGTCCCAGGCGCATTGCGAGCGAGGCGCCCGAAGTAGCTGAAGGTCTCGTCCGACCAGAATTTCATCTTCTCCTCATCCTCGTTCGGCACGTCGATCATCGTGGAGATGGTCGAGATGCTGAGCGGGATGGCGAAATCGTTGACGACATCACCGCCGCCTTTGGCAATCATCGCGTCGAGGAGGTCTTCCGCCCTTTGCGCGATCTGATCGATAAAGGGATCGAGCGCCAGCGGCAGGAAGGACGGCTGGACGACCTTGCGTAAGCGCGAATGGTCGGGCGCATCGAACAGCGTCAGGAACGTCAGCGGTGGCGGGCTGACGACCTCGGAGGAAAACAGCTTAGGGTTGCGGATCGCCTGGTAGACATCGTCATAACGCGACAGGAACCACACGTCCGAAGTCGCCGACTGGCAACGCAGCACCGGCGCGTGCTCCCGCATCCAGCGGTAGTGCTCGTAAGGGTCGCCTTGCGAGCCGTCATCGACCACCTTGAACGGCTCCAGCCCCTCGGGCCAGTCCAGTTCGTGCGAATAGAGCGGAAGGGTCTTGGCCGTGAATGGGCAGATCTGCGGCGCGCTCTGCGGCACAGCAGACGGGAGAGAGGAGGGCGCTGCGGCCACGGGTGCCGCCATGGGTGCCGTTTTGCCCATCGCCATACGTTCCAGCGCCCGGCTCATCGTGGCCTTGGAATGGAGCGCATGGAGCGCAATCACGTCTCGCGCCTTGTTCAGGTCGCCCAGTTCGAAGGCGGCGACAATGTCCCGGTGCTGCTGGACGATATCGCCGACGATCTCGATCTGGTCGGTCAGCGCGCGAGCGATGTAGTCCTGCACGGCCAGTTGCCGGTAGAGCGCGATCAGCTGGGCGTTCCCGGAAGCCTCGATCGTGAATATGTGGAAGGCGTGATTTGCCTCGATGTAGCGTGCAACATCGGTAAAGCGCCGCCCGGACACGAACTGCGCCGTCGCCTCGGCGAGCTGGCGGAAGATGATTAACTGCTCGCTCGACAGCCGGCCCATGGTCAGCTGAGCCGCCCCCAGTTCGAGAGCCATGCGCAGGTCGAAGGCCTCATCGACATCAACAGGAGCGATGTGCTCCTCGCCGGTCTGAACCACCAGGCCAGTGCCGGCGAACTTTTCAAAATAGAAGTTGCGCGGCGTCAGCCCTTCGGACGAGAGAAAATCGCGCACCGCATCAACCATCGGCGGCGGGCCGCAGAGGTAGACATCCGCATCGCCATCGTTGAGCTGGGAGGCGATGATGTGGTGGGTGACATAGCCCTTGTTGGGATGGGCACTGTCGGGGCTGGAGACGGTGCAGGCATAGGTGAAGTTCGGCAGGCGCTGCGCATAGGTTTCGAGCCGGTCGATGCCAACCAGATCCTCATCGTTGTTCACGCCCAGGATCATGTGGATCGGATACTGACTGCCGCCGTCCTCGACGATCTTGTCCAGCATCGAGAGGAACGGCGCGAGGCCCGTGCCACCCGCGAGAAACAGCACCGGGCGCTCGATGGGGCGCAGGTAGAAGCTGCCCATCGGGCCGCGAAACTCGATTGGGTCTCCTGCTTTGGCGGTTTCGCAGAGCCAGGTCGACATCGCCCCTTGACGCACATTGCGCACAAGGAAGGACAAGTGCGGCTCGGACGGCCCCGAGCTGAAGGAGTAGGACCGTGTCTGATCGGTGCCGGGCACCCGGATGTTGACATACTGCCCAGGAAGGAAGCTGAGATCTGCGCGGTTCTCGAGCTCGACCGAGAAGACGATCGTGCTGTCCGACGCTCGTTGGCAGGCGACGATCCGTCCGCTGTGGGACGACGGGCCGGTACCCGAGACATCGGAGTTCGTGGCGATCTGGATCACGCAGTCGGAACGTGGGCTCATCTGGCAGGTGAGAACCTTGCGGGCGCTCGCCTCCTCCGGGCTAAGCGCATCTTCCACGCAGTCGCCCAGAACGTACTCGCCGGACTCGCAGACCGCCTTGCAGGTGCCACACACACCATCACGGCAATCGAGTGGAATATTGATCTTGGCGCGAATGGCGGCATCGGTGACGCGCTCGCCCTCCTCGCACTCGATGAAACGGGTCACTCCGTCCTCAAAACGGAGGGTTATCTGATGGGCCATGGCGTCTCCTCTAGAGCCGCCCGAACGTACCGCTCCGCTAGCGGTATGCCCGGGCTGGATGGCGCGCGAAGTAACTGTGTTACTCGCAAGCGCCCGGTGGGTTTAATGACGCCAATTTAGAGCCTGAGCCGCATTCCCCTCAATGGACAGAGACGACGTTAACCCGGACAAAACGTGCATTGTGATGAATGCCGGATGACCGTAGCAATCTGGACCTCACCCGCCTTGCGCGTCCATAAAGTACACATTGACCACATTGAATCCGCCGCGCTTCGGAGCGGATTGATCGCCACTGCTCTGTTCGCTGTGCGTGCCTCGCGGCCGAGTCGGGCTACGTCACAGCGTGATGCATTTCGAAGGTGCGCCGATCGATGGCGCGACGCCAACGTGAGCCACGACAACATAGGTAGGGCGGATTCGCCGAACCGGTTTGACCGTCTGCGACGAGCAGAACCGTCGCAGACGGAAAGCTCATCATTCAATGGCAGGCGCCAATTTCGCCTCTTCTGTTTCCAATCCTCGCGGATGCTTTGCGACGGCATAAACACCAAACGCCGAAATCAAGGCGGGAACGGCTAGCAAACTGAACACCGAGCCGAACGGCCAGCCCAATTCCATCAACGCCGCGCCGACCAGCGCACCCGCGACACCACCGATGCGCCCAACGCCCAGCATCCAGGCCACACCCGTCGCGCGTCCCTGAGTCGGGTAAAAGCTCGCGGCAAGGGCGGACATCGACGTCACAGCCGAGGTCACCATCGTCCCCGTCAGGAAGATCATCGTGCCAAGCCACAACCGGTGGCCAACGCCCTGCCCGACGAGCATCACCAGTACAGCCGATACGACATACGTGCACGCGATTACACGATTGGCCTTGAAGCGATCCATCAGCCAGCCGACACTCAGATTGCCGAGCACGCCGCCCAGCGGAAACAGCGACGTCATCAGCGCAGCGCTCTCGCCAGAGAAGCCAGTGTCCTTGAAGAGCGTCGGCAGCCAGTTGGTGAGCAGATAGTAGATCAACAGGCCCATGAAATACGCGAGCCACAGCATCAGCGTGCCGAAGCGCAAGCGCGGCGACAGAACCACGCGCAATGCCGAAGAACGGTTTTCCGACGCTGCTTCCGCCGTGATGAACCGCGCTTCGGTGAGGCTTGCGTCGCGTGCGATGCGCGAAAGAACGCGTGCGATGCGCGCGTCGCCACGCTTTCTCGTCACCATGAATTGCGCGGACTCCGGCAACAGCAACATAAGCATCAGCGTCAACACGATCGGTCCTGCGCCGCCTGCTACAAGCACGCTTTGCCAGCCGAAGTGCGGTATCAGCCATGCCGATGCGACTCCGCCAATCGCGAGACCGCACGAAAAACCGCAGAACATGGCATTCACGGCAACGGCACGAATACGCGCCGGCGCGTATTCGGACATCAACGTCACCGCGTTTGGCATCGCGGCACCGAGACCCAGCCCCGTCATGAAGCGCAATACGGTGAGCGATTCAATCGAACTCGCGTGCGCCGCTGCGAAACTCCACAACCCAAAGAAAAACACCGATAAAACCAGTACCGTCTTGCGTCCCACGCGATCGGCCATCGGCCCTGCGCCCAGTGCGCCGATGCCGAGACCGACGAGCGCAGCACTCATCACAGGTCCGAGCGCCGCGCGCGCGATGCCCCAGTCCTGCACCAGTGAAGGCGCGATGAAACCGACTGCGGCAGTGTCGAAGCCATCGGCCGCGACAACCAGGAAGCACAGGACGAGTATCGTCCATTGAAAAGGCGAAAAGCGTTGGCTGTCGATGAAGTGCTGTACATCGACGGTATGTTTCGGGTGATTCATTGTGCGTCTCCTTACCATGTCTCCGTGTCTTTTGTCGTGTGCTGCTGTGTATGTGTGTTCTAACGCAGCGCAGTGACGCTTCTCAAATCGACTCGCCGGATGATCTTGCTCTTCTGCACGACGTTTTTCTTAGTCATCCGAATCTCCATGTATTTATCGATCAACCCAGGCTTGGACGGCTCGATTCATGGAAAAAAGTATAGCCACGCAGTGCGCGACGGCATTGGACAAACGGCACGCATAGCAGGACAATCCGTACAGGTCAGCAGGAGACCGCATGAGGAAAATCCCTAACTATGATTTATACGGCGAATCCGCGCGGCCGGCCTGGTACGACGCATTCAATTTCGAGTGGATTCCTGAGCGCAGTCGTCCGAACGACTGGCATATCGCCGCGCATCGGCACGACGCGCTGCTGCAGGTTCTGTACATTCGCAGCGGCAGCGGGCATGTCGTGATCGAAAGCGAGAAGCACACGTTCTCGCCGCCGTGCGTAGTGGTTCTGCCTGCTCAAACCGTGCATGGTTTTGTGTTTTCGCCGGAAATCGACGGGCTGGTGATTACTGCCGCGCAACGCGCCCTGGAGTCACTTTCGAAAGCGCTATCGCCTGGGCTGCTGCCCGTGATTCAGCGCCCCGCCGTAATCCCCGTGAAGACGTCAGCGGGCAACGACACGCTGATGCCGCTCTTCACGCTGCTCGAACAGGAATACCGTGGCAATGCGCGCGGTCACATTGCGGCGGGCATGTCGCTGATGATTGCACTTTTCGTGCAAGTAGCAAGGTTGGGCGATGCGGCGGCGATGCCGGCGACGGGCGCTGTCGCCGATCGCCGCAGCGGTCAGGTCAGGCGTTTTCGCGAACTGGTCGCCGCGCATTTCCGCGAGCATCGGCCCGTCGAGTTCTATGCCGAAAAACTTGGCATCACGGCCGCGCAATTGAGCCGTATTTGCCGAGACGAACTCGGCCATTCGCCGATGTCGCTCGTCAACGAATATCTGATACGCGAGGCACAGCGCGATCTGGTCTATTCAGGTTTGACGATCAAACAGATCGCGCACGCGCTTGGCTTCGAAGATGCGGCGTATTTCAGCCGCTATTTCCGCAAGCAGACGGGCGCGACGCCCAAGGAATTCCAGGCCGCGGCGCACACCGATCTGTCATTGAGCTGAACGCACGTACCGCTTATACCGCGACGGCGCCCACATAGTTCTCCGCCATCGAAATCGCCGCGCTGCGTGACGTCGTCACATGTTCGAGTTCCGCGACTTGCAATTGCTGCTCGAATGGCGATGCATCGTCGAGACGGTGCATCATGCGCGTCATCCAGTACGAGAAATGCTCCGCGCGCCAGATGCGCTTGAGCGCCGTTTCGCTATAGCTGTCGAGCAGATCCGAGCGGTCTTCCTGATAGAACGCGCACAGTGCGTCCGATAGAACACGCACGTCGGAGACTGCCAGATTCAGGCCCTTTGCGCCCGTCGGCGGCACGATGTGCGCGGCGTCGCCGGCAAGAAACAGGCGGCCGTGCTGCATCGTCGTCGATACGAAACTGCGCATGCCGACGATGTTCTTCTGGAAGATCTTGCCTTCCACCACCTTGTGTCCATCGTCTGAATCGACACGTGCGTGCATTTCGGCCCAGATGCGGTCGTCGGACCAGTTGTCGACGGTGTCTTTCGGATCGCATTGAAAGTACATGCGCTGCACGTTCGGCGACCGCGTGCTGACCAGTGCGAAGCCTCGTTCGTGGCGCGCATAGATCAATTCATCTGCCGATGGCGGCGCTTCGACGAGAATGCCGAACCAGCCGAACGGATACACACGCTGATAATCGCGGCGCAGCGCTTCGGGAATGGCATTGCGCGAAATGCCCTGCGAGCCGTCGCATCCGATGATGAAGTCGCATTGCAGTTCGCGTGCTTCGCCTTGATGCCGATAACGAATGCTCGGCGTGCCGCTTTCGATATCGTGCAGCGATACATCCGACACTTCGAAATGCAGTGCGGCATTCGCGGCTACGCGCGCCGCAACCAGATCCTTGATGATTTCGTGCTGCGCGTAGACGGTAATCGACTTGCCCGTCAGGTCCGTGAGATCGACGCGGCGGCGCTTGCCTTCGAAAGCGAGTTCGAAGCCATGATGTAGCGCGCCCTCCGCTTTCATGCGCTCGCCGACGCCTGTTTCCGTGAGCAGATCCATCGTGCCCTGTTCGAGCACGCCTGCGCGTATCGTCGATTCGATCTGCTCGCGGCTGCGCGACTCGAGCACGACGGAGTCGATGCCCTGCAAATGGAGAAGATGAGAGAGAAGCAGTCCAGCAGGACCAGCGCCGACGATGCCGACTTGGGTACGCATGTGTGTGTCTCCTGAATGGGTGAATGCGTGTTTGATTTGGATCAAAGTGTGCCGGCCAGCCTTTTATCGAGCAACACAATATCTCGAATAAGCGATATCTTGATTCGCGATAATGGGTGGCGAGGGTCTTCCTTCAATCGAGACACGACGCTGCGATCCTCAAAGTACCTGAACAACGTGATCGAACAGGATCATCGTCACA
Source organism: Paraburkholderia piptadeniae (assembly GCF_900007165.1). Lineage (GTDB taxonomy): Bacteria > Pseudomonadota > Gammaproteobacteria > Burkholderiales > Burkholderiaceae > Paraburkholderia > Paraburkholderia piptadeniae. The sequence continues at coordinate 57,732 of NZ_CYGY02000007.1, forward strand.
TCAGATCGCAGGTGAACGTGATGCCCGGTTTCAAACGATTCCGCAACGCGACCATCGTGATCTCAGGCACCATCTTTTCGCGCGCCGCTGAAATTTGCACCAGAGCCAGGATGACTAAGTGGCGGCCATGCCGTCATAGTCCCGCGCCGCCAACAGGTCGAGCAGCGACGAAGGGTCCGCGGGTTTGACGAGATAATGATCGACGCCTGCCTCCATGGCCCGCCGTACGTTCTCTTCCTGGCCATAGCCACTTAGCGCAATCATCAGGGCTCCTGGGCAAGCACTTTCCTGCCGCAGACGTCTCGCGAGCTCGTAGCCCGTCATGTCCGGGAGGCCGATGTCGAGCACAACCACATCCGGTCTCATGTCCGCGGCCGCGCGTAAGGCAGATTCACCGTCTATCGCGCAGTTGACGACGTATCCATGTATCGCCAGGAGCGCTTCCAGGCTTTCCGCGGAAGCAACGAGATCATCGACCACGAGAACACGCGTCGCCGCTTTCCGGTTAAGGTGCACGACAGGGGCAAGCGCGGGCGCGGTGCGCTCGGCCATGGTAGCCGGTAGCCGAACGGTGAACTCCGAACCTTTGCCGGGACCATCGCTTTTGCACTCGACGGACCCGCCGTGCAGTTCCGTCAAATGCCTGACGAGCGTCAGACCGATACCGAGTCCCCCCAATGACCGGTGCAATGAGGCGTCCGCTTGCGCAAAGAGATCGAACGCGTGCGGCAGAAACGCCGCGTCGATGCCCAGGCCATCGTCGGCGACGGTAATCGACGCGACGCCATCGGCAAAGCGCGTGGACAGCGAGATATGGCCGCCTTTCGGCGTGAACTTCGATGAATTGTTGAGCAGATTCGCGACGATCTGCGCGAGCCGGACGACATCGCCATCCACGACTACGTTGACAGCCTCCTCGTCGCAGATCAACGTCTGCGAACGGCGGATGAGGTGCGGGCGACTGGTCTCGACCGCCCGACCAATCACGATGGAAAGCGGCACAGGCGCCTTGCGCAGCGTGACCGTCCCCCTCGCGATTCGGGAAGCGTCGAGAAGGTCTTCGACAATGCGCGCCATGTGTTCAACCTGCGTGCCAACAATCTCACTCGCCCAATGCAGTACTTCTGCATCTCCCGGCTTTGCGCTGCGCAACACTGCGGCCGCGTTGGCGATGGGTGCGAGTGGATTGCGCAATTCATGTGCGAGCATCGCGAGAAATTCGTTCTTGCGTCTGTCGCCATCACGGAGCGCGGAGAATAGCAACGCATTCTCGAGCGCGATGGCAGCACGGCTGACGAACTCCTGGATCAACGTCACCTGCTCGGCCGGCACGGCTCCATCCGACGAACAGAGAACAATCGCGCCCCTCTGGCTGCCGGTCAGCAGCGGATATGCACTCACTTGCCGAACATCTTCGACAACGGATTCTTCTCCAACGCCTTCACTGACGCTCTCATCCACGGAGGGTTCGATATCCGGACTATCTTCGTACAGCAATCGATGCACAAAGCGGTTCACGCCGGGAAAGACGGGCGAAAGCGTACGGGACTGAAATGCGGCAAAATCCGGCGCGTTTGGCTCGTTCCGTCTTGCGGACCTCACGGTAACGTCAGCGGCAAACTCGCCGATGCCCTTGACTGCAACGAAGGCCATGTCGGCAAGTTCGCTGGATGCCAGTTCGGCGATGTGCTGCATCGTGGTGTCGATATCCAGCGACCGGGTCAGCACATGGCTCGCGGCCGCCAGAAAATCGGCGCATTGCCGCGCCCGCTCGGCCGCAGCCCTGCCCGTCTCGGCTCGCACGAACGCCTCGCGTTCTTCCGCGTGCACGAGAAGTTCCTGATGCATGCGGTGCATTTCCACGAAGACCTTGACTTTCGAGCGCAGAATTTCCGGGACGACGGGCGCTGAAATATAGTCGACTGCGCCGAGCGAATAGGCCCGCGTCATCTCCGACTCGTCGACATAGGCGGTCACGAAGATGATGGGCGTTCTGGCCGTGCGTCGATACGCGCGCAACAGCGACGCTGTTTCGAGACCATCCATGCCCGGCATCTTCACGTCGAGCAGAATAACCGCAAAGGTTCGCTCAAGCACCGTCTTCAACGCTTCGGGGCCCGATCCGACGGCAATCACGTTCTCGCCGAGTTCCTCGAGGATGGTGCGCATGACCACGTGCTGCTGCGGCAAATCATCCACCACGAGGATGTTGACAGGCTGCCGCGAGATGGCTGCGGCGTTGTCCATAGCTTTCTCCTAGCGGCGCAGCCACGCGTGAAGCACCGCAAGCAGATCTTCGCGTTTGACGGGTTTCGACAGATAGTCCCACGCGCCCGCTTCGATGCAACGTTCGCGATCTCCCTTCATGGCTTTCGCGGTCACTGCGATGATTGGCAGCGTGCGCCCGACCGGGCGCTCGCGGATTTTGCTCGTGGTGGCGAGACCATCCATTTCCGGCATCATGATGTCCATCAGGACAATGTCGATTTCAGGGTCCGCTTCCACGAGCCGGACCGCGTCGCTTCCGTTGTCTACCCAGACATGGCGCATCCCAATGTCCTCGAGCACACGCGCGAGCGCGAAGACGTTGCGCTGATCGTCATCCACGATCAGCGCCTTGCGCCCGTCAAGATCCGCGCTGGAGTCATGCAGACAGTTGATGATGTCGCGTGCCTGATCGGGCAGCCATTTCCGGTCGAGGTGCAGCGACGCCACGGTTATATCGAGCAGGCGGCTCATATCGGCAGCGACGAAAGCAGTGAAGCATTTCATATCGCAGGCCCATGGGCCGGCCGCTTTATCGGGGGCAAACACGATGAGCGGCAGAGGCGCGAAAAGCTCGCGGATCGCGAAAGCTGCTTTCATATGGTCGATGGCCGTTTCGAACAGTCCTGCGCCCGTCACGACAGCGCAAAGATCCTCATCGGTCAGTGCACCCATCAGTTGTTCACATGTCGCTGCAAAGACCGGCGCGATCTTCTCGCTTGAGACAAGCGCGACAAACCGTTCCCGCTCGGGTGAATCGGGCAGCGCGACGAGGAGCTTGCGCGGTGTGGCATCGGCATAACGAGCCAGCGTGCCCAATGCATTGTCCAGAATCTCACGCGACTGGATCGGCTTGGCAAGAAAGGCGAACGCGCCGGCTTGGAGCGCGTGCGCACGCGACTCGTCCGTCGAGATCACGCAGACGGGAACGTGACGCGTGGCCATATCGTTCTTGAGGTGGCCCAGAACACACCAGCCGTCCATATCCGGGAGAAACAGATCGAGCGCGATGATATTGGGCCTGAACCGATCGGCGAGCGTTAGCGCGGGCGCGCCCAGCGGGGTGACGAGCCCCTTGAACCCCCGCTCTCTCGCCACATCCAGCAGGAAATGCGCAGACGCGAGGTCGTTCTCGACGATCAGCAGCACGCGGTCCCCGGTCATGATGTTGAACCGGTCGTCGTCAGGCGTGCCAGCGAGATCGTGCGGGTCGCTGACGACGGTATCGATGGCCTCGTGTGCCGCAAGCGCTCCGGCCTCACTGACGGCGTCGCTGCTGAGTGCGGCCGCGGCATCGTCGCCGGAAACAGAAGCCGTCTTCCTCGCAACGCGGCCCATCTCGCCCGACAACGGCAGATAGAGCGTGAAAGTACTACCCTTGTTCGGCGAGCTGACGAGCCGCATTTCGCCACCCAGCAGTTTTGACAATTCGCGGCTGATTGCAAGGCCAAGACCCGTGCCGCCGTACTTGCGGCTCGTGCTGCCATCGGCCTGCTGGAATGCCTCGAAGACGATCTTCTGCTTGACGGCCGAAATGCCGATGCCCGTATCGGACACTGAGAACGCGATCACCTGCGCCGCGCGATTCAGTGCCTCGTTGTCAGCGGCCCAACCACCGAACGTTTCTTCGATCGACAGCGTGACATGTCCTCGATGCGTGAACTTGAACGCATTCGACAACAGGTTCCTGAGGATCTGCTGCAAGCGCTTGATGTCGGTGCGGATCGACACAGGCAGGCGTTTGCCGAGATGGATGACGAAATCGACGTTGCGTGACTCGGCGACGTGGCGGAACGTGCGCTCCAGATAAGATTTCAGGTCGGCCAGGCGATGTTCGGCAAAATCCATCACGACCGTACCCGACTCGATCTTTGAAAGGTCGAGAATGTCGTTGATCAGTGTTAGCAGTTCGTTGCCCGACGAGTGAATTGTGCGCGAGAAGTCGATCTGTTTCGCCGACAGGTTGCCTTCGGGATTCTTGCACAGCTGATCGGAGAGAATGAGCAGGCTGTTGAGCGGCGTGCGCAACTCGTGGGACATGTTGGCGAGAAATTCCGACTTGTACTTCGACGTCAATGCCAGCTGCTTCGCCTTTTCCTCGAGTGCCTGGCGTGCCTGCTCGACTTCTGCATTCTTGCGCTCGACTTCCTGATTCTGGTGCGCGAGAAGGCGTGCCTTTTGCTGCAACTCCTGATTAGTCTGCTGTGATTCCTCCTGCCGGCTCTGCAGTTCATGCGCAAGCGATTGCGACTGCGTGAGGAGAACTTCCGTCCGGGTGCTGGCCTGGATCGTATTGATGACAAGGCCGATGCTTTCCATCAACTGATCGAGGAACGCAAGATGAGTCGGATTGAAGCGCTCGGACGAAGCAAGCTCGATTACGCCTTTCACCTGCCCCTCAAACACAATCGGCAGTACCAGAACATTGTGCGGCACGATGCTGACCAGCCCGGATGCAGTGCGGATCGTATCGCTGGCCATTAGCTCCAGCAGGATCTTGCTGCGCTCCACTGCGCATTGACCGACGAGTCCTTCGCCCAACTGCACGCGTTTGCCGTGCGACAGACGGCCGCTCGATGCATAGCTCGCTATCAGCCGCAGCGACGCGGCATCATCGGCCGAATCCAGCACGAAGAACCCGGCTTGCTGCACGCCGACCACGGGCGCAAGCTCAGACAGGATCAACTGACCGACAGCGACCAGATCCTTCTGCCCCGGCAGCATGCGGCTGAACTTCGCGAGGTTCGTCTTGAGCCAGTCCTGTTCGGCATTGACCTGCGTCGTATCCTTCAGGTTACGGATCATCTCGTTGATCGTGTCCTTCAGGGCCGCGACCTCACCCAATGCCTCGACGGTGATCGACCGCGTGAGGTCGCCCTGCGTGACGGCCGTCGCGACTTCGTCGATGGCCCGCACCTGCGTCGTGAGATTCGCCGCAAGCTGGTTGACGTTTTCCGTCAGCCCCTTCCACGTCCCCGATGCGCCCGGCACCTTCGCCTGGCCGCCGAGCTTGCCCTCGACACCGACCTCGCGCGCCACGGTCGTCACCTGATCGGCGAACGTCGCGAGCGTATCCGTCATGCTGTTGATCGTGTCCGCGAGCGCCGCGATTTCGCCTTTCGCTTCCACCGTCAGCTTGCGCTCGAGGTCGCCGTTCGCGACGGCCGTCACCACCTTCGCGATGCCGCGCACCTGGCTCGTCAGGTTGCCCGCCATGAGGTTCACGTTGTCGGTCAGATCCTTCCACGTGCCCGCGACGCCCTGCACATAGGCCTGCCCACCGAGTTTGCCTCCCGTGCCGACCTCGTGCGCAACCCGTGTCACTTCGGATGCGAACGATCGCAACTGATCCACCATCGTATTGATGGTGTTCTTCAGTTCGAGCATTTCGCCCTCGACGTCGACGGTAATTTTCTTCGACAGGTCACCCGCTGCCACGGCCTTCGTCACATCAGCGATATTGCGCACCTGACTTGTGAGATTGCCCGCCATGAAGTTGACGTTGTCGGTGAGATCCTTCCACGTACCGGCGACACCCTGTACGTCTGCCTGCCCGCCGAGCTTGCCTTCCGTGCCCACTTCGCGCGCCACGCGCGTCACCTCGGATCGCCCGCCATGAAGTTGACGGTGTCGGTGAGATCCTTCCACGTACCGGCGGCACCCCGTACGTCCGCCTGCCCGCCGAGCTTGCCTTCCGTGCCGACCTCGCGCGCCACGCGCGTCACTTCGGACGCGAACGCGCGCAACTGGTCGACCATCGTATTAATGGTGTTCTTCAGTTCGAGGATTTCGCCCTTGACATCGACGGTGATGTTTTTCGAGAGGTCGCCGGCTGCCACGGCCTTCGTCACCCCGGCGACGTTACGCACCTGGCTCGTCAGATTGCCCGCCATGAAGTTGACGTTGTCGGTGAGATCCTTCCATGTCCCGGCGACACCCTCGACATCCGCCTGCCCGCCGAGCTTGCCTTCCGTGCCGACCTCGCGTGCCACGCGCGTCACTTCGGATGCGAACGAGCGCAACTGGTCGACCATCGTATTGATGGTGTTCTTCAGTTCGAGCATTTCGCCCTTCACGTCGACGGTGATGTTCTTCGAGAGGTCACCGGCTGCCACGGCATTCGTCACCCCGACGATGTTGCGCACCTGGCTCGTCAGATTGCCCGCCATGAAGTTGACGTTGTCGGTGAGATCCTTCCACGTACCGGCGACACCCCATACGTCTGCCTGCCCGCCGAGCTTGCCTTCCGTACCGACCTCGCGCGCCACGCGTGTCACTTCGGACGCGAACGCGCGCAACTGGTCGACCATCGTGTTGATGGTGTTCTTCAGTTCAAGAATCTCGCCTTCGACATCAGCAGTTATCTTCTTCGAGAGGTCGCCGGCTGCCACGGCTGTGGTCACGTCCGCGATATTGCGAACCTGTGCCGTCAGATTGCTGCCCATCGAATTGACCGAGTCGGTCAGGTCTTTCCATGTACCGGTGAGACCTTGCACGTCCGCCTGCCCGCCGAGCTTGCCTTCCGTGCCGACCTCGCGCGCCACGCGCGTCACCTCGGATGCAAACGAGCCGAGCTGATCGACCATCGTGTTGATCGTGTTCTTCAGTTCGAGAAGTTCGCCCTTGACATCGACGGTGATGTTTTTCGAGAGGTCGCCCGCTGCCACGGCCTTCGTCACCTCGGCGATGTTACGCACCTGGCTCGTCAGATTGCCCGCCATGAAGTTGACGTTGTCGGTGAGATCCTTCCATGTCCCGGCGACACCCTCGACATCCGCCTGCCCGCCGAGCTTGCCTTCCGTGCCCACTTCGCGCGCGACGCGCGTCACCTCGGATGCGAACGAGCGCAACTGGTCCACCATCGTGTTAACGGTGTTCTTCAGTTCGAGCATTTCGCCCTTGACGTCGACGGTGATCTTCTTCGAAAGATCGCCAGCCGCAACCGCCCTGGTCACCTCGGAGATGTTGCGTACCTGGCTCGTCAGATTGCCTGCCATCGAGTTGACCGAGTCGGTCAGATCCTTCCACGTGCCCGCCACGCCCTGCACGTCGGCCTGTCCACCGAGCTTGCCTTCAGTGCAGACCTCGCGTGCGACGCGCGTGACTTCGACAGCGAACGTACCGAGCTGCTCGACCATCGTGTTGACCGTCATGGCCGTGTGCAGGAATTCGCCCTGCAACGCCCGCCCATCGGCTTCGAGCGCCATGCTCTTCGAAAGATCACCTTGTGCAACTGCGCCGATGACTCGCGCCACTTCGCTCGTCGGATGAACAAGGTCTGCAATCAGCGAATTCACGGCGTCGACTGAGTCACCCCAGAAGCCGCGCGCATCAGGAAGTGCCGCGCGCTCCTTCAGTCGCCCCTCTTTGCCGACAACTTTGCTCAGCCGGCCGATTTCTTCCGAGATGCGGATGTTTAGCTCGACCACACCGGTAAAGACACTTGCCACCTTGCCGTATATGTCTGTCCAGTCCGCGGGCAACGACGCGGCTTCACCTTTCTGCAATGCAATCAGCGCGGAGAGCATCGCTCTCATGCACTCGCGTGCGATCGTCACGCTGTCGAAGAGCAGGTTCACGCGGGATGCGCTATCGAGCCATACGCCCGACAGGGAATCGCTCTCGATAGCGACTTCTCCCTTGATAAAGCCGCTGCCGGACAGATGTTTCGACATCTCGCCGAGGCCCTGTGCAATGCTCCTCGTCTGAGAGGCTAGCGTGTTGAACTCGGACGCCACCTGCGCCGCCTCACCAGACCAGCTATCGGGCAGACGATGCGATGTGTCGCCCCGGCGCAGCGCATTCAGAGCTGCGGCGATATGGGCGAATGGATCATCGGATTGCAGCGGTGACTCGACTTCGACCGTTTCCATGCGTTCCTCACCTGTCACAAGCAAGTGGCTTCTTATGGTTTTAATTCCCGCAAACGTTTTTGGTCTGTTAATGCCGAAACCGGGTCCGCGCTGACGACATCTCCGCGAGACGAGATCGCTTCCTTTGAAAGGAACAAATGTCCGTGGCAATAGGCATGCGCGTATGTGCGGCGCGGCCCCGGGTGTCGAGTCCTATGCCCCGAATCGCTTGACGCCCGGCGCAACGGCATCCCCTTCGGATGCGCAAGCAGGATGCCCGCACCGGCTATGTCTTCTTCGTGTCCGTACTGGACAGCCCTGGAATAGGCATTGCTCATTGCTTCCCGGCCGAAACCACCCTTGTTGAGCGCATGCCACGCGCGGAATCCCGACCCCTCGGCGCGCCGCCTCACTGGCAGGCCGCCCCGCCAGTGCCATGCGCAGGCGGGCGCGGCAGCACATCGCAGTCGGAAAGGCGCGGGCCAGCTTGCGCAGCCGCTAGTCGCACCGCGTGATGAAACAGGCGAGGCGATGGATCTCGACGCCTGCATCAAGACGGGCGACGCAGAAGAAATTGCGCAATTTGTTGAAAGTTCGTCCACGCAGAGCCAGCGGCGCAAAGGCGCGCCGTTTCAATCGGCCGTCTCGATGCTGAACTTCTATATCAACCAGACCGGCACAAACCTTCCCAGGCCGCGCCGCGACGTGCTCGAACAAGCCAGGCGCAAGCTGCGCAAAGCGTTCGGACGTGAGCCTTGCGCGCAGATACTGCGGTTGCTCGTCGTCGGTGGAATCTTCGTGGCTATGGGCACTGCGAGCTCGATGTTCGAGCGCCTGCCTTGCAGCGCCGCGATGTTCTTCTGGATGCCGGTTTCGCGCCCGGCCCCGTAGGCGCCGGAGTGCTCGCGCTCTCCATCGCCCGCGATGCTGGCATGCTGCACGTCCTCACGCAGGTCGCGCTGCCGGTGTCGCTGTTTGCGATCGGCTTGAGGCTGCGAATGCCGCATTCGACGCGTTGCGAAGTCGGCTGTATCGCGATAGTGGAATCAGGACAGGTAACCCCCCGCTACGATGAGGCTTACCTATATCATCAGTGAATAGAACTGTGCGGCACCTGTTCGATCGGTGTCGCCGTCTTTCCTGCGCACCGGGCGTTTGCATTTGTGAAATGCCTTTTCGAACAACGATACGAGCTTGATTACCCAGCGGCGCACGCTCGAGTGATCGACCTCGATACCCCGTTCGCCCATCACTTCTCCAGACTGCGCGGACTCAGCGAGTACGCCATGTACCAGCGCACACATAGCAGGACCATGTCCAGCGGATGCAGCCGCTCACCAACTTTGCCAATACCGGCGGGCAGCGTCCTCCGCGGTTTCTTCGTCTTTGCCATCATGCGTGTCGTACCTTTCGATTCGAAAGAATCTACTCGGGCTCGTTAACCCAACGGAACCGACGCGGGCAGAATGCGCAATTCGCGGCGTCAAAATTGCGTGACAACGGTGAAAGCGATTTCGACGGTTGCTTGTCAAACCGGCTTCGCGCGAGGACTTCTCCCAGGTATTGCGCCAGTAATGCACTAGTCCCGCTGTTCGTTCGGGAGCGTGCGCTGCGGCACGGAAGCGGCCGTCACCGGCGATTCGTTCCTGGCGGGCGTAAACGGACCGAAGAGCCGTACCCGTTCGTCCAGACAGCTAGCAACCACTTCTAATAGACGCTCAGTTGATACCGGCTTGCGAAGAAATACGTTCCATGGAGGCTCTGCCGGAAGAGGAAGCAACGCAGCCGACAACATCACGACTGGAATGCTATCGGTCGCGGGGCGTGACTTCAGCCACCGGCAGAATGCGACTCCATCGACGCGCGGCATTATCCAGTCCGTCACAATGAGGTCCGGTCGCTGCTGCATCGCCGTGGCAACGGCTATTTTCCCGTCGGGCGCACTTAGAACCCGATAGCCTTCTCCTTCAAGCACCGTCCGGAGCGCGAGGAGGAATTTTGTATCGTCGTCGACCAGCAGGATGACAAACACGGCACTGTTCCCTGGCTTCCTTCAACAGCTTCATTGAGCATTCCGTATTCCCTTTACTGAAATCCATCGGCGGACAAGGTAAGGCGGCGCAGCCCGAATATTTTTTGCCAGATAGCGTAAAAGGTACAAGGCGCACGCCATCCCGGTTTCATGCGCACCACTCTGGGTGCACACACGCACGAGCAGGCCCGACCTTTTGGCTACGTTATCGGTCGCGAACGTCCGACGGGTTCCTCTTTCTTCTGTTGCTCCTGCTTCCCGACTCGATGCCGGGAAGCAGGAGCCGTGTAAAGGGCGGCATCTGAAGCGGGATAACACCTGGTGCAATGGCCGCCGCTTGCTATCTCTTCAACGGCACGTGGGCCGAATATCTGAAGAATGCGAGTAACGGTCCACCTCGCCATCAGGTGGAAAAATGACTGGCACCGACTTCGTCACGTACGCGTCGAAGACTCGTCATCTGCCGGTGTGCGGGTGTTGTTCTTCTTTCGGTGCAGTGATGGTAGCCGGCGCGCGTTTCCATCTGCCGACAATAGGTACACGTCGCCTATAGAGCGCGTTGCGACGAGGCTTTATTGCGGAGACTGCACGTTGCGAGCGCCGCTTGCCCGCGAAGCGCAGGATTTCCGTATATGCGTCTGCCAACATCCGCAGGGCTCCGCAGGAGAATGCGAGAAAGAGCGCGCCGGCAATGACGGCGTAGGACGTAATGGCGGCAACAGCGAAGCTCGTGCTCGACTGGTTCTCGAGATGTACATACCAGACATCCGGCAGATGCACGAGCATCCAGCCAGCGCCTGCGGCAATCGCCGACCAGAGGAAAAATACCGCCACGCAAACAGAGATGTTGCCGACCAGGCAGAGCGCTCGCCAGGTGGCCGAAATGACCTTCATGATGTAACTCCAACGCGATAATAGTCCTGTCCAGGAATAGAAAGGCACTATCCGCCGCTTTACTGCGCTACGGCTGGAGTTACGTGTCTCTTGAGGAGGAAAAGAGACGCTCGAAACGCCACGCGGCCACCATCGAATTCGACGCGTCCTGACGGGGTACGGGAAAGCGGGTTTTCCGGGCACCCGCCGCAAAATCGAAGCCGCATGTGCCGTGCCCGGTGTTGCCGTGAACTCGCTGTGGCCAGAATCGCGATTGCCACTGCCGGCGTTCGAAACGAGATCGGTGGCGCAGATATGATTGCTGCGTGTCGCAAGCCGTGGATGATGAACACATCCGGGGCATCACGCTCCTCACGTGCCGCACAGATGAACTTTATTCATTGTGACCTACACGTCGCACGATGTTGCTGGCCCGGTGGGTGGAGGCCGCCATATAGCCGCGTTGCGGCGAGCAACCGGGCCAACTCCAGCGCGCGTCTATTCCGCTTTGAGTGATGCGTAGGGTGGCAACGGCCCCCGCGCGATGCGCCGGACGGAATTAGTCAATGCTGGCAATAGTCCTCTGGGATGGAGCGCAATCAGGTTTTATAAGTTCGTCACCACGTCCACGCAACAAATCGCGCTGGCGTGTCTGGCGATACCAATCTGGCCGCGATGCGGACGAGCCTTCGGACTTCGACTGGTTCGAGGCCTTCGAGCGGCCCAGTCAAAAGCCAACGAGCGCTCGACAATCAACCCGCGCGCGCGAGAAACAGCCGGATTTCGTCTGCGAGCCAGTCGCGCAATGCGCACACCTTGGGGTCGTCCCGGCTTCCGATGCGATAGACGAGGTCATGGCCGCGCTCGGCCTCGAGGCGAAACTGCGGGAACGGTGCAACCAGACGTCCGGCTGCAATGTCGTCCGCCACGATCACGCTGCGTCCCAGCGCCACGCCCTCGCCGCGAATCGCCGCCTCGATGGCCAGGCTCCCATGGCTGTACGCCGAACCGCGATCGCTACGCACGCTGCTCACCCCCGTCAGCGCGAACCATTGCTCCCAGTTGGCCAGCATGCCGTCCTCGTGCAGCAAGGTACAACCGGCAAGACTCGCCACAGAACACAATCCCCCCATTTTCTCCCGATAAGCAGGACTGCAAACGGGCGTCACGGTCTCCTCCAGAATCCGCTCGGCGAGGACACGCGGATAGCGGCCGCTCCCATAACGTATCGCCACGTCCACCTCTCTGTCGTTGAGATCGACATAGGTGTCGGTCACGTCGAGATGAACGTCGAGTTCCGGGTGCAGCGCCTTCAGCCTATGCAGCCGTGGCGCGAGCCACTTGTTCGCGAACGAAACGCTGGCGTTGATCTTCAGGCGCGCGACATTGTCATGTGCACGAAGCCGCTCGGCCTCCCTCGTCAGTTCTCCCAGCGCGCGAGTCACGACCAGCAGAAACTCCGCCCCGGCCTCCGTCAGGATGATCCGCCGGGTCAGGCGTTGAAACAGCGCGACGCCGAGATGGCCTTCGAGCGTCTTGATATGCCGGCTCACTGCGCCGTGCGTGACGTGCAGTTCCTCCGCCGCCAGCGTCATGCTCAATAGTCGCCCGGTTGCTTCGAAGGCGCGCAGCGTTTGCAGAGGGGGAAGCCGGTCGAACATAAATAGATATGCGTGAGTCTCACTCACGCATTATATGACGACAAATGGTTTGTCAGCCGGGGCGGCTGCCCCCAATATCTACACACAACGGCGGTGGGCGCGCCCTTTGTCTGGATGTGTCGGCTGGCGCGCGTCCGGGTGGGTGATTTCGTTGTCGTCGGAACCACGCTCGCTTTGTCCATGCCGTGGATTCGCCCCGCGCGCGGCATCAAAGCCGGCATCCTTTTCATTGTTCGCACATCATGAATCTTCTTGCTTTCAAGCTCATCGTTACGCCGCTGTTGCTGTTGGCTGCATCCATGGCCGTTCGCCGCTGGGGCGAGGCGATCGGCGGACTTCTGGTGGCGCTGCCGCTCACGTCGGGGCCGATCTCGGTTTTCCTGACACTCGAGCATGGATCTGCCTTCGCGGCGCAGGCTACGGCGGGGTCACTAGTCGCGACGGCTGCGCAAGCCGCGTTTTGCCTCGTCTATTGCAGACTGGCGGCCCAGGGATGGCCTGTGGCCCTCGCCGGCGCTTGCGCGACGTTTTCCATCGTAGCGGGCCTTTTACAGCACGTCGCGCTACCGGAAACGGGCCTCTTTCTTGTCGCCGTCCTGGCCGCGATGCTTGCGCTCAACGTTATCCCCAACACGGCAGCCAAAACGGACAGGCTCGATGCGCCGTGGTGGGATTTGCCGATGCGCATGGCGCTCATTGCCGGCCTCGTCGTCAGCGTGACGTTGACTGCGCCTTACGTCGGCCCTGAAGCGAGCGGCGTGCTCGCGTCGTTCCCGTTCATGGGGATCATTCTTGCCGTTTTCAGTCACCGCATGATCGGCCATGCAGCCGCGCAGCAAGTGTTGCGCGGCATGGTGGCGGGACTTCTCGCCTTTGCCGCGTTTTTCTATGTGCTAGGCCTGACGCTGACGCGGTTCAATCTGCTTGCCGCTTACGGTGGCGCGATTTTCTGCACGCTCGCGATACAAGCCGTTTCCCTGTACCGGATGCGCGTTCCGGCCGCCGTGCCTACGGAGTCGGCTCAAGCGCGTTGAATACCGATGCTCATGCATAAGCGCACCGCACGATAACAGGCGGAGTCGGTCGCAACACGCCGCAAGAGCGCACGAGGCCTTTGCGGACGCAGTGATCCAGTTGCCAGCTATCAGAGCAGTTGCGTCTCACGCCCTGAGGAGACACGGCTGATTGTTTCGACTCTGCATTTCGCCCTCGTGCGGCAGGGCCGCGCTCGCACGTTCTTCGAGCCGTCTGAAGTCGACTGGCAAGCTCGGCTTAACGCCACGCAGACCGTTGAAATAGATTTCATTCTGGTAGTCACCGAATTGATTCATCGTCGCCTTGTACGTGCGTGTGATGCACTGCCGTCGCACACGATGACAACAGGCCCATGAGGATTCAGGTCTTGCCGCAGACGGGCCGCGACGACCTTGTCGTTCCTGACGGGCGGAAACGCGTACTTGCTTCCGCCCGTGACCCTCTGAATATCTTTGCGAGAATATTCTTTTCCGATTTCGAACATGGTTGTTGACTCCAGGGTATGGCGTTACGCAGCTTCGCTGCAACACCACCCCGAAGATCCTGGCGAGCCCCTTCTAAAAGCGGTGTAAAGACAGAAGGGTGGCAGGTAAACGCGCCATGTCGATCGCTGCAATTTTTCGCGCACAGGCGCTTTTTTTACGCCAACTTTATTCGCGTGGAGCTAGGCTAGGTCCATCTCGACTACATTGAAGCGGGTAAATCAACGATATGGGCTTCGCTCAAGTTCTCACCCGACACGACACCGTCCCGGACATCCAACCGCGATCGCGCTCCAACGTCGTTCCTCTGCGCGCCCCGCGCGTGCAACTCGAAGTTCTTCTCACCGGCACGCGACCCGACAGGCAACGCGCCAATCTCGCAACGCTGTTCCATTCCCCACTCGGCGTCTACGTCTCGCATACCGATGTATCGCGCGACAACGTGTGCGTGCATTTCAACATTGCACCCGAAGACCTCGACTTCACTCTCCACTCGCTGATCACGACATTGTCCGAAGCGACGATCGGCCGCATCACGCGCCGTGACATGCGCAAGGAGGGCTGACATGTATTCGGGGATCTGGCTTCCGCTCGTCACGCCGTTCCGGTCGGGCGAGGTCGATGTGGAAGCGCTTCAGACGCTCACCGAGCACTACGCGCGCACAGGTATCGCCGGCATCGTCGCGCTCGGCACGACAGGCGAAGGCGCGCTTCTCTCAGAGATCGAGCGCGTGACGGTCCTGCAATCGATCGGCGATGTCGTCGCTGGCCGGTTGCCCGTACTCGTCGGCATCGGCGGCTCCGATACCCGCGAGTTCGTGCGAGAAATCCAGCGCTTCGATCGTTGGGACGTGGCAGGCTTTCTCGTCTCCGCGCCCGCGTATGTCTGCCCGGATCAGCTGGGCATCGCCCAGCATTTCGAGCGGATTGCGCGCGCAACCGGGCGGCCCATCGTGCTCTACGACGTGCCTCACCGAACGGGCGTATCGATCGAGCCCGATACGGTTCGCCGGCTCGCGGAATGCGACAACATCGTGGCCATCAAGGCATGCGCGAGCCGTCACTTCGACGCGCTTTGCGATCTGCCCATCAACGTGCTGTGCGGTACGGACGAAGCTTTCGTCGACTGTCTCGCGGCGGGCGGGCACGGCGGCATTCTTGCGAGCGCGCACGTGTGCGCGGATCTGCTCATCGAAGTGCAATCGCTGATGCAGGCGGGCGACGTGGACACGGCACGCCGCATCTTCAGCCGCCTCAAGCCCGTGATCAAGCTGTTGTTCGCTGCACCCAATCCATCGGCGATCAAGGCGATGCTGTCTCTCGAAGGCCGTATCTCCGACGAAGTGCGGATGCCGCTCACGCCGGCCTCAGCCGAACTGGTTGCACAACTGGGAGAAACGTTCTCCGTGCTGCAAGACCTGCGAGCGGAGGTCGCAGCAGCCGTGCAATAGGTTCGATCGACATCACGCTGCGCGCGCCGGAGCCGGATGCTTCGGATGACGACGCAGCGTTCCGTCGAACGCGCGAGCGATGGCGTGGTTAGCGCGCCGTCGCAATCCTGTGCGCGACCGACGGGCGCCATACAGATATGTGAACAAACCCTGGTATGTGGGTTTGCGATCAGCCCCGGCATCCCGGATTGCGCTCGTCGAGCAGGCCATCGCGCCCGTCGAGCAGATAGCGCGCGCGTTCGATGCCTGCACGAAGCGCTTCGGCGCGGGTCGCCCAATACGGGACTGCGCTCCCTGGCGCGTCGAGTTCCACGCGTCGTCCGTCGCGTTCGACATCGATAGCGGGCAGCCAGTTCTCACCGTCCCGGCTCGTCGCGCCGACCGTCACCGTATAGCCGTGGTACTCGTGCCATTGATCGTCCGCTGAACTCGTGGATGGGTTCATGAGTCACCTCATTTGAAACGAGAGCCTGCAATCGGCGAGCAAGCGGTGTGCCCCTTGAAAACGTGTCGCGACACTAAGGGTTTGTTAAGGAAACATCGTTAGCCTGTCGCCTTGCGACGCTGGCAGCCCGCCGATTTACGCATTGGTTCGACGGCAATCGCCGACAGGCAGCGAACGGCTCCAGCGGTTTATCAATCACCATGTCTCAACTGAATGTCACGCTAAAGCCATGGAAAAAGCTAACAACGCCATAGTCAAGGTTCCCGAAGTCACACTAGCTTTCTGGATCATCAAGATCGCCGCAACCACGCTCGGCGAAACGGGCGGAGATGCCGTCTCGATGTCGATGAATCTGGGTTATCTGATCGGCACGATCATCTTCGCCGCGGTATTTCTCGTAGCCGTCGTTGCGCAGATGAGATCGGAGCGCTTCAGCCCCGCACTGTATTGGGTCACGATAATCGCGACCACAACAGTCGGCACGACGCTCGCCGATTTCGTCGATCGATCGCTCGGCATCGGTTATGCGGGAGGCAGCGCGCTGCTCGTGTTCCTGCTGCTCACATCGCTGTTTATCTGGTATCGCGCAATGGGCTCGGTGTCCGTCACGACGGTATCGTCGAGCAAGGCCGAAGTGTTCTACTGGGTCACAATCATGTTTTCGCAGACGCTCGGCACTGCGCTCGGAGACTGGACGGCCGACACGGCGGGCCTCGGCTATTCCGGCGCCGCACTGATCTTCGGCGGATTGCTGCTCGCGCTCGTCATTGCGTATTACGCAACGGAGATTCCGCGAACGCTGCTCTTCTGGGCCGCGTTCATCCTGACCCGGCCGCTCGGCGCCGTGGTCGGCGACTTCCTCGACAAGCCGATCGCCAACGGCGGTCTTGCAATGAGCCGGTATAACGCGTCGATTGCGCTCGTCGCGTTCATTCTGGTCTGCGGGTCCGTGTTCAGGCAACGGCCCGCCGAGGCATCGCACTAGCTGGCAATTCATCGCGCGACGCGACGTTCGTCACGCCGCGCGATGGGTAACGCGTCATCGCTGCCGATGCTCGATGCGATTCACTCGGCGAACAGATCCGGCCCGAACACCTCGTAGTGAATCTTCGATTCGTGGATGTCCATGCTCTTCAGCTTGTCGTGCTGCATGCGCATGAACGGAATCGGCCCGCAGATGTAGTAGTCGGCGTCGGGCAGCATGACTTCGCTTGCAATCCGGTCGAGCTCGATGAAGCCGGAATGGTCGTAGTCCCGTCCCTGCACGTCGGCGGGCAACGGCGAATCGTAGAAGATGATCGCGCGGAAATTCGAATGCGTCGCGGCCGTCTGCTTCAGGCGGTCCCGCATCGCATGGACGGCGCTGTTGCGCGCGCCGTGCACGAACACGACCCGGCGCCCTGGGTCCTGGATCGCGCGCTTGAGCATGCTGATCATCGGCGTGAGACCGACGCCGCCGCTGATCAGCACGATCGGCGTCTTCGCATCGACGTCGATATGAAAGCTGCCGTAGGGCGCGGCGAGTTGCAGTTCGTCGCCCACCTTCACATGCTCGTGCAGCAGCGACGACACGTAGCCCTCGCGCCGTTGCGCGTCGCCTGCTTCGCGCTTGACGGTGATCCGGTAAGACTTGCCATTGGGCATATCGGACAGACTGTACTGGCGAATCTGCTGCAGGCCCAGCGCGGGGACGCGCACCGCGACGCTCGTGTACTGGCCCGGCTCGAAGTTGACGACAGGCTTGCCGTCGGTGGGCTCGAGCACGAATGACGTGATGACGCTGCTTTCGGGGCGCTTCTCCTTCACGACGAACGTGCGCCAGCCAGTCCAGCCGCCCAGCTGCGCGCCTGTCTCTTCGCGCAATTCGCTTTCCATGCCCATCAGCACATCCGCGAGATTGCCGTACGCCTGCGCCCACGCCGAAATGATCTCGTCGGTGGCCGCGTCGCCGAGCACGTCCTTGATCGCGCCGAGCAGATGCTCGCCGACGATCGGATAGTGTTCCGGACGCACATCGAGGCTCGCGTGCTTGTTCGCAATGTTCCTCAGCACGGCCGACAGGCTGCCCGGGTCTTCGATATTTTCCGCATACGCATAGACGGCGCGCGCGAGCGCCTGCTGCTGTTGCCCCTGCTCCTGATGCGCCATGTTGAACACGTTCTTCAACTCGGGATGCGCGTCGAACAGCCTCGTATAGAAGCGCTGGATGATCGGGTATCCATGTTCGGCGAGCACGGGAGCCGTGGCCTTGACAATGTCCTTCGTACGCTGCGTGAGCATCGTTCCCTCCATTTGTGGTGGTGACATTGCATCGCGCGTGCGCCGCATACGGGATGCCTCGCTCGCGCTGGCTTTGCCGCCTTCTCGTTGAATGAGGTCGCTAACGTGGGCTGATTCTCCATCGCCACATGGATCGACCGCCTATCAAGTTTTCAATTAAGCGCCCGTTAACAAAGCCGCGGCCATACGTTGCTGCCTCTCGCGCTCGTGACGAGCCAGATTCACGGCTCATTTTCGAAAAGACAACCATGAAATTGAAAGATCTGCCCGTGCGAACGGGTTTTATCGCAGTGCTCGCGCTGTTCGGGACGCTGGTTCTGGCGACCGCGTTGTTCGGTATCTATTCTCTGACGAGGACCAATGCGCTGTCCGAGCAGACCAATACCCTCAACGCCGAAACCGTCGACCTCAAGGATGTATATATCAACAATCTGAAGACCCGTAGCGCACTGAGCCGCGCCTACATCGCGCTTTCTGCGAATCCTGCGGACAAGGATACTGCCGTCGCGGCGGCGCAAGGCTACTACGACGTGGCGAAGAAGGCTTTCAGCGCCTTCGAGGCCATCCCCAAGGAGACGGCCGATCAGCAGCAGGCGGCCAATCGCGTGGCCGACGCGTTTCATACGCACGCGAATGCGATCGATCAGCTCTTCAGCGCGATCGGCAAGAACGACGTGACGGCGTATGCGCAGACGAACGAAGGGCCCATGACCAGCACGAGCGCGGCGTTCGGCAAATCGGCGGACGCGTTCTTCACGGTGGCCTCACGTGAATCGGCGCAGTTGCAGAATGCCAAGGCACAGAACGCAACCCTGCTGAAAGGTGTCGCCGTCGGCCTGCTGATACTGTCGTGCACGCTGATCGTGCTCGTCTACTACGCGCTCGATCACACCGTCGTCCTTCCGCTGAGAGAAGCGATGAACGTGCTCGCGCACGTGTCGCGCGGCGACCTGACCGTTGCGATTCGCCATGAATCGACCAACGAGATCGGCAAGCTCTTCGAGTCGATGCGGGAAATGAAGCGCAGCCTGGGCGGCATCGTGCAGGCCGTGCATGGAGGCACCGACACCATTGCGACGGGCGTTCATCAGATGGCGAGCGGCAATACGGACCTGTCCCAGCGTACCGAGGAACAGGCCGCCGCGTTGCAGGAAACCGCCTCGTCGATGGAGCAGTTGACGGACACCGTCCGCCAGAACGCGGACAACGCGAAGCAGGCGACGCAGCTCGTCAGGAGCACCGCGCTCGTCACGGAACAGGGCAATCGCGCGGCCCATGACGTCGTGCTGACGATGCAAGGGCTGTCGGATCTGTCGGGCAAGATCGCGGACATTACGAACGTGATCGAAGGCATCGCGTTCCAGACTAATATCCTGTCGCTCAATGCAGCCGTGGAGGCCGCGCGCGCCGGTGAAGAAGGGCGCGGCTTCGCCGTGGTCGCGAGCGAAGTCCGTTCGCTCGCCCAGCGTAGCGCCGGTGCAGCGAAGGAAATCAAGGAGCGCATCACCGATTCGCTCGGCCGCGTCGAAGCGGGCACGCAGCAGGCCAGACAGGCAAGCCAGGTGATGGCCGATATCCTGACCGCGGTAAACCGGGTCAACGATCTGATGGGCGAAATCGCCGCTGCTTCCGAAGCGCAATCGTCGGGCATCGAGCAGGTCAACCGCGCGATCGCGCAGATGGATCAGGTGACGCAGCAAAACGCCGCACTCGTCGAGCAGGCTTCGGCAGCCGCGCTCGCGCTCGATGAACAGACGGTTTCGCTGAAAAGTTCGGTGTCGGTATTTCGCGTCGAAGTCGCGCGAACCTGACGGGCCCGCTGCGCGTCGCGATGGCGGAGAACGTCTCGAACATGCTGCAACCGTTCGGGGCCGTACCTATCGTCGCGATGCCGGCATCCGCATTTAGCGTGTGATGGGCTATACGGTCGTCACGTTTGCCGTCTCGCTCATGATCTATGCGGTCGCGCTGTGGCTCGTGCCATAACCATTCAGTCGTTGAGATGACCGTTCGCTGCGCGCTTGTGATTCGCTAGAAGCGCGTCGATACCCCGACGCGCGCGAGCGTCTGCGAGCGGTTGCTTGCTGCGGCGCCCGGCTGCAGCAATGCGTTGATCCATGCCTGCGTCACCGCGTTGTCGCCGCTCGCGCGCTGATAGATCGCCTCCCCATAGACGAACGTGCGCTTCGACAGGTGATACTGGAGCGCACCGCTGATCTGATGCGCGCGGTTGTGATCGAGCGTCTCGTTGCCGTGCATGAACGTGTAGTCGAGACCCGCCGACCACGGCCCGCCGATCTCCCACTGCGCGCCCGTCTTGTACACGTCGATCTTCGCGCCCGTCGCCGTGTTCTTCGTGTTCGTGTACAGCAGCATCGCGAGCACGTTGCCGAACCGATAGTGCGCGCCGAACCCGAAGTTGCGGATGCCGTCGTGGCCGTTGCCGAGCTGCGGATACTTGACCTCGACATACGCGGCCCCCAAGCCGAGCGGACCATTTGCGTAATTGAGGCCGAAGCTCATCGTCGAATCCGCCGAGAACGAGCCCGGCACGCCACCGAATCCATACAACGCGCCGAACCGCAGTCCGGAGATTTCGGGGCTGCGGTACTTGACCGAGTTCGGCACGCGCGTTGCGCCCGCCATCCGGTCGAAATCGAATGAGCCCGTCGGGTTGTTGGGCACGCCAAGCGCCGTGAACGGTCCCTGCCGGAAGTCGTAAATGCCACCCGCGAGAAACGCGCCATCAAAGAGCCCGAGCGTCAGCGAATCGAACATGAAGTCGTACTGGCTGCCGAATGTCAACGTGCCAAAGCGGTCGTTCGACAGGCCGACGAATGCAGTGCGATTGAAGAGCTGATTTGCGCCGGGAATCGTCGAGCCGTTGCCGAGATCGAATTGCGCGGTCAGCTCGAACAGCGCCTTGTTGCCGCCGCCGAGGTCCTCGGAACCCTTGAGCGTCAGCAGGTTCGGCGCGTACACGCCGCTGTCGAACAACGTCACCGCGCCGCCATGCTGATTGTTCACGTAGGTGACGCCCGCGTCGATCATGCCCGTCAGCGTCACGCTACTTTGCGCCGACGCGGCCGCCGGAGACGACAAAGCGATTGCGCCGACCCACAGCGAAATTCCCGTTCGTTTCATGCCGACTTTCTCCGATGTCCCGCGTTGCCCTGTTGACTGGCGGCATAGCGTGCCAGAGCCCGAGCATTCACGCCGACGAGGGTCCCGGTTTGACGACGATCGCAAGTCGGGCGCGCCGTTCGTGGTCCCAGTGGCCCTCCTGGTCGAAGGTGGGCACGGAACTCGATGGAGAGAGCCATATCGTTGATCACACGACGATCGAAAGGTCGATGAATGCATCCGGGCGACTCGCCGGCGAAATCGCCACGAAAGAGGCAAACTAGGTTCACCACCCCGCAAGAAAGAGGAGTTCGCCCATGCCCGCTCATTTGCCCAGTCTGAACGATCGCGTCGCCCTCGTCACAGGCGGCTCGCGCGGAATCGGACGCGCCATTTCGATCGCGCTAGCCTCAGCCGGAGCCGCCGTTGCCGTCAATTATCGGCAACGCGAAAACGAAGCCGCTGATGTCGTGGCTGAAATAGAGCGCGCCGGAGGCCGTGCGATCGCGGTGCGCGCCGACGTATCGGCGGCAGATGAAGTCAAAGCGATGATCCAGCAGGTGGAAAGCCGCCTCGGCCCTGTCGATGTGCTCGTAAACAACGCGGGCACCGCGACGATCGTCGACATCGACGATCTCAC
Source organism: Paraburkholderia piptadeniae (assembly GCF_900007165.1). Classification (GTDB taxonomy): domain Bacteria; phylum Pseudomonadota; class Gammaproteobacteria; order Burkholderiales; family Burkholderiaceae; genus Paraburkholderia; species Paraburkholderia piptadeniae. The sequence continues at coordinate 79,871 of NZ_CYGY02000007.1, forward strand.
GGAAGCGGAATTCGATCGAACGCTCGCCGTCAATCTGAAGTCGGCGTTTCTCTGCACGCAAGCCGTCTTGCTCGGCATGCGGGCGAAACGGTGGGGCCGCATCGTCAATCTGTCGTCGGCTGCGGCGCGCGGCGCGGGCCTCGTCGGCATTCACTACAACACGTCGAAAGCCGGCCTAGAGGGCCTCACGCGCGGCTATGCGGCACGGCTCGCGCGCGAAGGGATCACGGTCAACGCCGTTGCGCCCGGACCCATCGACACCGAAATGGCCGGGCCGCTCAAGGCATCGAATGTCGGGGAACGGCTGCCCGTCGGTCGCCTCGGCGAAGCGAGCGAGGTCGCGGATGTCGTGCTGATGATCGTCGGCAACGCATTCATCACGGGCCAGACGATCCCTGTCAACGGCGGCATTAGCTTCATATAGCCGCTTCATATTTGCCGCTTCGTATTTGCCGCTTTGTATTTGCCCTTTCGTATCGCCGCTTCGTTTAGGCTCGTAGCCGCTGCGCTCGCGCGAAAGTGCTAATGCGCGAGCGAACGTTGCACCCGCTTCGTGCGGCCATGCGCTTACGCCTTTCTCTCACATGCGCTCGCAGCAGGATAGGGTTCCTGCAAAGCGATGGAGCCCGTCTCCAGCAGCGACTTGAGATTGGAAATGACCTTGGGCCATCCGCCGGACACCGCGTCGATGAGCTTCGAATGTTCACGCTCGATCGTGTGGGTGATCGAGAGCTTGACGGCCGATCCACTCGGTTCCAGTTCCATCGTGCATAGCGACGCGCCTTCGACCTTCAGCTCCGGCTTGTTCTCGTGCTGCCAGCGGATTACGAGGCGCAGTGGCGGCTCGGCCTCGACGATCTCGCCGGCGTCGAACAGCTGTCCCTCGCTGGACACCAGCTTCCACGCCGATCCCGCCTTCCACTCGCTTTCGCAGTGCATGCCGAACCAGTACTGCTTCATGAACTCCGCGTCGGTCAGCGCCGACCACAGCTTTTCCGGCGTGGTGCGAATGTAGGTCACATAGACAAAGGTCGATCTAGTCATTGCCTTTCTCCAGACGTCGCTTCAGTTTCGAAAGCGCCTTGAGGCGCGGCTTCTCAAACTTGGCAATCCAGCGCTCGTAGATCTCCTGTAGCGGCACCGGATTGAGAAAGTGCAGCTTCTCGCGCCCGCGCCGCACGGTGGCGACCAGATTCGCCGCCTCCAGCAAATCCAGATGCTGCGTGACGCCCTGCCGCGTCATGTCCATGTGTTCGCACAAGTCGTTGAGCGTGCGGCCGTCGTGTGCGTGCAGCAAGTCCAGCAGCTTGCGCCGGCTGGGATCGGCGAGGGCTTTGAACAGCAGGTTGTCATCGGGGCGCTCGGCCATGAACGGCGATATGCAAGTGATCTCTTGCATGAATAATAGGCAAGCAATTGCTTGCATGTCAAGTTGATCGTTTGCGATTGCCGCAACGGACCGCGAAGGGTCGGGGAAACGCTGAACGATCCGCATCATCTGCCTGTGCCGATGATGTGATGTCATTCGCAAAAGCGAGGGCGCTGGGTGTTTAATCAAGCAGCGGCGATCCGGCGAGCGCATCGTCGATCTCGGGCCAGCCCTGCTCGCCGATCAGCGGCACGAAATGCACTTCGCCCAGGTCCTCTTCGTCGAACTGCGTCGCGCTCGCGCGCGCGAGCTTGACGAGCCGCTGACGCTCGCGATGCGTGCCGATGGGCATCACCAGCCTTCCGCCCATCGCGAGCTGGTCCCGCCACGCGGGCGGCACATCGGGCCCGCCCGCTGCCGCGATGATCGCGTCGAACGGCGCACGCGACGCCCAGCCGAGCGTGCCGTCCGCGTCGAGCACATCGATATTGGCGAAGCCGTTGGCAGACAGCGTTTCTCTCGCCGATGCCGCAAGAGACGCATCTCGCTCGATGCTGTCCACATGCGATGCAAGCCGCGACGCGACGGCAGCCGCGTAGCCCGAGCCTGTGCCGATGTCCGGCACGCGATCTTGCGGCGACAGTTCTGCCGCCTCTATCATCCTGGCGACGATGAACGGCTGCGAGATGGTTTGACCGCCCGCGAGCGGCAACGGCGTGTCGCTGTAAGCGAATTCCGTCAAGTGGTGCGGCACGAACACATGCCGCGGCAGCGTGCGCATCGCATCCAGAACACGCGGATCGCGAACACCTCGCGATGCGATCTGACTGTCCACCATTTGCCGCCGCTCGTAATCGAATGCTTCCATTTTTGCAGGGACGTTATTGCCGAATACGTCTGGATTGCGAGCATCGGCTGTTCCCCGAATGTTCTGTCAAATGCCGGGCAGCAGGTCGCGGTCCGCGAATTGCGGGCTCGCTGAAGCAGCGCATCGTTGCTCCTGTATTCCGCACCACTGCCGCCCGACGCGATGGGCCGCGCGCCGCGTACTGCGCGGATGCCGCTCACATCACTCTTCGTCCTCGGGCACGACCTGACCGGGCTCCAGATCCTGGATCTCGACCAGCTCGCCGTCGACGACCATTTCCGCCCCCGCCTCGATCGTCTCGCCCAATACCGGGTCGCCGTCCACGATCAGGCGGATGGGCGTGTCCCCCTCATTGGTCACTCTCACTTTCATCGCAGTGCTCCTTGACGTCGTTAATGTCCGATGATCAACCTGCTCCTGCATGTACCTGCAAGAACGCGGCCCGCTCCTCGCGGCGGATACGTCGCCGCAAGGAGACCATGTGCACCATCCACGACGCGGGCGAACGCTGGAATATGCGTTGCTACACCGACTATATACGGATGGGCGCACGTCGTCAGGCGCCATACCGTTCGCAAAGGAGCTTCGGAGACGAAGCTCATCGCGCGTCATCTGTCTGTCGCGCTCGCGCCGGCAGTATTTGTTGCATTCGGCACAACCGCTTGCAAAAAGGTCGACGACAAGAACGCCAGCAGCAGCATGGTCCCGGGCAGCAGCGGCGTGATGAGCGACACGGCGAGCATGAGCCGCACGCCGGCGCAAGGCGCGGCAGCCAGGGGCGCGAGCGGCAACGCGTCCGCTGCGAGCATGCCGTCCCCATCGAGCGACGCGCACGTCGTCAGCCCGCCTTCGGCGGGTGCAAGTGCCGTGCCTTCCGGGACAGGCCAATAGACCACCAGGATGCAACCGATTGGAGAACCGAGATGCCGATAATCGCCCGAGTAATCGAAACCTTGACGGAAGCCAATGCGGCACGCGACGCCGTACTGCGCTGCGGCGTGCCGCCCGAGTGCGTGACGCTGTGGTCGCAAGCCGACGAAGCCGGCGGCGTGCGCGGCAACTTCCTGACGGGCGACTGCGAAACGGGACGTTCTGAACCTGACGAATACGACCGCAGATTCAAAGACTTCGATACGGGCGCAAGGTTCACGCTCAGCGTGACCGCGAGCGACGAGCAGATGCCTTCAGTCGAAGCTGCGCTTGCGACGAACAAGCATGACGGCCGATGACGCGAAACGCCTGTACCACGTAGTCAGATCCCTTCACGCCGCCTGTTACTTCGCCTCGCGATCGAACGCGGGGCTTCCGTCACCGGCGAGCTTGCTGCCCGCTGCTTCCAGCTTTTTCATCAACACTGCTTTTTGCGTGGCGATTTCCTCGCCGAGCCTCACGAGATCGACACCGCTCTTGAGCAACTCGGGAAACAGAACGGATTCCTCTTCCTCGATGTGATGACGCACGATCTGCGACAGCACTTCGAACGTCGCATCGAAACCGCGATCGCCGGGCTTCAGCGATTCGAACCTGGCGACCAGCGTCTTCATCAGGAAGTGCTCGACGTAGGCTTCATCCACGTCGATTTCCTCTGACTGCTGCAGCGTCTTGTGCGCGGCGGGGTAAAGAATCTCTTCCTCGATCAGCGTATGAACGGTCAGCTCTTCGCATGCGCGCTGCACGACAGCGCGCTTTGCTTCGTGGTCGGTGTCTGCCGTCCGATGGAATGCATCGAAGAGCTGCTCCGCAATGCGATGGTCCGCCTTCAGCACTTCGATGGCGTCGTGTGCCGCGTTTTCCACGGCGGCCCCGGCTGCGAGTTCCTTGTTCGCGTCTTCGCTCATGATTCCCTTCTGGAAAAGTTCTCTAATAACCACACGGTTTAACCCGACGCGGCTTCGATCGAATGAGATTTAGCAAGCGCCATTCCGGGCCTCGCCGTGACGCTTGCCTCTACCGCACGGGCACGGTGATTGCGTGATTGCGCGAAACACAAAGGTCACGAACCGCTCCGGTCATTCCATTCACACCGCGGCCGCGATTGCATTTGTTGCAAGCGACGCGTTGCCGCCAGGAAGGTCTTTTCACAATAGCGGCAATAACGACAATAGCGACGACAGCGGGCCGCAACAACAGGCTGGCATCGCGTATGCGCCTTCTCGCAGATCGCGGCAGGCAGCACTGCGCGCTGCGTTGATAACGTGGGAGAAACTCATGTCACAGCATCCGGCTCGTTCGCAGGATCAACGTCATCCTGGACAACCCAACCCTATCGACATCCAGAAGGCGCTCTCGGGCGTCGACTATCCGACCACGCGCGAGAAGCTCGGCGAACGGGCTCGCCATAATCACGCGAACACGGACATCGTGGATCTGATCGACAAGCTTCCCGATCACAACTACGACAGTCCGGCTGCGGTGTCGAAGGAAATTTCGCGCATCCAGTGATGCAAGCCAGCGTTTCTAACGATGCGCAACGGCGTGCGAGTTCGTGCACCAGCGTCGTCGTACTGACGCACAACCGGGGCTCACGCCTTTTCATCGGCGGCGGAGAAGAACTCGTTGCGCTCGAGTTTCGCCCGCCGCCCGTCGACGATCCGCTATTTTTCGGCGCTGATTCGCGCGACGCCGCGCACGCATGACGCCGTGCGCGATGCTGGAGCGACGGCGTCGATAATGCCGCCGTAGCATTCGCGCCTTCAGGGCACGTCGATGGATGGGCCGCGCCATTCCCTCTGCAGCGTGGCGGCGAGAATCATGTCCAGCGCGTTCAATGGCTTCGCGCCCGCGCGCACGAGCGGCCGGAATACGGGGTCGCCGCGCCGCACGGGCGCACCCGTCAGCCCGCAGACTCCAGCCGTGCGCGCAAAGCCTGCCCGCCACATCTGATCCTGATACCGGCCGAACGTCGAGTCGCTCCACGAAACCAGTATCGTCGACGTGGTCTGCTGCTCGATGCGATCGATCGACGATGCATTCGCAACAGGGGCCCGCGCCGGACGGCAGAGTTCGCGCGACTCCCGCATATCGGGAGCCTGCCCGTGCAACCAGCCGACGATCTGAGACCACGGATCACTGCCGTTCATGTTCGACCTCCTTCGCTGATGCGGACGCTGGCGTTACGCTTCGTCAGCGCCATCCGCCGGCGCGAGCACGACGACGTTCCCGATGCCTTGCCGCGCCATCTTCGTGTAGGGGCACAAACGCTCCGTGTCGTGCACCAGTTGCTCCGCCAGTGTCCGCTCGACACCCGGCAAACGGATGCACGTATTTGCGGCCAGCAGAAACAGGCCATCGACGGGGTCGCGGCTGAACCCGACCGTGACCTCCACCGATGCGCCCGCTATCGGAACGCACACCCGCGCCGCAAGCAGGCTCAGCGCGCAGTGAAAGCAGGCCGCGTACGCAGCCGCGAACAACTGCTCGGGATTCGCGCCGCCGCCTGGTCCGCCGAGCGCTTCGGGCAAGCGCAACTCGAGCGCGAGATTGCCGTCGTCGGAACGCACGATGCCCGACGCGCGCCCATGACCCGCATCGCCGCCCGTCACCGAAACCGTCGCCGAATACAGCGTTTGAGCGTATTTGCCGCTGTACTTGTCGAGCAGGGTCAATGGCGGTGGATGTAGTGCGGTCAAGGCGCGCGTCATCCGTTCAAGCTGTGACTGCCGCTTGTCGCGACGGCCTTGCTGCCGATGAGTCCTGTGCTGCGTGTCACAACGATCTTCATTCACTTCCCTTATGGGCGTGTACGTGGCCGCAAAGCCGCCCCTGCGCACGAGGCGCGAATGGCGAATTGCGAATTGCGAATTGCGCGCGGTCCGTACGTGACTCATCGTAGGCTTGCGCGCCGCCCGGCAGAAGAGCCTCAGAAGCACCCATCGTGTTGCGTCACGGGCACCAATCAGAACCAGTCGGAACCGATCGGAACATCGAGGAAGGTCGACTTCGGGCGCGCCGTCAATCGACGGCGGATTCGAGTTCGGGCATCTCGTGCGTCGTGGCCAGATACTGCAAATCGAGCGCTCTCGTGTGCTCGGTCATGTAGTCGACGAACACGCGGATTCTGGCGGGAAGATGCTTGCGGCTCAGATAGCAGATGTAATGGCCGCCGTCGTCGGGCGCGTATTGCGGCAGGCAGCACAGCAGCCGGCCCTGCTTGAGCAGATCGCACACCTGGTACGCCGGCAGTTGCGCGATGCCCTCGCCGTCGAGCACGGCCTGCAAGATCAGATCGGCGTCGTTGAACGTGTGCTGCGCGGCCGGCTGGCGCCGCTGCGGCAGACCGTCGACCTTGAATTCCCACTCCATGATTCGGCCCGACGTCATGCGCAAGTTGATGCAGTCGTGACGGGCCAGTTCGTCGATATGGCGCGGCAGGCCGTAGGCCTGCGCATACGCGGGCGATGCGCAGACGATCATCTGCATCGGTATCAGCTGGCGCGCGACGATCTCGCTGTCTTCCATGCGTCCGTCGCGAAACGACACGTCGATGCGCTCTGCCGTGAAGTCAGTGGGCCGGTCGTTCAGCAGCAGTTCGAGCGCGATGTCGGGATAGCGCGCGCGAAAACCGCGCAACAACGGCGCGACGATCTTGCGGCCGAAGCCGCGTGTCGAGCCGATGCGCAGACGGCCTCGTGGCGGCCCGTTGCGCAATTCGCGCATGTCTTCCAGCGCCTGCGCAATGCGCTCGACGCCCGGTTGACATTTCTCGTAGAACAGTTCGCCCTCGCGCGTCAGCGACGTGCTGCGCGTCGTGCGAAAAAAGAGCCGCGCATCGAGCTGGGCCTCGAGCTTCTGCACGTTGCGGCTGACGGAAGAGCGGCCGATGCCGAGGCGATCCCCCGCGCGTGCAAAGCTGCCTTCGTTGGCAACGGCCAGAAAGGAAATGACGCCGGCGTAACTGGTCGCAAAGCTGCTGGCGATCGGGTCGTCGGCGCTTGGGGCCGAACTGCGTGGTGGGTAATCTGACATGGCGCATAGTCGGTGGGTCGATATCCGACTAGACGTATGAGCGCCCCGGTTTGTGACACCGTTCGTGAAATTCCACGCAGATTATTTGATCGGCCCGGCTCGCCGCCGGCCGCCGCGCTCACTTTTCCGGAACGAGAATGGGCGAGCCCTTGTCCTTCAGGAACACCACGAGGAACCTGGCCGGCTGTGTCTGGCTCGCGTTGCGCCCGACCGTGTGAACATCGTTCGGGCCTTCATAGAAGCTCTGCCCAGGCTTGAGCGTGACTTCCTTTCCGCCCCGCACCTGCATCACGATCGACCCTTCCAGCACGTAGATGAACCCATGCGCGTAATGCCGATGGACGGGATCGACGGAGCCGGGCGGATATTCGACCGTGATCATCAGCGCTTCCTTGCCCGGATAGTCATCGAGCGGCTTGGTCATCACGGGCGTGACGATGGCTTCGGGCGCCGCGGCGCGGGCCGCCTGCCCCATCAATGCGCCCGTGACGACGAGCAAGGACATGATGGATCTCTTCGAGCGAAACATGGTGCGCTCCTCAAAGACGCGGCCCACGCGCGCGGGCCGAATATGGCGAAAACCGACGGCGCGCCTCAGGCGAGGTTAGCCTTGTCGAGGCCGTATGCCTTGTCCAAGGAACCGGGCACCGTCCTGAACGCGATGTTTGCGCGGTTCCATCCGTTGATAGCCATCACGTCGTACGTCAGGTCGGACAATTCCTTTTCGGAGAACTGGCCGCGCACGCGCTCATAGAGATCGTCGTCCACGCCGTGCTCGGGCAGCTTCGTCAGCACTTCCACCCACGCGAGCGCGGCGCGTTCGCGCGGCGAGAAAAGCGTCGACTCGCGCCACGTCGGAAGATGATGGATGCGCAGCTCGCGCTCGCCGTGAATGCGCGCTTCCTTCACGTGCATGTCGAGGCAGAACGCACATCCGTTGATCTGCGATGCGCGGATCGAAACAAGATCGCGGATCGTCTCTTCGATCGCGCTGTCCTTCAACAGCGTGGTGAATTCGAGGTACTTCTTGAACAGTTCCGGCGACTGCTGAACGTAGTTGATGCGCTGGGTCATGCTGTCTCCTGGCGTCGATGAGAGAAACACCCGCCCTTCCAGGGTGCCATGAGCGGCGATCAGCCGCATAGAGCCATGGTAGGTGTGCGGGGTGCGCGGCGCTAGACACGCGAGCGGGCTCACGCTGTTGCCCGTGAAGCACCAATCGGCGCATCGGCTATCCGGTAGCCCGCGCGTTCACGCGCAGGATGAATCGGCGCTCAGGGATTGCCGTGCGCGGCGGCGATGCGCGCCAGCTTGTCGGGATTGCGCTGGACGTGGATGCTGACAATACGCTGGCCGTCCGTCTCGAACGTCTGCGCCGATTCGAGCTTGCCTTCGAAATAGCGCAGCAGCGCCCATTCGCCGTTGAGCATCACGAGCTTCACGCGAAGCTCGCTCTTGTAGCGCAGCGACGACGCATAGAAAAGCTGCGCGATGCGCCGGCCGCCCAGCATCGGACGCGGAAAGCTGGGCACCTTGCCGCCGCCGTCGCCGATCAGCGTCGCGTCTTCGGCAAGCAGCGTGTTGATCGAGGCGAAGTCGCCGCCCTCGAGCGCCCGCGCGAACGTCTTCAACAGCCGGCGATGCGTCTCGCGCGGCACGGCATGGCGCGGGCGTGCGTCGCGCAGTTGCGCCTTGGCGCGGCTCACCAGCTGACGGCACGCCGCTTCCGTCTTGCCGATGATATCGGCGATGTCGGCATAGTCCGCGTCGAAGACCTCGCGCAGCAGGAAGGCCGCGCGCGCTTCCGGCGTCAGCCGTTCGAGCAGCATCAGAAAGGCCACGGAGACATCGTCGGCGCGCTCGGTCATTTCCTCGGGCGTCGCCGGCGGCTCCGTCAGCAGCGGCTCGGGCAACCAGATGCCCGCGTAGTGTTCGCGCTGGATCTTCGCCGCGCGCAGACGGTCGATCGACATTCTCGTCGTGACCGCGACGAGCCAGGCTTCCGCATTGTCGATGCCCTCGCGGGCCGCCGAATGCCAGCGCAGCCACACGTCCTGCACGATATCCTCGGCTTCGGCCACTGACCCCAGCATTCGATACGCAATCTTCTGCAAACGCGGGCGAAGTTGGCCAAAGGCATGCGCGTCGTCGTCCATCACGGTTTCCTCTCTTGCACCGAAAAGCCCAAACGCCGCACGAACATCGTGCGGGCAGTCGAATATTGCCATGGGAACTGTTACGACTTGAGCGGTCGAATCAGCCGGGCGCGTGGGCAGCGCGGCAAGGACGTTCCGAGATGGACATGGCTTTCAGGCCGCGGCGGGGATATCGCAGGCAGCGTCGGGCGCGCCGCCCTCAAAAGCGACAGGGCGCGTGTCACTTCACGCGCCCTGTCCGGTGCTGCTTTTTCTTCTGATCAGCCGTTGACTGCTTCGCACTCGCGAGTTGCCGGCTTGCTCTTGCGGCGCAGTTCTTCCGTCGTTTCGCCGCCGCCATCGGGCAGCCAGCCGGGCGGCTGGATCACGTGGTTGATCGCGATCCACACGCTCTTCGCCTTCACGACGTCACGAACCAGCGTCGCCCAGTGCTCGAACTCGACGACGAACGGATTGCGCGACGTGGTCGGCGTAACGAGACCGTAGCGGCAGGGCTCGTCGGCGCGTTCTTCGACGTAGGTGCCGAACAGCCGGTCGAAGACGATCAGCACGCCGCCGTAGTTCGCATCCAGATAGTCGACATTCGACGCATGGTGCACGCGGTGCGAGGACGGCGTGTTGAACACGTACTCGAGCCAGCCGAGCTTCGGAATCCACGTCGTATGCAGCCAGAACTGATACAGCAGGTTGATGGAGAGCGTCATCAGCACGACTTCAGGACGCACGCCGAGCCAGACGAGCGGCACGAAGAACACGGCCGCACCCGACACCTTGCCCGTGATGCCGAGACGGTACGCGGTGGAGAGCGTCAGCTGGTTCGGCGAATGGTGCACGGCGTGCGTGGCCCAGAAGTAGCGCACGCGATGCGACGCACGGTGATACCAGTAGTAGCAGAACTCCTGGCCGACGAAGAGCGCCAGCACCATCAGCGCGCTATTGAGTTCCACCGTGAAGAGGCGGTGATCCCAGGCGAAGGCGAAAACTGGCGCCGCGAGCGAGAGCGGCAGCAGCGCGAGCAGCTTGCGCGAGATCAGATCGATGATCGACAGCCAGACTTCGTGCCATGCAAATGGCGTGGCCGTATTGCGGTTTTTGTAGGTGAGCCAGACAGCTTCGATCATCGATACGGCGATGACGAAAGCCGTGACGTACAACGTGAATTTTCCAAGATTTTCCATGACGATGCCATAACGGTGGTGGCGGGAGGTATCGTCTGCGGTGAAGTGGTGGATCAAGTGCATCGCATCCGATACGCGCACTGTAGTGACGGACGCCGTTACAGGCTATGCGGAAGTTATTTCACCGTGTGTCATCGGGCGGAGAGCCTTTCGGGGCGGGCGTCGCAGGCGCTTTCGACACGCGATGGAATGTGCCGGAACTGCGCGGCCTTGGGGGCGTTGGATGGCGTGCACCGCTATGTGCCCGGCCGGAGGGAATTTGCGCGTCGGAATGCGCTTCGTGGACAGGCCGGTTGCATCGCCAAAGAGCCTGAGCTTCGGATGCAACCGCTGTCGTTCGTCAGATCATTCGGATGTACGGGGGCAACGGCTGGTGAAATGCGTTGCCTCATCAGCAGCGCCCGCTAACGATGCAGCGGGCGCCTTGTCGATGCGAACCTGCGCGATCACGACATGGGCACGCTTTTCGGGAAGTCCCATTTGCCGTTGAGCACTTCGGGGCGCGGACGATAGAGACGTACCGTGTAGTTCCAGCCCGGCTCGATCGGCAGGCAGTTGTCGCGCTTGCCGTCGCATCCGCCGAACTGCACGTCTACCGCGCCGTCAGCCGCTTTCTTCGCGACGACGCTATTGATCGTGTAGGCGTTCAACGGATTCGGGTCGATATAGCCCGACGCGTTATAGACCGTGACCGACCAGAAGCCATCCACAGGGACATCGCGTACGTGAAGCCTGTACGACGTCTTGCCATCGTTCTTTGGCGGCGTGACGGTCAGATAGATCGCATCCTTGTCGGGATTGCCGCCCCAGAGCACGGCTGTCCCGATGAGATGGCGTATCGGCGAAACCTCGCCCTTCCGGCCGAAAGCGTCCCTCGCGTCCGGCACGGTCGAACCCAGGACCCTGAGCGCGTCACGCACCTTCTTGAGGCTGACGGGGTCCCAATTGGGCACTTCGAGCTGGCCCGCGCCGCGCTGCTCGACCTTTATTCCGTCCTGCAGCGCATGAGCCTGCTTGAGATCCGCGGGATCTGCGGGATCGACCAGCGTTCGGACCGCCAACAGCACGTAGCGCGTACCGATCTTGTCTTTCGTGAGCGTGTACTTGCCCCCGTCGTAGACCACTTGCTGCGCGTAATGATCTTCGTTGATGACGATCATCGAGCGGAAACGCTTGCCCGCATCGGGAAGATCGATCGTGACGGGGCCTGCGTCGAGATCGAATACCGCGGTCGAATACAGCGTGTCGCGATTGACGCGCACGACGATTTGCCGGTTCAACGGAGCGAGTTCGCGAAGATGTCCGAAACGCCCAAGGCCGTTCAATTTGACGACCGCGGCGAACTCCATGTCTGACTCGGCACGGACGAAATTGTCTACGGTCACGGGTACTGTCGGCGTTGACGATCCGACCGTCTGCGCCGATGCCTGCAAGGCACCGCACACCAGAGTCAGTCCGAGAAAGAAGCGCTGTACGGAGAACATCGGAACTCCTGAAACGAGAGAGATGGGTGGACACGCCCGCCCACACTGCGGGACCGATAAACGGAGATACGTCAGGTAGATTAGTACGGCCGGTGCGAGGCGGACCCCTGCCGTTTCGAGGGGTGAGAACAACACAGACGCGGGGTTCGGCCTGACAGGCACAGCGAATGCTCTACCTGCATCGTGTCGTCGCCAACTGCGCATCGCCAACTGCGGAGTCATCGCGGAAAAGCACGTCGGCCGGTGATTCCGGCCACCCGTCCGGATCGGCCAGGAAGATGGCGAGCGTTTTCATAGCTCAAAGGCTTACGATAGAAAACCTGGTACACCGCTATTGCCGTGGAACCAGGGGGTCGAACACGCAGAACGGTCCCGCGGCTCATTTCGATGAGCACTCCGCAAGGAGACGCCACATGAACGTAGTGAATGGAAGGATCAGACGAATCGATCCGCAGCGTGTTGCAATGTTCAGACAGACCAAGCTTGCGCATTCGGGTGCAAGTAGCCCGGATGCAGACATCAAGGCCGCGCCGCCTGCGCGCGGCAGACGCCTTGCGCTTTGGGTTGCGTCGGCAAGCGCATTGGCTGTTGGGGTCATGGGTATCGTCGCGTATGGCGATCGGTTCGACTCTGATCAGGCGCTCAGGATCATCGGACCCACCTCGCCGGCGCAACACGCGGCCTGGTCCGGTCATGTCGCGCTACCATCGTCGCCTCCCGCTCGCGGAACTGCGGTTGCCAGTACCGAGCCCGCCCCGCCTGTGTCTTCCGCTCCGCCTGTGTCTTCCGCTCCGTCTGATCACCGCGGTGAACCTACTCCGGATTCTGCTGTGCCGCAGTCGGTTACACGAGGGCCTGGTCAAGCAAGCCATGCCGCCACACAGAATCGCCACCATTCGGCGCCGCACGTGAAAGCAGTCACGCGGCATGCGCCCGGGATCACCCGACCCACATCGCCAACGCAACAAGCGTCTTCGTCCGGTCAAGTCGCGAGATCATCGTCACCTCCTGCCCGGGGAACTGCATCTGGCAGTGCCGAGCTCGCCTCGCCCGAGTCTTCCGCTTCGTTCGATCAGCGCGGCGCACCTTCTCCGGATTCTGCTTCACCCCAGCTGGCTGAAGGACAGCCTGCAGGCGGTCACGGCGGAGGTGATTCGGGTGCAGGCGGTTCGGGTGTAGGTGGTTCGAGTGCTGGCGGTTCGGGCGCAGGTGGTTCGGGTGCTGGCGCAGGCGGGTTGGGTGCTGGCGCGGGCAGTTCGGGCGCTGGCGCAGGCGGTCATGGCGCAGGCG
>NZ_CYGY02000099.1 GCF_900007165.1 Paraburkholderia piptadeniae
CGAAAAGGACGGATACCCCAAATGGGAGGCGACCATATAAGAAATGTCGGGTTTCCGCTAAATAGAAATGTCGTGTTCCGGGTAGGTTGAGCGCCGGACAGCCATCAGGGAGCGCCGGCGATGAACGCGACTGGGACGATCACGATGACGATGCGCGAGCTGGACCGGTACAAGGTGATTCAGGCCGTGGCCGATGGTGTGCTCAGGCCGTGGCGTGCCGCCGAACGGCTCGGACTGACGACACGACAGATCCGGCGGCTGGTGGGCCGGCTGCAGGAGCACGGCCCAGGTGGTCTCGTATCCGGCCGGCGCTCGAAGCCGAGCAACAACCGGCTGGACGCAGCGACGGCCGACCGGGTGCTGGCGATCATCGTGAGCGCTACGCCGATTTCGGGCCGACGCTGGCCTGCGAGAAGCTGTACGAGTGCCACGGCATCCGCCTCGCGAAGGAAACGGTGCGCCGGCTGATGACGGATGCCGGGCTGTGGGTGCCGCGCCGGCAGCGTCCGCCGAAGGTGTACCAGCCGCGCGCGAGGCGCGCATGCCTGGGCGAACTGGTCCAGATCGACGGCAGCGAGCATGCGTGGTTCGAGCAGCACGCACCGCAATGCACCCTGTTGGTGTACGTCGATGATGCGACGAGCCGGCTGATGCACCTGCACTTCACGGCGAGCGAATCGACGTTCAGCTACTTCGAGGCCACGCGCGCGTATATCGAGCGTTACGGCAAGCCCGGCGCGTTCTACAGCGACAAGGCGAGCGTGTTCCGCAATACATCGTCTGGCAGGACGGGCAACCGTGTGACGCACTTCGGCCGGGCGATGTATGAACTGAACATCGACACGTTCTGCGCGAACTCGAGTTCGGCCAAGGGGCGCGTGGAGCGCGCGCACCTGACGCTGCAGGATCGCCTCGTGAAGGAGCTGCGCCTGCGCGGGATCTGCACGGTGATCGACGCCAACGCGTACGCACCCTGCTTCATCGCTGCCTATAACGCGCGCTTCGCGAAGCCGCCCAGGAGCACGTTCGACGCACACCGGCCGCTGCGTGACGATGAGGATCTCGATCTGCTGCTGACGTGGCGCGAGCCGCGCCGTGTCACAAAGTCGCTCACGGTGCAGTACGACCGGGTCATGTACCTGCTGGAGGACACGCCGGATAACCGCAGGCTGGTTCACCGTTATATCGACGTGTGGGAGTACCCGGACGGGCGCATCGAAATCCGGGCGGATGGCCGGGTATTGCCCTGCCGGCAGTACGACCGGCTGGCGGAAACCGATCAGGGCGCGGTGGTCGAGCACAAGCGCCTGGCTCACGTGCTGCAGGTCGCGCAGGCGGTTCAGGCACAGCGCGACAACCGGCGGGCATCCGGCTCCCCTTCGCGCACGAACCAGGGCATCGAAGTGCGCAAGCCCGGGCGCCCACCGGGTACAAGGAAACAGCGCGAGGTCACGCAGGCCGACGTCGAGCACGTGGTCGTGGAACTCTCGCAACGCAGAACGGCGCCGCCGCACAAACCTGGCCGGCGGTCTGCAAGGGACAGCGGAACAGGCGTAAGCGCCTTGCCGGTTCAGGCGCCATCCTTCGACACTGCGTGAGCTGAAACCCTGAGAGACAGATTTCCAACCTCGCAAAAGCGGACATTTGAACTTGGCTGGAACCCGGGCATCGAAATCTGGCGAATTTGAATGGCCAGTTGCGTTGGAGCGCTAATGAAAAGGCATTTATTTTCCTCACCGTATTCTCGCGCACCAGTGTGCCGAGAGAATGTTCAACGTGGCTCGACGTTCCTTGAAGCATTCGCGGAACATCTTGGTCTTACGGCACCTCCGTTTCAGCAAATTTTGTCCGAATCCAAATCCCGCCAAGCCCTGGGTACGCGAGGCGCTGCGCGATCGGTCAGGGTTTAGACCATCGTCGGGGTCCGGGTGGTGCCATCTGGTGAGCTTGCATTTCAACGACACATGGGGAGGCAAACCGGACGATGGTAGTGAATGGCTGGAATGTCAGCCAAGTCTCGGCGCAGATGCTGAATTCTCAGAACAACGCGGGCCGCCCATATTCGCTCAATCGATAAAACGTCCATTAAATCAGCATATTAGCTGTGATGTGCGCGGCTTTGAATTCTGGCATAGCCCTTGCTCAAGAGGTGTCCACTGGCCGCCAAGGCCATCAAATGCGCGACGCCTCGATGCAGTCCGCGCACGCAAATCAAGGAGACATGCGCTTTGCAAACCATTTCGCACGCCCTGACCCATTCGAGGCGAGATATCGATGGCGATCGCCGTGCTCGCTGATGCCGTTCGCGCAGATCACCCCGCGTATTGGCGGCGCGATCGTCGTCACGCTGACGCTGATCCTGCTTGCGCATTTCGGTTGATGCTGTCACGCCCCAAGTGAGGCGACAGCGTGGCGCCATCCGTCATTGGGTACCAATGAGATTGAACGCGCGCGTAGGACCGCGCTCTCGATGAGATCGACGAGGCCGGCGCCCACCGGCCGGAGCTTCACGCGGCGAGCCTCAACAGCGAACTCGACCGCTTCGAGATGATGCAGATTGCCGCGCGGGATGCGCAAGACGAAGAGATTGACAAGTAACGACTCGACAGATAATCGGCAACGGGAGCGCAGCGCAAGCATGGATCGCATCAGACTGACCAGGCAAGACGATATCGAAGGCTATTTGATCAGGGGCATCACGCATCGACGGAATGTGTTCCGGCCCGGCGACTGGACAGAGCGGCTGATGGGCGTCATCACGCTGTTCGTCGGTGAAAAGCGGCCGGGTTTTCACGTTGCATCGACGCACCTCGCGATGCCCGTCATCGATGCCGGCATCCGATGCCTTTTCGTTTGCGCCGAATTGCGTGATATCTGTCCGGGCGCATTCGACTTCGTTATTCGCTTTGCGGAAGACAACGAGTTGCCCGTGAACTTTTGCACCGCGCCTTTGTTCTCCGCGCGCTGAGCCTGGCGCCCTGCACTAACGCCTTTCTTGTCTCTTTCTATTTACGCGCAGAAGCGAGTCCGTCTGGCGCAGGAAGCGGAGCAGACCGATCTCGCCGACGTTCTCGTCATGCGCGTCGCGCAGCGGCAGTTTCCCCAAAAGTTTTTTTAACGAGGTCGTCCTAACCTAACGATGCGTGCGCAGATCGACGAGCGTGTGCTGCAGCTCCTCGTCGACGATGTCATTGCGTCCCGCGCTGATCGGAATGCCTTGCTCGTAGAGTGGTGCTCTCGGATCAGTCCTGGCTGCGCTCGCCGCGCAAATCAGATCACTTTCGAGACGTCTGGCTCGCGCTGCGTACGGATGTACGCCTCGAAGCGCCTCGTTTGCGTATCGAACAATCCCACGCGGTCATCGTCCTGCAACACGAATGCGATGCCTCTCGCGTGATCGAACGACAAGGCGATCGCTCGCGCGGACATCGGGACATGGTCGGTCTCTTCGAGGGTGTCTGGATTGACGAGGGACAGGCTGCGCTCGCCGTAATTCGTGACGATGAGCATGTCGTCGCTCCAGCGGTGAATGCGCGTGAGGTCGTCACGCGAAGCCGCTGAGTGGCGCGTTTGCATTGTCCCCGTATCAATTGCGCTCAGCGCGTGTTGCTCCAGCGGTTGCTGACAAACAGTGTGCGCTCGTCGCTACTGAGACAGCAGCCCTCCGGCTTCTCCCCTGGATGACATGCCACAGGAAGCGCCAGAGGATCCCATGGGCGGACTTTTCTCACAGTAACGGCCCCAGCAGGTTGCGGATGCGGTGATTATCGTCGGTGAGCGTTTCACATACGCTGGCTGGGTGACTTGCCGGCGGCCTGTCTGTGACGCGCAGGAAGAAGGTCAGCTCGATGGTACGGGTCGACGCCTTGAGTTTGCAGACCCGAACGATCATCGTCACTCTCACCGCATCGTACTTCCCCAGCTCCTGCGCGTACCGTATCCCTGGTTCGTCGCCTTGTGATCATCGAAGAAGGCTTGTTCGCCGCCTCGCCTGCTGCAATCACAAGCGCTTCATCGTTCCGTACTGCTTTCCACGTTTTCTTTTCGGTGGATCGGACGCTGCCGGTACTGCTGCATCTCTACTTCTGCGGCATTTGTCCGACCTCACTCGAGGGTATCAACCTGCGCGACACCTTCGACTTTCCGATTGCCGACTGCGCGGAGCGACTCATGCCAAGCCTGAATCCCAGCATGCTATTCCTTTCTAAGCGCACCGGCTCCAGGCGATGCCCGGGATGCGCATTTCTTCCCTTGCTGGACAGCGTTAAAGAGAATTCACGTTCAGCTGATTGTCAACGTGTATTGTCATCCTGATGAGTTGACGCTTTATTGTATAGACACCGTCTCCTCGAGACACGCCTGCCTGCTCCAGAGCCACGAATGTTAAGCCGACTGGGTATCGATCAATGCCGCGGCCTTCTCCAACAACATAGGGCGGGCAAACAAATAGCCTTGCACCATTTTGATGTCCAAAGACCGCAGCATGGCCAGTTCGGCGGCAGTCTCAACGCCCTCAGCGATGAGGACGCTATCCGTCTCCCTGGCAAAGACGAACATTGCCGATGTCAGGGCACGCTTGCTCGAGTCGTCTTCGATGCCACGAATCAGACTTGCGTCAAGCTTGATGAGATCGGGATGCAGGCGCAGGACATGACGCATGCTGGCGAAACCCGCACCGGCGTCATCAACCGCGACGCGTACTGACGCCGCCCTGAGCGGCGCAAGGGCTTCGATTAACGCCCCATAGTCCGCCACATGACTATGTTCCGTGAGTTCCAGCACCACACGCCCGCCCGGCATTCCTCTCAAAACCCTGGTGAGCTCGCCGCACAAAATGGTGTCAGGGGAAACATTGACGGCCACGTAAGCCGGTTGAAGTCGTGGTAACCCTTCCAGTGCCTGGCGAATTGCAGCGAGCTCAAGCTCTTTTCCCAGACCGACTTTCGCGGCGCTCGCAAACCATTCGTCTGGCGACCCATGACGGAAGCGGGCAAGCGCTTCGAAGCCGATCACGTGTTCATCGTCCAGCGAATAGACAGGCTGATACACGACCGACAGTTCATGGTTGGTCAGGACCTGGCGTATGCGTGCGACCATTTCGTCATGCTCGTGGGTGGCGTCCCACTCACGCTCGACAGCGGCGGCCACTTCCTTCAGAGCTTCGACTGCCTCCTGCTGACCGGCTGCTAGACGCAACGATTCGCGCCTCTTGCGGGCGCGTAAGACACTGCGAGTAAGTCACGACGCGTTCGCCGGCGCAGACGCGTGAAGTTTCGAACAATGCGTAATGACGAATCAGGGCCGCTCGAGCGCGAGCGCCACGCCCATGCCGCCGTCGATACACAGCGAGGCCAGACCCCGCTTCGCGTCGCGCTTCTGCATTTCGTGCAGCAGCGTGACGAGAATACGGCAGCCCGATGCGCCGATCGGATGGCCGATCGCGATTGCGCCGCCGTTCACGTTGACCTTCGACGTGTCCCAGCCCATCTGCTTGTGCACAGCCAGCGCCTGCGCGGCGAACGCCTCGTTGATTTCCATCAGGTCGAGATCGTTCACGCTCCAGACAGCGGCGCGATGCCTGCCCGGAAGTCGATTGGCTCGCGGTACAGGAACACCTTCAGATCGGCCTCGAAGTGAAACATCAGTGCCCGTCTCAATGCCGCGATCATGGCGAACATGAGGGCGGCGTCGTGCTCCGAGCATTCAAGCTCCAGCTTCACGCCATTGGGCAACTGGGCCGACAGCCATGCTGATGTCGGCGACCGCGAAGACAGATGCGACGACTGATGTTGTTGCTGCGCGCGTGCAGAGAGCATCGAAGCAGGCGCCGGTGCGGGATTGGCGATCGCGACGACCGGCACAAACGCCGACGCTGAAGCGGCCATGTCGTTGTTGCTCACGGGCATTTCCGCCTGCCGATGCAGCCGAACCCATTTACGCAGCTGGTTGGCGTTCACCCCTGCCTTCAGCGCCAGACCAGACAATGACGCACCCGGCTGCTGGCAAGCCTCGATCAGTCGCCGCTTGTCCATAGGATGGAAGCTGCGCTTGCCATCCACCCCAACGCGTGTCACCCGCAAAGGCAAAAATGAAAGGGCATCCTGGGTCATAAATTGCGTCCGCAAGTTGTTTGCGGACGCAATCGTGGATCTTGCTCGACGCAAAAGCTAGGTGGGGGAAATCGCACGCTTACGCCGCTTTATGTCATGGCCGGGGTATAGCGGTAGTGTTCCGTTTGCTTCGCAGTTCATTTTGGGCTTCTCATCGTAATTGAGACCCTGTATATCTTCGTCTGTTCACGACCACTGGTCGTGCTGCTGAAATTGACTCCGACCCAGGATGGTCCCTTAAAGTTCTATCCCTTACAGGCAAACCAGTCAGAGGGCTGATTCGGTCTTTAGCCTCCGAGTGCTTCGGCCAGACCCTCGTCGATCTTCGAGACGTCGATTGTCAGGCGTGTGCTATCGGGCGGAAATACACACCACGAGCCGTCGTCGTGCCTAAAGAAATCAAAGTCGAAGTTCCTTGATGAACCTCTCGCCTGGTCGCAGACATATCGCCACTGCTTGCGACGGGTATGGCTAAACCGCGTCACCCGCGCGCATGCAGCTAACTCGGCGCCTAGCCATTTTTCCACTAGGGATCGCAAGGAAGCCTCGCGAAAACTCATCGTGCATCACCATTCATACGCTCTTGACGCATTGGACACGCCAACGCCGCGGTCTTTGAAGCCTTTCGCATTGTGTGGGTGTTTCGATAGCTGCTCGCAAAAGAGCCGCGAAACCCCTGCATCTGACAAGGACGCGCTGTCGTGGGCGATCCTCCAGCGCGTTTCGCCCCCGCGCAGATGTATGTCAACTCAAACTCCGCTATACGATGCGTCATATCGGAAGCTCGTCGTTCGACTTTTCGTCGGCGCCTCGACTGCGGCCGTCTGGCGGTCCGAATTGCGTGATCGAAGGTTTCATCTGTGGCGACGTGACGGTGGTCGACGCTTACAAACCAGCTACCATCCGCAAAACACCACCGAATGCGTCGTTCCTCCACCAGGCCACCAAACCATCTCCAGATATCCTCATCCTCGGCATTGGCCGCGTTCGCAGCGCTTTGCCGGACATGTTTTGCGAAATCCAACAGTTCCTCCATCAATGAAAGTGACCGGCCATTCCGGAGTTCAAACGCTTTCCATGCTCGTTATCGTCACCAAAACGACGTTATACTCACCACATCCAACGCTCGGGCTGAGCCCGAACCGCAAGACAACACGTGGGAATCCGATGTCCGTTAGCGCTCGCACCTTCTTCTATATCCAGCAAGTCGAGCAATTGATTCGTCGTAGACTCGACGAATGTCTGCTGGCCATCGACATTACGGCTGGTCAATACATGGTCCTGAACCTGATTGCGCACCACGAGCCCATATCGTCGGCCGATCTGGCGCGCAAGACGATGATGACGGCGCAGTCGATGGGCGAGTTCATTCGGGCGCTTGAGGCTAAAAAACTCGTCGAACGGCAATCGACCCAGCTCAACAAGCGCACCATGCTGATTTCGTCGACTGCAGCTGGACGTAAGGTTCTCATCCGGTGCGAATCGAAAATCGACGAAGCCGAACGTGACTTCTTCAGTTGCCTCAGCGGTGAAGACGTCGCCAGCCTGCGCATCCTGATGAGCCGGGTGCGCAGCGCACAACTCGGAAAGCACGCCAAGGAAATCGACTCAACAACGCCTTCCATCTGACAATGCACCAGACTGACGGTGTCTGCGCGCAGCACGTCAGTCAATCCGTCTTCGGCCTTTCTAATCGATGTGACGTTTACGCATCCAACGTCAACACGGGCGTCGCGCTGCGCGAGCAGCAGATGAGCATGCTTTGCCCGGCAGTTCGAGCTTCAGTGGACAACAGGCTGTCTCGATGATCCGGCGTCCCGCCCAGAACACGCGTCTCGCAGAGCCCGCAGGCACCCTGCATGCAGCCAAACGGCACGTCGATGCCATTTTCAAGCAGCACGTCGAGAATCGAGCTGTCAGGCGGAACTTCGAATGACTGACCTGATTTCGCCAACACAACCGTGAACTCCTGACTGGCACCCTCATGTTGCGCAGGCGCGAACCGCTCCAGATGTACGGTTTCCACGGGCCGGCCTGCAGTTGCCGCCTCGAACGCGCCGAGCATCGACTGAGGGCCGCAGCAGTATACGTGTGCGTTGCTCGGGATTTCGCGAAGGACCGTGGCGATATCCAATCGTTGTCCGCCAGGTTCGTTGTCGAAATAAGCATGGAGTTCGCCATTAGGCGAAGCCTCAGAAAATCGTTCGATATCCGATATATAGGCTGCGCGGCCGTGGTCACGCGCCGCGTAGTGCAGCACCCACGAGCGTCCCAGTGTTTCGAGCCGTTGCACCATAGACCAGAGCGGCGTAATACCAATGCCACCTGCGATTAGTACGCTCAGGCTCGCGTCCTCTACGAGCGGGAACAAATTGCGAGGCACGCCAATCTGCAAAACGTCGCCGACGCGCAGCGTTTCGTGAATATGCCGCGACCCGCCGCGGCTGCTGGCGTCCTTCGCGACTGCTATTTCATAGCGTTTCGGCGTGCCGTCCCAGCGTACGACGGAGTAGCTGCGCGAGAGCTTCCCGTTCAGGTTGACATCGATATGCGACCCGGCGTCTGCAGCGGGCAAGTCGCGTCCGTCCAGCGCTTCCAGCACGACGCTAACGACGCTGTCCGCCAGCAAGGCCATCGATTTGACGCGGACATTGGTCAGCGGTAATTCGCTCATAAAATACCTGATTCGTTCATAGGGTAAACAAAATCATCGACTCGGCGACGAGTGCGCACCGCGCGCCCTGACTGCAGCCCGGTGTTCGCTGATCCAAACCGATGCTGCGTTCGCCAAGCTCACGCCGCGCCCAAGACGCGAACCCCGGCGTGCTCGGCACGCAACATGCCGAGGTTCGCGAACGCAGATAGACCGCGTTATCAAATCCAGTCGTCGGGCATGGAAAGAAGACTGTCGTTGCCACATTCGATGCGCCGACACATAGCTTCCAGCAGCGGCATCTGTCTCTGCATCCACGCCTTTGCCAATGCCAGCTTGGTCGCGCGTGTGGTCTCGTCGACGTACCGGCATCTCGTGCCGTCGAGTACTATCGCGGCGATTTCACCCCAGGTCCAACCGACGTACAAGATACCCATTGCGGTGAGAACATCGTATGAAGCGGCGTCGACGCGGCCGTAGTTCGCGGAGCCGTCTGTATTCAGCCATGCAAAGGACTTGCTCAGGCGTTGCAGTCCGTCGTCCAGCGGCACTGTATACGGCTTGAGTTGCACATCATCTGAGTGACGTTCGATGAAATCGGAGATCGCTCGCGCAAAGTGTTTCCATGGGCGACCTTCGTGCGAGAACAGCTTGCGGTGTACAAGGTCAGTGGCCTGAATTCCGTTTGCGCCTTCGTAAAGCTGACCGACTCTGGCATTACGCACGAACTGTTCGATGCCGTAGTCCTTGATATAGCCGTGTCCGCCGAGCACCTGCTGGCACGCGACTGCGGCGTCGAAGCCGCGGTCAGTAAAGAATGCTTTCATCACGGGAGTCAGGATGTCGAGCATGTCGGCGGCTGCCTGTCGTTCCTCCGCGTCGGGTGCCGACTGGGCAATCGACTGCCACATCGCCGCTCGCATGGCGCCAGCGCGCGCGCCCTCGGCGAAAGAGCGTGCTTCGAGCAACAGGCGCCGCACGTCGGCATGCGCGATGATCGGGTCCGCCACTTTCAGCGGGTCGCGCAGCTTCGGGCCCGCACGCCCCGAGCGCCGTTCGCGCGCATAGTCCGCCGCGTTTTGCCGCGCAATTTCTGCGTAACCGACCCCGGACACAGCTGTGCCCACGCGGGCGTAGTTCATCAGGTGAAACATCGGCGCCATGTTGGCCGCCGTGCCGCGGCCGCCCGTCTCGCCAATGCGCCATGCCACCGCACTTTCGAAATCGAGTGCACAGGTCGCGCTGCCCTCGATGCCCATCTTGTGCTCGATGGAGCGTGCAAAGACGTTGTTGAGCTCGCCCGGATCGCCGGTGTGCGGATCGATGATCCGCTTGGACACCATAAAGACGTGCACCGACGAAAGGTCGGCCGGTACGCGTCCTTCCGCGTCAGGCACCTTGGCGAGCACGATGTGAACGATGTTGTCAGCCATGTCGTGATCGCCACCGGATATGAAAATCTTGCGTCCGGTGATCCGCCACGTCCCGTCAGGCTGGCATGTCGCGCGTGTCGAAATCTGTCGCAGATCGGTGCCCGCTTGCGGTTCCGTCATGCACATCGTCGCGGTCCAGTCGCCGTCCGAGAGGCGCGGCACGACATGACGCTTGATCCATTCCGGCGCAAGCGCGGCCAGCATGCTGGCCGCCGGCGCACAAAAACTGCTGTACATCGAGAACGATTGGCCAGTGGATGCCCGCATCTCCGACAATGGCACCGACATCACGGGCGGCAGTCCGGCCCCGCCCAACGCTTCTGCGAGGCTCAGTCGGTGCCAGCCCGCTTCGCGATACGCATCCCAGGCGGCCTTGAAGCCGTTGGGCGTGCGAACCTGTCCATCGTGAAACTGGGCGCCCTGGCTGTCGCCGGGTTGATTGAGCGGATGCAGCACCTCCTCGTGAAATTGAGCGGCGGCTTCGAGGACGGCCGAAGTCAGATCGGGAGTGAGCTCGGCAAAGCCGGGCACCTGCTTGCGTTCCTCCACCCGCAGGAAGTCGTGAAGAATGAAGAGCCAGTCTTTGACTGGCGCGCGATAAGTCGGCATGGTTAGCGTGATGTTCTGACGTTGGAGATGCGTTCCGAAGCCTCGGCGAGCTGCACGAGCAGTTCCGCCGGCCGGAAAAGGTCGCCATGGCGAGCGCGAAGCGCGGTGAGTTTCGTAACGACGGATTGGAGTTCGAGCATGTCGGCGTAGTACATGGGGCCGCCTTTCCAGTCCGGCCAACCATAGCCGAGCTGCCAGATGAGATCGATGTCGCTGGCACGCTCGACGATGCCTTCGGCGAGCAGTTTTGCGCCCTCGTTGATCATCAGCAGGATCAGGCGGTCGTGAACTTCTTCGTCCGAAATCACACGTCGCTCGATGCCCTCGACGCGCGAAGCTTCCTCGATCAACGCCGTCACCTCCGGATCCACGAGCGGCCGCCGCTTTCCTGGCTCATAGCGGTAATAGCCGCGCCCGGCGCGCTGCCCGGTACGGCCGCGCGCATGCAGCTGCTCGATGAGCCAGTCTTTCTCCCC
Source organism: Paraburkholderia piptadeniae (assembly GCF_900007165.1). Classification (GTDB taxonomy): domain Bacteria; phylum Pseudomonadota; class Gammaproteobacteria; order Burkholderiales; family Burkholderiaceae; genus Paraburkholderia; species Paraburkholderia piptadeniae. The sequence continues at coordinate 11,282 of NZ_CYGY02000099.1, forward strand.
TGCCCGCTGGCGCGCGCGGAAAGTCAGCTCTATCCCGCCAGCCATGTCCTGCAGCTCGAACGTTCCCATCGGCAGGCCGAGCTTGCGTAGCACACGATCGATCTGGTCAGGCAGCGCACCTTCGAGCAGCAGACGGGCGGCCTGGCGCTCGCGGGCGATCATCATGCGATTACCCGCGAAACCGTCGCACACGCCAACCACGATCGCGACCTTGCCGATCGACGAGGCGAGATTCCGCGCGGCATCCAGTGTCTCAATCGATGTCGACGATGTGCGGACCACCTCGATGAGTCGCATTACGTTCGCGGGATTGAAGAAATGAAGCCCGACGACGGAATGCGGACGTTGCGTCGCGGCCGCAATCAGGTTGATGTCGAGAGTGGATGTATTGGTCGCAAGCAACGCCTCGGGCGCCGCGTGTCGATCGATTTGAGCAAACAGTTGCTGCTTGAGCGCCAGGTCTTCCCATACGGCTTCGATTACCACGTCGGCCGTTGCGATCTCCGCCATGTCCTGACCGGACGTCAAGCGTGCGAGCCGGGCATCGCGCTCGACTGGGGCAAGACGCCCGCGCTCTACATCGCGCCCGTACGACTCGCGGACCCGCTCCATCGCGACGGCAAGCGACGCTTCCGACTGATCGATCAGGTGCACCGAAAGGCCGCCCGCCAACACGGCCATTGCAATGCCGACACCCATGTTGCCGGCGCCGATCACCACGGCGCGACGGAACACACGCTCGCTGCGTAGCGCCTGCGCTTCCAGCTCCGCGCGTGCCGCTTGCGAATACGTCCTCGCGGCCTCGGCGCGAGGTGTGGTGAAGACGGGCACGTGCTGCCCATCGTGCGTCGGCACGAAATGCAGCGTAACCGGGTCGCCAATGTTCAGAGAGTTAACGTCCGCGTCGAGGATCACGGAATTCAGACGCAACCCTTCTTCCGTTTCGATAATGACCGGCGCCGTCGGCCGGGGGCTACGCTCGACGATCGAATACGAATAGATCGTGCCGCGCCCCGACAAACGCCGCCACGACAATTCCCGGCTGCCGCAGAACGGGCAATGCATTCTTGGGTAGTAGTGCAGCGTGTCACAGGCATTGCAATGCTTCGCTTGCAGGATTCCTAAACGTGTCGCCTCCCAGAAAGGTTCGTCGCCGGGAAACAAGACGGGTGCCGGAGGAAATCCCCGATTCTGTTTCATGTTGTTTACTCCGCTGCCAGAATTAAGGTGCCCGCCGCGTGCGTGCCAGCCAGATTGCCGCCCGTGCCGTGCGCCAGCACGAACTCGTGGCGCGCCACCTGGACAGCCGGATGCGCCTCGCCTCGACATTGCCGCACGGCTTCGAGGATCTTCGTCATTCCGCCTTTGTTGCCCGGGTGGTTGTTGCACAAGCCGCCGCCATCCGTGTTGAATGGCAGGCGGCCCTCGCCTGCGATCAGGTTGCCATCGGCGGCGAACCACCCGCCCTTCCCTTTGGCGCAAAACCCGAGGTCTTCGAGCTGCACGATCACCGTAATCGTGAAGCTGTCGTACAACGACGCATAGCCGATGTCCGCCGGAGTGATGCCGGCCTCGGCAAACGCGGCCGCCCCGGAACGTGCGCCGGCCGAGGTCAGTAGATCGATACGTCCGCCATCGGGGTGTTTCACCGCCGTGCCCGTCCCGATGACCTTGACCTTGGGGCGCGCCAGTCGCTTCGCGATTTCCGGGCGCGTGACGACCACGGCGCCACCGCCATCCGTCACGACACAACAATCGAGACGGTGCAGCGGATCGGCGACGAGCGGCGAATCGAGCACATCCCGCACCGACACGACTTCGCGGTGCACGGCGTTCGGGTTGTGCCGGGCATGATGCGAGGCTGCGACGCGGACCCAGGCGAGCTGCTCAGGCGTCGTGCCGAATTCATGCATATGGCGCCGTGCCACCATCGCGTACCCATACATCGGATGCGGTGGCACTGCGGCCTGGAACGGCAGGTTCGGCATCGTGTCGCGATCGACGCCGGCGAGCTTCGTGCCCGCACCTGCCGCGAGCGGACGATCAGCCATCGTGATCAGCGCCACATTGCAATGCCCGGCCGCGATTGCCTCCACCGCGTGCGCGACGTGCAAGAGATACGCCGAGCCGCCCGATTCCGTGGTGTCGACATGACGCAGATTGCGCAGGCCGATGTATTCGGCCATCGTGAGGGCCCCGAGCCCGGGCGCGTCGGCGCCGCAAAAATAGCCGTCGACGTCATCAAGCGACAATCCAGCGTCTTCCAGTGCGCCGAGCGCGACGTCCGCATGCATCTGGGCGGTCGACAGGCCCTCGGCCCGGCGAACAGGATGTTCGTAGATCCCCGCGATATATGCGGCGCCTTGGATACTCATGGTGAAGAATCCCTCCGTGGTAAGCGCGCGACATCGAACCAGTGTTAGCCGGCGTGTCGCGCTTTGAGGTGCAATACATCCGATATAGTAAGGCTACCTTATATCATGCATCGCGAAGGAACTCCAAAAAACGAGGTAGTAGGGTTTGTACCATGTGGATTCAGCCCTGAAACATATATAAGGTAGCCTTATTACGTGATCCGGTCGTGCGGTTGCTCGATCTCTGAGATGCTTTCTTGAACATGATTGCCAAGTTCCCTTTCATCAATCTGCCCTTCCTCGAGCGCAACCTCGAGGTCGTCGAGCGAGACGACGGCGCGGTGCTTATGCGCAGCAAGGTGCCGCTCGGTCCCGTCGAGGCGCATCTGCCAGCCGTGCTGAGGCGTCGTGCGCTGGAACGTCCCGAGCGGCCATGGCTGAAACAGCGCTGCCCGCAGACGGGCGACTGGCGCACGCTCAGCTACGGCGAGGCCGCCCGCCAGGTCGACGCCGCGACCCAATGGTTGCTGTCGCAACGTCTCGACGGACGCAACCTGATGGTGCTGAGCGGCAACACCCTGGAACATGCGGTCATCGAACTCGCCGCCATGCAGGCGCGCATGCCTTATGTGCCGGTGACCCCCGCCTATTCGCTGCTGAGCACCGATTACGCCAAGCTCAAGGCGATGGTCGCCTTGATCAAGCCCGCAGTGATCTTCGTGCAGAGCGCGAGCCAGTTCCGTGCGGCGCTGCACGCCGTCGATTCATGTGACGCGCGCGTCATTTACGTCGACGATCCGGCGGATGACGTCGACGCCACGGCGTGGCAAGCGGTTCTCGCCACGCCAGTCGGCCCGGAGGTGCAGGCGTCGATCGACATCATTACGCACGATACGGTCGGCAAGTACCTGTTCACATCGGGCTCGACGGGCGAGCCCAAGGCCGTGCCCGTCACGCAGCGCATGCTTTGCGTATCGATGGCCATGCACGCGCAGACTGTGGGCCACGATCCCGTCGCTCCGGAACCAGTGCTGCTCGAATGGCTACCGTGGAGCCACGTGGCCGGCGGCACGGCGATCTTCAACAGCATCCTGAACGATGGCGGGACGATGTACATCGACGACGGACGCCCCGTGCCCGGCGAGTTCGCGAAGACGCTGCGCAACCTCGAGGAGGTTTCGCCGACCCGCTTCAGCAGCGTGCCCGCAGGCTACGCCATGCTTGCGGATGCGCTGGAAGCGGACGAGACGCTCGGCCAGCAGTTTTTCCGGCGCCTGCGCCGCCTCACCTCGTCCGGCGCCAAGCTACCTGACAGTCTCTACGAACGTCTGCAAACCCAGGCCGTCCGCCACCTTGGGCACCGCATTCCGTTCGTGGCCAGCTATGGCTCGACCGAGACGTGCGCCGCCACCACGGTGGTGCATTGGCCTACCGGGCAGGCCGGGCTGGTTGGCCTTCCGCAGCCTGGCGTCGAGCTGAAGCTGGTGCCGCTCGATGAAGAACGCTATGAAATCCGCGCGCGTGCCGCCTCTGTCATGGCGGGCTATCTGCAACAGCCGGAGCTGACACGACTCGCCTTCGACGACGAAGGTTATTACCGTCTGGGCGACGCTGTGACCTTCGTGGACCGGACAAAACCGGAGGAAGGACTCGCCTTTGCCGGTCGCGTCGCTGAAGAATTCAAACTGCAGTCGGGCATCTTCGTGCGTGTCGGCACGCTGCGCGTCGAGGTGATCAGCAGCACCGCCCCCCTGCTGCGCGACGTGGTCGTCGCGGGCGCCGATCTGCCTTATGTGGCGCTTCTCGCATGGCCGAATCCGGAAGCATGTCAGGAACGTTTCGGCCTGCGCGACGCGCAGGCTCTTTCCTGCCACGCGCCATTTCACGACGCGCTGCGTGAATCGCTGCTGCGGCACAACGGACGTCACACCGGTAGCAGCATGCGCATACGCCGTGTGATGCTGTTGAGCGAACCGCCGTCGAGCGATGGCAGTGAGATCACCGACAAGGGCTATATCAATCAGCGGGCCGTGCTCGCGCGGCGGGCGAGCGCAGTCGCAGCGCTATACGCGGACAAGCCCGACGCCAACGTCGTGACAATCGAAGCGTAGTGTCCTGAAGAGATTTTTTTCCAACAAAGATCCATGACCACCGATATTTCCACCGCAGCCGAGCGGCTGATCGAGATCCAACGCGAAGATGAGATCGCGCTCGTCAAACTGAATCGTGCTGACAAGCGCAACGCCATCAACGACGCGCTACTCGCCGAACTCGCGGCCGTGTTCTCCGATGGACTCGAGGGCGCGCGCGCCGTCATTCTCCACGGTGACGGCGAGCACTTCTGCGCAGGCCTGGACCTTTTCGAGCTCATGAGCAAGCGCAGCCCCGATGTGCTCGCAGGCATGCGTCGCTCCCGGGCATGGCACCGTACCTTCGACCTGATCCAGTATGGTGAGCTACCCGTCATCAGCGTTCTGAAGGGCGGCGTTATCGGCGGCGGCTTCGAGCTTGCCGCGGCGACGCACGTTCGCGTCGTCGAACGATCGGCGTTCTTTCAGTTGCCCGAAGGCCAGCGCGGCATTTTCCTCGGCGGCAGCGGCTCCGTGCGGATTCCGAGGCTCATTGGCGCCTCGCGGGTAACCGAAATGATGCTCACGGGCAGCGTGCTCAATGTGAACGAGGCGCATCAGATCGGCCTTGCGCATTATGTCGTCGACGATGGTGCAGGCCTTGCAAAGGCGCGCGAGCTGGCGCAGCGCATCGCCGGCAACGCGGCGGCCACGAACTACGCAATCATCAACGGCATCAACCGGATCTCGGAGATGCCAGTCGGCGAGGGACTGTTCGCCGAAACCATGATCACGGCGATGACCCGGTCCGCCAACACGGACGCAGCAAAACGGATTGCCGAATTCTTCGACGGCCGCCGCAACCAGTCTGCCCCCTCGGCAACCTGACGAACCTTACTCTTCGGGATATCTGGTTAAGCAAGCCACGTTATAAGGACACCGAAATGCTATCTAAAGAAGACAACGAGCTACTGACCCGCGTCAGCAATGGCGCGCCGATGGGGCAGATGCTCAAGCAAAACTGGTGGATTCCGGCGGCCTTGTCGGACAAGCTGGAAGCCGGCGGCAAACCACTGCGAGTGCAACTGTTCGGAGAGCAATACGTCGCCTTTCGCGCAACCAATGGCAAGGTCGGTTTCTTCGATGAAGCCTGCCCGCATCGGCGCGCTTCGCTCGCGTTGGGGCGCAACGAAGACAACGCACTGCGCTGCATTTTTCACGGCTGGAAATTTAACGTCGACGGCGTGACGGTGGCCGTGCCGACACAGCCGAACAATGAAGCGGAGTACTGCAAGCACGTACCGCTCAAGCACTATCCGGTGCGGGAGGAAGGCGGCATTGTCTGGGTGTGGCTGGGCGAAGGCGACACGCCCCCGAAATTCCCTGAGCTGCCGCTCGTCGGCCTGCCGCGCGAAAACTTCATCGTATTCCGGCAGAAGGTCAATTCCAACTGGCTGCAGGGCGTGGAGACCACCATGGACTCCGCCCATCTCGGCGTGCTTCACCAGAGCTGGCTCGTCGGCTTCGGCGACATCGAATTCTCGTCGGAAAACATGGCGCCCGTGTATCACATTGCGCAAAAGCCGTTCGGCTTCCGCTATGCGGCCGTACGTGCGCTCAAGGACGGTCGCGCGTACGTTCGCACGAACTCGTTCGTCATGCCGTGGTTCGGCATTGTTTCGCCCAACCAGTCCGACATCCAGGGCGGCAGCATCTTCTTCTCGGTGCCAATCGACGACGAGAACATCTACTACTGGCAGATCACCTATCGCGTCAACGAAAAGCTGGTGCCCAACAAGACGCACGCGTACGAGGACCCCGATTCGTGGCCGCCTTTGCCGCCAGGCCCGCCCGAGGACAACTGGGGGCAGGACCGCGAAGCCATGAAGCAAGGACACTTTACCGGCTTTACGCAGATGCTGGGCACGGAGGACTTCGCTGTCATGGTCAGCATGGGGCCGATCGTGGATCGATCGAAGGAATATCTCGGCGCCGGGGACGGTGCGATTCTGGCGGTGAGGCGCTGTCTTTTGAAGGCTGTGCGCGAATTCATGAACAAATCCGTGCCGACTCTCGCACGCCATGAAGAGATCGACTATCTGACCACTGGCCCGATTTCGGGCGTATTCAACAACGAAGCTGAGTGGCGCGCCCTGCTATGAAAAACGATCTCATACAACGCCTGAAGCGGCTTGACACGTGCGCTGTCTCCGATGCGCTCGATCGTCTCGGCATTACCGGACAAGTCACGACCAGTTTGCCGCGGCGAGCCTCGAATCTGAAGATTGCCGGCACTGCCGTGACCTGCCGGCTCGTACGCGCAGGCGAAGCGGTGCGCAGCGACACGCCCGTTCGCCACCTTGGCACCACGGCCATCGAACTCGCCAACTCCGGCGACATCATCGTCGTCGAACAGCGCACCGGCATCGACGCAGGCTGCTGGGGCGGCATTCTTTCGCTCGCGGCGTCTATCAAGGGTATCGCGGGCGTCGTGGCGGATGGCCCCGTGCGTGACATCGAGGAAGCGCACGAATACAACCTGCCGGTGTTCTGCAGTGCCCTCACGGCACGGACCGCGCGCGGACGGGTCGAGGAAGACTCGGTCAACGCGCCAGTCTGCGTGGGCGGAGTGATCGTGCAGGCCGGCGATCCGGTCATCGCCGACAGCAGCGCGGTTGTGTTCCTGCCTGCAGCCAGGGCGGCCGAGATCATTGCAATGGCGGAGCAGATCGCAGCGCGGGAAGCGGCCATGACGAAGGACCTGCTGGCGGGACGCGCCGTCACCGAGGTGATGGGCAAAGACTACGAGCACATGCTCGTCGGCGACGCAATAAAAGGATGAGTCGTGAGTGACACTAATCTGCAACGCGTCGGCAAGCTGGACACGGCGACACTGAGCGATGCGCTCGATCGATGCGGAATCAACGGCCAGTGCCATCGCATCAAGCCGAGCTCCCCCGATTTTCGCATGGCCGGCCGCGCCTGGACGCTTCGCTACGGCCCCGCAGGCAAACCGGCGGGCACGGTTGGCGACTACATCGATACGGTGCCGGACAACGCCGTCATCGTCCTCGATAACGGCGGCCGCGATGACGCGACTGTGTGGGGTGACATTCTGACCGAAATCGCCCATCGGCGCGGACTCGCGGGCACGCTCATCGACGGCGTCAATCGCGACGTCGCGCTGTGCCGCGAACTCGGCTATCCGGTATATAGCCGCGGCAACTACATGCGTACCGGCAAGGACCGCGTGCAAGTCGAAGCGACTCAGGTTCCCGTCAATATCGGCGGCGCGCGTGTCGTGCCTGGCGATCTCGTGCGCGGCGACGCGGATGGCGTCGTCGTGATTCCGCGAGAACACGAGGCGCGCGTGCTCGACTTGGCCGAGACCATCGAAGCCGCGGAAAACGCCATTCGTGAAGCTGTACGCGCGGGCATGAGCCTGCGCGACGCAAGAGACGCGCATGGCTACCATCAACTGCAGACGCGCGAGGAATCATGAGCGCATCCTTCATCTGCGCGCCGGAACAATTCCCGACCGTCCGCACATCGATCGAGCGTCCGGAAGCACACCTCGTCGCACAAGCATCGGGAATGCCGTCGTCGACGCTGCACGAGGCGCTCGGGCGCATCGGCGCGCTCCCCTCTTCGATTAAACCCGTAGCGCCCGCCATGCGGATCTGCGGACCCGCCGTCGTAGTGCACTCGCCGGGTGGCGACAATCTGTGGCTGCATCGCGCGCTCTACATTGCCGAGCCGGGCGACGTCCTCGTCGTTCACGTGAGCGGCAAGCCTGATTTCGGGTACTGGGGGGAAATCATGTCCACGGCTGCCTGCGAACGCGAACTCGGCGGACTCGTCATCGACGGCTGCGTGCGCGACGCGGATCAGCTCGAAGCGCTCGGTTTCCCGGTGTTTTCGACTGGGCTCAGCATTCGCGGCACCGGCAAGGACCAGGGAGCGCGCGGCTGGATCAACCATCCGGTGCGACTTGGCGACGTCATCGTCCAGCCGGGCGATCTGATCGTCGGCGACCGCGATGGCGTCGTGGCCGTGCCGCGCGAACGAGTTCAGGAAGCGGTGTCCAGCTCCGCCGCGCGCGAAGCCAAAGAGATCACGGTGATGCAGCGCCTGCGCTCGGGCGAGCGCACGCTGGAGCTCTACAACTTCTGAAGCCGGACCGCGCGGTCCGCTCTACGTGGGAAATCTGATATGGCCTGCATCACCCTTGGCATCGGCACTTCGCACAGTCCGATCCTGAATTTGCCCGGCGACAACTGGCAGCGACGCGCTGAAGACGATCTTCGCAGCCGGGCGCTCTACATGCTGGACGGCCGCAAGCTCACTTATGACGAACTCGTCTCGGAGCGCGGTACGCCGTACACCGAAGAGAGCGATCCACGCGACTTTCCCCGGCTCGCCGGCGAAGCCGAAGCCGCCCTGGACCGGATCGAAGCCTATTTGCACGCTGCGCGCCCCGACGTCGTCCTCGTGATCGGTGACGACCAGGATGAACTCTTCGGCTATGACAACCTGCCCGCCATCTCCGTCTATCGCGGCGAGGAGATTGTCATGAAGGAAACGGAGTTGCCTCACCCGAAGCTGACCTGGAGCGACAAGGCGTTCTGGGCGGGCTATGCAATGGATCTGCCTCGCCGCTTCCCCGGCGCACCGAAGCTGGCCGATGATCTGATTCGTGGGCTCATCGCTCGCGGTGTCGACGTCGCGACCAGCAACGATGTGCCTGATCCGCGGCGCCGTGCGTTTGGTCATGCCTATGGTTTCGTCTATCAACGGCTCGTGAAGAACCTTCAGGTGCCGATGTTGCCCGTGCTCCTCAACACGTACTTCCCGCCGAACAACCCGACCTCGGCCCGTTGCCATTACATCGGCACTTGTATCGCCGAGGCGTTGGCCGCGTCCCCTATCGACGCGAAAGTGGCGATCGTCGCCTCGGGCGGCCTGAGTCACTTCCTCTGCGAAGCGGCGTTCGACCGAAAGATCATCGACGCCATCAAGAACCGCGACAAAGACACGTTAACACGTATTCCGCAAGAATCGCTCTGCTCGGGATCGTCCGAAATTCGCAACTGGATCACGATGGCCGGCGCCCTCGGAGAACTCGATTGCGTCTACGACCAGTACATCCCGGTCCACCGCACTCCCGCCGGCACCGGTATCGGCCTCGGGTTCGCGGTCTGGCAGTGACTGCCGCGCCAAACGAACCGCCGTCCACCTGACAACACTATTCTTTATACAACACAGTCATGATCATCGATTGCCACGGCCACGTCAGCGCTCCCGCCGAACTCTGGGTCTACAAAGCCAATCTGCTTTCGCATCTGGGCGCGCACGGACGCCGTATGCCCGAAGTCAGCGACGAGCAGATCGTCCAGGCGATGAATCGCCGGGAAATGGGCCCCTGCGGCCATGTGGAAGCGCTCGACCGGGTCGGCACGGACATGCAGATGCTCTCGCCCCGCCCTTTCCAGATGATGCACAGTGCCAAGCCGGGCAAGCTCGTGCACTGGTTCACGGAAGAGACCAACAACATCATCGCGCGGACCATTGCACTGATCCCCGGCAGATTCGTGCCCGTGGCCGGGTTGCCGCAGGTGGCGGGCGAGCCGGTTGTTCACGCGCTGCCGGAGCTGGAGCGCTGCGTAAAGATGGGCTTTCGCGGCGTGCTCTTCAACCCGGACCCGTACGAGAATACAGGCACCGAAGCGCCGCCGCTTGGTGATCGCTATTGGTATCCGCTTTACGAAAAGCTCTGCGAGCTCGACATTCCAATGCATATTCACGCCACGGGCTCGCATTCGGAACGCTCTCCCTACACCCTGCACTTCGTCAATGAAGAATCGATCGCCGTCTACGGACTCGTGCATTCGAACGTCTTCAATGACTTCCCGTCACTGAAAGTCATCTGCTCGCATGGCGGCGGCTCGATTCCATATCAGATCGGGCGCTTCCAGTCGAGCGCGGGCCGTCGCGGCGTCAATTTCCTCGATGGGATGCGCAATCTCTACTACGACACGGTGCTCTATTCCGAAGAGGCGCTGCGCCTCCTCATTAAAACCGTGGGCTCCGATCGCTGCCTTTTCGGCTCGGAGTGTCCTGGCGTCGGCTCCACGGTCGACAAAACCACCGGGCGCGCACTCGATGACATCCGTCCGACCATCGCAGGTTTCGACTGGCTCAGCCAGAGCGACAAGAAACTCATCTTCGAGGACAACGCACGCAAAGTATTCGGCCTCGCGTGCTGATGGACCGCCAGGTCCGGGTGCGCCAGGCGACAAGGCGCTCACCCTAAGGCCGGCTCAATAGTCCAGTTCTTTTCGGATAACTGATGTTTTTGGATGACGGAAAAGCTGATGTCCTCTAGCAGCGCTTTTTGAACCGGCTCAGTCATGGCAGCCACCGCTTCCAGGCAAGCCGTTTTTTTGCTTTGCACTGCCCTCATAAAACTACGCATACATCGGAGACACGTTTGAAAACCACGCTACTCAATACCACCCTGCGCCGGAGCGCGGCATTGGTATCCTTCGCCGCCCTGCTCGCGGGCGCCTCGACTGCGCACGCGCAGAGTTCAGTTTCACTCTACGGCATTCTTTCCACGGGAGTCGCCTGGGTAAGCAACGTGGGTGGGCACTCGGCCGTCCAGATGATTCCAGGCACCATGCAGAATAACCGTTGGGGCTTGCGCGGCGTTGAGGATCTGGGAGGCGGTCTCAACGCTATCTTCGTGCTCGAAAACGGCTTCGACAGTACCAACGGCAAATTCCAGCAGGGTGGGCGCATGTTCGGACGCCAGGCCTACGTCGGACTTAGCGGCAGGTCGTGGGGTACGGTGACGCTCGGTCGCCAGTACGACATCCCCTTCGATTATCTCGACCGTTTCGAAGCGCCCGTTGCTGCGCTGGGCTTTGCGACACATATTGGCGATAACGACAATGTGTTCGGCAGCTACCGCTATAACAATTCGATCAAGTACCAGTCGCCAACGGTGAACGGCCTGCGTGGCTCGGTGATGTACGCGATGAGCAACGCGCCAGGCCAGTGGGGCCTGAATCGTTCGGTGAGCGCTGGCGCTGCCTACGAAAACGGGCCGCTCAAGCTGGCGGTAGCCGGATTGAATACCAATTATCCGGGCCCAACGCTGAACCCCGGCGGCGCGGTCACTGACGATTACGTCGGGGCGCCGTTCCTGCTGTTCCATACCAGCCCGATCAACAAGAATGTGGGCGTGCGCCGTCAGCGCGAATTCGGCGGCGCCGCGCAGTACAACTTCGGCCCCGTGCGCGTGAACGGAATGATCACGGACGTCCGGTACGATTATCTCGACAACACGTCGCTGCATCTGGACAACTTCGATGTCAACGCTTCGTACTCGGTCACGCCTTATATCGCGCTGGGCGCGGCGTATGTCTACACGAAGGGGCAATATGGCGGCGGAATCAGTACTGCTCCGCACTGGAACATGGGGCAACTCAGCTTGAACTATCTGTTCTCGAAGCGTACGAACGTCTACGTTTTTGCCAACTATCAGCATGCCACCAACGCGACCGCCGACACTTATCTGCTCGCGCCCTCGAGCGGCGCGAATCAGACGGTGGTCGTGGCGGGAATTCGTCACCTCTTTTAGAGCGGCCCCTTTGTCGTATCGCGCCTGCTTCACCAGCTGAAGGACGACGCCTCCGTATTGTGCTCATGAACGGCCGAACGGATGCGTCGAAGTCGTGAAGCGCGGCCATCCCCAAATGAATTGCCGATGCTCTGGAGCACACCATGTTGCCCCGTAATCTCGCTGAAACCACTGCCGACCCGCACGTGAACTCACGTGCGGCCGTTTCCCGACCATACGCAATCTGGGTGCTGTCGCTCACGACATTGATCTACGCGTTCAGCTTCATGGATCGCGTGTTGATGTCGATCGCCGCACCTGCGTTGAAGGCGGAAATGCACCTGACCGACGGCCAGCTTGGCTTGTTGATCGGCCTGGCGTTCGCGCTGTTCTACACCATCCTCGGCATTCCGATCGCGCGGCTCGCCGAGCGTTTCAGCCGGGTGATGATCATATCCGTCACCATCGTCCTCTGGTCGTTGATGACGATCGGATGTGGAACCGCGACGAACTATGCCCAGCTGTTCGCCTTCCGCGCCGGCGTGGGCATCGGCGAGGCCGGTTCAGCACCCGCCGCCTATTCGCTTCTTGCCGACTATTTTTCAGGCAAGCGGCGTTCGTTGATATTCGCACTTTATGCCGGCGGCGTGCCGATCGGCGTGCTGATGGCATCGTTCATCGGCGCACCACTCATCAAGAACTACGGTTGGCAGCACGCGTTTTTCTACGTCGGAATCCCGGGCGTAGTGCTTGGCCTGCTCGCGTTCCTGACGATCAGGGAGCCGGCACGCGGCGCCGCTGGCGCGACCGCGACCGCGACCGCGACCGCGACCGGCGACAGCGTGCCGCGACTCACCGAGGTAATCCGGAGAATGGTGAGCAACCACGCATCGCGCAACATGCTCTTCGCCGTCATGCTGGGCATGTTCGCCATGTCCGCGATCTTCCTCTTTCTGCCCGTCTATTTCGTACGCGTCTACGGCATGAATTTCGGGCAGGCAGGTCTTGCCTTCGGGATCATCGGCGGAGTGGGCGGTCTCACCGGCAACATCCTGAGCGGCTATCTCTCCGACAGGCTCGGAAAACGCAACGCTGCCTGGCATGGTTATGTTCCCGCGCTTGGGTGTATCGCGGCGGCACTGTTGTCGGGCATCGCATTCCTGCAGCCCGTTGCTGCCGCAGGCGTGGCGCTTCTGGTCGGCTTCGCCGTTGGCATGAACTTCTGGAACGGACCGGCCTTTTCGGTGATCCTCTCGCTGCTGGAGCCCCGCATGCGCGCCACGGCATCCGCGTTGACGCTCTCCGCCATGGCACTGGTCGGACAAGGTCTCGGCCCCGGCTATCTCGGCTTTCTCAGCGACTTCTTCGCGAAACGCATCTTCGATCGACCCGATTTCTCGCAGCTCTGCGTGGTCGCGAAGCACGGCGCATCGGCAGGTGCCCATGCGACGGGCGACGTGCCCACGAACATCACCGCGCTGTGTGCTTCCGCGAGTGCCACGGGCCTCAAGTATGCCCTGCTGAGCGCAGTTCCTATCCTGCTCTGGGCCGCCGTTCACTACTGGTTGGCGGGCAGCAAATACGCCAGGCTCAAGGCCGCTGAACAGCAATACAGTCTGCAGGCCAGCCAGAGCGCATGATTTCCGGCCGCCTGACATGACTGCTGGCATCCACAGTCATGTCAGGCGGCACCAGGCAAGCACTAGCGCTGCCTCTTATTACTTTCGACAGCCATGAAAATTGCGCGCTTTAATGAAGGACAACTAGGTATCGTCGTCGACGATCGCTACCTCGTCGATATCACGACTACCGTCGGAGAGGATGCGGCCATGTGGCCGCCCATTGGCGCTACGCGCCTTATCGCAAACTTTGGGCGACTGAAGCCGGTCATCGAGGCCGCGCTCAAACAGCTTCCACGCATGCCGATCGAGGATGTGAAGCTGCTCACGCCGGTGCCATGGCCGAACAAGGTCATCGCCTTTCCGGTGAACTATCACGACCACGGACGGGAAATGCAGGCCAGTTATCGGGCCACGCATCAGGGCTTTTTCCTGAAACCGAACTCGTCGCTGTCCGGCGCGAACGAACCCGTCGTCCTGCCGAACGTACCCACTCGCGAGGTCCATCACGAGTCTGAACTCGCGATTGTCATCGGCAAGCAAGGTCGTGACATTGCGCGCGACGACTGGCAGCAGTACGTGTTCGGCTACGCCTGTCTGCTCGACATGGTCGTGCGCGGACGAGAGGAACGCGTATTTCGCAAGGCTTACGACACCTTCTGCCCCGTTGGCCCATGGATCGTCACGGCTGATGAAGTCGGCGACCCGGCCAATCTGGAAATGAAGCTGTGGGTCAACGACGATCTCAAGCAACACGCCAACACGCGTGACCTTGTGCTCGACATTCCCGGCATGATCGAGATGGCGTCCGCGGTAATGACGTTGTATCCCGGAGACATCGTGGCCACGGGCACGCCAGCGGGCGTCGGGAAAGTCAGCGATGGCGACAAGGTGCGAATCAGGATCGAGCGGGTCGGCGAGATGACCGTTGACATCGTGACGGGCACCGGTGGCGCAACCGAAGTGTTCGCGCAGCCCTACACTCCCGACATCATCAAGCAAAAATGAACGACCACACTGACCTCGACGAACTCTACGCCGCAATCGACGGCCTCCACATGGAGGGCGGATGGCATCGCAAGGCGCCCGCACTGTGGAGCGAACCCCGCGAGAACTTCTTGCCTGCGCTCTGGCGTTATGCCGACGTAAAACCGATTCTCGAACGTGCCGGCGACCTGGTCGATCACCGAATGGCGGATCGTCGCAACCTGACGCTAAGGAACCCCGTGGAAGGGAACCTGTATGCGACGGTACGCACGCTCGTCGGCGCCTATCAGTCGATCAGGCCGGGCGAAGTCGCGGACGCTCACCGGCATACGCCCAATGCGCTGCGGATCATTCTCGAAGGGCACGGCACCTATACGGTCGTCGATGGTGTGCGGGTCGAAATGCGGCCCGGGGACGTTCTCCTGACGCCAGGCTGGTGCTGGCATTCGCATGCGAATGCCGGTCCGGACGACTGCTTCTGGGTGGACGTACTGGACGTGCCGCTCGTCCACCTGCTCGAGCCGATGTTCTTCGAGCGCCACCCCGATAAATTGGAGCAGGACGTAGTGACCGTCGCGGAGTCGCCGATCGCGTTCAGGTGGGAGGCGTCGCTCGAGGCGCTCGATAAGGCCTCGGCGCCCGCGAACGGCATGGCGCAGCGCGAGATCGAACTGGGCGCGCCGGCGATGATGAGCACGGCGATCCACGTTCAACGCATGGGAGCGGAATTCGTGTCGCAACGATACCGCACCACTGCCAATGCGATCTTCACCGTTGTCGAAGGCCGTGGTACGACGCGCTGCGGCGACACGGAAATGCAATGGGAAAAAGGCGACATGTTCGCCATGCCGGCATGGCGCACTTATCAGCACAAGGTAGACGGCGACGCGCATCTCGTACGTGTCAGTGACGAGCCGGTCATGCGCGCCCTGGGCGTTTTGCGCGACGAAGTCTCACCCGCCGTCTAGCCACGTAATACGAGGGGAAATTTCATGCATATCTTGCTAGCAGGTGGTGGAATTGGAGGCCTTGCCGCAGCAGTCGCGTTGCTGCAGCGAGGGATCGACGTCGACGTCTACGAGCGGGCACCCGAGTTGCGGGAAGTCGGCGCGGGTATCCAGATCAGTCCGAATGGAAATGCAGTGCTCGACTCGCTCGGCGTGTTCGAGGAGTTGAGGTCCCTCTCCTGCGATCCGGCGCGCAAGGAGTTTCGCCTCTGGAACACGGGCAAGCCTTGGCCCATGTTCAGTCTCGGCAAGTCCGTAATCGAGCGCTATGGTTATCCTTACCTGACCGTTTACCGGCCGGATCTGCATCAGACGCTGGCTGATCGCGTACGCGCGCTGAAGGCCGACGCGATTCATCTCGACAGCGCGGTGACCGGTTGTGAGCAGAACGACAGCAGCGCGACCTTGATCCTGCAAAACGGGCAGCGCATCACGGGAGACGCGTTGATCGGTGCCGACGGTGTGCGTTCGGTCGTCCGCAACGCATTGTGGCCCGACACCGATGCGGCGTTCTCAGGCATGGTGACGTGGCGGGCGTTGATCCCGATGACGAGTTTGCCCGAGCATATGCGCGAATCGGTCGGGTCGACCTGGATCGGACCGGGCGGCCATGCCGTCAATTATCCGCTGCATCGGGCCGAAATCATGAATTTCGCTGCCACGATCGAAGGCAAACGCTGGACGGCTCAAGCGAGCTTCGAACAAGGCACCGTCGAAGAGTGCCTCGACGATTTCAAGGGTTGGCACGAGGACGTGCAGACCATGATCAAGCTGGCGCCGAATCTGCTGAAGTGGGGGCTAATGAAACGCGAGCCGATCCCGCAATGGACGCAAGCGCGCATTTCGCTGCTTGGCGATGCCGCACACGTGACGTTGCCGTTCCTCGCGCAGGGGGCAGTCCACGCTATCGAGGATGGCATGGTACTGGCGCGTTGCCTCGCGGGTGCGAAGCCGTCAGACATTCCGGCGGCGCTATTGCGTTACGAACATGCACGAATCGAACGCACAAGCCGGATGGTGCGAGGCGCGACGGACAACACCGAGCGCTTTCACAGTTCAGAACTCGCGACTGAAGCTTCGGCGGCCCAATACCTGGAACGGGAATGGAGTGCCGCGCCGATAGCCGAGCGCTACGACTGGCTCTATTCCTACAACGCGAATACCGTCGAGATCTAGTTAGGACATTCATGAGCAGCAAACTACTGACGGGCGTCAGGGTGCTCGATCTGACCAACGTGCTGGCCGGCCCGTTCGCCGGCTATCAGCTCGCATTGCTCGGCGCCGACGTCATCAAGGTCGAGACACCGGACACCGGCGACCTCGCACGCCAGCTCGGCGCCGACACCGCGCTGAACCAGCGCGGGATGGGCACGTCCTTCCTCGCGCAGAATGCCGGCAAGCGTTCGCTGTCGCTGAACCTGAAAAGCGAAGGCGGCAAGGCGATTTTCCGGCGCCTCGTGGCCAGCGCGGACGTCGTGCTGGAAAACTTCCGGCCCGGCGTGATGGACCGGCTCGGCCTCGGCTACGACGCGTTGCGCGAAGTGCGCGACGACCTCATCTACTGCGCGATCTCCGGCTTTGGGCAGAGCGGGCCGCTCGCGTCGGCGCCCGCGTACGACCAGATCATCCAGGGGCGCTCCGGCGTGATGAGCGTGACGGGTGACGCGCACTCGGCACCGCTGCGTGTCGGCTATCCGGTATGCGACACGATCGGCGGCATCACCGCCGCGTTCGCGATCGCGAGCGCGCTCGTGCGGCGCCAGCGCGACGGCGTCGGCGGCTTTATCGACGTGTCGATGCTCGATTCGGCAATCGTCACGATGGGCTGGATCGTGTCGAACCAGTTGATCGCCGGACGCAGCCCGATCCCGATGGGCAACGACAACTTCACCGCGAGTCCGTCCGGCACATTCCGGACTAAAGAAGGATTACTCAACATTGCGGCGAACAAGCAGGAGCAGTTCGAAACGTTGTGCCGGCTGCTCGGCGCGCCGGAGCTCGTTTCCGACCCGCGCTTTGCCGAACGCGAGGCGCGCAAGCTGAACCGCGCGGCGCTCACCGAGGCGATCGAGGCGCATCTCGCCGCGCACGACGCGCAATGGTGGGAAACGCGCCTGAACGACGCCGGCGTGCCCGCCGGTCAGGTGCTGGACATATCGCAGGCGCTCGCGCAGCCACAGGTGTCCCATCGCGAGCTGACGATGACATTGCCAATCAACGATCCTGAGCGGGACAGCATCACCGTCACGCGCAGCGGATTCCAGGTCGACGGCGCGCCACAGTCGGTCGAGCACGGGCCGCCGACGCTCGGACAGCACAGCGACGAAATCCTCCTCGACGCGGGGTTCACGATGGACGAGATCGCGCTGTGGCACAAGAACGGAACGATATAGGCGAGACGACATGAACATCCCGTATGAGAAAGCCTTCGACTTGCTGGCGCAGGTCAAGGCGTGGTGGACCACGCGAATCATCGATATCCGGCCCGGTGTCATCCGCATCAAGGGCCGGCCGATCGAGACGCTGATCGGCAACGTCGGTTACGCGCAGATGGTGTGGCTAATGCTGCGCGACGACGAGCCGACGCCCGCGCAGCTCGCATTGCTCGAAGCGGCGCTGGTGGCGGCTGTGGATCACGGTCCTCAGGCGCCGTCGATATCGATCGCGCGGATGAGCGTGACGTGCGGCGTGCCGCTGAACGCCGCAATGGCGTCGGCGATCAACGTGCTCGATGGCGTGCACGGGGGCGCCGGCGAGCAGTGTCTGCAACTCTACAAAGACGCCCTTGCGAAGGCTGCGACGCAGCCGCTCGAACAGGCGCTCGACGCGGCACTCGCGGAATTCACTGCGGCGCACGGAAAGATGATTCCCGGCTTCGGCCATCGCTTTCATCCCGTCGATCCGCGCTCGGTGAGGCTGCTCGCACTCGTGGACGATGCGCAGCGTCATGGCGTCGTCGCGGGCCGTCACGCAGAAGTCGGGCGTTTGATCGAACGCACGCTCGAACGGCGCACCGGCAAGCAGCTTCCGATGAACATCGACGGCGCGACCGCGGTGATCTACGGCGAACTCGGCTTTGAACCGGCGCTCGCGCGAGGGCTGTTCATCCTGTCGCGCTCGGTCGGCATCCTCGCGCATGCGTGGGAGCAAAAGCAGCAAGGCGGCCGGATCAAAGGGCCGCTGCCGCCCGCGCTCGGCTACACGTACGCCGGCAAGCATTGAGCACTTCTCTACTCTGGAACCCGCCATGCCCGTTTTGCCGCGCCGTTGCGCGCTGGACTCGTTCGGCTGCCGCCGATCGCTGCCTGGTGCGGGTGGCTTCGACTTCTTCTCGCTTCCTGCGTTTGCGCAGCGCTATCCGGGCGTCGCGCGCTGGCCGCTGACGAAGCGCCTGTTCCTCGAAAACCTGCTGCGCCATGAAGACGGCGAGCTGGTCGACAAGGCGCTGATCGAGCGCTTCGTCAACGCAGCGAACAGCGACGACATCGCCGTGCCGTTCTTTCCTGCACGCATCGCAATGCAGGATTACGCCGGCATCTCCGCGCTGGTCGATTTCGCGGGGCTGCGCGACGAACTCGTCGCCCGCGGCCGGAGCGCCGACACGCTGATGCCGGCCGTGCCCGTCGACCTCGTCGTTGATCACTCGCTTCAGGTCGTCGCGCACGGCACGCCCGACGCCGCCGCGCGCAATCTCGCGCTCGAATATCGCTCGAATCACGCACGCTACGCATTCCTGCGCTGGGCAGAACAGGCCTTCGACGGGCTTTCGATCGTGCCGCCGGGGCGTGGAATCCTTCACCAGATCAACGTCGAGGCGCTAGCGACGGGCGTGCGTCGCAGCGGCAACGTCATCCATTTCGATTCGGTCGTCGGCACCGATAGCCATACGCCCATGATCAACGGCCTCGGCGTCCCGGGCTGGGGCGTCGGCGGCGTCGAGGCGCTCGCGGTGATGCTCGGCCAGCCTGTGTGGCTGCCGAGCCCACGCGTGGTCGGGGTCCGTCTGATCGGCCGGCTACGCGCGGGCGTGCACGCGGCCGACGTGGCGCTGTCGCTTGCGCACTTCCTCCGCGAGGCGGGCGTAGTTGGCACGTTCCTCGAATTTTACGGGTCTGGCGTCGACGCATTGTCGCCGTACGACCGCGCGACCATCGCGAACATGACGCCCGAGTACGGTGCGACGATGAGCCTGTTTCCGTTCGACAACGCGAGCATCGTGTTCGTCGAACGTGCGCATCCCGACCATCCGGACGCGCGACTGCTGCGCGAGTATCTGAGCGCGCAGCAATACGATGGTGCCTCGCGGCCCGACTTCGAACGCGAGCTGACGTTCGATCTTGGCGATGTACGTTCGTCGGTGGCGGGCCCCCGCCGCCCACACGATCTGCGCGCGCTGTCGCACCTGCACGCGGCGTTCCGCGAAGCGCTGCCAGCGGACCGCGCAAACGGCATGGTGCAGGCGGCTGCCGACGAAGCGCCGAGCGATGGCGCGATCGCAATCGCCGCCATCACGAGCTGTACGAACACTGCGAACCCGAAGAGCATTCTGGCCGCCGCACTGCTCGCGCGCAATGCGGCAGCGCGTGGGCTGCGCGTGCCCGATTACGTGAAGCGCTCATTCACGCCTGGGTCCGTCGCGGTCGAGCGCTATCTGCGGCAGCGCGATCTGCTCGCACCGCTCGAAGCGCTCGGTTTCCATATCGCGGGGTTCGGCTGCGCGACCTGCGTCGGCAATTCTGGCGAACTGGAGCCGGCCATGCAGCGCGCCATCGCCGAGCGCGGGATCGTCGCCGCGGCGGTGCTATCGGGCAACCGGAATTTCGACGCGCGGATCCATCCAGCTGTCCGCGCGAACTTTCTCATGTCGCCGCTGCTCGTGATCGCACTCGCGATTGCCGGGCGCGTGACGCTTGCGCCCGACGAAGACCCGCTCACACACGACGCGGCCGGGCAGCCGGTCTGGTTGCGCGACCTGCTGCCCGAGGACGCCGAGGTCGAGCAGCATTTCGCCGCGCTCGCCAGTGCGAACGCGCTGAATGCGACTCGCGCGGAGCTGTTCAGCCCGAACACGACCTGGCTTGCGATCGAGCAAGTCGCGCGGCCGACCTTCGCGTGGCGCGACGACGACACGTATTTCCAGCGGCCGGCGTTCCTCGGCGAGCTGATGCGGCGCAAGGCCGGTGGACTCGCATTTGCGCCGATGCGGCCGCTCGTCGTGCTCGGCGACGACATCACCACTGACCATATCTCGCCCGTCGGCCGCATCGCCGCGACTTCGGAGGCGGGACGCCTGTTGCAGCGGCAAGGCGTTGCAGAGTCGAACTTCAACACGTATGGCGCACGGCGCGGCAACGCGGAGGTGATGGTGCGAGGCGTATTCGACAACCCGCACCTTGACAATGCGCTCGCCGATGGCCGCGGCCCGCATACCCGCGTGGCGGGCTTGGCCGAGCCATTACCGGTGTTCGCAGCCGCGCAGCAGATTCGCGCGAAAGGCCATGCGGCCGTCGTAGTCGCGGGCCGCAATTACGGCAGTGGATCAGCACGCGACTGGGCGGCGAAAGGGCAGCGACTGATCGGCATCGACGCGGTGATCGCCGGCAGCTTCGAACGGATTCACCGGACCAACCTGGTCATGTTCGGCGTCGCGCCAATCGTGATGCGCGAGGACGTGCTCGCGCGCCTGAAGGCGACGGTACAACCCGATTCGGTACTGACTGTCGCGCTTGCGAGCGGCGAAGCGCTGCGCCCGAAGCTGCGGATCAGCGTTACCCGCGCTGGCGACACACAGACCTTCGACGCGCAACTGCAGGTCGAGACAGGCAACGAAAGAAAGCTACTCGAAGCGGGCGGCCTGCTGGGCGCGGTCGAACTGTAGCGGGCGCCGGGGGACTAGCGGGTGTCGGTCACTTTCAGCCATGCCTGGCATCATGGCGGCATGAAAGAACGCACGCCATACCCGACGGACTGTTCGGACAAGGAATGGCGCTTCGCCGCTCCGTACCTGACCTCGGGCGTTAGTCGCCGATAAATGCTTTCGCCACATTAAATAAAAACCGGACTGAAGCAATCATGATATCGATGACGTCGTTTATTGATCGCCTGCCTATCGCCCGCAAGCTTCTCGTGTTGGGCATTGCGATTCTTCCCACCATAGGCGTACCGACGTACCTCCAGTTCAAGTCATCGTTGAACGCCGTCAGTACCGCCAGCACCGAACAGGCGGGCCTGGAGTCCGCGCGCGGACTCCTGTCGTTGATTCAACTGACACTGCAGCACCGGGCGCTTTCCGCAACCATGCTCGGCGGAGACAACTCCGTCTCCGGGACACGCGAAGATACGCGGGCAGCCGTGGACCAGGCCCTCGTCAAGATCGATCAGGATCTGAAAGCACGGGCGCTTCCTCCTGATATGGCGCACGCCTGGGAAAGCACTGCCGCAAACTGGCGCGAGCTTGCAGCGGCGGTCGATGCGCGCAAGCTCAGCGACAAGGAATCCACCGTGCGCCACATGGCGGTTATCGGACAGTACCTGTCGATTCTCGATCTCTTGCTTGACAACACCGGCTTGGCGCTCGATTCCGAGGTGGGAACACACTATCTCGTAAGAGCGGCACTCGTGAATTTGCCGAAGGCCACCGAGACGCTGAGCCAGACGAGGTCGCGGGGCGCCGGCCTTCTGGCCAGGGGAGAAGCCAGCCCAACGGATCGGGCCTTGCTTGCCTCATTGTCGAAGGTGGCCTCGGATCAGGTTGAAGATCTTGGAAAGGCTTTCGACAAGGTCTTCCGCGCGGAGCCCGAACTCAGGACCGCACTCGCAGCCGGGCTGGATCGCGCCAATGCGCCGATTCGCGAGGCACTTGATCTGGCAACCAGAGAGATCGTCAATGCCGAGGCCATGCATTACGCAGCAATCGACTACGTCAAAACGTTCACTCGTGCGATAGACCAACTC
Organism: Paraburkholderia piptadeniae; assembly: GCF_900007165.1. GTDB lineage: Bacteria > Pseudomonadota > Gammaproteobacteria > Burkholderiales > Burkholderiaceae > Paraburkholderia > Paraburkholderia piptadeniae. The sequence continues at coordinate 33,896 of NZ_CYGY02000099.1, forward strand.
TTTGCGCTCGATGCCCGCGCGCTGGACAGTCTTCAAGCCCGTCTGGACGCGCGCTCGAACCGTGCGCATCGCACGATGCTGGTCCAGGCCGGCTTGCTCAGCTTGATGCTCATCGTCGTGATCGTGCTTTCCAGTATCGTAGTACGCCGCATCACGGGGCCCCTCAATCGTGCCCTGGCCCTGGCGAATCGTGTGGCCCACGGGGATCTCACCGCCCACATCCAGGTGGCCACTGCTGACGAAACCGGCCAACTGCTGCAAGCCCTGAAGGCGATGAACAGCAGCCTCGCCGCCATGGTTTCCCGGATTCGTACGGGAGCGGAGACCATTTCCACCGCTTCCGGGCAAATCGCGGCGGGCAACACCGATCTGAGTTCGCGAACGGAAGAACAAGCCGCGTCGCTGGAAGAAAGCGCGGCGAGCATCGAACAACTGACCTCAGCGGTGCGTCATAACACCGAAAGCGCGAGACAGGGCAACATGCTCGCGGCCCATGCATCCGAAATCGCCGCGCGCGGTGGCGAGGTGGTCGGACGTGTGGTTCACACGATGCGCGATATATCGAACAGTTCGACGAAGGTCGCCCACATCACCAGTACGATCGAAAGTATCGCGTTCCAGACGAATATTCTCGCGCTGAATGCGGCGGTGGAAGCCGCACGCGCCGGCGAACAGGGGCGCGGTTTCGCGGTGGTCGCGAGCGAAGTGCGCGCGCTGGCGCAACGCTCGGCGACGGCCGCGAAGGAGATCAAGGACCTGATCAATGAGTCGGTGGACCGGGTGACGGCCGGTACGGAACAGGTAGACGAGGCCGGTCGCACGATCGACGAGGTGGTTTCCGCCGTGCGCCGCGTGGCGGATCTGATGGGAGAGATCGCTGCCGCATCGGACGAGCAGCACAAGGGCATCGAGCAGGTAAGCTCAGCGATGGTCCAGATGGACCAGGTCACGCAGCAAAATGCGGCGCTGGTCGAGCAGGCCTCAGCCGCTGCCCAGTCGATGAGCGAACAGGCACTGGTTCTCAAGAGCGCGGTTGATGTGTTCAAGGTTTCAGACGAAAGCCAGGTCGCATCATAGAAATCACTACAAGGGTATCGATATTATCGAGCGCTGGCATTTGCCGCTCCTTCGAGGGGATGTCGCCTCATGTCTCGTCCATTTCCGCATCGCTTATTGCCAATCGCAATGCGCGCTGCTTCTTTACTCCTCCGACCACGTTCATGCGTGGCGAAATGATCGCATCAGAGCAGTTCGCGGGTTTTCGGTGCTGCACCTTGCGCGTTGCCATATAAGTGTCGAACAGAGCTGGATGCAGGCGACTGAACTCCTGGCGCAGGCTGACCAGTTCGTGCTGGTCGCCTTCGTGCTCCCGACGCAGGATTTACCAGGCATAGTCTTCCGTCTCGCCGATGCCGGAAAAATCGGCATCGATGCTTCCCGCAGAAAACACGTCAGGCATACTAATTGAATGAATTTCTTCCGTGCGCGGACCTGGTCTCCTTGGCCGCTGCCCTGGCCACCGTTTGCCTGATGTCGCCACCGCGCCACCAATCGGCATCTATTCCGAGGCCATCCCAGGCACACGTTTCAGGAACAGAAACGGCGTTCGTTCAGCGTGCAGTCGTGCAAGCGGACAGCACGATCAATACACAGTCTGATCGTTAAGGACACTTGACCACAACAGCGCTACACTGAGGCAGGAGAAATCGCGGAGCATAATCATGGCCGACGCCACCCCTCGAAGCACTTTTCGCGGTCTTCCGTTGACGGCGGAGCAGGATGCGGAAGTCAGGCACTACATAAAGAAGAAAATGCAGAACGGCATGCCGTGGGACACGCCAGAACTGGCGGCAATGCTTCACGACATGTTGGACCCTCCGGTCAGCGACGAAGAAGAATCCAATGAGGCCGTCGAAGATGCCCGGGCAGTCACGGAGCGCGCATCAGCTTCTGTCGAAGAGAGCATGGACCGCATAGAGGCAAGCGAGGAGCGCAATGCCGCAGCGGAAACTGAAGGCATGAAGGGGCCAAGACGCTGAATCCCGGCGGCCGCACACACGAGGAGGTGCTCGGGTACATACGACAGCAACTCCCACCGGTCGGCGGCAACGACCAGCAAACACGGCAGATGTCGCCTTCGCCGGCAACGTGCTTTCGCCGGTGCCCGCTGAATAGTTACCTTTAGGGAAGCATTCTATAACCGCCGCACATGGATACTCAGCATGTCGGCAATCTGGCCCTGCCGGTCATTGCCGCGACTGCGCGGCATGCGCGTGCTGGAATCTGGCGCAGACATGAGATGAGTTGGCGACGCAGTTCGCCGGGCGGCTGGGCGTAGATCGCGTTGTAGATCGTCTCGCGCGAGACTCGAGACTCATTAGCTTTCCTGTCGTAGTGCCTGTTACTTACAAAATACGCATATGAAAGAAGCGTTCATGAGTGGGGATGGTATCCACACGCCCGAGGGCACGCAGGGACCTCACAGCGCACTACGTCTATCTAGCCGAAAATGCCTCCCTCGCGGTTGCCGATCGTTTTCTCGATAAGTCCCGCGACACCTTTATCGCATTGGCAGAGCGTCCATTGAGGGGCCCGGCGTTTCGATCGTATCCTGCATGCGACGCAGTATTGGTGGGCATTGTTTGGAGTGCAATGACGCTCTTAACAATGGCGAGAGCTAAAAAGCTGAGCGTCGGCGTTCTCAGCCTTGACGCCTGCGAGGCCCGGACCATGAAAATTGGGCTCGGCGAGTATATGTGCCCCGCCCAGTGTGCCCGGGCTCTGGTCCAACTCGATCACCAACTACGTCACCTGACCGAACGACTCACCCGCATGGAAACGCTCCAGAGGGTCGCTTCGCGAAGACGGGTGCGCCCGACGTGATGAATCGCGACGAGCCGACCTGCTACCGAAACTACCGAAGGCGGACGAGCGCATTGCTGTATCCTGACGCGCTTGTTCACAAGGAGCACGCATGAAGCTTTCGAAATGCCTGGCGCTGGCAGCGCTGCCGCTGTCCATCACCGCATATGCGCAAACCTCACAGACCTACCATTTCGGCGAAGGCCAGACGTCCCTGCAGACCGGCAATGCACATCCGGCAACGTCCGCGCAGCCGGCGCAAGCGCAGATGCAATCCCCGCCGCCACTGCCTTCTGGCGAGCCCAAGGAACAGGCCAACCCGACGCCCACGACCGGAAAGGCGAAGAGCAAGACCAAAGCCAAGCACAAGGCAAAATCGAAGCGCCCGACGCATCATCATCGGCGCCACACTACGCACCGCGCGCCGCATCAGGATATGTACTCGCATCCGTAACACCCAGCAAAAGTGCGTCAAGTAACAATTTCGCACTGGACAACTTAACCACAAGACCGCGCGCCTCCGCGGCCGGAAGTGCAATACAAACCGACCCAGTATCTACCTGCATTCTGGGACGATGAGCGGCATCGCAAGACGGTCAAGTGGCACGGGATGTCGTGGGGCTCAGCGGATCCCCGTCTCGAGGCCGAAAATCCCTGATTTGTCTCCTCGCCTGCGTTCCACTTGAGGCAGCAGGTTAAGACAGCGTGCGCAGAGCACCGGTCCGGCAAGCAATGACACTGAACGCATTCCGGCGAGTCGATGCGCCAGATTCAGAGTCGGCTGGCTACGCTTGCCATTCCCGAAGCAGTCTTCTCAGGATGTATGCGGACACATCCGGTCATGGCGCTACGGGTGGCTCGATTGGTCCAAGCCAGCGTGCATCATTGAAGATCTTATCCTCGAGCACGATAGGCTCGGCGATCCCGAGGAACACGACCTCCAGAAGCTCCCCATATGCGCCTTCAATGCGCACCTCAACCGGCACCACCTCGCTATCACTCAGCCGCAGCCAATAGTAGCCCGGGGCAGCCGGGCTGTGAGTCTTCCAGTCCATGCGAGTCCTCCCGTGACTCGGAGTCCAAGCAGCAGATCATCCACCTGGTTCCGATCTCGCGTGAATAACACGCGCGGGATTGACCCAGATCCTGTTGCCAATTTGCGTCCTTGAGCGGCACAAGCTTTCGGCTCATGGTCCGCTCCTTTGGAATAATAGATCTCCGGCAGATCTCCGAGACTCCTGGAAATCCTCACCTTTGCCGCTTCAGCGATCGGTTTCGCCGTGGGCGGTTTCACCCGCAACGCTGCGAAGGAGCAAAAACGACTAGGCCATCACTTGTCTCCTTAATATACCGTTGGTTACAACGACGTTTAGGAACTTGGAAGCCGGGTATTAAGTTGACGAGACGAGCGCAGGTCAATCGCATTTCATCTGACAATGATTCCGGGGCGTGTGCGCGCCGGCTGCCCTACCCGTCAGCGCGTCGGCAAAGATGCTGCTGCTCAACGCGAGATGATCGCGCAAGAGGTGACGCCGTCGGAGCCGGCACGGCTCCGACCGCAGGACGTCAATCGGATCGTCGACTTGCGCCACACGACGAAGATCGACACGTCGCGGCGGCACTCAAGGCGCGGAAGCGGCTGCAGGTCTCGGTTGCGTGACACGCCAGACCCTTGCCAATTACAAGGGATCGCGGGATCGGGTACTTTCGATGCTAGGCTAAGGGCGTAGATCATCGAGGTGGATCATGGACACTGATCCGTTTATTCGCCGCGCGGTTCAGCAGGCAGCAGACAATCGTCTCGTGCTGAATGCACTGCAAGCGGCGCTGCGGACGCTCCAGCAACATAGCGGCATTACCTGCCACGCAGAGAGGGAGGTGTTTCGGCTGGACTTCGAGCCGGAGATTCGCCTTGTGTCGTCTGCCGTCGAGCTGGTGAAGAGCGGCGTCGTTTCCGTTCCGCCGCCGCGCGGGCTTGAAAAGACCATCGACCTCGACGAGGACGAGCAGCCAAGCGACGAAGCCAGGGTTCTGCACGCATTGCATGTCGCCCGGTACGTGCTCTCGATACATAGCGGTATGGGATGCGTGTTCGACGGCGAAGAGCACATTCTCAATTTCAGGCTGCAGACCGATCTGCTGACGGACGCCATGGAGATGATGGGCGTAGACATGTCGAAGCTCCTGCACGCGCCCATGCCACGAGGCGACCCACACGAGGACGACGATGACGACGCGTGAACGCTTCGAAGAGCACGTTGCCGCGCTGCTGCAGCGGCATCCCGTCGGCATGACCACCGATCTGAGCGATTGCATCGTCGCATACCGGAGCGGGCACGGCGTCGTCTACACGTTCCTCTGCGAAGACGGAAGCGGCCAGGTCGACGAGGAATTCGACCTCGATGACAAGGCGTGGGAAGAATGGCGCCCGTCGTTCGAACGTTGGCTTGATCAGCCGAAGTTCAGCATGCGAACCGAGGTCCTTCAATGGCTCGTTGACGCTATTGACGAATGTGGTCGTCGCCTGGAACACGCAGCGTATGCAGGCGGTCGTCGACCGCTGGCGTAGCAACGGAAGCGATGTCGGTGATGACTGGCTTCGGCGAATGGGGCTAGCGCACTTTGCGCCCTTGAACTTTCGGTAAGCGCGAATTTCCGCCCACCTAACGTTCGAGTTTGAGAAGGTCCACGATTGCGTCCGCAACCCACGCCTTGCCTTATATCGTTTCGCGAGTAAATTGTTTGATAAGGATAACTAGTTTTACAAACAGACCAGCCTGACTGAGCCGTCCGTTCCAGCCGCCCCCAGCGCATATGCTGGATTCGTACAGCAGATTCCGGTGGCGCCCTGGCGGCATCCGGGTGAGCAGCTCTGCATCGACCCGCCTGAGCGTGGCCCTCTGCGCTCCATCTACGACGACCGCCTCGACACACTCTCGATCACCAAACAATCGCCTATCGGGCGCTCGGTTCCACGCCGATCCCCGAGCGTCAACGGCGTAATCGTTCGTTGGCTGAGGGAGAGACTGATAAGTCGGCCGGAGCGGGCTAACCGCCTCGTGACGGCGAAGTGAAACCTGCCCCAGCGGTTGGACCGGGGCAGTCAGTCATGTCAGTGGAGTTGTCGCTTCAGGTCGGAAAGTTCCGAATGCATCGAACTGACCGCATCCTTGACCCTGGTGTCGAGGCTTCCGGCTTTCTGGCAGGCCCGCTCCGCACGATCACCAATCCGTTCGAGATCATCGACACACTGCCGGATCCGATCTTCATCGTTGGTCGACATGATCTTTTTAGCCGACTTGCATTCCTTATCAAGCTCATCCATCCAGTTCATCAAGTCTGCTGGAATCGTCTTGTCGGCATGGCAGGTCCGTGATGCATCGCTGACGGTTTGCTGCAGATGAGTAAAACGCTTTTGGATTTCACTGGCTTGCAACATGATGCCCCCTTGCTTGAACATCAGTTCCAGATGATTTCAGACAGCAGATAATAATGTGTTGCCTGCGCCATCGTCATTCGCCCGCTTCAATCGGCTCCCAGTGACGTTGCATTGCGTCAAAGCGGGCCTCGAGCACGCGAAAGACGCCTCTCTAGTGTAGGCCATAATCGCTTGCCTGCTCCGATGTGTCCCTGATGCCCGTGCGTTTCACGATCGACGATCAATAGCGACACTTTCCGGATAGATCATGCGCCGTCTGAATCCGGGAACTCGACCAGGTTGCCAATACGCCTCGCCTCGGAAAAACGCTGTTCCGTCAGACAGGTGCGCGTGACCGCCTCCCACGCAAGATATGCACCGAAAGCGTAGTCGCGACACGTATTGCGCGTTACCTCGGACAACGCTGAATCAGCTTTCCTGAGTTGGAGCCTGATTTCTTCTTCGACAGCAGCTGTCACTTCTTCACACGTCCACAGGCACTTGCTCATTCCACCTCCTCGTCATTGAAATGGTGAAAGTCCCGCCTCTTGCCACGTGTACCGAATCGGGTCATCAGGCGATATTCAGTCGGTCAATTCCTGCATCCTGCCGGCGCGCCGCAATGTAGCCGGCTCGGTGGCGCAGCCGGGGAAGTCATGATTCGCAGGGTGTGCCTGTGTCCCTGCCCAACTCCGGCCAGAACATCGGATCGAGAACCTGCTCCATCGGCCACGGGCAGTGCTCAGGAAAGAACGCAAAACCGATACTCGTCTGCTTGCTCGCTTCCTGGCGGGCGTCCGCCCACACGTCCTTGATCCACTCGTCGTCGGCGAGAATCGGCTGCAGACTGGGTGTGCGCCTCAACTGCGCCTTCAACCGCTCGCGCTGCACACGGATCATCGAACGCAAGCTCGGCGAGCGCTGCTCCGGCTGGTACTGCCACCTGAGAAGCCACACGGTAAGGCCCGCATGCGGCGAGCCATGTCGCGCACTTCCGCTCTGGCTACGTCCTCGATTTCGTCGGCGATGTGCCCGACGTCGATTTCCTCGAACCGCCCGGTGCGCAGCAGCGCTGCCTGCTCCCTGGCCCATGCGATAACGTCCTGATCGTAGCTTGTCATGATCGTGGTCCTCCGAAGTCCGACGGTCAGTGGATCCTGGAAATTTACGGCGCGAGCGCTGCCATGCCGGTAGCGCGCGCGACGATGCTCCAGACGACCAGGAGCCGGTGGAACGTTCAACTGTGGACGAGCCGGAAGCGCTCGTAATTCCGTCGCTTCGCATTGCTCTTCAACAGGTAATGTAGCACCCGGTGGTCTCCAAAGTAGGGACGCGACGCAGAGCCTCAACGGGTTTGTATCCACGCTCACGCTGCTGACGCCGATTGGCGAGTGGCGCTCGCCGAATGTCAGCGTCAACTTGACACCCAGATGATGGCGGGTGCGGCGGAGCAACATGTATCCGCGCAGTTCACGCTCGGCTGGTGTTATCTGGGCGACTCGTTCGGCGTGGATACGTTAGTGCGGTACATAATCGGTGTCGATCCCTAGCACCGGTATTGGCGATTGCGGACCAGCTCGAGCCAGGCTTGCATCTCGCGTTTTGCACCAGCAATCCCGAGGGCGCCCGGCGCGATCTGGTGCCCATTGCAACGGAGATCCGCGCGGAACTGGAAAGCAACGCTAAAGTTATTTAAGAGGCTTTGTTTAGATTCCCAGAAAATCGTTACTTCAGCAGCCGAGGATCCGTGACGGACTTTGGTTTGCTTACAGCGACAGTTGAGTCAGGCAAACAGCCGGCCGGCACTTCCAGGTAGCGTGTCAAAGGTCACTGGCTGCAATCTTCCCAGCTTGAACTACGAATGCAGTTCCACGACGTCTGTATCGGCCACCGGATGGTCGGCGCCCACCTGTTGGCCGCTGAACTGACCGCTCCCCCAAATGCGGGCGAACCTGAACGTGCGTGCGAGATCAGGATGCACCCGCAGGGCGACATCCAGCACGGTGTCGCCGCGACGCATCGTAAAGGGCCGACTCCGATCGACGGATTTCCCGGGGGCTTTGGTGTAGATACGCACGATGCCCAGAGCACTGAAAAGAAATGGTCCGATCTCAGCCAGTCCACGTCCGCTGGTGGCCGAGGTTGCGAGCAGCGGAAAGTGTACGCCGAGCAGCTCTTCGAGCACGGCCGCGTCTTCCGGGTTGGCGAGATCGGTCTTGTTAGCCAGCAGCAGCGTAGGGAGGTAAACGCTGAAGGGATCATCTGGCGACAATACCGCGCTCCTCGCGGGGTCGCTACCCTGACCCGGCCAGCGCTCCGTCAGGATGATCTTTGCTGCGGCGAGCCGCCTTAGAATCAGCGCCGATTGTTCTGTACAGTCTGGCGCGCTCAGATCGGCCACGAGCAGTGCGCCGTCAGTCGAGCGGAGTATGCTGGTGAGTTCAGGCTGCATGAATTCGGCCGAGACGGGTGGCAGATCAACCAGTTGAAGAGAAATGTCCTCGAACGGCAACATGCCGGGAATCGGCAGCCTGGTCGGGCGGTGGTAGCGCCCGAACTCGCTGTTCCATCCTGTCAACCTCGCGTGCAGGCTGGATTTTCCGGCGCCGGGCGGGCCGATCAAACAGAGTTGGGCCGCGCCGTCGGGATGAACCGCATGTGACGGCCCTCGGTGGGCGGCTTTCCTGTGGCCCACCGATTCCTGTGTGAGTTCTCTAATCCGCGACTTTATATCGGCTTGCAGATGCTCCGTTCCCTTGTGCTTTGGGATGGTGCGGAGCATCTCCTTCAGGCATTCGAGCTGCTCGCGCGGCTCGCGTGCCGCCCGATAGGCTTGTTCGGCCCGCTTGTACTCGGGAGAGAGGTTTGCTGGCATGGGTCCGTCAGCGCAGAGAATCATTCGCGCCGACAGAGAAACACTAGCATGGCGTCAGGCGGTCCGGCGGTTCACTATTCTGGCCGCTCTTGTGGCTGCCACCGCAACGGCGCTGCAAGAGCGGCGTATGCCCTGGTCGCGCAAGGGCTACGCTGCATTCTCA
>NZ_CYGY02000015.1 GCF_900007165.1 Paraburkholderia piptadeniae
CGCAATCGCGGATGCCAGCGAAGGGCAATGAAGACCAACGCATCGCAGATACCAGCGCAGAGGCAAAAAAACCAACCAGCGTCGAAGACAAAAAAAAAGGAAACGAAATTGCATACCGAATACCGCTTCACCACGATCTGGCGCATCAACGCGCCATTGCAGGCCGTGTGGGACGCGATCCACGATCCGGCCGCGTGGCCGCGCTGGTGGAAAAGCGTCGAGCGCGTGATCGAAGTGGAGACGGGCGCAAGCGACGGCGTCGGCGCACTGCATCGCTATACGTGGAAAGGCCGCTTGCCATATCGCGTTGCGTTCGACATGCGCGTGACGCGCGTCGAACCGCTTGTCGTGCTCGAAGGCGAAGCGTGCGGCGATGTCGAGGGCACGGGGTGCTGGCAGTTCTCGTCGCACGATACGGTGACAGTCGTGCGCTACGAATGGCGCGTGCGCACGAAGCGTGGCTGGATGAATCTGCTTGCGCCGCTCGCTCGTCCGTTCTTCAAATGGAACCACGACTACGTGATGCAGCAGGGCGGTGAAGCGCTCGCGAGTCTGCTCGATGCGCGGCTCGTCGGCATCGAGCACTCGTCGTGAAGCAAACGACGCGTCAGTGGCGCGCAGCCTTCGGCTCGGGCTTGTCCTTGTTCGGGCCGTCGGGTGCGCTCGCGGGACGCGGCGGCCCTTCGGGTTCTTCGCCGTTTGCGATGCCCGGTTGCACACCGGGTGGAACGAGCACGTTGCGCTGCGGATTGGAGATCTCGATGCCCTTCGCGTGGAACGAATCGAAAATGCGCCGGTTGAATTCGCGCTGCACCGGCCAGCGCGCGCTGTCGCGGCACTGGATCTGGCCCGCGAGCGTAACGGACGCGCCGTCGACGGCATCGACGCCCCAGAAGCTGAAGTCCGACAGGATACCGTCCTTGAACTTGTCGTCCTCGCGCAGCGCAGCGCCGATTTCCTTCAGCGTCGCGATCGCGAGATCGACGTCCTGGCCGTAGGCGATGCTGACCTTCACGGCCGCATTGCCGAGTCCGCGGTTCGTGTTGTTCACCGTCGACACGGAACTGAACGGCACCGTGTACAACGAGCCGTCGCCGCCACGCAGGCGCACCGTGCGGATCGACAGATACTCGACCGTCCCCGACACGCCCGCAAGCGTCACCCAGTCGCCGACCTGCATCGCGTTTTCCATCAGCAGGAATATCCCCGTGATGAAGTCCTGCACGAGCTTCTGCGAACCGAAGCCGAGCGCGACGCCGAAGATGCTCGCGCTCGCGAGCAGCGGCGCCGTGTTCACGCCGAGCTCGCTCAGGCCCGTCAGCACGACGACGAGCGCGATCACGACGAAGAGGGCCGTGCGCAACATCGGCACCAGTGTGCGCAGACGCGCGGCGCGCACGAGATCGCCGCTCTTCGTCCATTGATCGAGTCGCTTCTCGACCGAGACGTTCGCGGCTTCCCACACGATCAGCGCGATCACGGCCGCCACGCAGATCGTGATCAGCGCGGAGGTCAGACGATGGCCGATCGCGCCCGGACGGAAGAACTGCCACACGCCGATGCCCCACACCTGCAGCAGCACGAGCGCGGTGACGGCCACGATGACAGTCGATACGACGCGCCGTATCAGCGGATAGTAGCGATACGCATGCTGGTGAAGCAGCGAGCGGCTTTCGCCCTCTTCGACGCGAAAGATCCGCCCGAGCGCGCCGTACAGCACGATCGACACGATGCGCGCGGCGACCAGCACGATCAGCGACAGTCCGCCCAGATGCAGCAGCGTCCGGTAGCCGTTGTGCACGTCGAGCGCCCACACGAACCACAGCGCCATCACGACGAACACGGCGACGCCCGCCCACATGTCGATGAGCCCGTGCGCGAGCAGCTTCATCGGACGCTGGCTCTCGCTCGTGCGCTCCAGCACGAGCGCGGCGATTGGCGCGCGGCATTGCAGGATCATGATCGACAACATCACGTGTCCGACCAGCGCGAGCAGCTTGACGAGAGGCAGGTGCGCCGCATCGCTCAGACCGAGCGCGGTGGAGATCTGGATCAGCGCGCCGCCCACGCCGATCACGCTGACGATGCGGACTACCCAGCGCTGCATGAAGAGCGCCCAGCTATCGGGCAGCCGCAACAGGCGCAGCCCGGGCGCATCGGCCTGCAGGAAAAAGCCCGCCGCGATCACGATCGCGCGGCAGATCACATAGAGGTCGATCAGCCCGTTGAGTGCGTCGTCCTGAATCGTGCCGTCGTCGGTGAAGAACGACATCAGCGCGCTTGCCGCCGCGACGAACGCAACGAGCGGCAGCATGCGCACGCACAGTTGCAGCGCGGCGCTCGGCAGACGTTGCAGCGTGGTCCAGTGATGCGCCGCCTGGCGTTTGCTGCGGGCTTCCTTCTTTTCGTCGTCGAAGGCGTCGGGTTTCGCGGCGGGCGTTGCAGCCGCTCCCGCCGATGACGGCGGTGTCGACATCGACCGCGCAGCCGGGCTTGCGGATGGGCTCTTGTCTGTAGCAGCGTCGGTTGCAGTCGCCGCGACGCTCACGGCGCCGGCTGCGCTCGCCGCGGCGTCTTCTTCTGCCTGATGAGCCGCGTCGCGTGCTTCGCGCGCCTCGCGCCGCGCGACGATCGCCGCGCGCGCCCGGCGCAGCAGACGCCGCACAAACCATTCGAGCGCGATTGCGGGCAGCAGCGTGCCGATCAGCGCGAGCAGCACGCCGCCGGCTTTCGCGCGTTCGTGCGGATCGGATAGTTGCACGTTCCACCAGTAGCGGGCCGACGACGTATCGAGCAGCACGGCCACCGATCGATTGAGCGTCGCGCCGCCTTGCGCGAGCCAGTGCGCGCCCTGGCGCGCCAGTTGCGATGCGAGGCCGTTCGACTTGAACGCGGCAGGCACGCTCGCGCCCGACGCGCTTGCCGCCGCGGCAGCCGACGCGCCGGATGCGGGCGCGGGCGCCGCAGGCGTTGCGAGGACGCCTGCTGCGGCGATCGCCGTCAGCGTGTCTTCGATCTGCGCGCGTTTTTTCGGGTCGTTGAGGACGGACAGCGCCTCGCGGGCCTGTTCGGGCGTCAGCGTGACGCTGGTGGCGGAGGCGGCCGTCGCGGTCGTCGCCGCCGTGACGGCAGAAAAGGCAGGGACGCTGAACAGCGCCAGTAGGCAGATCAGAAGGAATTTGCGCATGTAGGGCCGGTGGGCGGCGGCGATGCGCGTACGGCTGGACGCGATGCGGCGCCGGGAGCCACCACGTTTCGACTGAAAAATAAAACGACAGCGGCGGGGCGCCATAAGTTCCGCAAACGGTTGCGCAAACGGCGGTCCAGCGCGCGTCGGGCCGTGCGATGCGCGTTTTGGGTGCTTACCTATAAACGTGGCGCGGACGCATGCATCCGCGTGATCACCGTTGGCCGGGCTGCGCGGGCTTGCCGAGCGTGCCGTCGACGACTTCCGTGAAGGTCCGCTCCTCGCGCAGGATGAAACGCTTCGTCTGCGCCATGCGGAAGTTCTCGACCGATGCGGGATCGGTGCGCAGCCGCGCGCGATACGCTTCGTAAGCGGCGAGGCTGTCGAACGCGACAAGACCCCACGCGATGTCGTTGGTGCCTTCGTGCGGCAGAAAATAGCCGATCAGATGGCCGCCGCAGCGCGGAATGATTTCGCCCCAGTTCTCGGCGTACTGCCTGAACGCGTCACGTTGAAAGGGATCGATCTGATAGCGGATGAAACAGGTGAGTGTCATGGGGATTCCTGTCGATGTCGTGGGTTCGTCGGCGGCCGTGCAGCCAGACTTGGCGCTGCATGACGGCAAGTATCCGCGACGCGTGTCCCGCAATGTTTCAGGCTGGCTCGAAGTGTCGATGCCTGTTCGACGGCGGTTGGGCGACGGTTTGGAGGCCCAGCAGCCTCAGGTCTTTAAGTGTGTTTTTCCTTCATGTGTCCGTGACGCGACCAGAATGTATGCTTCTCGTGCAGATCGTCGACGATTGCATGGCAGACTGACGATCATTTGCGTCGGTGGCGACGCGCGTGATGGTTTACCCACCTAAAGTCAAAAAAAGCATGTGCCGATAAGAAAGTCGAATGGATCGTCGACGATCGAGCATCGGTTCACGATGACGGTGCATGTAGTATGCGCACACCGGGTAACGTCCTTGTCGTCTGGACGCGGGCGCGCGGAGGGGTAAGTATGGACGTGCGGCGATTGATCTACCTGTCGGCGAAACCCAGCGCGGAGATCCGTCAATTCTTCGAGCAATGCGACTGGCAAGTGAAACCGGTCAAGTCGGTGAAGGAGGTGACGAAGGCGCTCGACGGTTTCGATGCGGCGGGTGGGTTGCTCGACCTTGCCGCAGGATTGCCGCTTCACGAAATCGAAGCGCTCGATGCCTGCCTGGCGATGCCGAATATCGGCTGGGTCGCGATCGTATCGCCGGGGCAACTCGCCGATTCGACGATGCGGCGGCTCGTGCGCGATTACTGCTCGGACTATGTGACCGTCCCCGTCGTCCCCGAAAGGGCAGTCAGGGCCGTCGGGCATGCTCGCGGAATGGCCACGCTCGCGGGCACGCCGCAACAGGCGCCCGTTCATCACGTCACGGAAGGCGACATGATCGGCTCATGCGAGTCGATGCAGGCACTCTTTCGGTCGATCAAACGGGTCGCTTCGACCGACGCATCCGTGTTCATTGCCGGCGAATCCGGAACGGGCAAGGAACTGACGGCCGCCGCGATTCATCAACGGTCATCTCGCCGCGACGCTCCGTTCGTCGCGATCAATTGCGGCGCGATATCGCGCGAGCTGGTGCAGTCGGAGCTGTTCGGTCACGAACGCGGTGCGTTCACGGGCGCGACGCAACGCAGGATTGGACGCGTCGAGGCAGCGAACGGCGGCACGCTGTTTCTGGATGAAATCGGCGATCTTCCGCTGGAAAGCCAGGCCAGCCTGCTTCGGTTTCTGCAGGAGCGCAAGATCGAGCGACTCGGCGGGCAGGAATCGATCGACGTCGATGTGCGGATCATCTCGGCGACGCACGTCGATCTCGATTCAGCCATCGCCGATGGGCGCTTCAGGCACGACCTCTATCATCGGCTGTGCGTATTGCGCATCGTCGAGCCGCCGTTGCGCGAGCGAGGCGCCGATATCGAACTGCTCGCGTTTCATCTGCTCGGTCATTTCCGGCGCGACGCGGGACGACGGTTGCAGGGTTTCGCGCCCGATGCGATGGAAGCCATCCACCGGCACACGTGGCCGGGAAACGTGCGCGAGCTGGGCAATCGCATCCGACGGGCCGTGGTGATGGCCGAAGGCAGACTGATCACAGCGAAGGATCTCGAACTGGATCATCTCGTGGATCAAACGCCCGTGTCGCTGAACGTCGCGCGCGAGGCGGCCGAGCGCATGGCCATCGAACGCGCGCTGCTACGGCACCGCGGACGCTATGGCGAGGCCGCGCGCGACCTGGGCATTTCCCGCGTCACGCTTTATCGCCTGATGGATGCCTACCGGATGCGCGAGCCGGACAGCCCCGGACTCGACAAACCAGGCAAAGGCCACGACGACCACAGCGAGGCGGATTGACGAAACCGGCGGCGTCGGCACGCGTGCTACGCCCGCACGGATAGCGGGAATCGGCTGCTTGCGGCGCGTCCACGCGGCCTTGCCCTGATTTCTCCGGCCGCCTCTGTCAAAATGGACAGCGGATTCTTCCGCCAATCCGTTGCCGAACGAGGCTAAAAGCAATGCCCAGCTCAACCAGGCCGAGCCGTGTGAAAAAACCGTCGATGCATGCGGCAGCGCAGGCATCCCGCGCGTCCGCGCGCCCGCGAGAAACGGCTGCCGGCGAAACGTCCGCGCATCCCGCGATCGATGCGCAGGTCGTGCTCGTGCTACAAGGCGGCGGCGCGCTCGGCGCGTATCAGGCGGGAGTATACGAAGCGCTGCACGACGCAGGGATCGAGCCCGACTGGGTGATCGGCACGTCGATCGGCGCGATCAACGGCGCGATCATCGCAGGCAATCGTCCGGCAGATCGGATGAATCGTTTGCGCGCGTTCTGGGAGCGCGTCACGTGGAAGGGCATTGCGGACGATCACAACACCTGGCTGTCGGCCTTCACGCCCGCGTGCGCCGCCACGAACATCCCCGCGTATCTGACGGCCGCATGGAGCGCATGGGCCGCGTGGATGCCGGGCTACGAGCAATGGCTGCGCAATCTGTCGATCATGTCGCACGGCATTCCGGCGTTCTTCACGCCGCGCGCCGATGCGTGGCTCGGCCTGCAAGTGCCCGTCGGCCTCGAGCACGCCGCGTTCTATCGCACGGAGCCGTTGCGCGAGACGCTCGCGTCATTGATCGACTTCGGTTGTCTGAACGGCAAGGCAACGCGGCTGACGGTCGGCACGGTCGGCGTCGGCAGCGGGCAGATGCGCTATTTCACCAACCGCGACGAACCGCTCGACGTGCAGCACGTGATGGCGTCGGCCGCGTTTCCGCCGGGCTTTCCGTCCGTGCGCATCGACGGCGAGGCGTACTGGGACGGCGGCATCTATTCGAACACGCCGCTCGAAGCAGTGCTCGACGACCGGCCGCGCCACAGCTCAGTGATCTTCACGGTGCAGTTGTGGCCCGCGCACGGCGACGAGCCCGCATCGATCCACGAAGCGATGAGCCGGCAGCGCGACATCCAGTATTCGAGCCGCGCCGAGAGCCATCTCGAACGGCAGCGGCAGATTCACCGGCTGCGTCACGTGATCCGCGAACTGGGTAAGCATCTGCCTGAAAACGAACGCGATACGAAAGCCGTCCAGGAACTGCTCAACTGGGGCTGCGGAACGACGATGCAGGTGATCGAGCTCGACGCGCCGAGCTTCGGCAGCGACGAGTTGCACAAGGACATCGACTTTTCGGCGGACGGCATCAAGCGGCGCTGGCAGGCGGGCTATGCAGACGCGCAACGGATGATCGAACGCGCGCCATGGAGCGCGGAGCCGGACCCGATGGAGGGCATATCGATTCATCGCTCAGAGCCGCAGACGGCGTGAGCCACGCGTTGTGCAGGGGCGATGAGCGGCGATGACCGGCGGCGGCACGCCGGAAACATTGCGCAAAGGAATCGGCGTGTTGTACCTTGAATGAAGGCATCGGCAGACGGGGCGTCCACGACAAGAACGGCATGACTCATCCCAATGCGGCATTGATCGAACGGTTCTACGAGGCGTTTCAGCGGCTCGACGTCGACGCGATGGCGGCCTGCTATGCGTCCGACGTGACGTTCGGCGATCCCGTCTTCGGCGAGCTGCATGGCGCCGAAGTGTCCGACATGTGGCGCATGCTGGTGTCGCGCGCGCAGGAGTTGACGCTTGCTTTCAGTCACGTCGCTGCCGACGATGCAGGCGGCAGCGCGCACTGGGTCGCGAGCTATGTGTTCAGCCAGACGGGCAGGACGGTCGTCAATCCCGTCGATGCGCGCTTCGTGTTCCGCGACGGGCTGATCGTCGAGCATCGCGATCGCTTCGACCTGTGGCGCTGGGCGAGTCAGGCGTTGGGCGCGAAGGGCGCGCTGTTCGGCTGGACACCGTTCGCGCAGAACGCGATCCGCGCGCAGGCCAGACATGGGCTGGCTGCGTGGCGAGCTAGGAACGCGTGAAGGGGCAGGAAGGGCGCAGGAAGCGTCCCTGATGGGCACGCGCGGACCGCGTGCATGCGCGGCGCGATGCAGGCATCGTGCCGCTGGGTATGCGTGGTATTCCGTTTGCGAAGCAGGCAGAACGAACGACATAGCGAGGCTCGAATGCAAGTCGTGGATGCTGCATGGCAGGAATGGCTCGCGACCAACGTGCGTCGCGGGTGCACGCAGGAATCGATGGTCGACGCGATGGTGCAGGCGGGCTTCGATGCCTTGGCGGCGCGCGAAATCGTGGGCCGCGCGGCCGCCGAAAACAGCATGGAGGCCGACGCCGTCAAACCATCGGGCGGCGAGCGCGCCTATGAATACGATGCGTGCCCCGTTGCCGCGGGCAATATCGTGCGCACGCACGACCGCGATGTGCCCGTCGTGCTGCGCGTCGATCGCCCGCAAGTGATCGCGTTCGACGACGTGCTGTCGGCCGACGAATGCACCGAGCTGATCGAGCGCGCGCGAAACAGGCTGAAGCGCTCGACGACCGTCAATCCCGACAGCGGACAGGAAGACGTGATCACGCTGCGCACCAGTGAGGGCTTCTGGTTTCAGCGCTGCGAGGACGCGTTCATCGAGCGGCTGGACCGCCGCATCGCCGAGCTGATGAACTGGCCGCTCGAACACGGCGAGGGCCTGCAGATCCTGCATTACAGGGCGGGCGGCGAGTATCGGCCGCACTTCGACTACTTTCCGCCTGCGCAATCGGGCAGCGCGTTGCATACGGCGCGCGGCGGCCAGCGGGTCGCGACGCTGATCGTGTATCTGAGCGATGTCGAGGGCGGCGGCGAAACGGTGTTTCCGGACGCCGGCATCACCGTGATGGCGCGACGGGGCGGCGCCGTCTACTTCCGCTACATGAACGGACGGGGGCAACTCGATCCGCTGACGCTGCACGGCGGCGCGCCCGTCACGGGCGGTGAGAAGTGGATCATGACCAAGTGGATGCGCGAGCGCGCGTACGTGTAGATGCAGTCCCGCGCGTGCGTCTCTTCGTGCGCGCATAAAAGAATCAGGAATGGCGTGTGCTCATTGCGGCGTGTGGACGCGCGGACATCCGGCGTTCGATGCCACGCGTGAGCGCCGTCCCGACTGGAAAAAGAACTCGGGGGACCAACGATGGACAACTATCAACTGGAAAGCGAGTTGCACCACCTCGAACGCGTGCTCAGCCATATGGCCGCCGAGCATCGGTTTCCGCTTTCGTACTGGCGCAACCGGCTGAACACCGTGCTCGCGGCGCCGCTGGTGCCTTCGCAGCTCACGCGTGCCCGCAAGCTCGACGGCATGCTGCGCACGCTCGAGACGCGCGCGCCGGAGATCGGCTGACGGCCCGTTCGATCGCGCATGACGATGCAACACACGGAGCGTAAAACGACAAGGCGTGGGCCGCGTTGCGACGCGGCCCGTTTCGGTTCGGTATGTTTATCCTCTCGTGCGTATCGAAGCACGCTCACGCTCATGCATGAGAAGGACACCGGATCGCGTCAAAAGCAAAAGATGATGGGCTAGTTCACGGACACGCTACCCGGGAGCGGCGAAGCGGCCTCGCGTGCATGCTCGCGGCCGAGCAGCAGATCGACTTGCCCGAGCAGGATCTCGCGCGCAACGGGCTTGTGCAATGTGCACTCGCATTTCAGATCAGTGGGGATATCCGGCGAAGCGCTCCACAGGATCACGGGCATGCCGTCGAGTCCGGGATCGCTCTTGAGCGTGCGGCACACTTCGGCGCCGTTCATCTCCGGCATCATCAGGTCCGTGATCACGAGCGCGGGATGCACGCGCTGCGCCAGTTCGACGCCCTGGCGGGCATTGAAGGCCGTGAGCACGTGAAAGCCCTCCAGTTCGAGCAGGAGCGCCCATGCAATCAACAGATCCGGCTCGTCGTCGATGAGCAGGATGGTTGGAAGTCGGCTGTCCGATATTGCGTTCGAATCCATGTACACAGGCAAGCTTCTTACTCGCAGACCGGAATCCGGCGCATGCGATGTTTGATCGTTTAATAGATTCCGGCGCACGCACGACGCGTGCCACTCGAATGACAGGTTCATTCGAGTGGCCGCATCGTCATCGTGTGGCCATGAAGCACATGCGTCGCCGCCAAGGTGTGGCGGGGTTTCCGGATGTTTCGACCCCGCGCAGACGGGTGCGATACGGCATGAGTGCCGCTGACGTAGAGGATTGCGCTTCGCAAAAACTATCGGCCCCCGTTGTAAGTTCTGACCCGCCGGAATGTCGATTTTTACCGCCATATGCTGTGTGGGTTGCTGTCCCGTCATGAGATGCTGTACGCGCCATACGACGCCGTATGTCGGGTCCGATAGTGTCGTTTCAGGTAGACTCTAGGGCTATGGACAGACTATCCAGCCGATCGCCCCCGGTGATCTCCGTCGACGCCACACAGGTATTCGAGTTGTTGCCCGATGCGTGGCTCATCCTCGACGAGCGCTGCGAGGTCGTGGCCGCGAACGCGCGTTATCGCGAGATGCACGGTGTCACGCTGTCCGATATCCAGGGCCGTTCGATCCACGACATCAATCAGGTCGGTCCGCAATCGCAACGCGAATTGCGCCGCAGCTGGCTCGAATCGCTGCTGG
This sequence comes from Paraburkholderia piptadeniae, assembly GCF_900007165.1. Taxonomy (GTDB): domain Bacteria; phylum Pseudomonadota; class Gammaproteobacteria; order Burkholderiales; family Burkholderiaceae; genus Paraburkholderia; species Paraburkholderia piptadeniae. The sequence continues at coordinate 10,278 of NZ_CYGY02000015.1, forward strand.
CCGGTCTCGTGCCTGGCGAGCCACGTCTTTCTTCGCTGATCCGTTATGACACACCTGCGCCGAGCGGGAGCGACGGCGCGCTGACGCCGCGCTACTGGCAGGCGCGCGCGTCGATGATCGAGCCGAGCGACGGTCACGCGCTGCTGATCGCGATGTGCCTGATGGACGTGACCGAGTCGCTCGCGATCACCGAACGCGATCAGCGCGAGCGCGAGAAGCTGCGTTCGCAAGTGCGCCGGCGTCAGGTGCTGGTCGACGAAGCGAACGCGGAACTGCGCATGCATCGCGAGCAGTTGCGCCAGGCGCTCGAATTCGCGCATGTCGGCGCGTGGGAACTCAACTCGGCGACGGGCGCGATCGACGCCACCGAGCAATGCAAGATCAATCTCGGCCTTTCGGCATCCGACGTGCTGACCGAGAAGCGCCTTTTCGACGAGTTGATCGACGTCGCCGACCGCGCGCACGTGAAGGACGCGATGCAAAGCGCGCTTGCGCGACGCGAGCACTTCGAAGTCGAGTTCCGTGTCATGTGGCCCGACCTCACTGTGCGCTGGGTGCTGTTGCGCGGGCTCGGCCGCCATCATGGTGACAACACGCTGAAGTCCATCGTCGGCTTTACGCTCGATATCACGTCGCGCAAGGAGGCCGAGCTCGAGCAGCGCGCGATCGCCGAATCGGAAAAGCGCGCACGCAAGCATAGCGACGAAGCGGCGCGCGCGATGGATCGTTTCGTCACGGCCGTGAGCCACGAATTGCGCTCGCCGCTCGGCGCGATTCTCTCGTGGACGACGCTGCTGCAACGTGCCGCCGATCATCCCGCGCACGTGACGCGCGCCGCCGGCGTGATCGAGCGCAACGCGCATCAGCTTGCGCACATGGTCGACGATCTGCTCGACAGCGGCGCGATCGCGACGGGCAAGCTGTCCGTGAATCTTCAGCCCGTCGATCTTGGCGCGCTCGCAGGCAACGTCGCCGAGGACATGCGCATGTCGGCGGAAGCGAAGGGGTTGCGCCTCGTGGTCGGCGAGCTTGCGCCGTGCGTCGTGATGGCCGACGAAAGCCGGATGAAGCAGGTCGCGTGGAATCTGCTGTCGAATGCGGTGAAGTTCTGCACGCAGGGCGAAGTCGAATTGAGCGTGACGGTGAAGGGGCAGCAGGCCGAACTGTCGGTGCGCGATACGGGCTGCGGCATCGAGCCCGATGCGCTGACGCGCATTTTCGAGCGCTTTCGCCAGGTCGATCCCGAAAGCGGCGGGCGCGTCGCGGGGCTGGGTCTCGGGCTGTGGCTGGTCAAGCATCTCGTCGATCTGCATCACGGCACCGTCGCGGCCGAGAGCGCGGGGCGCGGTACGGGTTCGACGTTCAGAGTGACGCTGCCGCTCTATCGTTGACACCCTCGTCGAGCGAAAGACGCGGAAGTGCGTTAGCGTTCGTCCACAGGTACATCGATTGCTGCTCGCAGCGCTGCTGCCTTTCATGCAGCATGCGCCGCGCCCGTTCAATTCGCCTGAGGAACACACCATGCCGATCGATTCCCGCATTGCCGAGGGCCTGCCTTTTCCGCTCGGCGCGACATGGGATGGCAGTGGCGTCAATTTCGCGCTCTTCTCCGCAAATGCAACGAAGGTCGAGTTGTGTCTGTTCGACGAGAAGGGCAAGAAGGAACGCGAACGTATCGAGCTGCCCGAATACACCGACGAAGTGTGGCACGTGCATGTGGCGGGATTGAAGCCGGGCACCGTCTACGGCTATCGCGTTCATGGCCCGTACGAGCCCGATGCCGGTCATCGCTTCAATCCGAACAAGCTGCTGCTCGATCCGTATGCGAAGGCGCATGTGGGCGTGTTGCGCTGGAACCCGTCGCTATTCGGCTACACGCTGAAATCTGAGGACGACCTCACATTCGACAAGCGCGACAGCGCACCTTTCATGCCGAAGTGCCAGGTCGTCGATCAGACATTCAACTGGACGCATCCCACACGCATCCGCGTGCCGTGGGACCGCACGATTGTCTACGAGACACACGTGCGCGGCTATACGAAACGTCATCCCGGTGTGCCCGAAGCGATGCGCGGCACCTTCGACGGTCTCGCGCAAAAGGCCGTGATCGACCATATCAGGCGCGTCGGCGCGACGACGATCGAACTGCTGCCCATTCATTCGTTCGTCAACGATCAACACCTGCTCGACAAGGGACTCACCAACTACTGGGGTTACAACACGATCGGCTTTTTCGCGGCCGATCCGCGTTACTTCGCGCGCGGCCCCGGCGCGGTCGACGAGTTCAAGGAGATGATCGACCGCCTGCACGACGCCGGCCTCGAACTGATACTCGACGTCGTGTACAACCACACGGCCGAAGGCAACGAGCGCGGGCCGACGCTGTCGTTTCGCGGCATCGACAACGCGTCGTACTACCGGCTCATGCCTGAGCAGAGCCGCTACTACATCAACGATACGGGCACGGGCAACACGCTGAACCTGTCGCATCCGCGCGTGCTGCAGATGGTGACGGACAGTCTGCGCTACTGGGTCACGGAGATGAACGTCGACGGCTTCCGTTTCGATCTCGCGACCATCCTCGGTCGCGAGCCGTATGGCTTCGACGAAGGCGGCGGCTTTCTCGACAGTTGCCGGCAAGACCCGATCATCTCCAGCGTGAAGCTGATCGCCGAGCCGTGGGATTGCGGGCCGGGCGGCTATCAGGTGGGAGGTTTTCCGCCGGGCTGGGCCGAATGGAACGACCGCTTTCGCGACACGGCGCGCGCGTTCTGGAAAGGCGACGAAGGCATCGCCGCCGATCTCGCGACACGCTTCACCGCATCGGGCGAATTCTTCAACCGGCGCGGCAGGCGTCCCTGGGCCAGCGTGAACTTCATCACCGCGCACGACGGCTTCACGCTGAACGATCTCGTGTCGTACAACGAGCGCCACAACGAAGCGAACGGCGAGGACAACAACGACGGCCATAGCGACAACCGTTCATGGAATTGCGGCGTCGAAGGGCCCACCGACGATCCCGAAGTGATCGCGTTGCGCGAGCGCCAGAAGCGCAACATGCTCGCGACGCTGCTGTTTTCGCAGGGCACGCCGATGGTGCTCGCCGGCGACGAATTCGGCCGCACGCAGATGGGCAACAACAACGCGTATTGCCAGGACGATGAAATCAGCTGGGTCGACTGGACAGGCATCGACGACAACGGCCGCGCGCTCACGGGATTCGTGCGCAAGCTCACGACGCTGCGCCATGCGCTGCCTGTATTGCGGCGCAATCGCTTTCTCACGGGCGAGATGCGCGAGGACATCGGCGTGATGGACGTGAAGTGGCTGAGTCCAGCGGGCGTCGAGTTGACAGGCGACCAATGGGACGATGCGACGATGCGCTGCTTTGGTCTCGTGATCGACGGCCGCGCGCAGGCGAGCGGCATCCGCAAGCCCGCATCCGATGCGACCTTGCTGCTGGTCGTCAACGCGTATCACGATGTCGTCGTCTTCACGCTGCCTGAGATACCGGGCAGCGATCAATGGAGCTGTATGATCGATACGAACGCGCCCGAGCGAGATGAACTGCCGGACTTCGAATCAGGCGACGTCTATCAGGTGACGGGGCGCTCGATGCTGCTGTTCGCGCTGCACGCGAAGGGCGAAACGCAACGGATCTTTGATCGGCTGGAAGAACGGCTGACGGCCTAGAGCCTGTCTCACGGCTATATCAGCGACGGGCGAAGCAAGCCGAACATCGAGACCCGTCGCTGACACGTCAGGCATTCACGCACTGCGCGCAACCGTCTCCTGCGATGCGGCCGCGCCATTCGCCCAGCCCGTCTGCGCGTTGGCGGCTTGAGCGCCCGCATTCGCGCGACGCTGCGCGGAAGCAGCGGCCACGACATCCACATCGACGCGCGGCTGCGCCGGACGTGAATCCGTCAATGCGCCATACAGTTTCAGATACGCGTGCACCGGCTTGCGCCAGCTGAAATCGCAGCGCATCGCGTTGCGCTGTAGCGCGTGCCACGACGATGGCCGCATGAACGCGTCGAGCGCGCGTTGCAGCGCGCCCGCTACATCTTCCGGTGTTTCGCCGTCGAACAGAAAGCCCGTCGCGCCGTCTTCGGGCAGGCCGAGTTCGGGCGAGCGCTCGGGCGTGTAATCGACGATCGTGTCGCGCAGCCCGCCGACGCGCGACGCTACAGGAATCGTGCCGTAACGCAGCGCATACAGCTGCGTGAGACCGCACGGCTCGAAGCGGCTGCCGTGCAGCAGGATGTCGGCGCCCGCGTGCAGCATGTGCGCGCGCGCTTCGTCATAACCGATATATGCACCGACGCGCTGCGGCCACGCGGACGCGAGATCGCGCATCGCCGCTTCCAGATTCGCGTCGCCCTTGCCGAGAATCGCCACTTGAAGGCGCGGGTGGCGCGCGAGCATCAGGGGGAGTGCATCGGCCACGACGTCCGCGAGCTTTTGCGACGTGAGACGGCTGCCGATTGCGACGAGCGGCGCGAACGGATCGACGCTCAGGCCGAACGTCTGTTGCAGATCGCGCTTGCAGGCCTGCTTGCCGCGCACGTCGTCGGCGGAGTAGGGGCGTGCGATCAGCGGATCGGTTGCGGGATTCCACGTGTTGCCGTCGATGCCGTTCGTGATGCCCGACAGCTTGTGCGCGCACGCCTGCAACACGCCTTCCATCAGATGACCGAAGCGCGGCGTGAGGATTTCGCGCGCGTAGTTTTCGCTGACGGTCACGACCTGCTGCGCGTGCACGATGCCCGCCTTCATCATGCTGAGCGCCCCATAGAACTCGATGCTGCGCGGGTCCGACAGCGCGGGCACGAGCAGTTCCGGCGGCACGCCCATCCAGCTGCCGAGCGCAAGCGGATAGTTGCCCTGGAACGCGAGGTTGTGCACCGTGAACACGCTCTTTGCGCTCACGTTCGCGAGCTTCATCAAGAGCGGCGTGAGACCCGTGTGCCAGTCGTGCGCGTGCACGATGTCGGGCTTATGCACGCCGCGCACGCCGCGCGCGATGCGCGTGGCCGCCGCCGACAGCGACGCGAAACGGATCGCGTTGTCGAGATGGTCGCGGCCCTGATCGTCCTGATAGAGACTGTCGCGCCTGTACAGGTTGTCCATCTGCAACAACAGCACGGGCACGTCCGTATCGGGCATGCGCGCGCGCAACAGCCGCGCGTCGCCGCCGGGCAGCCCGCCGATACGGCCAATCGGCGTGACGCCTTTGGCGCGCGCGAGCGCCGACGGGTACGCAGGCATGAGGATGGTCGAATCGACGCCCGCATCGCGCAACGCGGCGGCGTACGCACCCACCATATCGCCCAGACCGCCGGATTTCGCCAGCGGCATCGCCTCCGAGGCGACGAGAAGGACATTCAGCGTCAAGGTCATGACTCCCCGGTGAAAGAGTAGATCGAATGGGACGCTTGAAATGCCGCCGAAAAGGCTGGCGCGATCCGCGCGGCGGATCGGGTCGGCGAGAGGCGTGGGACGGGCGGCGTCGATAAGCAGCAAGCAATGTGCCATATGCGCGCGACGTCCGCGCCGACGCTGCGGCGCGGGTCGAGGCATTGCTCGGATCATTGCGTCAGGCTCGGCTGCCGTGCATGGAGCACTGTAGAGGATGAAATGCGTCAACTTGGTGAATCTATGCGCGCCGGACGCCGAATGTAAAACGCGCCTTGAAAATGGCGCTTTTTTACAGGGGCGCCTTACGAGCCGCAGCAGCGCTGCGAGTTGCGGGGCGCGTTGCACGCCCCGCAACGACGTGTTCAGACTCAACTATCAGATGTCGAGCCGCGAGATCTTCGCGCCTTCGAGCGATACGCCCGCCATCAGGCCCGCGTTGGTGAGCACGAACGCCTGAACGGGCGCCGTGGCCGTCGTCGAGTCGATGTTGCCGTTCGCGCCGATCTTCACGAGCGCGACCGTCGCATCGCCGCCGACCGACCAACCTTGGCTATTGCGGAAGCGATCGAGCGCATCCTGCGTCATGAAGAGGAAGATCACGCCCTTCGACTGCGCGCCGATCTGCAGGCCGAACGAGCCGGCTGCCGTGCTGTAGTAGCCGACCGTCTGTCCGCCGACACGCAGCGCGCCCTGTCCGTATTGACCGCCGATCCAGAAGCCCGCCTGCACGACCGACGGAAACACGAGCACGCCGCTCGCTTTCGAGACGAGCTCACGTGAGCCGTGGACGCTCGTATAGAGGCGCGACAACGTTTCATCGACGCTCGAATTGATCGCTCTGCGCTTGTCCGCGTTACTGGCCGCCGTCGTGGAGTTCGAAGGCGTCGTCGTGCAGCCGGCAAGCGCCAGGCTGCCGGCGGCGAGCGCGGCACCCGTGCTGAACATGAAATTTCTTCTATGCATTTGAGTTCTCCTGTCTGTCAACGCAAAGTCCGCCGGTTTGCGCCTCCCTGGGTGCATCACCGCCGCCGATGAGGGTCGCGAAACCCTTGATGGGCAAGGACTAAGGATATGACAGCAGTTCGTGTGCCCGCCTTGGGCGCGCAGCGTTCGATGTCGCCAGCGGCGGGGCGTCATCAGACCTGCACGGTATGAACGCGCCTCATCAACGGCGAGACGCGTGTACGAATTACAAGCCGTCATTTCGCTGTGCGTTATCGGATTCGGACACGGCCCGCTTCAACAGGGCGAGCAGGCGTTGCGGCGTCAGCGGCTTGGCGCAATGCGCATCGAAGCCCGCTTCTCGCGCGCGCTCGCGGTCGAACTGCGAGGCGTAGCCGGTGCACGCGATCAGCAACATGTGCGAAGTCGACGGCGACGCGCGCAGACTGCGCGCCAGTTCGAGTCCGTCGACGCCCGGCATCGCGATGTCGAGCACGACGGCAAACGGCTGCCATTCAGCCGCGAATTCGCAGACGTGCCCGGCGCCATGCATTGCGCGGCATTCGAAGCCATTGGCGTTCAGCAGCAGTTGCAGCGCATCGGCGGCATCCGCGTAATCGTCGACGACCAGTACGCGCCGGTGATCGGATATATGCGTTGGAATCGGCCGCCATTGCAATACGTCTTCATTGTCACCCGGGTTTCTCGTGGCCATCCCGTTGATCTCCCGTCACACCCTCCCCAAGGCTCCGAATCGAGCAAGGGCCGGACCCGGGGCGCGAAATGTTTTCAAACGCATTCAACGCCTTTAATTGACAATTACGGCGCTGCTCAGGGTTAACCAGCGGGATTGGTGAGGCGCACATAATCGCCGCGCGTTAATGCAAAGGAGTAAATGTAAAACGTGTTGTATATAAGTCGGTCATCGGCCTTATTCATGCGACATAAACGGTCATTCGGATTTATATTCTGAATGGCGCGACAAAGAGCGGATTCGAATCGAGCACGGGTATCACGCGCAATGCGACTGCCGGAATGCGTGCCTCCAATAAAACAAGCAAGCGAGGGCTTGATGAAACCATCGTCTGTTATTGGACGGCGCGCGTTCGGCATTGTCGGGGGCGCGGCGCGTCTCGCGAGTGTGGACCTGCTGCGCAAGATGCATTGCGCGAATTCGACCGCCCGTCACTTTCAGCCGCTCGATATCGCTATCGAGCGCGGCGCGAGTGAACAGCGTTGTGAGCCGTATCCGCCTTTTGCCGGTTCTGCGGAACACAAGCTGCGCACGTTCGACGCGATTCGCGATTTCGAACAGCGCGGCGTGCTGGCCGTTGCTTTGCCGTGTTTCGAGAGCCATCTTTTCATCGACGAATTGCAGGCGAACACGAGCGTCGTCGTGGTCGATATGGTCGCCGCGCTCTTTGTTCATATCCGGCGGCGTTTCCCGTTCGCGCGGCGCGTCGGCGTGCTGACTTCGCCGCTGCTGTGCGAGCGGCGGCTCTTCGAGCGCTACGGCGCCCGCGTGGGTCTCGATGCGGTCAGCGTGGGCGTCAAGGACGCGAGCGCGCTGCGTGCCGCTTGCGATGCGCTGATCGCGCAGGGCGTCGATGTGCTGTTGCCGGCCACGACCGATAGCGCGTTATCGGTGCAACGGCTCGGCGCGCTTGCGGTACCGATCGTCGACTCGTACGCGGCATACGCGCAGCATCTGATTACGGCCGATCATCGCAAGCCGGCGCGCCAGGTCACGCTCGGTGTCGTCGGCGGAGTGGGGCCCGCCGCGACCGTCGACTTCATGCACAAGGTCGTGCGCAATACGCCTGCCGTGCGCGATCAGGAGCACATCAAGATCATCGTCGAACAGAACCCACAGATTCCCGATCGCACCGATCATCTGATGGGCAAGGGCATGGACCCGACGCTCGCGCTCTATGCGACTTGCCGGAAACTCGAAGACGGCGGCGCCGATGTGATCGCGATTCCATGCAATACCGCGCATGCGTTCGTTGCGCCGATCGAAGCGCGCTTGCGCGTGCCCATCGTCAGCATGATGAGCGTGACGGCCGATCATTTGCGTACGACGTATCCTGCGGTCCAACGTATCGGGCTGCTCGCAACCGACGGCACCCTTGCGAGCGGCGTCTATCGAAGCGCGCTCGAAGCGCGCGGACTGACTCAGGTCTTGCCGTCCGCCGCGATGCAGGCACGGGTGACGAGGGCAATCTACGGGGCTCGCGGCGTTAAGGCGGGCTTCACGAGCGGTGAGTGCGTCGACGACATCATCGCCGCCATCGAGAGCTTGTTGTCGCAGGAAGTCGAAGTCATTCTGCTGGCGTGCACGGAATTGCCGCTGCTCTTTCCGCAAGCGGCTACGGTGTCGCGCAGAGGCCGCACCGCGCATCTCGTCGATCCGACTGACGTGCTGGCGAAATGCTGCGTCGAGTTCGCTTTAGGTAAGCCGATCGGCAAGCCGATCGCAAAGCAGGCGAGAGCGCCCGTGGAAAGCGTGCCCGTCGAATATGCTGCATTAGCCGCGCGCGTCGAAAGAGGCACCGCATTTAATGCCGGGGTTCTTTGAAGCGCAGTTGTGTTGTGACTCGCGTATTCACCTTTCCTTTCTGGCGACTTTCTATAAGGAATCGGGTGAATTGTTAATTCTTCTTTGCGAACATTTCACAATACTTTCTTGATTCGACGTCAGACTCTGCTCTCTTCTCTTGCACGCATAGAAGAGCTGAACACAGCAGCGCAAGCTTGACCCCGGCATCGTCCGCGATACCGGGGCTTTTTTGTTGTCGATTGCTCGCGGACAGAACGGACTCAGACGAGCGGCAGCGTCTGACGTTGCAGCACCGGCTTCATGATCGGCGTAAGCGCGTCGAAGATGCGCTTGCCTTCCTCTTCATCGGTCAGGTTGCCGAGCAGCGAGCGAAAGCGCGGCTCTTCGACGCCCGACACGATGTACTGCCAACGATACGCGTCGAGCATCGCCGCTTCGACGTCCACGGTTTCGGCGTGCATCAGCGTGCGGCCTACGTGCTCGCAGAAGTACCCGGCATCTTCTTTCGCCTGGATCTGCACGAGTCCATCGACGCCCGCCACCAGTGCGATCAGGTCGTCGACGGCGGCGTCGCGCTCGGGCTTGCCGAGCTTCGCGTCTTCACGCATCCATTCGAGTTCGTCGATGATCGCGTGCTGCGACTCTTCCTTCCAGTGATACATGAACACGTCCTTGAAGAGCGGCGACAGGCTGTCGTCGGCTTCGATGCTCTGGCGATAGTGCACCTGCGAGAAGATTTCGATGTGGCATGTCAGCGCGAGGATCGACCATGTCGATTTGCCGAGCACGAAGGAAGCGACGTCATCGGCATCGAGCAGGAAGCGATAGCCGGCAGGCATGTCCGCGCCCGCGAGCAATTCCATGCGACGGAACAGCTCCTGATGCTTCAGTTCCTCGTCGGTGAGACGCACGATGGCTTCGAGCGCGATCTGGTCGCCTAGCGCGTGATCGCGTCCGAGTTCGAGCATCTTCGCACCGATGAAGCGTTCGACGAGCCTGAACATATTGGCGTAAGTGCGTCCCTGCACCTGCGACCAGAAGCGGCGTTCGGCTTCGTTCAGGAACGGCAGGCGATAGACCTGGGACAGACCGTCCGGCAAGAACTTCTGAGTGGTATCGAGCGTGCGTCCGCGTATCACGTCGTTGTCGATGTCCCAGCGGATGCGCTTGGACACTTCGACGCATTTGGCGTAGCGATGAGAAGGCAGTGAATACTCTACAGCTTGCATCTTCGAACTCCTGTCGGCCCCGGCGCTAAAGCTAAGGTTAAGTGGGCTGTGCTTGCGATGAGGCAGTTGCGGGATTGCAGTGGGGATGGCGCCGGAAACAAAACGACAAAAGAAGGCGCCGACTCAAAGCGCTGCGCCGCGGCCAGGTGTGTGATGCATGTCGTGACGTATCGCTCAGGAACGCATTCTGTTGACGGGCGTCGCAACGGGCATGAGTCGCGCGTCCCGGTGTGGCGGATATGCACCGCAACAACGCGGAAAAAAGCCGGGACAGGCGCCCCCGCTGGGTGCTCCGCTGTGTGCACCCGATGTGTGCCCCGATACGCGCCGCGCGAAGCGGCGCATGAGCGTCACGCAGCGGGCGCGTCGAAGCCCGCCTTGCGCGCCATCACGATCGCCTGCGCGCGGCTTTCCACTTCGAGCTTCGAGAAGATGCTCGTGATGTGATTGCGTACTGTCTTCTCGGAGAGACCGAGCCGCGCGGCGATCTGCGCATTGTCGCGGCCGCCCGCAATCAGTTCGACGATCTCGCGCTCGCGCCGCGTGAGCGATGAAAACACCGGGTCGGCCGCGTTCACGGGCGGCAGGAACGCGCGCACTTCATCGCGCCAGCGCTGCCATGCGGGCTCGCAATCGAGCGTCAGATGATTGTCGCTTTCGAGCGGCACGAAGCGCGCGCCCGGAATCATGCTGGCAAGCAGGCGGCTTTCTTCGAACGGCACGCGTGCATCGCGCACGGCATGCATGACGAGCGTCGGACATCGCACGTGCGGCAGCAGGTCCACGACGTCGATGCTATTAAATACGCGCATGATGCGCGCAGCGTTTTGCGGGGTGGTCGAAATGCGTTCGAGTTCGTTGAACCAGCGATGCTGCTCGGCGCTGCCGCCTGGAATGAACTGTGTCGTGAAGAACTGGCGAAACGCGGGATTGTGTTGACCCCAACCTATCTCGGCGAGCTTGATCAGCGTTTCGGCTTCGTCGCGCGACTGCTCCGTGCGCGAGCGGACGAGCCGTCCGCGTGCATAGCCGCCGTGCAGGATCAGATGCGACACGCGCGCGGGAAATGCAACGGCATACGTAATCGCAATCGACGCGCCCTGTGAAATGCCGAGCAGCACGAAGCGATCGGCGCCGCTCGCATCGATGACGGAGACGAGATCGTGCTTCCACGCATCGAACGAAATGTCCGCGACGTCGTGATCGGAAAGACCGCAGCCGCGCTGGTCGTAGCGGATCAACGTGTGTTCCCGGCACAGTTCCGCGATCATGTGATGCCAGACGGGGCTGTCGAGATCGAATTCCAGATGGCTCAGCCAGTTTGCGGCCTTGACGATGGGTGGTCCCTTGCCTGTCGTCGCATACGCGATGCGCACGCCGTCGCGGGCCGTGCACAGCCGTATCTGTTGCCTGCAATGCGGGGCGGACGCGGGCATGGGCCTCCCGGCGGCGAATGACGAAAGCTTGCGATCAATGCAACGCGTGCTTTCATTCAGCTTATACCGGCAGGGATTTTTTGCCGCATGAACATGCGGGCAAACGACGCTTCATCGGCAGAAATACGTCGAACGTATGAAGCGCGTGATGCGATGCGAAGTCACATGAACGGACTGAACGAGGAGCGGCCCGTTCACGCGCCGATGCGGCCAGCCGACTTCACGACGAGCGGCGCGGCCATCGCGCAGGCGGCCTGCACGCATTGATTGACGAGATCGCCGAATGCGTTCGCGTTGTGCGTGCCGTTCAACACACCCACTTGATCGACGCGCTCCGATTGTCCGCCGATGCCGACGATCAGTTGCGCGCCGGGCGCGCGCTCGCGAATGCGCCGCAACAGATTGCGCAGATACGGGGGCGCTTCGGGCGCATCGAGTGTGACCACGCAGATAATCGTCGCGCCCTCGACGCCGAGCGTATCCGCGTGCCCGCGCCTGAAGTGCGCGTAATTCGTCAGCACGGGCGCGAAGCCGCGGCGCGTCAGCAATTGCAACGCGATGGCCGTCGTGACGTCGTCGAATGCGCCGCGGCCCGCCACGCACACGACGCGTTGCGCGGCGGCGTCTTCAGGCAGCACGGCGGGCAGCGCATCGAGCGCATTCGGATCGGGCTTGTGCTCGGGCAAGCCTTCGAACTGCTCGAGGTTTTCGACGATATCGATCAGCGTCTCGTTCATCCGCGCGAGCTGCTCGGGCGCGAACACGCCGCGCAGCGCATCGTTGCGCGCGAGCCGCAAGCCTTCGCGCACAACGTCGTCGTAGTAGCGCGTGAGCGGCATTTCCTTCAGGAAGCGGTCGGCCTGCACGATCGCTTCGTGCGGATCGTCGGCGAGCAGCCGCTGATAGAAATTCTGCGCGGGTGTGAGCGCGGGCTGATCGCCGAGCAGCACCGTCAGGAACTTCAGACGCTCCGCGTAGCGGCCTAGCGTGACCAGGCACAACGTGAGGGGCGTGGATAGCACGAGGCCAATGGGCCCCCACAGCCAGCTCCAGAAAATCGCCGCGACAACGACGGCAAGCGGCGAAAGTCCCGAACTGTGCCCATACAGCAGGGGCTCGACGATCTGGCCGGCAATGACATCGACGGACACGAACAGCACGAAGGTCAACACCGCCATCGTCCATTGCGGCTGGATCGCGGCCGCGAGAATCACGGCGAGCAGTCCCGCGATCCACGTGCCGATATACGGCACGAAACGCAACAGCGCCGTCAGCACGCCGAACAGCAGCGCGCCCGGCACGCCGATGATCGCAAGTCCGATCGCGATCGTCGCGCCCGCGCCGAGGTTCACGCCAAGTTGCGCAACGAAGTAGCGCGACAGACGGCTCGCGGCATCGTTGATCGCAGTGGTCGTGCGGTGCAGGTCGCGCGCGCCGAACAGGCGTATCAGCCGGTCGCGCAGATCTTCGCGTTGCAACAGGATGAAGATCGTCACGACGAGCACGATGAACATCGTCTCGAGCGGTCCGACGACAGGAGAGAACACGCGCTGCGCAACTGCCAGCGGCGACGGAATGGGCTCGTGGACCTCGACGGGCAGCGGCGCCGCGACGGTGGGCTTCTGCGAGCGGCCCGGCTCGTGAGGCGGCGCGGGACGTTCGGGCGCGACGCGCGCAAGCGCGGAGGCGGCGCGCGTGAGGAGCGCATCGGCGCGTCCGACGGTTTTCTCCTGCACGGTCTCGACCTTGCGCTCGATGGCCACCTGATATTGCGGCAGCGAACTCGCGAGTTGCGCAACCTGCGCGCCGATCAGCGTGCTGACGGCAAGCAGCGTGACGAGAGCCGTGAGCACCGCGACGAAGATCGACGGCAATTGTCCGAAATGAAACCGGCGCAGCAGGCCGACAAGCGGCGCGAGCAAGAAGCTCAGCAGCACCGCGAGCGTGATGGGGATCAGCACCTCGCGCGCAAAGTACAGCCCGCATACGACGACCACGAACGTAACCACCGACGTGAGGCCATGCAGCCCGGGTGTTCCCGATGGATAGACCCGGTTGCCGGAAGGCCGTTGCGGAGTGAGGGGCAGTTTCATGACGTCGTCGAAAGAGGGCGCGGCGCGCGGCTCGCAGCAGGTTTGTGCTGCGGGACAGCCTGGGTTCGCAAGGCGATGCGCGAGCGCGGTGTGCGGTACAGCTTCACCGTCCGCGCAATCGATGCGCGGCGGCAGCTTGCCTGGGCGTTGCCTGACACGGTTGTTCTCGGCATGTTCGTCTGTCGGCGGGTGGCGCGCGCCATTGGCGGGCCTGCAATCTAAAGCAAGAGGCAGGCCGGGCGGAAAAGTGCGTCTGGTGCGCATTCGCCGACTATTGCAGTTTATCAATTGCGCGGCGCGCTTTTGTCTGACGTAGCGAATTGTTGCGTCGGCATAATGCTGAAATTGGCCTGGTGAATTCGTGGTCCATCGATCCGCCATCGAGCCATTTACATAAGGAGTCGCATCGAAATGCGCCGCGCAACCGAAATCGACATCGCGCTGAACGCTCGGCCCGACGGCATGCCGCTGCAGCGCTGGCTGTACGGCGAACTGCGCGCGGCGATTCTGGACGGGCGGCTCGCACCGGGCGCGCGCCTGCCCGCGACCCGCGATCTGGCCACGCGCCATCGCGTGTCGCGCGGCACGGTGCTGGGCGTGTTCGCGCAACTCGCGGCCGAGGGTTATCTGTCGGGTGCCGTCGGACGCGGCAGTTTCGTCGCGAGCGAACTGCCCGATGTGCGACTCGAGTCCGCGCCGACGGCGGCTACGGCTACGGCGAGCACGCGGGCCGTTCGTCTTGCGTCGGACACACGCGCATCCGGTGATGTCGCCAGCAACGCAGGCATCGGTTTGTCCGCGCGCGGACGGCTGCTCGCGCGCAGCGCGTTTGCCGTCGAGGGACGCTCGTTCCCGGCGCGCGCGTTTCGTCCGAGCCAGCCCGATCTGCAGTCGTTTCCATTCGCGCTGTGGGCGCGTGTCGCCGCGCGGCGCTCGCGCCAGTCGAACCGCTCGATGCTCGCGGACGGCGAGGCGCAAGGCTACGCACCGCTGCGCGAGGCGATTGCCGCGCACGTGCGCGTGACGCGCGGCATCTCGTGTTCGGCGGATCATGTCGCGATCGTCGGCAGCGTGCAGCAGGTGCTCGATCTGTCCGCGCGGCTATGGCTCGATCCCGGCGATACCGTGTGGATGGAAGACCCCGGCTATCCGGGCGCGCGTCTGCTGTTCGAAGCGGCGGGCGCGCGCATCGCCGCTGTGCCCGTCGATACGAGCGGCATCGATGTCGCGGCGGGCCGTCAGCTCGCGCCGCACGCACGGCTCGCGTACGTGACGGCGGGGCGGCAGGCGCCGCTCGGTCCCGCGCTTTCTTTGGAGCGGCGGCTCGCGCTGCTCGACTGGGCGCACGCGCATCGCGCGCTCGTCATCGAGGACGACTACGACAGCGAATATCGCTTCGAAGGACGTCCGCTTGCCGCGCTCAAGAGTCTCGACAACGCGGGCCATGTGATCTATTGCGGCACGTTCAGCAAGCTGCTGTTTCCCGCGCTGCGCATCGCGTATGCAGTGCTGCCCGAGCACCTCGTCGAGCCGTTCGTCGCGGCGCTGTCGCTGACGAGCCGTCATGTGCCGCTCGATCAGCAGGCGACGCTGCACGCGTTCATCGCCGAAGGGCACGCGGGCCGGCATGTGCGGCGCATGCGCGAGCTGTATGGCGAGCGTGCTGACGCGCTGCGCGAAGCGGCGCGCCGGCATTGGACGGGGCTGCTCGCATTGCCGCCCATCGTCGCGGGTCTCGATGCGCCCGCGTTTCTGCCAGCCGGCACGGACGATGCGCTCGCCGCCCGTCTTGCCGCCGAAGCAGGCATCGAGACGCGGCCGTTGTCGTCGTACTCGGTGCGGCGCGACGCGCCTGCGGGTCTCGTGCTGGGCTTCGCGGGCATCGGTGCGCAAGAGATCGACGCGGGCGCGAGAACGCTCGCGCGCGTGTTGCAGCGGATGCTGTATCGCACGTGAAGCCCGAGCGCGAGCGCGCGCGTGCACGTTCAGGGCGGCAGCACGAGCGGTCCGCAATCCGAATCGGTGACGAACACGGCGAGCAGTTTCGCGGGCCGAGCAGGGTCCGGGTTCTCTGCGAACTCATGCAGTGTGCCGGGCGGCTCGAACCATGTCTGAGCGCTCTGATAGTCGATCGCAGGGCCACCAGCAAGTTGCGAGCGCACCGTGCCTTCGATCACGAACGCCGTCACCGATCCAGGATGCCGATGTGCGGGCGTGAACGCGCGCGGCGGATAGTCGACGATCACGGTCGTCACGGACTTGCCGGGCACATGGGCCAAAGGCTCGCACGACAGCGGACGCACGGTCGTCACGGGGCGGCGGGCCGCATCGGAAGAGGGCGATGCGTCGCTCAGGAGCCGAGTGCTGCACATCGCAGCGAGCCATTGGACGGCGGGGCGCGTCGGCAGCGCGGCAAGGGGAGCGAGCGCGAGCAGTGACAGCGTGGCGAGCGTCCGCGCATGCCGCACGTCGGCGAGCCCGCGTGCGGCGTTCATCGCTCGACGCCCGCAAGCGGGCGCCGCCAGTTCGCCGACCAGCCGAGCTCGCGCCTCGCTTTCTCCGTCGACACGACGGGATTGTCTTCGGCGATGTTGAACGCGCCGCGTGCGCCGTGTTGCAAGGCGAGCAGCGCTGCGAACGCCGCTGCGTCGACGTGTAGCGGAGTCGCGCCGCGGGCGTCATCGAAGCCCGTGCCCGGGCCGTACAGTTGCCCATAGCGCAGCACCGCGCCGACGAGGGGCGCCTCCAGCACCTGCGTTTCGAGCGACTCGACGCCAAGCACGGTGACGAGTCGGCTGCCTTCCGAATGGGTATCGAGCGGCTGCGTTTCGTCGTAGGGCTGCGTGCCTTCGCGATAAGCCCACGCGATGCTCTGCGCGATGAACTGCGTGCTGCCCGCTGCCACCGCCGCCGCAAGCAGATTGCGCGTGCCTTCGTCGCGAATCCGCGCGTTGCCTGCGAGCGCGCCTGCCATCTTCGAAGGTTCGAGCGCTGGTGGCAAGTCGGTCAGTTGATGGATCACGCACGCGGGCTCGATGCGCATCAGCGCCTCGCCGAGCGCACGCGCATCGAACACGTCAACGACGACGGGTACGGCGCCCGCCCGTTCGAGCCGCGCCGCGCGTTCGGGACGGCGCGTGCTGCCGTAGACGGTATAGCCCGCGTCGACGAGCAACGGCACGAGCGCACTGCCGACGGCACCCGTCGCGCCCGCAAGAAAGACTTTCGTGTTCATCCGATGATCTCCGTATAGGCCGGGCTTCGCAGCCCGTCACACGGAGATTATCGATGATAATGGCCTGTAGAAAGAGCCATTATCGACAGAATGATTGAGCCAATTTAGGCGCTATGCCACCAGGGAAATGCATCGGGCGGCCGCGTTTTTTGCGCGCGAGACTTCAGCCTTGATCGCCGCCGCCCACGGGCAGCACGGTGCCTGTGATGTACGACGCTTCGTCGGATGCGAGAAAGAGAATGGCGCCAACCTGTTCGTCGATCGTTCCATAACGATGCATGAGGCTCGTCGCCTTCGTCTGGTCGACGATGGCCTGATACCAGAGCGCTTCCTGCTCCGTCTGCTGGTCGGTGTTGCGCGGCACGCGCCGCACGGGTGCTTCCGTTCCGCCCGTCGCGACCGCGTTGACACGAATGCCGTCGTCGGCATGCTCGAACGCGAGACTCGCCGTCAGCGCATTGACGCCGCCTTTCGATGCCGCATACGGCACGCGATAGATGCTGCGCGTTGCAATCGACGAGACGTTGACGATTGCCCCACGCTTGCGCTCGATCATCGAAGGCAGCACTGCGCGGCAGCACCAGAGCGTCGGAAAGAGCGAGCGCCGCACTTCGGCTTCGATCTGCGCTTCCTCGTATTCCTGATACGGCTTCGCCCAGATCGTTCCGCCGACGTTGTTGATCAGCACGTCGATGCGGCCGAACGCGTCGAGCGCCGCGCCGGCCAGCTTGCATGCGCCCGCATACGTTTCCAGATCGGCGATGACGGTGATGCAGCGCGCGCCCGGCGCCGAGATTTCGGACGCCACGTCATGCACGAAATCCGAGCGGTCGCACAGCACGAGCGTTGCGCCCTGGCTTGCCGCCGCGATGGCGACGCCGCGCCCGATACCTTGCGCCGCGCCCGTCACGACGACGATTTTTCCTTCGAAGCGTTGGTTCATGATCTTCAGGCCGCGTTGGTGGCAGAGAACTTTTCGTAGTGGAAGCTCGCGGGCGTCACGCCGATTTCGCCGAGCCAACCGCGTACCGCATCGACCATCGCAACGGGTCCGCACAGGTATACATCGACGTCGCCGCCGTTGAGCCAGTCAGGCTCGACATGAGCCGTCACGTAGCCCTTGAGCGGATGACTGCTCGATGCTTCGGCGACACAGGTGCGGTACTCGAAGTCTTGCAGCTTGCCTCGGGCCGCATCGAGTTGCGGGAGCGCGACGAGATCGATGTCGTTGGTCACGCCGTACACCATTCGCACCGGCTGCTTCACAGTGTCTTTCGCAGCATTTTTCGCGGCGAGCACGTCGAGCATCGACAGGAACGGCGCGATGCCCGTGCCGCCCGCGAGGAACAGCACGGGACGCGTCGCTTCGCGCAGATAGAACGCGCCGTAGGGCCCCGAAAACGCCACGCGTTGACCCGGCTGCGCATGGGTGCTCAGATACGTGCTCATCTTGCCTTCGGGCACATTGCGCACGACGAACGACACGCGCGATTCACCCGGCGCGGAGCTGAACGAATACGAGCGCGACAGTTCGCTGCCGGGCACTTCGACGTTCACATACTGGCCCGCGAGAAACGACAACTGATCGGGCGCATCGACGTCGATCGAAAATTCGATCGTCGAATCGGAGAGCTTGTGCACGCTCGCAAGCGTGCCTTCATGACGCGCGACGCCCGTCTTGCACGCAGCCGACGAAGCGGGCACGCGGATCACGCAGTCCGAGCGCGGGCGCGTCTGGCAGGCGAGCACATAGCCTTTCGAGGCCTCTTCGGGCGTCAGCGCATCTTCGATATAGCTCGATTCCGGCAGGTCATACGAGCCCGATTCGCAAAAGCCGCGGCACGTCCCGCATGCGCCGTCGCGGCAATCGAGCGGAATGTTGATCTTCTGCCGATAGGCGGCATCCGACAGCGTTTCGTTGTCGCGGCACGTGATGAAACGCGTGACGCCGTCTTCGAACTGAAGTGCAATGCGATGTTCCATGGACTGCTCCTGACTTTCCTGTGCTGCTCGCGTCTTGTGATCGACTCGTGGCGGATCGCGAAGCGCGTGCGCTCAGATGTGATAGACGTCGATCACCTGATTGATGTAGTCGTTCTTCAACACGACGTACTTGTTCAGGATCTGCGGCAAATCGCCGTTGAAATCGATCACATAGCGCGACATGCCGAAATAGCTGTAATTGGTCTTGTAGCGATGGCTCAGCGTGTGCCAGTTGAAACGCACCGTGCAGACGCCGCTGTCTTCGCTTTCGAGTTCGACATTGCTGATGTTGTGGCTCGTGCGCGTGTCCGGAATCGTCGCGCTAGAGCGCTCGGTCTTGATGCGGAACACGCGGTCTTCGAGGCCCTGGCGGCTCGGGTAGTAGATCAGCGAGATTTCGCGTTGCGGGTCCGTGATCAGCTGGTCCGTGTCGTCCCACGAGGGCATCCAGAAGACGACGTCCGGGTGATACAGCTCGAGCCAGTCGTCCCACTGCTCGTCGTCTAGCAGACGTGCTTCGCGGTAAAGAAATGCTTGAATCTCCGCAAGCGTCGGCGCTGTGATAGTCGTGCTCATGCTGCGCTCCTTTCCGCGCTTTTCCCCGCACCGGCTTGCGTTTCCTCGGCGAGCGCGTTGCGGATCGTCTCCACCCAATAGCGGTGCTGGACCGTGTAAAGCCCTTCGTCTTCCGTCTTTACGCCGCTCAAAAGCGGCTTGAGGCCGATCTTTTGCGCGCCTTCGTCCGCGCCTTCGATCCAGTGCGCCGAGCCGCGGCACATGTCGTTCCATTCGACGGCGCGCGCAGCATAGCCTTGCTGGCAGGCGCGGAATTCTTCGAGGTCGTCGGGCGTCGCCATGCCGCTCACGTTGAAGAAGTCTTCGTACTGGCGAATGCGGCGTGCGCGTGCTTCATCGGATTCGCCTTTGGGCGCGATGCAATAGATCGTCACTTCCGTTTTATTCACCGACAGCGGTTTCAGCACGCGAATCTGCGAGCCGAACTGATCCATCAGGTACACGTTCGGATAGAGGCACAGGTTGCGCGAGTTCTGGATCATCCAGTCGGCCGTTTCGCTGCCGCAGCGCCCGGCGAACTCGTCGCGGCGGCTGAAGTTCGGGCGGTCTTCGGGATTGGCCCAGCGCGTCCACAGCAGCATGTGGCCATGTTCGAACGCATAGAAGCCGCCGCCCTGGCGGCCCCAGCCACCCGCATCCATTGCGCGGATCTTGTCTTCGGCCGCGTTCTTTTCCTTGCGGTGATTGGTCGTGGCCGCGTAATTCCAGTGCACGGCCGACACGTGATAGCCGTCCGCGCCGTTTTCGGCGGTCAGCTTCCAGTTGCCTTCATACGTGTACGTCGACGAACCGCGCAGCACTTCGAGCCCGTCTTCCGACTGGTCGACGATCATGTCGATGATCTTCGACGCTTCGCCCAGATATTCGGCAAGCGGCTTCACATCGGGATTCAGGCTGCCGAACAGAAAGCCGCGATAGTTTTCGAAGCGCGCGACTTTCTTCAGATCATGCGAGCCCTCGTGATTGAAGCACTCGGGATAACCCGCTTCTTGCGGGTCTTTCACCTTCAGCAGCTTGCCGCTGTTGTTGAAGGTCCAGCCGTGGAACGGGCAAGTGAACGTCGCCTTGTTGCCGCGCTTGTGGCGGCACAGCATCGCGCCGCGATGCGTGCACGAATTGACGAGCGCGTTGAGCTCGCCCTGACGGTTGCGCGTGATGACGACGGGCTGGCGGCCCATCGTCGTCGTGAAGTAATCGTTGTTCGACGGAATCTGGCTTTCGTGCGCGAGATAGATCCAGTTGCCTTCGAAGATGTGCTGCATCTCGAGTTCGAATAGCGCTTCATCCGTGAAGGCGCTGCGGTGCAGGCGGTAGTCGCCGCGCGCCGGGTCTTCGACCAGATAGTCGTCGATGTGCTTGAGCTTCGGACTGCGGTCCGGGTAGATGGGGATCATCGGATGTCTCCTGCAACAGGGTTGCTGTCTCGCTCGCCCATTCGGTTGCTACCCGAAAGGTATAATTTGTTAGGGCGCTGCGGTTGTGTGAAGAGTAGTTGGCGCACATACGGCGCGTCCAACACTGAATTAGTATCAGGTCCATATCCCAGGGGTATCGTCATGGAGTTGCGCCATTTGCGTTATTTCGTCGCCGTGGCCGAGGAGCGCAACTTCACGCGCGCCGCGCAGCGGCTGCACATCGCACAGCCGCCGTTGAGCCGCCAGATGCAGCAGCTCGAAGACCTGCTCGGCGTGCAGCTTTTCGTGCGCAACTCACGGCCCGTCGAACTCACGGACACGGGGCGCTTCTTCTATTCGCACGCGGTGCAATTGCTCGCGCAAACGGCGGAACTCGAATCGATGACACGGCGCGTCGGCAAGATCGAGCGCAGCCTGTCGGTTGGTTTCGTCGGCTCGACGCTCTATGGGATGTTGCCGAAGATCATTCGCCGCTTTCGCAATGAACATCCCGCTGTCGAACTGACGCTGGTCGAAATGTCGACGATGGATCAGATCAAGGCGCTCAAGGAAGGCGTGATCGACGTGGGCTTTGGGCGCATCCGTCATGAAGACCCGAGCATCAAGCGCATCGTGTTGCGCGAGGAGCGGATGATCGTCGGACTGCCCGTCGGGCATCCGTTGTCGGAGTTGAAGCCGGTGTTGTCGCTGCACGATCTCGTCAACGAAACGCTGATCATCTTTCCGAAAGCGCCGCGTCCGAGCTACGCGGACCAGGTGCTCGCCGCATTCCGCGATCGTGGATTGGAGCCGAAGCGCATCTACGAGACGCGCGAACTGCAGATCGCGTTGGGACTGGTCGCGGCGGGCGAGGGAATCGCTGTCGTGCCGACGAGCGTGTACGGACTCAAGCGCGACGACGTGAGTTACAAGGAACTCGACGATTCGAATCTGGTGTCGCCGATCATCATGAGCATGCGGCAGCTCGACGAATCGGAAGACCTCACGGAGATGCTCGAACTGATCTATCGGCTATACGAGGAACAACACATGGAATACTTGCCGCCGCATGAAGAGGGCGCGTGACATGCATTGATCTGGTTTTCCGCGCTCGTCGCCGGGCAAAGTCGACACATGTTTCGGACCCCCTCGTATCAGTCGGCTTCGAGCAACCAATAATCGGCAGCAGAGGAAAGGTCAACTCGTGCGTAAGCGATTGCTTCCGACACCGATATCACATGCTGTGATATATAGGTGAACCTCATGTGTCACGAGCTGGATGACGTTTTGACGGACGCGGAAACGTCAAAACGACGTCGCCCGCGGAAGCGGGCGTATCAACTATCTGGAAGGGAAAGCGAATCGAAGCACGGGCAGAACGGGCAACCCGACTATGAGAGGCTGCCCCGGATTCGCGGAAGGTTCTTGTCGAAGATTCCGGGGCAGCTCTCTATCAGTGCTCGCAATTGGATCAACAATCGACAGCAGCATTCACCGAAGCGTTTTCTCGTCAGGCCTTCGGCAGTTGCGCCGCTGCATTGCGCAACGCAGTCCGCAGTCCCTCCTCGACGACGGGGTGATAGAACGGCATCGCGAGCATCGCATCGACCGTGAGGTTCATCTGCAGCGCCCACGAAAGCAGATGCGCGATGTGCTCGGCATCCGGCCCGAGCCACTCGGCGCCGACAAAACGGTGCGATACCTTGTCCACATACACGTGCATCAGCCCGCGATTGCGCAGCATCACGCGGCTGCGGCCCTGGTCTTCGAAGCTCACTTCGCCCGTCACGAACGAATCGGCGGCGAGGTCCGCGTGACGCGTGCCGACCATCGCGATGCCTGGCTCGGTGAACACGGCTGAAATAGGCGCGCGGCGCACGAGCGGCTTCACATCGGGAAAGCGCGCGGCGTTTTCGCCAGCCGCGCGGCCTTCGTCGGCTGCTTCGTGCAGCAGCGGCAGCACGTTGTTCGCGTCGCCGGCGATGAACACAGGATGCTTGCCCGCTTGCAGCGTCACGGGATCGAACACGGGCACGCCGCGCGCATCGAGTTCGAGCGTCGTGTTGCGCAGCCCGAGCCGGTCGACGTTCGGCCGGCGGCCCGCCGTGACCAGCACGTAATCGAACGTGTCTTCGCGCAGCTCGCCCGCGCTGTCGCGATAGCGCAGATGCACGCTGTCGCCTTCGCGCGTCGCTGCTTCCACTTGCGCATGCGGCTCGAAACGGAACGACTCGCTGAACACCTGTTGCGCATAGCCCTTGATGGCGGGATCGCTCAGCGGACCGACACGGCCGCGCGCGCCGAGCATCGTCACGTCGACGCCGAGCCATGCGAGCGCCTGGCCCAGTTCGAGCCCGATCACGCCCGCGCCGATCACGGCCACCTTGCGCGGCAGGTCGTCCCACGCGAACACGTCGTCGTTGACGATCGCGCGGTCGCCGAGCGCCTGGTACATCGGCGGCACGAACGGCGACGAGCCCGTCGCGATCACGACGCTCTTCGCATGCACGAGGGTATGGTCGCCGACTTGCAGCACGTTGTCGTCGATGAATTGCGCGTAGCCGATCAGCCGCTCTTCAGCCGGAATGCCTTCCGTCGATTCGACGACGAAGCCCACGAAGCGGTCGCGCTCGCCTTTGACGCGTGCCATCACCTCGCGTCCGTCGATGCGCACGGCACCATCGACATGCACGCCGAACGGTGCCGTGCGTCGCGCCGCATGCGCGGCGTCGGCGGCGGCGATCAGCAGCTTCGACGGCATACAGCCGACGCGCGCACAGGTCGTTCCATATGCGCCGCCTTCGATCAGCACGACACTCGCGCCCGCGGCCTTCGCGGCGCGAAAGGCGGGCAGACCGGCGCTGCCGGCGCCGATAACAGCCACATCGATATGAAGCGTCTTCATATGTTCCTCGCTCTGACGGCCGGGTGGCGGAGTACAACGGGTTGCCGCCGCGCCTCGCTGCCGTCCAGTAGAATCGGTTTGCATTGCACTGTTGCCACTGTACGGTTTGCCGTCCTGCGTGCTAATCCTCGAACGATTCAAAAACATGCTTATTCGGCTCAAATGGATCTGCTAAGTCGCTTTCTGTCGCTGATGCCGGTGAGCGGGCGCGTGGATATCCGCTGTCATTTCGGCGCGCCGTGGGCGATCGAAGAAGGCCCGGCGGGCGTGCGCGAGATTCCGTATCACGTGCTGCTGTCGGGGCACGCGGTGCTCGAAGACGGCAGCGGTCCGCCCGAGCCACTGGTGGCGGGCGACATCATCGTGTTTCCGACGGGCGGCGCGCATCGCATCCATGACGGCAGCGGCGCAAAGCCCGTCCCGGCAACGGAGCGGCGCAACATCACGCTGACGGTAGCGGAGAATGGCGGCGCGGGCGAAGCCGCCGACATCCTGTGCGGCCGCTTTCTGCTCGGCGCCGTGCCGGATCGATTGCTGCGCGATCATCTGCCGTCGCGGCTCGTGGTGCGCAGCGGCGCGCACGCGAACGCGAACGGCGGCGCCCAACCCAACGGCGTCAGCAGGGATTCGGTGAAAAGCGTCGCGGGTTCGCGGCTTGCGCGCCTGATCGAGTTGATGCGCGAAGAGGCAATGGACGAGTGCCCCGGCAGCGAGACGCTCGTCAATCATCTGTCGGCGGCGCTTTTTGCATTGACGCTGCGTTTCGCGAGCGAATCGGCGCAGCCGCCGCTCGGCTTGCTCGCGCTGGCGGGGCGCCCGCGACTGCAGCCGGCCGTATCGGCGATGTTCGAATTGCCCGGCAAGCCGTGGACGCTCGACCAGTTCGCGGCGCTCTGCAACATGTCGCGCGCGACTTTCGTGCGGCAGTTCCAGGAAGCGATCGGCCGCTCGGCGACCGACGTGCTCACCGAAGTGCGCATGACGATCGCGGGCCGCTCGCTGCTCGAATCGACGACGCCCGTCGGCGATATCGGCGAGATGGTCGGCTATCAGTCGGAAGCGGCGTTCCAGCGCGTGTTCAAGAAGCAGATCGGCGTGACGCCGGCGCGCTGGCGCGCATCGGGCGGACATGTGCAGGCCGCTTCCGCCGACGCAGCGAAATAGAGAGTTTCAGAAAACGGACAGCTGTGCCCGGCGGGGGCGTGCGTCGGGCCCAAACCCTTGTCGTACAAGGCTTTGGCGCACACGTGGCAAGCGTATATCGTGCCTCGTCACCGTTGCGCCCGCAACCGGTGAGCCGAACGAGCATCTTCATGAGATGCGCCGACATTAACGGCGCGGTCTCGCGCACCTACAGTTGAACCAGCCCGTCGCCGACGGCAACTCTTCTCGAACAAGGAGTGAACCATGTCCGCTATCACGATCTATACGACGCCGACTTGCCCGTATTGCCTTGCAGCGAAAGCGCTGCTTACGAACAAAGGCCTGTCGTACAGGGAAATCAACGTGCAGAACGATCGCCCGACGGCGCTCGCGCTGATCGAACGCACGGGACGCCGGACGGTGCCGCAAATCTTCATCGGCGACACGCATGTCGGCGGCTTCGACGATCTGAATGCGCTGGAGACGGCGGGGCGTCTCGAGCCGCTGCTCGAGGCGAACGCGGTGCGTTAAGCAGGACGCGTGGCGCGATGTTGGAGCCGCGAACGGTGCAGGCCGTTCGCGGCTTTTTCCTTTATAGCACCCGCGCCCGTCACGAACCGACGCGCGGAAGATAGGGCGCGGGATCGACGGGCTTGCCGTCCTTGCGGACTTCGAATCGCAGCGAGCCTGCTCCCGGACCTGCTCCCTTTGCGCTCTCCGCCATTTCGGCGATCGTCTCGCCGCGCTTGACGGTCGTGCCTTCCTTCACGAGCAGTTTGCGGTTGTGTCCATAGGTCGTCACGAGCGTGTCGTCGTGCTTGATGACAATCAGCTTCCCATACGGCTTGCCGCCATCTCCCGCGAACACGACGCGGCCAGCGGCAGCGGCTTTCACCGGATCGCCGGCTTGGGCCGCGATCACCATGCCCTTCGATTTGCCCTGTCCGTACACTGCATTGAGCATGCCGCGCGCTGGCCAGCCGAAGCGGGTCTTGTCGCTTTTGTCCTGGTCGCCCTTTTCGCCCTTGTCGCCCTTCTCGCTGTCGTTCCTGTCGGCGGCGGCTTCGCGCTTCGCGGGCGCTTTGGACGTGGCTTGCGCAGTCGTTGTCGCGACGGACTTGCTGTCCTCGGCTGCGTCGGGCGGCGCGACGCGCAACACGCCGCCCGGTTCGATGTGGTTCGCGTCTGGCAGGCTGTTCCATTTGACGATGTCGTCGCTGCGCTGGCCGTGGGCCGTCGCGATGCGATAGAGCGTATCGCCGGGCTTGACGCGGTAATAGCCTTCCTTCACGCGCGCAAGCGGTCTCGTCGTGCTGCCCCCCACGCGCGGCGCCGGTTGGCTCGCCGATGTCGCCGCTTGCGTCGGCTGGCCGGACGAACGGTCCTCGGGAGCTATCTGCCAGGGCAGCGACGTGCAACCTGCGTTCGCCAATAGCAGCGCGAGACCTGTGCCCAGTAGCAGATACGCGCGGCGGTTCGATTGCGTGTGTGTCATGTCGGTATTCCTCTTGTCGTTCGGCCATGCTGGGCACGTGGGCGCGCCGGGGCCGTCCAGGGCCCGAACGCGTAGAACGCCGCTTCGACAGCGGAAGTTGACGTTTGCTTCCGGAATCCTGAATGTTTTACACAGCTTCGCATTCGCGCTTTTTGCGGGCGCGTTTGTGTTGCGAAGTGTGCGTGGGGAGATGGGTTGAATCGCGACGGGCGCGCGCCGGTCGCTTACGCAAGCAGCGACGTTTCGCGCTAAGGGATGTCACTCGTGAACACACCCGTCGCAGCAGCGCTCGCGCGACGGCTGTCACGAGCGGCGCTTTTTCCACGCGTAACCGGCGGGCGGGTCCGCTGCGCCCGCCTTGCCGACCGAGCGCGGGTTCTCGCTGCACAACGTGACGAAGCTCACGTCGCCGCCTGCCGCCTGTTTCTTGCGCAAGGTCTCGGTGAACGCGAGTGCTTGCGTCATGTCTTCGTCGCCAAACCGCTCGAAGCGAGCGGTTTCCGTCGACGCATTGCCTTCTTCGAGCCAGTACACGACAAACATGCGTCTCCCTTTCTACGTCTCTTTCTGCGGCTTCATGACGGGCTGTCCTTCGGATCGTCGAGCGATACGCCCAGTTCACCCGCGAGGCGCGTGACGAGCGCCTCGAGCCGCTCGACGCGTTCGCTCAACTGCCGTTGCTGCGCGCGCAGCGATTCGAGTTCGCCGGGCGGCAGCGCATCGTCGGACAGGGCCGCGCCGCGAATCAGTTCGGGCGACGGCTCGCCGCACAGCAGATGCATCCAGCGGCTTTCGCGCTCGCCCGGCGTGCGCCCGAGCTTGACGACGCGCGGCGGATCGTTGGCCGCGAGTTCTTCGAGAAAGGCTTCGACCGACGACGTATCGGCGAAGCCATGCAGGCGCGACGTCGCGAGCCGCAGTTCGGCGGCCGTCTGCGGACCGCGCAGCAGCAAAGCGGTCAGCAGCGCCGCCGACTGGCGCGGCAAGCCGAGCACGCGCTCCATGTTGTGCTCGTAGCGCGGCACGCGGCTGCTGCTGCCTTCGAGCACGAGCGACAGGCGCTTCATGCTGTTGATCGCATCCATGATCTCGCTTTCGCTGACGTTCATCACGGGTGAGCGCGAGGTCTTCTGGTTGCAGCCCGACGCGAGCGAATTGAGCGACAACGGATAGGTATCGGGCACGGTGTGCTGCTTCTCGAACAGCACGCCCAGCACGCGCGCTTCGAGCGGCGTGAGCGCACGCATGGCGGGGCGCGGGGAATCGTCGGTGGTGGTGTTCATCGGCAATAGACTCGGGTTGTATGCGGCGGCGCGCAATGGCGCGAGCGTTGCGGCTCGCGCGTTAGCATAGTCTATTGTCCCCGTAAAAGGACGGGAAGTCGTGTGCGCCGATGGCGCTTCCCCGCGCGGCGGCCCTGCGCTTGGCGGCTGCGCCTGGCGCGGACGCACCATCGACCAGGCGTTCGCCGCTGCCGACGCTAGATGTTGTAAGGCTCGTCGGGCACGTCGAACACGGCGTCGTCGATGTCGATCTGCAGCGAGCAGTTTTCCGCCGAGCCCGGTTCCGAGCGCATCGCATCGACGCGCTGCCGCAGCAGGTCTTTCAGGCGGTCTTGCACGATGCGCCGTTTCGCGGTGTCGAGCGCCGCATAGTGGTTGATCTGGCGATCGCTGATCTCGAGTCTCGCGACACAGCGTGTGTCGAGCGTCGTATCGCGGCCCGTTTTGACGACCCACGACAGCGTGAGAAACGTGGTGGCTCCCTCCTGATACGCGCTGACAGTCGGCGATTTCGGCGATTCGAAGGTAGCGGCGAGGGCCAGTTCGATTTCCTCGATGCGCTGCGACAGATCGATCGTTTTCATTGCGGCTCCTTTCGAAGGTTCATCCCGAGTTTCATCCTTCGTTTGCAGCAACCGGGGTGCCCATTCCGACGCGGCACCTGGATGGCGGACCGTCATTCGCGCGCGGTACACTGCAAGCTTCCAACGACCACCGTTGCAACAGCGAACAACGGCAACCCAAAGGAGGCATCGCCATGCGTACAAGCGCCCGCAATCACTTCGCCGGTCAGGTGACAGCCGTCAAGACGGGAGCCGTCAACGACGAAATCACGCTGCGCACCCAGGACGGTCTCGACATTGTCGCGGTGATCACGCACGGCAGCGCGTCGTCACTGGGACTCGCGGCCGGCAAGCCGGCGTTCGCGCTGGTGAAGGCGTCGTCGGTGATCGTGATGGTCGATGCGGACAGCAGCAAGGTGTCGGCGCGCAATTGCGTCGCGGGCACGGTCGCGTCGGTGACGAAGGGCGCCGTCAATAGCGAGGTCATCATCTCCGCCACGGGCGGCGCGCAGATCGCGGCCATCGTCACCAACGACAGCGTCGAGCGGCTCGGCCTCGCGAGCGGCAAGGCGGCCGCGGCGATCTTCAAGGCGTCGAGCGTGATCGTCGGCGTCGATCAGTAAGTGGTTCGGCGATAGGGTTGGCGCTGGGGCTCGACGCAGCGCTTTTGTCTGGTGACAGCACGATGTAGAAGCGAGGGGGCGCTGCCCTCAGCGGCGCGCGACGACGAGCGCGATGCCGCCAAGGATCGCGATCGAGCTCAGCGCGAGGCGCGCGGTCAGCGGTTCGCCGAGCAGTGCGATGCCGCCGATCGCGGCGATCGGCGGCACGCTCAGTTGCACGGTCGCGGCCGTGGCAGCACTGAGTTCTTTGAGCGCCGCGTACCAGATCACGTAGCCGACACCCGACGTCAAAGCGCCGGATAGCGCCGCGAATAGCAGCCCCATTGCGTCGAACGACATGTGGGAAAACATGCCGGCGCTGACGGCCACTGCGAACGGAACAGCGCGGATGAAATTGCCCGCCGTCGTGGCGATCGGATCGGCGGCGCCTTTGCCGCGCAGCGAATACACGCCCCACGCGACGCCCGCGCACAGCATCAGCAGCGATGCGAGCGGAGCCGGCGCGCTGAGGCCGGGCAGCACCAGACCGACGAGGCCCGCAAGCGCGCATGCAACACCAATCCATTGACGCGGACTCAGACGTTCGCCGCGCGCGAGACCGTAGCCTATCATCGTCGCCTGCACGGCGCCGAACAGCAGCAGCGCGCCCGTGCCCGCTGCGAGCGATACATACGCAAACGAAAACGTCACAGCGTATGCGATGAGCGCGAAAGCGGAAATCCAGTTGCCGCCGACCGGCAGCGAAACCCGACGCGCGTGCAGAATGATCCACAGCGCGATAGCCGCGGACACGAGGCGAACGGTCGTGAAGGTGGCGGGATCGATGGACGTGCCCTTGAGCGCAACACGACACAGCAGCGAGTTGCCCGCGAATGCGAACATCGCGACGATCGTCAGCAAGGCGATGCGCATGCGCATGGAAAGCGGCGAGGAAAGGGTTGCATCGGAAGTGCGCATGATACTTTAACGTCGGGTCAGGCATGCGCGCATCGAACGATGCAACGCAAGGCGATAGCGAAGGCGCAAAAAACGAAAATGCCGGACAGCAATGAGAAAGCGCTTGCTATCCGGCATCGCGACGTTCATGCGCGCCACGTCATGAATACGAGGCGCGCCCCTGCATCGCAATCAGGCCATAGCGGACGGCTTGATGTTCTGGTTGTGACGGAACAGGTTGTGTGGATCATAGCGGTCCTTCACGGCGACGAGGCGCTCGT
Organism: Paraburkholderia piptadeniae; assembly: GCF_900007165.1. Lineage (GTDB taxonomy): Bacteria > Pseudomonadota > Gammaproteobacteria > Burkholderiales > Burkholderiaceae > Paraburkholderia > Paraburkholderia piptadeniae. Next base: position 40,376 of record NZ_CYGY02000015.1, read on the forward strand.
AGTTCGGACCATAGGCCGAGCCGATGCGCGTCGATTCTTCTTCCGTCATGAAGTTCACGTACACGCTGCCGAGCGCGAACGGTGCTGACGCGTCGAAGAACGCGCGCGCCCACGCGATGCAGCGCTCGTCGTCGGCGGCTTCCGTCCAGCGGCCGTGCACGTTCATCACGTACTTCGCGTCGCGGTTCGAGTAGGCCGTCGCATCGGGCGCGGCGCGCATCGTCTGTCCGCCGATTGCGCCGAAGAAAATCTCGCACTGAGGCGACGGCAGATTGCCGATCGCATCGATGAACGCGTCGATCAGCCCATCGTCCAGCGTCGCAAGATTGTGCGACTTCCAGTAGTTGCGCGCACCGGGTGTGAGCAGCGGATCGAAGGCCTGTTGCCACGCGGTGTACGGCATCGGCCCGAGATGCTCGCCATACGGCGTGCCGAACTTGCGCACCTCGTCGACCATGCCCGGACCGTTCGCGGCCGGCCCTGTGTAGCAGATGGCGAACGCGATGATCGGCTTGCCGTGCACGTCGGCGCTCAGGAAGGGCAGCGGCGGCGCAAAGCGCGCGACAGCCCAGACGGTCAGCTCGTCGGGCCACGTTTCGAAGGCGGCGCGATATTTGACGAGCGCATCGCGCGCCTGATCCATCGGCAGCACGACGAGGCCGCCGTACACTTCCGGGCCGACAGCGTGCAGCTGGAACTCGAACATCGTGACGACGCCGAAGTTGCCGCCGCCGCCGCGAATCGCCCAGAACAGGTCCTCGTGAGCATCGGCGCTACAGCGCAGCATCTGGCCGTCGGCGGTGACGACGTCGGCCGAAATCAGGTTGTCCACCGACATCCCGAAGCGCCGGCTCAGCCAGCCGAAACCGCCGCCAAGCGTGAGGCCCGCGACGCCCGTCGTCGAGTTGATGCCGAGCGGCGTGGCGAGACCGAAGGCCTGCGCTTCGTGATCGAAGTCGCGCAACGTGCAGCCGGGCTCGACATAGGCGCGGCGCGCGACGGGATCGATGCGCGCGGACTTCATCGGCGACAGGTCGATCAGCATGCCGTCCTCGCACACGGCACTGCCTGCGATATTGTGTCCGCCGCCGCGCACGGCCAGCAGCAGGCTGTTGTCGCGCGCGAAATTGACGGCGCGGCGCACGTCCGCCGTGCCTGCGCAGCGCACGATGATCGCGGGGCGGCGGTCGATCATTCCATTCCAGATGCTGCGCGCTTCATCGAACGATGGATCGCCGGGCAATACCACCTGGCCTCGCGTGAGAGCTTTGAGTTCATCGATTGCACTGCTGGACAGATTCGCCATGCTACACCTCCGGTACAAAAGAACGACGTCCGACCCCTCGATCATGTCTGATCAAAGTAGTTCGGACGACCTGGCTTTCATCCAGTAAAACGGGGAGGGTCCGCGCGTACTAATTAACGTATACCCGTATTCGGTCGCATGCGCCGCAAACGCAGTCGTGACGGGTTGCCCATCAAAAAAGCACTGCAAAACAAGGCATTTTCTGAACGGCGCACGGATGGAGTGCTCCGGAAAAACGCGTCGCATCGCGGCTGCGATGCGAGCGTGAGTCGGATCTAGGGGAAGCTGACGCATCGCGCTTCGCATGTGGCGAAGACTCATCGCGCTCAATGCTGCGCTTACGTATGACGTGAAGCGTTCGATTGTGCCGTCCTCATCGCATCCTTAAACGAGCGAGCGCGAGTTGGCATTGCCATGTCGCCGTCGAAGCAGTAACGCACGCACATCTTTTAGCCGACGCCGAAGGGACGACCGCGCGATCAAAAGCTTGAGTGACGCGCAATGACCACAGATGCTCCGAGAATATTGCGAATTGTTACTGTTCATGTAATGATAGCGATTCGCATTTAGGAAATGACGAGCCGAAGCAATCCGGCTTGGCGGGGCGGTTCGCGCGCCCGTCGCGCGAACCGGACGGGTGCTGCTTGCCCGTCGCACCAAGAAAAATCAGCGACAACGACAGGAATCGAGATGCATCGAACTACGCCATTCGCAGCGGCCGTCCTGGCCGTCTTTGCGACGCCGCTCTACGCTCAAACGACGACGCCTGCGACAGCACCGGTAGCCAGCATTGCCCAGGCCGACTCGTCGACGCCTCCCGCCAGCCAGCCCTCCGCAAGCCAGCCGTCCGAAAACGCCACGCTGCCCGCCGTCAAGGTGACGGGCCAGGCCGACAACTCCGGCGACTTCCAGCCGGAAACGTCGAGCGTGGGCGCCAAAGTGCCGACCGCGCTGCGCGACATCCCGCAGGCGGTGACGGTGGTGCCGAAGGCCGTGCTGCAATCGCAGGCGGTGAGCTCGTTCAGCGACGCGCTGCGCAACGTGCCCGGCATCACGATCGGCGCGGCGGAAGGCGGGCAGATCGGCAACAACATCAATTTGCGCGGCTTCTCGGCGCGTACCGACATCTATCTGGACGGCTTCCGCGATCGCGGCCAGTACTATCGCGACACGTTCAACCTCGAATCGATCGACGTGCTGTATGGTCCGTCGTCGCTGTACTTCGGGCGCGGCTCGACGGGCGGCGTGATCAACCAGGTGAGCAAGGAGCCGGAACTGAAGAAGCGCGCCGACGTCTCCGTGCAGGCGGGCACGCACGACCGCTATCGCACGACGGTCGACCTCAATACGCCGATCACCGACACCTCCGCGTTCCGTATCAACGCCTTCGGCCAGAGCCTCGGTTCGTCGCGCGACGTGATGAAGAACAAGGACTACGGCGTCGCGCCCGAAGTGAAGTTCGGCATCGGCACGCCGACGGAGATCACGCTGTCCGCGCTGATCCAGCACAACCGCGATCAGCCCGACTACGGCATTCCGCCGCTGAACGGCCATCCCGCGCCCGTGAATCGCGGCACGTTCTACGGCTATACCGACGACCGCACGATTCAGGACGTGCAGACCTTCAGCGCGCGTATCCAGCACCGCTTCGACGATGGTCTCGTCCTGCGCAACCAGACGCAGTTCAGCCACTACAGCACGGATGCGCGCGCAACCAATGCGGCATCGGTGCTGACGGGCCCGCTTGCCACGTCGACGGCGCTCACCAACGGCAACTTCACGACGCTCGATCCGTCGAAGCTGTTCGTCAAGCTGCAGGGCAAGGACCGCAACATCAACGATCATTCGATCTACAACTCGACTGACTTGCAGGCGAAGTTCGATACGGGTCTGCTCAAGCACGAGGTGGTCACGGGCATTGATCTGAGCCACGAAACGTATAGCAACCAGACCTTCACGGCGACTTCGCCGGGACTGCCGTCGAACACGATCGGCGTCGTGCCGCTCATCGATCCGCCGTATACGCCGCGTCCGTCGAACGTGAAGGAAGTGGCCACCAATCTCGCTGAATCGAGCGCTAACGGCGTGGGCATCTATGCGAACGACACGGTGTCGATCGGCCAGCACTGGAAGGTGGTGGGCGGCGTGCGCTGGGACCGCTACGAGGCGTCGATCAGGAACTCGATCAACGCGCCGGGCTATGCGACGCAGACCAACTACTTCACCAGCGTGCGCGGCGGCATCATCTGGCAGCCGACCGACTGGCAGTCGTATTACGTGTCGTATGGCACGTCGTTCGATCCGTCGCTCGAAGCGCTGACGCTGACCAACGGTCAACAGAAACTGCCGCCCGAGCACAACAAATCGTATGAAGTCGGCTCGAAGTGGGATCTGCTCGGCGGCGGCCTCTCGGTGACGCAGTCGCTCTTCAACATCGAGAAGACCAATGCGCGCACGCTGAATGCGGACGGCTCCTATACGCTCGACGGCGATATCCGCGTGCGCGGCTATCAGCTGGGTCTGGCCGGCCACATCACGAACAAGTGGCAGGTGTTCGGCGGCTATACGTATATGAACGGCGAGATCCTGAAGGCGTTCGACGGCACGCAAGGCAAGGTGCCCGCGAATACGCCGCGCAACATGCTGACACTGTGGACCACGTACGCGTTCACACCGCATTGGGAAGTCGGCGGCGGTCCGACCTACGTGTCGTCGCGCTACGCGGCGAACAACAACTTCGTGCAGGTCGGCGGCTATACGCGCTGGGATGCAATGGCCGCGTATCACGCGAAGCGTTACGACATCCAGTTCAACGTGCTGAATTTCACTGACAAGAACTACTACGATGCGCTGATTCCGTCCGACGGCGGGCGCGCGGTGCCGGGTCTCGGCCGCACGTTCCTCGCGACGTTAAACTATCGCTTCTTCTGATCGCCTGAAGCGAAAGGTCCACGAAACACCGCGCGCTTTCCTGCACGAAGCCCTTCATGCAGAAAGCGCGCGATGACGCACCGTTGTGCAGGAACGTTGAACGATGATTGTCTCGATCCCGGACGTACTGAGTCCCGCCGAAGCCGCCGAGATGCGCGCGCAACTCGAAGCCAGCGACGCCTGGGTCGATGGGCGCGCGACAGCCGGCTATCAGGGCGCGCCCGTCAAGCGCAACCAGCAGATTGCCGAAGGCTCGCCGATTGCGCTGGAGCTGGGCGATCGGATCATCGCATCGCTGGAGCGTCACCCTCTCTTCATCAGCGCCGCGCTGCCGAACAAGGTGTATCCGCCGCTCTTCAATCGATATGAAGGCGGGATGCACTTCGGCAATCATGTCGACGGCGCGATACGCCTCGTGCCGGGCAGCGGCGCGCGCGTGCGCACCGACATCTCCGTGACGCTGTTTTTCACGCCGCCCGACGAATACGATGGCGGCGAACTGTTGATCGAAGATACGTTCGGCGTGCACGAAGTGAAGCTGCCGGCGGGACATGCGATCGTCTATCCGGGCACGAGCCTGCATCAGGTGCGCCCTGTGACGCGAGGCGCGCGCGTATCGAGCTTCTTCTGGGTGCAAAGCCTCGTGCGCGACGACACGCAACGCGCGATGCTGTTCGATCTCGACGGCGCAATCCAGCGGCTCAACGCATCGAACGGCGACGAGGCCGCGCGCCGCACGCTGGTCGGCTGTTATCACAACCTGCTGCGTATGTGGAGCGAGACCTGACGCGGCGACCTGATGCAAGCGCGAGCGGCTACGTCACACGTCGTGCCGCCGATGCAGCGGGTGCCGCCTTCTTCGGATTGCACCCGCTTTGCAGCAGATACACCCCACCGGGAATGCAAGCCATCGCGAGCAGATCGAGCGCGCGCATCGGCTCGTGCGCGAACAGCACGCCGATGATCAACGCGACGACAGGCACAATGTAGGTCACGCTCGAATCCGCCAGTGCGCCGAGCAGCGTCACGATGAAGTAGTACAGCATGTACGCGACGCCTGTGCCGAGCAGCCCGAGTTCGAGTCCGAGCACGATGCCGGCTGCGGCGCGCGCATCGTCCGCAATGCGCGTCATGCCGTGGAAGGGCGTCACGCACGCAATCGTCAGCAACGCGAAGCCGATTTTCCATGTCGAGAGCGCGACGGGCGACATGTCGAGGTGCGACAGAAAGCGCCGCGCGTAGACGAACGAAGCGCCCACGCTCAACGATCCCATCACCGTATAGCCGACGCCGCCCAGATCGACGCTCGCGACCGCGCGGGCAGGGCGTCGTGCTGACGAGCGAGCCCCGACAGAGGCCGAACGGGTCGGGAAGTCGCTCGTCGACCCGTTCGACTTCGCGCTGTCGTTGAAAACGGCGTATTACCTCGTGCATCCGAATCCGATCGAACTCAAGCCGGGCGCGCAGACGCTGAAGGCATGGCTAGTCGAATCGGCAGAAGGAAAAACGCCCGCGTAGCAGCGGGCGTTCATGTGAACAACGAGCGGCAGAGAATCAGCCCGGCACCATGCCCGTCAGCACATAGGCCTGCAACAGCGTGATCAGACCGACGACGAGTGCGAACAGCAGGCTATGCTTTACGGTGAAGCGAAACAGCTCCGACTCGCGTCCGACGAGGCCCGTCGCCGCGCACGCAACGGCGATCGACTGCGGCGAGATCATCTTGCCCGTCACGCCACCCGACGTGTTCGCGGCCACGAGCAACGTGTCCGACACGCCGATCTGATGCGCGGTCGTATGCTGAAGCGAGCAGAAGAGCGCATTCGACGACGTATCCGAGCCCGTCAGGAACACGCCGAGCCAGCCGAGTACCGGCGAGAAGAACGGGAACGCAGCGCCCGTGCCGGCCAGCAGCAGCGCGAGCGTCGACGACATGCCCGAGTAGTTGGCGACGAACGCGAACGACAGCACGAGACCAATCGACAGCACGGGGCGGCGCAATTCCTTCACCGTCTCGCCGAACGTCGCGAGCGCATCGCGCGGCTTCACGCGCAGCAACACCATCGAGATCAGCGCCGTGACGAGAATCGCCGTGCCGACCGCCGAGAGCAGATCGATCTTCAGCACGGCCTCATAGGCCTTCGGCGTCGCGACGATGGGCGCCGTCTTCATCACGAGCTGGTCGAGCCCGGGCACTTTGAACTTGAGGATCGTGCCGGCAAGCGCACCCTTCGCGGCGAACAGCGCCTTGAACGGTTGCAGGCTCCACACGGTCACGACGGCCGTCAGAATGCCGAACGGCGCCCATGCGCGGATGGTCTGTGCAACCGTGTAGGGCGACGCGCGGCGGCTCACGCCCGGTGCGCCATTCGCACCGCCCATGCCGCCGAAGCCTCCGCCAAAACCGGACAGCGCCGCCGTGCCGCCGCTGACCGTGCCGCGTGCCGTATCGTTTGCACGGCGCGGCTGCCACACCTTCAGGAACGATGCGAGCGCGACGAGGCTCACGAGCGCCGACGTGATGTCCGGCAGTTCCGGCCCGATGTGATTCGACGTGAAGTACTGCGTGATGGCGAAGCTGCCGCCCGCGACGAGCGCGGCAGGCCACGTCTCCTTGACGCCGCGCTTGCCGTCCATCATGAACACGAGCCAGAACGGCACGGCGAGCGAGAGCAGCGGCAACTGACGGCCCGCCATCGCGCCGATCAGGAACGGATCGATGCCCGTCACCTGGCCCGCGACGATGATGGGAATGCCCATTGCGCCGAACGCGACAGGCGCCGTATTCGCGATCAGGCAGAGGCCCGCCGCCTTCAGCGGATCGAAGCCGAGGCCGACGAGCAGCGCCGCCGTGATCGCGACGGGCGCGCCGAAGCCGGCCGCGCCTTCGAGGAACGCGCCGAACGAAAAGCCGATCAGCAGCAGTTGCAGGCGCTGGTCATCCGTCAGCGCGAGCACCGACGCACGGATGATGTCGAATTGTCCCGTCTTCACGACGAGCTTGTAGAGGAACACGGCCGTCACGATGATCCACGCGATCGGCCACAAGCCGTATGCGAAGCCGAAGCCCGCGGCGGCCAGCGCCTGTTGCACGGGCATGCCATACGCGAACACGGCCACTGCAAGCGACAGCAGCAGCGTGCCCGCCGCCGCGACATGCCCCTTCAGACGCAGTCCCGCGAGCGCGACGAAGAAAAAGATGATCGGGATGCTGGCCGCGAGCGCGGAGAGCCATAGACTGCCGAGCGGCAGATAGGTCTGATACCACGGGTGCATGTCGGTCTCCTCCGAATATGCGTCAATGAATCGGTGTCGGCGGCGTGCAGCCGCGTGCGCGCGCACCGCCCCTCGTGGGCGATGCGTGCGCGTCGGTGTGGGTTGCCGAAGCTGCGAAGCGCGCGGGCTACTCGGGCTGTCTGCGCTCGCGCATCAGATCGTGCAGGCTGCGCGCCGCGGGCTTCAGCGGTTCGCGGTGCTGGGTCCAGCCCATCTGGTTCTTCGGCGCGAATGCGCGCAGGCGCGTCGCGGCCCAGCGCAGCATCCGGTAGGCGCGCGGATGCGCGAATGCGCCGCTCCAGAAACGCCACACGAACTGTTCTTCGCGGCTGAACTTCGCGCCCTGTCCACGCAACGGATGCGCGACCACTTCGTTCGGATTGCGGTTCGCTTCCGTGCGCAGACGCACGAGCAGTTCGGGAATCGGAATGCGCACGGGGCACACTTCGCCGCATGCGCCGCACAGGCTCGATGCCGTCGGAAGATCGGCCGTTTCGTCGAGGCCGAGCAGATGCGGCGAAATGATCTTGCCGATCGGGCCCGGATACGTCGTGCCGTACGCATGTCCGCCGATGCGCGTATAGACGGGGCAATGATTCATGCACGCGCCACAGCGGATGCATTGCAGCGTCGCGCGCAACTGCTCGTCGGCGTAGGCCTGCGTGCGGCCGTTGTCGAGCAGCACGACGTGCATTTCGCGCGGACCGTCGCGTTCGCCTTCGCGTCGCGGGCCCGTGATCAGATTGAAGTACGTCGTGATCGCCTGGCCCGTCGCGGAGCGCGTCAGCAGGCTCGACAGCGGCACGATATGCGACAGCTTCTCGACCACCTTTTCCATGCCCATGATCGCGATGTGCACGTCGGGCACGGTCGTGGACAGCCGTCCGTTGCCTTCGTTTTCGACGAGCCACAGCGTGCCCGTATCGGCGGCGGCGAAGTTGACGCCCGACAGGCCGATGTCCGCATCGACGAACGCGCGCCGCAATGCGCGGCGGCCCGTCTGGATCAGCTCGTCTACATCTTCCGTATAGCGCGTGTCGGGAATGTGCGCTTCGAACAGCTCCGCGATGTCGGCCTTCGTCTTGTGAATCGCGGGCATCACGATATGCGACGGCTTTTCGTGCGCGAGCTGCACGATGTACTCGCCCATGTCGGACTCGATGCAGTCGATGCCGCGCGCTTCGAGGTAATGGTTGAGCTCGATTTCCTCGCTCGCCATCGACTTGCCCTTGATCACGCGCTTCGCGTCATGCGCTTGCGCGATGCCGTGAATGATCGAGGTGGCGTCGGCGGCCGTTTCGGCCCAGTGCACGTGCACGCCGCGCGCCGTCAGCTTTTCTTCGAGTTGCACGAGCAGGTCGGGCAGGCGCGACAGCGCATGACGTCGCACCGCTTCGCCGAGATCGCGCAGATGTTGCAGTTCGTCGTCGTCGGGAAACTGAGTGCGGCGCTTCGTCTGCAGAAAGTCCATCGCGCCGCGAAAGCTGCTGCGCAGTTTCGAATCGTCGAGCGCGGCACGCGCGCGCGCCTTGAAGTCCTGCGTCGGCACGAAGTGCATCGGGGTGGCGTTCATGCGGCGTCTCCGTGCGTGTCCTCAGTATGTCCGGCTCGATCTTCGACGATCACGACCCACAGTTCGCGCGGACCATGCGCGCCGTAGGCGAGCGTCTGCTGGATATCGGACGTCTTTGACGGCCCGGAGATCAGCACGAGATTCGTCGGCATGCCGGCTTGCCATTGCTCGGCTCGCATCGCCGCGTGCAGGTCCGTGTGCAGCGAATCGGCGTAGACGAGCGCGATATGCAGCGGCGGCACGAGCGACATCGTGCGCGGCGAGCCCGCGTCGGGCGCGACGATCAGCGTGCCCGTCGAAGCAATGCCCGAGCGCGCGACCGTAAAGCCGGCGTCGATCGTTTCGAACAGTTCGGCTTTCCAGTTTTCGATCGGCTGGTCGTATGTGTGTGTCGCGATGGAAAGCGGCAGCGCCCGTTGCAACGCCGCGCCTTCCGCACGCGACGTGTCGAGCAGCACGCGCTTCACGTTCGCATCGACGAGCCGTTGCGCGATCAACGCGGGCCACGTGCGCTCCGTTGCGCGAAACACCTCCGCATGCGAGGCGGCGAGCGCGGCCTGCATCGATTCGACGAGGGCATGCGTCGATCGCTCGACAGCGGGGCGCGCGGCGCGGCGGCTGTCGTAATGCAGATCGATGCGTGCGTCGAGACGCTTCAGTTCGTCGCTGGAAACATGGGCGGGCGCGGCTGCGCGCAACCGGCCGAGCATGCGTTCGCGCGCGTTCATGCCTTGCCTCCCTTGCCCTCGTTGCGGGCCGTGGGGTCTTGCGTGCGCCGCCACAGGAAGCTCGCGAGATGTTCGACTTCGATGGGCGCGTCCTGGTGGCGTGCCGCGTGTCCGATGTTCAGCAGGCAACCGCAGTCGGCGGAAACGATCCGCTCGCAGCCCGTCGCGCAAGCGGAGGCCACCTTGTCGCGTACCATCGCGCCCGAGATGTCGGGATGCTTCAACGAAAACGTGCCGCCAAAACCGCAGCATTCCGATTCGCGTTCGTGCTCGATGCGCGTGACGCCCGGCAATGCATCGACGAGTTCGACGCCATGCACGCGCGTGCCCATTTCACGCCGCGCCGCGCACGACGTGTGCAGCACGACATGTTCGGCGGGCGCGTCGGTGGTGGAGGGGAGTTCGATATGCAGCACGCGCAGCAGAAACTCGCTCAGCTCGTACACGCGCTCGCCAAGCTCGCGGGCTTTCTCTGCCATCGCCGGTTCGTCGGCGAAGAGCTTCGGCCAGTGATGGCGCATCATGCCCGCACATGAACCCGATGGCACGATGACGGGCCACGGCTTCGAGAAGAGGTCGAGCTGGGCGCGCGCGACATCGCGCGCCTGTTCGGGATTGCCGCTGCTATACGCGGGCTGGCCGCAGCAGCTTTGCTCGTGAGGAAAGTGCACCACGAGCCCTTCGCGTTCGAGCAGCCTGACGGCGTCGAGTCCGGCTTCGGGCACGAACAGATCGACGAGGCAGGTTGCGAACAGATAGACGTCGCGCGGGGCCGCCGGGTATTGCCTTTCCTTCATATCTCGCTCCAGAGTGCGTCCGCTTTTTGCGTTGCCTGCATTGCATGCGGCCTTCGCGGATCGCTTGCATCGTTGGCGTATGATTCCGAAATCTGCGCGACAATTCAAATTGGTTGGACCACTGGACGCGATTCACGCAGGAGAAACCGCATGGCGACGGGGACGAGAAACAGGGGCAGGGTGGAAGGCGTGATGCGCCGGATGGAAACGGCGCTGCTCGACGGCACGTGGCCGCCGGGTTCGCGGCTGCCGGCCGAGCGCGCGCTCGCCGAGCAGTACGACGTATCACGCAACACGGTGCGCGAGGCGATCCAGCGGCTCGCGGCGCGCGGTCTGTTGCAGAGCCGGCGAGGAGCGGGCGTGTTCGCGACGGATCAGTTGCGCGCGGGCATCGCGTCGCCGTGGGGGCAACTGGTCGCCGATCACCCCGTGCTGCGCGACGACATTCTGGAATTCCGCCGCGTGCTGGAAGGCGCGACCGCCTATTTTGCGGCGATGCGCGCGAGTTCCGCCGACATCAAGCGCATCCGTGCGCTGATGCGCGAGCTGGAGCGTTCGCACGCGTGCGACGACAAGGAGAGCGAGGCGTCCGCCGACGCGCAGTTGCACGACGCCATCGCGCTCGCGTCGCACAACACGATGTTCCTGCATCTGCATACGAGCGTGCTCGGCATGCTGCGCGAGCACATCACGATCAACGGCACGGATGTGCGCTTGCGCGGTCCCGAGGCGTCCGGGCAACTGCTGGTCCAGCATCGCGCGGTCTGCGACGCGATCTGCACGCGGCGCCCGGAAGAAGCGCGCACAGCGATGCACACGCATATCGATTACGTGCGCAGCATCCACGAACGGGATGGCTGAGCCGAAGCCCACCGTCGAAAACTGGTCCAACCAGATTCGCGCGACGCTCCGTTCGTCGCGCGTCAGGCGTATCAGGCGGTTTCGGCGACCTGGAACGCGTCGACGGAAGTCTTCAGCCGCCCCGCCTGCTCGGTCAGCGAATGCGCGGCGGCCGCCGCCTGTTCGACCAGCGCCGCGTTTTCCTGCGTGAGGCTGTCCATCTGCGTGACGGCGTGATTGACCTGATCGATGCCCGCGCTCTGCTCGGCCGCCGCCGCGGCGATTTCCTGCATCACGTTCGTCACGCTCGCGATCGCATCGCGTGCCTGTTCGATCGTCGTGCCCGTGCGCTCGACGAGGCCCGCGCCGTTGCCGACCTTGTCGACGGCGCGGCTGATCAGTTGGCGCACTTCCTTCGCGGCCCCCGCGCTGCGATGCGCGAGTGTGCGGACCTCGCCCGCGACGACTGCGAAGCCGCGTCCCTGTTCGCCCGCGCGCGCGGCTTCGACGGCGGCGTTCAGCGCGAGGATGTTCGTCTGGAACGCGATGCTCTCGATCACGGCGATCACTTCGACCATCTTCTGCGATTCGGTGGAGATGTCGCGCATGGTCGACACGGCCTCGCCGACCATCTCGCTGCCTTCGTTCGCGATGCGCGCGGCGCGCTCCGCGAGTTCGCTCGCGGTCCGGGCGTTCTCGGCCGTCTGCCGGACCATCGACGTCATCTGCTCCATGCTCGCCGCCGTCTCCTGCAACGATGCCGCCTGGTTCTCGGTGCGCGACGACAGGTCCGCATTGCCGCTCGCGATTTCATGCGCGCCCGTCGCGACGTGATCGGCGGCATGCTTGATCGCGCGGATCGTGTCCGTCAGCGTGTCGCGCATGCGGCGAATCTCGCGCAACAGGCTCTGTTCGTCGTCGTGGCGCGTGTCGATCGAAACGGTCAGATCGCCGACGGCGATCGCATTCGCGACGTCGGCGGCATAGCCGGGGTCGCCGCCTATCGTGCGTTGAATGCTGCGGTTCGTGAGCGCGACGAGCGCGGCGAGCAGCAGCGAAATGCCGATAAACACCGCGCCGATCCAATACAGCGAGCGCATGAACGCGGCGTCGATATCGTCGACATAGGCGCCCGTCGCGATGATCCAGTCCCACGGCGCGAAGCGCACGACATAGCCGATCTTGCCGACGGCTTCAGCCGGTCCGGACGACGACGCGCTCTTCGAATGTGGAAACACGTAGTCGACGAAGCCGCCTTCGGGCGATTGCGCGACCTTCGCGAAGCTCACGTAGTGATGGCGGCCATCGGCGTCGGCGGTGCCCGCGAGATCCTTGCCGTTGGTCGCGGGCTTGATCGGATGCATGACCATGCGCGGCGTCGAATCGATCACGAGGAAGTAGCCGTCCTCGCCGTAACGGACTTCGCGCAGGCGGTCGAGCGCCTGCTTGCGGGCGTCGGCCTCGCTCATCTTGCCGCTCTGTGCGAGCGCCGCGTACTCCTTGACCAGCGACAGGCCGACATGCGCGACGTTGACCAGGTCGTTCTTTCGTTCCTCGATGCGCGTCTCGCGCGACAACCAGGCGGCCGACAACGACACTAGCAATAACGCGAACAGGCTGATGACGAGCGGCAACCACAGCTTCTGGGTAAAACTCAGCTTCAGCATTGCGACGCCTCTCAAGGTGGGCGATTCTTATTGAAATGTGCGCGCTGAGCAATGTGACACGCGCATGTCTCCGCCTGATATATCGACCGATGTCGCCGTCACTTTTGTAGTGGGAAACCCTGCTATCGGGTAGGGATGCCGGATAGGGACGCGCTGTTTGTCAGCGGGCGTCGAAGCGCGCGGCGAGCCGTCTTTCGCGAAACGCGCCGACGACGAAGTCGATGAATACGCGTGTCTTCGCGGGCAGCAGCTTGCGGTTCGGGTAGTAGAGCGTGAGGGGGCTCAGTTCCGCGTGCCAGCCCGGGAGTAGCCGCACGAGCTTGCCGTTCTCGAGCCAGGGAGCGGCATGCGGCGTCGGCAGGAAGGCGATGCCGAGCCCCTGCATCGCGGCATGCGCCATCGCTTCGGGGTCGTCGAAGATCATGCGGATGCGGCATTCGGCGGGCGCCTCTTCGCCGATCTGGTTGCGCAGCGTCCACGCGCGCACGCGGCCCGTGGTGCTCGAGCGGCGCGCGATGCCGTCCAGTTCGGCCAGCCCGGAAGGATGCGCGGGCATCGGCCTTCCCGCCATATACGCCGGCGACGCCGCGATGATCACGCACGGCCGCGCCAGCTCGCGTGCGATCACGCCTTGCGTCAGTTCGATTCCACCGCCGATCGCGGCATCGAAGCCGCCCGCGATCAGGTCGACTGCGCGGTTGTCGAAGTGCCAGTCGGGCACGATGTCGGGGTAACGCTGCAAAAATTCGCCGAGCAGCGGCACCAGATACTCGCGACCGAACGCGACGGCCATGCTCACCTTCAGCACGCCCGACGGCTTGCCGTCGTGCTGCGCCGCCCGTTCGAACGCGTCTTGCAGGCTCGTGAACGGCGCGCTCGCGTCGGCCCACAGCTGCTCGCCTGCCGGCGTCATCGTGAGCTTGCGGGTGCTGCGATGAAAGAGCCGCACGCCCAGATGCGCTTCGAGCCGCGCAATGTTCTTGCTGACGCCGGCGGGCGTGAGGCCCAGGCGCCGCGCCGCCGCCGAAAAGCTGCCCGTTTCGGCCGTCTGGATGAACGATTCGATGAGATTGAGCGCTTCCATCGCGATGTTGGCTTATACCTGTGGTTGAAACTGTTAGTCCGGATTCGATCCTACCGATATGCGAATCCGCTTGCCATACTCAACTCACCTCAACATCACATGGAGCACACAGGATGAGCACGAATCTGCAAGGCAAGATCGCTTTCGTCACGGGCGGCGCGCGCGGGATCGGCGCGGCCGTGGTACGCCGGCTCGCCAGCGAGGGCGCGACGGTGGCTTTCACGTATCACAGCTCAGCGGCCGGGGCGAACGACCTGGTCGCGAGCGTCGAGAAGGCGGGTGGCCGCGCGGTTGCCGTCAAGGCCGATGTCGCGGACCCCGCTTCGCTGACCAATGCGATCAACGAGACGGCGCGCCAGCTCGGCAAGATCGACATCCTCGTCAACAACGCGGGCGTGCTGCGTCTCGGCACGATCGACACGTTCTCGCTCGAGGATTTCGACGCGACCTTGCAGGTGAACGTGCGCGCCGTGTTCGTCGCGGCGAAGGCCGTGCTGCCGCACATGGGGCAGGGCGGGCGGATCATCAACATCGGCAGCTGCAACGCCGAGCGCATCCCGTTCGCGGGCGGCGCCGCGTACGCGATGAGCAAGTCGGCGCTGCAAGGGCTCGTGCAAGGACTCGCGCGCGATCTGGGACCGAAGGGCATCACCGTCAACAACGTGCAGCCCGGTCCGACCGATACCGACATGAACCCCGAGTCCAGCGAGTTCGCCGCTTCGCTGCATGGCCTGATGGCGATCGGCCGTCACGCGCGTCCCGAGGAAATCGCGGGCATGGTCGCGTATGTCGCGAGCCCGGAAGCGGGCTTCGTGACGGGCGCAAGCCTCACGATCGACGGCGGCTTCAACGCCTGATCGACTGAGCATGGCCGTCCGCGTGCGACGCGGACGGCTCGTTTCATGATGTAGGGCGTTGCACCGGTGCGCTCGCGGCGCGTCATCGGCAAGCCGCTCTTTTTCTCCAGTCGAAAAGCCGTCGAGAAGCCATCAAGCAGCCGTCAAGCGGCTGTCAAGCGGCTGTCACGTAACGCGAGTGCCGCAAGCTCATGTCAGAATGGCGCTTTCGTGGACCCCACCCTCGAAACGCACATGAACCTGAACCTGGCGCCCGCCACGTATGGGGCCGACCGCTCCGGCCTTGTCTGCGGCTTTCGTTTTGCTCCCGACAAGCCCGGCATCGCTCTCGATGCCGACTCCGCTGCCGAGTGGCTCGACGAGGTCGCGAAGGCACCGGACGCCAATGCGGGCGAGTTCCTGTGGCTCCATTTCAATCTCGCGCATGTATCGAGCGAACGCTGGATGCGCACGCATCTCGACCTGCCCGAAAGCTTTTTCGAAGCGTTTCGCGAAGGCTCGCACTCGACGCGCATCGAGCATCAGTACGGCGCGCTGCTCGCCGTCGTCAACGACGTGATGTACGACTTCGAGCAGACGCCTTCCGATATCTCGACGCTCTGGGTCTACACGCACGAGCGCATCATGGTCACGGCGCGCCTGAAGCAGTTGCGCTCCGTCGACCGGCTGCGCGCGTCGGTGCGCAACGGCGAGAGCTTCGATACGGCGGCCGAACTGCTGATCCATCTGCTGCGCGACCAGGCCGATCTGCTCGTCGAGATCGTGCGCAGAACGAGCATCGAAGTGGACCGCATCGAAGATCACTTCCTGTCGCTGCGCGCGTACGAGAGCCGCCGCGATCTCGGCGCGATGCGGCGCGTGCTCGTGCGTCTGCAACGGCTGCTCGCGCCGGAGCCCGGCTCGATCTTTCGTCTGCTGGTGCGGCCGCCCGCGTGGCTGTCCCCCGCCGATGTCCAGAGCCTGCGCGATTCGACGGAAGAGTTCTCGCTGGTGCTCGGCGATCTGTCCGGCCTCGCGGAGCGCATCAAGCTGCTGCAGGAAGAAATCGCCGCGCGCCTGAACGAGCAGACCAATCGCACGCTGTTCACGCTGACCATCGTCACGGTGCTCGCGCTCCCCATCAATATCATCGCGGGCCTGTTCGGGATGAACGTCGGTGGCATTCCGCTCGCGGAGAACAAGCACGGCTTCTGGATGATGGTGCTGCTCGTCGTCAGCTTCACCTTGCTCGCGGGCTGGTGGGGGTTCCGGCGCCGCATGCCGCGCTGAACGCGCGGAGTGTCGCGCACGCGGACCGCGCGGCACTCGAAAACGCGATCCCTTCACAAAGGGATCGCGCGGGCCGGGCGTAAAATCATGAGCCGTTCGAGAGGAACGACACTGCTCGCTGGACGCCCGTTTCAGGAGGCATGACATGGCAAAGCTCGTCGCGCTGTACAACGTACCCGCAGACCGCAACGCATTCGACGCCCATTACTTCGAGAAACACGTACCGCTCGCCAAGACCATTCCGGGCCTGCGCCGCTATGAAGTGAGCGTGGGGCCCGTCGCGAGCGCGAAAGGCGAATCGCCGTACGCGCTTGCCGCCATCCTCAGCTTCGACAGCTTCGACGCGCTGCAACAGGCGATGACCACGCCCGAAGCGGCGGCGACCACCGCCGACCTGCAGAACTTCGCGCAGGCAGGCGTCGAACTGCTCGTATTCGACACAAAGGAAGTCTGACACGGAACGCAACGCGCCGCGCGTTCGCGTCGTACATCGCGCGATCGCGTGGCTCGCGGCCTTTCTTCGCGCGGGCGCATTATCCAGGCTGCCTCTACGTGTAATCCCTGGCGGATTGTCTCGGATGATAACGCTACCATCCGTTCATCCCATCGTCATCGATCAGCACGGAAAGAACACCCATCGTGTCCGCCGGCTTTGCTTCGGGCGGAAATGATAGCGTTACCAAGGAGACTCATTTGTCCTCGAATCGCAAGAAACCGGAAGAGTTGCGCAGCTACCGCTGGTACGGCGTCAACGATCTCCGTTCGTTCGGCCATCGCTCGCGCACCGCGCAGATGGGCTATCACTCGTCCGATTACATGGGCAAGCCGGTGATCGCCGTCGTCAACACGTGGAGCGAGATCAACTCGTGCCATACGCACTTCAAGCAGCGCGTCGAGGAAGTGAAGCGCGGCATCTGGCAGGCGGGCGGCTTTCCCGTCGAGATGCCCGTGATGACGCTCGCCGAGCCGTTCCAGAAGCCGACCACGATGCTCTACCGCAACTTCCTCGCGATGGAGACGGAAGAGCTGCTCAAGTCGTATCCGTTCGACGGCTGCGTGCTGATGGGCGGCTGCGACAAGACCACGCCCGGCCTGCTGATGGGCGCGATCAGCATGGACCTGCCCGCGATCTATCTGCCCGCCGGTCCGATGCTGCGCGGCAACTGGAACGGCCGCACGCTCGGCAGTGGCTCGGACACGTGGAAGTACTGGGCCGAGCTGCGCGCGGGCAAGATCACCGAGGACGAATGGAAGGGCATCGAGAGCGGCATCGCGCGCTCGCCGGGCCACTGCATGACGATGGGCACGGCATCGACGATGACGAGCGCGACGGAATCGCTTGGCCTGACGCTGCCGGGCTTCTCGTCGATTCCCGCAGCGGACTCGCGGCACGCGCAATACGCGTCGCTGACGGGCCAGCGCATCGTCGAGATGGTGTGGACCGATCAGAAGCCGTCGGACATTCTCACCGCGAAGTCCTTCGATAACGCCGTCACGACGGTGCTCGCGATGTCGGGTTCGACGAATGCGATCGTGCACCTCGTGGCCGTCGCGCGCCGCGCGGGCATCGATCTGACGACGGCGCGCTTCGACGAACTCGCGCGCGTGACGCCCGTGCTCGGCAATATCCGTCCCGCCGGCCAGTATCTGATGGAGGACTTCTATTACGCGGGCGGCCTGCGCGCATTGCTCGTGGAACTGGGCGAACTGATCGACGGCACGCAGATGACCGTCAACGGAAAGACGCTCGGCGAGAACATCGCGGGCGCGGAGATCTTCAACGACGACGTGATCCGCAAGCGCGGCAATCCCCTCGTCGAGCGCGACGGCCTCGCCGTGCTGACGGGCAATCTCGCGCCGGACGGCGCCGTGATCAAGCCCGCCGCGATGGAGCAGCATCTGCTGAAGCACCGTGGCCCCGCCGTCGTGTTCAAGGACTACAAAGACATGGCCGCGCGCATCGACGACGAAGCGCTGGACGTGACGGCCGACTCGGTGATTGTGCTGCAGCATGCGGGTCCTGTCGGCGCGCCGGGCATGCCCGAATGGGGCCAGTTGCCGATCCCGCAAAAGCTGCTGAAAGAGGGCGTGCGCGACATGGTGCGCATCTCCGATGCGCGCATGAGCGGCACCAGCTACGGCGCATGCGTGCTGCACGTCGCGCCCGAATCGTTCGTCGGCGGGCCGCTCGCGCTCGTGAAGGACGGCGACATCATCGAACTCGATGTGGCCGCGCGGCGCCTGCATGTCGACGTCAGCGACGCGGAACTGGCGAAGCGCAGGCAAGCGTGGACGCCGCCGAAGCGTCCGTTCGAGCGCGGCTTCGGTGTGATGCATCAACTGCACGTCACGCAGGCGAACAAGGGTTGTGACTTCGACTTCCTCGAAGAAAAACTCGCGGCGTCGCCCGAAGCGAATCGCGACGAGCCGGAAATCCATTAACGCACACTACGTCACAAGCCACCGAAAATGACCGCATCCGAACAGCAGACCGTGAGCGCCGAAGCGCTCGAACAACTCCGCCACGTCAGCACGGCGACGCTCACCACGCAACTCTTCAAGCGCGGCCTGCGCAACGTGTTCCTGCAAGGCGTCGCGCCGCTCGCGAAGCCCGCGCCCGGCGCGCCGAATCTCGTTGGCCCCGCGTTCACGCTGCGCAATATTCCGGCGCGCGAAGACCTCGATCATGTCGGCGTGTTCCAGAACCCGGATCATCCACAGCGCAAGGCCGTCGAGACGGCGCCGCCCGGCAGCGTGCTCGTGCAGGACTGCCGCGGCGAGCGCTCGGTCGCATCCGTCGGCTCGATTCTCGCGTTGCGGCTCGCGAAGCGCGGCGTCGCGGGCATGGTGTCCGACGGTCCCGTGCGCGACAGCGGCTCGATTTCGGAACTCGGCCTGCCCATCTGGTGCGCGGGCGCGAGCGCGCCGCTGAATCTCGCGAAGCATCACGCCGTCGACATGAACGTGCCGATCGCGTGCGGCGACGTGCCCGTGTATCCGGGCGATATCGTCGTCGCGGATGTCGATGGCGTCGTGATCGTGCCGCGCGAAATGGCCGAAGAAGTCGCGCGCGATGCGACCGAGCAGGAACGGCTCGAGGCGTTCATCACCGAGCGCATCGCGCAAGGCAATCCGCTGCGCGGCAACTATCCGCCGAACGACGAAACGCTTGCCGCGTACAACGCGTGGCGCGAAGCACAGAAGTAGTGCGGCTGAAGCGAAGCGGCCGAAGCAAAGCGCCATCCGTCACGAACACAACTTGAACAACGAGCGAGGCCCGCGCGCAGGCAGCGGGCCCGGGAGACACCGTGAACACCATCACTTCAGCGATCGACGAATCGCGCCTCATCAACCGGCTCGGGCTGCGGCTCATGCCGTTGCTCGGCCTCCTGTATCTGGTCGCGTATATCGACCGCTCGAACATCAGCTTCGCGAAGCTGCAGATGCTCGGCAGTCTCGGGCTCTCCGAGGTGGCGTACGGACTCGGCGCATCGTTGTTCTTCATCGGCTATCTGATCTTCGAGGTGCCGAGCAACGTTATGCTTCACAAGTACGGCGCGCCGAAGTGGATGGCGCGCATCATGTTCACGTGGGGCGTCGTGACGATCCTGCTCGCGTTCACGAAGAACGCGACGATGTTCTACGTGCTGCGCTTTCTGCTGGGCGCGTCGGAGGCGGGGCTCTATCCGGGCGTGATCTATTTTCTGACGCTGTGGTTTCCGCAACGGCATCGCGTGCGCATGCTCGGCTATTTCACGGTCGGCAGCAGCCTCGGCAACATGGTCGGCGCGCCGATCTGCGGATGGCTACTCGACAAGGGCGGCATCCTCGGCCTGCAAGGCTGGCAACTCGTGTTCGTTGTCACGGGCATTCCGTCCGTGCTGCTGACGTTTGTCGTGCTGTATCTGCTGCCCGCGTCGCCGCGTGAAGCGACGTTCCTCTCGGACGACGAGAAGGCATGGCTCGCGCGCACGCTCGAAACGGAAAGCGCGCAGGCCCGCAAGAACGCCGCGCGTCATGCATCGCTGCTGAGCGTGCTCGCCGAACCGCGCGTGATCGGCATGGCGCTCTACTACATGATGCTGTCGATCTCCGTGTACGGCGTCAGCTACTGGCTGCCGACGCTCGTCAAGGGCTTCGGCGTGAGCAACACGACAAACGGTTTCCTCAACATCATTCCGTGGCTGATGGCGACGATCGTGCTCGCATGGCTGCCGTCGAAACTGCGCGCGGGCAATCGCGCGCTCATCGCGATGCTCGCGTCGGCGCTGCTCGGCATGGTGTTCTTCCTGTCGTCGGTGTTCATGCCGACCAATACGCTGCGCTTCATCGCGCTGTGCTTCGGCGCGCCGTGCATGTATCTGCTGATTCCATGCTTCTGGACGCTGCCACCGAAGTTCCTGTTCGGCGCGCGCGCCGCGGCAGGCATCGCGGCGATCAATTCGCTCGGCAATATCGGCGGCTTCATCGCGCAGAACCTCGTGCCGTTCGTCAAGCAGACGACGGGCAGCACGCAGGCGCCGATGCTGATTCCCGCGACCTGCATGCTGATCTTCGCGATCGTGACGAGCTTCGTTCTAAGGCGTAGCGGCAATGCGGCGCAAAACGTGGGCAGCGCGCCCGTGACGGAGTGAGGCCGCATCGAGGCATTGGCTACAATAGCCGCGCAACATTTTCAGGTGCACACACTCATGTCGACCGCCAAGCCAACCGACGCATCGCTCGCGCTCAAGGACAGCGCCGCGCCCGCGCGCCGCACGCGCGGCGGTCCGAAGGGCCTGCGCATCACGGATGTCGCGGCGCAGGCGGGCGTGTCGCCGATCACGGTGTCGCGCGTGTTCAACAATCCGGCTTCCGTGGCACCCGAAACGCTCGAACGCGTGCGCCAGGTCGTGCAGAAGCTGGGCTACGTGCCGAACCGGCTCGCGGGTGGCCTGTCGTCGGCGCGCTCGCGGCTGATCGCGGCCATCGTGCCGACCATCGCGCACTCGCTGTTCTCCGAGACCATCCAGGTGTTCAGCGAGACGATGTCGCGCGCGGGCTATGAAGTGCTGCTCGCGCTCAGCGGCTATAGCGACACGAACGAAGAAAGCCTGCTCGATACCGTGCTGAGCCGCCGTCCCGAAGGCGTGCTGCTGACGGGCGTCGCGCACACGGATTCATTGCGCGAGCGCTTGCGCAACGTCGGCATTCCCGTCGTCGAGACGTGGGACATGACGGATACGCCGATCGACATGCTGGTGGGCTTCTCGCACTATCAGATCGGCGTAGCGGTGGCGGAGCGTTTTCTGTCGCGCGGCGTGAAGCGGCCCGCGCTGATGTCGGCGAGCGATGCGCGCGCGCTCGCGCGCCGCGCCGGGTTCCGCGACCGGCTCGCGAAAGTGGGGATGACGGACGTCGCCGAAGTGATCGTCGAGCCACCGAGCTCGCTGGCGACCGGCAAGGCAGCGCTGCCGCAACTGCTCGAGCGCGCGCCGCAAGTCGATGCCGTGTTTTGCGGCTCCGATCTGCTCGCGATCGGCGCGCTGGGCGCGGCCAAGCGCCTCGGCCTCGACGTGCCGTCGCGGCTTGCGATTTGCGGCTTCGGCGACCTTGACTTCGCGTCGGAAACGTCGCCGCAACTGACGACGGTGCGCGTCGACGGCACGCGCATCGGCGTGAGCGCCGCGCGGTTTCTGCTCGACCGGCTGAATGGGGTGCATGAGCCCGCGTTCGTCGATGTGGGGTTTAGCGTGGTGGAGCGGGAATCGGCATAAGAGCCGACGTAAAGGGACGGATTCCCTGGTCCCGCAACTGCGGTGGTTGACTGTCGCCCTGACGATCTCCAACGGACAGAAGTCGTGCTGGCGCAACTCAAGGCCGTCATCTCCAATTCAGACGCTTGCGACGGTCTTTAACCGTTACCGCGCGTTCCATCGCGCACGCGACAGTTTAGGATTTCTCTGACATCTCACCGCGCTTCTTCCCTTTAACATGCCGACCGGCGATTCGCGTCGAGCGTGACGAGTGCCTAAGCTCAGGGCGGTCTTGCTGGTGTCTCCCCGACACCAGACCGAAGCGATCCGCCAACTTTCCAGATAGACAACATCACAGGCCTCGATCATGCCGACACATCGTTTTCCCATGGAACAAGGCGGTTCCGACCGTCTTGTCATCAAGACAGGTAACTTCAAATTCAACAAAGCTCATATCACGCTCGACGGACAATCCGTGCTCGCGGGCGTGACCTCCGAGCAGATGAAACAAGGCGTATCCGTTTCGTTGCCCGACGGCTCGCATCTGGCTATCAAGTTTGTTGGCAATGCCATTCTTGCTCAAGCAAGCGGTCTCGAAGTACTCCTCGACGGCAAGCCGCTGCCGGGCTCCATCGGCACGCCGGAACATGCCGTACTGACGGCGAAGAGCAGCGGCCAATTCCTGTACTTTCTCGCAGTCCTCAACTTCGTCGCCGGATTGGTTGCAACGTACTCGAGCAGCGACGGGCTCTTCGCCGCCAGCAACGCGTTGCCACTTTTCGCAAGTGCAACGTTGCTGGCCGTTTAGGCCTTTTCGTCCACTTCAAACTCTCGCTGATCGCATTGGCCGTCTCGATTGCTTTCATGATCGGCGATGCTGTCGTGACCGTCGCATCGCAGCTCGACGGCGGCACGCATTTCAATCCCGGGTTTCTCGTAATGCGTGCTCTTTTCGTGCTGATCTTGATCGGCTATTTCCGCACGATTCGCCAATACAAACTGTCCGCGCGAACGGCGCAAGCATAACCAGGGGGCGTCGCGGGCCTGTCGGGTATTCGCGAACGCCTGTCATCGTATGGTTCGCTCATCGGAGCGAGCAGAGCAGGAACGCAAAAAAATGAATGCAATCGATAGACGTGTTATTGCTGGCGTGGCTGGCGTGGTCTGTTTCTTCGCAATTGCGGTTGTTGGCTCCAGGTTTTATCTGGAAAAGCGCGCAGTTGCACACGCACAGCAGGTAGCCGAACAACTCAGACGGGAAGCGGCCGCGAGACATCCTGACCAGCCGCTGTCGTTGGCGATGGCGAAGGATGCATCTGCCCAGATGAGCGCCGAACTGCGCAACGAGCCGGATGAGAAAAAGCGGCAGTTCCGTGCAGCGGCCGCGTTTTACGGGTTCTATGAAGCAAACACAATCGTGCGCGCAGAATACTGCCGCGAGCTAGGCGTAGACATTACCCCCTTCGTAAAAGCATTCGAAAGCAGGCACGTCGAATTGCTGCAGAAGGCGAAAAAGCTGTCTGCCGATTTTCCGACAACAGTAGAACACGCCATGGAGTTGATTAAGCCGCAATTGCGCGAAGTCACTGCCCAAGAGATCGCCGATGCAGCTGCCAAGGGAAAGATGTCCAAAAAGCAGGTGTGCGCGTTCGTTGCTGGTCATGCGGACGCAATCGCGTCCAGGGCGACGTTTGCAAAGGCTCAACCTGACGCGTACGCCATGCTCAACGACGCGCATTGAACGATATGCGATGACCGGTTGCCCGGTCATTTTCACTCGCTTTCTAGTCAAAAAGACTGCTGTCAAAACGACTAATACCAATCTCAGATGACTGTTTATTAAGAGATTTATGGTTGGCACAAAACGTGTTTAAGGGTTTACGCGGCCATACGAAGCCGCAACTCAGTCAACACGAAACACGCAGGCCAACACATGTCACTGATCACCACGCTCAAGCACGATCACGAAGAGATCTTCCGTTTGCTCGATGAATGCCGTGCGCTCGGCGTAGTCACCGACGAGGGGCACCGCAAGCTCAAGCAGGTGCGCGGCGTCGTTTCGGCGCATCTGAAGCGCGAAGACGACCGGCTGTATCCCGAGATGCGCAAGCACGACGAGACGCGCGTGCTCGGCGAGATGTACGCGCAGGAGATGCGCGCAATTTCGTCGGAGATTCTCGGCTTTTTCGAACGACTCGAAAGCGGCGGCCGCTCGGGCCTCGAGTTCGCGCGTGAAATCGGCCGCGTGATCGCGCATCTGCGCCAGCGGATGACGCGCGAAGAAGTGCGTCTGTATCCCGCATTCGAGGCGCACTGCGAATAAGCCCGTCACGAGCCACGCAGCGGCAGCGCCGCTTCACGTTCTTCCGATGCCTGAAACGAGCGAATCATGAAAATCGTCGAACCGCGCTCAACCTTCGTCCCGTTCCCCGAACGCTACCGGCCCGGGCGGCGCTTCGCGCTGTTCAACCTGGGCTTTCGGCCGTTCTATCTGGCGGGCGCCGTCTTTGCGGCACTTGCGCTGACCGTATGGCTGCTGATGCTTGCGGGCGTGCCCGTCAACGGCAACTACCTGCTGAAGGTCGACCCGATCGGCTGGCACGCGCACGAAATGGTGTACGGCTTCGCCGCGTCGATCGTCGCAGGCTTTCTGCTGACGGCGGTACGCGCATGGACAGGCATGCAGACGACGAGCCATCGCGTGCTCGCCGCGCTTGCGCTGTTGTGGCTATGCGCTCGCGTGCTGGTGTGGAGCGGGCCTGCCGTGCCCGCCTCGATCGTCGATAGCGCGTTTCTCCCCGCTGTCGCCTGCGTCCTGCTGCGCGTGCTGAAGAAGGCGGGCAACCGCCGCAACTATTTCCTCGTGCCCGTGCTGCTGCTGTTCGGCGCGCTCAACGCCGCTTTTCACATCCTCGTGCAGACAGGCCGGCCCGATCTCGCGCTGCGTTGCCTGTATGCGGCGGCGGGCATCGTCGTGCTGCTGGTCAGCGTGATCGGCGCGCGCGTGATCCCGATGTTCACGTCGAATGCGATTCCTGGTTTTGTCACGCGCCGCTGGAAGCCGGTCGAAACGATCGCCGCGCCGCTGACGCTCGCCGCGCTGTTCGCCGACGCAGCCGCCGTTCATCCCGCCGCTATTGCGACGCTGGCGTTCGCGGCCTGCGCGGTTCACTGTGCGCGGATGATCGGCTGGCGCTCGTACAACGTGCGCGGTCCCGCGATTCTGCTGATCCTGCACGTCGCCTATGCGTGGATACCCGTTGGCTTCGCGCTGCTCGGCGCGAGCGCGCTCGGGTTCGTGCCGCATTCCGTCGCGTTGCACGCGTTCACGGCGGGCGTGATCGGCGGCGCGATCATCGCGATGATCACGCGCACGGCGCGCGGCCACACGGGCAGGCCGCTCGTCGCCGATAAGCGCGACGTCGCGAGCTACGCGCTCGTCACGCTTGGTTCGGTGTTGCGCACCGTCGGTCCGCTCGTCGCGCCGGGCCTCTATCACATGTGGATCTGGAGCGCGGGCCTGTGCTGGATCGCCGCGTTCGTCATCTACGCACTCGCGTATGCGCTGCCGCTGACGCGCCCGCGCGAGGACGGCAAGCCGGGCTAGGCCGCTTTCGGCCCCATCGATAGCGCCAGCGCCGTTACCCTTCGATCTTGAAGCGCGAAACGCCCGTGCGCAGTTGATTGGCGACAAGCGTCAGCTCGTCGATTGCCTGCGACGACTGGCGCAACGACTCCGCCGTCTGCTGCGCGGTCTCGGACAGTTGCGACAACGCTTGCGTTATCTGCGCGGCGCTTGTGACCTGGTTCTTCATGCCTTGGTTGACGAGCTGGAAGCGCGGCGCGAGCGTCTGCACGTCGTGAATGATCTGCGATAGTTGTCCGCACACCTGTTGCACATCGCGCATCCCGCGCGCTTCTTCGGAGAACTCGTCCACGCCAGTCACGCACGCCGCTACGGCCGACTGGATCTCGTTCACCGCCTCTTCGATGTCATGGCTGGCGACGGCCGCCTGATCCGCGAGACGCCGGGCTTCCGCGGCGACGACGGCAAAGCCCTGGCCATGTTCGCCGTCCTTTTCCGCTTCGGTCGCCGCGTTTAATGACAGCAGGTTGGCCTGATCCGCGACCTTCGCGATCGTCGCGGACACCTGGTTGATGTTGACCGCCTTTTCGTCGAGGATCGCGAGCTTCGCGTTCAGCGAGTCCGCCGCTTGCATTGCGCTGCGCATCGTCGCTTCGATGTGCGCGAGCCCGGCCTCGCTCGTGCCCGCGCGTACCGCCGACTGCCCGGCGACCAACGACACCTCGTTCATCGTATGCCGCAGATCGCCCGAAGTCGCGGCGATTTCGCGCGAGGCCGCGCCGATTCGGGCCGTGGTCGTGGCCGTTTCGCTAGCCGTCGCGTGCTGCTCCTTCGACGTCGCCGCGATCTCGGCGACGGAAGTCGTCACCTGCAGCGACGACTTCTGCGCCTGTGCGACGAGGCTGTTCAGTTCCTCGGCCATCCGGTTGAAGCCATCTTCGAGTGCGCTGAATTCATCGCGCCGCCCGAGCTTGAGCCGCTGTGTGAGATTGCCCGTGCGCATCACGTTGTGCACTTCGACGACACTCGACATCGGCACCGTGATCGCCCGGTACAACGAATAGCCCGTCACGAGCGCGACGAGCAGCGTGACGCCGAGCGCCGACGCCAGCGTGATCTCCATGCTCGCCACCGAATCGCGGATCGCTTTCGCGGAATCGTCGGCCTGTCCGCGGTTCTCGGTGACGAGTTCGTTCGCCGTGCGCAGCACGTTGTCCCACGCGGGCGCGAGCTTCACGAAGGCGGCCTGCGCATCGGACTTCGACGTCGCTGCAAGACGCGTCGCTTCGTGCTGTTGCGGAAGGTACTGGTCCCAGGCGGCCTTGAAGTCGCGAAAGTGCGCGCGGTCCTGGTTGCGAAAGAGCGTCGCCTGATATTCGGCCGACACCTGATCGAACTGGCGCATGATCTGCGGCAGGCGGTCGAGATCGCGCTTCGTCGCGTCGTCGTCGCCGTCGACGAAGAGCGCGCGTTCTAGCGTCGAATAGCCGCTGCCCGCCGTCGCGCGCAACGTGGTCGCGAGATAGAGACCGGGCACGGAGTCGCGGCCCATGCTGAGCGCCTCGTCGTCCATCACGCGAACCCACGTGTACGAGATGGCCGCCATCGCGAGCATCAGCACGAACAGCGCGCCGAAGCTCAGCACGATCCGGTTGCCGAGCGTCAGACGGGGGCCGCGCTTCGGGTTGGGCAGATCGGTGTCGCTTGTGCGGGACGTCGCTGTGGCCATTGTCGATGACTTTTCCGGTGAAATTGTGAGGTGGCGCGTGGGTGGTCGAATGTCCCACGGTCCAGGTCGACGTAATGGGGAGACTGCACGAGGGGAAACTACACGATCACATGGCAGTTCATTATCGCAAAAGGCGCAGGAAATCAGCGTCGACCCGGCACGTCGCAGCACGCGCGCCGTACGGTCTCATGCGCAAGGCGTTCGATCGCGCGCGGCCGGATCGCGCGCTACAAGGCGTCCCAGCGCCACGCCTGCGCCAGACGCTCGCGCAGATAGTCGACGAACACCCGCACGCGCGGCGCGAGATGCTGGCTATGCGGATAGATCGCATGCAACGGCGCCGCCGACATCGAATGATGCGGCAGCACGCGGCGCAGCCGGCCGCCAAGAATGTCGTCGCCGACATCCCAGATCGACTTCACGGCGATGCCCGCATCGGCGAGCGCGAGCAGATGCGCGGCTTCGCCGTCGTTCGTGACGATCGCGCCGTCGATGCGCACCGCGATGCTTTCGTCGCCTTCGAAGCGCCATTCCGCGCGCCGCTGGTCGCCGATCAGGATGCAGCGGTGCGACGCGAGATCGTGCGGATGCAGCGGCACGCCGTGCTGCTCCAGATAAGCCGGCGACGCGCACAGCACGCGGAAGTTCGGCGCAAGCGTCCGGGCGATCAGCGATGAATCGGCGAGACTGCCGAAGCGGATCGCAAGATCGAATCCGCTTTCGACGAGATCGACGACGGCGTCCGTCAATTCCAGCTGCACGTCGAGCTGCGGATGCAGCTTCTGAAAACCCGCGACCAGCGGCGCGATCTTCTGGCGCCCGAGCTGGCCTGGCGCCGTCACGCGCAGCAGTCCGCTGACTTCATGGCGGCGCTGTGACAGCAGCTCTTCCGCCTGCTCGATCTCGTCGATGATCCGCACGACGCGCGCATGAAACAGCGCGCCTTCTTCCGTGAGCGTCTGACGGCGCGTGGTGCGCTGGATCAGCCGCACGCCGACGCTTTTCTCCAGTTGCGCGAGCCGCTTGCTGACGACCGACAGCGGCAGATTCATCTCCCGCGCGGCCGCCGACAGACTGCCCGCCGACACCACACGGGAGAACGCGATCAGCGCGGGCAGGCTGTCGATCCGGGTAGGGTTCATTCTTCTCAAAAAAGAAAGGATTCATCCGTCGGGAAGCGGTATTTCTTCCGTAGCGCGAAGACTAGCATAGGGACGTTCGGGCGACAGCCTGGTGTCGTCGCGATGCGACGTGCGCTTCAAGGCGATGGACAGCAAGTTCTGGGGCGCCTACCGCGTCGCGCGCGCCGCGAAGATCCCGGAAGGCGGATCGCTGACGTTCGTATCGGGCTTTCTCGCCGTGCGTCCGAGCAGGACGTCGGTGCTGCAAGGCGCGATCAACGCGGCGCTCGAAGCGCTCGCGCGCGGCCTTGCGCTCGAACTGTCGCCCGTGCGGGTGAACACGGTGCCGCCGGGGCTGATCGCGACGCCTTTGTGGTCGAAGCTCTCCGACGATGCGCGCGACGCGATGTTCGAAGGCGCCGCGAACCGTTTGCCGGCGAAGCGCGTCGGCCAGCCCGAAGACGTCGCGAACGCGATCGTCTATCTGGCGACGACGCCTTACGCGACGGGCTCGACGGTGCTCGTCGATGGAGGCGGTGCGATTGCGTGAGCGCGCGACACGCATCGCGCAGAGGCGGGCGCTATGCGAGCTTTGCGCCCCGATCGTTGAGCAGTTGGCGCAGCACGCTCCGGTGGCAGCGGTTCTCGTCTTCGCAGTAGCAGCCGACCGAGAAATTCGCCGTCTGCGACAACGCGGCGAGCGTGTCGAGCACCTTCGACGCATCGCCGTTGTTCATTTCCGCGCGGAACTTGCGCACAAATGCGTGCCACTCGGCGTCGCTCTTCGCGGCCAGCGCCTGAGTGACGAGTTCCGGCGTCGGCGACAGGATCGGCAGCCAGACGTCGTAGTAGTTGCGGCTGCTGAACTCGGCCTTCGGCACGCCGCGCGGCGGCCGTCGCACCGTGCCGATGCGCACGCCTTCATCGGGCGCGCGGTCCGATCCGAGCTGAACGATAAGAATGGACATGGGGTGAGGTCTCCTGAGTGGATCGTGGTTTCAGGTTGTCTCGCGGCTCGATGGTCGCGTGATCGTTGCTTCATGGCGGCTTCATGCCGGTTTCATGCCGGCTGGCCGCGAGCGCTGCCGCTGGCGCAGACGGCATGCGCGCCTGCGCCGGGCGCGCCGTCAGCCGAGCGTGTTCTTCATGCCGAGCACATGGATGCGGCCGATTTGCGGCGGCCCCGTGAACAGATCGTTGGCGACACCCATCAGCGCCTTGGCGATCGGGCCGTCGAGATGCGCCTGGCGTCCGGCCTCGTCGGGGAACGCATCGAACACGCCGTAAGTGTGCTCGGCGATCTTTAGCGCGAACCAGATCGGCGTGGTGGTTTCCTGGTTCGCCAGTTCGAGCCCTTTCTGCAGAAACGCTTCGACGTCGGCCTCCTTGCCGGGCTTCGCTTCGAAACGTGCGAACAACGCGTACTTGATGGTCATGTGACTCTCCTTCCAGGATGGCGGGTGTGCCGGTGAGCGCTTCGAGTTAACCATTGTCGCCCGTGATCGTGTACGCGCAATCGTCATCTTTGGTGTCAGCGGCGACGCGCGCACAGCCGGAACACTGTTGTCAAACGATTTCATGGAAAACACCAATTGTCCAAATAGTTGTTTGACAACATCGCGACGGCCATGTAGCTTTCTGGCTTGTCAGCCACCCATCCGAACCACGAGATCCTATGAACGAGTCCCAGATCGTCGAGCGCGAATTCGCGTCGACCGTGATGGCAGTCCCGCCGCTTGCACGCCGTGCCGATTTGTCGCTCGATGTCGATGCCAACCAGAAGTTGATCCGCCATATCGAAGCGGGTGGCGTGCGCACGCTGCTGTACGGCGGCAACGCGAATTTCTATCACGTGGCTGTCAGCGAATATCGCGAGGTGCTCGACATGCTGGCGGCGAGCGCCGCGCCCACGACGCGCGTGATTCCCGCCATCGGCCCGGACTTCGGCAAGATGCTCGACCAGGCGCGCATCCTGTCGCAGACCTCGTATCGCACCGCGATGGTGTTGCCGCTCGCCGGCTTCACGACGCCCGCGGGCGTCGAAGCGGGGCTCACGCGCATCGTCGATACGGCGGGCATCCCGCTCACGCTCTACATCAAGAGCGAAGACTACGTGGACGTCGACACGCTCGCACGGCTCGTCGATCGCGGCACGTTGATCGCGGTGAAGTACGCGATCGTCCGCGACAATCCCGCCGACGATCCGTACCTGCGGCGCCTGCTGGACAGCGTGAGCTCGTCGCGCGTGATTTCGGGCATGGGCGAGCGCCCGGCGCTCGTGCATGTGCGCGACTTCGGCCTCGCTTCGTGGACGACGGGCTCGGGCTGCATCGCTTCGCACGCGGTGATGGCGCTGCTCGCCGCCGTCAAAGCCGGCCGTGACGCGCAAGCGCAGCGCCTCTACGACGCGTTCATGCCGCTCGAATCGCTGCGCGACGAGATCTCGCTGATTCGGGTGCTGCACGACGCCGTCACGTTGTCGGGCATCGCGGACATGGGCTCGATTCTGCCGCTCCTGAGCGGAGCGCCCGTCGAACAGCACGCTGCCATTGCGCAAGCTGCGCGCGAACTGCTCGCGTTCGAACGAGAGTTTGCCGGCAGTGCGCGCGCGTGATCGATGAGCGAATCGATTGGCCCCGAATCGAATGACCACGGATGCGCCGCGTGACGATCGCGCGGCGCGATCCGCATGACGTGCAGTTGCATCGCAGTGGAATCATCGCAGTGGAACAGAAGCTTGATCTGGAGTGAGACGAACGTGAGCACCGACGGCAACGAACGAAAGAAGGCGAGGAAGACGCCAGAAGAACTGCGCAGCCATCGCTGGTATGGCGTGAACGATCTGCGCTCGTTCGGGCATCGCTCGCGCACCGCGCAGATGGGCTACAGCCGCGAGGAATATGCGGGCAAGCCCGTCATCGCGATCCTCAACACGTGGAGCGAGATGAACCCGTGCCACACGCACTTCAAGCAGCGTGTGGAGGAAGTGAAGCGCGGCATCTGGCAGGCGGGCGGCTTTCCGATCGAGCTGCCGGTGCAGACCTTGTCGGAGCCGTTCCAGAAGCCCACGACGATGCTCTACCGCAACTTCCTCGCGATGGAAGCGGAAGAGACGCTGCGTTCGTATCCCGCCGATGGCGTCGTGCTGATGGGCGGCTGCGACAAGACCACACCCGCGCTGCTGATGGGCGCGATCTCGATGGACCTGCCGACCATCTTTCTGCCCGCCGGTCCGATGCTGCGCGGCAACTGGAACGGCGCGACGCTCGGCTCAGGCTCCGACACGTGGAAATACTGGGCCGATCTGCGCGCGGGCAAGATCACGGAAGAGGACTGGCAGGGCGTCGAAGGCGGCATCGCGCGCTCGCCGGGCCACTGCATGACGATGGGCACGGCGTCGACGATGACGAGCGCCGCCGAAGCGCTCGGCTTCACGCTGCCCGGCTTCGCGTCGATTCCGGCGCCCGACTCGCGTCACGCGCAGATGGCCGCGAAGACGGGCATGCGCATCGTCGAGATGGTGTGGGAAGACCTAAAGCCATCGGACATCCTCACCGCGCAATCGATCGACAACGCGGTCACGACCTGCCTCGCGCTGTCGGGCTCGACGAACGCGATCGTGCACATGATCGCGCTCGCGCGCCGCGCCGGCATCGAGCTGACACTCGACCGCTACGACAGCCTCTCGCGCCGCACGCCCGTGCTCGCGAACATCCGGCCGACGGGCGCGTATCTGATGGAGGACTTCTATTACGCGGGCGGCCTGCAGGCGATGCTCGCGGAACTGGGCGACCTGATCGACCGCTCGCAGAAGACGGTCAACGGGCGCACGCTTGGCGAGAACCTCGAAGGCGCGCAGATCTTCAACGACGACGTGATCCGCCGGCGCAGCAATCCGCTGATGCCGGACAACGGCCTCGCTGTTCTGCGCGGCAACATCGCGCCCGATGGCGCGGTGATCAAGCCGGGCGCCGCCGAGCCGCATCTGCTCGTGCACACGGGCCGCGCGGTGGTGTTCAAGGACTACAACGACATGGCCGCGCGCATCGATAACGAAGACCTCGACATCGACGAAAGCTGCGTGATCGTGCTGCAGCACGCGGGTCCCGTGGGCGCGCCGGGCATGCCCGAGTGGGGCCAGTTGCCGATCCCGAAGAAGCTGCTGCAAAAGGGCGTGCGCGACATGCTGCGCATTTCCGATGCGCGCATGAGCGGCACGAGCTACGGCGCGTGCGTGCTGCACGTGGCGCCCGAATCGTTTGTCGGCGGGCCGTTCGCTCTGGTGCGCGACGGCGACCTGATCGAGCTCGATGTGCCGCAGCGCAAGCTGAACGTGCTGGTATCGGACGATGAACTCGCGCGACGCAAGAACGAATGGGTCGCGCCCGAGCCGCGCTTCTCGCGCGGCTACGGCGCGATGCATCAGGTGCATGTGCTGCAGGCCGACAAGGGCTGCGACTTCGATTTCCTGCAACGCGGCGGCGCGGGCACCACGTCCAGCGAGCCGGAGATTCACTGAGCGCGTGCGTCTCGCGCGACGACGCGACACACCTGCCAGCCGTCTTTGATCTTTTGAAGAAGGAAAGCGAGCAACGAAGCAACCTCGCGGTCGCGGCGCCATGCCGTGCATCGCGATCACACCACGCAACAACATCGAGACGAAGTGAAGGAGGAGATAAGGATGGAAAGGAAGCAATTTCCGGGCGTGAAGGCCGCACTGGTGATCGGCGCTTCGCTGGCCACGGCGACGCCCGCGTTCGCGCAAAGCAGCGTGACGCTGTACGGCATCGTCGATAACGGCATCGGTTATCAATCCAGCTCGACGACGCTCGGTTCGACATCGGGCGGCCACTCGGCGTTCAAGATGATCACGGGTGTGTGGGCAGGCAGCCGCTTCGGCCTGAAAGGCGCGGAAGACCTGGGCGGCGGCACGAAGGCGATCTTCACACTGGAAGAGGGCTTCAACGCGAACAGCGGCACGATGTCGACGACCAACCTGATGTTCAGCCGCCAGGCGTTCGTCGGCGTGACGAACGGCACGTATGGCACGCTCACGGCGGGCCGTCAGTATGCGTCGTACTACCAGCTGCTGTCGCCGTACAGCCCGACCACCTGGCTCACGGGCTTCTACGGCGCGCACCCGGGCGATGTGGATGGCCTCGACACGATCTATCGCGCGAACAACACGTTGCTGTCCAT
>NZ_CYGY02000100.1 GCF_900007165.1 Paraburkholderia piptadeniae
AGATCCGGCACCACGCACCCGTTCGACATCACCACGTTTTCCGGTCATCACTGGAAGACGGCCGGAAGTGTCCAGGAGCGGCGCCGCGAGCTTCGCAAACATTGGGAGGCAGTCAGAAACCGTCCCACCCTTGTCCCGACGGAGCCGCTAATTCCATGACCAGCCCGCGCGAAATCTACATATCAGTCGATGTCGAAACTGCCGGACCGATTCCCGGGGAATACAGCCTACTCTCGATCGGCGCCTGCAATGCAGACGAGCCAACAAGGACCTTTGCATGTGAATTGAAGCCGACCACCCGCAACGCTGACCCGGCCGCGCTGAAGGTCACGGGGTTATCACTGGAGCGGCTTGAACAAGATGGGCTTGAACCACACGCCGCCTGCAGGCTTTTCAGCAATGGGTTGAGCGTGTCGCAGGCGCTGATGGAAACCCTGTTTTCGTTGGCTTTAACGCAGCCTTCGACTGGTCGTTTGTGAACTATTATTTCCACCGCTATCTGGGAAGCAATCCCTTCGGCTTCGCTGCACTTGACATCAAATCAATGTACATGGGTGCTGTCGGCAGCACCTGGCGCGCGACACGGGGTGGATGCGATCCCTCGGTCAGCCGGTATCAGGACACCGTAGAAAACATCGCATTCACGGCGTTCGACTTTAAAAAAACCCGGGGCGCTTTCGCGTTCCCGGGTTCCCGTCCTGTCAAAAAAAGGCTTCTACACGCCCGGCTCCGCTCTCGAGCCCTAACTGTGAAACCCGTTCCCTGGAGAGCCTGATTCACGGCCTGCAACAGTTCTGCCTTGACCTGCGCAATGCCCGTCGGATTTTTGTCCTCGGGGATGCCGTTACTGTAAATGTCGGCACTCCACTCGCCATTCTGAAACACACCGACACCCACATCGAACATGCAGCCCTTGTCCATCACGACGAGCCGCTTCGGCAGCTTCGGCAACGCAAACACCAAGCGCGAGCCGCCGAGGAAACCCTGGATGACAGGGCCGATAGTGATGCGTACGCGCCATGCTCCGTATTGATAGCGGTCAGGCTGGTTAATCGAACAGCGCACGCGTGACGTCAGCGCCGGAAGCATCGCTCGAGCCAGCGCGGCTTTTACCGAACGCAAGCAGCGCGCGTCGTCTTCCTGATGCTTAAGCGAGTAGATGTACAGCCCGCCTTTCCAACGACCGTCGACTATCTTCGAATTAAGCAGACCCTGCCCCGACTGCTTACGCGTGATCGCATACTCACCGTCGACGCGGAACGACCAGTCGCAATCAAGGCGATACAACTCCGTACCGTCAAGCCCGAAGAATTCAGGAATGAGAAATTCCGGCGACAATTCGAGCACTTCTGGTGGAACGCCCGAAATCGCGACAGTCACGTCGTAGGCGATGTCCGAATAGCGGACCGGATTCTGTCGCGCGGGCGAGCGCCGGACGATCTTGATATCGATACGTGCGCCTTCCAGAATCGCACTTACGGATTCAGCGATGCGTTCGTCAGCGAGTTCGGTCATGCGAGCCGCAAACGCTGCATGATCGAACAGTTCGACGCCCGGCGCCTTCAGTTGCTTGCGCGGATGGTCTCCGTCGAGCGCGGCGATAAGCGCAGCATAAGTCTGAACACCGAAACCACGAGCGAAAGACTCGTTGACTTGCGAGTCGGGAACGCGAAAAACGTCGCGGGTCGCGGCGACGAGGTCACGCTTGAGGGACTGGAAATAGACGCGGTCAAACGCAGAGGGTTGCATGAGCACCTCAAAATGTAAGTGAGTAAAAAAACGACAACATGCTTGTTTCTGTTTGCCGGTCTTTACGACAGAAACCTCACTAACGAGGGCTGACGCAAATTTTGCTGCGGGATGCTGCGCTCTACAAGTTTGGCAATACTTCAGTCGAGCAGACTGTGGCGGTTGGCCAGCCGCCAATCTAAATGAAAAGATGGAATGTGACAGGCAGTTGCTGTGCTGTAAGGCGGCGTCGCGTGCCAGACCCGCTTTTTCGACGCACGCACCGGCGCGTCGCTCCTCAACCGGGTGTACCCGATTTAACGCGTTCAGCCGAAGGGCTGGCCACCCCGAAAGCGACGTCCGACGATCCCGCCGTCGGGGTCGTCACAGCATTGTTGCGCACCTTCGTGTGAAGTAATCGCGGGCGCCGAGCCACGGATTTGCAATGCCGGAAGGCGCACACCGGACAGATAGCGAGCGTGCACTCCTTTTAAAATCGGACGTTTCGCCCGCCGCTTGATCGACCGGCTGCAAAGCCACGCACAGCGAGGGAACTCAAAACATTCCCACCGTATTTCACATGGACTCCTACACTAATATCGGGCCGGAACAGGAGCGAAAATGGGCCGACTTCCGCAAATCCGCGGGCAATTTTCCCGCCCTGTCATCGTCTGACAGCAAGACTCCGGCGTCTGGATTCCACAAGGCGGCATGCGGAACTCAAAACTTGTGGAGGCCCAAACGGCAACTCAGAACTTTTCTGCTTCTCGAGAGTCGCTGCTGGCTCAACCCTATGAACTTGCGCGATTCAACACGGTAACCGTTCACATCGACTACCACGTTGAGATCGACAAACACCGCTACAGCCTGCCGCACGCGCTGGTGGGGCAAGGCCATCTATGGTTCCGCGCGGTTCCGGCGAACATGCTGCTTGAAACAGAAATGCTCGGGCACGCCTCTTCCGCCAGTTGCCATGACGCCGAGCCCGCGTAATCCTGCGCGGCGCGTAAGTCGTATGCCCGTTTCAGCGGGGCAATGTCGTCGCCGGAATCGACGGCTGCCGCACCGCATCCAAACGTTGCTGCTTTTTTCGTCTGGCCATGCTGCCATGGATGTGACGCGCATCGCCAGATGTCTCGGTTTTTGTTAGTGATTCCAGGTCATTCGATACGGCTACGCGCATAAGGTCGACCGACACAACGTAACTCCGGGAGGGGAAGCGCCGACGATGTATTCAGTAGAACATAGTCATGCGTTGATGGTGATCAAAGGCACAAAAAGCCTTTTCGCTATACTGCACGTTAGGCGACTCGGGAGTGCTGTTTGGTTTGATTGTTACACGCTCCTTCCGAATAGCTTGCATACCCTGGAGGACATTTCAAAAGACTCTTCGGAACATTGAAGATGTCCACCGGCAAACCAGGTGGCATCCTATCGTCAGCAATCCCTTGTAAATGTCGACGCGTCTTTCAAACCATATGCGCAGACGACGAAAGCCGGGGAGCCATGCATCAGTACGCCCAGCTACCCAGCTCACCCTGGAGAGGCTGCGGTCGAAGCTAACGGGTTTGGCTCTGGATTAACAATCCCGGCAGTTCTTCTTGAAACACTCTCGGACTGAGAAGCGGATGTTGAATGCACAGAAGTTTTACATCGACGGCATCTGGGTCGCGCCGTCGGGCGACGCGCGCCTCGCCGTTGTCGATCCCTGCACGGAAGAGGCGTTCGCGCAGATCGCGCTCGGCAATGCCGACGACGTGGAGCGCGCGGTGACAGCCGCAAAGCGCGCATTCGCGTCGTTTTCGCTGACGCCGCTGACCGAGCGCGTCGCACTGATTCGCCGCATACTCGACGCTTATACGGCGCGTTACGACGAGATGGCCGATGTCATTTCGCGCGAGATCGGCGCGCCGAAAATGCTTTCGCATACATGGCAGGCCGCGCTCGGCAGACGTCACCTCGAAGAACTCCTGCGTACCTGCGAGCGCTTCGCGTGGCAGCGCAAGAAGGGCACGACGCTTGTCAATTACGAGCCCGTCGGCGTGGCCGCGCTCATCACGCCATGGAACTGGCCGATCAATCAGATTGTCTGCAAGGTCGCCCCCGCGATTGCCGCCGGCTGCACGATGGTGCTCAAGCCGAGCGAGATCTCGCCGCTGAACGCCGTGCTGTTCGCCGAGATTCTCGATGCCGCAGGCGTGCCGCCGGGCGTGTTCAATCTCGTGAACGGCGACGGCCCGACTGTGGGCGCGGCGCTCTGCAGTCATCCGGACGTCGACATGGTGTCGTTCACGGGGTCGACGCGGGCGGGCGTGGAAATCGCGAAGCTCGCGGCGCCGACCGTCAAGCGCGTGCATCAGGAACTCGGCGGTAAGTCCGCAAACATTCTTCTCGACGATGTGGACCTGGAAGCCGCCGTCACCTCGGGCGTCTATGAGTGCTTTGGCAACAGCGGCCAGTCGTGTAACGCGCCGACACGCATGCTGGTGCCCGCAGCGCTGCACGACGAGGCCGTGCGCATTGCACAGCATGCGGCGGCCTCTCACTGTGTGGGTCCCGCGAACGACGACCGCACCACGATGGGCCCTGTGGTGAGCGACGTGCAATATACACGCGTGCAACGGCTGATCAAAAAGGGCATCGAGGAAGGCGCACTGCTCGCAGCCGGCGGGCCGGGACGTCCCGATGGCCTGACGCGCGGCTACTACGCGCGGCCCACGGTATTCGCAAACGTCGACCCTTCGATGACGATTGCACGAGAAGAGATTTTCGGTCCAGTGCTCGCCATCATGCCGTATCGCGACGAGGAAGACGCGATCGCGATTGCCAACGATACACCGTTTGGACTTGCTGCATACGTTCAATCCGCGGATCCGGCGCGCGCCCGGCGTGTGGCGTTCCGGCTGCGCGCGGGCAGCGTCTATCTGAACTATCCGGAGTGGGACGCGGGCTCGCCGTTCGGCGGTTATAAGCGATCGGGCAACGGCCGTGAATATGGCGAGTGGGGTCTGGAGGCGTTTCTCGAAGTGAAGGCTATCGTCGGCTATGACGATCAGGCGGGACTCGGCACGCGCGGTGACGTGCGCGCAAACTCTAGCGAGGCATGAAGACTCATTGGCCTCGGGGTATCCAAGGCGCTGGTTGAGCGCGCCCAAACGCTGATATCGCCTCAAAAATATCTCGAGGAGGTCTGCCATGAATGTTCCGGCCTCAGAGCATATCCAGTGGCTCGTGAGTCTTTCAATGCTCCACCAGGTTCGCGCACGGGCGCGCAGTTATGCGGGGCAAGCCAAGCTTTGGCTTCACCCCTATGCCGAGGCCCGCCCGCGTGGGGTGTGCGCAAATTCGTCTGTCTGGTTCACCGCGTACCCGAGCGCGGTTATAGCCGCGCCGGGACAGTCGGTACTCCAGGCATTGGGAAGCGAGACACTGTGGCGTTCGTTGTCCTCGATGGGTATTAATGCTATTCACCCGGGTCCAACCAAAGTCGCCGGTGGTCTTAATGGCGAGCGCTTTACCCATTCGGTAGACGGCAACTTTGATCGCATCGGCCTAGAGATCGATTCCAGATTCGGTACAGAAGAAGACTTCATAGCAATGAGTCGCATGGCGGCAGCGCACAACGCCGTTGTCATTGACGATGTCATTCCTTTGCATACTGGCAAAGGCCCCGACTTCCGGCTCGCTGAGATGAATTACGGGGACTATCCGGGCCTTTACCATATGATCGAGATCATGCCTGGCGACTGGAACCTTTTGCCAGACGTACCTGGAGGAAAAGATTCCATCAATCTGCCGGCTGACGTGGTCGACACCCTGAAAAGCAAGTGCTACATCGTTGGCCAACTTCAGCGGGTAATGTTTTTTGCGCTAGGCGTCAAGGAAACAGACTGGAGTGCAACCGCTCCTGTACTTGGCGTAGACGGCGTAATGCGCCGGTGGGTATACCTTCACTACTTTAAGGAAGGTCAACCGTCACTAAACTGGCTCGACCCAACATTGGCCGCCCAACAAATCAGTATCGGTGATGCTCTGCACTCCCTGGACGTCCTCGGCGCTCGCGGACTTCGCCTAGATGCCAACGGCTTCCTGGGCATCGAGCGAAGACCACACGGGAATGCATGGTCGCAGAGCCATCCACTCGCGGTCGCGGGCAACCAGCTTCTCGCCGGGGCGATTCGTAAGGCCGGTGGGTTCAGCTTTCAGGAACTCAATCTCACCCTCGACGACATGGCGGCAATGTCCAAAAATGGCGCTGACCTGTCTTACGACTTCGTCACACGTCCTGCGTATCAGCATGCACTTCTGACGGGAGACACTGAGTTCTTGCGACTGATGCTACGCAAAGTCCATCAGTACGGCATCGACCCGGCGTCTCTCATTCACGCACTTCAGAACCACGATGAACTGACGCTGGAGCTCGTACATTTCTGGACGCTACACGCTAACGCAACTTTTATTTTCCAGGGGCAGACATGGAACGGCAACACCCTTCGAGAGCATATCCGGGAGAAGATGTACGAGCGCTTGAGCGGCGAGCATGCACCCTACAATCTTCCTTTCGTGACAAACGGCGTGTCTTGCACGACAGCCAGCGTCATCACTGCGGCACTCAATATTCGGGACCTGGACGCCATAACGCCCGGGGACAGAGACAATATCCGACAAATTCATCTTCTTCTTGCGATGTTCAATGCTTTGCAGCCCGGCGTTTTTGCAATATCGGGGTGGGACCTTGTCGGCGCACTGCCCTTACCCATTGAGGCCGTCGAGGAGCGAACGACTGACGGAGACACGCGCTGGGTACAACGCGGTGCTTATGATCTGACAGGAGAAAACCCGCACGCATACACATCTGAAGAAGGCATACCGCGCGCAGTGGCCTTGTACGGTACGTTGCCGGAGCAGCTCGCCGACCCTGCCTCTTTCGCCTCGCAACTCAAGCGTCTCCTCGCTGTGCGAGACTCGTACGGCATTGCCTCGAGTAGGCAAATCGAGGTTCCTGACGTTGTCGCGCCAGGCCTCCTAGTAATGGTTCACGAACTTCCTGCAGGGAAAGAGACTCAGATTACAGCTCTGAACTTTGGCGCAAGCACCGTCGATGAGACTATTACGCTACCCTGCACCGCGCCAGGACCTGTCATCGACATGCTCGCCGATTCGGTTATCGGTCACCTCGACGAACTGGGTAAGCTGCGAATAGTGCTTGAGGGTCACCGAGGTGTATCACTGAAAATTGCGAGTTCTCTTTCCAGTTGACGTGCATTAAGGGGCGCACACCCGGCAATATCCCGGCAGTTGAATCAGACGCAGCGCTTCCGAAAGGGCCTCGACACGCGTTATCCGAAGGAACTGTCGGGCGGCCAGCGCCAGCGCGTCGCCATTGCGCGGGCGCTCGCGATGCGGCCCGAGCTGCTGCTGCTCGACGAACCGATGTCGAATCTCGACGCGAAGCTGCGCGAGGAAATGCACATCGAACTGCGCGCGATCCAGAAGCGTCTCGGCATCACGACGATCCTTGTCACGCACGATCAGATCGAAGCGATGACGATGAGCGACCGCATCGCGGTGATGCAGCGCGGGCGCATCGCGCAACTGAGCACGCCGTTCGATGCTTACGAGCGCCCCGCCACGCCGTTCGCGTCGACATTTCTCGGCCGCGCGAACACGCTACCGGGGGAAGTGCTCAGGCGCAATCCGCGCTGCGCGGAGGTCGACGTCGCGGGCACGACGCTGCATGTGCCGCACGAAGGCCGCGACGTGCAGGGCGTGGTGCACGTGTACATCCGTCCGGAGAAAGTGCGTCTGGCGAACGGCGACGCACGTATGCACGGGCGCATCGCGACCCGCGTGTTCATCGGCAATCAATGGCTGCTCGAAGTCGACACCGAGCTCGGCAAGCTGCATGTCGCGCAGCCGAACTACGGCGCGCCGCCGCCCGAGGAAGGCCGCGAAGTCGGCCTCTCGTTCACCGACGACGACCTGCGCGTGCTGACACGGGAGAGCGCCCATGGCAACGCTTGACGACTCGCGCGCGGACGTCGCGCCGTGGCTGCTGTCGGCGCCCGCGCTGCTGCTGTTCGGCGCGCTGCTCTTCGTGCCGCTCGTGCTGACGCTGCTGTCGTTTCGCGTCTTCAGCGACGTGGCCGGCGTGCAGGCCGCCTACACGCTCAAGCACTACGCCGAAGTACTGAGCAATCCGTACTACGACGAGATCTTCCTGCGCACGGCGGGTCTCGCGCTGGCCGTGACGCTGCTGAGCGTGCTGCTCGGCGTCCCCGAGACGATCGTGCTCGCACGCATGAAGCGGCCGTGGCAGTCGCTGTGCCTGCTGATCGTGCTCGGGCCGCTCCTGATTTCGGTCGTGGTGCGCACGCTCGGCTGGCAGATTCTGCTCGGCAACAACGGCGTGCTCAACGACGCGCTGCAGGCATTGCATGTCACGTCCGAGCCGATCCGCCTCGTCTTCACGATGACGGGCATGATC
>NZ_CYGY02000042.1 GCF_900007165.1 Paraburkholderia piptadeniae
TAGTACATAACGCAAATAAGGCAATCATTTTTTAACTCGGGATACTAGACTGTTCTTCACGAATCGCGCGATGCGCATCGGAAATCCGCATTTTGAGGAGACAGACATGAAGGTCCCTACCTGGGAAAATCCCGTCGGCACCGACGGTTTCGAATTCATCGAATACACCGCGCCCGACCCCGTCGCGCTCGGCAAGCTGTTCGAGCGCATGGGCTTCACGGCGATCGCGAAGCATCGTCACAAGGACGTGACGTTGTACCGTCAGGGCGACATCAACTTCATCGTCAACGCGGAGCCGGATTCGTTCGCGCAGCGCTTCGCGCGCCTGCATGGCCCGTCGATCTGCGCAATCGCGTTCCGCGTGCAGGATGCCGCCAAGGCGTACAAGCGCGCGCTCGAACTGGGTGCATGGGGCTTCGACAACAAGACGGGCCCGATGGAGCTGAACATCCCCGCAATCAAGGGCATCGGCGACTCGCTGATTTATTTCGTCGACCGCTGGCGCGGCAAGAACGGCGCGGCGCCGCACAGCATCGGCGACATCAGCATTTACGACGTCGACTTCGAGCCAATTCCGGGCACCGATCCGAACGCGACCGGCCACGGCCTCACCTATATCGATCACCTGACGCACAACGTCCATCGCGGACGCATGCAGGAGTGGGCCGGGTTCTATGAGCGCCTGTTCAACTTCCGCGAAGTGCGCTACTTCGACATCGAAGGCAAGGTGACGGGCGTGAAGTCGAAGGCGATGACGTCGCCGTGCGGCAAGATCCGCATTCCGATCAACGAGGAAGGCTCGGAAACGGCTGGCCAGATTCAGGAATATCTCGACGCGTACCACGGCGAAGGCATTCAGCACATCGCGCTCGGCACGAACAATATCTACAAGACGGTCGACGGCCTGCGTGCGTCGAACATCTCGCTGCTCGATACCATCGACACGTACTACGAACTCGTCGACCGCCGCGTGCCCAACCACGGCGAGCCGCTGGAAGAACTGCGCAAGCGCAAGATCCTGATCGACGGCGCACACGACGACCTGCTGCTGCAAATCTTCACCGAGAATCAGATCGGACCGATCTTCTTCGAAATCATCCAGCGCAAGGGCAACCAGGGCTTTGGCGAGGGCAACTTCAAGGCGCTGTTCGAATCGATCGAGCTGAATCAGATTCGTCGCGGTGTCGTGCAGGACAAGACCTAACACCCATTCTGGCGGCTAACGCTCGGCAAAGAAAAAGGCGAGGAATCGTACGATCCTCGCCTTTTCATTTCTGGATTTGAGAATCGGCGCCCCTCGGTCCGCCGACTCTCGCTGTTCGTTCAGACGCGGGCGGTCGTGTCGGCCGCCCGCCATCGTGCGTCAGCCACGCCGCTCCGTGTCGTCGGACGAGCGCTGCCGGTTCACGGCGACCGTTGCCGCTGCCACCGGCGCGGTGCGCGTGACGGCATTCACGAGCGAGCTGGCGCTGCTCGAGTGCACGGGCGCGCTCATCGCGAAGAATGCTGCCGAGACCATCAGGAAGGTCTGGATGTGTTTCGTGTTCATGCGTACTCCTTTTTCAACTCCTGCACAGCGAAGCTCCGCAGCATGCGGAACGTTGCGATTCGTGCAGGTGGGGAGTTTAGACCAGCATTTCAAGTCCCGTTCCTGTCGTTTCAAGCTTTTACACGCTGTTACAGCGGCACACCAAATAGATTCCGCCACGTCATACGCGCGACATTTTCCTGCGTGAGTCATCCCGCATTGCGGTGTTTTCAACGATTAGCGGCGGGTTTTTACCAGTGCTACCATCGCAAAAAAGCCGTCAATATGGCGACCCCGGCCGGAGCATTCACAAGATGCCGAGGCCCTGAAGGTTTTGGCGATCCCAACCTGGGTGGAGGAGTACACATAATGAATGCCCCGCTAGACGCTGGTCAGCGAGCCTCGCTCGAAGCCGCGTTGACTTCCGTCACGCTCGACGACAAATACACGCTCGAACGCGGCCGCGCGTACATGAGCGGCATCCAGGCGCTGGTGCGTCTGCCGATGCTGCAACAGGAGCGCGACAAGGCCGCCGGACTCAATACCGCCGGTTTCATCTCGGGCTATCGCGGATCGCCGCTCGGCGGCCTCGACCAGGCGCTGTGGAAAGCGAAGAAGCACCTCGCCGGGCATCAAGTGGTCTTTCAGCCCGGCGTCAACGAAGACCTCGCCGCGACGGCCGTGTGGGGCTCGCAGCAGGTCAACCTCTATCCCAGCGCCAAATACGACGGCGTGTTCTCGATGTGGTACGGCAAGGGCCCCGGCGTCGACCGCTCGGGCGACGTGTTCAAGCACGGCAACTCGGCCGGCTCGTCGCGTCACGGCGGCGTCCTTGTACTCGCAGGCGACGATCACGCCGCCAAATCGTCGACGCTCGCGCATCAGTCGGAACACCTGTTCAAGGCGTGCGGCCTGCCCGTGTTGTTTCCGTCGAACGTGCAGGAATATCTCGACTTCGGGCTGCACGGCTGGGCGATGAGCCGCTACTCCGGCCTGTGGGTCGCGATGAAGTGCGTCACCGACGTCGTCGAGTCGTCGGCTTCCGTCGATATCGATCCGCACCGCACGCAAATCATTCTGCCAACCGACTTCGAGATGCCCGAAGGCGGTCTCAACATTCGCTGGCCCGATCCGCCGCTCGTGCAGGAAGCGCGTCTGCTCGACTACAAGTGGTACGCCGGGCTCGCGTACGTGCGCGCGAACAAGCTCGACCGGATCGAGATCGATTCGCCGCACGCGCGCTTTGGCATCATCACGGGCGGCAAGGCGTATCTCGACGTGCGTCAGGCGCTGACCGACCTCGGCCTCGACGACGAGACCTGCTCGCGCATCGGCATTCGCCTGTACAAGGTCGGCTGCGTGTGGCCGCTCGAAGCGCAAGGCGCGCAGGCGTTCGCGCGCGGACTGCAAGAGATTCTGGTGGTCGAAGAGAAGCGCCAGATTCTCGAATACGCGATCAAGGAAGAGCTGTACAACTGGCCCGATGCGCAGCGTCCGCGCGTGTTCGGCAAGTTCGACGAGAAGGACGGCGCGGGCGGCGAGTGGTCGGTGC
The DNA here is from genome assembly GCF_900007165.1 of Paraburkholderia piptadeniae. Lineage (GTDB taxonomy): Bacteria > Pseudomonadota > Gammaproteobacteria > Burkholderiales > Burkholderiaceae > Paraburkholderia > Paraburkholderia piptadeniae. Next base: position 3,081 of record NZ_CYGY02000042.1, read on the forward strand.
CGATGGGCAACTGGCTGCTGCCCGCGCACTACGAACTGTCGCCCGCGTTGATCGCAAAGGCAATCGCGACGCGTCTCGACAAGTTCGATCTGCCATCCGACGTGCGCGCGCGCATCGCAGCGCGCATCGCCGTGATCGAAGCGAAGGAAAAGGCGCTGGCGCGTCCGCGCGTCGAAGCCGAACGCAAGCCGTGGTTCTGCTCTGGCTGCCCGCACAACACGTCGACGAACGTGCCCGAAGGCTCGCGCGCGATGGCGGGCATCGGCTGCCACTATATGACCGTGTGGATGGACCGCAGTACGAGCACGTTCAGCCAGATGGGCGGCGAAGGCGTCGCGTGGGTCGGCCAGGCGCCGTTCACGAACGACAAGCACGTGTTCGCCAATCTCGGCGACGGCACGTATTTCCACTCGGGCCTGCTCGCGATTCGCGCGGCGATCGCGTCGAAGGCCAACATCACGTACAAGATTCTTTATAACGACGCGGTCGCGATGACGGGCGGCCAGCCCGTCGACGGCACGCTGACCGTGCCGCAGATCACGCATCAGCTCGCGGCGGAAGGCGCGAAGAAGATCGTGATCGTCACCGACGAGCCCGAGAAGTACAGCGCCAATGTCGGCCTCGCTCCTGGCATCGCGGTCCACCATCGCGACCTGCTCGACGACGTGCAGCGCGAGTTGCGCGAGATCGAAGGCACGACGATCCTGATCTACGACCAGACCTGCGCGACCGAAAAGCGCCGCCGCCGCAAGCGCGGCGCGTATCCCGATCCGGCGAAGCGCGTCGTGATCAACGAAGCTGTGTGCGAAGGCTGCGGCGATTGCTCGGTGCAGTCGAACTGCCTGTCGGTCGAGCCGCTCGAAACGGAGTACGGCACGAAGCGGCAGATCAACCAGTCGACCTGCAACAAGGACTTCTCGTGCCTGAAGGGCTTTTGCCCGAGCTTCGTGACCGTCGAAGGTGGACAGCTACGCAAGCCGAAGGCGTCGGGCGCCGGAAGCGACACGATGCCGCCCGTGCCCGATCCCGAGATTCCCGCGATCGGCAAGCCGTACGGCGTGCTGGTGACGGGCGTCGGCGGCACGGGTGTCGTGACGATCGGCGCGCTGCTCGGCATGGCCGCGCACCTCGAAAGCAAGGGCGTCACGGTGCTCGACGTGACAGGTCTCGCGCAGAAAGGCGGCGCCGTGATGAGCCACGTGCAGATCGCGAACCAGCCCGCCGACATCCACGCGACACGTATCGCGATGGGCGAAGCGAATCTGGTGATCGGTTGCGATTCGATCGTGACGGCGGGCGACGAATGCGTGTCGCGGATGCAGAACGGCCGCACGCACGTCGTGCTGAACAGCGCGCCGACGCCGACGGCCGAGTTCATCAAGAACCCGAACTGGCGCTTCCCTGGCGCGAGCGCCGACACAGACGTGCGCGCGGCTGCCGGCGACGACAACGTCGCGGCTGTCGATGCGAACCATTTCGCCGTTGCCCTGCTCGGCGATGCGATCTACACGAATCCTTTCGTGCTCGGCTACGCGTGGCAAAAAGGCTGGCTGCCGCTCACGCACGAGTCGCTGATTCGCGCGATCGAACTGAACGCGGTGCAGGTCGAGAAGAACCGCGCGGCATTCGAATGGGGCCGCCGCGCGGCGCACGATCTCGATGCCGTGCGCAAGCTCGCACGACCGCAGAATCGCATCGACGACGACACGTCGAATGCCGCGAAGATCATCTCGCTGCATACCCCGAAGGCGCTCGATACGTTGATCGACAAGCGCGCGCAGTATCTGGCCGCTTATCAAAACGACGCATACGCGGCGCGTTATCGCAAGCTGGTCGACGAAGTGCGGGCCGCCGAAACGAAGCTCGAAGCCGCCGACGGCCAGATGCCGCTGACGGAAGCCGTCGCGAAGAATCTGCACAAGCTTATGGCGTACAAGGACGAATACGAAGTGGCGCGCCTGTATTCGGACCCAGCGTTCGTCGAAAAGCTGAAGGCGAATTTCGAAGGCGACTGGAAGCTGAAATTCCATCTCGCACCGCCGTCGACGGCGAAGAAGGACGCGCACGGCCATCTCGTGAAGAAGCAGTACGGTCCGTGGATGCTCAACGCGATGCACGTGCTTGCAAAGCTGAGGTTCCTGCGCGGCACTGCCCTCGACGTGTTCGGCAAGACGGAAGAGCGCCGCGCCGAACGTGCGTTGATCGTTGAGTATGAAACGCTGGTGCGTGAGCTGATCGGCGGATTGACGGCTGACAAGCGCGCGCTGGCCGTCGAGCTCGCGAACCTGCCGGACGGAATTCGCGGCTACGGCCACGTGAAGGAAAACAATATGAAGGGCGTTCGCGCGAAGTGGGCCTCGTTGCTCGCGAAGTGGCGCTCGCCGGCGGGCGGCGTCGAGCAGCAGCACGTCGCGTAACGCCCGAAGTTTTCCGGACAGGCCGGCAGCACAAGGCCGGCAGCAACAAAAAGGGCACCTCGCGGTGCCCTTTTTTCATCAAGCGATCATCCAGCGGGAACGCGGTTAGTTCGCGGCTTGCCGCTCCGCACCGACGTTCGCCGAAGCGATCGCCGTCATGTTGATGATCCGGCGCACGGTCGCGGCCGGCGTCAGGATGTGCACCGGCTTCGACGCGCCGAGCAGGAACGGACCGACCGTCACGCCTTCGCCGCCGATCATCTTCAGCAGGTTGTACGTGATGTTCGCCGCTTCGACGTTCGGCATGATCAGCAGGTTCGCTTCGCCCGTCAGCGTCGTGCCCGGGAAGGCCGCCTTGCGCACCGCTTCTGACAGCGCGGCGTCGCCGTGCATTTCGCCGTCCACTTCGAGATGCGGTGCGCGTTCGGCGATCAGCTTGCGCGCAGCCGACATGCGTGCCGACGTCGCCGACGGGATGCTGCCGAAGTTCGAATTCGACAGCAGCGCGACCTTCGGCACGATGCCGAACTTCTCGATTTCACGCGCGGCGAGAATCGTCATGTCGGCGAGCTGTTCGGCCGTCGGCACTTCGTTCACGTACGTGTCGCTGATGAAGAGGTTGCGGCCCGGCAGCATCAGCAGGTTCATCGCGGCGAAGTTATCGACGTGCTCGGCCTTGCCCAGCACCTGCTCGACGTATTTCAGATGCTCGTGATACGTGTCGATCAGGCCGCAGATCATGCCGTCCGCGTCGCCGAGATGCACGAGAATCGCGCCGATCAGCGTGTTGAACTTGCGCATCGCGGCCTTCGCGACTTCCGGTGTAACGCCTTCGCGCGCACCGATTTCGTGATACGCCTGCCAGCTCTTGTGGTAACGGGGATCGTCTTCCGGATTGACGATCTCGAAGTCTTCGCCGCACTTGAGTTTCGAGCCGATCTTCTTCAGACGCATCTCGATCACGCCGGGGCGGCCCACCAGGATCGGCTTCGCGATCTTTTCGAGCAGCACGAATTGCGCGGCGCGCAGCACGCGCTCGTCTTCGCCTTCCGCGAACACGATGCGCGCCGGCTGCGCTTTCGCGGCGGCGAACACGGGGCGCATCACCATGCCCGAGCGGTAGACGGTCGCGCCGAGTTGCTCGCGATAGGCGTCCATGTCCTGAATCGGACGCGTGGCGACGCCCGAATCCATCGCGGCCTGCGCGACGGCGGGCGCGATCTTGATGATCAGACGCGGATCGAAAGGCTTCGGAATCAGGTAGTCGGGGCCGAATTCCAGCGAATGGCCTTCGTAGGCCTTCGCGACTTCATCGCCCTGATCGGTTTCTTCGGCGAGTTCCGCGATCGCGCGCACGCACGCAAGCTTCATTTCTTCCGTGATCGTCGTCGCGCCGACGTCCAGCGCGCCGCGGAAGATGAACGGGAAGCACAGCACGTTGTTGACCTGGTTCGGATAGTCCGAACGGCCCGTCGCGATGATGCAGTCCGGGCGCACCTTCTTTGCTTCTTCCGGGCGGATTTCCGGCTCCGGGTTCGCGAGCGCGAGGATCAGCGGCTGCGTGCCCATCTCCTTGACCATTTCCGGCTTCAGCACGCCGGCGCTCGAGCAGCCGAGGAACACATCGGCGCCCTTGATCGCGTCGGCGAGCGTGCGCGCGTCGGTATGCGCCGCGTAGCGCTCCTTCGACGGGTCCAGATTGCCGCGCCCTTCGTAGATCACGCCCTTCGAATCGACGACGAGCACGTTCTTCTTCGACAGGCCCAGGTTCACGAGCAGGTCCAGACACGCGATGGCCGCCGCGCCCGCGCCCGAACACACGAGCTTCACCTCTTCGAGCTTCTTGCCGACCACCTTGAGGCCGTTGAGAATCGCCGCCGATGCGATGATCGCCGTGCCGTGCTGGTCGTCGTGGAAAACGGGAATCTTCATGCGCTCGCGCAGCTTCTTCTCGATGTAGAAGCATTCGGGCGCCTTGATGTCTTCGAGGTTGATGCCGCCGAGCGTCGGCTCCAGCATCGCGATCGCTTCGACGAGCTTGTCGGGATCGGATTCGCTCAGCTCGATATCGAACACGTCGATGCCGGCGAACTTCTTGAACAGACACCCCTTGCCTTCCATCACGGGCTTCGCGGCGAGCGGTCCGATGTTGCCGAGGCCCAGCACAGCCGTGCCGTTCGTGACCACGCCGACCAGGTTGCCACGCGACGTGTACTTCTGCGCGTCGAGCGGCTCGTCATAAATGGCCATGCACGCGGCTGCGACGCCCGGCGAATACGCGAGCGACAGATCCAGCTGGTTCGAGAGCGGCTTGGTCGGTGTGACCGAAATCTTGCCGGGCTTCGGATTCTGGTGATACGCGAGAGCGCTTTGCTTCAGTTGTTCGTCCATTTTCTAACCTGCGAGACGTTAATAATGGGCCCGGCTCGATACATCACTACGTCACGTGCTGCGCTGGCCATTGCCGGAACGATGCCCGACGGCGGCGTTTCTCGCGTGCGCCCGTCGGGCGCGGCGTCAAACCTCAGCGGAAAGCAGGCGGCGCTGAGCTTTTTCGGGTCGATTAGTGTACACCCCTGATGAGTCAGTTCGGGCCAGGTTTTGTACCGGACGGATAAGCCTGAGCCGCGCCAGCTCGTGCTGCGGTGCGACATGAAAGTACTTTCAGCTTGCGCGCGGGTGCTCGGCAGATGCGGTCATTCGAGCGCTGCGCCGCAGCGTTCCGGAATCAGAAAGACCGTCGCGAAGATGTCGAGCACGTAGATTGACGCGAGCGCGACAAGCGCCGCACCGAATGAAAAACGCGCAGCCAGCGCGCCGACCGCGACGGGACCGAAACCGCCCACCGCCCGGCCGATGTTGAACAGCACGTTTTGTGCAGTGGCGCGGGCATCCGTCGGGTACAGCTCGGAAATCAGCGCACCGTAGCCGCCGATCATCCCGTTCACGAACACGCCCATCACTGCGCCGCCGATCAACAGCGCGGCTGGCGTGCTCAGGTGCGCATAGACGAACACCATCGCGACGGCACCCGCCTGGTAGAAAAGAAACGTCGGCTTGCGGCCGAAGCGGTCGGCGGCGACGCCGAACAGCCAGATGCCGACGGCCATGCCGAGCACCGTGACGGCCGTCCATAGACCGGAGCGCGTCAGCGAGCAGCCGAAGGTCTTCGACAGATAGGTTGGCAGCCAGATCATCAGGCCGTAGTAGCCGAAGTTCTGCACCGAGCAGAGAGTCGCGACGCCTGCGCTCGCGCGAGTCGTGCGTGCATCGGCGACGAGCAGTTTCACAGGCGCCTTGCACATGCCACGCGCGACCCGCTCGGTGAACAGCGCCGGTTCCTCGACGCGCCGCCGCACGAAAAACGACACCACGGCGGGCAGCAGCCCGAGCGCGAACATGCCGCGCCAGCCAATCAGCGGCAGCAGCGGCGGCGTCAGCAACGCGGCCGCGAGCACGCCGAGTTGCCAGCCAAGCCCGACATACGACGATACGCGCGCCCGCTGCGCCGCAGGCCAAGCTTCCGCGACGAGCGTCATGCCGATGCCGAACTCCCCACCCAAACCGACGCCCGCGATCGTCCGGTACGCGAGCAGATCGCCGTAGCCCCGCGCGAGCGCGCACAGGCCCGTGAAGATCGCGAAGATCAGGATCGTCCACGTGAGCATGCGCACGCGGCCGAAATAGTCGCTCAAGACGCCGAAGATCAGACCGCCTGCGACTGCGCCGATCAGCGTCCAAGTGACGAGCGACCCGGCTTGCGTCGACGTAAGGTGCAGATCGGCGGCGATCACGGGCAGCATGAAGCCGAGAATCAGCAGGTCAAAGCCGTCCATCGCATAGCCGAGCACCGACGCGATCAGCGCCCGCGCGGCATAGCCGGCGCGAGGATCTTGCGTGACGGCGTTCGGCGAAGAGGCGATGTTCATATGCAGTGCTCCGTGCGCGCGTAACCGGGCGGCAAATGGCAAATGGCCGCGCACGGCCATCGCTGAAACTTGGTGTGGTGGAAAATGTCGCGTGAGTGTAAAGGCCGCGATCTGCCGTCACAACCTGGCCAAAAAGCATAGGCGAAGCGTCCAGGCGGCCAATGCGTCGGCGGGCCTGCACGTTCGCGCGCCCTGGGACAAGTCCGAATCGGGTAAAATATCCGGCTACGCGCGCAGCAATCCCGTCAGTTTTTCAACTTTCCGGCGTGTTTCGCCCATCCGGGCGCCAGGTGCCACATCTGGTCACGCCACGCTTGCTGCGCCATAGGGCCGCGCGCCCGCCTCCCAGCTCACCACCCAAGGATTCGCCCATGACAGGCTTCGATCGCCAGACGATCTCCGACACGACCGCAAAAATGCTGCTGGAAGTCCAGGCAGTGCACTTCAACGCGGAAAAACCGTACATCTTCACCTCCGGCTGGGCGAGCCCGGTATACATCGACTGCCGCAAGTTGATCTCGTACCCGCGCGTGCGCCGCGGCCTGATGGAGATGGCGGAAACGACGATCTTGCGCGACGTTGGTTACGAGCAGATCGACGCCGTCGCTGGCGGTGAAACGGCGGGCATCCCGTTCGCCGCGTGGCTGTCGGACCGCCTGATGGTACCGATGCAGTACGTGCGCAAGAAGCCGAAGGGTTTCGGCCGTAATGCGCAGATTGAAGGTCTGCTGACGGAAGGCCAGCGCGTGCTGCTGGTGGAAGACTTGACCACCGACAGCCGCAGCAAGATCAACTTCATCGACGCACTGCGCACGGCGGGCGCGCAGGTGAACCACTGCTTCGTGCTGTTCCACTACAACATCTTCAAGGAAAGCGTGTCCGTGCTGAAAGACATCGACGTCGATCTGCACGCGCTCGCCACGTGGTGGGACGTGCTGCGCGTCGCGAAAGAAAAGGGCTACTTCGATACGAAGACGCTCGACGAAGTCGAGAAATTCCTGCACGCGCCCGCCGAGTGGTCGGCAGCGCACGGCGGTGCGACGGCTGCTCCGCAGTAATCGTCCGCATCACGCGCCGGGCTGAAGTCGCCAGGGCCCGCGCGCAGCCGGCGATGCAAACAGAAAGGCTGCCTGTCCGTAAGACAGGCAGCCTTTTCCTTTGGCATGCCAAGATTCGCGTCGACCAGATTCGGAAGCGTCCCTCCTCCTCCGGCGACACGTCTAAGACTGTTGCGGCGCAGCGCCTCCGTCGTCGGCCTCGCCCGGCGCATACGACGACAGGTTCATCAAGCCGTTACTTTGCGCATACTGAAATAATTCGGAATCCCGTTCGAGTCCGAGCTTGCGCATCGCCGTGTTCTTTTGAGTACTGATCGTCTTGATGCTGCGATTCAGTTGCTCGGAAATTTCCTTGATGGTCATGCCCGAAACGAAGAGCCGCACCACTTCGAGCTCGCGCTTCGACAGGATCACCTCGTCGCTCTTGCCACCCGCGTTCATGCGCAGCGTGTCGAGCGACGCCTTCACCGACGGACTCATGTATTCGAGATGCCGGCTGACGTGCTGCACGGCAAGACCGATATGACTCAGATCGTCCGACTTGTTCACCACGGAAGTCACGCCAAGCTCATTTAGCCGCTTCAGCAACGCGGCGTTTTCAAGCATCGTCAGGACAACGATGGGCAAGTCGGGAAAATTCCGACGCAAGTAACCGATCAATGGCAGACCGTCGCCGTAATGCCCGCCAGGCATCGCGAGATCGGTGACGAGCACGTCGCAGGGCGTCGTTTGTAACAACTTCACTAGCTCAGTGGATTGTTTTGCGCGCGCGACCACACGAATACCCTGGAACTTGAGCAACGCCTGCTCGGCACCAAAGAGAATGACCGGATGGTCGTCGGCAACCACGACCCTGATGGGATCTTGCATGGCCCTCCCTCGATCTGACAATCCACGCTCCGAAACTTCAGTCATGAAACTGTTTCTTAGTTCTAAATTTCTAGGAGTTGTCTGCTTGCATACGACCGCAGACGATCCCAGCGACTATAGCTGATTTCAGGCCATACTGGCCGCTTACCAAGCACGAATGCTTTTATAAGATGTAATGTTAGACTCGATTTGTCGCTTGGGTATAAAAAAGGATAATAATCCTTCGTAAGGACAATTCTTTACGAGCCTGACAGGAGATTCGGCACATGCGCTTGCGTTGCCCGGTCGTTACGCCTGCTTCGTCCCGTTCGTTCCTGCCGTTTCTGTCTGTCGCGCCATCGCGCGCCGCGTCCGTCATCGCGTTCGCGTGCGCGGTTCACGCGTCCACGGTCTTCGCCGACAGTGCGTTCACCGTCACCAGCACCAGTTTTCGCGCGGGCGGCACGGTCAACAACGCGCAGGTCTTCGACCGAGACGACTGCAAGGGCAACAACTATTCGCCGCAACTCAGCTGGCATAACCCGCCCGACGGCACGCGCAGCTTCGCGATCACGATCTTCGATCCCGATGCGCCTGGACGCGGCTGGTGGCATTGGGCCGTCGTCGGCATTCCAGCCAACGTCGACCGGCTGCCGGAAAACGCTAGCGCGTCCGGCTTTCTTAAGAAACTCGGTGCCGTCGAAGCACGCAACGATTTCGACATCGACGGCTACGGCGGCCCCTGCCCGCCGCCCGGCAAGCCGCATCGTTATGTCATCACCGTGTATGCGCTGAGCGCGCCCAATCTCAGGCTCGCGCAGGGACGGCCTTCGGTGATGTTCGACCACGAGATCAGCACCGCGACGCTCGGCTACGCCCGCATGACCGTCATGTACGGTCGCTAGCCTTTTTCCAAGGCGGTCTCAACAGCGATCGGACGACGCCGCGTTTTCTCGCGGCGTCTGAAAGAACTCGCCCTTGATGACAGAATGAACCCGCAACGTTCTGCCCTTGCCAATCATTTCTTGCAACGATGGAGTTGTCCATGTCGAAGATCATCATCGTGTATCACAGCGGCTATGGCCACACGAAGAAGCTCGCGGAAGCGGTTCTCGCCGGCACGCTCGACGGCGGCGCGGACGCAAAGCTGATCGCCGTCGGCGAGCTCGACGACGCGGGCTGGGCCGAGCTGGACGCAGCCGATGCGATCATCTTCGGCGCGCCCACGTACATGGGCGGCCCGTCCGCCGACTTCAAGAAATTCGCCGACGCCAGTTCAAAGCCGTGGTTCGGCCAGAAATGGAAGGACAAGATCGCCGCCGGCTTCACGAATTCAGCGACGATGAACGGCGACAAGTTCTCGACGATCCAGTATTTCGTCACGCTCGCGATGCAGCACAGCATGATCTGGGCGGGCACGGGCATGATGCCGTCCAACACGAAAGCGGCCACTCGCAATGATCTGAACTATGTCGGCGGCTTCACCGGGTTGCTGTCGCAGTCGCCCGCCGACGCGACGCCCGAAGAAGCGCCGCTGCCCGGCGACATCGAAACGGCAAAGGTGTTCGGCGCGCGCATCGCGGCCGTGACAGCGCGCTGGAAGGCGGGACAGCCGGCGTAGGCGAGCGCGGCGCGTGCTGGTCGCGTCCTGGCAGCGCGGTCTGTCATGCCGCTGTCACTGTTGCAGCGCAACTTGTTTTTAACCAAATCCGCACATGCGCTGCACACGCGCCGCCAAGCAGTCTTAAAATGGCGTTCCGGCGCAGCGAGCGCCCGTTTTCCGTAAGCCAGCGAGATCGAGATGAGCACGAAAGTTTTTGTCGACGGACAGGAAGGCACGACCGGCCTGAAAATTTTCGAATACCTGTCACAACGCGCAGACGTTGAAATCCTCCGCATCGAAGAAGCGAAGCGCAAGGACATCGACGAGCGCCGTCGTCTCATCAACGCGTCCGACGTCACGTTCCTGTGCCTTCCGGACGTCGCGTCGCGCGAATCGGCCTCGCTCGTCGAGAACGACCGCACCGTGCTGATCGACGCGAGCACGGCGTTCCGCACCCATGCCGACTGGGCGTACGGCCTGCCCGAACTGGCCCGCGCGCAACGAGAGCGTCTGCGCACGGCGAAGCGCATCGCGGTGCCTGGCTGCCACGCATCGGCGTTCGTGCTGGCGATGCGTCCGCTCGTCGAAGCGGGCGTGGTGTCGGCGGATTTCGCTGCGCACAGCTATTCGATCACCGGCTACAGCGGCGGCGGCAAGAAAATGATTGCGGACTACGAAGCGGGCGGAAACGCGAAGCTCGACAGCCCGCGCCCGTATGCGCTCGGCCTCACGCACAAGCACCTGCCGGAAATGGCCGCGCACACGGGCCTGAAGCACCCGCCCATCTTCACGCCGATCGTCGGCAACTTCTTCAAGGGCCTCGCCGTGACGACGTACTTCACGCCGAGCCAGCTCGCGAAGCCAGCCACGCCGCAAGAAGTGCAAGCGCTCTTCGCCGAGTACTACAGCGGCGAGCAGTTCGTGCGCGTCGCGCCCTTCAACGCGGACGACAACCTCGACAGCGGATTCTTCGACGTCCAGGCGAACAACGACACGAATCGCGTCGACCTGTTCGTGTTCGGCAGCGAAGAGCGCTTCGTAACGGTCTCGCGGCTCGACAACCTGGGCAAGGGCGCGTCGGGCGCGGCGATCCAGTGTATGAATCTCGCGATCGGCGCTGACGAAGCGACGGGATTGAAACGCTAACCGATCACTCTCGGACGGCACGGCCGTCCTCATAAGTCACAAAGCCGGCCATTCAAACGCCGGCTTTTTCTTTTGCGCTCGTCAATTCGCGATTTAAAACCATTAATTAAAACACCGCGCGATTCCTTTCGTTTTTCTCACTATCTCCAGCATTCCTGAAAGCTGGCATTTACTACTTCCCTTTTCCCATTCTGAGCATCTGTTACCGCATAGGGAAACTCCGGATTTTTTTGCGAACGATCGTTCGCAGATGATAGAGCACTTTAGTGTATCGCCCACCAGCAAAGGATGAGCGGAGTCGGAAGAAATCCGTCCGACTTCGAAATAATCCGTTTTTGTTTAAAAACGCGCGCCTCGAAGCGCCATGCGACTCTCCGCGAAAAATGGGCTGTTTGAATCGGACTTTTTAGACGATTCGTTCAATTGACAGTCTTAAATCGCGCAGCGAAATTAGCTCGCAAATTAGATCAGTCGGCAAACACGGATCGGAGTAAGCGTTAAAAGCCCCAACTCCGGCCAACAGGGAGACAACAGCATGTACGCCATTTCGAAAGGGCTGGCATGTGCCATTGCCAGCTCGCCTTTTTTGCTCGGCTGCGGCGGAGGGAAGGCAGATAACCCCGGTTCGATCCAGACGAGCCAGTGCTCGGGATCGAGTTGCGGCGTGCAGGGGCCACCGACGTCGACGGCCAGCGCGAGTACGCTCTGCCCCGCCGATGCCGACATCGGCAAGAACACCTACCTGGGCGGGGCCGGCAGCGGCGAAGTCGTGTCCCTGAACATCGACGCCGTGAAGATGACGTACAAGCTGACGTTTCTGGAATCGCCGATTCCCGTGTCGACGGGACAGGTCGACAAGACGCGCGCGGGCACGACCGTCACGGGCGCTGTCATGCATCCGCCCGCAGGCATGCTGCCCAACGCCGAGCAGACGCGCTGCGCGTTCATGCTGACGCCGGCCTCGGGCACCGCGCCGTCTACGGGCTCGACGTACACCACATCGTTTTCGTCGGCGAACCCGCCGATTGTCTTCGTCGGCAAAGGCGTCGCGGGCGGCGGCATTCCCGGCGCGGACATCTCGTACGCCGGCAAGAACATCCTGACCTACCAGAACGTCGGCGCCGTGCCGAGCCGGCACTTCGACTTCTATCCGTTCCTCGGCTTCGCGAGCACGACGACCGATCTCTCGAAGCTCGCCGGCATCTACAACGGCCTGCTGTATCACATCGAGCCATCGGCGAACTACGCGGCGGCCGCAACCAGCACGTCCGAAACGTTCGACGCAAACGGCGCCTGCTCGTCCGCATCGAATCCGGCGCCCACTACCGGTAACACGAGCTCGACGGGATGTCTGTCGACGGGCGACCCGCTGACGCTCAACGCCAACGGCTATTTCGACAGCAACAACGCGCCGCGCATCGAAAACCAGTTCAGCTTGCCGCTGCTCGGCCAAAGGGGCACGTCGAAGGCCCATATGATCCTCGGTCAGCTGAACGGCGCCACTGTCCCGGTCGTCGTGAGAACGGGCTATGTGTTCACCGGCACGGGCGCCGTTCCTCTCGACGCGCAGGTCGACGACGAATCCGGCATCGCGATGCTCGCTAGCGCGACGCCGCTCGCGTCGGGCGGCTTCGACGGCGGCTATGTCGGCGCGGACTCGAACTTCAAATACACCGCGTCGCTGATCCAGGGCGGCCTCGGCACTTTCATCAATCCGACCACGCAAGCAGCCGAAAGCGGCTTCGCGCTGAAGTACGGCCTCGGCAACCCCGGCGTCGTGAACGTTGGCGACACGCAGGGCAAGTTGGGCCTCGCCATCGCCGCGGGCGGACTCTACGCGATCTTCATCGAGGGCACGGAAAACGGCGGCGTCGCGCCGACTTCGGCCAACGCCGACACGGCCAGTTCGCCGTACTTCAGCGTCGGCGCACAGATCAGCAAGTGAACCAAGTGAGCGACCCGGCGACACGATTGCAACCGGCAACCCGGCAACAAGACATGCAGCAAGGGCAGCAGGACGCAACGAACGCGGTACGGCAACAACGCTAGATCACGAGACCGAAAGGCGGCTGGACTGGGAGCCGGCTGCCCACAACAAGACAGGGAGGCACAATGAACTGGAAGATTCTTTCGGCGCTGGCTTTTGCTGCGCCGTTGCTCTCGGCTTGCGGCGGTTCGGGCGGCGAAGGCCCGCCGCCGACGGAAGCGCGCCTTTGCCCTTCGTCGCTCGATTACGGCACGACCTTCACGGGCGGCGGTGGAGATGGCGAACTCGTCAAGCTGCAACTCGACACGACGAAGATGACGTGGCAAGTCACCTACGTCGAATCGCCGATACCTGCGACGAAGGGAACGGTCGCGCCCACCCGCAAAGGACAGACGGCATCCGGCACGCTCACCCAGGAAACGCAGCTGCCCACCAACAAGCTCAATCAGTGCGCGTTCCGCCTGAACGGCGCGAGCCTCGATCCGAACCGTCCGGCGCGCATCTTCGTCGGCGAAGGCGTGGCAGGCGGCACGATTCCGGGCGCCGAGATCCAGTTCGATGGGATTCTCGGCCAGGGCAAGGTGCCCGATACGACATTCCCGTATTACCCATTCATCGGCTTCTCGTCGATCGAGAAGAATCTTGCCAACGTCGTGGGCACGTACAACCAGCTCGGCTATCACCAGATTCCGTCGCAAAACTTCGCACCGACCGTCGTCGATACGAAGATCACGATCAACGCCGACGGAACCTGGACCGAGTGCGACAACGCGGGCGTCAACGCCGGCAAGTGTCAGCAGCCTGGCACGAACTGGGCGCAGTCGTCCGACGGCAGCGGCGCGTTCGAAACCGACAACTTCCAAGGCCAGGGCAAACCGACGCTCGCGACATCGCCTGTCGCCAAGGGCTTCATGATCGTCGGCAAGCTGCGCAACCAGAACGTGCCGATCCTGATCCGCACGGGCGTCGCGAATTCGTCGCTGACGCCGAATCCGCAGAACGGCTTGAGCGGCCCCGTCGCCGATGACGAATCGGGTATCTCGATCCTCGCGCCTCAGACGAACATCGCCGTCAACTCGCAGAACGGCGAGTACATCGGCGTCGACAGCGAGTTCGACTACCGGACGAATGCGCTCGTCGGCACACAGGCGACGCTGCTCGATCCGTTCAACCCGTCGCAGGCCTCGCTCACCAAGGCGCTAAACCTCGATTTCACGCAGACGGTGCCCGGCGTCGTCACGTCGACCTACGCGAGCGCGGCGGCAGGCAGCGCGCCGACCGGCAAGTTCATTTTCACGGGGGGCGTGTTCGGCTTCCTGGACTTGTCGAATGCGTCGTCGCCGTACTTCACGATCGGCGCCTTCGTCCAGTGATGGGCGCGCGCTCCTCACCATAAAACGCAACGAGGCGATCGCCCCTCGGCCCGTCCCTCTGCCCGCGCGGCAGAGCGGACGGCCGGGGCGCGGGCCAGACGGCGCCGATAACGCCGTTGCCCGCGCGGCAGGCCGCCCGCTCAGGAGGAACAGAATGAAAAGGCTCTTGGTCGCGGCGTCGGCTGCCGCAATCGGCGCGCTCGTCACGCAGAGCGCGCACGCGCAAAAGGCCGGCGACAATCTCGTCACGCTCGGCTGGTTTCACGTGATGCCGCAGGATTCGAGCACGCCGCTCACGACACACGTCGCGCCCGTGCCGATCAACACGCCTTTGCGGCTGCCGAGTTCGTTCACATCGCCGGGCACCAGCCTGTCGACGACGAATGCCGACACGGCCGGTCTCGTCTTTTCGCACTTCGTCACGGACCATATCGCGGTGACGTCGGTGGCGGGCATTCCGCCGAAGTTCCAGATATACGGGCACGGCACGATCCAGCCGCCCGGCCCGGCGGGCGCGCTCGGCAAGCAGGACATCGGCGATCCCGCCGTCAATCCGATCGTGAAGAGCGTGCGGCAATGGAGCCCGGCGCTGATCTTCCAGTATTACTTCGCGTCGGCGACGGCGAAGTTCCGGCCGTTTCTCGGCATCGGCGTGTCGTACAACTGGTTCAGCGACATCCAGCTAAACAACAACTTCGTCACGTCGACGCAGGACAACCTCGGCGCGATCCTCGCCGCGGGCGCGGGCAAGCCGGGCAAGACATCGGTGGAAGCGAAGGCGTCGTCGTCATGGGCACCCGTCTTCAACGCCGGCGCGATGTACAACATCACGGACCATTGGGGCGTGACGGCGTCAGTCACCTATATCCCGCTGAAGACAACCTCGTCGGTGATCATCAAGGCGGCGGACGGCACGGAACTGGGCGTATCGAAGGCTGAGCTGAAGGCCGATCCGATCATCACGTACCTCGCGGTGTCGTACAAATTCTGACGACGCGAGTGCGAGCGCGAGCGGCTTTGATGGCACCGGCCGCGCGCAACAGCAAGGACGTGAAGGAAACGGGCAAAAAAAAGCCCGCCGAAGTTGGCGGGCTGAATCCATATCAGAGGAGACATGGAGGAGACAAAAACAACTATAGCAAACCCTGTGATGCGACGCAACATTTCAATTTAGAGCAACCGCTCTATGCAGCACATGGGCGACATATCGCCGTACCGCACCTTGCGAGGGCGTTCGTTGTGCTCCGCATCATGCCGTCGAGCCGGCCAACGGCCAGCAGGCGGCATCCT
This sequence comes from Paraburkholderia piptadeniae, assembly GCF_900007165.1. Taxonomy (GTDB): domain Bacteria; phylum Pseudomonadota; class Gammaproteobacteria; order Burkholderiales; family Burkholderiaceae; genus Paraburkholderia; species Paraburkholderia piptadeniae. The sequence continues at coordinate 18,733 of NZ_CYGY02000042.1, forward strand.
TTTCCAGCTTTTCGATCAGCGCGTCGCGCATCAACGCGATCGGCCGCATCAGGCGCCCAGGCAGCGCCCCATGCACGAGCCACACGTTCAGGCCGCTGCGAAAATCCGGCACGTCGAGAATCTGCAGCGACTCGCGCTGCGGGCTGCGCGCCAGCACTTCCGGTGCCGCGAGCCCCACGCCCAGGCCGCGCGCGACGAGCGACAACTGCAATTCCGAGCCGAATGCCTCGACGGCGACATTGAACGGCAACCCCGCAGCCGACATCGCGCGGCTCAGCGCCGAGCGCATCCCGCAGCCATCCTGATTCAGCACCCACGGATGACACGACAGTTCGGCGAGCGTCGTCGGCTTCCCGGTGAAGCCGAACGAGCGCGGCGCGACGACCACGGTCGGCTTGTACGCGAGCAGCGTCGCGGTGAGCGCTTCCGGCAACGGGATGCCCTCGGGCAGCAGCACCACGGCCGCATCCGCCGAGGCACGCTCGACGCCCTGCAGCAACCCCGGCGACCAGCCCGCCGTCACGCGCAGCGTGAGCTTCGGAAACGCGCTGCGCAACCGGTCGATGGGCTGCTCCAGCGCGAGTTCGGACAGAAACGGCGGCACACCGATTTTCAGCTCGCCCGTCGGCTCGCTGTCGGGCGACGCGACGGCCATCAGGTCATCGACGGCGCGCAGCACCGTACGCGCGAGCCCGTACACCTCGTTGCCCGCCGCCGTCGGCCTGAGCGGCTTGCTCTGCCGGTCGAGCAACTCGATGCCGAGCATCGTCTCCAGGTTCTGCACGCGGCGCGTGAGTCCCGGCTGCGTGAGAAACAGCTTTTCCGACGCCCGCACCATCGATCCGCTTTCGACAACCGCGACGAACGCCTGCAAGTCTCGCGTGTTCAAAACTTCCTCGCATAAACATTATCGAGATAATTCAATTGTCGCATAACGTCGGCATCCCTACGATAGGACGGACCAAAACCTTTCGGAGCCGAACCGATGAACCGACCCGCCGACACCTGTCCGCGCGCCGTCACCACACCGCCCTCGCCGTCATTGGCGCGATCGCCCGCTACGCGGGGGACTTTGACCACGCCGTTGACGCTCTTTTTCGCCGCCGCAGTCGGCGTGATCGTCGTGAATCTGTCGGCGGCACAGCCGTTGACGGGGCCTGTCAGCCGCGCGCTGAACCTGCCGCCGGAACTGGCCGGACTGATCGCGATGCTGCCTCAGCTCGGCTACGCGGCCGGTTTGCTGCTGCTCGTGCCGCTATGCGATCTGCTCGAAAACCGCCGGCTCATCTTCAGGACGCTCGCGTTCTGTGCTGCGTTCCTCGCGCTATCGGCGCTCGCACGGTCGGGCTGGCTATTTCTGGCGTCGGCATTTCTCGCGGGCGCGACGTCGAGCGTGATCCAGATGCTCGTGCCGATGGCGGCGTCGATGGCGCCGGAAAGCCGGCGCGGGCGCGCCGTCGGCAACGTGATGAGCGGACTGATGCTCGGCATTCTGCTGTCGCGTCCGCTTGCGAGCGTGATCGCGGGGTCGTTCGGATGGCGCTCGTTCTACGGCATCGAAGCGGCCGCCGATGCGTTGCTTGCGCTCGTCCTGTACGTTCAGTTGCCGAACCACATGCCACTTGCCCACGCGCGCTACACGGAATTGCTGCGCTCACTGTGGACGCTGTTGCGCACCGAGCCCGTGCTGCAACGGCGCGCGACGCTGGCCGCGCTCGCCCTCGGCGCGTTCAGCGCCTTCTGGACGGCCATCGCATTGCGGCTCGCGCAGCCACCGTTTTCGCTCGGCATGCAAGGCATCGCGGCATTCGCGCTGGCGGGCGCCACGGGCGCGATCGTCACGCCGCTCGCCGGCTATCTCGGTGATCGCGGCGCGGAGCGCTCGACGCAGATCGCCTCGCATCTGGTGATGATCGGCGCCGTTCTCGTGCTGGGTATCGCGGGCGCGGGCTGGGGCGGCTTCTCGCCGGCTGCGCATCCCGTTGCGGCGCTCGCGCTGCTGGTCGCCGGCGCCGCAGCGCTCGATGCGGGCGTCATCACCGATCAGACGCTCGGACGACGCGCGATCAATCTCATCAACCCGACCGCGCGCGGTCGGTTGAATGCGCTCTTCGTGGGAATTTTCTTTATCGGCGGAGCGATTGGCGCCGTACTGGCGGGCGCGGCGTGGGCGTGGGCCGGATGGAGCGGCGTGTGCGCGATAGCCTTGGGGTTCACAATCGCCGTGCTGCTGTTCGGATTCGTCGACCGCGCCGCTCGGCGGACCCCGCATTGAGCGTGGTTGCTCGCAGCAAGACCGGGCGAGCAAGCCGAACAATCGAGGGCCCGCTCGCCGCGCTGAACCGCGTGGCGAGCGTGAAGCGTCAGTGCCGCACCAGCGCCATCATCGCGCCGAAGCCGACGAACACGCCGCCCGTCAGCCGGTTGAACGCCTTCGCGACGCTGCTGCTTTTAAGCTTCGCGCCGATCTGCGTGCCGCAGCCCGCGTACACAATGTACCAGCTGACTTCGAGCACGGCCGTCGTCGCGACGAGAACCGCGAACTGAGGCAGCGTCGGGCGCGACGCGTCGATGAATTGCGGCAGCAGCGCAGCCGAAAACAGAATCGCCTTCGGATTGCTGCTGCCGACGAGAAAGCCGTTGCGAAACAGCGAGCCGCGCGAACGGGTGAGCTTGCTGCCCGTATCGTCGGGCGAAGCCTCGATTTTCGCCGCCGCGATTTCGCTCGCGGGCGCACGCCATGCCTTCACGCCGAGATAGATCAGATACGCCGCGCCGAGCAGGCGCAATGCATTGAACATCGTCGGCCAGGCTTTCAGGAACACACCAAGCCCGGCGACAGACACGGCCAGCATCAGCATCAGCGACATCAGACAGCCGGCCATCGTGGCCGTCGTTTGTCGCATGCCGTAGCGTGCGCCGTGCGTCATCATCAACAGCATGTTCGGACCGGGGATCGCGCAGACGACAAAAACCGTGGCCACGTAGAGCCACCAGGTATGCAGACTCATGATGCTTCGTGCTCGATGAAATGGAAAACGGGCGGGACGAACATTATGCCCGCCCCGCCCGTTGCGCGCCGAAGCCCGCCGCCTGCCGCCGCGAATGACAGCAAGGATCGACAAGCGACGGCGCGGTTCAAGCCGGAATCAAAGATCAGCTGCCGCTACAAAGCGTCAGCGGCCCGCTCGCCGCGAGGCGACTTGCCCAAGCACGGCGAAATCCTTCTCTCCATCACCATGCGCGACTGCTTCGATCAGGCTGTCGCGCACGACGCTCGCCACCGGCAGCGGCGTCGAGACGGAGTCGGCTGCCGCCAGCGCGAGCCGCACGTCCTTCAGGCCAAGCCGCGCCTTGAAAAGCGCGGGCTCGTAGCGCCGTTCCGCGATCATCTTGCCGTAGCCCTGATACACCGGCCCGGGGAACACGCTATTCGTGATGACGTCGAGAAAATCCTGCATCGCGACGCCATGACCGCCCAGCAGCGCCGATGCTTCGCCGAGCGTCTCCACAGCGGACGCCAGCATGAAGTTCGCCGCGAGCTTCACGACGTTCGCCTGCTGCGGCAGCGAGCCGATGCGCCACGTCTTCTGGCCGATCGAATCGAACACCGGCTGAACGCGGTCGATCGCCTCGGCGGGCCCGGCAGCGACGATCGTCAGCTTCGCGGCGGCCGCCACGTCCGGCCGGCCCATCACGGGCGCCGCCACGTAGTGCACGCCACGGCTCGCGTGCGCAGTCGCGAGCTCTTCGGCGAGCGAGACGGAAATCGTCGCCATGTTCACGTGGATCAACCCGCGCGGCGCATGCTCGAGCAACGACGCGCTGACGACATCGCGCATCGCGGCATCGTCGGCGAGCATCGAGAAGACGGCGTCCCCGGCGAAAGCCTCGGCGGGCGAACCGACCACCTGCGCGCCCAGTTCGGCTAGCGCCTGCGCCTTGTCCGGCGAGCGGTTCCACACGCGCACGCTGTGCCCGGCTTTCAAGATGTTTGCGACCATCGCGCCGCCCATCTCACCGAGACCGATAAAACCGATGTCCATCAATAGCTCCTGTTCAACAGAATCCGCAGTAGAGCATAGTCGCGCGAGCCGTGCTCGTAATTGCCCATCGGCACTGCGCCGGACGCAGTGCCATACTCGCACCATGGTCACCGCGACTTTCCGCTTCTACGAAGAATTGAACGACTTCCTGGCGCGGCCGCTGCGTCGGCAGTCATTCAGTTGCGAGTGCGCGCGCGCCGCCACGGCCAAGCACATGATCGAAGCGCTCGGCGTGCCGCATACGGAAGTCGAGCTGATCGTCGTGAACGGCGAATCGGTCGGCTTCGAGCATCAGTTGCAGGAAGGCGATCGCGTTGCCGTCTATCCGAAGTTCGAGGCGCTCGACATCCAGCCGCTGCTGCGCGTACGCGAGCGCCCATTACGCGTGGTGCGCTTCGTCGCCGACGCGCATCTAGGCGGGCTCGCGCAATTGCTGCGCCTGGCCGGCTTCGACACACTCTACGACAACCATTACGCCGATTCGCACATCGAGTCGATCGCCTCCGACGAAGACCGCATTGTCCTCACGCGCGACCGAGAACTGCTCAAGCGCCGCACGATCACGCATGGCTGCTATGTACGCGCGTTGAAGCCCGAAGCACAGTTGCGCGAGATTTTCAGCCGGCTCGATCTGGCGGGCACTGCGCGGCCGTTTCGCCTGTGCCTGACGTGCAACGCGCCGCTGCGGCGCATTCCAAAGGACGAAGCAATCGGACGCGCGCCCGCCGGGGTGCTCGAGCGGCATTCGCAGTTCGTGACTTGCGACATCTGCCGGCGCGTCTTCTGGGAAGGTTCCCATTGGCGGCGGATGCGCGCGTTGATGGATAGCGTGACGGGCGCGCAGACTGCCGCGCAATGACCTGCACCCTGCCGTGCACACACGGCGCTGCTTAACCGGCATTTCAGGCGCGCGCGGTGCGTACAATGTCGGATTGCTTATTCGTTAGAGGCCTTCAGCATGGCAATGAAGAAATTCGACCTTGAGAAGAACAAGGCGCTGAAACTGGGCAACCAGATGAAACAAACCCTCGCCGCCGACCGTTTCGGCAAGGCGTCGTCGCAACAGCCGCAGCTCGACCGGCGCGAGCAGCGCAAGCTCGATCAGGCAATGGGTCTCGTGCCGTTCGCGTGCAAGCTGCCGGAAGCGCTCGTCGATCAGTTGAAGGAGCGCGCCGCGACGCATCCGGAAGGCATGAACGCGCTGATCGCCGAATTGCTGGTCAACGGACTCGCAGCGAGCGCTTGAGCGCACGCAAAGCGCGGCGTCGACGTTTTCCGTTCAGGTGCGTGGGCACGACTGCCCGCGCTGAAAATGCAAAAGGCCGAAGCATTCGCTTCGGCCTTTCTTGTTGCTACGCCAGCAGCGCTGCGAAGGCGCCGGTGCCATCGAAGATGACGCGCCGGGCAAACCGCTCGCAGCTTGAGTGACGAACGGGCTGCTTAGTTCGTCGTGCCCTTGTCGTTCGTACCTGCAGCCGAAGCGGCGCTCGACACGCCTGCACGCTTGCCGTGCGTCTTCAGTTGCTTGTGGGCGTGCTTCGGCTTGGCGGCGCTAGCGGCTGCCGGTGCTGCGTCGGATGCCTGTGCGAAAGCCTGAACGGACACGAGTGCGAGCGAGGCGGTGATGAGCGAGGCGATGATCTTCTTCATGTGTGTTTATCCCCAAAACCTGACGACTTTTTAAGTCAAATGTTGAATTGGACAGCAAGACGGTGAAGCCGGCCGGGCCACACAGCGCCTCCCGGCTCCCCGCGGGGGAGTATCACGCAGCGTAGGCAGTTTGTCATCCCATAAAGTTGGATTGTATTTTCGGGGACACATTTAGCTTACTCGATGCTTTCACCCCGTCGACGCTTCGCCGACGGCGTGCCCGGGTATCATGTCGGCTGCCACCAATGCCGTCATGAATCATCGTTTCGTCTGAAGAGATACGCGCCCTATGCGCCGCGCATCCCACGAAATGAGTTGCCTTGCAGGAAATCTCCGCTTGAAAACCGCCACCCGCCAACACCTGCGCGCGAATCTTCTGATGCTCGTCGCCGCAATGATCTGGGGCAGCGCATTCGTCGCGCAGCGTCTGAGCCTCGATGCAATCGGACCGTTTCTCTTTACCGGGCTGCGCTTTCTGCTGGGCGCGTTCGTCGTGCTGATCGTCTGGTCGATCACGCGACGCCGCAAGCCCGGCATCCCGACGGAAACGACGCCCGCAGTCGCCGTTTCGACCGCACGCAAGCTATGGCGCGACGGGGCGCTGCTCGGCCTGCTGGTCGCCGTGTCGATTTCGTGCCAGCAGATTGGCCTCCAGTACACGAAAGTCGCCAATGCGGGCTTCATCAGCTCGCTGTATGTCGTCATCGTGCCGTTGATGGGCGTCGTGCTGCGCCATCAGACGGGCCTCGGCGTGTGGCTCGGCGCAACGCTGGCCGCGCTCGGCATGTACTTCCTGAGCGTCGACGAGCATTTTTCGATTCTGTACGGCGACTGGCTCCAACTGGCGGGCGCCATCGTGATTTCCGCCCAGGTGGTGCTGGTCAGCCGTTTTGCGCGCCGTCACGATCCCCTTGCGCTCGCGCTGGTGCAGTTCGTCGTGTGCGGCGTCGTGAGCCTCGCGATCGGACTCGCCGTCGATCCGCTGCGCCTGAGCGACATCGTCCGCGCCGCGCCGACGATTCTCTACGGCGGCGCACTGTCGGTGGGCGTCGCGTACACGATTCAGGTGGTCGCGCAAAAAGATGCCGCGCCCGCGCACGCCGCCGTGATCTTCAGCATGGAAGGCGTGTTCGCGGCGCTGGCCGGCTGGCTCGTGCTCGGAGAAACGCTCGCGGCGCGGGCAATGCTTGGCTGCGCGCTGATGCTCGCGGGCCTGATCGTCTGCCAGGTGATGCCGATGTGGAGCGGCCGGCGCCAGGTATCGTCCGATTCAGCGGAACCGGCCTGACGCGCGGCCCGCTGGAATTACGCCGCGCGAGCGGTCACAGGCGACCACAAGCGGCGACGAGCGATTACAAGCGGTCACAAGCCGCTTCAGGCGACGGCCTGCGCGGCAAACGCGCTCTGCCGGCTTTCGTCGTCGGAACCGCGCTTCTTCGGCGTCGGCGGAAAGACGCACCAACAGCCGTCGTCGTGACGAAAGAAGAAGAGCGAACGCCGACCGTCCGGCAACGATGTCTCGACGCGCACGTAGCGGGTGTTGTCCCGTTTCGTGCGGCCGACCTGGGTCACGCGCACGGGTGCTGAAACCGGCCCCAGCCACTTGTCGACCAGAAAATGCAGCGACTGCTCGGTGGCGGGTTTCATGACGTTCTCCACGTCCTCTTTTCGCGGGAGCCTTCGCGCACTGTGTCAGGCTTTTCCTGCTCTTCCTCCGCTGCCTCAGCTGCTGCAAGCTCCATCGCCCGTTGCGTCGCAGCTGCGCGAAGCGCCCTGCAATCCGCCGCGTGCCGCATGTCCGACAGTAGCCGAACCAGTTGTCGCGCGTTTCTACGTTTCATAACACCCCCCGCACTGCACAAGAGACTTGAGAAAGCACTTTAACTTTAGGCCTTGATCTCCCGTCTCTCTAGTTGTTTTGACGAAATAGCAACAGTCAAATTCGAATGGAAGCACTGAGTATTTCGTCGGTTTTCATCGTGTTCCCGCTGTTGCCCGCAGTCTGTGCGCTGGCGACCGCAATCTTTGAGGCGTGCAGCCCGCGCAATACCTGATGTGGCATTGAATATGCTGTTGCGCCGTACATGCGCGCGTCGACGAAAACGATCAGTTGACCGAATCTCCCTTTTGCGCCCATGTCCTCTGACATGTCGCAAGCGCCGCGCCCGCAGCAAGCAGACATGCCGAATAGATGAGGCCGCGTTCTAGACCGGCGCCGTCGGAGACCCAGCCGATCACCGTCGGCCCGACGATCTGCCCAAACGCGAACACGATCGTAAAAGCGCTGATGCCGCGTGCCCAATGCGCGGCGGGCAGATTGTGACGCACGAACGCTGTCGTCGATGCGACGGCGGAAAGGAACGTCGCGCCGAACAGCAACCCCGACGCAAACGCGACGACGGGATGCGCGACGAGCGCAGGCAGCACCGTCGCGAACGCAAGCAGAGCGTTGAGCACGGCCAGCGCCTGGCCGCCGCGCATGCGGTCGAGCAGCCGCGACCAGATGCGCGCGGAGACGATCGTCGCCATGCCGAGCAGCACATAGAAGCCCGTCACGACGCCTTCGCTCATGCCGACGCCATGCAGGAGCGCGACGATGAACGTCATGTAGCCGATATAGCCGACGCCGAAGAGCCCGTAGCCGGAAAGCGCGAACGCATAGCGAAAGACCGACACGTGCCGCGTTGTTGCGGCAGCTTCGCCCGCTGCGCTCGTCCGCAAGACATGCTGCTTGTCGACGCGCCTCGCAGCGATGCCGGCGACGACCGACAACGCGACGCACGCGCCTGCAAGCGCAAACCATGCAACTTGCCAGCCATGCACGGCAGCGACGAGCGTGGCGGGCACGAGCAGCGCCGACGCGACGATGCCCCATCCCGTGCCGCCGTAGTAGAGGCCGAGAACGAGCCCTGCATCGCGCGGACTCGACGATGCGAGCCGTGCCGCCAGCACGCCGCCGCTCACGAAGATGAACGCGCTCGCGATGCCTGTCGCGACACGTTGCGCGAACAGCGCGTTGGTGTCGGACAGCATGCCTGTCGCCGCCATCAGCAAGGCCGTCGCAACGCATCCGCCGATAAAGAGCGCGCCTGCCGACCATCGCCGCGACAGTCGAGGAAACGCCAGCGCGCCGAGCAGATAGCCGAGCGCATTCGCTGTGTTCATCGCGCCCGCTTGCGCGAAGCTCCAGCCGAGGTCCGTTTTCATCGACGGCAGCAGCAGCGCGTACGAAAAGCGCGCAAGCCCCAGCGCGATCGCGCTGCCCATCGACAGGCTGATGGCGAGCCACAGCGTCCGTCCGCGGCGCGGCAAGCGGGCGTCCTGCGCGGCGCGCGATGCTTCGCCGGATAACGCTTCATCTTTTGGCCGCCACTCGCCTCGTTCGATGAGATCGGTGAGGCTGAAGTCGGTCCATGAAAATGCGCGGCGAGCGAAGCCAGTCGTCATGTCGTTGTTTGTGATAGTCGGTTGGGCTATCACTGTACATCGCAAGCGCGCGTTCAGTAGGTACGCATTCGACACGCATCGAACACGATCGCGGCGCTTGCTGGACACTTCGCCAGCCTGATAGCGTAGTGATCCCACTACAGAGACTGTCCTTGTGTTGAATCCGCTTCTGGTCATCCGTCACAGGCTTCACCACCTTGAGCGCACGCACGGCGCGGCCGTGTCGCAAGCGGTTGGCAATCGCCCGTTCCTGACGGGCATTGCGGGCACGCTGATCGCGACGGCGATGGCGGGCCTGACGCTGGCCACGCTGTACTCGGGACGCACCGACGCGCTTGACCACGCACGCGAAACGTCGGCGAATCTCGTGCTGCTGATATCGAGCGATATCGCGCGCAACGTCGAAATCTACGACCTGTCGTTGCAGGAAATCGTCCATCGTGCGCAGGAGCCCGCCGTCTGGCAGATGCCCGACGAGCTGCGCCGCACGATGCTGTTCGATCGCGCGACCCTGGCCGCGTACCTCGGCGGCGCCTATGTCGTCGATGCGCGAGGCATGCTCAAGGCGACGCAGCAAGGCCCCGTCAACAAGACCGTCAAGTTCGACGACCGCGACTATTTCACCGTCCAACGGCGCGACCCGCAGGCCGGCCTGTTTGTTTCGCATCCGTACCGGTCGCGGCTGCGCGGTCACGAGCTTTCGTTTGCACTGTCCCGACGCATCGATGCGCCCGACGGCTCGTTCGCCGGCGTCGCGCTGCTCGCAGTACGCATCGCCTATTTGCAGCGGCTGCTCGACAAGGTCAGCACAGGCCAGGCGGGAACGGCCGCCATTCTGCTCGACGACGGCACGGTGCTCGCGCGCAAGCCGTTTGTCGAAGGCCTGATCGGCACCAACGTAAAAGGCATTCCACTGTACGCCGACAGGCGGATGGGAACGGCAGGGTCGTACATCGACTATTCGCCCGTCGATCATGTGCAGCGCATCTACTCGTACGAGCATGTGCCCGGCACGCCGCTGGTGGTGGTCGTCGCGCCCGCCGTCGATGATGTGCTCACCCTATGGCGCACGCGCAGCGTGATCGCGGGCGGACTCACTTTCATGCTGGGCGCAATCGTCGTGCTGGTCTGCTGGACGCTTGCGTTCACGCTGCGCGACAAGGTGCGTGCGCAGGCGCGCCTGGCCGAGCTGGCCGCCACCGATCCGCTCACCAAGCTGAGCAACCGCCGCACGCTCGACCTGCATCTCGACGACGAATGGCGCCGCGCGCGGCGCACGGACGCGCCGTTGTCGGTGCTCTTCATCGACATCGATTACTTCAAGCGCCTCAACGACACCTACGGCCATGCAGCCGGCGACGAAGTGCTGGCGGCCGTCGCGGATTGCATCGCGTCGATGGCGCGGCGCTCGATCGACATGGTCGCGCGATATGGCGGCGAAGAGTTTGCCGTCGTGCTGCCGGACACGGGGTCGAATGCAGCGATCCATGTCGCCGAGAAAATCCGCCGCGTCGTCGAGACGTCGCGCGTCAAGCAACTGCCGCCCGATCACGGCGGCGTGACGGTGAGCATCGGTGTCGCGACATGCCGTCCCGCCGACGGCGGCACGCCGCCGGAACTCGTCGCCGCCGCCGACGCGCAGCTCTACGCGGCGAAGGCGGCTGGGCGCAATCAGGTGAAATCGGCGGAATGGACGCAGGTTGACGAGGCCAACGATCATGCGGAACGTGCCGGTTCGGCGAAACGGCGCGCATGAACCGGAATACGCGGGACACAGCGAATTGCGGGGAAAAACGCTCACTATTCGCTCAATGGCGCTTGCCGCGTCGACGTAGACTTGTTCCCGTCTCCAGGTTCTCCATGATTCTTCACGCAGTTGGAATCATCGGGACGATTTGCGCGCCACGGCTTTTGTCCGTGGCGTTTTTCTTTTCACGGCCAAGCGAACAGCATGTGGTGACGCGGCCGCGCGGTAGCCGCTAACTCTCGCGCTCATCGCGCCCGGCAAAGCGCCGCGCCACTTCGTGCGGAATATTCTCCGGCGTCACCACCACGACCGACGACGACGCGCTCACCGCCGACATCGGCAGCAGGTTGTGAAAGCACATCACGTGGCGACACGCCGAGCGCATGTCCTGCCGCAAGTCGTGGTGCAGCACCGCCGTGATCGCGCGGTCGCGCAGCAACTGCACGTTCTCGCGATCCAGATCGTGTCCGATGAAGCACTTCGGATGCTGGTTCAGCGACCCGAGCGCCCGCAGAATCGCCGCGTTGCCGCCGCCCATCGAATAGACGGCGGCAATCTTCTGCCCCGCTTCGAGCGCCTTGCGCACGCGGTCTTCCGTTTCCGCATCGAGCCCCTGCCCGCCGCTCGCGTCGATCAGCGTCAGATGCGCGTACCGTTCGCGCAGCGTCGCGCGAAAGCTCGCCTCGCGCTCTTCTTCGCCGCGAAAGCGCTCGTTGCTCATCGTCACGAGCACGTTGCCCGCGCGCCTGCCGAGCCAGTGGCCGATCAGATATGCAGCCGTCGCGCCGCCGACACGATTGTCGAGCCCCGCATACGCAATGCGCTCCGACACCGGGATGTCGGTAAACATCGTCACGACAGGAATATCGCGCTGCTTCAGTTCAGCGATGGCTTGCGCGATCTCCGGCACGTCCTGCGCCTTCAGAAACACACCGTGACTTCCGCGCCGCGCGATCGCGCGCAACGCATCGACGACTTGCGCCGTCGTCATCGTCTCCTGCATCAGAAAGCGCGGCCGGAAGATCGCGGGATGCAGGCTCGGAATCGTATCTTCGAGCGCGTCGCGGATCTCGTCGGCGAAACGGCGCGGCGCCTCCACGACGACATCGACGACGAGCTTGCGCCCGCTCGTCGCCATCGTGATCTGCTGCTTCTCCAGTTCCCTGATCGCCTGCATCACGCGGCGGCGCGTGTGCTCGCGAACGTGCGCGCGACCGTTCAGCACGCGGTCGACGGTGGCCGTGCCGAGCCCCGCCTGCAACGCGATTTCCTTGATCAGAAAGGGATGACTCATGGCTCGCAGGCCGAAAGCGCCGTCGGTTTTTGATGTGTTTTTGATGTTTCGATAGTAACGCAGCGCCGAAGTTTGGCGATAAGCTGGTTCGAAACATCCAGCCATCAGGTTGCATCGGAAGGGAGACGACATGAGCCAGAACCCTCGACGTTTTGCATCGGGCGCGCACGCATGGTTTCGCGAAGCGGACTGTTCCGTCGACGGCTTCGCGACGCTGATTGAAGCTTCGCGCGAAGCGTACACACGGCCGCGCTTCGCCGCCGCCATCGAACAAGCTATTCCCGTGTACGACTGCGACGCGCTGCGGCCTGTCGTGGGCGATGCGTCGCGGCGTCCCGAACTGCTGGCCGAATGGGCCGACGTGTTGCTCGACGGCGCCGGCGTGTTCGTGCTCAAGCGCGCCTACGAAGACACGTCCGCGATCGACGATGCAACCGCGATCTTCGAATCGATCATCCGAAGCGAGCGCAAGGCGGGAGGCGGCGCCGATCACTTCGCGAAGGCCGGCGCGAACGACCGCATCTGGAACGCGCAAGAAAAGCTCTGCCTTGCCGCGCCGGAAGTTTTCGTGCGCTACTTCGCGAATCCGATCCTGATGGCGGCCGCCGAAGCGTGGCTCGGCCCCGGCTATCAGATGACGTCGCAGGTGAACGTCGTGCGTCCGGGCGGCGAAGCACAACAGGCGCACCGCGATTTTCATCTCGGCTTTCTCACCGTCGACGAAGCGCAGCGCTTTCCCGCCCATGTGCACTTGATGTCGGCGCTGCTGACGCTGCAAGGCGCCGTCGCGCACACCGACATGCCCGTCGATAGCGGGCCGACCAAGCTGCTGCCGTTCTCGCAGCGTTATCCGCAGGGCTATGTCGCGTGGCGCCGCGCGGATTTCCGCGAGTATTTCGAATCGCACTACGCTCAGCTGCCGCTGCGAAAGGGCGATGCGATCTTCTTTAGTCCCGCGCTCTTTCATGCGGCCGGTTCGAACCGTACGCGCGACGTGCAGCGGATGGCGAATCTGCTGCAGGTGTCGTCGGCCTATGGGCGCGCGATGGAATCGCTCGATCGCGCGCGCATGTGCAATGCCGTGTTTCCCGCGTTGCGTGCGATGCGCGCGCAACGGCGGATCGGCGCGCCGGAAGCGGTGGCCGTGATCGCATCGTGCGCGGAAGGCTACGCGTTCCCGACCAATCTCGATCGCAATCCACCCGTCGGCGGACTCGCGCCCGCGAGCCAGCAACAGATCTTCGCGACAGCGCTCGATGAAAACTGGTCCGACGGAAAATTCGCGGAAGCACTGCGCGATCTCGAAGTCCGCAACGCGACGCACTAGCTACGCACTAGCTACGCACTAGCTCGTACTTACTCGAACGACGGAGACGACATGACGATAAGCACAATCGGCAGACGCATTCGGCTCGGACTGATCGGCGGCGGCCCGGGGTCGATCATCGGCGAGACGCATCGCATCGCGGCGCGGGTGGACGGCCACTACGACATCGTCGCGGGCGCGCTGTCCTCCGACCCTGAACGCGCGCGTCAGGCGGCGTTGAATCTCGGCATCGAGCATGAGCGCGCGTATCCGTCGTGGCAGCAGATGATCGAAGAGGAAGTCGCGCGGCCCGATCGCATCGACGTGGTCGCGGTGATGACGCCCAACGACTCGCATCACGCGATCTGCATGATGGCGCTCGACAAGGGCTTTCACGTGATCTGCGACAAGCCGCTGGCCAACGATCTGGCGCAGGCGCGCGAGATTGCGGCGCGCGTCGAGGCGACGAACGCGGAGTTCTGCGTGACGTACTGCTACTCGGGCTTTCCGATGGTGCGGCAGGCGCGCGATATGGTCCGTGCTGGCGAACTCGGCGAGATTCGCCAGGTGCATCTGCAATACGTGCAGAGCTATCTGGCCGCGCACGATCTGCCCGCCGGTTGGCGCACGGAATCGGGACGCGCGGGCCGCTCGCTCGTGCTGATGGATATCGGCACGCACGCGTTTCATCTGGGCGCGTACGTCACCGGGCTCGACGTCACGCGCGTGTGCGCGGACGTCGGCTCGGCGATTCCCGGCCGCACCATCGACGATTATGTTTCCGCGCTGCTTCGCTACGAGAACGGCGCGCGCGGCTCGCTCTGGGTAACGAACGCGGCGGCTGGCTCCGAGCATGGACTGAGCTTTCGCATCCACGGCGACAAAGGCGGGCTCGAATGGCATCAGGAAGAACCGAACCGTCTGATTCATCGCCGGCATGACGGCTTCGAGCAAATCATCACGCGCAGACTCGGCCCGACGATGAGCGAAGGTGCGCAACGCTCGACGCGCATCGCCATCGGCCATCCCGAAGGCTATCTGGAAGCGTTCGCGAATCTTTATACGGAGTTCGCGGAGCGTGTCGCAGGTCGGATCAGCGAAGGCGAACGGGATGACAGGCCTACGCTCTTTCCCGGCGTGAGCGATGGCGTGAAGGGACTCGCATTCGTCGATGCATCGGTGAAGAGCATGGCGGCGGGCGCGTGGCAGGACGTCGAGCGCGCTTGATCTGCGGATCGTGTACGCCAAAAAAAGAGCCCTGTTCCGCGGGGGAACAGGGCTCGGTGGATGAGTCATATCGTACAGGCGCGTGGATGCTTGCCGACTTGCTGCTCATCACATGAAGCTGTTATTGGTCACGCTTCTTTTTGCTTCGATTTGGCCCCGCGCCTACTCCTTGCTGCTAACCCCAACTGCATTCTTTAAACCGGTGAATCGACTGCTCGTTTGCCGCTGCTACGACTGCTGTTGCCGACTGCATTGCTTCGCTACTGCGGTACTGCCCGACTGCTACTGCTGTACTGGCCTACTGCTACTGCAACGAGGACTTCAAACTGCTGATCGAACTGCAGGCAACCTACGGTCTTGCACGACGCGGAGGGGAACCGCATCGATGGGGCTTATTGAATCGCCGCTCCATGGAAAGAAGTATAGGAGCGGGCTCGCGCAATCAATTGGCTGAAGCGAGGGCGATTCGTGGCGCTGTTCGCCCGTTTGTTCGCGGGCGGCCAGCGGCGCGCGATAGGTTCACGTTGCGAAGCGCGTGCTCGCCGCGTGCGAACGGTAGGCGCTGCCGAACAGCACGTCCGGATCGGCACGGTCTTCGTCGGGCGTTTCACTGAGTTCGCGGAACGTCGCGACGAGGCTGTCCCACGAAGCGGACCAGCGTGTTTCTCTCAAACGGCAGCCCGTGCTGTCCGTGATGCGCAGGACGCCCGTGTCAGGGAAAAAAGTGAGCGTGACCGCGATTCCATCGATGACACACGTCGCAGTACAGGGTTTTGCTGCAAGCACGATCGCCTCCGGTTGATGTGTGGTGAAGTCCGCTTCATTGGCGGGCGCGCAGTAAAAAGCAATGGGCAAGCCATGCGGCCCTCGCGGGCCGCATGGCTTGCTACGCGGGACGTGCGGGCGCTCGCGCGCGATTCAGGAGCGAACCTTTCGACGATGAGTGTTGGCTTGCTCCGCACACAATGCTTTCGCACTGCCTTCGCCAAACCGACACTGCTAACCGACACTGCTATTCGCGCACAGACTCATCAATCCAGTGTTGTCCAGGGAACAGGCAAATTCCATCGTCTGCTGCACATTCACCCCGTACGCATGCATTACTCAACGCTTTTAACTCATCGATATGTATACGTAGTAGCAGTTAACAAGCATCGCCGTTTCCTGTGGACAAGCATCAAATCCGCATGGCTTTCAATCGATTGCGAAACGGATACCCGTGCGAATAAACGTGGGACGCGTGGCGGCAGCCTTGGATAACTTTTGCGGTGTTTGAACGCGCGGCGAGTTTACCCAGAATCCGCCCACAGCAATCGCCTCCGCGATATCCCCATGTTGTCCAGAGCATCGTGTGGACATCCGGATGTCGGGCCCGCGTGGATTCACACCGTTCGTCGATTGATCGTTGCACTCTCGCGCGAGGGGCCTATAACGGAATTCATCGCGCGAAATCGCGGCGACGGGATGAAGCCGTTGCCGTGAACAGGCATCGCTCGCTATCGTCATGAACGCCATAATGCGTCTGGAGAAACCGACATGGAAGAAAGCGAATTCGGCGCCTTCGAACATCGAGGCTGGGAACGGGCCGCGCAGCCTTATCACACGTATTTCGGTAACTTGACCATTCAGTCCCACGGTCCGTTGCTCGACGCGCTGGACGTCCGGCGCGGCGTCCGCTTCCTCGACGTCGCATCGGGCCCCGGCTATCTCGCTGCGGCGGCCGCGCAGCGCGGCGCCGATGCCGTCGGCGTCGACTTTGCCGAGTCGATGGTCGATCAGGCACGGCGCATCTATCCCGCGCTGACGTTCCGCATCGGCAGTGCGGAAGACCTGCCGTTTCCCGACGAGTGTGTCGACGCCGTCGGCATCAACTTCGGGATGCTGCACTTCTCGAATCCCGAGAAGGCGCTTCTGGAGGCATTCAGGGTGCTGCGGCCCGGTGGCAAGGTCGGCTTCACGAATTGGGCGACGCCCGACAAGGCGGCCGGTTTCGCGATCGTGCTGAATGCCATCGAGGCGCATGGCCGGATGGATGTTCAGTTGCCGCCAGGGCCGCCCTTCTTCCGGTTCAGCGACTGGGACGAATGCAAGCGCGTGCTCGTCGAGGCAGGCTTTCTCGATCCGCGTGTGCAGGAAATCGGGCTGACCTTGCATGCGCGCGCGCCGGGCGCGCTATTCGACATGGTGAGGCGAGGCGGCGTGCGCATTTCCGCGATCCTGAATGCGCAGACGCCAGAGGCGCTGGACTTGATCGAGAAGACGATCGGCGAAGGGGCTGCGCGATATGAAAGCGCCGGCGGGGTGCGAATACCGATGCCGTGCGTGCTGGCCAGCGCGGCGAAGCCTTGAGCGTTCGCGAGGGAACGTCAGGCAATGGAGGAAGGGAGAGCTTGAATTCGAGGCGTTCCGGATACGCCCGCCAACATGGCGCCGTATCGGGAACGCTTGCACGACAACAACATCACTGCAGAGCGAACAGCCTCACTCCACCGTGACGGATTTCGCGAGATTGCGCGGCTTGTCCACGTCCGTCCCGCGCGAGCACGCCGTGTGATACGCGAGCAACTGCAGCGGCACGACGTGCAGAATCGGCGACAGCAAGCCGTAGTGCTCCGGCATGCGAATCACGTGCAGCCCTTCGTCGTTGACGATCTTCGTATCGGCATCGGCGAACACATACAGCTGACCGCCGCGCGCGCGCACTTCCTGGATGTTCGACTTGAGCTTTTCGAGCAGCGCGTCGTTCGGCGCGACCGTCACGACGGGCATCGCCTCCGTGACGAGCGCCAGCGGCCCGTGCTTCAGTTCGCCCGCCGGATACGCCTCCGCATGGATGTACGAGATTTCCTTGAGCTTCAGCGCGCCTTCCAGCGCGATCGGATAATGCAGGCCACGGCCGAGGAACAGCGCGTTCTCCTTGCGCGAGAACTCTTCCGACCACGCGATGATCTGCGGCTCCAGCGCGAGCACGCTGTTGAGCGCCGCGGGCAAATGGCGCAGCTGGCGGATGTAGTCCGCTTCCTGCTTCGCGCTGATGTTGCCACGCATCTTGCCGAGCGTCGCGGCGAGCACGAACAGCGCGACGAGCTGCGTCGTGAAAGCCTTCGTCGACGCGACGCCGATCTCGCGGCCCGCGTGCGTGAGGAACGACAGCTCCGTCATACGCACCATCGCGCTCGTGGCGACGTTGCACACCGACAGCGTGTGCTTGTGCCCCAGCGATTGCGCGTGCTTGAGCGCCGCGATCGTGTCGGCCGTCTCGCCCGATTGCGAAATCACGACGACGAGCGACTTCGGATTCGGCACCGAATCGCGATAACGGTACTCGCTCGCGATCTCGACCTGCGTCGGAATCTTCGCGATCGATTCGAGCCAGTACTTCGCCGTCAGGCCCGAGTAGTAGCTCGTGCCGCACGCGAGAATCAGCAGGCTGTCGATTTCGGCAAACGCCTTCGGGGCCGTTTCGCCGAACAGCGACGCATCGAACACGTCGGATTGCGGGATCGTGTCCGAGATCGCGCGGGGCTGCTCGAATATTTCCTTCTGCATGAAATGACGATACGGGCCAAGCTCAACCGCGCCGCCGTATGCCGCGACCTGGCGCACATCGCGCGCGGCCGGCTTGCCGTCGCGATCGAACACGCGGACCTTTTCGAGCGTCAGTTCGCAGACGTCGCCTTCTTCGAGGAACATGAAGCGATCGGTGCTGCCCGCGAGCGCAAGTGCATCCGACGCGAGGAAGTTCTCACCTTCACCGAGGCCGACGACGAGCGGCGAACCCTGGCGCGCGCCCACCACCGTATCCGGCTGGCTCTTGTGCAGCACGGCGATCGCGTAGGCGCCATGCAGGTGCCCCGTCGCTTCGCGCACGGCCGCGAACAGATCGCCGCTATATAGGCTTTGGATCAGATGCGCGATCACTTCCGTGTCCGTCTGCGAGATGAACTCGTAGCCCTTGCCGCGCAGCATGTCGCGCAGCGTCTCGTAGTTCTCGATGATGCCGTTGTGGACGATCGCGAGTTCGTTGCGCGAGAAGATCGGGTGGGCGTTGTCGGTGACGGGCGCGCCGTGCGTCGCCCAGCGCGTGTGCGCGATACCCGTCACGCCTTCGAGGCGCGTCTCGCGCACCTGTTCGTCGAGATCCGCGACGCGCGCCACGCTGCGCGCGCGCTTCGGCTCGCCGCCCGCGAGCACCGCGACGCCGCATGAGTCATAGCCGCGATATTCGAGGCGACGCAATCCTTCGATCAGAACAGAAACGATGTTTCGCTGCGCTACCGCGCCGACAATGCCGCACATAATCAATGATCCTTTGCAGAGTTAGGGTCCGCTGCGCACTTCACGCGCGGCTTCCTTCAGCTTTTCTTCTTCGTCGGGCGCACGTAACCCTTCTTGCCCACCTGGGTCTTCTCGTTGAGCACGAGAAGACCTTCTTCGACGTCCTTCCACACTGTCGTGCCCGCCGCGATCGTCACGCCGCGGCCGACGCGCACGGGCGCCACGAGTTGCGTATCCGAGCCGACGAACACGTCGTCTTCGATGATCGTGCGAAATTTGTTCGCGCCGTCGTAGTTGCAGGTGATCGTGCCCGCACCGATATTCACGCGCGCGCCGACATCCGAATCGCCGATATACGACAGGTGATTCGCCTTCGACCCGTGCCCCAGCACCGCGTTCTTTACTTCGACGAAGTTGCCGACGTGCGTCTCGTCCGACAGCGCCGCGCCCGGACGCAGACGCGCGTACGGACCGAGCACGACCTGCGCGCCGATCTGCGCGCCTTCGATGTGCGTATAGGCATCGACGCGCGTGCTCGCGCCGATGCTCGCGTTACGGATCACGCAGTTCGGCCCGATCGACACGTTATCGGCCAGCGTGACCTCGCCTTCGAACACGCAATTCACGTCGATCGACACATCGCGGCCGCATTTGAGCGAGCCGCGCACGTCGATGCGCGCCGGGTCCGCAATCGTCACGCCCGCGACGAGCAGTTCGTCCGCGACGTTGCGCTGATGGATGCGCTCGAGTTCGGCGAGCTGCTGCTTGCTGTTGACACCGAGCGTTTCCCACTCCTCGTCCGGTTGCGCGGTAACGACATCGATGCCCGCTTCGATCGCCAGCTCGACCACGTCGGTCAGATAGAACTCGCCTTGCGCGTTGTCGTTCTTCAGCGATGACAGCCAGCCGTCGAGGCGCTTTGTCGGCATCACGACGATGCCCGTGTTGATCTCGGCGATCTTCTGCTGCTCCGGCGTCGCGTCCTTCTGTTCGACGATGCGCTCGACCTTGCCGTTCGCATCGCGCACGATGCGGCCGTAGCCGGTGGGATCGTCGAGCGTCACCGTGAGCACACCGTAGCCGTCGTGGCCTGCGCTATCGGTCAGACGCTTGAGCGTGCCGGCTTTCGTGAGGGGCACATCGCCGTACAGCACGAGCGTCGGCTGCGACGGATCGAGCAGCGGCAAAGCCTGCTGCACCGCGTGCCCAGTGCCGAGCTGCTGTTCCTGCAACGCGAATTGCACATCGGTCGCCGCGACGGCCGTGCGGACCTGTTCCGCGCCGTGACCGACCACGACGACGAGGCGCGTCGGATTCAGCGTGCGGGCGGTATCGATGACATGAGCGAGAAGCGGCCGACCGGCCAGGGGATGTAGCACCTTCGGCAACGCGGAACGCATGCGCTTGCCAGTGCCTGCCGCCAGAATCACGATATTCATGACGTGGGCATCTATGACGAGTTTGGAGTGGGCGATTCTAGCACGCTGCGCATGACGGCTACGTTCCCAGGCAGACCGACAATTCCCCGCAAATGCCGGTGCTGAAAGGCTTTGCGGGGAATCGGGCGATCTGTCAGAGATCGTCGAATTGCACGAATGAGATCGTCTGCGACGCGCTTTGTTGCGTGCCATCCGGCGCGGAATCGGTGGAGCACGGCTCTTCGTCGAACGCGATATCGCCTTGCGGATCGGCTTCGCCCGTCGCGCGCAGATTCGTGAACGGGAACAGCTTGTGGTCCATCAAGTGCGACGGGACCACATTCGACAGCGCATTGAACATGTTGTCGACGCGGCCCGGGAAACGCTTGTCCCACTCGCGGATCAGCGCCTTCATTTCCGCGCGCTTCAGATTGGGCTGGCTGCCGCAGAGATTGCACGGAATGATCGGGAATTCGCGCAATTCCGCGTATTTTTCGAGGTCCGTTTCCTTCACATACGCGAGGGGACGGATCACGACGTTCTTGCCGTCGTCCGATTGCAGCTTGGGCGGCATGCCCTTCAGCTTGCCGCCGTAGAACAGGTTCAGCAGCAGCGTCTGCAGGATGTCGTCGCGATGATGGCCGAGCGCGATCTTGGTTGCGCCGAGCTCGCCCGCCACGCGATACAGAATGCCGCGCCGCAGACGCGAGCACAGCGAGCAGGTCGTCTTGCCCTCGGGCACCAGACGCTTGACGATGCTGTACGTGTCCTGATTCTCGATATGAAACGGGATGTCAAGCTTGCCCAGGTACTCGGGCAGCACGTGTTCCGGAAAGCTCGGCTGCTTCTGGTCGAGATTCACGGCGACGATCTCGAAGTCGATCGGCGCGCGCTCGCGCAGACGCATCAGGATGTCGAGCATCGCATAGCTGTCCTTGCCGCCCGACAGGCACACCATCACCTTGTCGCCGTGCTCGATCATGTTGAAGTCGCCGATTGCCTGGCCGACCTGGCGCGCGAGCCGCTTGAACAGCTTGTTGTTCTCGTACGCTTCTTTCTGCTCGCGGCGCGTGAGCGCGTGCTTGCGCTCGGCGGCTGCCGCTTCGGCTCCGGCGTCGTTCGCGTCGACGCCCGTCAACGTTTCGGGAGCGTTCATCGCTCAGTCCTCTTTGATCTGGAAAACTTCGACGCCCACGGCATCGCAGTCGGAATAAACATCGGGCTTTTCCGTCGAAAGGCGCACGGCGCGGACCTGCGGATGCGCGAGCAGCACCTTGACCAGGTCATCGCAGAGCGTTTCCTGCAGATGGATATGCCCCTGGCTCACGCGCTGTGCAATCGTTGCGCGCATGAAGTCGTAGTCGACGACTTCGCGCAGCTTGTCTTCGACGGGCGTCGACTGCGCGAGCGGCACGAACAGTTCGACGTTGATCACCACGCGCTGCTCGCCGCGCTTTTCGAATTCGTGCACGCCGATGTTGATGTGCACCTCGTAGTTGCGCAGAAAGAGCCGGCGGCAATCAGCGAGCCGGGGATGAAGCAAGGCGGCAGACATGTTCGTTCCAGTACAAAAGGGCGCGTGCGGGCACGCACGCAGTTGCAATTGGGCGCGCATTGCGGCGCGCCGGTGGGGCGCGACCTCCCGGTCAGGCGCCCGTCAAAAACATCACATCGCGCGGCAGCGGCACGAGATGCTGGCCGCCGTCGACGACCAGCGTCGTACCCGTGACGCCCCGCGCATCCGCGAGATACAGCGCGGCCGCGACGATATCCTCGATGCGCGACGCACGGCCGAGCGGCGTGACCTTGTGCGCGGCCTCGAAGCTCTCCGGCGTCTGATCGCCGGATTGCAGCGTGAGGCCGGGCGCGAGGCCGACGACGCGCACCTTCGGCGCCAGCGCCTGCGCGAGCGCGACGGTCGCGGTGCCGAGCGCGGCTTTCGACACCGTGTACGACAGGTAATCCGGATTCATGTTGTACAGCTTCTGGTCGAGCACGTTGATGACGGCACTACGCAGCGACTCGTCTTGCCGCGCCGCCTCGGGCGTGACTTCGTGCAGCATCCGCGCTAGCACGAGCGGCGCGCCGACGTTGATCGACGTCAGATGCAGCAACTTCGCGTAGCCGATGTCGAGCGCGGTGTCCTCGTCGAACAGCGACGCGTTGTTCACGATGCACGACGGACGCCCGAGCGACGCGATGCAATCGGGCACCAGCCGCTCGACTTCCGCCTCGACGGACAGATCCGCCCTCAGCGCGACGGCGCGCCGGCCCAGCGCGGCGATTTCCGCGACCACGTCGTCGGCTTTCGCCTTCGACGAGCCGTAGTGCACCGCCACGTCCCAGCCCGCCGCCGCAAAGCCGACGGCCAGCCCCCGGCCGATCCGGTGCGAGGCGCCCGTGACGAGGACGACGCGCTCGCGTCGGGCGTTGGCGGCGGAAGTGTCGTTCGAGGCGGTCATTTACAATGCAAGGATGAATCCGAAAGCTCACCAACCCGATAGTTTACCTGCTCCCGGCCCGACCGCGCTCGCGCAGTCGGAAGCGCTCGTTTCGCGGATTCGCGCGGAGATCGACGCGAACGGCGGCTGGATGCCGTTCGATCGCTACATGGAGCGCGCGCTGTACGCGCCGGGACTGGGCTACTACAGCGGCGGCGCAATCAAGTTCGGCCGCCGCGCCGAGGACGGCAGCGACTTCGTGACGGCGCCGGAACTGTCGCCGCTCTTCGCCGAAACGCTCGCGCGGCCCGTCGCGCAAGCGCTCGAAGCGAGCGGCACGCGTCACGTGATGGAGTTCGGCGCGGGCACGGGCAAGCTGGCGTCCGGCTTGCTCAATGCGCTTTCGGAGCTTGGCGCGCAGTTCGACAGCTATTCGATCGTCGATCTGTCGGGCGAATTGCGCGAGCGTCAGCGGGAGACGATCGAAGCGCACGCGCCCGCGATGGCCTCGCGCGTGCGCTGGCTCGACGCGTTGCCGGAGCAGTTCGAAGGCGTGGTGGTGGGCAACGAAGTGCTCGACGCGATGCCCGTGCGGCTGTTCGCGCGCAGCGGCGGACAGTGGCGCGAACGTGGCGTCGCGTTCGAAAACGGCGCGTTGCGCTTCGCAGACCGTGCCCTTCAATCGACACACGATGCCGCGTTCCTGCGCGATCTGGAAATCGACGGCGATGGCGAGTATGTGACCGAGACGCACGAAGCCGCGCTCGCCTTCACGCGCACCGTCTGCACGATGCTCACGCGCGGCGCGGCGATTCTGATCGACTACGGCTTTCCGCGTCACGAGTACTATCACGCGCAGCGCACGCAGGGCACGCTGATGTGCCATTACCGGCACCGCGCACACGGCGATCCGTTTCTCTATCCGGGCTTGCAGGACATCACGTCGCACGTCGAATTCACGGGCATCGCCGAGGCGGGCGCCGATGCGGGCGCGGATCTGCTCGGCTATACGTCGCAGGCGCGCTTCCTGATGAACGCAGGCATCACGGAAGCATTGAGCGCGATCGATCCGTCCGACATTCCCAACTTCCTGCCCGCCGCGAACGCCGTACAGAAGCTGCTATCGGAGGCCGAAATGGGCGAGCTCTTCAAGGTGATCGCGTTTTCGCGCGGCATCGACGGCACACTCGATGCGTTCGCGCGCGGCGATCGTTCGCACACGCTGTGAGGCAAACACGATGATCCGCTGGCTGCTCACCACGTTCGTCGCCGTGGCCGTGCTGTCGGCGTGCTGGCCGTGGCTGCGCAAGCTCGGCATCGGCAGGATGCCGGGCGACATCACGCTGCGGCTGTTCGGAAAGGAGTATCCGTTTCCGTTTATGTCGACGCTGGTGCTGTCGATGCTGCTGTCGCTGATCGCCCGGCTGCTTTGATTCACGCGTCTTCCGAGGACGCTTCGTCCAACGCTTTCGCCACCGCGCGCACGCGCTCGCGATGCACGGCCTCCTTGATCTTCGCGGGGTCGTCCGCATACGCGCTCGCAACCGCGCCCGCATCGACCGAGCGCGCGGCGACGAGCGCCTCGCGCAAGCGCTCGGCCTGCGGATAGGCCGCTGCCTCGAACCCGAGCCGGCCGCGCGCGTCGGCTTCGCACGCCTGCAAGGCTTCCGCGAAACGCGCGGGCTTGCGCAGCGCGTCGCAACGCTCGAATAGCCGCACAAGCCCCGCCGACTTCGTCTCCATCACGCGATGAATAGTGCCGTGCTCTCGCGCGACCAGCAGCGCAAGATCGCGGCATTCGTTCGGCACGCGCAGACGTTCGCACAACGGCTTGAGCAGATCGACGGTGCGCCCTTCGTGGCCGATGTGACGAGGCAGAACATCTTCGGGCGTGGTCGCCTTGCCGAGATCGTGCGTGAGCGCGGCAAAGCGCACCGTCAGCGCGTAGTTCTGCGCAGCGGCGTGATCGACGACCATCATCACGTGCACGCCCGTATCCACTTCCGGGTGATAGTCGGCGCGTTGCGGCACGCCGTACAGCGCGTCGATCTCGGGAAGAATGCGCGCGAGCGCGCCGGATTCGCGCAGCACGTCGAACATCCGCGAAGGCTTCTTCTCCATCAGACCGCGCGAGACTTCCTGCCACACGCGCTCGGGCACCAGCGCGTCGACTTCGCCCGCCTCGACCATCTTGCGCATCAGCGCCATCGTCTCCTGCGCGATGGTGAAATCGGCAAAGCGCGCCGAGAAACGCGCGACGCGCAGAATGCGCACCGGGTCTTCGAGAAACGCGTCGCTGACATGCCGGAACACGCGGTTCTTCAGGTCGGTCTGGCCGCCGAACGGATCGATCACCGAGCCCGTCAGATCGCCGTCCGGGGTCACTTCGCGGGCCATCGCGTTGACGGTGAGATCGCGCCGCGCGAGATCCTCTTCGAGCGTCACGTCGGGCGCGTAGAAAAACTGGAAGCCGTGATAGCCCGCCGACGTCTTGCGCTCGGTGCGCGCGAGCGCGTATTCCTCATGCGTGTCCGGATGCAGGAAAACGGGGAAATCCTTGCCAACCGGGCGAAAGCCCTTCGCGATCATCTGCTCGGGCGTCGCGCCGACCACGACGTAATCGCGATCCTGAACGGGCATGCCGAGCAGCTCGTCGCGGATCGCGCCGCCTACTGCGTAGATATTCATGCGCAGATGTCGTACTTGGCGATGTCATGTCCTTCGCGCAAGGCATCGCCGATCCACGCTTTCACGGCGGGCTGCTCCGTCACGCGGCGTGCGTAAGCGGCCGCAGCCTCCGAGAGCTTCGGCTGCCACGTGTTGAAGCGCATCACGACAGGCGCGTACATCGCATCGGCAATGCTGAAGTCGCCGAACAGGAACGGGCCGCCGTACGTTTCGAGACACTCGCTCCAGATCGCATCGATGCGCGCAACGTCGGCGAGTGCGCCCGGCGTCGCGCCCTTGCCGGGGAACGACGCGCGAATGTTCATCCACATGTTCGAGCGCAGATCGCCGAAACCCGAATGCATCTCGGCACTGATGCTGCGCGCGCGCCCGCGCGCGGCGGCGTCGCGCGGCCACATCGCGTGCTGCGGATAGCGCTCGGCCAGCGTCTCGCAGATCGCGAGCGAGTCCCACACGGTGATGTCATCGTCGGTGATGAGGCACGGCACTCTGCCCGAAGGCGAATGCGCAAGGATGGCCGCTTGCGTCTGATCTTCGGCCAATGGAATCCTCACCTCTTCGAACGGAATGCCGAAGTGCGTGAGCACGAGCCACGGCCGCATCGACCACGACGAATAGTTCTTGTCACCGATAACGAGTTTCATGCTTTGCGAGAAGTGAAGTTGAAGGGAACGACGGGTTTGTGGGCTCAACGGCCCGCGCTCTCGCGGAACGTGTTGAAGCGCGAGCGGAACGATGAACCCGTCAGATACACGGGCGCGATCGTTTCGATGCTGGCCGGTTCGATATCGAGTTCGGGCGCGAGCGGCGCGCTCAGCACGGCATCGATTTTCATCGAGTCGAGATTGTCGCGCGAGATGACGGGCTCGCCCGGCGCGAGTTCGAACGACAGCGCCTGAAGCCGCGCAAGCGAATCGGGCAAACGGATGATGCGCGCATGCTTGCCGATCACCGAGCCGCAGTAGTCGACGAGCGCTTCGAGCGTATAGACGGACGGCCCGCCGAGTTCGTATGTGCGGCCTGTCGATGCGTCGAGATCCAGCACGTTGACGATCGCCTTCGCGACATCGCCGACGAAGATCGGCTGAAAGCGCGCCTCGGCCTTCGCAAGCGGAATCACCGGGAATACGCGCTGCAGGAACGCGAACTTGTTGAGAAACTGGTCTTCGGGACCGAACACGACGGACGGGCGGAAGATCGTCGACGCGAGCATCGACGACGCGTGAATCGCGCGCTCGCCATCGCCCTTCGAGCGCAGATACATGCTCGGTCCACGCGGGTCGGCGCCGATCGCGCTGACATGGATCAGCCGATGCACGCCCTTGCCTTCGCATGCGGACACGATCTTCGTCGGCAGCTCGACGTGCGCCTTCGCGAACTCGGGGCCATACGGATCGCCGCGATGACCATGCAGCACGCCGACGAGATTGATCACGGCATCCGCGCCCTCGACGAAGCGCGCAAGCTGGATGGGATCGAACACATCCACTTCGACCACGTCGATGGGAAGCAGCGTGAGATGCCGCGCGTTATAGCGGCGACGGGTGGCGATGCGCACCGTCTTGCCGAGTTCGACGAGCGCGTTGACGAGGTGACTGCCGATGAAGCCGGAACCGCCGATGATCGCGATGGTTTGATGTCGCATTTTCGACTCCCTGAAGGAAGCCGCGGCAACGGCTGAAGGTCGGGCGCCGCTGCGTGTGCGTGTCACGCGGCGGCGGCCTGGCGCACCGTCATTGCAAGGGTGAGATGTAACCCAGACGCGCCTTCAGCGATTGCGGACGGCCTTCGAACAACGCTGCATAGTAGACCGTGTTGGACAGCACGTTCTTCACGTAGTCGCGCGTCTCCTGGAACGGGATGGCTTCCGCGAAAATCGCGCCTTCGACTCCGTGCTGCAACGACGCGCGCCAGTTGCGCGGACGGCCCGGACCGGCGTTGTAGCCGGCTGTGGCCAGCACGGCGGACCCGTCGAATTCATTGTAGATCATCGACAGATAGTTCGTGCCGAGCAGGATATTCGTGTTGATGTCGTTCATCTGCGCGCGCGAAATCGGACCGAGGCCGATTTTCTTCGCGACCAGTTGCGCGGTGCCCGGCATCAGCTGCATCAAACCGCTTGCGCCGACATCCGAGCGCGCGTTCATGATGAAGCGCGACTCCTGACGGATCAGACCATATGCCCATTCGACATCGAGCCCGTTCGACTGCGCATCGCGCTCGACGATATCGCGGAACGGCGACAGAAAGCGCAGCGAGAAATCGTGCTCGCTCTTCGTGCGATCGGCCGTGTTCACTGCGCGGTCGTAGAGCTCGATACGGCGCGCGTACTCGGCGGCCGCGATCAGCTGACGGTCGTTCATGTTGCGCAGCGGCCAGTTCCATTCGCGGTTGCCTTCCAGACGCAGATTCAGCGAATAGAACTTCTGAGCAAGCGCGAAGCCCGGTGTCTTGCCCGCCTGTTCGACTTCGGTATCCGAGACCGCCGTCTTCGGCGGCACGATGATCTTCTGGCCGAGTTCTTCGGCTGCAAGCTGACCGTAGAAGTTGTAGCCCTGTGCGATCGACTCGAATTCCTGGTTCGCCGTGGTCACGTCACCTGCCTGCTTCAGCGCGCGCGCATGCCAGTAGACCCACGCGGGCTGGCTGCGCAGCGATGGCGGCATCTGTTCGATCGACCAGCGCACCATTGTCCAGTCGCCTGCAACGAGCGCCACACGCGTGCGCCATTCGTACGCGGGATTCGACAGCGGCGCATTCGCCGACAGGCGATACCAGTCGACGGCGCCAGGCATCTGCTTCGCGGCCGCCTGATAGGCAATCGTGCCCCAGCCGATCGCGCGTTCAGGCGTAGTCAGCGACGGCGCGACCGAACCGAACGTCGCGGCTGCCATCGCCGGATCGTTGCGAGCCATGCGCGTGATCGCGAGCAACGCGAGCTGATGCGCCTGCGGATCGGGGCCGACGCCGCGCGCGAGCAGAAGCGGCGGTGTGCTCGCGGCCTGATCGAAGAGCGTCGGATCGGGACGGTTGTTGCCGAGCGCATCGACTAGCTTCGCGCCCGTGTTCGTCTGATTCTGCTCGTACGCGAGACGGATCTGCTGCCAGACGTCGTCGCTGCTGAACTGCTGGTTGATCGCGAGCGCGGTGATCAGATCGACGCATCCGTCGCCATAGTTGCGCGGCTCGACCAGCAGTGCGCGCGCCGCGTCGACGACGTTCTCGCCTTTCGCCGCACGCGATTCGAGCGCGTAGCACTTCACCTGCGTGTCGTCGTCGAGAACGAAGCGCGCGTATTGCTGGTCGAAGTTGGGCCAGTCGTGGCGCGCGCCGAGCACGACGAGGTAGTCGTTGCGCATGCGGTCCGCGATCGCCTGGCCGTCGTAGCGTTGCAGGAACGACAGCACGGGCGCATCGGCCGCATCGATGCGCGGATGTCCCTGGTTGTCGAACAGTTGCGGCTTCAACTGGAAGTACTCGAGATACGAAGGCGCCGGGTAATCCGGAATCATCGCCGCGAGTTGCGCGGCGCGGCCAGCATCGTTATTGCGCGCGGCCTCGCGCAATTGCATGAAAATCTGGTCGTCGTTGTTGGGTGGGGAAAGCTGAATGGGCCTGACGGCGGAAGCCGTGCTGCACGCGACGAGTGCCGCCGCGGCGAGCGCCAGACTGGCCGCGCGATATACTCGGAAGAGGCGTTTGGACATCGTTATTTCTGGAGCGCGAATTGAACTCAAGCATAGCATGCAACCTCGGCGCAAAATCGAAAAAGGAACTGCGTACAACGCTTCTCGAAGCGCGTCTGCATGCGGCTCGCGGGCCAGGGATCAACGATGCACTGAACCGTCGCGTGCTTGATGCGTTGAAGCGCTTTGCGCCGAAGAGCGTAGGGTTGTACTGGCCGCTGTCGGGCGAGTTCGACATACGTGCCGCGATCGCAATCTGGCTCGCGACCGACGCCACGCGCCGGGCGAGTCTGCCCGTCATCACGGGCCGCGAAAAGCCGCTCGAGTTCCATGTGTGGACGCCGGACATGCAGATGCAACTCGGCGCACATCGCATCCATGAACCGACCTCGGGCGAAGCGATCGCGCCCGACCTTTTGTTCGTGCCGTGCGTCGGTTTCGATGCGGACGGTTATCGGCTCGGCTATGGCGGCGGCTATTACGACCGCACGCTCGCGATGTTTCGCGACGCCGGGAAAGTGCCCACCACAGTGGGCATTGCGTATGAAGCATGTCGTACGGAAACGCTGCAGCACGAAGCACACGACATTCCGCTCGATGCGATCGTCACCGATGCCGCGTGGTATCCAAAAGAGACCTGAGCGCGCGATCGCTATTTCGTAGACAGCCTCAAAGCGATGCGGCCGCGCGCGCGGCCGTGTCGTAGATGCCCGACGCGTTGCGCATCAATTGTGCGGCCTCGCCGATCTGTTCATTGGTGAGGCCGCTTTCCTTAAGCGTAGCGATCAGACAGTTCTCACGCACCTCGCGATACTTCATGCACAGATCGCGTCCCGCCTGCGTAGCGGAAAAGAACACCTCCTTGCCGGTCTTTTCGCTTTTTACATACCCTCTAGCTACGAGCTTCTTGAGCGCATAGGTCGCGACGTGCGTGTCCTCGATGTTCAGCACGAAGCAGATATCGGCAATCTTCTTGCGCCGCTCGCGATGACTTACGTGATGCAGCAGTGACACCTCGATGGCCGTCATGTCCTTGTCACCGGCCGCCGCCATACAACGAACCATCCAGCGGTTGAACGCGTTGCTCGCCATGATCAGCCCATATTCCAGTTCGGACAGTTCCGCACTGAACTCGGAAACAAGATGTTCCGATGAGACGATTTTGGTCGGATGACGCGCCATGGTGTTTTTTTAGCGTGATGGTTGATGGGAGTGTACGACTTCGCTCACATCCGGGCGAGCCTGGGGAGATCTCTTATTGATAAATTGTCGATATTTTATTGAGAATGTACGCTACCCGTCGCGAGGGGCAGCGGACATCATCCGACGAATCGGCTGCTCTCGACCCAATCCAGGATTTCGATGACTGAACCCCGCATCTTTCCGTTCGGCGATATCGCGCTCGTCTGCGAGGCGCCGCCGCCTGCCACGCTCGATTGCCAGCGCCGCGTCTGGGCGGCCGCGCAGGCCGCGCGCGACTGGCCGCACGTGCTTGAAGTGGTGCCAGGGATGAACAACCTCACGGTGATCTTCGATCCGCTCGAAGCCGATCCCGACGATCTGAGCGCGAAGCTCAAGGCCGCCTGGGAGCGCGCAAGCGATGCGCCCGCCGCCGGCCGCGACGTGGAGATTCCCGTCCAGTACGGCGGCGAGTACGGCCCCGATCTGAAGGCCGTGGCCGATCACACGGGGCTTTCGGTGAAGGAAGTCGTCGAGCGGCATGCGGGCGGCAAGTACATCGTGTTCTTTCTCGGCTTTCAGCCCGGCTTCGCGTACATGGGCGGGCTCGAAGACGCGCTGCACACGCCGCGCCGCGCCGAGCCGCGTCTCGAGGTGCCCGCCGGCTCGGTCGGCATCGGCGGTGCGCAGACGGGCATCTATCCGGCGACGTCGCCGGGCGGCTGGCAACTGATCGGCCGCACGTCGCTCAAACTCTTTGACCCGTCGCGCAATCCGCCGACCCTTCTCCAACCGGGCGATCGCGTCCGCTTCACCATCGCAGGGCTGCATCCATGATCGACGTGATACGCGCGGGTTTGCTGACGACGATCCAGGATCTCGGGCGGCACGGCCACCGGCATCTCGGCGTCGCGATGGGTGGCGCGCTCGACCGGCTGGCACTCGAAGTGGGCAACCGGCTGGTCGGCAACCGGCCCGATGCCGCCGGGCTCGAAATCACGTTCGGTCCGACCGTGCTGCGCTTTCTGCGTCCGGCGCGCGTCGCGATCACGGGCACCGAGTTCGGCGCGACGCTCGACGGCAAGCCTGTCTATTCGTGGTGGAGCCTGCCCGTCAAGGCCGGCCAGGAACTGACGTTGAACACGGCGAAGCGCGGGATGCGCGGCTACGTATGCATAGCGGGCGGCATCGACGTGCTGCCGATGCTCGGCTCGCGCAGCACCGATCTGCAAGCCGGTTTCGGCGGGCTCGGCGGCCGCGCGCTGCGCGACGGCGACCGCCTGCCTGTCGGCGCGCCGCGCGCGGCCGCCGGCTCGGGCTTCTCGCCCGACGCGCCCGAGTTCGGCGTGAAGGCGCCCGCGTGGTGCAAGTTCGTGCTCGTCGACGAGCCCGTGCGGCGCGGCCGTCATCCGTCGGGCGTCGCGTGGGCGCCGCCCATCCGCGTGCTGCCCGGCCCCGAGTACGACAGCTTCACTGCCGATGCGCAAAAGGCTTTCTGGAACGAGGAGTGGCTCGTCACGCCGAACAGCAACCGCATGGGCTACCGGCTGTCGGGCAGCGAACTGAAGCGCACGCAGAAGACCGATCTGCTGTCGCACGCGGTGATGCCCGGCACGATCCAGGTGCCGCCGAACGGCCAGCCGATCATCCTGATGAGCGATGCACAGACAACGGGCGGCTATCCGAAGATCGGCGCCGTGATTCACGCGGATTTGTGGAAGCTCGCGCAGGTGCGCCTGAACGGCGCGGTGCGCTTCATTCCGGCGACGCCTTATGAAGCCCGCCAGGCGCTGATCGAAGAACGCAAGTACTTGCGACAGATCGATGCCGCAATCGGCATGCATGAAGAACGCTGCGCGCGGCTTATCGCGTCCGCAGTGGCCTAACCAAGAGGACATCATGGAAATCGACTTGAACGCCGACCTCGGCGAAGGATGTGGCTCCGACGAAGCGCTGCTCGATCTCGTCAGCTCGGCAAATATCGCGTGCGGCTGGCACGCGGGCGGACCCAACGCGATGCGCGACTGCGTGCGCTGGGCGGTGCAGAAAGGCGTGTCGATCGGCGCGCATCCGAGCTTCAACGATCCGGAGAACTTCGGCCGCAAGGAAATGGACCTGCCCGCCAGCGAAATCTACGCGGGCGTGCTGTATCAGCTCGGCGCGCTGTCGGCGATCGCGCAGGCCGAGGGCGGACGCATCGCGCACGTGAAACCGCACGGCGCGCTCTACAACCAGGCCGCGCGCGACCCGAAGATCGCCGATGCGATCGTTTCCGCCGTGCACGACTTCGATCCGTCCGTCGCCGTGTTCGCGCTTGCAAACAGCGGGCTCGTGACGGCAGCGCGCAACGCGGGGCTCGTCGCCATCGAGGAAGTGTTCGCCGATCGCGGCTATCGCGCCGACGGTTCGCTCGTGCCGCGCAAGGAGCCAGGCGCGCTGCTCGATGACGAAGACGAAGTGCTCGAGCGCACGCTGACGATGGTGCGCGAGCAGCGCGTGAAAGCCGTCAGCGGCGAGTGGGTGGCCATCAACGCGCAGACGATCTGCCTGCACGGCGACGGTCCGCATGCGCTCGCGTTCGCGCGCCGCATCCGCGCGGCGCTCGAAGCGGCGGGCATCGGCGTGCACGCGGCCAGTGCGGCGCGCGTCTGATTCCGGCACGCGTACCGCATGCACCTGTCAGCAACCGACGCCCCGCTCTTCGCGGGGCGTTTGCCAGAACGCAACGGCAACGGTTGCCGGCGATTTTTTGAAGCACGAGAAGTTCGGCAGCAGCCGGGCAGTACCCGCAGCAACGACAGGCAGTCAGCCAGGCGGCCATCGAAGAGCCGCACGGCAAAGAGGGCATCCGCGCCGACATGGCCCGGAGTCACGAGAGTTCGCCGCCACGTGCGGTGTCCCAACGCAGGACCCACATCAGGAGATCCAGATGCAGTCAACCGTTAACCTGTGGCCGCTCATAGGAGTTGCCGTCATCATCGTCGGGTTCGTATTGCGCTTCAACCCGATGCTGATCGTGGCCGCCGCCGCAGTCATCACCGCCATCGCCGCGCATTTTCCGCCCGACAAGATTCTCGCTGCGATCGGCAGTGGCTTCATCAAGACGCGCAATATCCCGCTCATCATCCTGTTGCCGCTCGCGGTGATCGGCCTGCTCGAACGGCATGGGCTGCGCGAGCGCGCGCAGACGTGGATCGCGAGCATCAAGGCCGCGACGGCCGGGCGCCTGCTGATCGTCTATCTGCTCGTGCGGGAACTGACGGCTGCCGTCGGCCTGACGGGTCTCGGCGGCCATCCGCAGATGGTGCGTCCGCTGATCGCGCCGATGGCCGAAGGCGCGACGGAAACGCGCTTCGGCAAGTTCAGCGACGCGGTGCGCTACAAGCTGCGCGCGTTCGCGGCGGCAACGGACAACGTGGGCCTCTTCTTCGGCGAAGACATCTTCGTCGCGTTCGGCGCGATCGTGCTGATGGTCACGTTCCTGAAGGAAGCGGGCATCACCGTCGAGCCGATGCACGTCGCCGTGTGGGGCATCCCGACGGCCGTCAGCGCGTTTCTGATTCACGGCTTCCGGCTCTATCTGCTTGACCGCAAGCTCGAGCGCGAACTACGCGGCAACGCGGCATCGCAAGCGGGCACGAACACCAACGACAACAACGCGGCAGGCAAGCACGCCACTCAATCGGCTACGCGCGCGACAACCGGGGACGAAGCATGACACTCACCATCAACTATCTGTTCTGGCTGGTCGGCATCGTGCTGCTCGTGATCGGCGGCATGATCGTCACCGACAAGGAACATCCGCGCCGCTTCACGGCGGGCGGCTTCTGGATCATCTATGCGGTGATCTTTCTCGTCGGCGACAAGCTGCCTGTCGAACTCGTCGGCGCGCTCGTGATCGCGATGGCGCTGATCGCCGGCTTCGGCGGCGTGACGGCGGGCAAGCCCAAGGTGCTGTCGGAGGCCGCGCGCAAGGCGAGCGCCACGCGTCTCGGCAACAAGCTCTTCTTCCCCGCGCTGACGATTCCCGTCGTCACGGTGATCATCACGCTCGGTGCGAGCCATCTGGTGTTCGGCGGCACGCCGCTGATCGAGCAGAAAAACGTCACGTTGATCGGCTTCGGCATCGGCTGCGTGATCGCGCTCGCGTTCGCGTGCATGATGACGCGCGACACCGTCGGCCAGTCGATGAAGGAAGCGCGCCGTCTCGTCGATGCGCTGTCCTGGGCCGCCGTGCTGCCGCAGATGCTCGGCATGCTCGGCCTCGTGTTCTCGGATGCGGGCGTGGGCAAGGCGGTTGCGCACGTGACGACGGCCTATATCAGCCTCGACTACCGGCTGATCGCGGTGGCTGTCTACTGCATCGGCATGGCGCTCTTCACGATGGTGATGGGCAATGGCTTCGCGGCCTTTCCGGTGATGACGGGCGGCGTCGGCGTGCCGATTCTCGTCAACGTGTTCCATGGCAACCCGGCCGTGATGGTTGCGATCGGCATGTTCTCGGGCTACTGCGGCACGCTGATGACGCCGATGGCCGCGAACTTCAACATCGTGCCCGCCGCGCTGCTCGAACTGCCTGACAAGAACGCGGTGATCAAGGTGCAGGTACTGACGGCGCTGCCGCTGCTCGTCGTGAACATTTTCCTGCTGAACTTCCTGATGTTCCTGTAGCAGCAGCTCTCTGGCTGAAGCGAAACGGCAAGGCGGTCTTTTCCATGAAATACGGACCGCCTGCGCCGCGTGCTGAATGCACGCGCAACGCCA
This sequence comes from Paraburkholderia piptadeniae, assembly GCF_900007165.1. Taxonomy (GTDB): domain Bacteria; phylum Pseudomonadota; class Gammaproteobacteria; order Burkholderiales; family Burkholderiaceae; genus Paraburkholderia; species Paraburkholderia piptadeniae. The sequence goes on from NZ_CYGY02000042.1 coordinate 53,904, forward strand.
GGCTCAGTAAGCGTCGACGACGAAGCCGCGCTGCCGAAGCAACTGCAACACGCCCTTCGGACCGCCCAGATGCAGCGCGCCGATCGCGACGAACACGGGCTTGTTCGGCGCGGCGATCAGCAGCATCCGGTTGACGAAGCGCCGGTTGCGATCGAACAGGATCTTGCTGTCGACCTGCGCGGAAATGCGCTTGTCGCGCGCGAGCTTCTCCGACTTCGCCGCTTCCCATGCGGCGATCGCATCGGCATCGCCGACGCGCCATAGCCGGTGCAAGGTCCGCACATCGGCGACGTTATCAGCGGGCGTCTGCACGAGATCCTGCGCGAGCATTTCGCGCTGCTGCGCGAGCGTGAGCCCCGTGAACGCTCGCATCTGTTCCGCGAGCGTCTCCAGTCCGACGATCCTGCCCTTCTGCTTCAGATAGACGTTCTGCAACTGCGCCTCGGTGCCGTACTCGGTTTGCAGGCCGGCGCTCAGCGAGTCATAAGTTTCCACCAGCAGCGCTGCGAGCCAGGGCCGCATCTTTCTGATTTCGTCGAGCGCGGCGGGATTGCCGTGCAGGCGCATCGCAAGCTTGTGCCACAGCGGCTCGGGCAGCAGCTTCGGCAGGCATCGGTACGAGCAGACGCCGTACTTCGACACATCGTCCTGCGAGACGAGCAGATCGTCGGGCGACAGTTCGAGCGCGAGCGTCGGCGATGCGGCGAGCGCGCCGAGTATCGGCGGACGGAACGGCTGGCCGGACGGATAGTCGTTCGGATCGCCGACATGCAGCGTGCCGAGCAGATAGATCGTGGTCGTGCCGCGCGTGGCGACATAGAAAGGCATGCGCGCCGGTTGCACGCGCACCGGGCCGCTTGCCGTCGTGCCGCTCGCGGTCGACGGCGGCGGATTGAAGCCGGGCAACGTCGCGCGCGGCTGCGAAGCATTGCGCGAACCCGGCACGGGGACGGCGGGCCGCCCCGCCTGGTTGGCCTGCGCGCCTTGGACGGCCGTATTCGCGGCAGCGCCCGCGGCGTGCGCCGGAACAATCACGGCATCCAGCCAATGAAACGAAAGCTGCGCGGCGGCGAGCATGGCGCACGCGACAACGTGCGCAGCCCGCCGCCGCATCGACACAGCGCGCGCGCCGCGCGCATGATCGACATGCGAACGACGCGCGTGACGGCGCGCAAGACGACGCGCCGCCACCCCATCATGCATTCGTGTCGTCTCCCACCTCTTCGGCGCGATGACACGACACCTGACGGCCATCCACTTCACGCAGCTTCGGCTCTTCCTTGCGGCAACGCTCGATCGCATACGGGCAGCGCTGATGGAACGTGCAGCCCGACGGCGGATTGAGCGGCGAAGGCATTTCGCCTTGCAGCTTGATCTGGATGCGGCGATCGGCTTCGAAGATCGACGGCGTCGCCGACATCAGCGCCCGCGTGTACGGATGCCGCGGCTTGCTGAAGATGCGCTGCTTGTCGCCGAGTTCCGCGATGCCGCCGAAGTACATCACCATCACGTCGTCCGCGATGTGCTCGACCACCGACAGGTTGTGCGAGATGAACACATAGCTGGTCTTGAACTCGTCCTGCAGGTCCATGAACAGATTCAGGATCTGCGCCTGGATCGACACGTCGAGCGCGGAAACCGGCTCGTCGGCGACGACGATCTGCGGATCGAGAATCATCGCGCGCGCAATCGCGACGCGCTGACGCTGGCCGCCCGAGAACATATGCGGATAACGCTTCGCATGCTCGGGCCGCAAGCCGACGATGCGCATCATGTGCGCGATGCGCTCCGTGCGTTCGACCGCGTTCAGCTGCGTGTTGATGGCGAGCGGCTCGTTAAGCGTCTGCTCGACGGTCTTGCGCGGATTCAGCGATGCGAACGGGTTCTGGAACACCATCTGCACGCGGCGGCGCAGTTGCGCGATCTTCTCGTGATTCGCGCCCGCCACGTCCTCGCCGTTGATCAGCAGACGGCCGGACGTCGGCGATTCGATCATCGTCAGTTGACGCGCAAGCGTCGACTTGCCGCAACCGGATTCGCCGACCACGGCGAGCGTCTTGCCGCGTTCGAGCCGGAACGACACGCCGTTCAGCGCCTTCACGGTGCCGTGGCCGAACATGCCGCGCTTCACGTCATAGTGGCGCGCGAGGTTGTCGGCGACCAGCACGTGATCGCCTGCGGGCTTGCGGGCTCCGTCGTCGGGGCGCCGCGTTTCGGGTACTGCATTCATCGTGCGCCTCCGTGTTGAATGGCATCGCGAACCAGGTTCAGCGGCTTGATGCAGCGAACCCGGGTTGCGGCGTCGTGGTCCGCCAATGACGACAGCGCGGGCCTTGCCTTGTTGCAGTCGTCGACGACGTACTTGCAGCGCGGCGCGAACAGACACCCTTTCGGGCGATCGTCGCGCCCAGGCACCATGCCCGGCAGCGCGGCAAGACGCACCGCGCCGACGTTGTGCTCGGGAATCGCCGCCAGCAGCGCTTCCGTGTACGGATGATGCGGCGCGCTGAAGATATCGGGCACGCGGTTCGTTTCGATGATCTCGCCCGCGTACATCACGGCCACGCGCTGCGCGACTTCCGACACCACGGCCAGATCGTGCGAAATCAGCACGAGCGCCATGCCGCGCTCTTTCTGCAACTGCACCAGCAGTTGCATGATCTGCGCCTGGATGGTCACGTCGAGTGCCGTAGTCGGCTCGTCGGCGATCAGCAGCTTCGGGTTGCATGCGACAGCCATCGCGATCATCACGCGCTGATTCATGCCGCCCGACATCTGATGCGGGAACGTCGAAATGCGGTTCTTCGCGTCGGGAATGCCGACCTGGTCGAGCAGTTCGAGCGCGCGCTTATGCAGCGCGTCGCCGCGCAGTCCTTCGTGCAGCTTCAGCACTTCCTTGATCTGATAGCCGACGGTGTAGCTCGGGTTCAGGCTCGTCAGCGCGTCCTGAAACACCATCGCCACATCTTTGCCGATGATCTTGCGGCGCGCCTTCGGCGTCGCGTTCAGCAGGTCCTTGCCGTTGAACGTGACTTCGTCGGCAGTGACGATGCCCGGCGCGTCGATGAGACCCATCAGCGCCATCATCGTCACGCTCTTTCCGGAGCCCGATTCGCCGACGACGCCCACCACTTCGCCCGGCGCCACGTCGAGATTGATTCGATCGACAGCGGGCATGCCGCTGAAGTTGACCGCGAGATTGCGGATGGTCAACAGATTTCCGTTGGTAACGTTTTGCATGTCAGGCCAACCGTTTGAGTTTCGGATCGAGTGCGTCGCGCAGCCCGTCGCCGAGCAGGTTGATCGCGAGCACTGAGATCAGGATGGCGAGACCGGGCATGGTGACGATCCACCATGCGCTGTCGATGTAGTCGCGTGCGGACGCGAGCATCGCGCCCCACTCCGCCGACGGCGGCTGCACGCCGAGGCCGAGGAAGCCGAGCGCGGCGGCATCGAGAATCGCCGACGAAAAGCCGAGCGTGGCCTGCACGATCAGCGGCGCCGTGCAGTTCGGCAACACCTGCGAGAACATCAGGCGCAGCGTGCCCGCACCCGCGACGCGCGAAGCCATCACGTACTCCTTGTGCAGTTCGCCGAGCGCCGATGCGCGCGTGAGACGCACATAGCCCGGCAGCGCGACGATTGCGATGGCAAGCATCGTGTTCGTCAGGCCCGGACCGATGATGGCAACGACGGCCACCGCGAGCAGCAGCGACGGCAACGCGAGCAGCACGTCCATGATGCGCATGATGGGCGTGTCGGCCCACTTCTCGAAGAACGCGGCGACCAGGCCGAGCACGATGCCGGGGATCAGCGCGAGCATCACCGACACGAAGCCGATCCAGAACGACAGGCGCGCGCCGTACATCAGACGCGAAAGAATGTCGCGGCCCGCTTCGTCGGTGCCGAGAATGAACTTCCAGTTGCCGCCGTCGAGCCATGCGGGCGGAATCTTCACGGAATCGCGGTACTGCTCGATCGGGCTGTGCGGCGCGATCAACGGCGCGAAGACCGCGACGAAGATCAGCACCAGCACGATGATGCCCGCACTGACGGCGCCGCGGTTGCGCGAAAAGTTGGTCCAGAATTCACGGGCGGCAATTGCACGGCCGCTGGGCGGCGTGACTGCCTGGGGGACGGTGTTTTGGATATCTGCCACGGCTTTTTACCTCGTATGGCGAATGCGCGGGTTCAACACGCCGTACAGCAAATCGACGACGAGGTTCACGACGATCACAAGCGTTGCGATCATCAGGATACCGCCCTGCACGACAGGATAATCGCGCCGGCCGATCGCATCGATCAGCCACTTACCGATGCCCGGCCACGAGAACAAGGTCTCCGTCAGCACCGCGCCTGCAAGCAGCGTGCCGACCTGCAGACCGATCACCGTCACGACGGGAATCAGCGCGTTGCGCAGCGCATGCACGACGATCACGCGCGCCGGCGACAGGCCCTTCGCGCGCGCCGTGCGGATGTAGTCCTCGCGCAGCACTTCGAGCATCGACGAACGCGTCATCCGCGCGACCACCGCAAGCGGAATCGTGCCGAGCACGATCGCGGGCAGGATCAGATGCGAAAGCGCCGAGCGGAACGAGCCTTCGTCGGTGCCCGGCAGCAGTGAGTCGATCAGCAGGAAGCCGGTCACGTGCGGGATGTCGTATTCGACCGCGATGCGGCCCGACACAGGCGTCCAGCCAAGCTTCGACGAGAACATCATGATGAGGATCAAGCCCCACCAGAAGATCGGCATCGAATAGCCGGTGAGCGCCGTGCCCATCACGCCGTGATCGACGACGGTGCCGCGCCGCAGCGCCGCGAACACGCCCGCCGGCAGCCCGACGATCAGCGCGAACAGCATCGCGCAGAACGACAGCTCGACGGTGGCGGGAAAGCGCGCAAGGAACTCGTCCATCACGCTCGTATTGGTGATGACCGATATGCCGAGGTTCCCCTGCAGCGCGTGACCGACGTAATGGAGGTACTGGATGGGCAGCGGCTCGTCGAGTCCGAGGCGATGCATCGCGGCTGCGTGCATGGCCGGATCGACGCCGCGCTCGCCCATCATCACTTCGATGGGATCGCCCGGGATCAGGTGGATGAGCGCGAATGCGAGGATCGTGATACCGATGAAAGTCGGTATGACCATCCCGATGCGGCGCAAAACGAATCGGAACATGGTTCGTCCCTATGGTCTTGGTGAGAAAAAACGCAACCGGCGACGAGGGCTCGTGACCCCGGTCGCCGGACCATTTCGACCAGTCTTCTAACCGAACGAAAAGCGTACTGCGTCTGGGACGCAGCGGGCAACGAAGCCCGCCGCATCGCGAGATTTACTTCATCGTCACGCCGTCGAAGCGCGCGTAGCCCAGCGGCTCGATACGCATATCGACGACCTTCTTGCTGACAGGCTGATACACCGTCGAGTGAGCGATCGGCGAGAACGGCAACTGCTGCGCGAAGATCTGCTGAGCCTGCGTGTAGAACTTCGTGCGCGCTTCCTGGCCCGTCGTTTCGCGGCCCTTCTGCACGAGTTCGTCAAAAGGCTTGTAGCACCACTTCGAGAAGTTGTTGCCGTTCACCGCGTCGCAGCCGAGCAGCGTGCCGAGCCAGTTGTCCGGGTCGCCGTTGTCGCCCGTCCAGCCGATCAGCATCGTGTCGTCTTCGCCCGCGTGCGCGCGCTTGATGTACTCACCCCATTCGTACGTGACGATCTTCGCCTTCACGCCGATCTTCGCCCAGTCGGCCTGGATCATTTCCGCCATCAGGCGGCCGTTCGGGTTGTACGCGCGCTGCACGGGCATCGCCCACAGCGTGATGTCGAAGCCGTTCGGGAAGCCTGCCTTCGAGAGCAGCGCCTTCGCCTTCTCCGGATCGTAAGCCGGCATCTTCAGGCTCTTGTCGTACGACCACTGAGTGGGCGGCATCGGGTTCGTCGCGGCCTGGCCTGCGCCCTGGTAGACGGAGTCGATGATCGCCTTCTTGTTGATCGCCATGTCGAGCGCCTCGCGCACTTCGAGCTTGTCGACGGGCTTGTGGCTCACGTTGTACGCCAGATAGCCGAGATTGAAGCCCGGCTGCGACGGCATGTCGATGTTCGAATCGGCCTTCAGCGGCGCGATGTCGGCGGGGCGCGGGTAGCTCATCACCTGGCATTCGTCGCGCTTGAGCTTCTGCACGCGCACGCCCGGATCAGGCGTGATCGAGAAGATCAGCTTCGACAGCTTGACCGTGTTCGGCTTCCAGTAGTCCGGATTGCCGTCGTAACGGATCGTCGCGTCCTTCGTGTAGCTGCGGAAAATGAACGGGCCCGTGCCGACCGGCTTCTGGTTGATGTCGGCGGCCTTGCCTTCCTTCATCAGCGAATCCGCATATTCAGCAGACAGGATCGATGCGTATTCCATCGCCAGGTTCTGGATGAACGGCGCGTTGACTTCCTTCAGCGTGAAGCGGACGGTGTACGGGTCGACCTTCTCGACCTTCTCGATCAGCTTGTCGAGGCCCATGTCGGTGAAGTACGGGAACTGCACCGGGTAGGCTTTGCGGAACGGCTGGTTCGGGTCCAGCATGCGCTGGAACGTGAACACGACGTCATCCGCATTGAATTCGCGCGTCGGTTTGAACCAGGAAGTCGTGTGGAATTTGACGCCGTGGCGCAGATGGAACGTGTACGTCTTGCCGTCGGGCGAAACGTCCCACTTCTCCGCAAGGCCCGGCTCGACCTTCGTGCCGCCGCGCTCGAATTCGACGAGGCGGTTGTAGACGGTAAACGTGTTGGCCGTGAAATCCACGCCCGTGGTGTACTGCGCCGGATCAAAGCCCGCTGGACTGCCTTCGGAGCAGTAGATGAGGGTCTTGTTCGGAAGATCGGCGGCGTTCGCCAGTTGGGCTCCCGCCATCGATGCCGCTGCCGTCGCGACCAGCATCGTGAGCCGAGCCGCGCGCAACAGTTTGTTTTGCTTCATGTTTCCTCCAGGTTCAGCGCCGGCAAAAACCAGCGTAGCGCGATATTACTGAGCTTTGCCAGGGGCCACAAGCGGAGGAAATTCCTTGTGTTGACGATCGGAAACAGCTGTGCGGGGGACTGCCGCGGGCCGCGCGGCAGCCATCCCGGACTAGAGCGAACTTGCGTAAAGAAGCGGCAAATTCGTTACTTCAGGCCGACGTTCCAGAATTGCGTCGGGCCAAACGGGTCGATTTTGAAGCCTGTGATCGACTTCGACAGCGGCTGATAAACCGTCGAATGCGCAATGGGAGTGAAAGGAACCTCCTGCTTGAAGATCTCCTGGGCCTCCGTGTAGTCCTTCGTGCGCGTCGCCATGTCGGTCGTGCTGCGGGCCTGCTTGATCAGGTCGTCGAAAGGTTTGTAGCACCATTTGGAAAAATTGCTGCCGTTGACGGCATCGCAGCCGAGCAGCACGCCGAGCCAGTTGTCCGGGTCGCCGTAATCGCCCGTCCAGCCGATCAGCATCGCTTCGTGCTCGCCGCTGTGTGCGCGGCGAATGTACTCACCCCACTCGAAGGTGACGATCTTCGTCTTCACGCCGATCTTCGACCAGTCCGCTTGCAGCATTTCGGCCATCAGGCGCGCGTTCGGGTTGTACGGACGCGAAACGGGCATTGCCCACAGTGTGAGATCGAAGCCATCGGGGTAGCCCGCCTGCTTCAGCAGCGCTTTTGCCTTGTCGACGTCGTACGGCGCGTCTTTCAGGTTCTTGTCGTAGCCCCATTGGGTCGGCGGCATTGGATTCGTCGCGGCCTGGCCCGCGCCCTGGTAGACGGAATCGATGATCGCCTTCTTGTTGACCGACATATCGAGCGCGCGCCGCACGAGCACGTTGTCGAGCGGCTTTTTCGTCGTGTTGTACGCGATGAAGCCCAGATTGAAGCCCACCTGATGCGGCAGCGCGAGCGACGAGTCCGACTGGATCTGCGGAATGTCGGCGGGCTTCGGATAGCTCATCACCTGGCATTCGTTGCGTTTGAGCTTTTGCAGACGCACGGACGGGTCGACAGTGATCGCGAAAATCAACTTGCTCACCTTCACGACGCCCGGCTTCCAGTAGTTCGGGTTGCCGTCGAAGCGGATCGAATCGTCCTTCGTGTAGCTGCGGAAGATGAACGGCCCCGTGCCGACCGGGAACAGATTGATATCGGACGCCTTGCCCGCTTTCAGCAACTGATCCGCATACTCGGCCGACAGGACCGATGCGAACGGCATCGCAAGCTGCTGGAGGAACGGTGCATCCACTTCCTTCAGCGTGAAGCGGACGGTGTACGGGTCGAGCGCCTCGATCTTGCTGATGTTCTTCGCGAGGCCCAGGTCGTTGAAGTACGGGAACGACACGGGGTACGCCTTGTGGAACGGCTGCTCCGGATCGAGCATCCGCGTGTAGGTGAAGACGACGTCGTCGGCGTTGAAGTCGCGCGTCGGCTTGAACCAGGCCGTCGTGTGGAACTTCACGCCATGGCGCAGATGAAACGTGTATTGCAGGCCGTCGCTGGAAACGTCCCACTTTTCGGCGAGGCCGGGCTCGATGTCGGTGCTGCCGTGACCGAACTCGACGAGCCGGTTATAGACGGTGTACGAACCGGCGCTGAACTCGACGCTCGTCGTGTACTGCGCGGTATCGAATCCGGCGGGACTGCCTTCGGAACAGAACACGACCGTCTTGTCGGGCAGCGACGCCGCGGCGCTCAGACTGGGCGCGACGCATGCCGCGGCAATCGCGACGGCGGACAAAATGGGCAGGCAGGACTTGCGAACTGCAGACAGCGTCGATGACATTGGCATGTTGTTCTCCGCGAGGCAGTTGGGTCGAGTGCCCTTTGGATCATAGTCAGCCAATATTCCGATTCAATATGGGTTTTCACTCCGCTTTCGTGACAGCAAGGTGAATCGGCACGGGTGAAATGAAAAGGGCGGCGCACGCCTGCGCGCACGCCGCCCATTTTTGCTGCCGATAAAAGATCAGATGCGAAAGATCAGAGGCCCAGCCGCCCACAAATGGCTTTCGTCGCCGCCGCGCCGTTGAGCGTATAGAAATGCAGGCCCGGCACCTTGGCGTCGACGAGACGGCGGCACAGGTCCGTCACCACGTCGAGACCGAACGCGCGGATCGCATCGCGGTCGTCGCCGAAGCTTTCCAGCCGCTTCGCGACCCAGCGCGGCACTTCCGCGCCGCACATTTCGGAGAAGCGCATCAGCTGCGAGAAGTTCGTGATGGGCATGATGCCCGGCACGATGGGCACATCGACGCCCAGCTTGTGCGCATCGTCGACGAAGCGGAAATACGCGTCGGCGTTGAAGAAGTACTGCGTGATCGCCGAATTGGCGCCCGCCTTCACCTTGCGCGCGAAGTTTTCCAGATCGTGACGCGGCGAACGCGATTGCGGGTGGTACTCGGGATACGCCGCGACCTCGATGCGAAACCAGTCGCCGAACTCGGCGCGAATGAAGCTCACCAGTTCCGACGCATAGCGCAGTTCGCCGACTTCGCCCATGCCCGACGGCAGATCGCCGCGCAGCGCGACGATATGACGGATGCCATGCGAGCGGTACTCGTTGAGAATCGCTCGCAGGCTTTCCTTCGACGAGCCGATGCACGACAGGTGCGGCGCGGCGTCGACACCGTCCTTCGCCATTTCGAGAACGGTGTCGAGCGTGCCTTGCTGGGTCGAGCCGCCGGCGCCGAACGTGACTGACACGAACTTGGGCTTGAGCGGCAACAGTTGCGCGCGCGTGGCGCGCAGCTTGTCGAGTCCTTCCTGCGTTTTCGGCGGGAAGAATTCGAATGAAAGTTCTATGGGGTTCATGGTCCTGTTGGCAGTCCCGTCAGCCGATGCTGCGGTTGCCGAAGATGAGCGCGGACAGCAGCCACGAAACGATGCTGTACAGGATCGAGCCGAAGAACGCCGACCAGAAACCCGACACTTCGAAGCCCTTCAGCAGCGACGCGCACAGCCAGAAGCACAGCGCGTTCACCACCAGTATGAAGAGCCCGAGCGTGAGTATCGTGACGGGCAGCGTCAGCAGGATCAGCACCGGTCGCAAGACGGCATTGATGAGCCCGAGCACGAGCGCGACGATCAACGCAGTGCCGAAACTGCGGATGTGGATCGACGGCACAAGGTAAGTGATGATCAGAAGCGCGAGCGCGTTGATCACCCAGGTCAGCAATACAGTCATTTACAGCTCCTCGTCGCTTGCGGGCGTGAAGTCCGGGTTGAACGCCAGGGCATGCGTGAAGCACGGGCCCATGCGATCCATCGCGTGGGCCACGTCCAGCCCTATGCGGCCATGTGTGACGCCGCATCGGCCATCCGCTTCGTGCTTCGCGCGATGCAGCTGCATGCCGTGGCACGCTGCTGCATCCGTCATGCCGCCTGGTTGCCGATCAGTAACGGTAGTGGTTCGGCTTGAACGGACCGCTCTTGTCGACGCCGATGTACTTCGCCTGCTCGGCCGACAGCTCGGTCAGGTTCGCGCCGATGCGCGCGAGGTGCAGGCGCGCGACCTTCTCGTCCAGCTGCTTCGGCAGCACGTAGACCTTGTTTTCGTACTTGCCGCCTTCGACGAACAGTTCGATCTGCGCGAGCGTCTGGTTCGTGAACGAGTTCGACATCACGAACGACGGGTGGCCCGTGGCGCAGCCGAGGTTCACGAGGCGGCCTTCCGCCAGCAGGATCACGCGCTTGCCGTCCGGGAAGATGATGTGGTCGACTTGCGGCTTGATGTTTTCCCACTTGTACTGGCGCGTCGACGCGACGTCGATTTCCGAATCGAAGTGGCCGATGTTGCAGACGATCGCGTTGTGGCGCATCGCCTTCATGTGATCGTGATTGATCACATGGTAGTTGCCCGTTGCCGTCACGAAGATGTCGGCCTTGTCGGCGGCGTATTCCATCGTCACGACGCGATAGCCTTCCATCGCGGCTTGCAGCGCGCAGATCGGATCGATTTCCGTGACCCACACGGTCGCGCCCAGGCCGCGCAGCGATTGCGCGCAGCCCTTGCCCACGTCGCCATAACCCGCGACCACGGCGATCTTGCCCGCGATCATCACGTCCGTCGCGCGCTTGATGCCGTCCACGAGCGACTCGCGGCAGCCGTACAGGTTGTCGAACTTCGACTTCGTGACGGAATCGTTCACGTTGATGGCCGGGAACGGCAAACGGCCTTCCTTCTCCATTTGATACAGGCGATGCACGCCCGTCGTCGTTTCTTCCGTGACGCCCTTGATGTGCGCGAGACGCGTCGAGTACCACGTTGGGTCGGCGTCGAGATGCTTCGCGATGGCCTTGTACAGCGCGACTTCTTCCTCGTTGGTCGGCTTGGCGATCACCGAGCGGTCCTTCTCGGCCTTCGCGCCGAGAATCAGCAGCAGCGTAGCGTCGCCGCCGTCATCGAGGATCATGTTCGCGAATTCGCCGTTCGGCCATTCGAAGATGCGGTGCGTGAACTCCCAGTATTCGTCGAGCGATTCGCCCTTGAACGCGAACACGGGCGTGCCGCCCTTCGCGATCGCGGCAGCGGCGTGGTCCTGCGTCGAGAAGATGTTGCACGACGCCCAGCGGACGTCGGCGCCGAGCGCCTTCAGCGTTTCGATCAGCACGCCCGTCTGGATGGTCATGTGCAGCGAGCCGGCGACGCGCGCGCCCTTCAGCGGCTGCTGCGCCTTGTACTCTTCGCGGATCTGCACGAGGCCGGGCATTTCCGTTTCGGCGATGTCGAGTTCCTTGCGGCCCCAGTCGGCAAGCGACAGGTCGGCAACGACAAAATCCTGGGAATTTTTCGAATCGTAGACTGCGGCGTTCATCACGCCCTCCTTTCTAAAAAAGACTAGAAATGTGACGTGAGCGCCGTTCGATGCGGTTGGTTTGTAAGCGCGGCGCGCGTCCAATCCTTCCGATTGAAAGCCTTCGAGCCTGGCGGGCGGAACCCGTCGCAACGCTCCTCGAAGACGAACGGCGATTGTAGCAAAACGAGATGGCTTGCGGTGGTCCTTCGGCCTATGCCGATTGACCTGCCGGCGCTGCATCGGTGGGCGGCGGCGTCAGTTGCGGCGCCAGATCGGCGTCGCGCAATTCCTTGACCGCTGCGTAGGCGCGGTGCACGAAGCGCCACGAAGCGTCGCGGGTCGCGGCGATCAGTTCGTCCGGCGCGGCGAGCATGCCCATCGAAATGCGGAAATAGCGCTCGGCGTGGATGTTCGGGTGATAGTGCATGCGCACGCGCTTGCAGTCGTCGAGGCGCGGATTGCCGAAGATGTTCAGCAGCGCCAGCGAAAACGCGCCGTCTTCGCCGCCGTGGCGCCGGAACACGTCATCGAGCGGAAACCCGCCGAACGCCGCATAGACGGAACGGCGAATCACGAGACTGCTCGGCACCGTGTTGCTCAGGACGGCCGCGTAGCTTTCGAATTGCGGATGCCCGGTGATGTTGGCGGGAAAGCCGCAGAATTCGACGTCGAGCCGGATCGACGGCTGATGCGGATGCTCCGCCATGAAAGCGGCGGCGCTCGCCAGCGCGCCGGGCATGTACTCGTCGTCGGCATCGATGAAGCCCAGCAGCGGATGAAGCGCATGCATCGCGCCCCAGTTTCGCGCGCGAGCCGCGCCGCCGTTGTCCGGCATGCGCAGCAGCTCGACACGCGGATGTTGTCGCGCGTAGTGCGCGACGACCTCGGCGGAGGCGTCCCGCGAGCCGTCGTCGACCACGACGATCTGCGCCGCCTCGGGCTGCACGACGCAGCTCGCGAGCGTGCGGGCGAGCGTCTTCTCGGCGTTGTAGCAGGGAATGATGACGGAGATGGGCAGCATCGCGTGGACCGGAAACCGGGAAAGGACGGTGCGTCGATCATAAAGCCGACGCGCCGCTTTTTATCCCGATTTGGTCGCGCGAGCGCTGCGCGTCATAGCGGCAGCAAGCTGAAAAGCGGCGCGAGCAGCACCATCACGACGCCGGCGATCATCATCGTCAGGCTGGCGACGACGCCCTCTTCGCTGCCCAGCTCGCGCGCCTTCGCCGTGCCGACGCCATGCGCCGCCGCGCCGAACAGCGCGCCGCGCGCGAGCCTCGTGCGCAGCGGCACCAGCGCGAGCACGATCTCGCCGAACAGCATCCCGCAGACGCCCGTCGCGATCACGAACAACGCGGTCAGGTCTTTCGGCGCGTGGATCTTGTCGGAGACGGCGAGCGCGAACGGCGTCGAGACGGAGCGCGTCATCAGGCTGCGCTGCAGTTCCGGCGACAGGTGCAGCAGCTTCGACAGCGCGAGCGATCCGCCCACCGCGACCACGATGCCGACCGTCACGCCGACGGTGAGCGAAATCCAGTGACGCCTGAGCAGCTCGCGATACTCGTAGATCGGCACCGCGAACGCGACGGTGGCCGGGCCGAGCAGCCACATCAGCCAGCGCGTGTCCTCGAAGTAGACGGCATACGGAATCCGCGTGACCAGGACGATCGCGGCGAGCACGGCCGGCACCGCGACGAGCGGCGTCAGCCACGGCGACTTGAAGCGCGCATACAGCGCCTTCGACGCGAAATAGAGCACCACCGTCAGCACGAAGCAGCCCGCGGCGATGAGCCGGGACGCGTCGTCGGCGAAAAGGGACGTGTAGAGGGCGCTCATGATGGCGTGACTCGCAACAGGAATTAGCGGAAGCTTCGACGGTCGAGGCCGCGCTCGCCGCGTTGGACCCGTTGGACCATCACACGGCGCAGCGCGAGGCGGCGTTCGAGGCGCGCGGCCTGGTCGACGGCGAAGGCGACGGCCACCATCACCATCAACGTACCCGCGACCACCACGAGCGCGAGACGCCAGCCGTCTTCGCGGAACAGGCCGCCGTACTGGACGGCCGCGACGGCTGCCGGGATGAAGAACAGCAGCATGTCGGACAGCAGCCAGTCGGCGCCTGCCTTGACCCAGCGCGGCGCGACGCCGCCGCAGAACAGCAGCGCGAGCAACGCGACTAGCCCCACGACGCCGCCCGGAACGGGCAAGCCGTAGCGTCGCACGACGAAATCGGCGGCGAACCAGACGCCCGCGATCGCGGCGCTCTGCACGGCGATCCGGCTGATCCTCGCGAGCGGCGACGTCGCGTCGACGCGAACGGAAGCGGCAATACGAGCGATGAGCGGCAAGATCATGGCAAACCCTAGGTGACTTTTCGATGGAATTCAGTATAGGTTGCAACGCAACATAAATAAAATGACTTAGAATTATTTGCTCCATTCCGAATTGGAATTCCAGAGTTACGAGGGCTACGATCATGGAACTGCGCGCGCTGCGTTATTTCGTCGAGGTCGTCCGGCAGCAAAGCTTCACCGTCGCGGCCGAGCAGATGTTCGTCACGCAGCCGACTATCAGCAAGATGGTGAAGTCGCTGGAAGACGAGATCGGCTCGCCGCTGCTGCTGCGCGACGGCCGGCAGATGGTGCTGACGGACGCCGGGCGGATCGTCTATCAGCGCGGCCAGGACGTGCTCGCCGCTTACGCGCAGTTGCAGGCCGAACTGAACGATCTCGGCACGCTCGGGCGCGGCGAACTGACGATCGGCATTCCGCCGATGGGCGGCTCGCTCTTCACACCCGCCATCGCCGCGTTCCGGCAGCGCTATCCGAAAGTCGAGCTGAAGCTGTTCGAGCAGGGCTCGAAGGCGATCGAGGCCGCGCTGATTTCCGGCGAGCTCGAACTGGGCGGCGTCCTGCAGCCCGTCGACCCGGAGATGATCGACGTGCTGCCGATGACGCGCCAGGTGCTGTGGCTGGTCGCGCGCCGGAGCTCGCGCTGGGACGCGCTGCATGAAGTGCCGCTCGCCGATCTCGCGAACGAGCCGTTCGTGTTCTACGGCGAGAGCCTCGCGCTGAACGACGTCGTGCTCACTGCATGCCGGACGGCGGGTTTCGCGCCGACCATCGTCGGACGCAGCGGGCATTGGGATTTCATGGCGGCGCTGGTGCTGGCAGGCGTCGGCATTGCGCTGCTGCCCGCGCCGTATTGCCGGCGGCTCGACGCCGCGCAGTTCACCTGCCTGCCCGTCGTCGAGCCGGAGATTCCGTGGGAAATGGCGATCGGCTGGCGGCGCAACGGCTATCTGTCGCACGCGGCGCGCGCGTGGCTCGAAGTCGCGCGCGAAACGCTCCCGGGACTGACCACCGACAACTTCACCCACACACCGACGTTCGACGTGCCCGAAGCGTCGCCGGATCGGCCGAAATCGACGCTGAAATGAAAAATGCCGTCCGATCAGCGACGGGCGGCATGCTGTTTTGCTTGCGGGCGCGGGGCGCTTATTGTGCGTGGGCCTGGGCTTTCGCTGCCTGTGTCCGCGTGGCCTGAGCTTTCGCGACCTGTGTTTGCGCGCCTTGCGTCCGTACGTCGTGCGTCTCGTTTGCCGTAGCGCGCATGGCATCGAACGCGCTCACCTGATACGTCGCGCCCAATCGCGCGTTCAGGCGGTCCGGCCAGCCGGCCTTCGCATCGGCGGCGGCGCCGCTCAGCTCGACGCGCGTGCCGCCGATTTTCATCCCGGCGCCCGGCGTCTGCATCAGCGGCAACAGCGCGTCGATGTGCGCTAGCCAGTCGGCGGCCTTCGTGTTGTCGTCGACGGTGACATCGGCGTTGAAGTTGCCCGCGCCGAATTTCGCCGTCAGCGCATTCAGCAGCACGGATTTTTCCGCGACGTTCTGCACGGTTGCCGTAATCGCAGGCTTGCCGTGCTTGTCGACGGCGACGATCAGTCGCGCATCCTTCGCGGTCGCTGATGCTTGCGGCTCGATCTTGCCCGTCGCGCTCGCCGCGTCATCCGGCCGCGCTTCCGATGTGGACAGAACTGCGGCATCCGGCGCGTCGGCGGGAGGACTAGCCTTGATCGTCGGAGCCGTGGCTGCGACGGCATTGCGGCCAACCAAATTCACCGCCGACGGGCAGTAAGCCAGCGCGACCCACATCAGCATTGCGGCAACCGCGCCGAGCAGCGCCGACAAGGCCGCCGCGCCGAACCAGTGCTTCGCCTTCGGGCCGGCGTAGCGCACTTCGCGCACCGTCTGCGCCGCCGGCGCGGCAGCCGCCGCCGATGCGGACGGCGCCGGTTCGGCAGGATCGCGAGCCGACGCAGGTGCCGCAGCCGGACGCTCGAAATGCGCCGAAACCGCGCGCACATGCAAGCCGACGGCGTTCACGAACGCGGACGCGCCGCCCAGCCCGAGCACCGTCGTCAGACTGTCGTTAAGATGCGGCGCGATGACCGGCAACTGCTGGCCGAGCAGCGTCGGCAACTGACCGATATTGCCCTGATGAGCGAGAAGGTGACGCTTCAGCACGCCCATCAGGATGCTGCCCGCAATGCCCGTCACCGCGTGCGTCGCGTGAGCGGGCACGCCCGTTTGCATTGATACGGTATCGCTCAGACCGTCGATGCGGCGCTCGAACGTATGCTCGAGCAACTGGCGCCCCGTCGACGACAACTGCGTGACGCCCGTCGTGCTCGCGAAGATGCGCGGCAACTGTTCGCCGATATCCGCATTGACTTCCTGGCCGAGAATCGTCGCGAACAGCGCACGCGCGCCGTCGAGCGTCGCGCACCGGTTCAGGAGACCCGCAACGAGCGCCGGCGAGGCCGCGTCCACGACTTTCGCCGTCGCCTCCGGCGGCAACCCGAGGCAGTTCGACAGTTGCCGAACCACCGCTTCCGGCAACGTCGACCGGATCAGTTCAATCACATTGACACTCATCGCTTCGTTTCCCTGAATTTCGAGCGCGCGCCCACACGCGCTTCATTGGGGCGCGATTATAGGAGCGGGAAAATCTCAGAAATGAAGCGATGAGTGAATTTCGAACTTTATCGGACTAATCCTATTTAGCTGCCACGTCAGCGGGTTCATCCGCGATTACGGACGACGCGCTCTCGCCGCGCGTGGCCGCGATGAAATCGGCGGCACGCTCTCCGATCATCACCGTGGGCGCATTCGTGTTGCCGCCGATCAGCGTCGGCATCACCGAGGCGTCGACCACGCGCAAGCCTGTCACGCCGCGCACGCGCAACTGCGTATCGACGACGGCGCGTTCGTCGCCGCCGATCGAGATCGCGCGGATCGCTGAGAAATGCCGGATCGATGACGGGTGCAACACGCGCATCGCTGCTCGCGAGCGTGACCGAGCCGCGGCTATGCGGACGCAGCACTCAGACATGTAGCGAATAGCCGTGTCCCCAGTGCATGTGGCGGTTGTGATCGTCGACGAGCGCCGTGCAGAAGTGCAGTTGCAGATCGGGCCGGTCGAGCGTCGGCCGGCTCTTCAGAAAGCCGCCCGCTTCGGCGACGCGATGAGCGCGATCGTCGCATCGGGACACCGCTCCGCGAGACGGCCCGCGAGCGAACAGCCGCCCGAGCCCGCGCCGACGATGACGTAGTCGTATTGCATCCGCTCCCCCTCTGCTCACACGCGCGGCGTTGCCCGCGGCATCTGTCGCATGCACACTTGTCTACGTTTGTCGACTGCGCCTTGTAGGTAGCAAGGGCCGTTCTTGCCGCATCGATGACAGAGCGATCCCTCTAAACGTAACGCGCATCGGCCCCCTATGATGAAAGCTTCCGTTCGCGCGATGCCGCGCGCTCGGGCATCGTTCAAACAAGGTCTTTCGCGCGCCGCCGTCAGTACGCATGGCTTGCGCGCTCGAATCAAACAGCGCCTCGAAAAATGAACGGCGCGCGTCCGTCAAACGGAGACATGCGATGGAACGGTTCGGCCCCGGCAAGACACACGACGTGACCAATCAGGTCCCGCCGCTCGCGAACTACAACCTGTTTTCGAGCGATGCCGCGCTCGCCGCCGCCGTCGATCGCGAAGGCGCGGCGTGGCATCGCGATGCGCTCGCGCGCGACGGCGCCGCACTGACGACACCCGATGTGCTTGCGCTCGCCGACCTCGCGAACCGCCACACACCCGAACTCGCGACCTTCAACCCGCGTGGCGAACGCATCGATGCGCTCGAGTTTCATCCCGCGTGGCACACGCTGCTCGGCCTGTTGCGTCGCGAGGGACTGCACGCATTGCCGTTTTCCGATCCGCAACAAGGCGCGATGGTCGCGCGCTGCGCGGGCTATTTCCTGCACGCGCAACTGGAATCCGGCTCGCTCTGTCCGCTGACGATGACCTTCGCGAGCATCCCCGTATTGCAACGCGAGCCCGCGCTGTTCGACACGCTGCGCGACAAGCTCTATTCGCGCGAACACGATGCGCGCGACGTGCCGCTCGATCAGAAGACCTCGATGATGGTCGGCATGGGCATGACCGAAAAGCAAGGCGGATCGGATGTGCGCAGCAACCAGACGCAAGCCTTCGCGGCGAACGGCGGCGGACGCGGCGCGGCATATCGGCTCGTCGGCCACAAATGGTTTTTCTCAGCGCCGCAGTGCGATGCCCATCTCGTGCTCGCGCGCACCGGCGATCACGAAGGCCTCTCGTGCTTCTTCGTGCCGCGCTTCGCACCCGATGGCAGCAAGAACGCGGTGCGCATCCAGCGTCTGAAGGACAAGCTCGGCAATCGCTCGAATGCGAGCAGCGAAGTCGAGTTCTTCGATGCCTTTGGCCTCATGATCGGCGACGAAGGACGCGGCGTGCCGACCATCATCGAAATGGCGAACTACACGCGGCTCGACTGCGTGATCGGGAGTGCAGGGCTGATGCGTGCCGCGCTCGTGCAGGCGATCCATCACACGCGCCATCGCAGCGCGTTCGGCAAGCATCTCGTCGATCAGCCTCTGATGCGCAACGTGCTCGCCGATCTTTCGCTCGAATCGGAGGCGGCGACGGTGCTGTTCATGCGCCTCGCGCGCACATTCGAAGACACGGCGAACGCGCCGGAAGAACGCGCGTGGCGGCGGCTCGTGACGCCCGCCGCAAAATACTGGGTCTGCAAGCGCACGCTCGAATTCACGGGTGAAGCGATGGAGGTATGGGGCGGCAACGGCTACGTCGAAGAAGGACCGATGGCGCGCTTCTATCGCGAGGCGCCTGTGAATTCGATCTGGGAAGGCTCGGGCAACGTGATGTGTCTCGACGTGCTGCGCGCGATGGAACGCGAGCCCGATGCGGCGCAGGCGTTGCTGGCCGCGTGGCGCAAAGAAGCGCATGCGCATCCGGCGCTGAAGGCGGCACTCGAACGGCTGATGAACGCGCTGACATTGACGCCCGAAGCGCGCGAGGCGTCCGCGCGCCGCATCGCGCAGCAGATCGTGCTAATCGCGCAGGCGGTGTTGCTCGCGCAACATGCGCCGTCGTTCGTCGCCGATGCCTTCATCGCGACGCGGCTCGGCGAAGGCTGCGGCGAGAGCGGTCGCGTGTATGGCACGCTGCCGTCCGCGTTCGATCATGCGGTGATCGTCGATCGCGCTTTCGCGGGTTGACTGCGCGCGGCACGACGCGCAACACAAAACAATAGAGAGAGAGACGAACGATGAAAAACGACCTGCCGGAAATCGCAGCACTGGAAGGCCTGCTGCGCGAACAACGGGCTGCGTATCTGCGCGCGCCGTATCCGTCATGGGATCAGCGCGCCGCGCATCTGAAGGCATTACGCGATGTGCTGCTCGACAATCGCGATGCGCTCGCGGATGCGATGCACGCGGATTTCGGCAATCGCGCGAAGGAAGAAATCCTGCTGGCCGAGTTTCTGCTCGTGAAAGAGGAAGTCGACGGCGCGCTGCGTCACGGCAGGCGCTGGATGACAGCGCAACCGCGTGCGACTAACAAATGGCTGTTGCCCGCGCGCGCGAAGATCGTGCCGCAGCCGCTCGGCGTGGTCGGCATCATCGTGCCGTGGAACTATCCGGTGCTGCTCGCGGCCGGTCCGCTGATCAGCGCGCTCACGGCGGGCAACCGCGCGATCGTCAAGATGTCGGAGCTGACGCCGCGTACATCGATGCTCTTCGAACAGCTGATCGCGCAGACCTTCGCGCGCGATCACATCGCCGTCGTCAATGGCGATGCAACGCTCGCCGCCGCGTTCAGTGCGCAGCCGTTCGATCATCTGCTGTTCACCGGCTCGACGAAGGTCGGCCATGACGTGATGCGCGCCGCCGCCGGGCATCTGACGCCCGTGACGCTGGAACTCGGCGGCAAGTCGCCCGCGATCGTCGGGCCGAACGCGCGCTTCGACCATGCTGTCGACAGCATCATCGCGGGCAAGACGCTCAACGCCGGGCAGACCTGCATCGCGCCGGACTACGTGCTCGTGCCGCGCGGCAAAGAGCAGGCGTTCATCGAACGTGCGCGCG
Organism: Paraburkholderia piptadeniae; assembly: GCF_900007165.1. Taxonomy (GTDB): domain Bacteria; phylum Pseudomonadota; class Gammaproteobacteria; order Burkholderiales; family Burkholderiaceae; genus Paraburkholderia; species Paraburkholderia piptadeniae. The sequence goes on from NZ_CYGY02000042.1 coordinate 74,188, forward strand.
TGCGCATGGCACGCCTGTATCCGGATTTCACGCACAACCGCGATTACACGTCGATCATTTCGCCGCGCCATTTCGCGCGGCTGCAACGTCTCGCCGACGAAGCGCGCGAACAGGGCGCGCAACTGCACGCGCTCACCGATTCAATGGCCGATGCGAGCACGCGCCGCTTTCCGCTCGTCGCCGTGACTCAGGCACCCGACGCGTCCACGCTGATGCAGGAAGAGATTTTCGGACCGCTGCTGCCCGTCGTTCCGTACGATTCGATCGACGATGCGATTCGCTATGTCAACGCACGGCCGCGTCCGCTGTCGCTGTACCTGTACGAAGAGGACAAGGCCGCGATCGCGCGCGTCACGCGCGAGACGATCGCGGGCGGCATGTGCGTCAACGAGACACTGATGCACCTCGCGTGCGAGAGCCTGCCATTCGGCGGCGTCGGCGCGAGCGGCATGGGCGCGTATCACGGATATGAGGGCTTCGTCACGTTCTCGAAGATGAAGCCGGTTTTCACACAGGCGCGCTTCAATGCGCGCGGATTGATCGCGCCGCCGTACGGCAAGCGCGTGCGGGCGCTGCTTGCGCTGATGATGCGGCACTGAGGCGTGTCGTGCCGCTGTTTTCTTTGGCGGCTATTGCGCCGCTTGCGATGGTGGCGACGTGGAAACGATGAGCTCGGTGGACGGCGCATCGTCGGCGGCGCCGCTTTCCAGCCGATGCAGCCACGCCAGCAGTTCCGCGACGGCCTGATACAGCTGCGGCGGAATGCGCGAGTCGAGATCGACCTGCATCAGCAGCGACACCATCTCCGGTGCTTCGTGCACGTACAGGCCCGCTTCCTTCGCGCGCTGCACGATCATGTCGGCGACGAGCCCGTAGCCCTTCGCGACCACGCGCGGCGACTCGTCGTGACCGTGCGAATCGTAGACCAGCGCCGCCGCGCTCTTGCGATGGGTGCGGCTCATTGCACGTCCCAGTCGAAGTTGTCGCCGGCGGCGTCGTGCGAATGCGGCTTGCCCGCCGACGCATCCGTCGAGCGCGCATCCGTCGAGTTCGCATACGCCGATGCCGCAGCGGCCGCCGCAGCCGCGCCGCCCGCCGGCGCATTCCCGCCGATCTCGCGAATCGACAGCCCGCTCAGCTCGATGCCCGCCTGCGCAAGCCGCTGCCGGAACGCGTCGCCCTGCGCCGACAGACGCGCCGCGCCGCCCGGGCTCGCGAGCACGCGCGCGACGAGCCGCGTGCCCGTGAGCGTGAGTTCGGCGTCGACGGTGCCGAGCGTCGGCAGCGACAGCGTGAGCCGCGTGCGCCACGGATACTCGTCGTCGGCAGAAAAAGCGCCGCTGCCGCCGCGCCGCCATTCGTCGCCTTCCTGCTCGATCGTCCAGTCGAGCCGCGCGCCGGGCCATGCCTCGCCCGTCCAGCGGAACTGTCCCGTCGCGAGCAGATCGAGCTGCTGGCGCACGAGCGGAATCGTCGCGGGATGCAGCGCCGCCGCCATCGACTGCGGCTGACGCCCGTTGGTGTCGTCGATGCCCGCTGCGTTGGCCGAGGCAGGATGCGGCGCCGTGTGCTCGTCCGTCATGTCGATGATGTCGTGCGTCGCCATGTCGAACGTCGTGAAGCGCGCCGGCTGCGCATGCGGACCGTCGGGCGCGCCGCGCGCAGCGAAATTCGCCGAAGCCGCCGCGCCCGAACCCGCGCCGCTCGACGGACGGCCTTGCGTCCACGACAGTGGGTCGTCGGCGTCGTGGCTCCAGTCGAGCGGCAATTGCGACGCCATGTCGGCGAGATGATTCTGCGGCTCGGCGGCGAGCGATTCGACGGGCCTTTGTCCCGAGAGCCACTGCGCGAGATGCGATTCGTAGAAGAGCCCGCTTTCGTCGACAGTTCGCCTGAGCGCCGCCGCGAGTTCGGCGACGGGAACGGGCGCCGCGACGACATTCGATGCCGCGTTCGATCCCTGCGCCGCATTCGCGCCCGTCGCGCCGTTCGCGCCGTTCGCGCCTTGCGATGCCGCTGCATTGCCCGCCGCGTTCGCCGCAGCAGAAGCGCCCGATGCACCCGATGCACCCGTACCCGCATCGAACAACGGCAATGGCGCGACATCGATAGCGGGCGCTGCGGGCCACACGGGCAACTGCCCGACGAGCGCGGGCGTCGCCTCGCCGCCCGAGCGCGTGATCGCGTCGAGCGTCATCGCGACGGCGGACAATGCCGTCTGCGCGGAAGCGGGCAAAGGCGCGGGCGTGGCCGCAACGGGCGTAGGAGGTGTTTTGACGTTGAGCGCCGCGTCCGCCTGCGATGCCGTCGCACCGGCGCGCGCGCCGACGGAAAGGAGGCTGTCGATGCGGCTAGCCAGCAGCGTTGCCACCGCCGAGTCGATTCCGTTCATGCCCGCTTCCTTTCGCGTCTTGACGATGCGTGGCCGCTAGCGGCGCGTGCGCCGAGGCGGCTCATGTTGGACCGTGTTACCGGACCGGAAAAAAGGCGATCAGCGCGCCTGGTAGAGTTCCTTCAATACGATCGCGGGGCGGCTCGGCGCAAAGAGCGCTTGCAACTTCGCCATGCGCGGATTCGCCAGATCGCGGACCGTTGCGTCGTTCGCGAGGATCTGGCGGATCAGATCGAACTTGCGCGCGCGGTCGTCGTCGGATAGCCGCACGGACGATTCCGCGTTCTTCAGCGCGTCGACGAGATGACGGTACTCGTCCTGCAACTGGACGAGATCGTTCCACGCCGCGTTTCGCGCCGCCATCACCATCCGCACCGAAATCACTGCAATTGCCTCGTAGCGGGCAAGATATTCTTCGTTCGAATTCATCTCATGCTTTCCGCGGACGACTGCGTCGCCATCCGCGCGATCTCCGGCGCGATTCCGAGCCAGGCTTCCTCGAGTGTCGCCAGCAAGCCGTCGACCTCGACGAGCATTGCTTCGCTTTGCTTGATGTTCGCCTCGAGCAGGCGCCGCGTCATGTACGAATAGAGCGCATCCAGACGACTCGCGATTTCTCCGCCGGCTTCCAGGTTGAGCGCCGCTTGCAATCCCTCGCCGATGATCCTGATCGCCTTGGTGATCGCCTGCCCGCGCCCCGGAATGTCGCCCTGCTGCAGATGCATGCGGGCCTGCGCGATTGCCTGACGCGCGCCCTGGTACAGCATCACGATCAGGCGGTGCGGGCTTGCGCCCATCGCTCCTGTCTCCAGGCCGACGCGAGCGTAGGCGTTGGCTCCAGAGTGTCCCGGGGAAAACATCGGCGCTCCTCCTGTATTGCAGATGACGATCGATACGACAGCGGCGGACTTGCCGGGAAACGCGCTGCATCGGCGTGCAACGCGCCTTCCGGTCAGACCTTGTACCAAGGTTATCGGATCGTACGAATAAAGCTTTAGGCCGCCGAAAGGACGCGCCAGAAATGACAGGCAGCCCGGCGGAGCGCCTGTGCGCCGTCGCACGGCAGCTGCCGGCCGCGAGCGCCGCTTCAGACGGCCATCTGCATGATCTCGTTGTAGGCCGACACGAGCTTGTTGCGCACCTGCAGGCCGAACTGGAAGCCGACGTTGGCCTTCTGCATGTCCACCATCACGTCGTTCAGCGACACGTTCGGCGCGCCGATCTCGAATGCATGAGCTTCGCCGACCGCGCTCTGCTGGTCGTTGCTGATCTTGTCGATCGAGGCCTTCAGGGCCGACGCGAAGCCGCCCGCCGTGGCCGCGCCGGACGCGTTCGCGACGGGCGCGCTGCCGCCCGCGGCCTGGGTGGCCATCGACTGCATCTGCTGCAACGCCGACGTGAGCGGATTGATGGGCACAGTCATGTTCTCTCCAGAAGTGGGATGCGGCGAGCATTCGCGCCATGCACCGATTGGACAGGAAGCATAGCAGCGGGCCCCTTCCGAAAGCCGTGAAAGTAAGGGGGAAACCCCCCGCTATTCGAAGCATCGGGTTGCCAGCCCATGCGGATAATCCCTAGCGTGAAAGTCTCCGCCGGTGCGCGCCGCAAGCCCGGGCGCCGCCGGCGGAACTCGAAAGCATTCCGGAGAAACCCGACGCATGGATTCGTCAGCCAACTCTTTGATCAACCCCGACGCCCGCATGGGCCTCGCCGGCGCGCAGCCGGGCACGGCAGGCGCTGCCACGGCCGGCGCTGCGGGCATCGACCTCGGCGGCACGGGCGGCGGTGGCTTCGCCACGCGCTTTCCGGGCCTGCCCGCGTCGCTGTCGCAGATGCGCGGCAACCCGCGCGCGCCGCTGATTTTCGCGGTGGCGGTGCTGGTCGCCGTCATTGCCGGGCTGATCCTCTGGTCGCGCGCGCCGGACTACAAGGTGCTCTACAGCAACGTCTCCGATCAGGACGGCGGCGCAATCGTTGCCGCGCTCCAGCAGGCCAACGTGCCGTACAAGTTTTCCGACGCGGGCGGCGCGATCCTCGTGCCCGCCGACCAGGTGCATGAAATGCGTCTGCGCCTCGCTTCCCAGGGCCTGCCCAAGAGCGGCTCGGTCGGCTTCGAGCTGATGGACAACCAGAAGTTCGGCATCAGCCAGTTCGCCGAGCAGGTGAACTATCAGCGCGCGCTGGAAGGCGAATTGCAGCGCACGATCGAGTCGATCTCGACGGTGAAAACGGCGCGCGTCCATCTGGCGATTCCGAAGCCGACCGTGTTCGTGCGCGACCGCGAAGCGCCGTCGGCGTCGGTGCTCGTCAATCTGTATCCGGGCCGCATGCTCGACGAAGGCCAGGTCGTGGCGATCACGCATATGGTGGCGTCGGCCGTGCCCGATCTGCCCGTGCGCAACGTGACGATCATCGATCAGGACGGCAACCTGCTCACGCAGGCGGGCGCCAACGGCAGCGGCCTCGACGCGACGCAGCTGAAGTACGTGCAGCAGATCGAGCGCAACACGCAGCAGCGCATCGACGCGATCCTGGCGCCGCTGTTCGGCTCGGGCAACGCGCATTCGCAGGTGAGCGCCGACATCGATTTCACGAAGGGCGAGCAGACCTCCGAAAACTACGGCCCGAACGCGAACGCGCAGCAGGCCGCGATCCGCAGCCAGCAGACCAGCACGGCGACGGAAATGACACAGAGCGGCGCGCAGGGCGTGCCGGGCGCGCTGTCGAACCAGCCGCCGCAGCCGGCCTCGGCGCCCATCGTCGCGAGCGCGAACGGCGCAAGCGGCGTGACGACGACGCCCGTCAGCGATCGCAAGGATTCGACGACCAACTACGAGCTCGACAAGACCGTCAGCCACACGGAAAAGGCGACGGGCGGCATCAAGCGCCTGTCCGTGGCCGTGGTGGTGAACTACATGCGCGTCGTCGATGCGAAGGGTCACGCGACGATGCAGCCGGTTCCCGCCGACAAGCTCGCGCAGGTCACGCAGCTGGTGAAGGACGCGATGGGCTTCGACCAGGCGCGCGGCGACTCGGTGAACGTGGTGAACAGTGCGTTCACGACGATCCCCGATCCGGACGCCGACCTGCCGTGGTGGCGCACGAAGGACATGATCGCGCTGTACAAGCAGATCGCGACGTATGCGGGCATCGGGCTCGTCGCCCTGTTCCTCTACTTCGCGATGGTCAAGCCGGCGCTGCGCCGCGCGTTCCCGCCGCCCGAGCCGCCCGCCGCGCTGCCGTCGCCGGAGGAGCCCGTGCTCGACGGCTTGCCGGCCATGGCCGCGATCGACGCCGAAGAGGAAGAAGGCACGCTGGTCGCGCTGGAAAGCGACAAGGCCAGATATGAGCGGAACCTCGAGTACGCGCGCCAGATCGCGCGCCAGGATCCGAAGATCGTTGCAACCGTCGTGAAGAGCTGGGTGTCCGATGAGCACTGAAGGCGTATTGAAGAGCGCGCTCCTGCTGATGTCGATCGGCGAGGAAGAGGCGGCTCAGGTATTCAAGTTTCTCGGGCCGCGCGAGGTCCAGAAGATCGGCGTCGCGATGGCGTCGCTGAAGAACATCACGCGCGAGCAGATCGACGAGGTGCTGCACGAGTTCGTCGCGGAAGCCGACAAGCACACGGCCCTGTCGCTGGATTCGAGCGAGTACATCCGCTCCGTTCTGACGAAGGCGCTCGGCGACGACAAGGCAGGCGCGATCATCGACCGCATCCTGCAGGGCAGCGACACGAGCGGCATCGAAGGGCTCAAGTGGATGGACTCGGCCGCCGTCGCCGAGCTGATCAAGAACGAGCACCCGCAGATCATCGCGACGATCCTCGTGCATCTGGACCGCGACCAGGCATCGGAGATCGTCTCCTGCTTCACCGAGCGCCTGCGCAACGACGTGCTGCTGCGCATCGCGACGCTCGACGGCATCCAGCCGGCCGCGCTGCGCGAACTCGACGACGTGCTGACAGGCCTGCTCTCGGGCAGCGACAACCTGAAGCGCAGCCCGATGGGCGGCATCCGGACGGCGGCGGAAATTCTCAACTTCATGCCGAGCAATCACGAAGAGTCCGTCATCGACAACGTCCGCCAGTACGACGCCGAACTCGCGCAGAAGATCATCGACCAGATGTTCGTGTTCGACAACCTGCTCGACCTGGAAGACCGCGCGATCCAGCTGCTGCTGAAGGAAGTCGAGTCGGAAACGCTGATCATCTCGCTGAAGGGCGCACAGCCCGCGCTGCGTCAGAAGTTCCTGTCGAACATGTCGCAGCGCGCCGCCGAACTGCTCGCGGAAGACCTCGACGCGCGCGGCCCGGTGCGCGTGTCGGAAGTGGAAACGCAACAGCGCAAGATCCTGCAGGTCGTGCGCAATCTCGCCGAATCGGGAGCAATCGTGATCGGCGGCAAGGCGGAAGATGCGTATGTCTGACCACGATCCCGTGCGCGAGGAATGCCGCCCGGCCTACCAGCGCTGGGAGATGGCCTCGTTCGACCCGGTGCCCGAGCCGGAACCCGTCGACGACGGCGCGTTCGAAGCCGAGCTGGAACGCCTGCGCGAGGCCGCGCATGCGCAAGGCGTCGCGTCCGGCCACGTCGCGGGCCAGGCGCTCGGCTATCAGGCAGGCTACGAGCAGGGCCGCGCGCAAGGCTTCGAGCAAGGTCAGGCGGAAGCGCGCACGGAAGCCGCGCAGCTCGCCGCCCTCGCCGAGACGTTCAAGGCCGCGCTCGACAACGCGCAGCACGAACTGTCCGAAACGATCGTCGCGCTCGCGCTCGACATCGCGCAACAAGTGGTGCGCCAGCACGTGCAGCACGACCCGACGGCGCTGATCGCCGCCGCGCGTGAAGTGATGGCGACGGAACCGGCGCTGATCGGCGCGCCCGCTCTGATCGTGAGCCCCGCCGATCTGCCCGTCGTCGAAGCGTATCTGCTCGAGGAATTGCAGACACGCGGCTGGTCCGTGCGCACCGATCCCGCGATCGAACGCGGCGGCTGTCGCGCGATTGCCACGACGGGCGAAGTGGACGCCGGCATCGGCACGCGCTGGGAGCGCGTCGCCGCCGCGCTCGGCAAGGCAAGCGTATGGTAAAGCCGACCATCGAAGACATTCAGCAGAGCGACCTCACGCCGCTCGAACGCGAATTGGCGCTGGCGTCGTTCGGTGCCGAGGCGCTCACCGTCGCGCAGATGGAAGCGTCGCTCGCGGCACTGGAATCGGCGATTTCGTCGGCCCATGCGGGCGCCGACGCGATCACGTCCGAAGCAGCCGACGCGAGCGCGCCGCATCCCGCCGCGCATCCGATTGCCGCGCCCGCGAGCCGCGAGTCGGCGCCGCCGCCCAAGCGCACGCCTGACCCTGCGCTCGCCAGCAATCCGCATCTGCAAGCCTGGCGCGCGCGCCTGAACGGCTTGCGCGAACGCAACCAGATCGCGCGGCCGCTGCGCGCGTGCGGACGTCTGACGCGCGCCGCCGGGCTCGTGCTCGAAGCAGTCGGGCTGCGGCTAGCCGTGGGTGCGGAAGTGATGATCGAACTGCCGCCCGGCAGCACGCGCACGATGGCGGAAGCCGAAGTGGTCGGCTTCTCCGGCGACAAGCTCTTTCTGATGCCGACGACGGAAGTCGCGGGCCTCCTTCCCGGCGCGCGCGTCTATCCGCTCGAAACCGCGCCCATCGCCGATCCGATGGCGGGCGCGAAGCGTCTGCCCGTCGGCTGGGAGCTGCTCGGCCGCGTGGTCGATGCGTCGGGCAAGCCGCTTGACGGCTTCGGCCCGCTCAACGCGCGCAACGACGCGCCGCTCACCGCGCCGACCATCAACCCGCTGCACCGCGAGCCGATCCAGACGGTGCTCGACGTCGGCGTGCGCGCGATCAATGCGCTGCTCACCGTCGGACGCGGGCAGCGCATGGGTCTCTTCGCCGGTTCGGGCGTCGGCAAGTCGGTGCTGCTCGGCACGATGGCGCGCTACACGAGCGCGGAAGTGATCGTGATCGGCCTGATCGGCGAACGCGGACGCGAAGTGAAGGAGTTCATCGAGCAGATTCTCGGCGAGGACGGTCTCGCGCGCTCGGTCGTCGTGGCCGCGCCCGCCGACGTGTCGCCGCTCCTGCGCATGCAGGGCGCCGCGTACGCGACGTCGCTCGCCGAATACTTCCGCGATCAGGGCAAGCACGTGCTGCTGCTGATGGATTCGCTGACGCGCTACGCGATGGCGCAGCGTGAAATCGCGCTCGCGATCGGCGAGCCGCCCGCGACCAAGGGCTATCCGCCGTCGGTGTTCGCGAAGCTGCCCGCGCTCGTCGAGCGCACGGGCAACGGCCCAGAAGGCGGCGGCTCGATCACCGCGTTCTATACGGTGCTGACGGAAGGCGACGACCAGCAGGACCCGATCGCCGATTCGGCGCGCGCGATTCTCGACGGCCATATCGTGCTGTCGCGCACGCTCGCCGAAGCGGGCCACTATCCCGCGATCGACATCGAAGCGTCGATCAGCCGCGCGATGACGTCGCTCATCAGCGACGCGCATCTCGACCGCACGCGTCAGTTCAAGCAGATGCTGTCGCGCTATCAGCGCAACCGCGATCTGATCAACGTCGGCGCGTACTCGTCGGGACGCGACGCGGTGCTCGATCGCGCGATCGCGCTGTATCCGCGCATGGAAGCGTTCCTGCAACAAGGTTTTCGCGAAAGCGCCGGGTTCGAAACCAGCGTCGCGCACCTCGACTCGCTGTTCGGTTAAGGAGACTGAATGAGCAAGCACTTTCCGATCAAGACGCTAATCGGCCTCGCGCAAGACGACGTCGACGCCGCCGCGCGCAAGCTCGGCCGCGTGCAGCGCGAGCGCAACGAGATCGAAGCGCAGCTGAATTCGCTGATCGAATACCGCGACGAGTATCACCGCCGCTTCACGGCAACGGCGCAAGCGGGCATGCCCGCCGGCAACATGCGCAACTTCCAGGCGTTCATCGACACGCTCGATGCCGCCATCGAACAGCAGCGCCAACTGTTGGCAGCCGCGACGGCGCGCGTCGAAGCGGCGAAGCCCGAGTGGCAGCGCAGCAAGCAGAAGCTCGGCTCTTACGAAGTGCTCGAGGCGCGCGGCATCGCCGCGGAAGCGAAGGTCGCGGCACGCCGCGAGCAACGGGACGCCGACGAGCACGGCGCACGAATTCTCCGGATGCGGGCGGAAGGCGCATGAAGAGCGCTTCCGCGCATCGCGCGCCGTATTGCGCGCGCAACGGGACTGACACGACCAAACGAGATTTAGCATGTCGCCTCTTTCACTGATCAACTCGCTGCTCGGCGCAACGAGCGGCACATCGGGCAGCAACGCATCGAATGGCGCAAGCGCGGGCAGCGCGCTGCCCTTCTCGACGACGCTGCAACAAAGCATCGACGCGCAGAATCAGGCAGCCGCCGCGCCTTCGCCTTCCCCGGCTGCTTCGCCTGCTCCCGCTCCCAGCGCGGTGCCGACGCCGTCGGCATCGAACGGTGCGACGAGTGCGACTGGCGCGGGCAATTCCAGCGTGCACGACACGCCGCCGCCCGCCGACGCATCGAAGAACGCCAGCACTGCCGACAGTTCGAACAGCACCGACAGCACGAAGTCCGCGAGCCAGACGGGCGGCACGCAGCAGACGGCATCGACGAGCGACGCGAACGGCAAGGACAAGACCGACTCCGCATCGAAGCACAACGATGACGCGCCGACCACGAGCGCGGCCACGGCTGAAACGGCGGCTGCGGCAGCAGCGGCCGCAGCCGCAGTTCAGGCACAGGCCCAGGCGAGCAGCGCGGCAAACGCAGCAAACGCAGCGGCCACAGCCAGCAGCGACACGCAGCCGACGACGCCCGCCACCGCGCCTGTAGCCGGCAACACGACGACGCCCGTCATCCAGACGCCTTCGAAAAAGATCGCATCGCTCGATCCGAAAGCCACACAAGACGCGCTGCAGGCGGCGTTCGCCGCGATGGCAAACAGCCAGGGCGCGGCGCCCACGATGAACGCGGCGTCCGCGAAGGCGGGCACGTCCGCCACGGGCGACGCGACGCTCGGCAGCCACGGCGCGAACGCCGGCAAGGGCCTGACGATCGGCGATTTCCACGGTGCCAAGGGCGACGCCGCATCGACGAACTCAGCCGCCGCCACGGCCAGCGCATCCACCGGAACCGCGACGCCGCAAAGTCCCGCCGAAACGCTTGCCGCCGCGACCGCGAGCGCGCCGCAGAACGCTTCCGCTGCGCCCGCCGCCGGCACGAACGACGCGCTTGCCGCAACCCAGGCCGCATCGGCAGCAGCAGCGGCGACGGCATCGACGGTCGCGAGCCAGGCCACCAATCCCTCAACGGCCGCGATGGCGAATGCCGTCGCGCCGCACGTCGGCACGTCCGACTGGGAAGATGCCTTCAGCCAGAAGGTCGTGTTCCTCACCAATGCGCATCAGCAGTCGGCGGAACTCACGCTGAACCCGCGCGACCTCGGGCCGCTACAGGTCGTCCTCCAGGTTGCCGATAACCATGCACATGCCCTCTTTGTTTCGCAGCATCAGCAGGTGCGCGACGCGGTCGAAGCCGCGCTGCCCAAACTGCGCGAAGCGATGGAACAAGGCGGCATTGGATTGGGGAGCGCAAGCGTCAGCGACGGCTTTGCCCGGCAGAGCGGCCAGCAGGGCGACGAGCGCAGCGGCAGCGCGCGCGGCGGCCGGGGCGGAGGCCGTGGCGACGCGAGCATCGACGTCGCGGACAGCGCGACGGCTGTGAACATGCCCGTGCGCCGCACCGTCGGACTCGTCGACACGTTCGCCTGATTCCACGCGCACCGCGCAAGCGGCTCGCCGTGAGGGCGGCGGCCGCGCCGTGCTTCCCTGATAACGATTGAAGGCATGCGTTGCGCGCGCGAGGGCCACGTGCGCATGCCGATGATGAAAACGACGGGAGCTTTCAGCGCACCGGAAAGGCGATGCACAGGTGAGGCAAGAACACGCATCGCGCTTGCATCCGCATCACAGCCATCTCTGGAGTCACGGCAGCAGCCAGGGCGGTCGCCGGTCAGGACAACACGCGCGGCATGCGGCTCGCCGCGCCGAGCGTCGAAGAAGGATCGGTAAAAGCGGCCGCCGCGAGGCAAACAAACGAGCTAAACGTGAATATCCCTTCTTTTCGACCCATCGCGGCACTGTCAGACACCTGAAAATTCATTCACAGCATTGAGGCAATCAATTCCATGGCATCCACGACCGCAAACCAGCCAGCCAACGCGAAGCCCTCGTCCCCGGGCCTCGTCAACCGCATTGTTGTGATCCTGCTGATCGCGCTGGTCGCGGCAGGCGCAGCCGGCGCAGCCACCTGGTTCTTCATGTCGAAGCGCGCGCCGTCCGCCGCGACGGCGGCAGGACCCGTGATCGCAGCCGCACCCATCTTCTTCCCGCTCGAATCGATGACGGTGAACCTGCAATCCGACGACGGCCAGTTGCACTACCTGCGCATCGGCCTGACGCTGAAACTCGCCGACCAGAGTGTGCAGGCGCATCTGACCGAACACATGCCCGAGATCCGCAGCCGCGTGCTGCTCGCGCTGTCGGCCAAGCGTCCCGATGAACTCGCGACGCTCGACGGCAAGAAAGCGCTCGCGAACGAACTCGAAACGCTGGTCGAACAGCCGACCGAGCCCAATGGCCAGAAGGTGCGCGTCGAGGACGTGCTGTTCACCGAATTCGTCGTCCAGTAACGGCGCTTCGCGCTGACTGACTTGATCTTGAACCGCGCCATCCATCGCGAAGGGACGCACGAGGAATAGGAATGGGCCACGAAGAGTTCATGTCCCAGGAGGAGGTCGATGCCCTCCTCAAGGGCGTTACGGGCGAATCCGACTCGCAATCCGGCGAGGCCGACAAAGGCGGCGTCCGCCCGTACAACATTGCGACGCAGGAACGCATCGTCCGCGGCCGGATGCCCGGCCTCGAAATCATCAACGACCGCTTCGCGCGGCTCTTGCGCGTCGGCATTTTCAACTTCATGCGGCGCACGGCGGAAATCTCCGTCGGCCAGGTGAAGGTGCAGAAGTACAGCGAATTCACGCGCAACCTGCCGATCCCGACGAACCTGAACCTCGTCCACGTGAAGCCGCTGCGCGGCACGTCGCTGTTCGTGTTCGATCCGAACCTCGTGTTCTTCGTGGTCGACAACCTGTTCGGCGGCGATGGGCGCTTTCATACGCGCGTCGAAGGCCGCGACTTCACGCAGACCGAGCAGCGCATCATCAGCAAGCTGCTCGGCCTCGTGTTCGAGCACTACACGACGGCGTGGAAGAGCGTGCGTCCGCTGCAGTTCGAATACGTGCGCTCGGAGATGCACACGCAGTTCGCAAACGTTGCCACCCCGAACGAGATCGTGATCGTCACGCAGTTCTCGATCGAATTCGGCGCGACGGGCGGCACGCTGCATATCTGCATGCCGTACTCGATGATCGAGCCGATCCGCGACGTGCTCTCGTCGCCGATCCAGGGCGAAGCGCTCGAAGTGGACCGCCGCTGGGTGCGCGTGCTGTCGCAGCAGGTGCAGGCCGCCGAAGTGGAGCTGACGGCCGATCTCGCGCAGATCCCCGTGACGTTCCAGGAGATTCTCAACATGAAGGCGGGCGACGTGCTGCCGATCAACGTCCCCGAGCACATCACCGCGAAAGTCGACGGCGTGCCGGTGATGGAATGCGGCTACGGAATTTTCAATGGTCAATATGCGTTGCGGGTCCAGAAGATGATCAGCGCAGCGGACACGATGAAGGAAGCGGGATATGACTGAGCTGAACTCGACACCCGAAATGGACATGCCGGAAGACTCCAAGATCACTGATCCGGCGGCGGCCGTCAGCGCCGACGACGCGGCCCTCGACGACTGGGCGAGCGCGCTCGCCGAGCAGAACAACAACGCGCCCGTGAGCACGAGCACGGCGGGCGTGTTCCAGCCGCTGTCGAAGGTCGAGCCGACCACGACGCGCAACGACATCGACATGATCCTGGACATTCCCGTCCAGATGACGGTCGAGCTCGGCCGCACGAAGATCGCGATCCGCAACCTGCTGCAACTCGCGCAAGGCTCCGTCGTCGAGCTGGACGGCCTCGCGGGCGAGCCGATGGATGTGCTCGTCAACGGCTGCCTGATCGCGCAGGGCGAAGTGGTCGTCGTGAACGACAAGTTCGGCATTCGCCTGACCGACATCATTACGCCGTCCGAGCGTATCCGGAAGCTGAATCGATGAAACACGCTGTACACCGGGCCGCGTCGCGCGCCAGCGCCATGCCGCTTTCGCGCCGCGCCCGTTTCATGTCGGCCGTTGCGCTGACTGGTGTTGCGCTTTACGCAAGTGCGTCGAACCTCGCGCACGCCGCCGACATGAATGCCGTCAACAATGCCGCGAAGATCGCGTCGAGCGTCGGCGCGGGCACGGCGGTGCCATCGCTCGGCGTCGGCGCCGTGTTGCAGACGATCGTGGGGCTTGCAGTCGTGATCGGCCTCGTGTTCGGCTGCGCATGGCTCGCGCGCCGCTTCGGCCTGCAACCGGGCCATCGCGGCGGCATCGTGAAGACGATCGGCGGCACGTCGCTCGGCGGCAAGGAACGCGTGGCCGTCGTCGAAATCGGCGACACGTGGCTCGTGCTCGGCGCGGCACCCGGCAATGTGCGCCTGTTGCACACGATGCCCGCAGGCTCGGCCGCGGGCGGAATCCCTCTCACCGGCTCGGCCGCTGCGCCCGGCGCAGCCGGTTCGACCATCGGCGGCGGTCCCGTCCAGTTGAGCGGCACCTTCGGACAACGCTTTCGCGACGCGCTCAAACACGAAGCCAGCAGACGTTTCCAGCGGCGCGTGAGCGGAGAACAGTAAATGCAGTACGACCGATCTGACGCGCAGCGTGGCTGCGCTCGGGGTTTTCACGCCCTTTCCCACGCCTCTTCTTCGGCGCCCGCTTCGATGTCGATGCCCTTCGTGAAACGCGCAGCGCATGTGGTGTCGCGTGTCGCGCCGTTCGCCGTGCCCGCGCTGATGCTCGCGCTGCCGACGCTCTCCTTCGCGCAGACGGCGGGCTTGCCCGCGTTCAACACGAGCCCCGGCCCGAACGGCGGCACGACCTACTCGCTGAGCGTGCAGACGATGCTGCTGCTCACGATGCTGTCGTTCCTGCCAGCGATGGTGCTGATGATGACGAGCTTCACGCGGATCATCATCGTGCTGTCGCTGCTGCGCCAGGCGCTCGGCGCGCCGACGACGCCGCCCAACCAGGTGCTGGTCGGCCTCGCGCTGTTTCTGACGCTGTTCGTGATGTCGCCCGTGCTCGACAAGGCGTATAACAATGGCTACAAGCCCTTCTCCGAAGGCACGATCCAGATGGACGAAGCGGTGAAGCGCGGCGTCGCGCCGTTCAAGGCGTTCATGCTGAAGCAGACCCGCGAAAGCGATCTCGCGCTTTTCGCGCGCATCTCGCACGCGGCGCCGATGCAGGGCCCGGAAGACGTGCCGCTGTCGCTGCTGGTGCCGTCGTTCGTGACGAGCGAGCTGAAGACGGGCTTCCAGATCGGCTTCACCGTGTTCATTCCGTTCGTGATCATCGACATGGTGGTGGCGAGCGTGCTGATGTCGATGGGCATGATGATGATCTCGCCGGCGACCATTTCGCTGCCCTTCAAGCTGATGCTGTTCGTGCTGGTCGACGGATGGCAGCTGATCGTCGGCTCGCTCGCGCAGAGCTTCACCTGAGACCCGGGAGACTGAAGCCATGACACCGGAAACCGTCACCACGCTCGCGCACGACGCGATGTACATCGCACTGCTGCTGGCCGCGCCGCCGCTTTTCGTGGGCCTGATCGTCGGTCTCGTCGTGAGTCTTTTCCAGGCCGCGACGCAGATCAACGAATCCACGCTGTCGTTCATTCCGAAGCTGTTCGCGATCGCCGTGACGCTCGTGCTGATCGGCCCGTGGATGCTCGCGAAGATGCTCGACTACATGCGCCACATGTTCACGAGCATCCCGACGCTCGCCAACTGAGCGCGCTGCCCTTTCCTTCTTTCGACGCGCGATGTTTTCCGTCACCTACGAGCAGCTGAACGTGTGGCTCACCGCGTTTCTGTGGCCGTTCGTGCGGATTCTCGCGCTGATGGCGACGGCGCCCGCATTCGGCGAGAAGTCGCTGCCGACTCGCGTGAAGATCGGCCTCGCCGCGTTCGTCACGATCATCGTCGCGCCGACGCTCGGCGCGATGCCGCAGGTGACGGTGTTTTCGGCGCAGGGCGTCTGGATCATCGTCAACCAGTTCCTGATCGGCGCCGCGCTCGGCTTCACGATGCAGATGGTGTTCGCGGCGGTGGAGGCCGCGGGCGCCTTCATGGGCATGAGCATGGGGCTCGGCTTCGCGACGTTTTTCGATCCGCATGCGGCGGGCTCGACGGATGTGATGTCGCGCTTCGTGAACATGATTGCGCTGTTGACCTTTCTCGCGCTCGACGGGCATCTGCAGATGCTGTCGGCGCTGATCCAGACATTTCAGTCGCTGCCCGTCGCGGCGAACGTGCTGGGCGCGAACGGCTGGCGCCTGCTCGTCGGCTGGGGCAGCACGGTGATCAGCGCGGGGCTGCTGCTGTCGCTGCCTGTCGTGACGGCGCTGCTCATCACGAATCTCGCGCTGGGTATTCTCAATCGCGCTGCGCCGCAGATCGGGGTGTTTCAGGTCGGTTTGCCGGTGACGGTGATTACCGGGTTGCTGCTCATTCAGTTGATGCTGCCAAATATGATGCCGTTCTTTTCACGGCTGTTTGATAGTGGGATTGAACAGATGGGGCGAGTGGCGGCGGGGATGCACTAGGTTTTTTTGATGTCTGCGACGCTGGTGGGTTTGGTTTGGTTTGGTTTGCTTAGCGTGCCGCTGGCATCCGCGATTGCGCCTCGCGGCGCGGGCGTTGCCCCTGTGCGAGGCGCAATCGCGGATGCCAGCGTAAGGGCAAAGAAAACGAAAGCATACGCGGATGCCAGCGGCAAGCTAAGCAAACACAAACAAAAACGCCCAGCCCCCAAACAGAGCCAGGCGTCCAGCCTTCAAAAAAACGCGGGGCAACAACAGCCCGCAAATCAATTCCCGATGTAATCGAACAACGACAGCTTCTGGATCATCGAGAAGCCCTGCTGCGCAGCCTGCAGCGAGGACTGCGTCATCGTGTACTGGCTGATGACCTTGGTCAGATTCGTCTGCGTCAGATCGGCGAGATTGCTTTGAGTCTGCAGCGAGTTGGATTGCGTGACGGTCTGCAACGCCTCGATCTCCTGCTCGCGCCCGCCCACGGACGTCTGGATCGTCGTCACATTGTTCAGCGTGTTTTGCAGCTGGGTCAACGCCGTCCCCAACGCGTTCGTCAGATTCGCCTGCCCGGTTGCGCCCGTCACCGGCGTCTGCAAAGCGGCAATCACAGTGTCCAGATTGGCGAACACATCGCTCGTCTGTCCAGCAGGCGTGACCGAAAAGCTGTCTCCGCCATTCGGCGCACCCGAGATCGTGACGCTCTGACCGCCACCTCCGAGCACGATCGGCTGGCCGGCCGTATAGGTCTGCGGCGCGCTCGTCGTGCTCGTGGCGACATCAGTGACCGTGAACGTCGTCCCCGACGTGAAGTTGATCGTGAACTTGTGATTGTTCGTCGGATCGGTCGAGTTGTTGACCGTCACGCCGCCGATCGTGCCCGTGCCCGAATTGCTCAATGCACCCGCTGTCACGTCCGTGCTTCCGGGCTGCGAGCTGCTGAGGAATACGGCCTTGCCCGTATCGGCAACAGCAATGCTGCGCGAGCTTGTCACCTGAACGTACTGCACGCCGTTGTCCCCGCTGTATTGCACGGCGCCGCTCGTACCGACCGAAAAAGGCGGGGTCGATGCCTGATAGCCGCCATAGAGGTAGTTGCCGGACGCGTCGGTCCCGTTCGCGAGGCCCATCAACTGGCTGCGCATGCCTTCCAGCTCGGTCGCAATCGTCGACCTGTTTGCATCGTTGAGCGACCCATCGCCCGCGTGCACGATCTGCGTGTTGATCGCCGTCAGCACGCTGCTGATGCTGGAGAGCGAGCTGTCCTCGGCCTGCAGCGACGACAGCGCCGTATTCTGATTGCTCGCGTACTGCGACAGCGTCGTGCCCTGCATGCTGAGCTGCACCGCCTGTGCCGCACCGACAGGGTTGTCCGACGGCGTCGCGAGGCTCACACCGCTCGACAGCTGCTGATACAGCTGCGCGAGCGTCACCTGCTGGTCGTCCATCGTCTGGACGTTCATGCCGAAATACTGCGAAGTAGAGATGCGCATATGCGTTCAACGCCTCACTGGAAGATGCCGAGGATCGTCTGG
This sequence comes from Paraburkholderia piptadeniae, assembly GCF_900007165.1. GTDB lineage: Bacteria > Pseudomonadota > Gammaproteobacteria > Burkholderiales > Burkholderiaceae > Paraburkholderia > Paraburkholderia piptadeniae. The sequence continues at coordinate 91,949 of NZ_CYGY02000042.1, forward strand.
AACAGCGTCGCGGCCGTCTGGATGACCTTGCTGTTCGCCTGATACAGCTGCTGGTATTGCAGCAGGTTCGCCGCTTCCTCGTTGATGTTCACGCCGGACACCGCCTGCTGCGCCGTCGTGATCTGCGTGACGAGCGATGCCTGAGCCTTGCTCGACGTCTGTACCTGGTTCGTCTGGTTGCCGATGTCGTTCACGTAGTTCGCATACGCGTCGGTCAGCGTGAGCTTGCCGTTGCCCAACGTCTTCGTCGTCACGAGATTCGACATCTGCTGCGCGTTGCGGCCGTCCTTGCCGCCCGACGGATTCGCCGCGATCGTGAACGTATCGCCGTCGGCGGGCGTGCCCGTGATCTGCAACGAGACGTTGTTGATCGGGCCCGGCGGCGTCGCTGCCGTGTTCGACGTAATGGTCAGCGACAGACCTTTGCTCGGATCGTATGGCACCTGATCCGTCGTCGCGTTGATCGTGTACGGCGCCGATCCCGGAACCGTCACGATCGAGCCAACCGGAAAGCCCGACAAGACCCCCGCCGGCGGCGTGGTCGTCGTCACGGTGTATTTGATGTCCGTTGCCGTCGAGGGCACCGAGTAGCCCGCCGACACCGTGCCTTGCGTCACCTGCGCGGTGCCTGTGTTCGCGTTGCCCGCCGTCACCAGAACGGGCGACGAAGCGGCGATCGCCGTACCACTGGTCGTCGTCAGCGCGAAGCCGTTCAGCGCGCCGCGCGTCGGCTCGATCGTGAACGAATCGCCGGCGTTCATCGTGGTCGTTCCCAACGAGAACTGCATGCCGCCGATCGGGTTGGACAGGTTGCTCGCCCGGCCGACGACCTGGCCCGTCTCGCGATCGGTGAGCGTGTAGTTCGTCCCGTCGTACGACAGCGTGTAGTCGCTCGCCGGCGGCTGCGCCGGGTTCGTCAGCGTGACGCCGAGATTGCCGTTGCCCGTGTTGTTCGCGTTCGCATAGACGGTCGGATTGCCGACGGTGAAAAGCGCGCTGCCCTTGTTCCCGTTCAGGTCGATGCCGAGCGCGTTCTGTGCGTTCACCTGGGCCGCGAAGCTCGTCGCGATCGCGCCGAGTTGCGCTTCGGCGGGATCGAGCGTTTGACTGCGGAACGTCATCAGCCCGCCGAGCTGTCCGCCCAGCGCTGTGCTGTCGGGCAGGATCTGCGGCGTCGACGTTGCGGCCTGGCTCGCAAGACCCGCGTACGCAACGGCCGTTTCCGTCGGGTCCGACGGCGACGTGACCGTCGAGAGATTGAAGCTCTTGTCGGCGACGACGAGCGGCTGACCGTTGCCCATGAACACGCTGTAGCCGCTGTCGCCCTGCACGACCTGCACGCCGACCAGTTGCGACAGGTTCGACACGGCAAGGTCGCGCTGGTCGAGCAACTGGTTAGGCGGCTGGCCTTGCGCGCTCAGCGCCTGGATCTGCGAATTCAGTTGCGCGATCTGCGCGGTGTAGCTGTTGATCTGCTTGACGGTGTCGCCGATCTGCGTGTTGACGCTCGCGCGCAGCTGGTCGTACTGGTCGCCCGCCGCGTTGATCTGGTCCGCTAACGATTGCGCGTTGCTGATGGCACTTTGGCGCATCGCGGGATTCGACGCATCGTTCGCGACGTTCTGCAGGCCCGTGAAGTAACTCGTGATCGCGCTCGAAATGCCCGAGGTCGGACTGCCGACCATGTTGTTGAGCTGCGCGATCATGTTGTAGTACGTGCTCAGCGAACCGGCCTGCGACTGTGCGTTGTTCAGCTCGGTCGTCAGGTACTGGCTGTACTGGCGCTGGATGGTCGTCGTCGACACGCCGCTGCCGATGTAGCCGGAGCCCGTGTACTGTCCGCTCGATTCCGCGTAGACGGGGCGCTCGACCGAATAGCCGGGCGTCGCCTGGTTGCTGATGTTCTGACCCGTCGTCGTCAGCCCCCACTGGGCTGCATTGAGTCCGCTGAGGCCGATGCTAAATAGGTTGCTGGACATGCGTCATCCTGAAAGACGGCGTAAAAGGCGGCGCATGAAGCGCCGCCTGGTTGACCGGACACTTTGTATATCGGCCTCGGCGCGCGAACATTGAGGGCCAATTGATGGCACCGCATCATTTTTTGCCGCGTTTTCTGATGAGCTTTTGCCGCGCTGCTTGCGGCATGTCTCGATGCAGGCCGTGCAGCTCAGGATGGCTGCGTGTGGACGTGCATGCGCTCGCGGCGAGCAGGGCCGCTTCAGCGCATGCGTATCGAATCAGGTGAGGGTCGTGCGTGGTCGAATTCAGGCGCGCACGAGCGAGCGGCGCTTCATTTCGAGTTGCGTGATGAGGCGTTGCAGCGTGTTTTCCGCATTGCCGGGCAACGACAGAAAACGGAAGCCGAGCGTATAACGCAGCGAGCCGTTGGGCAGCGCGACGGCGCGGTTCGACATCAGTTCGAGATCGAGTTGCAGCGTGCCGAGCGAGCCCAGCGTCACTTCCGTGTCGAGCAGCCGCACGCCGTGTTCGAGCGACGTCACGCGCTCGTCGCTGGTGCGCATCGCGATGCCGCCCAGCGACAGGTCCTGCACCTCGAAGCGGAAACCATCGCCGTCCGGCAGGCGGCCGCGGCAGATGTACGGATCGAGCAACGGCGCATCGACGCGGAAATACTCGCGGCGCTGCACGTAATAGAGCACGTCGGGAAAATCGGCCTCGAACGAAGGCCGGCCTTCGAACGTCGTCTCGCGCGGCGTCCGCGTGACGAAGTGCACGCGCACGCCGTCGGGTGTCGCGTGGAAATGCCCTTCCGGCGACGTCAGCAGGCCCCGGTTCTGGTCCGCGAGCGCGCCCCAGTCGAACGTAAAAGTACGCTCCCGCACGTCCACTTCGAGAATCTTCGTCACCAGCTGGCCGCCTTTGTACTGCACGGTCAGAAAATCGCCGCGGTTGAGCAGGTTGCGCAATTGCACGCCGATCTCAAGCGGATTGCGGCGGCCGAAATCGACGCCTTCCGTCTCGCGGTCATCACCATTCGACTGGGTGGTATTCATGGCCTTGCCAATTTCTCTTCGTTCTTGCGGGCACGCCGCGCGAATACGGCCGGCCGGTTCTCAGCTGGCCTTCCGGAGTCGCGAAACGCGCGTTGGACCGGATTTCACATACGGCATTCCGGTATCGGGTCTGACTGTTTAGCGGCAGCGTCAGGTCAAAGTTTAGACCGGTTTTACGAAATATTTTTCGCAAACGTTTGACACTGCAACGAAGAAAGGATACGCCAATTTGCGCGTGAATCCCGAAAGTGGGAAGGCAGAATGAACGCAGCGAGCGCCGCGTCCGGAAACAGCGTCACACCATCTTCTGCATGATGGAGATGAGTTTTTTCGCGTAGTGAGGATCGGTCGCGTAGCCCGCGCGCTGCATGCCCTGCGCGAAGCCGTTCACGTCGCGCGACGAATTGATGACTTGCGCATAGCGCGGGTTCGACTTCAGGAAGCTCGCGTAATCGGTCATCGCTTCCTCGTACGAGTCGTACGCGCGGAATTTCTCGACCACGCGTTGCGGGCGGCCGTTGATGTACTCGGTCGTGACCGTCGCGACCGTCTTCCCCGTCCAGTCGTCGGTGGCCTTGATGCCGAAGATGTTGTGGGTCGTCGTGCCGTCCGCCTTCTTGATCTCGCGCTTGCCCCAGCCCGATTCGAGCGCGGCCTGGCCGATGATGAAGCGCGCCGGAATGCCCGTCGCCGCGCTGGCCGCCTGCGCGGGCGCTGCGAGCTTGTCGACGAACGCATCGACCTTTTCCGACGAGCCGTCGCCGTGCACGGGCGGCGTCAGCGCGCTGTTCGCCGTATAGCCGCGGCCCATCCGCAGCGCGCCGTTGCTCGCGGGATTCGCGTACGCCTTTGCGAGCGCATTGAGTGCGACGTTGTTGCCCGCGTTTGCATCGTCGGCGGACATGCCCGAGTTGCGCATCAATTGCTTGAGCATCGCATCGGCGACGCCAATTCCTTTCGATGACATCTGCTGCGCAAGCTGCTGATCCATCATCGACGTGTAGGTCGCCATGTCGTGCGAATCGAACGGACCGTCGGACGGCGTTGCGTCGCGCATGCTCTTCAACATCATCTGCGTGAAGACAGCATCGAACTGCTTCGCCGCCGACTTCATCGCCTCGCGCGGATTCGCGGCCGCCTGGGCGCGCATCGCGTCGAAGCCCTGCACGTCGAGCGCAAAGCGGTTCGTCAGGTCATTCGCTGCGTTGCGTGTCGTGTCGGAGTTCATTCTCGGTGTTCCCCAAGGGTCTGTTTGCATATGAAACGTGCATGCGTTGCCCCGTAAAGGGCCGCTCGCAAGGACTGCGACGCAGCGAGCGGCCCTTTACGGGGCAACCCCTGACTTCTGAATTCATTCATTCCAGGGGAACGCCCGAAACCGGGCGCATGGCGGCGTCGCGCGTCGTTTATTTGGCGCGGCCAAACGGCGCTCCTTGCTCCTTGCCCTGCGCCCGGTTTCGGGCGTTCGCATGTACGTTTCATATGCAAACAGACCCTAAATGATCTCGAGGTCGGCGCGAAGCGCACCCGCTGCCTTCATGGCCTGGAGGATCGACATCAGATCGGCGGGCGTCGCGCCGAGCGCGTTGAGCGCCTTCACCACTTCCGCGAGATTCGCGCCCGCCGTGACGAGCTTGAGCGCGCCGTTGTCCTGCTTCATCGAAATCTGCGACTGCTGCGCGACCACCGTCTGGCCGTTCGAGAACGCGCCCGGCTGGCTCACGACCGGCTGCGTATTGATGATCACGGACAGATTGCCGTGCGCAACCGCGCAGTTTTGCAGCGTGACCATCTGGTTCATCACGATCGAGCCCGTGCGCGCGTTCAGGATCACCTTCGCGGCGGCCTGCGCGGGCTTCACGTCGAGGTTCTGCAACTGCGCCATGAACGAGACCTGCTGCGCCGGATCGGCGGGCGCGCGCAGCTGGATCGTGCGGCCGTCGAGCGCAACGGCCGTGCCGAAACCGAACGCGTTGTTGATCGCGGACGTCACGCGCTGCGTCGTGTCGTAGTCCATGTCGTTGAGTTCGAGCTGCATCGTGCCCGCCTGCGAGATCGTCGTCGGCACCGAGCGCTCGACGATCGCGCCGCCCGCGATGCGGCCCGCCGCAAGCTGGTTCACCTGCACGCGGCTGCCGTTCGCGCTCGCGCCAGCGCCGCCGACGGCCATGTTGCCCTGCGCGAGTGCGTACACCGCGCCGTCCGCGCCCTTGAGCGGCGTGAGCAGCAGCGTGCCGCCGCGCAGGCTCTTCGCGTTGCCGAGCGACGACACCGTGACGTCGATCGCTTCGCCGGGACGCGCGAACGCGGGCAGCGAGGCCGTCACCATCACGGCCGCGACGTTCTTCAGCTGCATGCTGGAGAGGGCATTCGCGCCCGAGTTGCTCGCGCCCGCCTGCTGGTTGTTGATCGAGATGCCGAGGTTCGCGAGCATGTTCGCGAGCGTCTGCGTCGTGAACGGCGTCTGCATCGTCTGGTCGCCCGTGCCGTCGAGACCGACGACGAGGCCATAGCCGATCAGCGGGTTGTCGCGCACGCCCTGGATCTGCGCGAGGTCTTTCAGGCGCTCGGCGTGCGCGACGTGCGTCGTGACGGGCAGCGCCGCGCAGGCGAGCGCGACCACTGCCAGTGCGCGCGTCGCGAAGCTGAAAACCGGGCCGAAGATAGAAACGGTACGCATGATCACCACGGCGCGACGTTGAGGAAGAAGCGTTGCAGCCAGCCCATGTTCTCGGCTTCGTCGATATAGCCCTTCGCCGAGTATTCGATCTTCGCGTCCGCGACCTGCGTCGAGTAGACGGCGTTCAGGCCGTTGATGGTGTTCGGATTGACGACGCCCGAGAAGCGCACGAACTCGTTGCCCTGATTGATCAGCATCTGCTTTTCGCCGCTTACGACGAGATTGCCGTTGGGCAGCACGTTCGTCACCGTGACGGTGATCGTGCCGTTGAAGGTGTTCGCCGCGCTCGCGCCGCCCGCCGCCTTGAACGTGTTGTCACCGCTCGCGTCGAGGTTGACCTTGCCGAAGAAGCCGCTCAGAAACCCGGCCGTCGGCACGCCGAATTTCGTCGTGCCATCGCGGTTCGCGTTGGCGCCCGACGATTTCGTCGCGTTGATGTTTTCGGCGATGACGATGGTCAGGATGTCGCCGACGTTGCGCGGCCGCTGGTCTTCGAACAGCGGCCGGCCAGCGTACCCCGGGTTGTAGATCGAGCCGGGCGTCTGCAGCGAGGGCGGCGTCGGCGGAAGCGCCGACATCGGCTGCTGGGTGATCGGCTGCTTCGGCACGAGCCCGCAGCCGCCGAGCGCGGCTGCGAGCGCGCCGGCGCACGCGAGCATCGAGGCTGCCCGCGCGCTGCGCAGAAGGACCGGGGTACGGGTGAAGTGCGACATCTTGATTACCGCCTGTTTGATTCCTGCTTTCAACCGCTCAGCCTGCTCAAACCGGCATCTGGCCGAGCGTCTGCAGCATCTGGTCCGACGTCGTCACGGCCTTGCTGTTGATTTCATACGCGCGCTGGGTCTGGATCATGTTGACCAGTTCCTGCACGACGTTCACGTTCGACGATTCGACGTAGCCCTGATTCAGCGTGCCCGCGCCGTTCAGGCCCGGCGTCGTGATGTTCGGCGCACCCGACGACGACGTTTCGGCGAACAGGTTTTCGCCCTTTGCGTCGAGGCCGACCGGGTTGATGAAGGTCGCCAGTTGCAGCGCGCCGATCTGCTGGGTGGTGCTCGAACCCGCGACCGTGATGGACACGGCGCCGTCGCTGCCGATCGTGAGCGACGTCGCGTTCTGCGGAATCGTGATCGCGGGCAGCACCTGATAGCCGCTCGACGTGACGAGCTGGCCTTGCGCGTTGGTCTGGAACGAGCCGTCGCGCGTGTAGGCGTTCGTGCCGTCCGGCATCAGCACCTGGAAGAAGCCCTGGCCGTTGATCGCGACGTCCTTCGAATTGCCCGTCTGCTGCAGGTTGCCCTGCGTGTACAGGCGCTCGGTCGCGACCTGCTGGACGCCCGTGCCGAGCTGGATGCCCGAGGGCAGTTCCGTCTGCTGCGTCGAGTTCGCGCCGGGCTGGCGGATCGTCTGATACAGCAGGTCTTCGAACACGGCGCGCGAGCCCTTGAAGCCATTCGTGCTGACGTTCGCGAGGTTGTTCGAGATCACGTCCATCTGCGCCTGTTGCGCATTCATGCCCGTGGCGGCGATATAGAGTGAGCGGTTCATTTCTTTTCTCTCGTGTGTGGACCAGGGTTGGTGCTTTAGCTGTCGGCTGGAGTTAGTCCTTTGGCGCTTACTCCAGCCCCATGCAGAGCACCTTGCTCTTGTCCCATCCGTTGAATCCGTGTCGGGTTAGCTGAAGTCGAGCAGCTTGTTCGCAGACTGTTCGTTCTGGTCGGCGGACTCGATCATCTTGGTCTGCATCTGGAACTGGCGCGCGTTGGTGATCATCGAGACCATCGCCGCCACCGGATTCACGTTGCTGCCCTCGAGCGCCCCCGCCGCGACGACGACATTCGGATCGGCGTCCGCCGGATTGCCGTCGGCAGTGCGGAAAAGTCCGTCGTCGCCGCGCGTGAGCGAAGCGGGAGCGGGGTTCACCAGTTTCAGCTGATCGACGATCGCGATCGACGTCGGCGGATCGCCCGGGATCAGCGCCGACACTGTGCCGTCGCGGCCGATCGTCACCTGCGAGCCGGGCGGCACCGACAGTGGGCCGCCGCCGCCCACGACGGGCATGTTGCTGGCCGTCACGAGCTGGCCGTTTTCGTCGACGTGCAGGTTGCCCGCGCGCGTGTAGGCTTCCGAGCCGTCCGGCGTCAGCACGGATAGCCAGCCCGGTCCCTGGACGGCGACGTCGAGCGGGTTGCCCGTCTGCTGGATCGGGCCGGGCGTGTAGTCCGCGCCTGGCGTCGACGACAGCACGAAAGTGCGCGTGGTGTCGTCCTGAATCGTGCTGCCGTCGCCGAACGCCATCGGCACGGCGCGGAACGTCGCGAGCTGCGCGCGAAAGCCCGTCGTCGAGGTGTTCGCGAGGTTGTTCGCGACCACGGCCTGCTGTTCGAGCGCCTGCGTCGCACCCGACATCGCGGTGTAGATGAGCCGGTCCATGATGGTGTCGGTGCGTCAGCGTTACAGGTTGATGAGCGTCTGGTCGACGGCCTGCTGGGTCTTGATCGTCTGAGCGTTCGCCTGGTAATTGCGCTGCGCCGTGATCAGGTTCACCAGCTCGCTCGTCAGATCGACGTTCGCGTTTTCGGTCGCGCCGCCTTGCAGCGAGCCGTGATTCGTCGAGCCCGGCACCGCCACCACCGCGACGCCCGAAGCCGCCGTCGCCTGGAACTGATTGTTGCCGAGGTTGATGAGGCCGTTCTGGTTCGCGAAGGTCGCGAGCGCGACCTGGCCGAGCGCCGCTGTCTGACCGTTCGAGTAGTTGCCCGTGATGATGCCGTCGGTGCCGATCGTGAAGTTGGTCAGCTGGCCGGCCGCGAAGCCGTCCTGCGTCAGCGCGTTCACGCCATCCTTGCTGCCGAACTGCGTCGTGCCGCCGATCTTCAGCGTCAGCGTTTGCGGCGTCGCCGAGCCGTCGGTGTTCGGGATCTGGAACGCGAACGCGAGATTCGACGTGGTCGCCATCACCGAGTTCGTGCTGACCAGGTTGCCCGACGTATCGAAGTTCATCGTGCCGATCGGCGTCGTCGGCACGTTCCCGTCCTTGCCTGCATAGACGGTCCACGAGCCCGCCGCCGTCTTCACGAAGTACATGTCGACCTGCTGCTCGCCGCCGAGCGAGTCGTAGACGGGCACGGAAGTCGTGTAGCTGTATGTCGTGTTGTCCTTCGGATCGAAGTTCTTGGCGGTCGGCGTAACGGTAATCTTGTCCGTCGCCGTCGGCGTGCCCGTCAGCGTGATCGTTTCACCGTTGCCGAGCTTGATCGGCGAGTTGCTGCTGAACGTGCCCGTCACGGGCGTCGAGCCGGCCGCCGACGACGTGACCGTATAGCCGCCCGCACCGTTGAATGTGATCGTGTACGTGTCCGCGTTCGTGCCCTGCGTCGCGTCGGAGACGGTCACGCCGTTGCTCGAGACGGTCGCGCTCGTGCCCGTCACGCTCGGCGTGCCGAGCACGAGGGCGTCCTGCGCGTTCAGGTTCAGGCCCGCCGTGATGGTCTTCGTGGCCGTCGGCGCGATATTGGTCGTCGGCACCTGCAGCGGCACCGTGCCCGCCGTGTTGATGATGCCGTTCTGGTTCGCCGCGTAGCCCATCAGCTTGAGGCCGTCGGCGTTGACGATGTAGCCGTTCTTGTCGAGCTGGAACACGCCGTTGCGCGAGTACGTCAGCGAGCCGTTGTTCGACATCTGGAAGAAGCCGTTGCCGTTGATCGCGACGTGCAGCGCGATGTCATCGGTCGAAATCGTGCCTTGCGAGAAGTTCTGCTCGACTTCCGACAGGCGCGTGCCGATGCCGATCTGGTTGTTGACGGCCGTCGCGATCGAGTTCGCGTACATGTCGGCGAACTGCGCCTGTCCCTGCTTGAAGCCGACGGTGTTCGCGTTCGCGATGTTGTTGCCGATGACGTCGAGGTCGCTCGATGCGCCCGCCAGTCCGCTCAACCCTTGTTGATAACCCATGGAGGTCTCCGTATCCCGTGATGCCGAATGCGCTTAGATGATGGCGGCGACCGTCGACAGGCCGACCGTCTTGCCGTTCGAAAGGACGAGGCCTGGCGTGCCGTCCGTCTGCTTGATGACCCCTTGCACCGTGGCCGCCGACAGCGTGGCGGGCGAACCCGTGCCGCTCGCCGACGTGCTGGTGGCCGTAAACGTGTACGTGCCGTCGGGCAGCGCATTGCCGCTCTTGTCGACGGGCGTCCAGCCGATGGGAATCGTGCCCGCCGACTGCTTGCCGAGATCGATCGTGTTGACCACCTGGCCCGCTGAGTTCTTCACAGTGAGCTGCACGTCCGTCGCGTCGGAAGCGAGCGTGACGCCGAAGCCCGTCGCCTTGCCCGACGCCACCGAGAAGCTGTCGCCCGGCGCGAGCACCGTCGTGCTGATGAGATTCGCGGCCTGCGTCTGCTGGTTCGTCGTGAGCTGCGACGCGAGCGAGGTCAGCGACGTGTTCAGCTGCTGGATGCCCGTCACCGTGTTGATCTCGGCGAGCTGCGAGGTCATCTGCGAGCTATCCATCGGATTGGTCGGGTCCTGGTTCTTCATCTGCGCGATGAGCAGTTGCAGGAACGTGTTCTGCAGGTTGCTGCCCGACGTCGCACTCGAAGCGCTGCTCGACGACGACGCGCTGTTCGTGCCGTTCATCGTATCGAGCAGCGTCTGCGACACCGTCGTGCCGTTGTTGCCGATCGTGGTTTGCGTAGTCAAGAAGGCTCTCCTCAGGTTCCGATCGTGAGCGTCTTCAGCATCAGCTGTTTCGCGGTGTTGAGCGTTTCGACGTTGGCCTGATAGGAGCGCGAAGCCGAAATCATGTTGACCATTTCCTGCACGGGGTCGACGTTGGGCAGCGTCACGTAACCGTTTGCGTCGGCGGCCGGATTGCCGGGGTCATACGACGTTTTCATCGGCGTCGGATCGTCGATGACGCCCTTCACCTGCACGCCGCCGATCTGCTGGCCCGAGCCCGTGCGTGCGCCGCCGATCGGATTGACGGCGAACACGACCTGCTTCGCCTTGTACGGCTTGCCGTCGGGGCCCGTCGTACTGTCGGCGTTCGCGAGGTTCGACGCCGTCACGTTCAGGCGCTGCGACTCCGCGGACATCGCCGAGCCGGCGACATTGAAAATGTTCATCAGGGATGGCATGGCTTTTCGACCTCTCTTGCCGGCGCACCGGCGTCTAATCCCGTAGCGTTCTGGTTTTTAGCGTTGATCCAGCGCGCCGCCGCCTGTGCCGGCGGCAGCGCAATTCCATCAGCTGTTCGACGTGATCGCCGCCAGCATCGACTTGATCTGTTGCGACAGCACCGTCATGCCCGCCTCGAAGTGCAGCGAGTTGTCGGCGAACTGCACGCGCTCGGCATCGAGATCAACGGTGTTGCCATCGAGCGCGGGCTGCGTCGGAATGCGGTAGGCGACCTTGCCGAAGTCGTCGGTCGGGCCGCCCGTCGCGATGAGACGCGCCTTGCCCGTCATGTGGCCGGCTTCCGTCGAGGCCATCGACATGCCCTGGGTCACGCCCGCCGGCTTGGTCATCGCGAGCGTTGCGTTGTTCGACGCGCCCGCCGTCGTGCCGCCGCTTTTCTTCAGCGAGCCGGCCAGCGCCGACGCGAAGTCGATGTCGCGCGCCTTGTAGCCAGGCGTGTCTGCATTCGCGACGTTCGACGACAGCAGCTCCTGCCGATAGGCGCGCACGTCGAGCGCCTGGCGGCCAAAGGCAAATTCGGCATCGAGTTTGTCGAGCATTCAGTTCTCCGTTGAACGGTCCGAGGCGTCCCGTTCGCTCACGCCGAAACGCGCAGTCTGATAGCAGGCGTTTCGTCCGCGCGGGCCGGGATGGCCTTTTCGCATGTGATGCATCTTATGGGCGGGGCGCAAGACTTAATCGGACGAATAGCCGGGGAAGGACGCCTCTATTCACCGTTTCCGCGAGGTGGCCTATCTCTAGAATGCGATTCGTACCGATGCATCAGATGGAGAACGACCATGCCCTCGCCTTTCGCCACCGCTTCGCGCCACGCTCGCCGCGCGGGTGCGCGCGCTGCCCGCGCGCTGTCGGCGATGGTGCTGGTCGGCGCCTGTGCCGTCGTCTCGCATGCGCATGCGCAAGAGAACGGCGCTCCGATCGTGATCGCCGGACCGGCAGAGAAGAATCCCGCCGAACTTCAGGCGATGGCCGAGCGCATGAATGCGCCCGCGCCGCGCGCCACTGCGCCCGCCGTTGCCACTCCGGGCGTTGCCGCTCCTGCCGTTGTGCCGCCAATGCTCGGCCCGAATCCTCGCAACGATGCCGACCGCTTCGCGCAAGCCGCGCACGCCGATGGCGCGATCGTGATTCCCGGCGCTGCCGAAGCCGTCGCGCAGAGGGAATCCGCCGTCGCGGCAAACGCGCCGGGCATGATGCGCGTGAGCCTGCAACCGACCTCGCGTCAGGTGATGCCCGTGGTGGTCGCGCCGGCCCAGGCCGCCGCCCGTCAGACAGCGGCCGTGCAGCCGATCGCCGTGAATCCTCCCGCTGGCAATGCCTTCCCGAATGCAGCGACGACGCAGCCTCGCGGCGTCGCCTTGCGCAATAACGCGGCGGCGTCCGCGCCTTCCGTTGCTGCGCCGGCGCAAGTTCAGACGCAAGTTCAGACGCAACTTCAGACGCAACTTCAGCCTCAGGCTCATGCGGCGGCGCAGCCTGCCGCGCCCGTTCCCGCTGGACAGCAGGACGGCGAATCGATCCGCCGGGCCGCGCTCGCCTATCTGCAACAGCAATCGGCGGGATTGCCGGGCAAGGTCGAGATCAGCGTGGCGACGGTGTTTCCGCGCGGTCTCGCGGCGTGCACGACGCTCGAACCGTTCTTGCCGACAGGCGCGCGCCTGTGGGGCCGCACGACGGTCGGCGTGCGCTGCGCGGGCGAGCGTCCGTGGACGCTTTACATACAGGCGAAGGTATCGGTGCACGCGACTTACTACCTGGCGTCGCGCGCGATCGGTCCGGGCGAACTGCTGACGGCCGCCGATCTCGTCGCCCGCGACGGCGATCTGACGCTCCTGCCGCAAGCTGTGATTACCGATCCCGCGCAGGCGGTCGGCTCGGTCGCGCTGATGCGCGTGTCGGCGGGCTTGCCGCTGCGCAGAGACATGCTGAAGAGCGCCGAGTCGGTGACGATCGGCCAGTCGGTCAAAGTGGTCGCGCAGGGCCAGGGCTTTTCGATTTCGGCGGAAGGCAGCGTGATGAACAATGCGTCGCCGGGCCAGCCGGTGAAGGTGAAGATGGCGAGCGGGCAGATCGTGCAGGGCATCGTGAAAGACGGCGGAACCGTCGAAATCCAGCTCTGACGACGTGCCGCGCCCGGTTACAACTTGAAAAACGTGTCTGATCGATTGCGCTAAAGTTCGACGGTGTGATTGCCGATATCACATTCAAATCGATCAGGAAGCCAATCGTGAAAGTTGATTCCACTACCCAATCTGGCCTGCGGACGTTGAAAGACGGGCTGCAGCGCACGCAGCAAGGCGATACCGCCGCGACGGGCGGTGCGAGCACGGCGACGTCGAGCGCATCGACGGCCACGGGCGCGTCGGGCGACGCCAATGTGAACCTGTCGGGACTGTCGTCGCATCTGCAGAGCCTGGCGAGCGCGGGCACATCGGACATCGATACGGCGCATGTCGAATCGATCAAGCAGGCGATCAAGGACGGCACGTTGACGATCGACTCCGGCAAGATCGCCGATGGCGTGCTGGCGACGGCGCGCGAACTGCTGCAACAGAAGAGCCTGTCGGCCGGCAACTGATCGACGTACCGATGCGGTGCGCCGGGAGCCGGGCGGCATGTGTGATGAATCCGGTTTTGCGCGCGGCGCGAGCCGCTGCCTAGCGAGTTGTTAGTGATGAAAGACGCCCTGCTTGCCACCGTCATCGACGAATATTCCGCTGTGGAGCTGTTTGCCTCCGTCCTCGCAGCCGAGGAAAAGGCGCTGACCACGGTGCATCCCATCGAGACGCTGCCGCCCATCGTCGAAAAGAAGATGGAGTTGGTGGAAAGGCTCTCGACCCTTGAGAAGGTACGCGATTCGCAGCTCGTGCAGCTTGGTTATCCGACGGGATGGAAAGGCATGGAGATGGCGGTCGCCAACGATTCGCGGCTTGCTACGCAGTGGTCGTTGCTGCAAAAGGCCGTCGAACGCGCTAAGCGGTTCAACACCACGAACGGCGCGTTGATCCGGACTCGCATGGAATATAACCGGCGGGCGCTTGCCGCGCTTAATGTCGCCGTTGGGCCGGAGCGCGGCGCGCTTTATGGGCCGGATGGGCGGGTTCCGGCATTTGCGGGGATTTGATCTGGTTTTAAGGGGTTGTCCTCCTTCTTATCCCCTCTCTGCTTTTTAATCGACCGGTGCCTTTGGGTGCCGGTTTTGCTTTTTGCTTTTGTCTGCGACGCTGTTTGCTTTAGTGCTTTCAGCGTGCCGCTGGCATCCGCGATTGCGCCTCGCGGCGCGGGCGTTGCCCCTGTGCGGGGCGGCACCTACTTTTCTTTGCCGCCGCAAAGAAAAGTAGGCAAAAGAAAGCGGGCTCATACCGCCAGTCCTTGACCTTTACCCACGGGCTCTCAACGTCCCCATCCTTCATGCGGCAGTGTGTTAGCCGATGTTCGTTGCCAACGTCCTGGATAAACGCCTGACCCGCTTCAAGCACATGTGGCAGCGCTAAGGGCATCGAACGTTTCGGCGCCGCATGTCGGTAGTGAATGTGGGTTGCTGTGTCGTACAGGGCAACGCCCGCACTTGTAGCAGCATCGCGTAGCGCGTGTGTTCTGTGCGGTGCGAATGCCTACACACAGTTTGCCGCAAAGGGGTGTGAAGATCTGCGATGTCGCGGGCCGCAACGCGGGTGCATGAAGCAGGTGAGGCGCTTAAGTAGTGCGCTGGTAACGCATGTGGAGCAGGATGCTGTCGCGTGAAACACGGGGACGTTGAGAGCCCGTGGGTAAAGGTCAAGCACTGGCGGTGTGAGCCCGCTTTCTTTTGCCTACTTTTCTTTGCGGCGGCAAAGAAAAGTAGGTGCCGCCCCGCACAGGGGCAACGCCCGCGCCGCGAGGCGCATACGCGGATGCCAGCGGCACGCTAAAAAGACCAAAACAAAAAAGCAAAAAAGCCGACCTTAAAAAAGATCGGCTCTAGCAGAAAGAAAGAACAAGCCGCCCGCAGGGGCAAAAACAAAAAATCAGTTCGTCTCCGCCGAAGCCCAAGCCTGCTCGCGCAAGCGAGTCCGCAACCGTGCGACGGCCTGCGAATGCAGCTGACACACCCGCGACTCGCTGACCTCCATCACCGCCCCGATCTCGCGCAGATTCAAGCCGCGCTCATAGTAAAGCGACATCAGCAGCTTCTCGCGCTCCGGCAGCCGCTCGATCGCCTCGACCAGCGCGCCGCGCAAGCTCTCGTCGAGCAGCGCCGACAGCGGATCGGAGTGGTCGACGCAATAGCGGTCGAGAAACGGCTCGTCGTCAGCGGAACGATCGAAGTCCTCGTAGTAGATCAGCTGGCTGCCGTGCAGGTCCTGCAGCATCGACTGATACTCTTCGAGCGGCATCTTCAGATGCTCGGCAATCTCCGTCTCGCTCGCCGACCGGCCCAGCGTCTGCTCGACCTTGTGCACGGCCGTCTCGACCTCGCGCGACGTGCGGCGCAAGCTGCGCGGCAGCCAGTCGTTGCTGCGCAACTCGTCGAGCATCGCGCCGCGAATCCGCTGGCTCGCGTACGTCTCGAACTGCGCGCCCTGGTCTTCCTTGTAGCGGCTCGCCGCATCCAGCAGGCCAATCATGCCCGCCTGGATCAGATCGTCGAGGTCCACGCTCGCCGGCATCTTCGCGACGAGCTGCAAGCCGAGACGGCGCACCAGCGGCGCGTACTTCGTCAAAACGTCGGCCTGCGAAATCTTTCCTTGAGCGTTGTACATCGTGCTCCCCTTGTTCTTGCACGCCTTCAGGCGTGCTGCGCGGACGGTTGGTCGGCGAATTGCGCCGCTGTCACCGCCGCCGGCGGCACACTGTGCGCCCGTGACGAAATCGCTGGCCGCATCGGCCAGTACTGCAGTTCGGCTGCGATATGCCGAAAGTCGCGCGCAGCAGGTGCCGATGGGAACGCATCGACGACGCAGCGTGACAACTCCATGGCTCGCGCCATCAAAGGCTCGGATGAGACGCAGCCCGCCTCTTCCAGTGATACGGCGAGGTAGCGCCCCGCCACGCCCGCCAGGTTTTCAAACGCGACGTGCGCATCGGCGATGCTCTGCACGTGATTCATCAGCACGCGAAACTGCGCGATTGCATGCGAGAAGTGCAGACGCTTCATGCACGCGTATGCATCGGTGATTGCCTGCGCCGCGACGCGCGTGACGACCATCACGTCATGCGACTGACTCGCGAGCGCCGACAGCGCCCCCTCGCGGCCCACCTGCGCATCGATCAGCACGACATCGGCCGATCCGCTCAACACCACGCCCAGTTGCTCCTTCGTGCAGCTTTCGCAATTGCCGCGCGATGCAGCGAGAACCGCGAAGCCGAGCGCATGCCGCCCCGCCGCTTGTTCGAGCGTCATCTCGCCCCGCACCACCGCGGAGAAATTGCCCGTGCCCCGCACGCCGCCGAGCGTCGCGCTCACCGAGCGCTCGCCCAGACATTCGTCGATCACCAGCACGTCCTTGCCCTGCTCCGCGAGCGCCGCCGCGA
Source organism: Paraburkholderia piptadeniae (assembly GCF_900007165.1). Classification (GTDB taxonomy): domain Bacteria; phylum Pseudomonadota; class Gammaproteobacteria; order Burkholderiales; family Burkholderiaceae; genus Paraburkholderia; species Paraburkholderia piptadeniae. The sequence goes on from NZ_CYGY02000042.1 coordinate 108,356, forward strand.
GATTCACCACCGTCGTCGTCGCGCCCACGCCGCGCGTGCCGCCCGCTACCGCAACGACCCGCGAGCCGGTGCGCGCGAGCAGCCTCCGCAGTCCTTCCGCCTGATCCTGCACAAACTTATCCAAAGCGAACCTCATGCAGATCGGCGGTCGAACGGGCCGACAACGCCGACAGCAGCGCCGGCACGTCCTCGTCCTGCGGGACGAACGGCGAGTTGTCACGCGGAATGCAGAAAGCGCTCTTGATGAGGAATTTCTTCGTCGCGACGTACAGGTTCTCGGGCACCTTCTGTCCCGTCGACACGTAGTGCACGGACAGCTTGTAGCGGATCACCGTATCGAGCACCGCGCCGAGATTCGTGGCTTCGTCGAGCTTGGTCAGGATGCAGCCGGCGAGCGGCTGCTGGTCCGGCGCGTTCTGATACGCCTGCACGACTTCGTTCAGCGTGTCGCCATGGCTCGTTGCGTTCAGCAGCAGCAGGCGCTGGACGGGCTGGCCGGCGCGGCACAGCATCGCGATCTGGTCGGAGACGAGCCGGTCGCGCTGGCTCATGCCGATCGTGTCGATCAGCACGATATGTTTGTTGCGCAGCTCGGAGAGCGCGAGCTGAAGATCGGCGGTGTCCTTCACCGCATGCACCGACACGCCCAGGATCTTGCCGAAGATGCGCAGCTGCTCGTGGCCGCCGATCCGGTAGCTGTCGGTCGTGAGCAGCGCGACCTTGCTTGCGCCGAAGCGCATCACGCAGCGCGCCGCGAGCTTCGCCGTCGTCGTGGTCTTGCCGACGCCCGTCGGGCCCATCAGTGCGAACACGCCGCCGCGCTCCATCAGCGCGTCTTCGTTCTCGAGCACGGGCACGTTCGATTCGAGCACCGTCTTCACCCAATCGAGGCCCTCGTCCATGCTTTCGACGTCGGGAAGATTGTCGATGACCATCTTCACGAGCTGCGCGGAGAAGCCGGCTGCGAACAGATGCCTCGTCAAGGCCGCATGCGTCGGGCTGCGTCGCTGGCGATCGGCCCACAGCAGACCCGCGAACTGCTCTTCCATCATGCCGCGCATCGACGTGAGCTCGTTCATCACGGTCTCGTTGACCATCTGCTCGATACGCGATTTCACCGATTCCATCAGATCGGCGGCCGACTTCGGCGTCATCTCGGCGGCTGCGTTGCGGCGCGCGTCGGCCGAGTGGGCGATGTCGCCTGCGATTTCGTACGCGGCGTGCGGGTTCTTCTGCGATGCGCGGCGCGCGGCCAGTTGCGCGGCTTCGCGCGCCCACTCGGGCGTCGCCGCGTCGTTGACGGCCGGCTCGCGCGGATCGACGGGCGTGCCTAGGCCGCGCGCGATCGCGGCGGCGGGCGTCATCGTCGGATTGGCGGCGGGGACCACGTCCTTGGCCGCAATGCGACGCGCGTGATCGATCAGCCACGGATTCGTTTCGGCCATCGTGCGCGGACGGGCCGGCACTTCCAGCATCGCGGGCTTGCTTGCCACGGAAGGTGCAGCCGATGCATCCGCGCGCAGCTCGCCGCGCGATTCCTGGCGCAGTTCGACGCGCACGTCGTCGGTTGCGCGCGCAGCGTTCGATGCGCCCATCGGCTTGCTGTCGCTTGCCGTGCTTTCACCGGCGGCCGCCATCGTGCCTTGCGGCTCGGCCTTCTCTTCGCTCGCGGCGGACATGCGCTCGGTGCCCGCTTCCGGGCTCGCACCGAACACCGACGAGAACACGTCGGGCATTCCGCTCGCGTACGGATTGACGGGCATCGGCACGCGCGTGGCGGCGCCTGCGTTCATCGCGGGACCGGCTATCAGCGCTGTGCCCGCCGGCGCGCTTGCGCCCGTCGTGGTCAGCGCGGCGCTTTCCTGGGCGCGCGGCGCGATCGCGTTCAGATCCCGGTCGGCGACCGCGACGATCTCGACGGTCCCATCTTCATTCGTGCGATTCGACAATACGACTGCATCGGAGCCCAATGCCTCGCGGACGAGACGCAGCGCGTCACGACTCGTTGCACCGACAAATTTACGAATGTTCAAGCTGGTTCTCCGATGAGCAGCGCGGATCGGCGACATACCGTTTCCCGATGAAATGAATTATTGCGAAAGACGTCCACCGTCCATCGGGCAATAAAGACGGTGAAACGCTGGCAATTCACGCATTCGGCGCCTGCTCCGGAAGCCGGGAACGATCGTCGAAGCCGGCCGATCCGATCGGCAACGCGCAACGCTAACCAACTCCAACGGACGCGAAGCCTTGCGCATCAAGGCGCCGCGCGGGCCAGCCAAAGAGACTGGCCGCGCAGCGCGGACCGTCCTTCGAATCGGACGCCCTGTCCGCGAGACAGCGGCGGCGATCGTGGTGATCGTGGCGCTTGTGGCGTAGCGCCGCGAACGACCCGTGAGGACCGCACGCGAACGCGCTCAGGCTCACCCTTGCGTGCCGATCACGTTGACGACCCGCACATGCCGCGTATCGGGCACTTCCGCGTATGACAGCACCTTCAGCTGCGGCAGGCTGCGGCGCAGGAAGCGCGCGAGCATCGCGCGCAGCGAATGCTGGACGAGCATCACGGGCGCGAGACCGATGTTCTGCTGGCGCGTCATCGCCTTTTGCGTCTCCATCAGCAGCGTGTTCGCGAGACCCGGCTCGAGGCCGGGGTTCGCGCCCGTGTTGAGCGCCTGGCTCAGGAGCCGCTCCAGATGCGCGTCGAGCCCCATCACCTGGATGTCGCCATTGCCGGGGAACCACTGCTGCGTGATCGCGCGGCCCAGCGCGAGACGCACGGCCGCCGTGAGATCGTGCGGATCGGTGAGCTTCGGCGCGTGCTCCGACAATGCTTCGAGGATCGTGCGCATATCGCGGATCGGCACGCCTTCTTCCAGCAGGTTCTGCAGCACCTTTTGCAGCGTCGCGACGGGGATCACCTTCGGCACGACATCGTCGACGAGGGGCGCCGCGTCCTTCTGCATCCGCTCGATCAGCGCCTGCACTTCCTGGCGGCCGAGCAGTTCCGCTGCGTGCGTGACGACGAGGTGATTCAGGTGAGTCGCGACGACCGTGCTCGAATCCACCACCGTGTAGCCGTACACCTGCGCCTGTTCGCGCAGGTTCGTGTCGATCCAGATCGCGGGCAGGCCGAAGGCCGGGTCCTGGGTCGGCGTGCCGGGCAGCGCGGCCGTGACCTGGCCGGGATTGATCGCGAGCCATTGGCCCGGATACGCCTCGCCGACACCCACTTCGACACCCTTGAGCGCGATCCGGTAGCCGTTCGGGCGCAATTCCAGGTTGTCGCGGATATGGATGACGGGCGGCAGGAAGCCGATTTCCTGTGCGAACTTCTTGCGGATGTTCTTGATGCGCTTGAGCAGCTCGCCGTCCGAGTTCTTGTCGACGAGCGGGATCAGCCGATAGCCGACCTCGAGGCCGAGCGCGTCGATCATCGTCACGTCGTCCCAGCTGGCCTCCGCCGCTTCCGTCGGCGCGAGCGCCTGCGGCACGACATCGACGAGCGCGGCAGCCGTCTTGCTCCGCGCGGCGCGCTTCTTCATCACGCGGCCGAGCTGGATCGCGCCGCCGCCCAGCAGCAGAAACGCGAAGTGCGGCATGTTGGGGATCAGGCCCATCAGCACGAGGATCGAGCCCGTGATCGTCAGCACGCGCGGGTTCGTGAAGAGCTGGCCCGTGAGCTGGGTGCCGATGTCTTCGTCGGTCGCGACGCGCGACACGATCACGCCCGCCGCCGTCGAAATGACAAGCGACGGAATCTGCGCGACGAGGCCGTCGCCGATCGTGAGCAGCGTGTAGGTCTTGCCCGCGTCGCCGAAGTCCATGCCGTGCTGGACGATGCCGACGATCAGCCCGCCGATGATGTTGATCACCATGATCAGCAGGCCGGCGATCGCATCGCCGCGCACGAACTTGCTCGCGCCGTCCATCGAGCCGTAGAACTCGGCTTCCTGCGCGACTTCCATCCGGCGCTTGCGCGCCTGTTCCTCGTTGATCATGCCGGCGTTCAGGTCGGCGTCGATCGACATCTGCTTGCCGGGCATCGCGTCGAGCGTGAAGCGCGCGGACACTTCGGCGATACGTCCCGCGCCCTTCGTGATCACCATGAAGTTGATGACCATCAGGATGACGAAGACGACGATGCCGACCGCGAAGTTGCCGCCGACGAGGAAGTGGCCGAACGCCTCGATCACCGCGCCCGCCGCGCCCGGTCCCGTATGGCCTTCGAGCAGCACGATACGTGTCGACGCGACGTTCAGCGACAGCCGCAGCAGCGTCGAGAACAGCAGCACGCTCGGGAACGCCGCGAAGTCGAGCGGCTTCATCGTGTACATGCTGACGAGCAGCACCATCACGGAAAGCGCGATGTTGAACGTGAACAGCAGATCCAGCAGAAACGGCGGCAAGGGCAGGATCATCATGCCGAGGATCATGCAGATCAGAAGCGGGCCCGCCAGTGCCCGCAGGTTGGTGCCGTTCAGCGCTTCCGGCCGTCGTGAAAGGAAACCCGCGCGGGCGTTCATGCTGATGCTCCGTTACCTTGATTGTCGCCGCCGAGCGCATCGGCGGCTTCCTGGTCCGCTTCGTCGTCCGGCACGCCGCCCTTGTCCAGTTCCGGCGGAACGTCGAGCTCCGTCGGCGCGACAGGCGCAATGCCGCCGTCTTCCTTGAAGCGGCGCAGTTGATAGACCCATGCGAGCACTTCCGCTACGGCGCCGTACAGCGCGCCCGGAATCTCGCGATTCAGTTCGACGTTGTGATAGAGCGCGCGCGCGAGCGGCGGCGCTTCGAGCAGCGGAATGTTGTGCTCCGTCGCCAGTTCGCGGATGCGGGCGGCCACGAGGTTCACGCCCTTCGCGACGACCTTCGGCGCGCCCATCTCGCCGTCCGTGTATTGCAGCGCGACGGCGAAGTGCGTCGGGTTCGTCACGACAACGTCGGCCTTCGGCACGTTGGCCATCATCCGGCGCCGCGCCATCGCGCGCTGCTGCGAGCGGATGCGCGCCTTCACATGCGGATCGCCTTCGCTCTCGCGATGCTCGCGCTTCACTTCTTCCTTCGTCATGCGCAGCTTCTTGTGGAAGTTCCACAGCTGATACGGCACGTCGAGCGCGGCGATCACGAACATTCCCGCGACCGTCATCGCGCAGCACACGGCGATCAGATGGCCTGCATTCGACAGCGCCACGTGCAGCGGCTGCGTCGCGAGCGCGAGGATATCGTCGCGCTTGTGCCAGATCGCCAGTCCGCCGATCAGCCCGACGACGATGATCTTCGCGAGCGACATGCCGAGCTGGATCGACCCGTTGATCGAAAAGATGCGGCCGAGGCCCGTCACGGGGTTCAGACGCGCGAAGTTCGGCGACAGCGATTTGGTCGACAGCAGCCAGCCGCCGAGCGCCATCGGCGCGAGCAGCGCGGCGAGGCCCGTCAGCACGAGCATCGGCAGCAGCACGTAGAGGCCTTCGCGCGCGACGACTCCCGCGTCGGACAGCGTGCGCTTCGTATCGAAGACGGTTTCGTGATTGAACGTGAAGGCCGCGCGCAGCATCGTCTGCACGTGCTCGCCGATCATGCCGGACATGCCCCACGCGCCGAGAAACCCGGCTGCGACGAGCGCGAACGTCGCCAGCTCCCGCGAACGCGCGACCTGCCCTTCCTCGCGCGCCTTGTCGAGGCGCCGGGGGGTGGCTGATTCGGTTTTTTCGAGGTCGCTATCCTCTGCCAACGCGTTCTCCGGCTGCAAGGGCACCATGCCCTTTTTCAGTCAGAGCGATTATTCCCGCAGACGTCGAGAGGCGATTGGCGGATAAAGGCGGGGAAAGGGGGGTATTTCAAACGATGGGGCGGCATGAACATGCGCGGCCGGGGAACCGGAAGCGGCGGAACGTCCGCTTCCGTTCGACGCGCCGGCCCGCGAGGCTGCGGGCCGGCACGCGATCACAACGAGAACGCGACGAACGGCGCTTGCCCCGACGGGCGCTTGTCCATCCCGTAGTAGACGTGGCGGCCGAAGAAGAACGGCAGCCCGAGATCGAACGCGCTCAACGAGCCGATCTGCCCGCCGAGGTCGTTGAACGCGAAGTTGCTCCCCGCGCTCAACAGGCTTTGCGTATTCGCGACGTTGAGCAGCACGTCGCCCGTCACGCCGTTCGCGCCGACGAGCGTGACCGTGCGTTGCTGGGTCGTGCCCGGACAGTAGAACGACGCCGGACTGCTGCACAACGGCATTGAGCCGTCCTGGAAGAAGTAGCCGTTCGAGCCGCTGTCCATGAACGTGTTGGTCGTCGTGCCGTTGAACTTGCTGTTGACGAGGTCGCCGGACGCATCGGTCGTAAAGATCGTTATCCCCTGTTCCTGGCCGTTGTTCGACTGCGTGCCGATGCCGAACACGACCGTTCCCGTCGCCGATGCCTGGCCGCTCGCCGAGATGGGCGGCATTTGCACGATCACGCCGTTGTTGTCGGCGGGGAAGTTCGGCACCGGGTTGGCCACCTGCTTCGTCAGCTCCGCGAGCGTGCGCACGCAGTTCGTGCCGTTGCACGCGTAGTAGTTACTGAACTGCGCGACGTTGGCCGGGACCGAGCAGGCCGCTCCGCAATCGAAGGGCGCCACGCCGATGCCGATGATGCCGTTCGCGCCCAGCGTCTGCGCGGTGTTCTCGGCCGCGCCGTTGACGCAGCCGCCCGAGGGAATCGTCGAAGGGTCAAGGTCGCCGATCACCTGGATCGGGATGTTGCTCGCCACCTCGCCGCTGATCTGCACCGTCGCCGTGCGCGTCGTACCCCACGTGAAGCCGTCTGCGAAGTGCGTGCACTCGGCGAGCTGACCACCCGCTGACGCCTGCTGGATGGGCAGCGCGCTCGCGAGCGAGCCGAGCGCGGAATTGACGATGCGCACGCCGAACGAGCCCGTGTCGAGCAGCACATGGTCGACGGTCGTGCAGGTGTTGCTGCTCGGTGGCGTATTCGGCTGGCAGATGGTCACGCTGACCGTCGGTATGTTGATCAGGTTCGCGACGCCGCGGTCCACCGTCACGGCCGCCGTGTTCGGCGCATTGGCGGCAATCGGCTGCTGGTTGGGGCCGCTGTTGGCGCCCGACGAGGACGACGAGCTTCCGCCCCCGCCGCCGCCTCCACCGCCGCCGCATCCGGCGACGAATGCCGTCATCGAGACGACGCAAATGGCGAGCACGGCCTTTACGACGTGGATGGACTTCTCGATCTTCGCAAATCGCATGGTTCGTCTCCCGTCGTTACTTGATATCGGTGCCGCTTACGCCAGCCGGCAGTGCTTGCGGCAGGTAAGCCTGGCCGGAGAAAGCGCCCATATGGCCGCCCGAATGCACGACGAGCCCGCTCTCCTGCACGACGCCGGGGCCGTGTCCGCCGCCGCGCAACTGGCGTGCGTTCGTCACGCCCGCCACGTACTGCGGGAAATAACTGCCGAGCAGGTCGGAAAGGTCGGGCATTTGCGGCCCGCTCCACGCGAGGCCGAAGACGCTGCCCGCCGTCGAGATGTACTCGCGCACGACGGTGCCGTTGCCGAGCGTGGTCTCGCGCACCGTGTACGACGCGGAGGTGCTGGCGGAAGAAGACGAAGCGGACGCGGCGGAGCCGGCCGACGCGCTGCGCATCACGGCGACGCCGGACGGCGCGGGCACCGTCTGGGTCGTAGCGCTCGACCCTGCGGGCGGCGTCATCGGGCTGCCGCCCAGGGCGGCGCTGGCAGGCTGCGAGACGAGCAGGCCCGGCAGCGCGCAACACAATCCAAGCGCTGAAAAGACAGCGGCACGGCTGAAGCTAATCGACATGGTTATATTCCTCCCGCCAATCGACACCGGACAGTGCTAGCAGTTCACGGACCCGGTCGGTTCATTCAGGAGGAAACGGCGCGTCCGCACACGCGAGCGCCGTGCGTCAGACGGCATCGAGCGCCGTCCTACGCCATCCTCCCCCGGCCGTAAGTATGCCAGCGGTTGATGAAGTGAAGCGGTGTGCGACCGTTCGAGCGGGCACGCGGCGATGCAGTGAGCATCGATGCGAAAGTTGCCGAAACGGCGCTCACGGGTTCGCGCGTGCCGCCGCAGCGGGCAGGCCAGCCATGTCCTGGCCGGCCTCAGAAGAAGCCGAACGCCTTAGAAGCCGAGGCTGGCAAGCAGATCGTCGACCTGGCCTTGATCCTGCAACACGTCGGGCTTGCCTTCCGGGTTGATCTGCGGACCGTTCAACAGGCTCTGCGGGCTGCCTGTCGGCGAGACCGGGTCGTGTTGGGCTTCCGCCGCGAGCTGCGCCGCCGTCGCCGCGAACTGCTCGCGCCGCTCGGCCGCGATGTTGTCGATCAGCACGCCGAGAAGCTGTTGCTCGATCAGGTACACGACATCGGTGATCTTCTTGATGACCTGGCCCGTCAGATCCTGGAAGTCCTGCGCCAGCATGATCTCGAGCAGTTGAGCGTTGGTCGCCGACGTGATTTCGGGCACGCCGCGCAGAAACGCGCGCGTGTCGTTCATCAGCGCGCGCACTTCCTCGCGCTCGATGGGCGCCGAGTACCACTGCTCCCAACGCGCGTCGAGCGTGGCCGCGTCCTGCTGCAACTGCTCCTGCATCGGCTTTGCGACCTCGATCGACGACAGCACGCGCTCGGCCGCCTGCTCGGTCATCGTCGCGATGTATTTCAGACGGTCGCGAGCGTCCGGCACCGCTTCCGCCGCGCGCTCGACGTGCTTGTCGATCCCCAGCTCGCGCATCGAATCGCGCAGCGTGCGCGTGAGATGTCCGATGCGTGCGAGGATGCGGTCGGTCGCGAGGTCGGTGCCGTCTTCCCTGGCGCCTTGCTCGTTGATCGATGGGTTCACATCAGCTCCCGGCTTTCGCCATCTTCTCGAGGATCTTGTTGAGCTTCTCGTCGAGCGTCGCGGCCGTGAACGGCTTCACGACATAGCCGCTCGCGCCCGCCTGCGCGGCAGCGATGATGTTTTCCTTCTTCGATTCGGCCGTGACCATCAGCACGGGCAGATGCGCGAGCGACGCATCGGCGCGGATCTCCTTGAGCATCGCGAGGCCGTCGAGGTTCGGCATGTTCCAGTCCGAAATCACGAACTCGTAGCTGCCGCCGCGCAGACGCGCGAGGCCGGCTGCGCCGTCTTCCGCTTCGTCGACGTTCGAGTAGCCCAGTTCCTTCAACAGATTGCGGACGATCCGGCGCATCGTCGGAAAGTCGTCCACAACCAGAATCTTCATTCCCTTATCCATGTCCTGTTCCTTTTTCGAATCCAGATGGCGCGGTCACTGGCCCATCTCAATCATTTGGCCGAGGCCGCATCATACGCGCTGAACGCGATCACCCATTGCAGCAAGACGCGCCATCACGCGCCGGCTCATTTCCGACAGCGGCGCGATCTCATCCGCGGCGCCCATCGCGATCGCCTCGCGCGGCATGCCGAACACGATGCAGCTCGCTTCGTCCTGCGCGAGCGTATACGCGCCCGCCTTGCGCATATCGAGCAAGCCCGCTGCGCCGTCGCGCCCCATGCCCGTGAGAATCACGCCGACGGCGTTCTTCCCGGCATGCACTGCGGCCGAGCGGAACAGCACATCGACAGACGGACGATGCCGGTTGACGGGCGGGTCGTCTGACAGATGCGCGATATAGTTCGCGCCGCTGCGGGCCAGCAGCAGGTGAGCGTGACCGGGCGCGATGTACGCATGTCCCGGCAGCACGCGTTCGCCGTGCTCAGCCTCTTTAACGGTAATCCGGCACAAACCATTAAGGCGTTGCGCGAAAGATTTTGTGAATCCGGGCGGCATGTGCTGCGCGATCAGCACGGCGGGCGCATCGGGCGGCAGCGGCATGAGCACTTCGCGGATCGCTTCCGTGCCGCCCGTCGACGCGCCGACGATGATCAGCTTTTCCGTCGACACGAGCGGGTTGTTGAGGAGCGGCGCGTGCGGCGCGGCGGACGCAGCGGCCTGACCGGCTGCGGGCGCGTGATGTGCGGGCGCCGCCTGGCGCACGCGCGCGCGGGCAGCGGCGCGCACCTTGTCGGCGAGCTTTTCCGCGTATTCGAGCATGCCGTCGCGAATGCCGACGCGCGGCTTCGTGACGAAATCGACGGCACCCAGTTCGAGCGCGCGCAGCGTGATCTCCGAGCCGCGCTCCGTCAGCGACGACACCATCACGACGGGCATCGGGCGCAGGCGCATCAGCTTTTCGAGGAAGTCGAGGCCGTCCATGCGCGGCATTTCGACGTCGAGCGTCAGCACGTCCGGGTTGTGCTGCTTGATGAGTTCGCGCGCGACGAGCGGATCGGGCGCGGTCGCGACGACCGTCATGTCGGGCTGGCCGTTGATGATTTCCGTCATCAGGCTGCGAATCAGCGCCGAATCGTCGACGCACAGTACCTTGATCTTTTGCACAGCGCTCACGCCTCCTCTACTGTCCTGGCGTTGTTTGATTGAGTCGGGCGCGCGGACGCGCCGAATAATTCGATGCGCGGCTTCGCGCCGGCGGGACGTGCCGCGCCCGTGCCCGCATTCGGGCTTGTCACCGGATTTGCCCCCGTCGATGCGTTCGCGCCGAACAGCTCGATGCGCGGCTTGCCGGCAGCGGGCGCCGCGAACAACTCGACGCGCGCACGCGCCTGCGCGAGCCGCTCGGCGCGCGCTTCGGTCGTTTGCCGCGCGAGTGCCTGCTCGCGTTCCGCAACGCCTGCTTCCTGTTGCAGACGCAGCTTCTTGACCATCACCTGGCCCGTGCGCGGCATGAACGCGACTTTGCGCGGATGGTTGCCTTCCAGGTCTTCGGCGACGATGGGAATCTTTTCGAGCGCGAGATAACGGCGCACGAATTCGGAGTTGCGGTCGCCGATATTCATCGTCGTCATGCCCGCGAGCACGGCCGCGCCACCGAACACCTTCGCCTCGAAACGCTCGCGGCGGCCGCCCGCCTTGATCAGCTCGTTGATCAGCACTTCCATCGCGTAGGCGCCGTAGCGCATCGAGTCGGAAGCGGCCTGCGCGACATCGGCGCCGTCGTCGGGCAGCATGAAGTGATTCATCCCGCCGATCCCCGCCGTGCGATCCTGGATGCAGGCCGCCACGCACGAGCCGAGCACCGTGACGAGCACCATGTCCTGGTTCGTCGTGTAGAACTCGTTCGGCAGCAGCTTGACGCCCGGGCGCTTGAAGTGATTGTCGAAATAGAGATTCGTTGCGATCGGCAGGGTGCTGCTCATGCGGGCACCCCGCTCGTCGCGCCGTGGCTCGCCGCACGATGAGCCGTGCGCGCCGCGCCCGCATCGCGGGTCAGTTCGTAGACAGTTTGCCCGCGCAGACGGAACGCCTGCGTGACATACGTGAAGTTCTCCGAGTGGCCGGCGAACAGCAGGCCGCCCGGCTTCACGAGCGGCTCGAAGCGCGAGAGCACGTGCCCTTGCGTCGGCTTGTCGAAATAGATCATCACATTGCGGCAGAAGATCGCGTCGAACTGCGTGTTCAGCCTGTAGTCGCGCTCAGTCAGATTCAGTTGCTCGAAGCGGATCATCGCGCGCAGCTCGGGACGCACCTTCACCATGCCCGCATGCGCGCCCGTGCCCTTCAGGAAGAAGCGCTTGAGCCGCTCCTGCGACAGGTGCTTGACCTGGTCGAACTGGTACATGCCCGCCTCGCCTTTGGCGAGCACCTGCGTGTCGATGTCGGTCGCGAGCACGCTCGCCTGGCGCGCGGCCTGCTCGCCGAGCGCTTCGATCAGCGTCATCGCGATCGAATACGGCTCCTCGCCCGTCGATGCCGCCGAGCACCAGACCGACACGGGCCCCGGACGGCGCGCGACGAAGTCGGCGAGAATCGGAAAGTGATGGGCTTCGCGAAAGAACGCGGTGAGGTTCGTCGTGAGCGCATTCGTGAACGCTTCCCACTCGGCGGGGTCGTTGTCCGATTCGAGGAGGTCGAGATATTGGCGAAACGAGTCGATCCCGCGCGCGCGCAGACGCCGCGCGAGCCGGCTATACGCCATGTCGCGCTTGTGATCCGACAGCGAAATGCCCGCGCTGCGGTGAATCAGCTCACGAATGCGGGCGAAATCCGCCGACGTGAATTCGAAATCGCGAGCCTGTTCGCCGGGTTTCGCCGGCTCTGCCCGTTCAGGGCGTGCTCGCGCGCGCGTTGCCATCATGATGTTTTCCGTCTGCCACAGCGAGCGCCGCACCGCCCATCGATCCTGCTCTTGCCGCTGTTGCGTTCAATGTTGCCTGCGTTGTCGCCGGCACTGCGTGTGCCGGCAATCTAACCGATCCATGTGTCGTTCGTCAGAACGTTTCCCAATCGGCGTCCGACGTGGAAGCTGCTTTCGCCGTCTGACGCGTGGCGGGTTCCGCCGGCGTCAAGGATGTCTTTCTGACGGCCGGTTCGACGCGCGCGGGTGCGGGCGCTGCCGCTTCCGTCTTCGCGACGGCGGCCTGAGCAGGCTTCGCCGCATGCGCGACGGCCGCCTTCACACGGCTCTTCGCTGCGTTCACGGACGGCGTAGCCGCCGCGCGCACCACTTGCGCGCCATTCACGTGCCAGTGCCCGATTGCCGTCTGCAACGAGCGCGTCTGCTCTTCGAGCGACGCCGCCGCTGCCGCCGCCTGTTCGACAAGCGCCGCGTTCTGCTGCGTCACTGCATCCATCTGCACGACGGCGCGGTTGACCTGCTCGATGCCGCCCGATTGCTCTTCCGATGCCGCGCTGATCTCGCCCATGATGTCCGTCACGCGGCGCACGGCCTGCACGATTTCGTCCATCGTCGTGCCCGCGCGGCCGACGAGCGCCGAGCCGCTTTGCACCTTGTCGGCGGAGTCGCCGATCAGCTCCTTGATTTCCTTCGCCGCGCTCGCGCTGCGTTGCGCGAGGCTGCGCACTTCGCCCGCGACGACCGCGAAGCCGCGGCCCTGCTCACCCGCGCGCGCCGCTTCGACGGCCGCGTTCAGCGCGAGAATGTTCGTCTGGAACGCGATGCCTTCGATCACGCTGATGATGTCGACGACCTTGTTCGAGCTGGTCGCGATGTCCTGCATCGTGCTGACCACCTGGCTCACCACTTCGCCGCCGCGCGTCGCGATGTCCGACGCGTTCACGGCAAGCTGGCTCGCCTGGCGCGCGTTTTCGGCGTTCTGGCGCACGGTGCCCGTCAGCTGCTCCATGCTCGATGCCGTTTCCTGCAGCGAGGCCGCCTGCTGTTCCGTGCGCTGCGACAGGTCGGTGTTGCCCATCGAGATCTCGCGCGCGCCCGTGTCGATCGACTCGACGCTCGCGTGCATCGACTTGAGCATCGTTGAAAGGCTTTCCTGCATCTGACCGACTGCCCGGAAGAGGCGGCCGATTTCGTTGGTGCCCGACGTGTTCACCTGCTGCGTGAGGTCGCCCTTCGAGATGCGCTCGAAGCACGCGATCGCGTCGTTCAGCGGCTGCACGATCATGCCGCGCAGCGCGAAGCGGATCGCGATCACCAGCACCACCGCGAGCACCACGACGCCGATGATCAGCGCGCGCATCGTCGCGATCTGCTCGCTGGCGCTCGTCTGCTGCTGCTCGGCGTGCGCCTGCAATGCCTTGACCATCGGGCTGGCTGCGTCGTCAAACGCGACGAACAAGGGGCTGATCTTCGTGTCGGCGATCGCGTGATAGCCGGACAGGTCGCTTGCGCGCAGTGCGGTCAGCTCGGGCGTTACGCCGTCGTTTATCAGCGACGCGCGCTTCGCGACCAGGGTGTCGACCAGTGATTGATCGATGCCCTTCTTCGGGGTGTTCAGGAACGCCTGCCAGTTTTCGTTCGATTTGCCGAGCAGAACGGCCGCACGGTCGATGGCCTGCTTCGATTGCTCGATCTCGCCGGCCGCCGTCAGCGCGTTGACGCGGTCGAACGTGACGCGCGCGCGCAGCAGGTACGACGACGAATCGTTCAGCGTACGGATCGCCACGATGTCGCCGTCCGCCATGCTGTCCAGCGCTTCGCCCGAGTGGCTCAGTGCTGTGAGTCCAAGCGCCCCGACGATCACTGTCAGCGCAACGAGAATGATCCCCACGACCGTCAGCGTCGTCCGGATCGACCATCTGCTCAGCATTTTCTGCTCCCTGATTTTGCTGTACCGGAGGTGGTAGCGCTGTAGCGCTTGCTCCGGTCCCCATGCATGGCTGTCAACCAGAGTTGGCGCTTTAGCGGCTTCCTCTGGTCCCATGCATAGCTGTCGTTCTTGCAGCGTTCCTTCAGCCCGTGTGACTAGCCGAGCGTTTCCATCAACGCCATTTCCCGGCTGGTCATCAGCTTCTCGATGTCCATCAGGATCAGCATGCGACCGTCGACGGTGCCGAGGCCCGTCAGATATTCCGCCGTCAGCGTCGCGCCGAACTCCGGCGCGGGCATGATCTGGTCGTTGGCGAGCGTCAGCACGTCGGAGACGCCGTCCACGACCATGCCGACCACGCGGCCCGCGACGTTCAGAATGATCACGACGGTCTGATGGTCGTACTCGACGCGGCCGAGGTGAAACTTGATGCGCATGTCGACGATCGGCACGATGATGCCGCGCAGATTGATCACGCCCTTGATGAAATCCGGCGCGTTCGCGATGCGCGTCACGCTTTCATAGCCGCGGATTTCCTGCACCTTCAGGATGTCGATGCCGTACTCTTCGGCGCCGAGCGTGAAGATCAGGAACTCCTGACCGCCCGCGTCGGCCTGCGCGTCGCGGCGGCCGTTCGAGCCGGCCACGCCGCTCGAATTGATGGATTGGACTTCTGCCACGTTAGCCCCCAAACAGTTGGGATGAGTTGAATATCAGGCGAACGCGAGCGACGCGCCGTGCGATGCCCGCGATTCGCGATTGAGTGCCGCCACGTCCACGATCAGCGCGACGCTGCCGTCGCCGAGAATGGTCGCTGCGGAAATGCCGTGCACCTTGCGGTAATTCGTTTCGAGGTTCTTCACCACCACCTGCTGCTGGCCGACCAGTTCGTCGATCAGCATCGCGAACCGGCGTCCTTCCGTCTGCATGATGGTGACGATGCCCTGTGTCGGATCGGTGCGCGCGTCGTCGACCGAGAACACTTCGTGCAGCGCGACGAGCGGCAGATATTCGCCGCGCACGCGCACGACGCGCTCGCCGTTCGCGACTGTATAGATGTCGTCGGCGCGCGGCTGCAGCGACTCCATCACGAAGTTCAGCGGCAGAATGAAAATCTCGCTGCCTACCTTCACGGACATGCCGTCGAGAATCGCCAGCGTGAGCGGCAACACGATGCGCGTCGTGCTGCCCTTGCCCGCGTGCGACGTGATTTCGACGTGGCCGCCCATCGCCTGGATGTTGCGCTTCACCACGTCCATGCCGACGCCGCGGCCCGACACGTCCGTCACCTGCTCGGCCGTCGAGAAACCCGGCAGGAAGATCAGGTTCCAGACTTCTTCGTCGGTCATCGTGTCGCTGACGGCCATGCCCTGCTTGACCGCCTTCGCGAGAATCTTGTCGCGGCGCAGGCCCGCGCCGTCGTCGCTCACTTCGATCACGATGTTGCCGCCGTGATGCGCCGCCGACAGCACGAGTTGGCCCGTCGAATCCTTGCCCGCGGCCTTGCGCGCTTCGACCGTTTCGATGCCGTGGTCGAGGCTGTTGCGCACGAGGTGCGTGAGCGGATCGATGATGCGCTCGATCAGGCTCTTGTCGAGTTCGGTCGCCTGACCGAAGGTGACGAGTTCGACCTGCTTACCGAGCTTCGACGCCAGATCGCGCACGAGGCGCGGGAAGCGGCTGAAGACGTAGTCCATCGGCATCATGCGGATCGACATCACCGCTTCCTGGAGATCGCGTGCGTTGCGCTCCAGTTGCGCCATGCCGTTGAAGAGACGGTCGTGCAGCGCCGGGTCGAACGTGCTGGTCGTTTCGGCGAGCATCGCCTGCGTGATCACCAGTTCGCCAACGAGGTTGATCAGCTGGTCGACCTTCTCGACGCCCACGCGGATCGAGCTGCCTTCGCCCGCATTCGCGGCGGCCGCCGGACGCGCCTTGCGATCGCCCTCGGCGGATGCGTGCGCAGCCTTCGTTGCGGCCGCTGCCGGCTGCGGCGCCTCCGCGGCGGGTGTCACGATTGCGGCTGCTGCAGGCTGAACGGCCTGCTCCATAGCCGGCTGAACAGCGGGCTGAGCGGCGGGCTGCGCAGCCACGGCAGGCGCCGCCGCTGCCGAAACCGCCGGCTGCACGACCGCGGCAGGCGCCCCCGCGCCGCCGCTCGCCATGCCCCCCGCAGATGCCTGCGCAACCGGCGCGGCTTCGGGCGCGTGAGGCGCGTCCTGTTCCGCGTCGTTGGCCGGCGCCGTGCCGCGACCGATTTCGATCTGACTTTCGTCGATCACGAAACAGCACACGGCGACAATGTCGTCGGACGACACATCGGATTCCAGCCACAGCGTGATGTCGCCGCCTGTCTTCACCTGCCCGACGATTCGGCCCAGGTTGCCCAACTCTTCGGTCAGGAGTGCCTGGTCCTTTTCCCCAACGCCCCGTAGCGTAATTTTCAGATGGGGTCCTGCGGCCGCATCGGATGGCGCAGCGCCGGTCTTTGCCGGTTCGTTGCCTGCCCATTCGCCTGCGGCTTGTACTGCCTGTTCGACCACGTGTTCCGGCGCATGTCCGTTCGCGGCCGGTTGCGGGACGGCCGGTGCGGCGGGCGCTCCCGCCGGTGCCGGTGCAGCGGCTTGCGCGGGCGCCTCCCCACGGTTTTCCGCGTTCAGCCTTTCGAGCTTCGCGCAGATCGCGGCCGCTACGGCCGCATCCGGCTCGGCGCTCGCGCGGTAATCGGCGAGCTGTCCCGAGAGCACGTCCTTCGTTTCGAGGAACGTGTCGATCATGTCCTTGCGCAGCACGAGCTCGTTGTTGCGCGCGCGGTCCAGCAGCGATTCGAGAATGTGCGTCGTCTCGGTCAGCGCCGTGAAGCCGAACGTCGCCGCGCCTCCCTTGATCGAGTGGGCCGCACGGAAGATGGCCGCCAGATCCTCGGGATCGGGCTGGCCGACGTTCAGATTCAGGAGCAGTTGCTCCATCTGCGCGAGCAGTTCGTCCGCTTCGTCGAAGAACGTCTGATAGAACTGAGTGATGTCGAGTGTCATGCCTGTGTCACCGCGAAAGTCCTGTCTGGCTTGCTATGCCACTTCCATTTGTCGTTTGCCGCCTGCCCGCCGCCGCGCTCAGCCGAGCGCCGCAACCAGTTCGGTGAGCGTGTCGGGGTCGAGCGGCTTTTCGATCCAGCCTGTCGCACCCGCGTCGCGTGCCGCAGCCTTGAACGGCTCGCCGGATTCCGTCGTCAGGACGAGGATCGGTGTCGTGCGATAAGTGGGATTGCCACGCAGCGCGGCGATCAGGTCGAGGCCTGTTCTACCCGGCATGTGCTGATCGGTCAGCACGAGATCGAACGGCATTGCCAGCGCGTTTTCGAGCCCTTCGTCGCCGTCGGCCGCGAGCGTCACCTGATAGCCGGCACCCGTCAGCGTCGCGGCAAGGATTTGCCGCATCGCTGCCGAATCGTCGATTGCCAGAATGTGCCTGATCATTGCATCCTCACTGCGCTCACGATGGATCGCGGCCGCGCCGTCCGGGACGCGTCCGCGATCCGCTGTCTGTCATTGCGTCGCCGTTCCAGGCGCCGCGCCCTTGTCGGCCACGCTTTGCTCGGCCACGCTCGCTTCGACCGCGCTGTTCTCCTTCGCGTCAGGCGCCGCGGCCTGAGGCGACGGCGGCGGCGAAGCGGATTGCGAGCTGGGTTTCGCTCCGTTCACGCCGGATCGCAAGGCCGGTTGTGACCCGGGTTGCGGCCCGGATTGCGGAGCGGGCTGCGTGATCTTTTGCAGCAGCGGCTTGCCGGCGCCGGCCGCGTCGTTCGACAAGGTGGTCGACGACGTGTCGTCGTGCATCATTGCTTCTTCCGACCGCTTGTTCAGGACGATGATGCTGATGCGCCGGTTCTCCGGATCGAGCGGATCGGCCTTGTTCAGGTTCTGCGTCGACGCGAGGCCGAGTACGCGCAACACCTTGGTCTCGTCCATGCCGCCCGCGATCAGCTCGCGGCGCGATGCGTTCGCGCGGTCCGCGGACAGCTCCCAGTTGCTATAGCCCTTGTCGCCGCCCGCATACGGTACGGCGTCGGTGTGGCCCTGCACGACGATGCGGTTCGGCACGTCGTTCAGCGTGTTGCCGATCGCTCGCAGAATGTCGCGCATGTACGGCTGGACGACGGCCTGCGCGGTCGCGAACATCGGGCGCTTTTGCGTATCGACGATCTCGATGCGCAAGCCTTGCAGCGTCGAGTCGATGCGAATCTGCTGCTTGAACTGGCGCAGCACGGGGTTCGCTTCGATCGCGGCCATCAGCTTCACCTGCAGGTCGTGCAGGCGCACCTGTTCGTGGCGCTCGACGGCGCCCTGCAACTGCTGCAGCGCCTGGTCGTCGGCGCGCATCGCCGTGTGCTCGGCGCGGTTCGTCGAGCCGTCGCTCTGACGCGTGATGCCGTCCTTGTCGGTCGAAATGTCGCGGCCACTCGCTTTCATCATGCTCGAATCGACGGCGCTGCGGTCGCCGCCCCACAGCGTGATCTTCAGCGGCTGATTGAAGTAGTCGGCGATGCCCTTCAGCTGCACCGTCGATGCCGAGCTGAGCAGCCACATCAGCAGAAAGAAGGCCATCATCGCGGTCATGAAGTCCGCATATGCGAGCTTCCACGCGCCGCCGTGATGGCCGCTTCTCTTCGGCGCACCGCGTTTAACAACGATTGCGCGGTCCTTGTCCTTGCTCATCGCCCGATTCCTCGCCCGTGTCCGCCGTTACTTCGCCTTCACGCGGCGCACGTGTTCTTCCAGCTCGGCGAACGACGGGCGTTCGGTCGAGAACAGCACCTTGCGGCCGAATTCGACGGCGATGGCTGGCGCGTAGCCGTTCAGACTCGCGAGGATCGTGACCTTGATGCACTGGAACATCTTGGTCGACTCCTTGACGCGCTGCTCGGCGACGCTCGCGAGGGGACTGATGAGGCCATACGAAAGCAGAATGCCGAGGAACGTGCCGACCAGCGCCTGCGCGATCATTTCGCCGAGCACAGCGGGCGGCTTGTCGGCGGAGGCCATCGTGTGCACGACGCCCATCACGGCCGCGACGATACCGAATGCGGGCATCGCGTCGCCGACCTTCATCAGCGCGTGCGCGGGCGCCTCGCCTTCGGCGTGATGCGTTTCGATCTCTTCGTCCATCAGGCTTTCGATCTCGAACGCGTTCATGTTGCCGCCGACCATCAGGCGCAGATAGTCCGTCAGGAATTCGACGATGTGATGGTCCGCCAGGATCTTCGGGTACTGCGTGAAAATCGGGCTCTTCTGCGGATCGTCGATATCCGCTTCGAGCGTGAGCGTGCCCTCCTTGCGCGCCTTCGCCAGCAGGACGTAAAGGAGCGCCATCAGCTCCATGTAGACGTCCTTGTTGTACTTGGCGCCCTTGAACAGCGTTGGAATCACGCGCAACGTAGCCTTGATCGTCTTCATCCCGTTGCCGAGGATGAACGCGCCGAGACCCGCTCCAGCGATCATCAGCACTTCGACGGGCTGCAAGAGCGCGCCCAGGTGGCCGCCCTCCAGCGCGTACCCGCCGAAGACGGACAACAGCGTAACGAGTGTTCCCACGAAAATCAGCACTGCCGAGCCCTCACGAAAATCGACGGAGACCGTCGTTATTCAGGTTTACGGCAAACGATTGGAAAACTTTGGCGGATTGAATTCCGGGGCGGGGCGGTGTTAACCAGAGGACGCGCAAGCGCGTGCAAATCAGCCGCCACGCATGCAAATCATGCCGCTCGGCGCGCGCTCACCGGGACGCCTCGGCACCGCCCGGCAGGGCTTCCGCAGCCACGCCGGACAGCTTGCCGACGGGCGCTTGCGTTCCGCCGCCGTGGGCGTCAGCGGCTTTGCGGGTCTTGCCGGCGCGCGACGGCGGCGCGCACAGCCCGCATACGAAGTCTCGATACGGGTCGTGCGTGTGCGCGACAAAATGCCCGCGGCAGCGGGTGCAGGGCATCGTCCGCAGCATGCCGGAGTCGAAGAAGCGCACCAGCGTCCATGCACGGGTGAGACTGAGCACCGGTTCGTCGAGGTGCAGCCGCACGTGTTCGAGATACAGGCGGTACGCCTTGACGATCGAATGGATCGTCTCGCAGCCGCCTCGCTGCGACATGAACCGGTAGACGTTGTAGAACAGCGAAGAGTGTATGTTCGGCTGCCACGTCATGAACCAGTCCGTCGAGAACGGCAGCATGCCCTTGGGCGGCGACTCGCCTTTCACTTCCTTGTACAGCCTGGTAAGCCGGTCGCGCGACAGCGTCGTTTCCGCTTCGAGCAACTGCAGGCGCGCGCCGAGTTCGATCAGTTCAATCGCCAGGGTGATCTCCCTGACTTCGAGCACCACGCTTTTTTGTGCCATCCGCCTCGCTTCCCGCGTCCGTGGCCCGTTTCGCCTTTTCGGCGCGCGATGCTGCGCGCTCCGGCGGGAACGGTGAAAGAGCGCCGTCGCCGGCGCGCGTAGGATTGCGTCTGTCTGCGTGTCTGCGGCGCGTGCGCGCCGGCCGGCGTCAGCCGATCTGCTCGACAGGCTGTCCAGCCATCAGGATTGCGGAATGCGCCTGGGCGACGACGCTCGCTTTGCCCTTGTCGGCAAGCGACGAGAGGATCTGGTGATCGTCGAAGCGGAAGCGGCACAGCAGCTGGTTCGACGCAGCCAGTTTGACGGTCTGCGCGAGCGACAGATTGGCGAGCACGTCGGCAAGCTGCTCCGAGATGCCCATGCGGAACATGCCCATTGGCTTGTCTTCGCGCAGCAGGCGCTGGGCAAGCAGCAGATACGACAAGTTCACTTCCCTAATTTCATTGAGCATGTCGCTTTGAGCGCTCATGAATCCCCCGGTTCGATCTGGCTGGTCAGGCCTATGTAAAACGTTTGCTCGCTCGCGTTAAAAAAATGCGAACGGCACGCTTATGGTCAGCATGCATTTTCTCGAAAGGGCCAGCCGATGGGAATCGGACATCCGCCTCAATTGGTTGACGGAAAAATCCAGGATTTCTGTAGGTCTTTTTCCTACAAATTTTCGACGCGGAATCTGAAGCGGCATAAAAGCGCATTGAAAGCGCCGGCCGCCTGCACGCAAGTGCGTGCAAAAAGATTGGGAAGCGGATTATGCGCTCATATCTGGAAGCCAACCAAGCAATTTCGCGCCAATACGTTCGGCAATGCACAATTACGTCGGACGAAAGCATGGCGCAACTTGCTGCGCCATCTGGCGCAAAGTGCGGGGGATATTGTCTGGATGCCGGTCACGGCGAGCATTCCGGTAGCATCCGTACACTTATTACGCATCATGTTTCGCGCTGTAACAACGTTAAGTGTTTGAAAAATAGCTCGAATTGGCGCGCCCGATCCCGATAATGGCACTAGGGATAACCCGATTGGGCTTCCTGCCACGGGCGGCGGCACACCGCGCCCAACCGTCCGACAGGCTTCCGCTTTTGCCATACGCCAGGCAGCGCCGCGCGAAGCCCTCTGCACAAGGAGATCACGCATGCGAATCGCACAAATCGCGCCGTTGTATGAAGCTGTCCCACCGAAACTCTATGGCGGCACAGAACGCGTCGTGTCGTATCTGACCGAAGCGCTGGTCGATCTGGGTCACGATGTGACACTTTTCGCGAGCGGCGATTCGATGACGTCCGCGAAGCTCGAAGCCGCGTGGCCGCGCGCGCTGCGTCTGGACCCGACGATCCGCGACGCGCTCGCCCCGCACATGCTGCTGCTCGAGCGGGTGCGCAAGATCGCGCACGAGTTCGACGTGCTGCACTTTCACCTCGACTATCTGCCGTTCCCGCTCTTTGCGACGCTGGACACGCCGTTCGTGACGACGCTGCACGGCCGTCTGGATCTGCCGGAACTGCAACCGGTGTTCGACACGTTCACGGACGCGCCCGTGGTCTCGATTTCGGATTCGCAGCGTCTGCCGCTGCAGCAGGCGAACTGGCTCAACACGATCTACCACGGCCTGCCGGACCAACTGCTCACGCCGCAAAGCCACAAGAAGCCGGAATACCTGGCGTTCCTTGGCCGCATCTGTCCGGAAAAGCGCGTCGATACAGCCATCAAGATCGCTGCACAAAGCGGTTTGCCGCTGAAGATCGCCGCCAAGGTGGACAAGGTCGATCAGGAATACTTCAAGACGGAAATCGAGCCGCTGCTGTCGCAGGCGCACGTTGAATTCATCGGCGAAATCAACGAGGCGCAGAAGCCGGAGTTCCTGTCGGGCGCGAAGGCGCTGCTGTTCCCGATCGACTGGTCGGAGCCGTTCGGCCTCGTGATGATCGAGTCGATGGCGTGCGGCACGCCCGTGATCGCGTTCAACCGCGGCTCGGTGCCCGAGGTGATCGACCACGGCGTGACGGGTTTCATCTGCGAGGACGTGCAGGGTGCCGTGGCAGCGCTGCAGCGGATCGACGAACTGTCTCGCAGTGAGATCCGCTCGCAGTTCGAACGCCGCTTCAGCTCGAAGATCATGGCGCAGAACTACGTCGACAGCTACACGGCGCTCCTCGAAGCAACGCGCCGCCCGATGCTGCGTCGCGTGGCGGTGGGCTGATCGTCATCGGTCAACTGTGCCGGAAGGCGTAATGGACACGTAAATTCTTCACGTCAATCGTTTGCGCGACCGTTCAAGCCTTCCATTTGAATCGCTTCCAGAAAAAAGCCGCCTCACCGGGCGGCTTTTTTATTGCAATCGGTCCAAACTCGACCGGCAGTGGAAACGCTTTCTTAAATGCGTTTTAACGTAATCAGTGTGTCCTCGTGCCTGGACGCCTTTACGCACATTTAGCGAATCCGCGCGTGGCGCATACAGCCTGATCACCTTCAGGCGGCTTTCATCGTCTGACTGATTACGCCTCGCTGATCAGAAAGCGCTCACGGTTTTTGCCGGCAATCCATTTGGGCGGTTTTCCCCGACCGCTCCACGTGCTCCCCGACTTCGGGTCCTGATACTTGGCGGGCAGCGGCGTCTTCTTGGGCGGGCGTCCGCGGCGGGCCGCCTCCACAAAACCAAGGTCATTGGCGCTCAGTCCGTATTCCGCGATTTTCTGGCGGATTTCGGCAATCACATTGCCGACTTCATGACGGCGCGCTTCGTCGGCTTCTGCCTGCAAGCGAGCGATTTGCGCCTTGAGATCTGCGTATTGCGACATTTGGGCTCCCCTCTTTTTTCTAAAGTGGTTAGCACGGAGATTAGCCCGTGCAAACGAATTTCGCAATGGAGATGAATGCGTCTATCAAAAGTTTTCGTCTGAGTA
Organism: Paraburkholderia piptadeniae; assembly: GCF_900007165.1. Lineage (GTDB taxonomy): Bacteria > Pseudomonadota > Gammaproteobacteria > Burkholderiales > Burkholderiaceae > Paraburkholderia > Paraburkholderia piptadeniae. Next base: position 131,747 of record NZ_CYGY02000042.1, read on the forward strand.
ATTTATTAAATCCGGTTGAATCGTTCAAAGAGCCCGCGCTTTATCACGAAATAATTCCGCGTTCGTGAATGACAATTCTTGACACTCCATTTCCGCAACGTTGCTTAAAATTTCCGCTCGCAAGCGCCTGAAGCGCGCTTCACATCCTTGAATTTCCACGTACTTATTAGGATTGCACACGATGAATCTTTTCAAGCGCCTTGCGGCGGAGCTGTTCGGTACCTTTTGGCTCGTTCTCGGTGGCTGCGGAAGCGCCGTCCTCGCGGCAAATTTCGCAGGTCCTGTTCATGGCCTCGGCATCGGTTTCGTGGGCGTGTCGCTCGCGTTCGGTCTGAACGTTCTGACGATGGCTTATGCCATTGGCCATATTTCCGGTTGTCATCTGAATCCTGCGGTGAGCGTCGGGCTGACCGTCGCTGGGCGCTTCCCGGCGCGCGACCTCGTACCTTACGTCGTCGCGCAGGTGATCGGCGCTGTGCTCGGCGCCTACGTGCTGTCGGTCATCGCTTCGGGCAACGCGGACTTCCATCTGGTCTCCAGCGGTTTCGCGACCAACGGCTACGGTGAGCGCTCGCCGGGCCACTATGCGATGCCGGCTGCATTCGTCTGCGAAACGGTGATGACGGCATTTTTCCTGTTCGTGATTCTCGGCTCCACCGACAAGCGTGCGCCCGCCGGCTTCGCGCCTATCGCGATCGGCTTGTGCCTGACGCTGATTCACCTGATCTCGATTCCCGTCACCAATACGTCGGTGAATCCGGCGCGCTCGACGGGTCCGGCGCTCTTCGTCGGCGGCGCTGCCGTCGACCAGTTGTGGCTCTTCTGGGTCGCGCCCATCGTCGGCGCCGTGATCGCGGGAATCGTGTATCCGCTCGTCGCGGGCGATACGCGGCAATCCGCAGACACGCAAGGTGCGCGGGCCACGGCCTGAAGTCCGTTGATCCGTCTAATCCGAAGTTCCTCCCTTTCT
>NZ_CYGY02000101.1:0-7086 GCF_900007165.1 Paraburkholderia piptadeniae
ATTTCACGCGAGGGGCTGGCTACCGGGATGTGCTCGGAACGATGGCGGGCGTGTTCGTTGCGCTCGCCTATATCACGCTGGCCCTCCACTCTCATGCGAACGCCCGCTAAGCGCCACGTCAAAACGAAAAACCTGCTCCGGACCGTTGGATCATGATCGACGGGTGGCTGCGAATGTCGCATTGGGTACGAATCCGGTGTCGCGGTTGTGCATTTTCATGTCACTGGTTCGCGCGGAAGTCTGCGCTTGACTCTTTCAGGCATTTGAGGAACCGCCCTTGTCGTCGCTTCAACGCGTGCATCACCGGGGCGCGCCGGATCGGCAAACATATGCGCGACGTCGTTACCGGAGAGCTGTAATGAGCGACCGGCTCCGACCGTCGATCGTGTGGCTGATTCCCGTGGTCGCCTTGCTCATCTCAGGCGCGCTCCTCATCCGGGTAACCGTGGAGCGCGGACCACGCATCACGATCAGCTTCATGACAGCCGAAAGCCTGGAGGCGGGCAAAACGCGGGTGCGCTACAAAGATGTCGAAATCGGCACACTGAAGGCCGTGCATCTTTCGACGGACCGCACGCGCGTTCTCGCCGATGTGCAACTTGACGATTCCGCAAAACCGCTTACGGCATGCGGCACACGCTATTGGGTGGTTCGTCCGCGCATCGGCATGACAGGCGTTTCGGGTCTTTCGACAGCCATTTCCGGCGCATACATCGCCGCTGACATCGGTGGCGCATCGAGACAATGCAAAGCGTTCATCGGACTCGAAACGCCTCCCTCCGTCACAAGTGATCGGACGGGAAAACGCTTCGTGCTTCACGCCGACTCCTTGGGCTCTCTGACAGCCGGCTCACCCGTGCTGTTCCGTCACGTGCAAGCCGGCCAGGTTGTCGATTATTCGCTTTCCGCAGATGGCGCCGACGTGGTTGTCGACGTATTAGTCGACACACCCTACGACAGGTATGTGACATCGGCTACCGGCTGGTGGCAGGCAAGCGGGATCGATGTGCGCTTCGGCTCAGACGGTTTCAGACTCGGTACCCAGTCGGTGGCGTCATTGCTTTCCGGCGGCGTCGCATTCGATACGGTCACACGCATGCCAGCCCCGCGCCGGGCTGCAGATGGCGCTTCCTTCGCGCTTGCCGCCAACCGCACCGATGCAGCGCAACGAGCGGAGGACGGAGCCGCCGCGCGTGTCCTCATGCGATTCGATCAATCGTTGCGCGGTCTGTCCATCGGCGCACCCGTCGATTTCCACGGTGTCGAACTGGGCAGGGTGACGGCGATCGATATGGACTTCAATCCCGCAACGGCCCGAATCGACATGCTCGCCACGCTCGATCTGTACCCGACGCGGCTGGGACACCGCTACCGGCAGGCACTCGGAAACGGCGACAGCGCAGCGGGCAGACATCTGCTGCATCAACTCGTCGAAAACGGCTTGCGCGGGCAACTGCGCATAGGCAGCGTGCTAACGGGCCAACGATATGTAGCGCTCGACTTCTTCCCACGCGCACCCAAGGTTCGAATCGATACGCAGCGAACACCCGTCGAACTGCCGACAGTACCCAACACGCTCGAAGAACTTCAGGACCAGCTTGCAGGCATCGTGAACAAGCTGGACCGCGTGCCATTCGACAAGATCGGCCGAAGTCTCGACCAAACACTTCGAACCACCGCGTCGCTTTTCCAGCAGGTCGACACCGAACTGATACCTGAGACTCGAGCAACGCTGTCAGCCGCCCAGAAATCGTTCAATGCCGCGAACGCTACGCTTGCGCGGCATTCTCCGCTCCAATCCGACGTGCATCAGGCGCTGACGGAATTGCGACGCACACTTGCTTCGCTCAATTCGCTCGCCGACTACCTGCAACAACATCCGGAATCTCTCGTGTGGGGGAAATCTTCATCCTCTGCTCCGGGTAATTGAACATGCCGGTAGAATCGTCTGAACGATCGCACCGGTTCCTGGCGGGATACCCGGCTGAATCAGCTGCAGTTTGCCGATCCGATTGTTAGCGATCGAGTCAAGGAATACCTGCATCGTAATAACCCGTTGGTCCTGGAACCCCGATGCGTGACACCATCGCGAAACCTGCGGCGGCATCGTTCAGACAGTCGCGTGTACGTCAATCTGCTGGAGTCCGTTTTGCGGTTAGCCTGCGCGCGCCTCCCCTGCGTCCGAGCGATGGCTCTGATGCAGCCTGGTCCTTGACCACCTGATCATGTTCGGCACGCAGCACCTCGACGAATGCTGACGCAAGCCTCTCGCGCGGACGATGCGGAGGAAAGAGCAGCCAGGTTGGAAACAGCACGGCTGGCGAGAACGGGCGAATGGCGATATCCGGCCCCGCAAAGTCTCGCGCCACCACGGGGTGAGCAAGCGTTACACCCATTCCGCAGCGAACCATCTCGCAGCAGATCGCGGAGTATTGCGCCTCGATCGCCAGCACGCGCTCTACACCCGCGCGCACGAATACTTCATCCATTTGCGCACGCGTGCCGTCTCCGTGACAGAGGGAGATGAATGACTCACTCCGCAGGTCGGCAGGCTTGATCACCGCCTTCTTCGCCAGCCGATGCGTCGCTGGCATCACGCAGACTGCCGCGACCTTCGACAGAAGTTCGACATCGCAATTCGATGCCTCGCTGATATAGACGGCCACGCCGAGATCGCAGAACTGCGATGCCGTCCAGTGATTGACCGTACCCGACGTATTCACATGCAGCGATACCGTCACACCGGGATGCAGCGCCTGAAATCGCTTGATCGCGTGCGGCACAAGCGTGAGGCCCGCTGAAGGCATCGCCGCGATGCGCAGACGTCCGCTGCCCAGGTTGCGGATCTGCGCAGCCGCGTTCGCGAGCCCCTGAAGGCCGACGTACGCGCGCTCCACTTCGCGAAAGAACGCCGTGCCCTCGCTGGTCGGAATCAGCCGCACGCCGCTGCGCTGAAACAGCAGCAAGCCGGTTTCGCGTTCGAGCTGCGAAATCAGGCGGCTCACGTTCGGCTGCGACGTGAACAGCGCTTTCGCCGCCGCCGTCATCGATCCCGCCACCATGACGGCACGGAACGCCTCAATATGTTTCAGGTTCATCGGTTTTCAACCCATATCAACCATGTATAGATAGCTATTTTATTCGTATTGGACGATATGACGATTGCAGGACAGACTGTGCTCCATCGACACGCCGCCAGAGCGTGCCCTCCCACACCGAATGGAGATCGTCGTCATGCAAGCAATGCTGCGTCGCCGTGGTGGTTCCACGATCCGTGTCCTCTCCTCTGCCCTGTCCCTCGCCTGCCTGACCACCTCCCTGCACGCCCACGCTGAAACGACTCTCTACATCGCGAACGTCGGTGGCTCCAATGAGCAACTCTATCGGCAGAAGGTCATCCCGCCGTTCGAAAAGGCGCATGACGTGAAAATCGTCTACGTCGCGGGCAATTCGAGCGACACGCTCGCGAAGCTTCAGGCGCAGAAGGGACATCAGCAGATCAACGTCGCGGTGATGGACGACGGCCCAATGTACCAGGCGATGCAACTCGGACTGTGCGCGAAGGTCGACGATGCGCCCGTGATGAAGGATCTCTATCCGCTCGCGCGGCTCGGCCCCACGGCGGTGGGCGTCGGCATGGTGGCGACGGGCATCGGCTACAACGAGCAGGCGTTCAGAAAGCTCGGCCTCCCTGCGCCCGACTCGTGGCAGGGGTGCTCACCGACAAACGCCTGAAGGGCAAGCTCGGCGTGCCGCCCATCACCAACACGTATGGCCTGCATACGCTCGTGATGCTCGCGCGCCTGAACGGCGGCGGCGAGAAGAACATCGACCCGGGCTTCAACGCGATGACGAAGCAGGTCGCGCCCGATGTGCTGTCGTGGGCGCCCACGCCCGGCGAAATGGACGGGCTGATGCAGGCGGGGGACGTGATCCTCGCGCCTTACGGCAGCGGCCGTGCGGTCGCGCTCCAGAACACGGGCTTTCCGCTCAAGTTCGTCTATCCGAAGGAAGGCGGCGTCGCGCTGCAGGTCGCGGCCTGCGCCGTCGCGGAGAATGCGCAGCCCAGGCTCTCGCAGGAATTCATCCAGTACCTGCTGAGCCCCCAGGTGCAGGCGATGCAGGCGGAAGCCATCGGCCTCGGCCCTGTCAACAAGACGGTCAGGCTGACGCCTGAAGTGGCCGCGCGCGTTCCATATGGCCCGGACCAGGTCAGCAAGCTAACCGCGATGGACTGGACCACGATCAACCAGCATCGCACAGAATGGACTGAGCGCTGGAACCGCTCGGTCGAACGATAGGCGCGACGCCGATCAGGCAGGCCGTCCGCATCTGAACAGGACTGACGCTTATGACCTTCCTTACCCTGCAAGGCATCTCGAAGCGCTACGGCGACTTTACCGCCGTCGAGCAACTCGATCTGTCCGTCGAACGCGGCGAATTCCTGTCGCTGCTGGGCCCGTCCGGCTGCGGCAAGACGACCACGCTGCAGATGGTCGCCGGCTTCGTCACGCCGAGCGCGGGCAGCATCACGCTCGGCGGCCGCGACATCACGCGCGAGCGGCCCGAAAAGCGCGGCATGGGCGTCGTGTTCCAGAGCTACGCGCTCTTTCCGCACATGACGGTGGCAGGCAACGTCGGCTTCGGCCTCGAGATGCGCAACATGAAGCGCGACGAACGCGCGGTGCGCATCGCCGAGGCGCTCGATCTGGTGCGCCTCAAAGGCCTCGACACGCGTTATCCGAAGGAACTGTCGGGCGGCCAGCGCCAGCGCGTCGCCATCGCGCGGGCGCTCGCGATGCGGCCCGAGTTGCTGCTGCTCGACGAACCGATGTCGAATCTCGACGCGAAGCTGCGCGAGGAAATGCACATCGAACTGCGCGCGATCCAGAAGCGTCTCGGCATCACGACGATCCTCGTCACGCACGATCAGGTCGAAGCGATGACGATGAGCGACCGCATCGCCGTGATGCAGCGCGGGCGCATCGCGCAACTGAGCACGCCGTTCGATGCTTACGAGCGCCCCGCCACGCCGTTCGCGTCGGCATTTCTCGGCCGCACGAACACGCTGCCGGGGGAAGTGCTCAGGCGCAATCCGCGCTGCGCGGAAGTCGACGTTGCGGGCACGACGCTGCATGTGCCGCACGAAGGCCGCGACGTGCAGGGCGCGGTGCACGTGTACATCCGTCCGGAGAAAGTGCGTCTGGCGAATGGCGATGCGCGCATGCTGGGACGCGTCGCGACCCGCGTGTTCATCGGCAATCAATGGCTGCTCGAAGTCGACACCGAGCTCGGCAAGCTGCATGTCGCGCAGCCGAATTTCGGCGCGCCGCCGCCCGAGGAAGGCCGCGAAGTCGGTCTCTCGTTCACCGACGACGATCTGCGTGTGCTGACACGGGAGAGCGCCCATGGCAACGCTTGATGACTCGCGCGCGGGCGCCGCGCCGTGGCTGCTGTCGGCGCCCGCGCTGCTACTGTTCGGCGCGCTGCTTTTCGTGCCGCTCGTGCTGACGCTGCTGCTGTCGTTTCGCGTCTTCAGCGACGTGGCCGGCGTGCAGGCCGCGTACACGTTCAAGAACTACGTCGAAGTGCTGAGCGATCCGTACTACGGCGAGATCTTCCTGCGCACGGCGGGCCTCGCGCTGGCCGTGACGCTGCTGAGCGTGCTGCTCGGCGTCCCCGAGACGATCGTGCTCGCGCGCATGAAGCGGCCGTGGCAGTCGCTGTGCCTGCTGATCGTGCTCGGGCCGCTCCTGATTTCGGTCGTGGTGCGTACGCTCGGCTGGCAGATTCTGCTCGGCAACAACGGCGTGCTCAACGACGCGCTGCAGGCATTGCATGTCACGTCCGAACCGATCCGCCTCGTCTTCACGATGACGGGCATGACCATCGCGCTCACGCATGTGCTGGTGCCGTTCATGGTGATGTCCGTGTGGGCGACGCTGCAAAAACTCGATCCGCAGGTCGAATGGGCGGGACTGTCGCTCGGCGGCTCGCCGCTGCGCGTGTTCCGCCGCGTGGTGCTGCCGCAGATCATGCCCGGCGTGCTGTCCGGCTCGATCATCGTGTTCGCGCTGTCCGCGTCCGCTTTCGCGACGCCCGCGCTGATCGGCGGCCGTCGTCTGAAGGTCGTCGCGACGGCCGCATACGACGAGTTTCTCGGCACGCTGAACTGGCCGCTCGGCGCGAGCATCGCAGTGCTGCTGCTGATCGCGAACATCGCGATCGTGATGGGTTGCAGCCGTCTCGCCGAACGCCGCTTCAAGCACATTTTCGAGTGACGCGATGAGGATGACGCCATGAAACAGAACGGATTCTGGGGCCTGCTGTTCAACGCGCTGTTCCTCACTTTCATCCTCGCGCCGCTCGTCGTCGTGCTGCTGGTNNGTGCCCGCCGCGCTTGCGATCGCGCGTTACCGCTTCGCGGGCCGCGCCGCACTGATGAGCTTCTTCCTCTCGCCGATGATGATTCCTGCCGTCGTGCTCGGCATCGCATTCCTGCGCTTCCTGTCGCTGCTGAACCTGAGCGGCTCGTTCTGGGCACTCGTCGCGACGCACGTGATCATCGTGCTGCCGTACTCGCTGCGTCTTGCGCTGTCGTCGGCCGTCGGACTCGACCGCGATGCCGAGCGCGCCGCGCTGTCGTGCGGCGCGAGCCGCTTCACGGCATTTCGCCGCGTCGTGCTGCCGATGATCCGCACGGGCGTCGCGGGCGGCTGGGTGCTGTCGTTCATCCAGAGCTTCGACGAACTCACGATGACGATATTCGTCGCGACGCCCGGCACGACCACGCTGCCCGTCGCCATGTACAACCAGATCGCGCAGACCATCGATCCCCTCGTCGCTTCCGTGTCGGCGGTGCTGATCGTCGGCACGGTCCTGCTGATGGTGCTGCTCGACCGCATGGTCGGACTGGACCGCATCCTGATCGGAGAAGCNNACGTGAGCGTGCTCGATCAGGGCGACGGCGCGTTTCGCGCGTCGCGCGGCAACTTCGGGCTCGTCTGGATTCAGGGCAAAGGCTATGGCCTGTCGCCGTATGCGCGCTGGTCGCGCAGCTCTGCGACGCGCTGGCCGGCGCTTGCC
>NZ_CYGY02000101.1:7096-59461 GCF_900007165.1 Paraburkholderia piptadeniae
AAGCGGCTCGGCACGCTGCAACGCGAGCTGGGCGACTACCCGTATCAGCTGCTCGATGCGCGCGAGGTGCGCGAACGCCTGCCGGAGATCGGGCCGGATGTGATCGGCGCGAGCTACACGCCGATGGACGGGCACGTCAATCCGCTCAAGCTGCTGCGCGCGTTGCATATGGGCATGCAGAGGCGCGGCGTGAAGCTCGTCAACAGCGAGGAAGCGCTGCGCATCGCGCCCGAAAGCGGCGGTTTCGTCGTGCAGGGCAAGCGCGGCACGTATCGCGCGGCGCGCGTCGTGCTGGCTGCGGGCCTCGGCAATCGCGCGCTTGCGCCGCACGTCGGGCTGCATGCGCCTGTCGCGCCGAATCGCGGCCAGGTGCTGATCAGCGAGCGCGTCGCGCCGTTCCTGCACTACCCGACGCTCAACGTCCGTCAAACGGACGAAGGCACCATCCAGTTCGGCGATTCGATGGAAGAGGTCGGCTTCGACGATTTCACGACGACGCCCGTCCTGTCCGATATCGCACGACGCGGCGTGCGCGCATTCCCGTTGCTGAAGAACGTGCGGCTCGTCCGCACCTGGGCCGCACTGCGGGTCTACAGCCCGGACGGCTTTCCGATCTACGACGAGTCCGCGCGTCATCCGGGCGCATTCGTCGTCACGTGCCATAGCGGCGTGACGCTCGCCGCGGCGCACGCGCTGCGCGTCGCGCCGTGGATCGCCGGTGCCGCGATGCCTGACGAAATTCCCGCTTTCTCGGGCAGCCGATTCACGGAATCCGCTGCTCTCATTCCCGCTCACTGAACCCGCCATGACTTCCACACCGCTACCGCTATTCAAGGCCCTGCCATGCGCCGATGCGTCCGTCGACATCTGGTTTAACGATCAGCCGCTGCGCGTGCCGGGCAGCCGGTCGGTGGCCGCGGCGCTGCTTGCCGCCGGCATTGCGCGCTTTCGCGCGACGCCCGTCTCTGGCGCGCCGCGCGCGCCGTACTGCATGATGGGTGCGTGCTTCGAGTGTCTCGTCGAGATCGATGGCGTGCCGAGCCGGCAAAGCTGCATGGTGACCGTGCGCGATGGAATGCGCATCCGTTCGCAGGAAGGCGCGCGCGACCTGCCGCCCATCCCTGCATCACTGGAGGATGCTCATGGCCGCTGAATACGAAGCAGGACTCGTGTCCGGCTTTGCCGCCGAAGCCGTCGATGTCGTGGTGGTCGGCGCCGGTCCCGCCGGCATGAGCGCGGCGACGCGCGCGGCGCGCGCGGGGCTGTCCGTCGTGCTGCTCGATGAGCAGGATGCCGTAGGCGGGCAGATCTATCACGCGATCGGCCGCGCCGATGGGCGCCGCAAGGAGATTCTCGGCCCCGACTACGCCGCGGGCGCCGCCGTCGCCGACGCGTTCGCACGCTCCGGAGCGCGGCATGTCGCGCATGCGTCGGTGTGGCAGGTCACGGGCGAGCGTTCCGTGCATTACCTCAAGGACGGCAAGGTCGGCAGCTTCGACGCGCGGCGCGTGATTCTCGCGACAGGCGCGCTCGAGCGTCCGTTCCCGATTCCCGGCTGGACGCTGACAGGCGTGCTGACGGCGGGCGCCGCGCAAATCCTGTTGAAAAGCGCGGGCGAAGTGCCCACTGAGGCGCCGGTGCTGGCGGGCTGCGGGCCGCTGCTGTATCTGCTCGGCTGGCAGTACGTGCGCGCCGGCGTGCCGATCCGCGCGCTTGTCGATACGACGCGTCACGAGGACCGCTGGCGAGCGAAAAAGCACCTGCTGTCCGCGCTGCGAGCGTGGCCGTTTCTGAGCAAGGGCTTGCAACTGATCCGCACGCTGCGCGATGCCGGCGTGCCCATCCACGAAGCCGCCGACGATCTGCGTATCGAGTCGACGAAGGACAGCGATGGCGTCGAGCGCGCCGCCGCGCTGTGCTTCACGTCGCAGGGACGCGCGCACCGTATCGAAGCCAAGGTAATCCTGCTGCATCAGGGCGTCGTGCCGAACACGCAGTTCACGCTCTCGTTGCGCGCGCAACACCACTGGGACACAGCACAGCTGTGCTTCGCGCCTTCCGCCGATGCATGGGGCGAGCTCGACGTGCCCGGCATCTTCATCGCGGGCGACGGCGGCGGGATCGGCGGCGCGCTGGCAGCGGCCGAACAGGGTGCGTTGAGCGCGCTGCAGGCCGCGTGCCAGCTGGGCGCAATCGATGCCGCCACGCGCGATCGCGAAGCCGCGCCGCATCGCCGTGCGCTCGCGCAGGTGCTGCGCATCCGTCCGTTCCTGGACAGCCTGTACCGTCCGCGCGACGCGAACCGCATTCCGCACGACGACGTGATCGTCTGCCGCTGCGAGGAAGTGACGGCGGGTGACGTGCGCGGCTTTGTCGAGTTGGGCTGCCTTGGCCCGAACCAGGCGAAATCGTTTGGACGCTGCGGCATGGGACCGTGCCAGGGGCGCATGTGCGGCCTGACTGTCACCGAAATCATCGCGAATGCCCGCAAGGTTTCGCCGGACGAAGTGGGCTACTACCGCATCCGTCCGCCGATCAAGCCGCTCACACTCGGAGAACTCGCCGGTGAATGACACCGCCATGTCCACCTCCGGCGCGCCGCGCGAAGCCGATGTCCTCGTGATCGGCGGCGGCCTGCACGGGTCGAGCAGCGCGTTCCATATGGCAGTGCGCGGCGCAAAAGTGATCGTGCTCGAAGCCGACTACGTCGGGCGGCATTCGTCGGGCGTCAACGCCGGCGGCGTGCGCACGCTCGGGCGGCCGCTGCCTGAAATTCCGCTTGCGCTGATGTCGCGTGAAATCTGGCACACGTTGCGCGACACGATTGCCGACGACGGCGGCTTCGTGCCTTCCGGGCAACTGAAGATCGCGGAAACGGACGCCGAGCTCGACGAATGTCGCGCGCGCGTCGCGCTGCTCGAAGCACACGGCTTCACGCACGAGAAGCTGATCGATCGCGCCACCGTGCGCGAACTCGAGCCTGCGCTTGCGCCGCACGTGACGGGTGGCATCTGGGTCGAGCGCGACGGCTACGCGTTGCCCTATAAAACGACGACGGCCTTCCGGCTCGCCGCGCAACAACACGGCGCACAGTTCTTCGAAGTCACGAGCGCCCGCCGCATCGAGCAGCGCGGCACGCGTTGGTTCGCGCATACGCCGCGCGGCCTGTTCAGCGCGGAGAAGCTCGTGATCACGGCGGGTGCATGGGCGGGCCAGCTCGCCGAGCAGGTCGGAGAGCGCGTGCCTGTTCACCCCGAAGGCCTGATGCTGATGGTCACGCATCGCGTCGCGCCGTTCTGCCGCGCGACGCTCGGCGCAACGGGGCGTCCGCTGTCGTTCAAGCAGTTCGACAACGGGACGGTCGTGATTGGCGGCAAGCTGATCGGCATTGCCGACCTGGCTGGGCGGCATGGCGAAGTCGACTTCGCACGCCTTGTTCGCAGCGCAAATACCGTTGTCGACCTGTTTCCGCATTTGCGGCATCTCGGCATCAATCGCGCGTGGGCGGGCGTTGAAGCCTTCACCGACGACTCGCTGCCCGTGATCTCCCCGAGTCGCCGCGCGTCGGATCTCGTCTATTCGTTCGGCTATTGCGGCAGCGGATTCCAGCTTGGGCCCGGATGTGGACGGCTCGTGTCCGAACTCGTGCTCGACGGCGAGGCTTCGTTGCCGCTCGACGCGTTCGCGATCGAGCGCTTCACCGTGCATGACACGTCGGTTCCGGAGGCAAGTGCCATCACACACTGATTCACACGCCCTGCCCGGGCGCGCCTTCCTGCCGCGCGAAACTGCGGCAACCAATCCCTTCGACCATGCAACGGAGCAAACCAGCGTATGTCCGATATCGTGAGAATCGAAACGAATCAACGCATGAGCCGTGTCGTCAAGGCGGCGGGACTCGTGTTCATCGGCGGCCAGACGTCGAACGACAAGACGCCGGACGTGAAGGTGCAAACGGCGAGCGTGCTCGATAAGATCGAGAGCTTCCTAGAGAAAGCAGGCGTCGACAAGTCGCGCCTCGTGTCCGCCCAGGTGTGGCTTGCCAACATCGAGCGCGACTTTGCCGGGATGAACAGCGTGTGGGATGCGTGGATACCGGCCGGCTGCGCGCCGACTTGTGCGACGGTTGAAGCGAGGCTCGCCGCGCCCGAGTTGCTGGTCGAAATTGCGGTTATTGGCCTTGCATAGCGGCGAGCGAAGAACACGTATTACAACGCAGGGAAGTCGACGGTTTCGTACTCGAGTGCGCCGACAAGCTGCTTCAGACATGCTCGACTTTAAGTCGATACGCTACTGATAGCGCAGTTTGGCAAAATTTGCCAAATCGTGCTAAAGTTGTTTCATGACCACGATGAACATTTCCCTGCCGGATTCGCTGAAGGACTACGTCGACGAACAGGTCGGCGAGGGCGGCTACGGCACGAGCAGCGAGTACGTCCGCGAACTGATCCGAAAGGACCAGGATCGCAAGCGTCTGCGCGCGATGATCTTGCAAGGCGCGACGTCAGGCCTCGCAGCCCCTGCCGACGCCGACTACTTCGAATCGTTGCGTGCTCGCGTGCGTACTTCTCGCAAATGACGGCCAAGCCCGTCATCCCGACGCGGCTGGCCAGGCAGGACGTAGAGAACGAGGTAACGCATTACCTTGTAGGCGAAGGCTCGGAGCAGGCAGCGCTCGGATTCATCGCGGAGATCGAGCAGGCATACGAGCGTCTCTCCAGGCACCCCAACATCGGGTCTCCCCGTTACGCGTATGAGCTGGACATACCGGGCCTGCGGTCGTGGCCGCTTGATCGCTATCCGCACCTGATCTTCTACATTGAGCGCAAGGCTCACGTCGAAGTCTGGCGCGTGCTCCATGGCAAGCGTGATATTCCGGCGTGGCTGGAAAGCAACGACGGTGAGATCCATTGACACCGTCCGCACGGCACCAGGCCTGCGAGCAGCCTTCAGTGGCATCGCGGGCTTTTTCAACACGAAATCGGGCATTTGCCGCACGAGCTGGATGCGCGCCTCGCGCAGCTCGTCCGCCGTGGCTGTCGTCAGCCCTTCATCCGCGATGATCGCCGCAAGCGCGTCGCGGGTGTCCGGATCGCGCAGCGGCTTAAGGGATTTAAGGGGCGTCGTCCCTGTCACTACACGGGTTCCTTTTGGTCTGCGCGTGGATGACTGCGCCCGACGTGCCCGCCTGCGAGCAGAAGCGTGCAACGCCAGTACTGCATTCAGGCATCAACGGGCATGAGCATATGAAGGGTGAACCGTTGCCAGGCGCGTACCTGCAAACCGATCTTCGCGCCAGTCTGTTTTTCGATCAAGACGCGTAGTCAAGGTTTGTTACTATGCAACGAATACACCAAACAGGCACGAGAACTGCAATCGGATATCTCGAATGCACCGAACGCATAGAATATATCGGAACGGGCACTCTCTTCATCGCGACCGCCATACGCCAATTACGTTTTTGAGTCGCGCTTCCGACGCGTCGTCCAGTGCACGTCTAAGACGTGCGGCGTAACATACGCGATCTCATGAGGCCGTTCTGGAGCCCATCGATGCAGCATCACTTCGATGCCGTTGTCATTGGCATGGCGCGCGCGATTTTCGCGACATAATGACTGCGGGCATGCCTCATACGACTTTGAGCAGCGCGATGCGGCTATCCGTCGGAGGTAACGGTTGCAGTCTATACATGGCCTCGGGATTGCAGGTCAGGGCGGACCTGCGGGCCTCGATGGAATCTGCCGGGAACGTCCCCATCTCCCACGACGGGCTGAGAGCCGCCTGGACGTCATCGGGTTTGTGTTCCCGTCGGTCCGACCTCGTTCGCCATCACACGTTTTGCCTCACCCTGCGCAAGACTGTGGTTTGACTCAAATGCTCTCGGCTGACTGTGGCCCGCTTGCGCGAGGTCGCGCGCTGACGTGCTGCCGGTCATACGTCTGGCCGTGCGCGAGCAGTGCCCAGGCGGTGCGGGCCATCTTGTTGGCCAGTGCGACGATAACGACGTTCACCGGGCGCCGCTTCAGGAGCTCCTCGACCCACTCGGGGCGCTGTTTCGAACGGGTCACGACGATGCGCGCGCCGTGTATGAACAGCTTGCGCAGATAGGGGTCGCCACGTTTGCTGATGTGGCCCAGGCGGATCTTGCCGCCGCTGCCAGTTTGCGCAGGCACCAGGCCCAGACTGGCAGCAAAGATTCGTCCAGAGCGGAACGCGTCGGGCGAGCCCATCACGCCAACCGTCGCGGTGGCTGTCAAGGGGCCGATACCGTTGATGGTTGCGAGGGTCTGTGCGTCGGGATCGGCTTTCATCCAGTTGAGGTTTTCGCGCTCGGCCTCGGTGATGTCCGTCTCCAGTTGCCGTAGGTGCGCCATCTGGCGCTGCAGGGCGCGCCAGATGAGCGGCGGTACGGTCTGCTCAATCTCGGCGATGCGTGCGCGCAGTTCGTTCATCAGTGCCTTGCGGCCGTAGCGGAAGTGCAGGCCGTATTCGCCGAGCAAGCCGCGGATCTGGTTGACCTGGCGCGTGCGGGTGTCGACGAGTCCGGAGCGGATCCGGTGCAGACTCAGGATGGCCTGCTGCGCTTCGCTCTTGATCGCCACAGTGCGCATACCCGGTTGCTGGGCGGCTGTCCAGATCGCCCGTGCATCTGCTGCATCGGTCTTGTTGGTCTGGACAAAGGGGCGCACGTATTTGGCGTGTAACAGGATGGCCTGGTGCCCGAGGCTGACGATCTTGCGGGCCCACCAGTGAGCACCGCTACATGCCTCCAGTGCCACACGGCCTGGCTCCCGCTTGCCCAGAAAGCGGATCAGCTGGTCGCGGCTGAAGCGGCGGTTGAAGACCTCGCCCGATTCCGGGTCCACCCAGTAAAGCTGGAACACGGACTTTGCAATGTCCAGTCCGTATGTCGTAGCATTCATTTGGGCTCTCCTTACCTCAAGTGACTGGCTGAACTTTCACTTTGACACGTCGATGCCGTTGGTCAAGCGGGAGCCCCGCACCAACCCCCAAGACCCGGTTCAACGGATTTTGAAATCTGGCCACTCAGATATCGACGTCGTCGGGAGAATTTCCGTTAAGGGTTGCGTCGCAGGTTGTCCCACGGGCGGGCGGCGGGTCGCCTCTCTCGACCATGACGACCGCCCGACGGTGGGGCAACCCGCATGGCGGGACTATAGCTCCGGGGCGCAATCCAACCTGCGCGGCGGGGCGCTCAATGCTTCCCGGGAGGGGACGTGTTCATTCCATTTCCCCGCCTTCTGCCTGCGGCTGCCGCGTAAGGCAGGGGAAGGACGGGGGATTCCTTCTACGAGACGGCGACGTCTCGCCGCGAGAATGTTTTCCGTTGCGGTGAAATCGCGATGACGATACGCACCACATCCGAAGCATGCCCATTCCGTTACTCCAAGTCCTTCCAGGTCCTTCGGGCCTGTGCGCCTCTTACAGCAGCAGATCTGGGTTGAATACGCCTCATCGAACCACACGCCAGCGTCATCGCACACAGGGCGGGCCTTCCGGTCTTGTCCTTCGGGCAGTACAGCTCGATCGGCCTTGACCATGGCATGGCACGACGTGAGTGATCTCATCCACCAATTAGCGCTTCGTTGACCGGGTCAGGCCTAAAGATCCAAGCCGGCTAGCGTGTAAGTAGCCGTGTATCGTCCGTGAGATCGAGACCAAGACGTGTGTCGCCGGCTTTAGTGCGGATTCAACCGCCCGATAATGGCGAACGCTTCATACTCACAAGCTCCATCACCTCCTGCCGATCGTCTGTGGATGAGATCGCAATAGTCAGCCATTTCCCGTCAGGGTACCGGACGGCAGTTTCCGTGGTCAGCAAACTCACACTCCCGACTCCATGCCCAATCGCGCCGTCATCCCGTATAAACAGAATAAGGTTCCGCGATCGGCATCCGTTTATCGTCTGATCTCCAACGTTCAAAACGTCAAAAAAAGAAACCTGCTAAGGGGTTATTGCTCGGCTACCCGCCGCCTTTTTCTCGACACGCTCGACCTGTATCAGTTCGTGATTTGATTACTGCACACCCGCTTCATTCTTCACCTTGTGATGCACCTGAAGCCGGTGGCAATCATGGCATGCATACCCCTGATGGTTCGCGTCGCTGTATGTCCATTGCCTTACGGCTCTGCTGTGCTCGTCTATGCCGCGCTGAATGCCTCTTGCTTCGGCGTGGTTACAAGCCGAACCGGGGACCTTGTCGTCATGGTTGTGCCCTTCGTGCTTGGGACGATCCGGCGCGAAGTGTTCAGGTTTGAGATTACCGCTGCCTGGCTTGTAGTGTGGATTGGGAGAATCATAGCCAAGCCCGGTGTACGGCCTTGTCCTTGTCTGCGTCTCACCCTTGTTTTTCGGCGTGAACGCGTATGTATCACCTCCACCATAGCCCAACGGACTTTTTTTCCGATCTCCCGGAATAATCACGTCTTTGTCCATGTCGAATCCAAGATTTCCCAGCCGGTCGTACGCGACCGCCACCTGTGCAGGACTCAGTTTGCCGTTTGATGTGATCGCAATTCGTCCGTCCTTCAGTTCGGTGAGGGCGGTCACGTTGCGTCCATCCGGGTTCGTCCCCTCTCCGCTATGGTAGTAGTCCCATCCGGCCCGATGAATGTCTGCGACGATCTCATTTCCCTGCGCCGCTGTCAGCGTGGGCCGCTTGCGCGGAACATCGCTGTGGTCTTCCTTCGCTTGCTCTTTCGGAGACCCCAGGTCGGGATTCTGTACACCATCCTCCGACGAAGCGGCTGCCTGTCCGTTGCTGTGCAGCCCGCGCACGTCGACCGAAACAAGCGGATTGGGGACATAAGCATAGAGATTGACGCCACCCGCTTGCCCCTTGGGATCCGACTGCAAATACCGCCCAAGCTCCGGACTGTATGATCGGAACCGGTTGTAGTGCAGCCCGATCTCCCGCTCGAGCCAATGCCCCGGCCAGCGCAAGTCGTATTCCAGAGCGTGTCCCGCTTCGACCTGTACGGTCCCATACGCGTCGATAGCTTGCGCGCGCCAGACCACCTGGCGGTCGCTGTCTTCGATCCACTCGGGCAGGCCGGCCTGATTGCAGAAAACGAAGTACGCTCGTCCTGCCTCCGGTGATGCGTGAACACCGGTGTAGTCGATAAACATGAAGGGCAGGAGCGCAATCTCGTTCACGTACACATAGACCCGCAACTCGCCGTTTTGCGCAATTTCAGCGGCAACGCGGTCACCGTCCCAGTAGTATTCAGTGCGTTCAGCGCCCATTGTCTTGCTGACTCGCCGGCACAGTCCATCGTACTTCGCAGTCCATACCTCGTTTCGGTCACTCCAGCTCACCTTTACGAGCAGGTCCAGACTGTTGTAATGCCAGGCAGTGCGAGCGTTGCCGCCCAGTTCTTCGCAGAGGTGATTACGGTCGTTGTAATGAAACGTACCGGAAGACGCCGCCGCAAGACGATTACCCTCGTCGTAGTGCATCCACTCGCGTGCCGGGGTCGACAACAGATTACCGCCGGGATCGTATTTGTAGCGTCGCACACACCACCCGTCCAGAGTTTCGTCAATCAGCCGATGCGCCGCATCGTATTGATACTCGGTCATGCTTTTCGCGCTATCGATTACCCGCCGCAGTTCACCCGTAGCGCTGTACTGATACTGCACCCAGCCGATATCCCTTGCGCCGCCCCCTGTCCAGACAATGCGACCGCTACAACGTCCGGCCTCGTCGAACCCGTAGAGCGCATTGGTTCCATTGCCAAGGCATAGGAAAATCCGCCCATCGGACGCACGATGAACCTTGTGGGAGCCTCCTGCGGGAGGATGAATCCGCACTTCTCCATCGCCCACCGCCTCGTAATGCACCTCGAAACGATCGAGGTACGTCGTCCTCGCGAGCTGACTGCCTGCATAGGCGTGCTCGACGCCGCGGCCATCGCGCTTGTCGACCGTACGGCGATTGAGGGCGTCGCGAGACATGGAGACATCGAACTCGTTCGTCGAGGCCTTTATTAAGTTTGCGCGTGCGTCATATGCGTAGGTGTGTACCTCGCCGCTCGCGCAAATGCGCTTGCTGTACAGACCGTTGTCGCCGACTTCAAACTGCAACAGGACATTTCCCGCGCCGTCCCGCTTCTCGATCACTCGATCACCGGCATCGTAAGCGTACGTCTCCCGCAGCACTCCATGGCGCCTCACGCTGATCACGCGATCCTTGAAGTCATAGGTGTAGGCGCTTTCGTTGCCGTTTGCGTCGACGATCGCTGCAATTCTTCGCTTCGGCGTATACCGGTACCGGACCGTATTGCCCAGTGGATCGGTTTCGCGCTCAAGCAGATTCCATGACGCCACG
Organism: Paraburkholderia piptadeniae; assembly: GCF_900007165.1. GTDB lineage: Bacteria > Pseudomonadota > Gammaproteobacteria > Burkholderiales > Burkholderiaceae > Paraburkholderia > Paraburkholderia piptadeniae. The sequence goes on from NZ_CYGY02000101.1 coordinate 17,449, forward strand.
TTGTAGTAATAGTCGCGTCCGTCCTTGTCACGACGCTGTAGCACGTTTCCGGCCGCGTCATGTCGCTGCCGTTCAGTCCGGCCATATTCGTCAGTGCGGGCAATGACCCGTCCCGCCGCATCGCGCCGCTCGGTCGGTGACGGTTTCGCACCCTCTCTAACGAAGATCGTTGCGGCTCTCCAAGCGATTTCCGGGGGAAGCAATACCGTATCAGCAGCCCGTGTTCGCCCGACGTCGCCCCACTGCAAGTTCAGGGGCGTCTGGGGCGACGTGCGCGCGAGCGGATTCGGCAAGTTGGGTGCGTCGTCCTTGATTGGCCAGACGTTCCCCCAACGATCTATACGGCCGGTGTTTCGTTGGCGTTCGTCGTATATCCATCGCAGCGCGCGGCCACCTGAGTCAAACTCTTTGGTAATGCGCCCATCCAACCCGAGCACGTACTCGGTCGCACCGCCGTAAGGGTCGACGACGCGGGTAATCGTCCCCACTTCGTTGTACATGAGCGTCCACTTGCCGCCATCCGCCTCGGTGATGAACGTCCGCCCCGGGTGGTACTGGAACTGCACATGCCACAGGCCATCCTGCCCCCTGCTTTCTACGCAGCGTCCTCCGGCGTCGTAGCGGTAGAAAAAGGAGTAGCCGTTCGCATCGGTGAGGCGCGCCATACGGCGCTGACCGTCGTATGCGTAGCTCGCCGTCACTTCAAGCGCGTTGCGATGGGTGGTCAGGCAGCCGTTTGCGTCGTAGGCATACCGGGCAATGCGGTTGATGTGGCCATCGACGTCCGTGAGCGCAACTTCGACGATCCGCCCGGACCAGTCGTATCCGAACGCGATTGCGCGCCGGACATGACCGCTCTCATCGGCTTGCGTAATCCTCCCGAGACGACTGTCCTGGCTCCAGTACAGGACGCTATGCCCCTCATCGTGGACATGGCCAACGCAGCGGGCGGACCGGTCCGCTGCCGAGGCACGCTCAAACTCAAGGTCACCCTGCACCTCATGCCGGACGATGAAGCGCTGGCCGTCGAGCTTCTCGATTTCATAGCCCTGGCAGCAGCCGCCATATGTTCCATCCGCCCTTCTGTCGAAGGTGTACTCGGTTCCACGCGGATCGGTGTAAATCGCACGTGTACGCAGCAGTTGCAGTTCATGCTGCCAGGCATGCCGGAATCCGTATCCCAGCACGCCGTCCCGCTCGTGCCAGCCACTGCAGTAGTGGCGGCCCCATCTGAACGGCACGACCTCACCGGTCTCATAGTCCGTGAAATCGTTCTTGACCTCACCAGTGACAGCACTGATCGGCTCACCCCGGAACTCACAAGCCAGCTCCTGCGCCCATTTCGGCAGCTTCGGCCGGACCTTCTTGCCCAAAACATGCTTGAAGCCATGCCACATCATCTGCGAATCGGGCATCGGAAACCCGCCGATCAGCACGGTCGGGTTGCCGTCCATCAGCATGCCCATGCTCGGCTCAATCCCGGGATCCTTGCCCATCAAGTTGCCGAGCAGCATCATCGCAGCGTCCGCGGCGGTCTGCGCGGTCATCATCGCGGCCGCCAACGCCTCGCCTTGCCACGCGTCATCGGCTGCGGTCATCGCACCGGACGCAGGCCCGACAGCCGCATTGCCGACCTTCCACGCCTTGCCCGCCCGTCCCAACCAGCGCGCCCGGCTCGACACCTCGGCGGCCTCGCTCGCGGCTTCTTCGCCTTTCGCCGCGGCACCCTCCGCTTCTTCGCCGGACTTCCCCGCATGCCCCATCGGATTGCAATGCCGCGTCATGTCGATGCCCATGCGCGCGGCGCGCATCCCGCCGATGAACGTATTGCTCGAACCCGTTTGAATGTCGAAATAAGGCGTCAGTCCGCCGCAGGTCGGCGCGATGCCGATGTCCGTCACGCGGGCCGCCGGCATGCCGCCGATCAGCACGCTCAGGCAGCCGCTGCCGATCGTTCCGCCGATGCTCGGCAATGGAAAACCGTCGCTAGGCGGATGGCTGTGTGCGTGCGGCGTGCCGAGATGTGCAGCGCTGATGACCGCAGCCGGCATCCCCGGTATCTTGTCGAGCAGCGGTATCTGTGCGATGCCGGTATTGAGCAACTGCGAAGGCGTACCCTGCAAAGAAGCAAGCGCATTCACGGCCTCGCTGACGTGGTGAAGCGCGCCCCCCTTTGATGAGAATGTTTCCTTGAACGGGTCGTAAATCGACTTGACCGTGTCGAGAAGCGAGTCGCATGACGTGTCGACCCTGGATTCTGATCGCGTCTCGCCACGCGGTGACGAATCGGATGCGCGAATCAACCGGTTTACCGATTCACTCATCGCTGTGCCCGTTCAGAGCCATTATCGCGTGTAGCGGACGCCGCGACTCCACGCTTTCGAGCAACGAAAACCGGATTCTTTTCCAGCTCGTACGCTTTTGCCTCGGTTTTCAAGCCGGCCTTCGCATAAAGCGACACGAGCCGATCGAGAATGTTGCAGCGTTGCCGTTCGCAACCGAACTGCTCGCACAACCCCTTCGCATCCAGCCAGCTCTTTGCGGCTTCGGCCGCCTTGCCGCACGCGAGCAGCGCGACGCCGGCCTTCTCCATCGCCTCGATCTTCGTGTGCACGAGCATCAATCTCCCGGCGGCGCCGCTCGCCAGATCGAAATAGGCCGCCGCCCTCGCATGTTCGCCGAGTGCGTTGCAACAGTTGCCGACCGCCATCAGCGAATTGAGGACGACGAGCAAATTGCGGCTATCGAGCGCCGCCGGCAACGCCCGCACATACCACTCCTGTGCCTCGCGCTGCGATCCCTGGCGCAACGCCACGTCGCCCAGGCCGTGCAGCGCCATTGCGCAGCCCGTCGCATCCTGTCCGGCATGAAACGCGTGGAGCGCGCGGTATTTGCGCTGGGCGTCGGGCAGCCTGCCGTGCGCGAGGTCGATCGCCGCTATCTGCATCAACGCCCCCATCCGCTGCACCATCGGTTGCGCCTCATCGTTTGCAACGTCAACCAGGTTGCGGGTCGCTTTCCCAGACGAGAAATCGACGGGAAGTATCAGTACATGCTCCGCCGTCCTCTCTCGAGCGATCGGAACCAGGCCAGGACGATTTCGGTCGTCACGGATGCAGAAGCGATGCCCCTCCATCCAGTCTTCGAAGCCGTTCAGCGCGAGCAATTGCAGCACCATCTTCGCGAAGCCACCGGCGTCGCCGATCGACGACGGCAACCATGCCCAAATGACTTTCGCGCCTTCCGGTACCAGCGTCCGGACGTGCATGACGGCGTCACGCAACCGTTCCGCGGGCGCGCGCCTCGGGTCGGCGCATGCCAGCGGTAATGGCGGCCACCGCATTTCGCCGCGTTCGACGCGCGCCCGGTTCTCTTCGTCGATCTGATGACCTAGCACTTCCATGCACGTCTGGAGGTACGCGTTGGCCGCATCGCATGGAAACGGAAAGGTCAGGAAGATCGCATCGCCGACACGCTGATCAAGCGACTGCAGCATCTGCAGCACGGGCACGACGTCGTTGTCGGTCATTTCGAGCAGCAGCGTCGGATCGTCGGGCTGCTCGACGAATGCTTCGATTGACGATTCGATGGCGGCGAACTCGCGATGCATGATGATGCGCTTCCTTCTCAGTTCAACCGGACATACCGGCTTCGCACGACGGTGTCCGCTTTCGTCCGAATGTCGACGCCGCCGCGGCCGCCTTCTAGTTCGAGCGTCTGCGCGCTCAGCCGCAGCTTGCCAGCGACTTCGATATTCACGTTCCGATTCAACAATGTTATGACCGGCCCGTCCGGCGATGCTCGCACCTGCAACAGCGGGTAGCCCGACGCATCCGACACCTGCACGCATTTGTCAGGTTCGAGCGCAAGCGCCACGGCCGGCTCGACGACCGGCTCGACCGGCTCGCCGCTGCCTGCCCGCTTCAGCAGGCCGGAGACGAGATACCCGGGCCAGTTCGCCGGCGACTGCAGCAACACGCGATCGCCAATGCGCGGTTTCACGCCATCCACACATTCGAGCCAGCGCTCGCACGTGTTGCCGTCCTGCATCGACCATTTCACGCGAATGCGCCCCATCGCATCGGGATGATGCGTATCCGTCACCTCGCCGACCAGCGTTGCCGATTCGGCACGTTCGGCCGGCGGGGAAGGAATTGGCGACGCGTCGCTTGTGAACAGCCGCCGCAAAGCCTTGACCGTATCCGCTTCAAGCGCGTCGTCGATTGTCATCTGATCCGATTCGTTTTCCATCGAATGTCTCCCGTGCTTCGAGTGAGCCCATGGAACCGGCACACGGCCGTAGCCAGCCGGCCGCCCCGTCGAAATCAGTTGATATGGGCGATCGTCCCCTGGATCGTCACGCCCGAGCCGTCGAGCGTAATCGAGCCTCCACCCGTCGCCAAGACGATCTTCGTCGCGTTGACATTGACGTTGCAGCTGCCCTGGCCGTTGTCGATGTTCACCGTCGGCGCCTGAAGATTGGCCGTTGACTTGCCCGACAGATTGAGATCGTTCTCGCCATAGATCGAGACGCCTTGTGCATAGCCGGCGATACTCACGCCTTTGCCGTATCCGGCGATGCCGACGCCGCCGACCTGGCCCATGATGCCAACCCCGAGATCGCCCGCGCTTCCGCCAATGGAAACGCCGACGTTCTCCTTGTTGATCGATACGCCGCTCTGTCCGGCACCCATATCGATGTAATTGCCCGCACCCATCGATGCGACCTTGGCAACGTCGACGGAATAGTTCCCTGTATTGACTTTCGTCGCATACGACCCTGTGCCGACGACGTGCGTGCTGTTCCCCTCGACGAAAACATCATGCTTGCCGCTCACCACCGCGAGGCTGTGATTGCCTTTCGTAACGGTATGCGCGCTGTCTCCGTCGACAGACACGCTGCGATTTCCAGTCACCCCATGCGTCTCATTCCCCCCGATCTGCGCGATCCGATGCTGCCCGATGTTCACCGTCTCGTTCTGCCCGACGCTGCGTTGCCGGTTGTTCTTCACCTGCATCGTCTCGTCGTTGCCGACCGCATGGGTGTGGTTGTGCCCGACCGACAGCGAATGATCGAGCTCCGTCTCCGCGTCGAAATTGCGTTCCGCGTGCATCCACAGCTGCTCGGCGCCCTTGCGATCTTCGAAACGCAGCGCATTCGCGTGCTCGGTCGTCCCACCGGGCGACGAGCGCGAGAGCAACCCGCTCTGCGTCGCGCTCGCGGGCAGCCCCCATGGCGGCATCCGGTCGGCGTTGTAGACGCGGCCCGTGACGATCGGATGATCGGGATCGCCATTCAGAAAATCGACGATCACTTCATCGCCCACGCGCGGCACCTGAATCCCGCCGAAGCCCCCACCCGCCCATGGCGTCGAGACACGCACCCAGCACGAGGTGTTTTCGTCCCCGCGTCCATAGCGGTCCCAATGGAACTGGAGCTTCACGCGCCCATACTGGTCAGTCCAGATTTCCTCGCCTTGCGGCCCCGTCACGACGGCCGTCTGCGGGCCGCTCGTGTGCGGCCGCGGCGTCGTGCGCCGCGACCGGTACGGCAGGCTCGACGGCTGCGCGAACAGTTGCGTGTCGTGCCGCACCTCGTCGCCGTCATGGCTCGCATAGGCGTTTTCTTCGAAGCGATACTCGCAGCGCGCGATCAGATACTCGCGGTTCTGATCGTCGCGCGGACAGTTCTTCAGCGTGAAGAGATAGCCCGGCGCGGCACCGCGTATATCGGTGTGCCCCGTTGCGCGCTCGTGCTCCGCCTGCAGTTCTTCAAGCCGCACACGGTTGCAGCGCTCGCCATGCGCGTCGTCGCGATAGCCGCCAGGCCATTCGTAGACGGCGAGGCTGTCGTGATCGTGCCCGCGTGGATCGGCCCGCCGCACGGAGAGATCGGCGCGCGGCTTCGTGAAATCGTAGTCGCTGGCCTCATGCCGGCCCGGATTCAGTTCCTTGGCAGGCACCCAGCCGTCGATATGCTCTTCGTCGGCAATCGTCGTGCGGTCCCGTCCGATGTAGGGGATCGTCGCGTAGCCCGGCAACGCACGATGCGAGGCCATCGCGTCGCACAGCACCAGCGTATGCTTGCCGGAGGCATGCTCGAAGTAGTAGTAGATGCCTTCCTGCTCGATCAGCCGAGACACGAAGTCCGCGTCGGTTTCGTTGTACTGCACGCAGTATTCACGTGGCGCGTATTGGTCGCTCAACCGGCTCTCGATCTGAAACCCATAAGGCGCGAGCGTTTCCTGCACGATCTCGGGCACGCTGCGCATCTGGAAGATGCGGCAATCGGCGCGGCGCGTCGCGAGCCACAGCCAAGGCCGCACGACGAGCTCATAACAGTAGTGACGCGCGGCATCGCGCCCGGCCAGCGCTGCGCGCGCCACAAGGCCGTTCAGGTAGCGGGTCGCGCCTGCCTGCTGCTCGATACGCACCGTAACCGACTGCCCGAGCAACGCATGCAGCGACAGGCTGTGGCTGTCAGCGAGCGCCTCGATGCGGAACTCGAACATCCGGCCGAGTTCCTCTTCGCCGCTCAGGCGACGGAACTTCAGGTTGTCGCCGAGCGGACTGTCCAATGTGAATATGCGTGACACGAAAGCCTCTCCCGATCAGGACCGCGCATGGGCTGGCAGATACGGCACACGGCGACGGTCGCATTCGATGATGGCGTGGTCGATCACGACGTCGCCGGCAGGCGCCGTGTCGCGTCGCGTCCCAAGCCACGTGCTGCGGCCGATTCCCTCGCGTGCGCCGAGTGTCAGGGCGGGCACCTGGGTCGCCGCCAGTTCGAGCCGCAGCTCCCACGCGAACTCGCTGCCGATGTATTCGCGCACCCAGCGCGCGACCTGCCGTGCATTCGCGCCTTCGGGCAAGAACGTGCGATAGATATCGAGGGGCATCGGACCCAGTACGATCTGAAAGCGCGACTGGCCGTCGCGCACGGCGCGGCCCAGCACGGCGCCCTCGCCGAGCCGCTGCGTCGGGTGCGTGGCATGCAGCGTGGTGCGCAGCGGCGCATCGATCAGCATCCAATGCACCTTGTGCTCGACGATACGTGCGGACACGCCGAACTCGCGGCGCAGGAACTGCACGAGCCCTTCGGGGTTGCGTGTCTGCCGCATCCAGTGCCCCGCGTGAAAACACTGCGCGTGAGCCGGGCCGCGGCTTCCCGGCGTGCCGCTCGCTCGTCCCATCAGACTCGCCACGTAGCCGTCGAAGCGCGATGCGCCGGGCCGGTCATGACCGGCGACGGGCTGCGCATCGGCCCATGCGCGATAGAACAACAGGATCAACCGATGATGAAACCAGTCCGCGAACGCCCTCATTGCGCGATCGCCATAGGCATGCGCGCGTTCATGCGCATATTCCGTCAGATGATGCGGCAGCGGTCCGTTCGGCCCGAACAGCCCAAAGCCGTGGATCGTCACGCGTGGCACCTCATCCTCATCACGCACGTCGGCAAGCATCGATGCAGCAAATGCAAGCGATGGTTCCTCTCCGAGCCGCACGGGCTCGTCGCCCGGATGCGCTGCACGTCCGAGCGCGACCGCGCCGGAAAGCGCATCGAGCCAGCGCAACGCATCGAACAGATCGTGATGCGCGGGCGCGGCACGCAGCCGGTTCCAAAGCACATCACGTCGTGCATGCGTTCGCGCATCGCGTGGGGCGGCCAGATTCAACGGCGGTTCGCGGCGTGTCATATCGATGGCCTTCGCCCGACACGCGCGGGCCATTGCGCCAGTTCGCCCCGTTGCGACGAATGCAGCGCGAACTCCGTAAAAGCGTTGATCGACGCATGTCGCGCAAAGAACTGCTCGAGCACGGCACCCAGCATGTACGGGCTTTCCCCGGCGAACGCATGATCGTCCACCGTGAGCGTCACGCGCACGCCGCGGCCGAACACGACTGGACCGCGTTCCGGCAGGCGCCGGTAGACGGGCTCGCACGCGAGCCGCCGCAGCGCGCGAGCCTGCCTGCGCATCGCTGCATCGCCGTGCTGCGCGTAGAGCGCCAGCAGCTCGCGCAACCCGCGCGCGCCGTCTTCGTCGTCGATACGCGCGAGTGGCTGGTAGTTCAACCCAAGATGGCTGATCAGCCGCCACACGGCGGCATCATGCGCGAGTGGCGGCTGCGGACGCGAAGGCCCACGCAGCACCTTGGCGCGCGCGATGGGCGCTGAAATTTTCGGCGTGAAATCACTCGTGCCTCCAAGCGGAAGCAGCAGCGGCAAGTCGCGGTTCGTGCACAGCGTATCGGCCGACAGATGCCTCACGCGCTCGTCGAATGGCGCCTGCTTGCGATCGACGAGCGAGACGAACACTTCGGTTCCTGCATAGCTTGTTCGCGCGCCGTTGGCCCGCATCTGCGCCGATGCGACGCGCGGTTCGCGACGCATCGAGTAGTAGGCGGCACTGTCGCCGTCGTAGCCGCCAAACGATGCGTAGAACTGGCTGAACTCGCAATCGCCTGCATCGCCCGTCCGATGCCCGGTGACACGCGTCACCGCATAGATTTCGTGATCGAGGGGTCGCGAGCGGTCTGCCACGAGATGATATTCGTGCGTGCGCGGTGTCACCGGAATGCGGTCGGTGCGCTTCGGAAAGAGATTGATGGCGGGCGTGCAATTGAGCGCGAAATCGCGCATATCGACCCTTGCCGCGAGCGCCGCATCGTCGCGATCGAACAGCAGCGTCAATTCGAACGCGTCGCGATCACATTGCGCGAGCGCGCGGTGTAACCCGCTCACGCTGAAGAACAGGCACCGTGCAGGAAACGCAAAGTATTCCTGCAACAGCCGGTAGCCTTCGAACGTCCGTCCATCATTCGGCAGCATCGCTTGCGACGGACTGAAGCCCTCGTGGGCGACTGCATCCGCATCGAGCATGACCGCGCGCGAGCGGTCGCCCGGCGCATGGACGAGCACGCCCGCGACGTGACGGGTCACCAGTTCGAGCAGCTTCGCCGCCTGAGACTCGGGCCCCGACAGGTGGAAGGTCAACCGATCGAGGGGCAACTCGTTCGCGAGCGCACCGCCCGTCACGTCGATCCGGATGCGCAACGCTGCGCTCGCGCGCGTACGCAGCGAATTGTCCACGGGCAGATCGACGGGCACACCCGTCCTCTCGACCGCGCCTATCGCGATCGGCCACAGCACGAGGTCATGCGCGGTGCGGAACTCGCAGGGCGTCAGTTCGCCGCTCGCCAGCTTTGCCTGCAACGTCGTGCCCGCCGGCATGGCAAAGCCGCGCGCGAGGCTGCCTTCGTTCAGCTCGGGTGTGATCTGCACGATTGCCATGGCCGGCATCGGCGCGAGCGCGTTGGGATAGACCACTTCGAGCAGGCGCTGCGAAAAGCGCGGAAACTCCGCGTCCATCTTCATCTGCACGCGCGCCGTCAGGAAGCAGAAGCCTTCGAGCAGCCGTTCGACGTATGGGTCAGCCACATCGATGCCATGCATTCCGAGCCGTCCCGCAATCTTCGGGAACTGCTGCGCGAACTCGCCGCCGAGATGCCGCATGTAGCTCAGCTCGCGGTTGTAGTAGTCGAGAAACCGCTCATCCATGCGCCACGCTCCCGCGTTCGCGCAGCGACACGACGCCCGATTCGAGATCGAGATCCGACAGCAGAAGAATCTCGAGCGGATACGGTACCGACCAGAGCGTCGCGTGAATCTCGAGCGTCAGCCGGTTCTGGTGATGCATCGCACGCGGGTCCGTGACGCATCGCACGTCGATGCTGCCGGGCAAGAAGCGCGGCTCGAAGCGCACGATCGCCTCGCGAACCCACGCTTCGAGGCCGGCGAGATCGATGCCGGACATGTGCATGCCCGCCAGCGCCCGCATGCCGTAGTTGATCACCGAGTTCGCCGCCTCGGGATGCGCGGCGCCATCGATCGCATCCTGGAGATTCGCGCAGTTGAAGAGCCAGCCGAGATCGCGCAGCACGGCAGCGCGCAACCTCCGTTCGTCGATCCATCGCGCAGGCGGTGCTTCCGCGCGCTCGTGCGGCGCGGCGTCGGTGAGCCTGTCGAGCAACGCGGGCTGTAGCCTGTCGCGCGCGCCCCGCCGTCCCCGCTCGAACGCGGACACGGGTGGTCCGTCATCTGTTTCGCTGATCATTGCGCTCTCCGCCTACATTTCCTTGTTCTTCTTGATGTCCCAGCCCATCGTCACCTCCGCGCCCTTGCCACCGTTGGCGTTCTGCTCCCAGTACTGCTTCTTCACGCGCGCGGCCTGGAACGCGTAGTTCATCAGCAGCCTGTCGGCCGTATCGCCGGGATCGGTGCCTGCGACCTGCGCTGACGTGACGAGCACCTCTTCGAGCGTCACGCGCGAAAACTCGATCTGCGTGCCGCCCGTCTTGCATGACGAGATCTCAACCTTGTCGAGATGCTTGCCGCTCGCGCAGCACTTGAGTATCGCGGGCGCCGCCTTGTCCATGTAGGCGACCACGACGAGGTCGCTGAAGCTCGCCTTGCCCGTGCCGCCTCCACCGCCTACGGCCATCGCGGCAGGCTGGCTCGCCCCCCACGAGAACGACTGGATATCGCTCCATCCCTGATGCTGGTCGTCCGCCGATTCGCCCGTCGTGCCGTCGACCTTCATGAACATTGCCACTGCCATGCCTTCCTCCGTTTTGAATTGATCGCCTTTGCATCAGCGGTCGGCCGTCTTGACGGACGGCAGCTTCGCGACGAGCCGCAACGACACTGTCAGCCCTTCGAGCTGATAGTGCGGACGCAGAAAGAACTTCGCCGCGTAGTAACCGGGGTTGTCCTCGATTTCGTCGACGACGACCTGCGCCGCGGCAAGCGGCTTGCGCGCCTTGTTCTCTTGCGATGAATTGACAGGATCGCCGTCGACGTAATTCATGATCCAGTCGTTCATCCATCGCTCCATGTCGTCGCGCTCATGGAATGAACCGATCTTGTCGCGCACGATGCATTTGAGGTAATGCGCGAAGCGGCAGCATGCGAACAGATACGGCAGGCGTCCTGAGAGCCGCGCGTTCGCGGTCGCATCCGGGTCGTGATATTCAGCGCTTCTGAAAAGCGACTGCGCGCCGATGAATGCCGCAACGTCGGTGTTCTTCCGGTGCACGAGCGGCATCAGTCCGTTTTTCGCGAGTTCCGCTTCACGCCGGTCGCTGATCGCGATTTCCGTCGGGCATTTCATGTCGATGCCACCGTCGTCGGTCGGAAACGTATGGCATGGCAGATTCTCGACGGTACCGCCCGATTCGACGCCGCGAATCGACGAACACCATCCGTAGAGCTTGAACGAACGGTTGATATTCGCGGCCATTGCATAGGCCGCATTCGCCCATGTATAGCGGTCGTGCTGCGCACCCTCGGTGTCTTCCTCAAAGTCGAATTCGTCGACGGGATCGGTGCGCGCGCCATACGGCAGTCGCGCGAGAAAGCGAGGCATCGCGAGGCCGACGTAGCGTGCGTCGTCCGATTCGCGCAGACCGCGCCAGGTCGCATACTCGGTGTTCTGGAAGATCTTCGTCAGATCGCGTGGGTCCGACAGTTGCTGCCACGACTCCATCTGCATCAAACCAGGCGACACGCCGCTGATGAACGGCGCATGCGCGGCCGCCGCAATCTTCGAGAGCTCGCCCAGCATTTCGACGTCGGGCGGCGAATGGTCGAAGTAATAGTCGCCGACGAGGCAGCCGAACGGTTCGCCACCCAGTTGACCGTACTCGTCCTCATAGACACGCTTGAATAGCGGGCTCTGGTCCCAGGCGACGCCCTTGTGACGCTTCAGCATTCGCGCGACTTCGCACTTGCTCGCGGACATGACGCGAACCTTCAGCAACTCGTCGGTCTCCGTGTGGTTCACGAGATAGTGCAGCCCTCGCCAGGCGCCTTCGAGTCGCTGATACTCGGGATGGTGAAGAATTGCGTTGATCTGCTCGCTGAGCTTTTCGTCGATTGCGCCGATCAGTTGCGCGATCGCGTCGTATGCATCGGTGGACATCGTCACCGAATGCTCGAGCGCCTGATGCGCGAGCGTGCGCACCGCGCGCTGCACGGCGCCGCGCGCCTGTTCCGTCGTGGGCCGGATCTCTCTGTCGAGCAGCACCGCGAATCGCTCGTCCGTCAGCGTCGCTTCGACGACCTGCGTCGACGTCTGTGCATCTCTATTCATGGCTGTCTCCTTCGAGACGCGGCAGGTCGCCCGCATCCGTGCCCGCCAGCGCCGCGAGCAGATCGGGATTGGCGAGCGCACGCGCGATCAGTTCTTCCGCGCCACGTTTGCCGTCGATATACGACAGCAGGTTCGCGAGTTCCGTGCGCGCTTCGAGCAGCCGACGCAGCGGCTCCACGTTGCGCGCGAGCGCAGTTGGCCCGAAGTCGTCGATGCTCTGGAACGCGACATCGACCTTCAGTTGGCCGTCGCCGGAGAGCGTGTTATCCACTTCGAGCGACAACGCCGGCGCGAGCGCTTTCATGCGTTCGTCGAACGTGTCGATGTCGATTTCCATGAATCTGCGTTCCGCGAGATCCGGCAACGGCGTCGCGCGATGGCCCGTCAGATCCGCGAGCACGCCCATCACGAACGGCAACTGCACCTTCTGCTGCGCGCCGTACAGCTCGACGTCGTATTCGATCTGAACGCGAGGCGCCCGATTGCGCGCGATCAGTTTTTGTCCACTCGATAAAGTATGCTGACGTGACATTCGCTCCTGCTCCTCGCGCACGACGCGTGCGCCGATCCTCGTTCAACGATGAAGGCGCGCTGACGTCCGCAGACGACGCGCGTCTCCCCTCTACGCGCTGCGGCCGTGACCGCTCAGCAGCTCGACCTGTTGCAGTCCTTCGGGCGCGATGTCCCTGACGAGCTCGTAGAAATCGAGTGTCAGCAGACGCTGCACGCGGCGCAGCAGCAGTGGCGCCGGATGGCCCATTTCGTGATCGTCGAAATAGCGGCACATTTTTTCGAGCACCAGCGCGACGTCGCCGCGATTCATGAACTCCGCGTCGCGCCATGCATTGGCCTGTGCATCGGCCGCAGCGGAATAGCGCCTGTTGCTGCCGGAATTGCCTTCTGTTTCCGCGTTGCTGGCGGACGTCGCAACCTGCCCGCTTTCGGCGTCATCGGTGTCGGCGGGTGGCCTGGCAAGCCGTGCAGGCACTTCGTCGCGAATGCGCCGCAAGACCCGTTCGACGCGGCTTGGCTCGGGCATCCACTGCGGGCCGATGCGAGCCGTCACCGTCGCACGAATTGCGTCGAGACTGTCAAGTACGCCGCATACGACAGCCCACTCGTGAGCACATTCGCCGCACAAGCGCTGCATCTCATGCTTCAGTCGCTCGGCGCCGCCGGGATACCGGCTGGCGTCCGAAGGATGCCCGTCGAGCAGGTCTTCCGCGTCGCGCACCGTCAGGTTGTCCGCAAGCATCTGCTCCTGCGCCGCCCGTGCGCAAGCATGGCCGCCAACGATCCCGGCGAGCGCGTTCATCCGGGGTATCGGGTCGAGCTCGCCGTCAATGGCGGGCGCCGGATGCAGTTCGTCCCAGTAGTCTGCGAGCCAACGCTGAACGAGGGCGAGCCCATCCGCATAGCCGTCGAGTCCGCGTCGCGCGATCCACGCGCGCACCAGCGGTGCCGCGATGCGCAGGTCCCGCGTGCGCCTGAGCAGTGACTGCGCGGCGCGTTCCACTTCGGCCCAATCGGGTGTCTGTTCCGCAATCACCGCCGCGCCGTACTGCTGTTCGGGCCGTCCCGCCGCGCATTGCTGCAGCAGCAGGAAGTCTGCGTCGTATTCGAGATCGGGCCCGCATCGGGAATCGGCATCGACGGGAGCAAGAAAGCGTTCGATCATGGCAGTGATGTCCTTGTGGCAAACGCGCTCATTCGAATCGGTAGCTGATGTTCACGGGGCCGCTGCCCGGATCGAGCCTGACCGTTCGCCGCATCGGTGGCAGTTGGCCATTGCGGATCTCGATGCCGTACTGACCGGGTGCAAGCGCCAGTGTCTTCAGCGGGGGACTGACGCCGCGCCTGACGCCGTCGACGTACACTTCGCCCCACGGATAGACCTGCAAGCGGATAGCGACGAGCTTCGGCGCCTTGTGTTCGTCGCTGGCGGAAGCGCCTTGCGCGACGTCGACTCCAGATGCGATCGATGTCGGAGCCGTTGGCACGTCGGTGGCAGTCGCTGCGGACGCGATCTGCTCATCACCGGCTGCGGGCGTCGTGCGTGCTTGCGTTTCTGTGCCGAACGCCTGCGACGCGGGCGCGGTCGTGGCGGGTGCCGTCGGTTCGAGCGGTTCGGATCGACGTGGAGCGGACCCGCCTGCGGGCGAAGTCGGCGGTGAGTGCTGCGCAGTCACGACTGGCGCATGGGCGGTGGCAGGAGCCGTCCGGGCAACCGTCATCGATTCAGGCGCCCGTATCGCGTATTCGAACAGTCGGTAGGTGGCGGCGCATGCAATCGCGATCAGAACCAGCGTGCCGGCGATCGCAACGGAACGCCTGCGATCGACACGTTCTGCGCTGCGCTTCATCGCGAAAGCAACGACACCCCACAACCTCGTCATACGCGCGAGGGTGGAATGCGCGCGTTGCCGCGCATCCGCAGCACACATGCGGTGGTTGTCCGGTGGCGCACTACTGGCGCTCCCGTTTTCGATGTGACCGCCGATCTCCCGTTGCTGCTCCGCGGACGCGTGACTGGCGCGGTGATCGCCGACGGGGGGCGCGGCGGTAGCGTCGGAATCGGCATGCTCATTCGATGCGCCGTCGAGCAAGCCGGTCGCGCCTTGAATCATGGCGCCGTCCGTTTGCCCATCCCGCTCGTCTCGAAGGTCCGACGCCCGCGGCACTTCGCTCGCCCGTGACGGCACGCGTTGAGGGGGCGTGGGTTGATGAGGCCCCTTAGGCACCTTGTAGCCCGCGTCATCTCGTGTCTCGGGCAGCAGCCGCGCACCTGCATCGCGCGCGCGGTCCCCGGCCACATACACACAGGCACCCGCTTCACGCAGCCCCAGCAGCCGTGCAAACGCCGCGACAGAATCGGGACGGTCTTCCGTCCGCAATGCCAGCGCGAGATCGACCGCTTCGAGAAACGGGAGAGTGTAACGTTCGCGTCCGGCGAACCCGCGCGACGCCAGGGGCTGCCACGTATCCTGGATGCTGCGCACGACGGCCGCCGGCGGCGGCTCGCCGACAATCATCGCGTGCATCACCGCGCCAAGCGAATAGATATCGGTCCACGGACCTTGCACGAATGCGGGATCATCGGTGTATTGCTCGATCGGCGAATAGCCCGGCTTGAGCATCACCGACGTTTCGTCAACGGCATCGCCGATCGACTTGCGGGCTGCGCCGAAATCGAGCAGCACAGGCTTGCCGTCGGATGGGATCAGCACGTTGTCGAGCGAGATGTCGCGGTGAAAGCACTGCGCGCGATGCAGCGTGTCCAGCGCGCCGAGCAGCGCCGCCACCAGGTTCAGCAGCGCACCTTCGCTCATCGGCCCGTGTTTCGCGGCACGCTGCTTGAGCGTCGGTCCTTCGTAGAACGGCATCACCATGTACGCGGTGCCGTGGCTTTGCCAGAACTGCAATACCTTGACCAGACCGGGATGATCGAACTGCGCCAGCAATCTTGCCTCGTTCAGAAACGCCGCGCGTCCCGAATCAAACGCGGCGGCAAAGCGTTCCGCACGCAGGCAGACCGTGAAGTCACCACCGCGCCGCGCCAGCAGCGAAGGCATGTACTCCTTGACGGCGACCGCGCGTTGCAGCGTGCGGTCGAACGCGCGATAGACGATGCCGAACCCCCCGATGCCAAGCACAGCGTCCAGTTCGAAGTCCCCCAACCGGTGCCCGGCGGGCAGCGGCCTCGCGCCGCCATCGCTCGCGCCGCTTGTTGCACTCGTGGCATCGGTTGCTGTCGTCAGGCGTTCCTTGAACAACGGGTCCATCATTTACGACCTCTTCATCAAAATCACTATCGCTTCGCACTGGACAAGCCTGCGAAGCCTACTCGCCGCGCCAGTACGCATCGCGCGGCGGCGCACCGAAAAGCGTCCGGAAGAGCCGCGCGTCGAACTTGCCCGTATGCGCGTGCGTCTTCGGCGGCGCGTCATTCGCCTGGAGCGTCCACCAGAAGCTCGTCGCGCCGTGCGGATCGAAGAATTCGGCAAGGTTCGGCCATCCCGGGACTTGCGCTTCGCGTCCCCGCCGCGTGTCGTCATCAGAAAAACCGTTGGCCCCTGCTTCGCGCGGCAGCCGTACGCGGCTCAATACGCGGTCCAACTGCTCGGGGCCATGCGCTTCGCGCACGGCGTCCAGCAGCGCAGCACCCACGTTGCCGACGAACCTGGCCGCGGCGGCCGTGGTATCGGGCGTATAGACGTCCGCATCGAGCGCGAGCGCTGCGATGACGGGGTAATACCGCCCGACGCGATCGCAACTCGGTGCCAGGCAGCCCAACTGAACGCAACCGGCGCCCGTCCCGGCGGGAATCGCGAAATGCCATACGGGCGCAATCGCGAAGTGGCGGGCGAGCCCGTCAGGCAAGCCCTGCCCAAGCGAGACCATGCCCTGCTGAACCCAGCCGTCCCACCACGCGGCGAGCCTCGCGGACATGCCACGATTGACGAAGTCGCCCGCGCCGGGAACCTTGCCGAACCAGCCGAACTGCAACAGATGTCCGTTCGACGCCGTACTCATGATTTCCCCGGGCATGTGAACGACTCCATTTGCGCGAGACGAAACGGGTTATGCACCGAGTCCGCCGTGATCTGCACCTTGAACTGCTTGCCGTCCACCGCAAAGCTCGCAATGAGCTCTTCCGGCGAGCGGCCCCGCTCGATCCGCGCATGATCGAACAGGCGGTACAGTGCCCACGGTCCGTCGGCGACCCATCCGTCCGTCGCGCCCGATTGCTCGATGACCTGGAGCCGCGCCTGATTGCCGCCGCCGGGCGCGGGCCACTGCAACGTGACGGGCGCCTGGGGTCCGTGCGCGTAGTGCACGGACTGGCCGCCTGCATCGAGCGCCCATTCGGAGATCGACGGGTCCATGTCGAGCGGCTTGATCTGCACCTTCACCGCTGGGTCGCGGCTGCCGCCGGCGAAGAACACGTCGCGGATCACGGCGGCCTTTTCGAACGATGCGAGAAACGGCGCCGCATTCCCGGCCGCGATCCCGTCTGCTGTCGCTGTCGCGTTGGTGCTCGCGGAAGCGGCATTGAACCGCCATGGCCGCGTGGCCGTATCGACCTGCGCCTGCAGGTTCTTGCGGAAGAAGTCGTCCATCAGTCCCGAAGGCGCGAAGAGCTGCGCGAAGTCACCCAGCGCGACGTCGCGCGACGAGCCGTGAGCGAACGGATAGCGGCCTGCAATCGCCTGACGGCAGAAGTCGCCGACGTCGGCCGACGCGCCGCGCGCGAGATTGCGTTGCGCGAGCGTTGCCACGCTGCCGTTCGCGCCATCGGCGAGATCGCCGAGCATCTGCCTGAACGGCGCAGGCATCCGGCCCGCCTGCGCGCGCACCTTGTCGGGCACATCGGATGGCGGCGGCATGCCGCCGCTGCGCAGCGCCGCGTCGGTTGCGCTCAGATAGGTATAAAGCTCGTCGATGAGTTTCAACATGCCGTCGATCGGCGCATTGCCCGACCGGCCTTCGACATGCGCGTACTGGCGCAAACCGGCAAAGTGGTTGTCGACCACGGCCTCCGGCCTGTCGCTCTGCGCGGCTGCGCCGTTCGCCTGCCCTGCCGAGAAAATGACCGCCAGCGCGTGCCGCGCGCTTTCCACCTTGTCCTGCGCGCGGTCTGCGAATCCCGCGCCGCCTGTGCTCGCGTCGCTGCGGATCAACGCGGTCTGCGCGGCGGCGGCGTCGATCAATCGGGTCAACGGTGAATCCGGCGACGACAACACGCGCGCGGCCTGAATGCTCTGCGCGAGCGAGTCACCCGAATCACCTGTTTGCAGGCGAATGTCGTTCAGATACGCATCCCACACGCGCATATAGTCGTCGAGGTACAACGTGCGGATGTCGCGCGCCCACGATTCGGCCGCCGCGCGATTCGGCACGTCGCTCTCCTTCAGGTTGAGCACCCACTTCTCTTCGCCGGCGAACGTACCGATCGACTCGTCTAGCCGTTTGTCGAATACGTCCCAGTAGCCACGGTACGTGTACAGCCCCGGCAACGCGTCATTCAGGCTCTTGCCGCTTTGCCGGCGGAACACGAGTGCAGCGGACGGGCCGGCGGCATGCGCAACGTCGAAGTCATATGACTGCGTGGCGCCGCGCAACGTGTGCGTCAGCTGCGCGTAGAGCCGCTGCGCGAACGTGAGCTGTTGCAGCCGCGCGCGCGTTTGCGCAACCAGTTGTTCGTTCATCGCGAAGGGCGACAGCACCATGCGATCAGCGAACAGCGCCGCGAGGTGCGTGGCCAGCGCCGAACGCTGCGCGGCTGTCAGCGGATGCGGCAACGTCCGCTCGAACTCCAGAGCGAGCACGGCCTGCACGAACGGAGGATCGTAGTGCGCGCTGTCGTACAGCATCAGGTACGCCTTGAGAGCCGCATAGGCGAACGTGGGATCGTCGCTGCGCGCACTCTGCAGCGTCGCTTCGAGACGCCGGGCAGCCAGCGGCAGCAGCAATTCGTCGAGCGCGCGCTGATAGACGCCGTTCGCTGCCGCGCGCGTCTTGTCGCCCTGAAAGAGTCCCCACCGGTACGCAAGCGGCGGTGACTGCGGATCGACGCGACCCGTCCGCGCGAGGTGGCGCAGGTCGTCGAGCACGGGCAGCACCTGGCCGATGCCGGTAGCGTCCGTCAGCGGCGCGCGCCTCAACTGCTGATCCAGCGTTGCGACGCGCGCGCTCACGTCGTCGAGATAGCCGCTGTTGTTCACATAGCTTCGCATCCACAGCGCGAGCGCCATGCACAGCAACACGGCTGCCGTCGCATAGCCCGCAAGCATCAGCACATGTCGGCGCCGATGCCAGGCCAGGTTCGTGCCTGCCAGCGTCGTCTCGCTGACGATGAGCCCCTGCAACAGGTCCTTGAGGAAGAAGCTCCGCCCGTTCGTGCCCGTCTGCATCGCGGGCGGCGTACCGTCGATCTGCAGGAACCGCTTGATGCCGCCCATCACGCGATCGAACACCGTACCTTCCTGCGTCCCGCTCGTCAGATAGACGCCGCGCAGCATCGGCAGCGAGCCGAATCGGGACTGCGAGAACACTTCCTCGACAAGTTGCGCGAGCACGTCGCGCAGCAGCGCGAACTGCTGCGGCAGCGAATAGATCAGTTCGTGCCTGCGCACGTCGGATTCCGCGCCAAGCAGTTCGGGCAACGCGTCATTGAGGCGCCGGTGCAGCAGGTCGTATTCGCGATTGAATGCACCGCGCAGATCGAAGCCCGGCGCGCGGCTCTCGTCGAGCCCGAACGTGAAGCCCCACACCTGCGCCCGCTCGGCGCGCCCCAATGCGCCGAAATACTCGGAGAAGCCGGCCAGCAAATCGGCTTTGGTCACCAGCACGTAGACGGGAAACTGAATGCCCAACTGGCTCCTCAGTTCCTGGAGGCGCTTGCGCAAGGCCATCGCGTGCCCGGTGCGCTGCGCATCCGATGCCCCGAGCAGGTCCGCCACGCTGATCGTCAGCAAGGCGCCATTGAGCGGCTGTTGCGGCCTGTACTTTCTCAGCAGGCCGACAAAGCCTCGCCACTCATCTTCATCCAGCGCCCGATTGCTTTCGTGCGTCGTGTAGCGCCCCGCTGTGTCGATCAGCACCGCCTCGTTCGTGAACCACCAGTCGCAATGTCGCGTGCCTCCCACGCCGCGAATCGCCGCCTTGCCGAACTGTTCGGCGAGCGGAAAGCTCAGCCCCGAGTTCACGAGCGCCGTCGTCTTGCCCGAACCCGGCGCGCCGATGAACACGTACCACGGCAGTTGATACAGGTAACGGCGCGACAGGCCCGCGATCCAGCCCGAGAAGCCTGAACGCCTGTCGTCGCCCGGCGCGAGACGCATGGTTTTCAACTGCGCCGCCGCCTCGCCGAAGCGGTGCCGCAATTCCGCGAGATGCGCGGGCTCCGCTTCGGCATTGCCGGGCAATGGGGCGCTAGCCTGCAACTGGTTCAGCAATTGCGCGTTCAAACGCGCGGCACGCCAGCGGCGCCAGCCGGCACGCGCGCCCCATCCGGCGAACAGCACGCCGATCAGCAGTGCCCGCGTGACGCCGGATTCAAGCGGGCGCCAGTCACCCAGCGCCACGAGCGGCCCCGCGATCCAGATCAATACGGCCAGCGCGGCGAGCCCGGCAAACGCGCCGCACGTACGCAGCACGAACGGACGCGCTGGCAAAGGTGGAGCGAATGCGTGGCTCATGGCGTCACCTTCGTGGAAGACGCGGCCCCGTCAGACGATGGCGCCGCCAGCAGCGTGATTTCCACGCGCCGGTTTCGTGCGCGGTTCGCCGGCGTGTCGTTCGGCGCGACGGGGTCCATTTCCCCGCGGCCTTCCGCGTGAATGCGGTCCGTCTGCGTGACGCGCGATGCAAGGAGCCGCGCGACAGCTTCGGCGCGCGCTTGCGACAGATCCCAGTTGGATGCGAAACGCGCGCTGCGCACGGGCACATTGTCCGAATAGCCCGCCACGACGATGCGGCCGGGCGCGCGCTCCAGTGCATCCGCCACGCGCGCAAGGACGGGAGCATAGCGACCGATGACGGCGGCCGATCCCGATTCGAACAGTCCGTCGCCATGCAGCGTCACGACGCTGCGATCCGCGTCATCGCGCACGGAGACGAGGCCCGCGCGAACCTCGGGGTCGAGAAAGCCCGCAAGCCGCGGCGCGCTCGCGGGGCGAGCGGGCTCGACAACGGGTTGCTGTGACTGAAGATGCGGCACATGCACCCGGTCGATGGAAGCGAACACCTGGTCCGACTGCCGTGCGAGCGTGAGCTCGAATGCAAGGTACGCACCGAAGCCGATCAGCCCCGCCAGCGCAGCGCACGCCCAGACGGGCACGATCAAGCGGCGCGCGCGTTCGGCAGGAATCTCGTCGCGCCAGTGCGGGGAAAGCGGCGCGTCGAACTCGCCGCGCGCCTGCCGGATCAGTTGCACGACACGCTGCATCAGCGCGTCCAGTTGCGCGCGCCCGTTGTCGAGCACGCGGTAACGTCCTTCAAATCCGAGCGCAAGGCAGTAGTACAGCAGTTCGATGAGATCAAGGTGCTGTTGCGGATGCTGCGACAGGCGCGCCAGCACCTGGAAGAACTTCTCGCCACCCCATGTCTCGTTGTGGAAAGCGACGAGCAGGCTATCGGCGGACCATGCGCCGCTGCCGCCCCATGGTGTCAGCGACGCCGCCTCGTCGAGCGCCGTGCACAGGCAATAGCGCGCGCCGACGATTGCCTCGAGCGCCACGCCCGCCTGCTGCGCGCGCATTTCGAACTCGCGTATCTCCGATGCAAGATGCTCGCGCAACCAGCGCGGATTCGGGTGATGCACCGTCCAGCGTATCTGCGGAACGAGATTGAGCAAAGGGTTCGCAACCGCGACGAGCGGATTGCTGCCAACAGGCACGGCGTAATCGGGCATCGGCTCCTGAGGGGCGGAGTTCGCCTCTTGCGCGTCGGGTGTCGGCGGCGCGCCACCGGGGTTCGGACGAACGAAGCCCCCGTGTGCGCCTGCGACTGCTTCATGCCAGTGGTTCATGAGTCGTTCCTGTCATGCATCTCAGCCACACCTCTCAGCCGCGAATCGCCCAGAAAGCCAGCGACAGCCCCGGGAAGTCGCCCGCCAGATGCAATGCCAATCCGCCCGAGCTGTCGAGTTGCCGCCACAGTTCGCCGCTCTTGTCGAGTTCGAAATACACATGACCCGCGTGATAAGGAATCTGCCTTGGTGCGACAGGCAGCGCGCGTACGCCGATCCCGGGCAACTGGAGTTGCACGAGATCGCGTATCCGCTCGACGGGGCCGAGCTTCACTTGCGCAGGAAAGCGCGCGTGCAGCACATCGGCGGGAATGTCCGCGTACACGGCTAGCACGAAGCCCGCATCGCGCATCAGTTCGGTGTCGGACATGATGGCGACACGCACGCCATTGCCCGCATCCTTGAGCTCGATCTCGATCGCGTTCTGCTCCAGCATCGTCGCCAGCGAGCGGCGCAGTTCCTTCATCAGGATGCCAAACGTCGTACTCAGATCGTCGTGCTGGTATGGCGGGAGAACCTGCGGACTGTGCGTGCCGGATGTGAACGTGCTCAGGTCGCAGGCGAGCTTCAGCCAGTCGCGATACAGCATCTCTGGATGGATCGCCGAAGGTTGCTGCGCGTGCCAGGTCACCGCGATGTAGCGGTTGATCAGTTCGAGCAGCAGAAAGTCCGCCACTTCGCCGACTCCGGCGCGGCCGGGCTGCGCGAGGCGGCTTGCGAGCGTTTCGCCGCGCTGCATGAGCAGCCTGTGCAGTTCGCTCATGTAGCTCGCAAGCACAGGACTCGCGTGTGCGGCGAGCAGCGGCGGAATGTAGCTGTCGTCTGCGATCACGCTGCGGTCCGCGCGGCGTTCGACGACACGCATCACACCCATAGCCTGCCAGTCCGGCGACAGCTTCGATTCCGGCATCAGGCGCAAGTGCAGCTTGCCGACCTGGATCAGCACCGGGCCGAGTCCGATCGCGTTGACGTCCTCGACCTCGGTCTCGGTCGCGACATACCGTGACAGCGCCGACGCGCCGCTTTCTTCGAAAGACACCTGGACATTGTCGCCGCGCCACGTCGGCACAGCGAGAACGATCACCGCATTCGCGACGTCGCCGCCGATGTCGAGTGGTTGCGGCGCATCGCTGCCGCCGGAGAAATCGAATGGCGTGCCATCCGGCATCACGCCCGACGCGCACAACAGAACGATCTTGCCCTGCGCCAGGGCCTCCGTATCGATTTCGAGCTTGCTGAAGCCCCAGAACAGACCCTGCACGGGCAGGCAGCGCAATTGCACGTAGCGTTCGAAGTGGCGTTCGAGCTGCTGAAAATGCTGTGGGCGAAGGAACATGCCTTCGGACCAGACGACGCGGCGACGCAGCGCCGCACCTGCCCTGACAGGTGAAACACGTTCGCTCATCGCTTTGCCCCGCTCTCGTCGACGATTTGCATGCCGCCGTTGCGCACGGCAATGGAAAGCCTGATTTCGCCCGGCGACATTTGCCAGAATTTCAGCAGGTTCGTCTCTTTCGCAGCGGGCAGCGGCACGATCAGTTTCCAGCGATTGCGCTCGAGCGCACGATAGCCCGCGACCACGCCGACGCTGCGCGCATCGAGATCGCCCGCGTAACGCATGGTGCGCGATTCGCCTGGACGCAGGATTATCCGGTCCACGCCGATCAATTCGCCCGCCAGCCTGCCTTGCGTCTTGCTCTGAAGCGAAAAATAGTCGGCGCCGTCGAAACTTGCCGCCGACTTCAGCCGGAAAATCTGCAAGACGATGGGAGATGGCCTTGCAGCGCTATCAGGATTCACGTCCGGCGCGACATCGAAGGTAATGACATAGGGAACGGGCAGCTGCTTTTCGGTTGCGGCGCAACCGCCCAGCGCAACGCCTGTCAACACGATTCCCACGACGCGCCAATGCGCGTCTTTCATCGAAACTTGCATCATCTCTTTTCGCGTTCGTCAGAACGGCATGTGCTGTTGCGCCTTTAGCATCGGCGCAACGAGAGTGGCTAACCGGGTCGGTCAGTCGAAGAAGAACCGGTCTTAACCGGCATGACGATCGCCATGCAGTGCGTTTGAATGGCCAACGAGCATCTGACGATCAAAACGGGATTCAGCGTAGTTCACAATTCCATTAAATTTCAATGTGTGGTTTACCATGATTAAAACGTTATTAATCGAATCGTTCTTCTAACTATTTTTTTGTTTTTTCATGCTTTATGGGATTTGCAAAAAATCAGATCCGGCGCTGTTTATAGTGGATTAAAGCCACTAATCGATTAAAAACCAAACGACGAATTGCGTTCTATAGTTCATTGAGCCGCACGACATATGCGCCCTGAATAAAATAATTGACGGCAGGCTTTAAACCTGTCCTTTCTCACATGAAAATTCTGCTGATATTCAATTGGAATGCTGAAAAAACGCCCGATGCCGATCATTGAATCTGTGCTCGTTGTACTGCTTGTCGCGACACTCGCCGGATGTTCGATGTTTTCACCGCAACAGCGCGCGGCCGACGAAACCGTGCAGAACGCGCGCAGCGCCTACGCTGCCGGCGAGTACTCGCGCACGATCCAGTTGCTCAGTCACGCAAGCGAGATCGATCGGGCGAACCGTTCGACGCAGATCGAAGCACACAAGCTGATGGCGTTCAGCTACTGCGTCACGAATCGCGTATCGGCGTGCCGCGCCGAATTCCGGAAGATCCTCAATATCGATCCGAACTTCGAACTATCCGCCGCGGAGCGCGGACATCCGATCTGGGGCCCTGCATTCGAGGCAGCGCGTCGCCAACGCGCCGCGGCGTCTTCGTCATAGCACCCCGCGCCAGGGCATCCGCATCATCGCGTCAGGCACCCATCATGCAATTGACCGTCATCGAACATGCAGGCCGCCCCGTACAACGCGGCGCAACGGCCATATTTCATCCACCCGGCGGAACGATCGGGCGCAACGTCGACAATCATCTCGTGCTGCCCGACGAGACACGGCAAATCTCGCGGTTGCAGGCGCTGCTGCAGATCGACGGGGCACGCTGCGTACTGAAGAATCTCAGCAGCGTGTCCGTAATCGAGGTCAACAGCACGCCGCTGGCTTGTGCGGAAGAACGCCAGATCGAGCCAGGCGATGCGATCCGTATCGGTTCTTACATGCTGCGGGCTGTCGACGATCGCGCGAGCAGCAGCGACGCGCCGCAAGATTCTCAGGCCACTACCGATCATCCTGTGCAGGACGACTTCTGGCAGTCGCTCGAATCGCGCTTCGGCAACAGCAACCCTGGCGGCAGGCAACCCGGTTCGCGTGAGCGGCAGGCGCCATCCGAACGACATGCGAGCACCGCCTACGACGACTTGCGTCATGTGCCGTCCGATCCACTTGCCCTGTTTTCGTCTTCAATCGACGGGCCGCAGGACGGGATGCTCCGCGGTTCGCAGAGCAGCCTGCCCGACTCCGTCTCACCACTGCCGCCCGCCGCAGTCGGCAAGCGCGATCGCCCTTTCGATGCACCCTACGCTGCCCCGGATCACGCGGCCGACTGGGCACAGACGATGCGCGCGCAGCCCCTCGCTACGGCTGCCGCGATATCCGCGCAAGCCCTGCAGCCGAAACACGACCTCAACGAGGCCGCAGCCGCGAAGCGCGGCAATGCAACCGCAGAACCGCTGTTGACCGCGTTTCTGCGCGGCGCTGGCCTCGACACGGCGAGCGATCAGTGGACGGCCGAACAGTTGCATACGGCAGGACAATTGCTTGCGCTGTTCGCCAACGGCACGGTGAAACTGCTGTCATCGCGAAGCATCCTGAAGCGGGAAGTGAAGGCCGACATGACGGTTCTTCTCGACCGCGAAAACAATCCGCTCAAGCTGCTGCCCGACGGCGGCGCCGTGCTCAGGCAAATGTTCGGCCTTCCGTTTCCCGGATTCATGTCGCCAGAGGGGGCCGTCAGCGATGCGTTCGACGATCTGCACGCGCATCAGATCGCAATGGTTGCCGGAATGCGTGCAGCGCTCACGGAACTGCTAAGGCGCTTCGCACCGGAACGGATCGAACAGCGCACGCCTGTCGAACGTTTGCTGGACCGTTATGTGCCAGCATGGCGCAAGGCCAAACTGTGGAATGCGTTTGCAAAGCTGCATCGCGATACGCTGCTTGCCGTCGAGGACGATTTCAGCGCAGTGTTCGGCAGCGCATTTCTCGCGGCATACGATACAGAGGTCGCGCAATACCGCAAGCACTGCCGCGGCTGAAGCGGCGAGTACATGGACATTTCATACGCATACTTTTCGGACCTGGGAGGCCGCTCGCATAATCAGGACGCCGTCGGCTGCGTGGTGGCCGAGGGCCACGCCTGTTTTGTCGTGAGCGACGGCATTGCCAGTGAGCCGGGTGGCGACGTGGCCGCGCAGTATGCAGTGAAGCACATCCTTGCACATGGTGGCGCGCGTGCAATGGCGACCTCCCACATACTCGCCTGCATCGAAGACGCAAATGATGCGATTCTCGCAGAGCAGGCACGCAATCCCGGCAACAGGAGGATGGGTGCGACGGTGGCGGCGCTATTCATCGATCGGGATGCTCGCGCCGCGCAGTGGGCGCATCTCGGCGACAGCCGCGTTTATCACTTTCGTCACGGCTCGCTGATGCAGCGAACCCGGGACCATAGCCTGTTGCAACGGATGACGGATGCAGGTCTACCCGTCAATGGCATCAGCGCGAGTCTTCTTGATTCAGCGCTCGGCATTCGAGGGGATGTCGCGCCATGTATCGCTCCTCGACAGCCGCTAGAGGACGGCGATGTCTTCCTGCTATGCACGGATGGACTGTGGCACGCGATGCCGGATGCACTGATCGCGGGACATCTGCGTGTTGTCGATAAGGTAGACGACTGGTTGAACCTGCTACGGCACGCGGGATCGCAACAGCACGGCGCCGATGCACCGGCGGACAATTGTTCGGCAGTTGCCGTCTGGGTAGGTCGACCGGAAGAAGTCACCCTGCTGCGTTTCCAGGCATAAAGCGTCCGATATCACGTTGTTGTCAAGGGCCTGACGAGCGTTATGCCAGGCGGGTACGCACGCCGAACCCCACTTCTCCGCCCCGGCACGGCATGGCAAGGAAATGTCGGCATTACGGACGCCGGAATTATGCGTGGTTTGTCGTCGGGGGATCGGGATGTACAGAGGGCTCTGGTCCTTCGCGATCAGGTCTGCCTCTATGTACATGTGAGTGATCACTGGGTTCGCGTGACCCAGCCACAGCGCGATGACCGTGAGGTCAACGCCCGCCTGAAGCCGATGCATGGCGGCCGTGTGCCTCCCTCGTCCATGAGACACGCGCGGCACACACGGGTGCCCCACGCGCTGGGCCGCGGCGCGGAACTGACCTCCGTTCGCGACAATCGTCGCCACGTATCCGTATCGACAACCTCGATCCTCCACAACGACGAGGTCAAGCGTGCGCTGCCGATGGGTGATGCTTTTACGTAATGCCACCGATTCCGGACGAGCGTCAATGCATCGGGCCGTCCGTATCGCCCGGCTCGATGCGAGGCAAGGCAAGCCGATGCGCACAACGGTCCCGATCCGCGATCGCGTTCAGCATCAGTTCGGCGATCGCTTTGCCCGACGCGTGGCCTGTGGGCTGCGTAACGGCCGTCACTGCGTACGGATGCGAGACGTCGGAAGGCACGCCGTCATAGACGATCAGTGAAACATCGCGGCCGGGCTTGCGACCACTGTCGATAATCGCCCGAAATGTGCCCGCGCCTGCGAGGTTGTTGTCCACGAGCACCGCAGTCGGCGGGTCGGCGAGGTTCAGTAGCGCGGTGGCTGCATCATGACCGCCCGCGCGATCGAACGTACATTCGACCATCAGTTCAGGTACGCTCGGCCGTCACTTGCAAATGATTCTCCATTCGGTGTGCTAAAGCTCGCGCTTACGCTGAACCAGCATCGCATCGGACACTGGCGAAAGTGACGAGCACGGTGGCGGCTATCTATCAGCATGAGACGCTGCCGCTCCGAGGCTCGGCAAGCTGCAAATCCTACTTTGATCTGTGACAAGGCAGACCGGTGGGTGCCCTCGTGGGGCGAGCTGGCAGCGCCATTTTCCGCAAGAGTGTCAGATTCAGTCTGCGACCGGCTTAGCTCTTCGCTAGGCGAACCGCGCCAACTGTTAAAGATGTTCAGTTATTCGTCAGCAATTGCAACGAGAGTAACAGTCCTCAAGAATCGAGGACTTCGCGTGCAAGGCCCGGTTACAGTGGCTGCGCCTGCCGCATGGTGCGGCAAGGAAGTAACGGGCCGCGCCGATGCGTCCGGTACCAACAATGTCTTTAGGGAGAAAACGATGAACACGATTCGTACGATGCTGCTCGGTGCCGCGCTGACCGCGTTCGCCACCTCGGCCGCTTTTGCACAGACCGCCCAGACGGGCGCACAGGGTTCGACCGGCCTCGGCGTGAACGTGCACACGCCGGTGCTCGGCGCCGGTGCCGGTGCCGGTGCCGGTGCCGGTGCCGGTGCCGGTGCGCAGGCAGGCGCAGGCGCGAACGCCGGGGGTGCAGGTGCGGGCAGCCTCGTTGGCGGTTCGACGCACGCGGTGGGTTCGGCGGCCGAAGCGGCGAAGGGCACCGCAAAGTCGTCAGTCCATTCGGCGAAGCAGCACGTGAAGCACGTCGCAGGCGCTGCGAAGGACCACGCGGAAGGCGCGATGTCGGCGGCGGACGATGTCGGCGGCGGTGCCAAGACGAAGGCCGGCGAAGCGCTCGACGGCACGGCTGCGGTGCAGAGCGGCGCCTCGGTCGGCGTGAAGAGTTCGACCTCGGCCCAAGGCTCTTCAATGTAAGCAGCGGCGATCCTGCCGGCGCGGCGCTCGACTCGAGTGAGCCCTCACGCCGGTGCGCGCCGAACAACGGCCTGGTTCGCTTCGCTGCGGACCGGCCGCTTCATATACCGATTCGGCATCACTCTCGCGCGCGGACGAGACGAGGTGCTGGCAAAGTCAGGTTTCGGTCGCCAACGAACGGCCAAAGGAGGGAGTGTTGCGCAGAACTCGCCTATCGCAACGCGATGCACCGGCGCGTGGCCCTCGCGTTCAATCAATGTATGCGCGCGCCGGCTGAGCGCTCCGAACCGTTCTCTTTCCACAGTGGACGTTCTGTTCGCTTACGCAGATGTCATACTTCGGCCATCTTTATCTCAAGGTTTAATCTCAATCGCCGATAACTGATTCATGAAAGCAAATGAATCTGACAAGCTTGCCCAGAGCGACCCGATGTGGGAGGCTGCACAGGCCATCAAAGGCTGTGTTCGCGCCATCCGCAAAGCCTGCGGCAAACTGAATCCGGAAGATTGCGAGCCGGGAACCATCGAATATGAAGCGGTCACCATGGAGTTCCTCGACGACTGCATACGCTCGTTGGGCGGCGATCCAGACGCGGAAGAGGACGATGACTGTTTTGGTGTCGGTGCGACCGGCTGAACGTACTGATGTCCTGCTGCGCCCTCGTCCCAGCCGGTTCGCACGGGAGATGCTCGCTGCATCCATTCCGTACATGCAGGGACGGAGGACAACATGAGTACTGGCTTGCGAGAGGCTCGCATTACGCAAAACTGGCCGTCGCCCCCGGTAGCCAAAGCAGGGGCTACTACATGTCTGTCGCCCTGGCAGGGTCATAGGCCTCAAAGCTGAGGGCAGCCGTGACCCATTCATTTTTGCAATCGCCACTTCGGGCTGAGGACAGGTCATCAGCATGAAGAGATCGTTCGCTCCATCCGTCTCGCGATCGATGAATGGGAAGCGCTTTTTCGCACTGCTGCAAATCGCCAAAGCCGAACGAGGCGCTGCAGCGTGCAATGGCACGACTATGGAACAACGGGGACTAGGAAGCACACATTCGACAACTGAAGGCGACCGACGACCGTAACCGCTTTCACAGCGGCGTCAGCTTGATAAATGACTGGTTGCAGAAAACCGCTAACCAGTCTTCCGGACGGCCAGTGCGGCGATCGCCGCGACAAGTGCCATCGGACTTACCGGCTTTTGTAGAAAGAGGTCATGCGAGGTCGCACTCGCGTCACCTGGCAGCGGATTGCCGGACGTAAGGATGATCGGCACGCTAGCGAGTGCGGGGTCAGCCCGAAACGCGAGACATAGCGACAGACCGTCCATGTTGGGCATGTTGAAGTCGGTGATGAGAAGGTCCGGCCTGGCTTGCTGCGCAAACAAGAGAGCCGTCGCACCATCCGGCGCCCACACTACATGGCTTCTCGCCAGCCACTTACGTAGGTCTTATTCGCAGCTCGTCACCTATACTCGCTAAAATATAAGTCTCTTGTCATGACAGGGCGCCCGGTCGCGCGGAAGCGAGAATCTGGAACACCAGAGCCCGGCGCACCAGGCCTTCGTGTTCCGTTAGCAAAAATCAGGCTGCGCATTCCATTTAGTCCGCAATGCTTACTACTTGGCTTCACTCATTGAATCCCGAAGTGCGCAATTTACACCGCTATAGAATTGGAACAACAATAAATAGACATTAGGGCGATAATGTTTAAAGGAATCAGGATTGAAGTACACATGCAGCGGCTGACCAATCGGTCCGCACATGCCCGCTAGCAGAGACCTGTCGTATCGGACATATTCGAAATTGATGTGCGGCCGCCCCCAACCGTTAAGGTTGCCGCGTATGGTAACGACGCACGCCTCCGGTAGCAGTCGCGTGACAATAGTTCTGCGGCGTCGCCCCCGCGACTCAAAGCTCTTCGCCTGGATCAGCGATATCAAGCCTGAACTGCCATCCTTCCATGCTCATCAGCATTCGCCCAAGATCGATCCACGAGACCTCCTTGCCGTCGACCACCACGAGTGGCAAGTGTCCCTCCTGCGACTCGTCCCATTCGATACGCCCGCGCACCGTGCTGTCGATGATCTGGCGCTCACGAAAATCAATGTGCCTGACTGACAGTGCGCGACGAATTTTTTCGACGAGGCGGCCGAGCAGTACAAGCACGTCATCGTCGGGCTCGCCGATCAGCTGGAACCGGTAGCCGGCGGGAAGATCTCCGCGAAGCTCAAAGGCATCCAGAGCCATCAGGTCGCCCAGAAGGCGGATCTGGAAATGGAACTGGTGGGACTCCCCGCTGCAATCGATCATCCGGATGGGATCAAGCCGGACATTCTCGAACCCGGTGAAGCCGGTTGACTCGGCAATCCTGACGTTGAAGCAAAAACTGCAGACCAACTCGTAGCGGCCATCATCGGAGCCTCTGTGTATCGTGTCCCAGGGCGGCGTCAGGTTTCCACATTGTTCGCAACGCTCGTGTGCCATGTCGTGCTTGCTGTAGCGGTTCTTCCTGCGATCGCAGGGAGGATGGAATCAGGTTGCCGTCTTCGGAGCTGTTCTTCACACGTTGGCAGCCCTGTGCTACACAACACATCAACTCGCATTGACCCTGTCGAAGCCGACAGAACGGATGCCGCTATTGTGACACCCATTAGTCGGCCGAAGTCAAGGTGCGAATTCTTCCCCATCGCCGGATTGCCATGACGNNCGTCATGGCAATCCGGCGAAATTCGTTGCGTTATCCTGTGTCGCGGCTGCCTGCAGGAGGTAGTATCGCATCCGTTTTCTCACGGCTGGTTGCGAACCGGATCGCACCAGACACCCATCGGGATCAAGCGATCTGCGATGAATTGTCGATCGCCCTGGCGGCGGTGCCGCCCCAGAGAAACGTTGGTGCCAGACAAGGTCCAATGGATTTCGCAGAACCGTGGCTGTTGCCGGCGCAACGCCAGTCAAGGATGGCTCATTGCCTGGGCGACCCGGTCATCTACAAACAGCGGGTGGGGCAAGGGAATGGCCCAATCAGAAGCATGGCTTTCACCAGTCACAATACCGGGCTCGGTCCCCTTGCGCCACGTTTAGCGAAAGCAGCGGGTTACCTCAAATGGCTTGTGCTCCCGAAGTATGTGATAAGAAGCGCGCGCCAGCTTGTGCGCCAGCGCCTTGATGGCGACAATCCTGTTCCGCGCGTGTTTCTTGCGCTCGTAAAAGCGCCGGGCTTCCGGGCAGGAGCGGATGGCGAAGTTGGCTGCCTCGACAAACGCCCACGCCAGATACTTGTTGCCGTTCTTTGCGTTACCTTCGCCTTTCTTCCTGCTGTTGCTTTCCCGCCGGCTGTCCACGCAGCGGCAGTACGAACTGAAATTGCCGACCTTGGTAAAACGCGAAATGGTCCCGGTTTCCTGCATGATCGTGGTTGCAAGCACTGGACCGATACCGGGCACCGAGTTCAGTAAGGCATAGTCCGGGTTCGGTTTGACCCGCTGCATGAGCCGCGTCTCGAGAATCCCGATCTCTTCCTGCAACGTCTGCATGACCGCCAGATTGGCTTGTATCGCAAGCGTCAGATCGGGCACAAAGCCGAATCCGTTTACCTGCGCCTCATCCAGACGCTTGACGCGTTCGCTCGACATCTGTTCACCTGTGTGGCGTGAGAACAGGTTCTCGATTGCGAGAATCTGGGCCGTCCGGCACTGCACCAGTTGCATCCGCTTGCGCGAGAGGTCCCGCACCGGCCGCTCGTCGGCCGGATAGATATATCCCTCGGCCAAGAGTCCCAGACGCAGTAATTGCGCGAGGTAGGCGGCATCGGTGAAATCACCGCTGTATTTCAGGCCCTCGTACTGCCTGATCGCCGCGGGATTCGCGAGATGCACACGGTAACCATCGTTCATGAGCTCATCGACAAGCCAGTACCAGTTGTACGTTGCTTCAATGACCACCCCCACCAGGTCCTCGCGATGCGGCGCGAGTGCTGCACGGCTCTGTAGTGGATCGTTCGGCAACCGTCGCTGGTATACGATCCGGTCAGCTTCGTCGCTAACCACAACCACACTGTTGTTCGAGTGCAGGTCGATTCCACTAAACTTGTTCATGCCGGCCTCCTGTGCAAGTCGGTGGGCTTGCACCCTGACTCTACGCCAGCCGTTCTATCGGAACGGAGCCGGGCCGGCTATATGATTATCAGAGACTGCCTGGGTTGCGGCCCGGTTTGCGATCCGACGGTATGGGCGTGACACCGTTCCTCCTCGACGTGCAGGTAGATGCCGGGTCTTTTGACTGCTGGCAATAGAGCAGAGGAGCACATGCAGCACGAGCGGAGCCGTCGCGCCATGGAGCGCCGAAGTGCAAACAGCCCCGGTCGGTTAGACCAGGGCCGCCGGACAGGTCAGTGCAGCTGTCGCTTCAGGTCGGAGAGCTCCGAATGCATCGAGCTGACTGCATCCCTGATCCTGTCATCCAGACCGCCGGCCTGTTGGCAAGCTCGCTCTGCGCGATCACCGATCTGTTCGAGATCGTCGACCCACAGCCGGATACGATCCTGGTCCCTGGACGACATGACCTTCTTTGCCGACTTGCATTCCCTGTCCAGTTCGTCCATCGAGTTCATCAGGTCTGCTGGAATCGTCTTGTCGGCGTGACAGGTCCGCGATATATCGCTGACAGTTTGCTGCAGGTGAGTAAAGCGCTTTTTGGTTTCACTGGCATGCAACAAAAAGTCCCACAGGTGAGTAAAACGATCTTTGAAATCACTGGTTTGCAACATGATGCCCCCTTCTGGAACACCAGTCCCAGATGAATTCAGGCAGCAGATGGCGGCAGGTTGTCCCTGGTATCCCATTCGCCCGTTTCAACCGGCCGCATCGTTTCCGGATTGCGTCAAAGCGGCCTCCGGGCACGCCAAAGGCGTCTTTCCAGTGTAGGTCACAATCGCTCGTCTGTGCCCCCATAACCGGACCTCGTGCGTTAGCTGCAAACGGTCGTTCCATGCGACGACGATGCGAGCGGAGCGTCCACATCCGCCGAGGTCGGCCGTGAAAGATCCTTCCTATGTATATAAACGTAGTAGTATTTAACAATGATTGTCCTTTCCTGTCGATCTCGCCGACATTGACGCCTGCGTGTCTGCTCGCGAGATGCGGCGCCCACGCGTTAGAGCGGTCGTATCCCACGGATCTCGACGGATTGCACGATAATTAGTTATACGATTCTCCGTTCTCGCATAGAATGTCGTTTTTCGCTGCGGCGGCTGCTGCAAGCCACTGCGCGCAAACGCTCGCAGCAGAACCCGGAGAGTTGAGAGTCCGGCGGAACGGGCCTGAACCACGAAATATTTTTGAGATGGTAAGAATCGGCGTGCCGGATGTCCCGACTACGCCGCCTCAACAGACTGTCGGCGCGCCGGCGTCGAACATCGGATGTCGACGGCAACGGCATTGCAGTCAACAACCAACGGAAGACCATGAGCGAAAGCGTATACGGAGAGCAGGCAACCGGGCGGGTGACCCACAGCCTGCTGCGACTCAGCACCGCGATGCGAAGCCAGGCATGGGAATGGGCGGAAGGCGCGAGTTTGACGCCTACGCAGGGCGAAATCCTCGTGCTGCTGATGCAGCGCAAGGGTCCGATGCGTCTGGGTGAGATCGCACGCGAAACCGCGCTAACGGCGGCCACGACGAGCGATGCCGTCAGCACACTCGAGAGCAAGGGGCTCGTCGAAAAGCGGCGCGCGCTCGACGACGGCCGTGCGCTCGCGTTGCGCCTGACGGCTCGCGGCCGCACGGCGGCCAGGCGCGCCGCGCAATGGCCGGACTTCCTCGCGAAGGCAGTCGGCACGCTGCGCGACGAAGAGCAGTCGCTGTTCTATCGCACGCTGCTGAAGACAGTCCGTCAGCTCGAAGTGCAGGGTCACATGCCGCCGCACAGGATGTGCGTGACATGCGTACACTTTGAACCGGGCAGAAATCCGAAGAAGACGGCGCACCATTGCGCGCTGCTCAATCTATCGATGGCGGATACGGACTTGCGCCTGGATTGCCCAGTGCATGAAACGGCCGATGCAGCGACGCAGAAAAAAACCTGGAAGATCTTCGCGCAGCAAGGCTGAGTCCGCTACTGCGAAGCCCGGGCGCCGGTGGCACGATGCGCGCCGGCTGACCCGTATTCCCATACACGGAACGTAGTCAGGGAAACCCGATTCGACCAGGGACGGCGTGCCGAAGAAGATAACGGGGCGACTGCCACAGCGCCGTCACGTTTGATGGTGGTTGCAGGCCGGCGCATTCAACGCGTCTCAGGCTGGTGGCTCATCGTTCAATATCCGGACCGCTGCCGGGCCCGTCGGGATCAGCGGGCGATTCGGCGTCCCGCGTTCGGGAGGTCTGGTCGCGGACGGGTAGTTGCGTATTGCGCACGGCGTCGCGCAGTTCGTCGCGTTCCCATGCGTCGCGCTCGCGCTGTGCCATTCGACGATCCTGCGCCTCGTCATCGAGCCCGGCGAGCCGTTGCCGCCGGATGCTCTCGAGCTCTGGCTGCTCGAACTCGATCCGCATGCGTGTGTCGGCCGCAATGCGCGCGGCTGCGGCCTGGAATGCTTCAGGACCGGACAGTGACAGCATGGCGCCGAACTTCTGCTGCGCGAAGCGCAGCGCAATCTCGATCGCGTCGCGCTCGCTATCCAATAGCCGCAGCGAGCTGCCCTCGTCAACGAGGAACGCCGCACCGTCCTTGCGATAGTCGACCTCGCCGCTCGCCCGTACCTCGTAGGTAATCGTCGGCCCGTGATAGATGATCTCGTTGCGATCGGACGCGGACGAACGCGACACGCCATGTGACGGACCACTGAAAATGACATCGCACTCGTCATCGGCACTCCTCGCCTGCAGGCGGATTTGCTGCATGCGTCGCAGTTCGCGCAGCGCGCGTACGTCACCGGCCTGCGCGCGCTCCCGCAGGAAGTCCCGGTACTGGTCCACGATCGGCCGGCGAGCGGCAGCCTTGAGTGCATGACGCTCCTTCGCGATCCGTTCGCGCAGCGCGGCCTCAGTCTTGAGGCGAACGACACGTGCCGCCGACAGCTTCTCGCGCCGCTCGGTGACTGGCAGATCGTTGCGGTCCGCGAGGTCGTTACGGGCGCGGTAGAAGGCCGCCTTGATATCGATACGTCGCGCTTTATCGTGCTGCGCCTGTGCATCCCACGCACGACGCAGTTCGTCGCGATACGCCGCACGCCACTGCTGGAATTCGCCCCACAGATCACGCTCGGGAGTGTGGCGCGGCGCATGACCGAGGCTGGGTCCGGTCTGCGCCCGATACGTGTCGCGGAGCAGTTGCGCAGCCTCGTCCCACGACAGGTTCATTTCCTTCGTCAGAAAGTCCGACACGTTCAGATTGCGTGAGCCAGCCCGAATCCGGTCGCCGCCGTCCGCGCCCTTGCCAATTTCGTACTTGTCGATAATCAGCCCGTGCGAGTGGGCGAGTGCAGCCAGCAGCCGGCCGGCATCGAGTGTCGCGCGGATCTCGGCAAACTCCGCCCGCTCGCGCGAGCGACGGACACTGCGTGACTCCATAAGGTCGCGCGCCAACTGGTCCCGAACCGTATCCGCTTCCCGGCCGGTTGCCGCTCCCGCGCGCGCATTGAAAGGTGCTGCCGGCGTCTCGCTGTCAGCAGCGGACGACGCAAAGGGAAGCGACTCGACTGCATCGAGCGACTGGACATCTGCAAGGCTGCGAATCTCGTTACGCGGGCCCAACGCTGCCGGCAACCGGCCACCGCCAAGTCGTGGCTTCGGACCGAACAAACGGCCCGCGTACTGCTGATCGCCAGGCGGTCCGTCGTGATGCATGAACTTGTCGGCCGCTGTCGCCGCAAGGCGCACCCGCGCTGCAGCGTCCGCCTTGTCCCACGCGCCGTACATGCGCGCCGCGATCTCGTCAAGCAGCGGATTGCTGCCGCTGCTTCGTGGATCTAGCTGTTCTCTTCCCGTTCGCTCGCGATCGCCAGTCCATCGCAGTGAGTCAATTCGGTCGGCTTGGTGGTCTCCCAGCTCCAGTAGTGCATCAGCCGGCAGAAGCATTTGACGTCGCGCGGTGTCGCCATCCACACTGCGGCCGGGCACACCTCGCACACCGTGTGCGGATCCGGTCGGCGGGCGGGGTCGATCGAAGCGAGCGTCAAGGTCGTGATCCGCGCCTCGCCGCCACCGGCCCCGGCGTTCGTGTTGCGCGAGCCACGGCTCGTGCCCTGGCTGCTGTCGTTGCCACTCTCGCCAATCTCGCCAGTCTCCTGGTCCACCACTGCTGCGTCGTGTTCGCTCATCGAGCCCTCCTGCTGCGTCATAGAACCGCTGTTCGCGATGTTCGAGAATGCGCCGCTGTTCTGCCGGCGACGCGGCCTGATACGCCTTGTAGAAGCTGCTTCCACTGTTCAGATACTTGATCTCGCGGGCCCGCATATCGTTCCATTCGAAAAGGGCATCGCGAAAGTATTGGGGCGTCGCGCGCGGCACACCCGGTTCGATGTACTCCGCATGGGCATTGTGATCGAGCGCTTCGCGCTTGCCGTCGGCATCGAGCTCGATGAATTCGCGCGAGAACACGAATTCCTTCAGGTTCACACCCTTCGCGGCGCCGGGCGGTTTGACGTTTTCGTATTCGCCATCGCGGCCTGCGTTACGTGTGCGTGTCACGCCGAATTCCGTGAGCAGCGCCTTGAAGTCCTCGTAACGCGTGACATCGCGCGCAATCAGCGCCTCGAGAATCGCGGCCTTCAGTTCGCGGTTCATCGGCTCGAATACGTCGCCCTTGTACCGGCTGATCATCTCCGACGCGTCGGTGAAGTGCACCCGCCGGTTGTCCTTCGGACTCGCCAGTCCGTATTTCGCGTTGATATGCTCCTGGAATGCTTCGAGGAACCGGTGATGCCGGTCAACCTTGCCGAACGGTTCCAGCCGTCGTCCCGTGAGCAGGTTCACTTCCGGTATGACGACGTGTAGATGAACCTTGCGCTCGATGAGTTCGCCACTGCGCCGGTCGGCATAGCTCTTCAGGCGTGGCACATGTGCTTCTGCATAGAAGTTGTACTCGTCGGGCCGGTAGGCCACAAACGCGAATGCCTCGAACTCCCGCACGATGTCCACGAGTGTTTCGCGCGAGACCTCGTCCTCCTTGAACGACAGCGTGACGTTGATATAGCGTTCTGCCTCTGTGTCCATCGACTGGATGATGTCGTTGGTCAACGCCAGATCGCCCGCCAGAATCACCCGCTCGTCCATCTCGTCGCGCTCGAACTCACGGTCCTGTTTCTGGCCGTCCTCCAGATAGGCCTTGATGCCATCGTGATAACCGCGCACCCGGATCAGCATGGCTCACCGTCCCCGCTGTGCGAGCAACTGCTCGCACTGCTCGACGCGACGAAGCAACGTTGAGTACACGATGGTGGGCAACGTGTGCCGGGCCGCCTCCACGGCCTGCCTCGCTTCCGCGCAGTCAGTCGCGCGCAGCGCTCGCGCGGCCTCCCCTCCCTTGTCTTTCGCCGCCTGCAGCTTTTTCTCGAGGGCGAGGACCTTGAGAATGACAGGGTGTTTGTCATCGATGCCCATTGATACGGTCTCCAGTCAGTCCACCTTTTCCAGTGAACATCTCAGATACCGCGAGATCAGTTGCAGCTGCGTGAGCAGTTCCTCATAGGTCGCCTCCGACAGCTGACCGCTTACATGTTCCGAATTCGCCCGACGGGCGATCTGGTTCAGGTTGTTGCTGGTCTTGTTGAAGATATACAGCAACCGCTTGCGGTCCGCGCTGGCGACCGGCCGAGCGATCACCTGCGTCCGGTTCGTCAGCACCGCCTGCCGGAAAAATTCCGATTGTGTGAGCCCGCTTCGGGCCACCTTTTCAAGATAGGCCGCACGGTCCGCATCTGACAGACGGAATGCGATCGGTTTGGCGAGTCCTGCCCCATCGTTGCTCTTCCTGCGGGGCATCGTCTATAGCTCCGCTGGATGCGTCCAGTCTGCTGACAGACCTGGCAAAGCGAAGCGCGTTTCATCGCCATTGATCGTATGCGCGCGGAATTCATAGGCCGGCCAATGCGCTTCGCATTCACTGAGAACCCACATCGCCTGATCGCCCGTCATCGGATGCGTATAGCCCGCCCACGGCAGATAGCGCGGCCGGCTGTTGCGCTCATTCGCGCGCGGCCACATCACGAGCTGGATCACCCATTCGCTGTGCGGAATCATCGCAAGCGCCTCCTATCCGTATTGCATACCAGGCAGTGCTTAGTGCCGCCGACGGACCTGTCGGCGCGATGGACGCGGTGCAGTGGCCCGCGTTGGGGTTGCAAAGGGGCCTCGCCCCTTTGGCACGCGACATTTTACGAAGCGCGTAGCGATGCGTAAACATATCCGACGTGCCTCGCTGCGCGACCGACATCACAAGCATAGTGCAGATAACCCACTTCCGTACGTCATCCACACTACTTTATGCCACCAGGATAAATCGCATACCAAACGTTTTATCACGATCGATCGACTGGTACACTACTTCCATCCTACATTCATGTCACATCTGACCATGGACCGGGAAAAAACCGCTGCGAGTCTGCGCAGTCTCGCCCTCAACAGCCCCAACCGCAGCAAGGCCGCCCGCCTTCGCGCAGTATTGCCCGATGTCGAAGCGGCTCTCTCCGCTGGCGTCCCGTCAGCCGAAATCATCACGACGCTGGCAGAAAACGGCCTGGCGTTCACGCCCCGCACGTTTCATGGCACGCTCTACCGTCTCCGCAAAACCGCCCGCCCGCCAACCCCGCACGCCCCGCGTCCTGCAACGAACGCGGGAGATGCATACGCCCGATCCACTGGCGAAGCACCGTCCGCCATTTCGATGACAGGTACAACGGACCGTATCAAGACGATTGAACAACTACGCGCCGAACACCCCACGATGCCCCAGTTCCAGCTAACAAAGCTGTACGCGCAACAGTACGATCAGCCCGCGTTCACGAGCGCAGACATTGAAGAACTGAAACGGAAATACCCGCCCAGGCCGAAGGCCTGAGCGCATCGCCCCGGCGCACTGCACCGGGTCAGTCCGCTCCCCCTATGCTTCCAGCGCGGTACTCCATGGCCCCGGAACTGGCGCGCGGCGCGCGCATTTGCTCAACGGTCCACAACCGTAGAAGACTGCTTTCAGAAAAAGGGCGGCTTCAGCAAATCACCTGCCGCGCCGTAAACCGGGTTACCCGGCTGGTCACCCGATTAGTCCGGCGTGTGTTGACGAGCCGGACTGCGGGAGCGGTCCCGGCTCTTTTTTTCGGCGAAAGGAAAAGCCGCCCAGGCTTTCGCCTGGACGGCTATGTGACAATCAACGCTTACCGGATGTCGGGTCAGGCGGCTTCGGTTTCCTCGGCCTCCCCGTCTGACGGCGAATCGCCCGTCTCGACCGACGCTGTTTCTGTTTCAGCTTCGTCGCTGGTTTCGCCGTCATCGTCCCAGCGTCCGTATGCGATCCGCTCAGGTACATCGCGGTTACGCAGCACTTCCGGCAACCAGCCCGAGTCCGTCATGCGACGCTCGGAAGCCGCGGCTGCATCACCCTTCTTCATGCCGCGCAGTTCACCCGCAGCCTGAGCCGAAACGGTCTCGCCAACAACGGTCACGATGCGGTCCTTCGGTACGTGCTCGAAGTATCCCGCGCGTGTCGCCTTCCAGTAGCGCGTGAGATCCACTTCAAGCGTGTTCGCCAGTTCGTTGACCGGGTGCGCGCGATCCGCAGGGCTGATGCCGTCCACCGTCGCCGCCACACAGAACGCAAAAAGGTTCGACATCACGTCCGAGTCCTGTCGCAGCAGCCACGTCAGCAGTTCTTCGGTCCGCTTTGGCAGCATCCGCGCCCACTTCGAACGCTCGCCTTCAAGCGCATTCCACGCAACGCTCTCGGCCATGTCGTCGGCATTGGACACCAGTGCATCGCGCGTCGTATGCACATCGATTCTTACCGCCTGATCGATATAGGCATGGCCATACACCTCATCGAACACAACGGGAATCATGCGGAAAATCAGCGCGGCCAGCGCAACACCAGGCTGCCGTGCAAGCTCGATCTGTACGGCTGCAGTCCGGTGTGCAGTCAGCCGCTTGCAAAGTTTTTCGCCGTGCAGGGGTCGCTCCTTCGGTGTCCGCTCTCGCGTCGCCGTCTGATGGACGGCATGCGCACTCGCCGGTTGACCCGATGCGCTGTCGCGCCGGACCAGTCCCCGCTCGATGCACACCTGTCCGTCATCATCGAGATAGACGAAGACCCCCGCCCCTTTCATGTCGTCAGCATCGAACGATTCGAACCTTTCCGCATACTGGTCAAC
This sequence comes from Paraburkholderia piptadeniae, assembly GCF_900007165.1. Classification (GTDB taxonomy): domain Bacteria; phylum Pseudomonadota; class Gammaproteobacteria; order Burkholderiales; family Burkholderiaceae; genus Paraburkholderia; species Paraburkholderia piptadeniae. Next base: position 58,338 of record NZ_CYGY02000101.1, read on the forward strand.
GGCATACGTCGCAGCGGTAACAGCAGCATCGAGCCGGTCCTGCCTGGCTTCATCGGGCTCGCCGTCCTCGTCGTAGTACGCGTTGAGTTCCATATACGCGGCATCCCGTTTTGCTACCAACGCCGCAAGCTCATCCGCTTCTGCCCGCGTCGGCTGCCGTGTCGTGGAGGGGATGCGATCATGGCGCATGATCTCCAGGGCTTCGTATCGCGTCCTCGTCTCGACCCAGGCCCAGCCTTCGGCGCAGACGGCTTGGGACAGTTCGATCAGGCGATCCGTCGCGAGCCGGTGCAGCAGGTCCGCATCTTCGATGTATCCGGCGTTCTGGTCGTCACTGAACAGATCGCGTCGGATGTACCCGCCTGCCGCCTCATAGGCCTCCAGGCCGACAAATTTCGCTAGCGCATTGGCGCGCGCGTCGATTTCGGCGGTCGTGATCGCCGCACGCAACTCCGAAGGGCGTTGTTGCCATGCGTTGTGCGCGTCGTTCCATACACGCTCCTGTGTGGCGTGATCGTCGGCCAGGACAAGCACCTTCGCCTGTTCATAGTCGAGCCTGTCGTCACGCAGCAGGTCAAGCAGTACCGGCGACAGGTTCGCGATTTTCAACGCGCGACGCACCGCAATGTCCGGCACCTTGAACAGTGCCGCGATGTGCGCCACGCTCTTTCCCTCCTCCGTCAACAGCCGGAACGCCACGCATTCGTCCGCGATATGCATCGCCTCGCGTTCGCGATTCTCGATCAGCGACGCGGCCAGCGCTTCGCCTTCGCTCACGGTCAGCACCGGCACCAGGTAATCCCTTGTGATGCGCCCCTGCTCACACAGCAGATCAAGCGCCGCCAGACGGCGCTGACCCGCACATACCCCGAGCTTCGGCACCTTCGTCCGGCCTTTTAGCTCATGTGCGACCAGGTTCTGCATGACGCCCTTGGCGTCAATTGTTTCGGCAAGAGACTCGATGCCCGTCGGCCGCCTTTTGCGCACATTCAGCGGCGACGGGCACAGCCTCCAGTAGGGCACATATGCAATCTGCGTTTTTGCTTCGTCGGCAATTTCAGAACTTATTTTCGCAACGTTGTTTGTAACGTCTTTACGCACGGTAATCTCCGGTTTGAGCCACA
>NZ_CYGY02000107.1 GCF_900007165.1 Paraburkholderia piptadeniae
CAGAAGACGGCATACGAGATCTAGTACGGTCTCGTGGGCTCGGAGATGTGTATAAGAGACAGGTATGGATATAAGGGCTATCCACTTAGCACCACCTGAGAGAAAATGTCGGTGTGAGCGAATTCCAGCCTACCCCGACCGCCGGCGTCGACTACCCTCGGACGTGGAGCCAGTTTGAAGACTGGTTTGTCACCGAGGAGGAGTGTGCGCGCTATCTTGAGCGGCTGCGTTGGCCGGAGGGGTTCGTCTGCCCCAGTTGCGCAACCAAACGGGACCCGTATAGGAGCAGCCGCGGGCGCCTGATCTGCCGCACCTGCCGACATCCTGGGACAGTGACATCCGGCACGATTTTCGATAAGACACGCACGCCCTTGAAGGTGTGGTTGGCAGCGGCGTGGCATCTGACGAGCCAGAAATCCGGAATGAGCGCTCTGGGTTTGCAGCGAGTCCTGGGGTTTGGCAGTTATCAAACCGCCTGGACCATCCTGCACCGTTTCCGTCGTGCGATGGTTCGGCCCGGACGGGAACGTCTCAAAGGGATCGTCGAGGTCGATCAGAGCTATCTTGCCATTCGTGAACGACGTGACACTCCCGTGGGTAAAGGCGGAAAGAGACGGACCACCAAGGCTGTCGTGGTGATCGCCGTGGAAATTCTGGAGCCCAAAGGGTTCGGTCGGATTCGCCTTCAACAGATTGAAGAGGAGTCGACTGCCAGTGTTGAGCCTTTCGTGCGAGCGGTCGTGGAACCCGGCTCCGTGCTGCGCACTGACGGCGCAGCCATCTATCGGGCGTTGCAGGACGACTATCAACATGAGCGCACGGTCATCAAATCCGTGATGCCAGACGCCATTCCGGCGCACGTGCCGTTACCCGGCGTCCATCGCGTCGCTTCACTGCTTAAGCGCTGGCTTCTCGGCACGCACCAAGGGGCGGTCAAGCCGGCCCACCTAGACCATTACCTCGACGAGTTCGTCTTTCGCTTTAACCGACGCACGTCTCATTCCCGCGGCCTGATTTTCTACCGCCTGCTTGAACAGGCCGTTCAGACAGACCCCATCACCTACCGGCAGATCGCGCGAAAATCTCCCCGTGAGGGCTGAATTTCACAGCGTGGAATTTTGGCGCTAAGTGGATAGCCCTT
>NZ_CYGY02000108.1 GCF_900007165.1 Paraburkholderia piptadeniae
ACGGTATCGCGAATTCGGCCGTGATCGCCAGTCTTCTGTGTGTAATGGCGCGAACGACGCATCGCGGCGCGCGTGCGTCGCAAATGCTCGAGCAACTCCTTTTTGAGCGCACCACGAGCCTGAATGAAGAGGCTGCGATAGATGGTCTCGTGCGACACGTGGTAGTCCTCGTTGCCCGGATGGGCTCGCTTTAGCCACCCTGCAATCTGCTGCGGTGACCACTGCAACTTAAGCCTGGCCGCGACGACGTTCGCCAACATTGGGTATTCAACCAGTTTACAAGCTTTGGGACGCTTCGCCCGATCCCAGGCTCGCTGGTCGGCATGGCTTGCCCTGTACCCATGCGGCCCGCCGTTGCGCTTGATCTCACGGCAGATGGTGGAGGGAGCTCGCGCAAGTCGCGTTGCAATCGATTGGATCGAATCCCCTGCCACGAGGGCGCGCGATATCTCTTCGCGCTCAGCGAGCGTCAACGCCAGTCGGGAGCGACGCCTTTGTGGCGGCCGGATCCCGCCAGTCTCGGCCAGAATTCTCTGCACCGACGAATGGTTCCGATCGAAAAGCTGGGCGATCTTCTGCAGAGATTCACCTTTCTGCCAACGATCCCACATCAGTGCCTTCTGGGTCTCGCTGTAATAGATCCGGCGTCGCTGCTTCATATGCAACACTCCTACTGCTTGCGCAATCGCTAGTGTGTTGCATCGACCGGTTGAATCCGCAGTGTATATGCAGACCTTCGCGAGCGCCAGCCAGATGGCATCTGCATCGATCA
>NZ_CYGY02000109.1 GCF_900007165.1 Paraburkholderia piptadeniae
TGCTGCATCACCTGGACTGGATCCACGGATTCGACGCCCTCACGGAAGAGCCAAACGAACGTCAGGGCGGCACCTGGCTTTGAGCCAGTCGCCCTCTAGCGATTTCTCGATTTCTTCGCGTGTCAACGTCACTGCGGCCTTGGGCGCATGACGCGCCCTTCTCGTTGACGCAAAGCTCCACGGGTCCAGTTCGACCCGAAACAGACGATCGAGTCCAGGATGCGAACGCCCGCTTCGGGGAGTGCTTCGGACGTCCGCGTTCTGGATGCGGAGGAACCGCACTTGTTGCCGCAATATGACGCGCGCTATCACCCCTACAGCCAATCGGTGAACCTTACTGACCAATCAGGCTTTGTGTGTCGACAGCAAAATGCTGGTCTCCGTATTCGCAATACCGTCGATCAGGCGAATCGCGGCCAGCACGCGATCGAAATTCTCCAGTGAGTCGGCACGCAGCTCCGCGATCAGATCCCAGCGCCCGTTGGTGCTGTGGATGGTCGACACGTTCGGATGCCCGCGCAGCACCTTGATGACATCGGCGGCCCGGTTGCCCTGCACGGCAATCGACATCAATGCGCGAATCCGATGCTTCTCCGCAGCCGGCTTGAGCCTTACTGTATAGCCGACGATCACACCATTCTTCTCTAGTCGCGTCAGCCGGTTCTGCACCGTCGCGCGCGCCACTCTCAGTTCCTTCGCCAGCGTCACGACAGAGGCGCGCGCGTTATCGCGCAACAGGGCGATGAGCTGACGATCGACGTCGTCGAGATTGATCATGTCAGTACCTTTTGGTGCGATGAGCCGTCGATGGCGGGCAAGCATACGGCCACGACGCCTTTGAAAACTGCGCAATTGAACAAATTGCCAGCGCACCTTATCAAAATGCCGGAAACCGTGACAAATTTATCAACTTTGCAATCTTTCTGCTGGCTTCGCTCCTGGAAATAATGTCTCTATCGGGCGGCCTATCGATGCCGCAAGCCATCTCAGGAGACAAAACCATGACCCGCTTTCTCGACGTTCCCGACACCAGCCGCCTCGTTGCAACCATCGGCGTGCCGCGCTTTCTCGCCGAGCTCGTCGACACCTTGCGTGCCGACTATCTTCGATGGGCCGACTTCGACAAATCGCCGCGCGTCGCGTGCCATTCACGCGACGGCGTGATCGAACTCATGCCCGTCGCCGATACGAAGCTGTTCGCCTTCAAGTACGTCAACGGCCACCCCATCAATGCGGATCGCGGCATCCATACGGTGATGGCATTTGGCGCGCTCGCCGATGTCGATACCGGCTATCCCGTCCTCCTTGCCGAGCTCACGCTGACCACGGCGCTGCGCACGGCCGCGACGTCCGTGCTCGCGGCGAAAGCGCTGGCGCGTCCCGATTCGAAGAAAATGGCCTTGATCGGCAACGGCGCGCAAAGCGAATTCCAGGCGATTGCATTTCACACGCAACTCGGCATCGACGAAATCCGCGTGTTCGATGTCGATGCACGCGCAACCGACAAGCTCATGCGCAATCTGTCCGCCTGCACAGCACTGCGCGTCGAGCGCGCCGCGTCGACGGCCGAGGCCGTACGCGGTGCCGATATCGTCACGACCGTCACCGCCGACAAGACCTACGCAACGATCGTCACGCCGGACATGATCGAACCCGGCATGCATCTGAACGCAGTGGGCGGCGATTGCCCCGGCAAGACCGAACTGCACGCCGGCGTGCTGCGCATGGGCCGCGTGTTCGTCGAGTATGAGCCGCAGACGCGCATCGAAGGCGACATCCAGCAGATGCCCGCCGATTTTCCTGTCGTCGAACTCTGGCGCGTCCTACAAGGCGAGGCGTCCGGCCGCGAGAGTGCATCGCAGGTCACTATCTTCGATTCCGTCGGCTTCGCGCTCGAAGACTATTCGGCGCTGCGCTACCTGTATGCGCTTGCGCAGCAACTCAATGCCGGGACGCAGATCTCGCTGATTCCGCCCGCCGCCGATCCGAAAAACCTCTTCGCATTGATCGGCACGCAGGCCACATCCACCCCCGCATCCTCGCCCGCAACCGAAGGCGCCGCTCTCGACCTGGCGCATTGAATCACGATCGTTTCGCCGCTCTTTCTGCCTACCGCTCGCCGATATGAACCGTTTGTCGATTCAAGCCCCGTCCGCCGTGGTGATGGTGCGACCGCACCGTTTCACGCCCAATCCCGAAACCGCCGGGGACAATACCTTTCAACGCGCGTGCGCCACGCACGACGACGCCCATGCGCAATCGCTCTCGAACACGGCTCGCGACGAAGTGACCGCCGCTGCGCAAAGCCTCTCTGATGCGGGCATCCGCGTACATCTCTTCGACGATCCAGGGGACAACGGCACGCCCGACTCCGTGTTCCCCAACAACTGGTTCTCGACGCATCCGGGCGGCCATATCGCGGTGTATCCGATGTACAGCAGCAACCGGCGGCGCGAGCGGCGCGCCGACGTGATCGAGATGCTCAAGTCGGAGTATCGGGTGCAGGATGTCGTCGATTATTCGGGCCTCGAACACGACGAGATCTTTCTGGAAGGCACGGGCGCGATGGTGCTCGATCATGTGGCGCGCATCGCCTACACGGCGCGCTCGCGGCGCGCGAATCCCGTGGCGCTCGAGCGCTTCTGCACGCACTTCAACTTCGAGCCGATGTGTTTCGACACGGCCGATTCCAACGGCCACCCGGTCTATCACACGAACGTGATGATGAGCGTCGCGACGGAATTCGCGCTCGTCGGCTTTGACCTGATCAGCGACACCGCGCGGCGCGAGCACATTCAACGACGCCTCGTGGAAACAGGACGCACGGTGATCACGCTCGACAATGAACAGATCGACAATTTCGCGGGCAACGCGCTGGAACTGACAGGACGCGACGACCACCTGCTCGCGCTCTCGCGGCGTGCGTTCGACTGCCTTACGCAGCGGCAGCGCAGGCTGATCGAACGTTCCGCCCGGTTGCTGCCGCTCGATGTGCCGACCATCGAAATGGCGGGGGGCTCGGTGCGCTGCATGCTTGCCGGCATTCACCTTGCGCGCAGGGATCACGTTGGGTGCCATTAGCCGTCGGCCTGACAGACTCAAGGCAAATCAGGCGGATTCGAAATAGCGAGTGGCTGCCGTTGACGGAACGGCGTACTGGGTAGCCGCCGCGAAGCGGACGAATATCATCAACCGTCCACGGTCCGCTTTGAGGCCGTTTCAAGACTCCCGTTAGTCAGAGCGCAGTGGCACGTGCCTTCATGGCTTGAAGGTCCAAGGACATCAGCAGCAACATCAGAGCGGAGACTACGGCCGGCACGGCCACCGCAATGAAGAGCCCGGTGTTGTTCCAGTTCATCCGGATCAATTCGCCACCGATCACGGGCCCCACGATGGAGCCGATTCGTCCGACGCCCAGGCTCCAGCCGACGCCAGTCGACCGCAGCGAAGTTGGATAGTAGGTTGCGGCCAGCGCATTGACGGCCGGTTGGCCGCCGATGATGGACAACCCCGTGACACTGACGACGGCAAACAGCAAAGCAAGCGGAAGTCCCGGCTGACCGATAGTGGCGATCGTCACTGCGGCCAGCAGGAACGCCGGCACGAGGACCTTGAAGAAGCCGATGCGGTCGATGATCGGTCCCATTGCTATCGTGCCAATTACGCCGCCCAGTTGAAGCGCAGTGCCGACCAACACTGCTGTCGAGGTCGACAGGCCGGCACTCCTGGCGATCGTCGACAACCAGTTGGACAGGAAGTACAGATCGAGCAGGTTCATGAAATTGACGACCCACAGCAACAACGTCGTTTTTGCGCGTCCGGCGCGGAACAGTTCCACCACAGGAGCCTTGTCCTGACGCGTCTCAGGGACGACGAAGCGCGTGTCCGGCGTCAAGGCCAATGATGGATCGATCCGACGCAGCGTATCAGCCAGCCTGTCAACGCGAACACCGCGCACCGCTGTGAACAGCATGGATTCGGGAATGCAAAAGAACATCAGAGTTGCGAGCGCGAGTGGCACGATGCCGCCCACAATGAAGACTGACTGCCACCCCCACAAGGGGATCAGTGCGGCAGAGACGAGCCCTCCCAACACGGCGCCGACCGTAAAGCCGCATGACACCCACATCATCAGCGTCACGCGATTGCGCTTCGGGCTGAATTCGCCAGCGAGCGCCATCGCATTGGGCATGATGGCACCAAGCCCCAGGCCAGTGATGAACCGTATCGACAGCAGTTCTGTGATCGTCTTCACCTGCGAGGTCGCCAGCATGCATAGCGCAAATGCAAGCGTAGCCACGATTAATACAGGGCGCCGCCCCACCTTGTCCGCGACGACGCTCAATGCCAGCGAGGCGAGCAGCATTCCTAGAAGACCGGCTCCAAATACCGGTCCAAAAGCAGCCTTGTTCAAACCCCAGGCTTGAATGATGGCAGGCGCAACAAAGCCCATCGATTGAACGTCAAACCCATCGATGACTACGGTCAGGCCAATCAATATCAGGATCCGGATTTGAAAACGGCTGACGGGGTTAGCATCGATGAAGGCGGGAATGTCTACGGCCGCTTGCGGTAATTGCATTGCTGCGCCTCCTGAAGGTGCACGTTGGAATAGTTGTGAGCGGCGGCATCGTCGGGCCTGCTCTGCGCTTGGCCTTTGGCTGCCTGATTGATGAGCCGAGGCCGCGTTACCTGGAATCCTTGTCGACTTGCGAAGTTGGGCTCGAACTTGCAACCATGAGCAAGGCGCCGAAAATGGCAACGTTCTTGAGGAAATGATTGAGCTGATTGCTGTATGTGGCGGCATCGGCATTCCAGAACGAATGGAACATCAGCGTCGCCGGCACCACGAAAAGGGCCAGCGCCAGCGCGACGCGTCGTGTCTGCCAGCCAAGTGCCAGCGACAACCCGCCTGCCGTTTCGAACATCGCGACAAGCGGAGCGACGCCATGCGCAAACGGCATCCCTAGCCCCGCGAGCATTGCCGTGACGGCCGCGAGGTGGGTGATCTTCAGCAGACCAGACACCAGGAAGAGAACTGCCATCAGCAGTCGCCCGATTGCCACGCCAAGGTGAGCATGATTCGGCACCGCAGCGGCTAACGTATTGTCCATGTGTGTGACTCTCCATCGTGTGACGAACCTGGCGATGTCATACTGCAGAAGCGGATGTCGCTTCACGGGAAGACGTCGAGCGGCATTTCATTTGTGCCGTGACGGCACAAATGCGCCGACGGGCATATACTGGGCGTCCCAAACTCGAAGCCTTGAAAAGGGACGCGCGACTCGGGCACGATGGGCGTCCTTTCCGACCCGAGAGGCACGCACTTCATGAAAGATTCAGGGATCGACCGGCTGAATGCGGTGGAACTCTTCTGCGCTGCGGCGAAAGCGCAAAGTTTCACTGCCGCGGCATCGGCGTTGGGAGTGACACCCTCCGCCATCAGTAAAGCCGTGCAGCGCCTCGAAAACCGGCTGGGGCTCAAATTGTTCCAGCGCACGACGCGTGCGATCCGTCTGACCGACGACGGTCTTGCCTACTACAAGACCTGCCAGACGGCGTTGCAAAGCATCCAGGATGCCGAACAGGCGCTAACGCGCCATGGCATGCCGCGTGGGGAATTGCGGATCAGTCTGCCGTACAGCTATGGAATCAAACGGGTTATTCCACTGATACCCAGGTACATCGAACGCTATCTGGGACAGGTGAAAGTCGCCGTTTCCCTCGGCAACACCCTGACGGATTTCGTGAAGCAGGACTTCGACATGGCGATCCGGTTGGGCCACGTGGCCGATTCGCGCCTTGTCGCGCGGACCTTGCACCAGGCCAGTTTTCGCGTAGTGGCCGCGCCGGGCTATTTGCGCCGGCACGCTGTTCCAGCGCGGCCGGAAGACTTGCGCGGTTGCGATTGCCTGGGTCTCGTGATGCCCGACAGCGGCCGCGTGCTGCCCTGGACGTTTTCAGGAAGCGAAGGCGCTGCGTACGAAGTTGCCATTCGGCCCTCGATCACGTTCGATCACCCGCTGGCGACACTGGCTGGTGCGCTAAACGATGCCGGCTTCGCGCAACTGCTCGATTTCACTGTCGAAGACGATCTACACAGCGGTCGTCTCGTCGAGGTGTTGGCTGATTTTCGTCCTCCGCCGCAGTCGGTCTCAGTCGTCTATCCCGGCAATCGCCATACATCAGCGAAGGTGCGCACGTTCGTGGATTTTCTGGTCGAGGCAGGCGGCGCACCACAGCACCCGGAAGGTAAGCAAGGTATGGTGGCCCGGTAACGCAGTTCTTCACTTTTGCCCCATGCGATGGTACTTCGCTGCTGTTCGAAGCCACTGAAATTGCTCGCGACGGCGAGACAAACACGTGACATATCCTTGACCACGGCGTTAATTCCCGTCGCCATACTTCTGTCCATGGTTCAGGTTTCCGTTGAAAGTTTGAAGCAGAAACGGAACACGGAGGAGGGAATCATGAATAGCAGCCCCCGGTCCTTGCACTCCCTGGTCGACAAATGGCTTGCGCCGACACCGGCCACCTCGATTCGCGTCACACGGTTCCGTTCAACCAGTTCGCTAAATGGCCGGTACGTCCGCGTCGAAACTGCACGACAAACGGGCACAATGGCCATGTTCTTTTTCCGACATCATGATGGCTGGTGTGTTTTTCCACCGATCAACAACCGGATGGCGTCCCTGTCCCGTGTGTGGGTTTAGGATCAGGGTCGGCATGTCGCTTCGAGCGCCATATTTAGCCACGACGCCGCGGCAGCAGGCGATGGCTCCGACTGGAGCAATCCACCGGGCGTATCCTTCGTGCGAACAACGGGACCAATCCTACCGCCTTCGAAGCGAAAGATGCGCCGGCCAATACTGCGTAAATCGACGCGTCAGCGCGCGATCGGTCAGCGGTCACAACCGACGACCGCATACCCGTCCATCGGTCGTGCCGGGATCGAAGACCAGGAGAAATTCGAGCCTGACAATACGGACGTTCACGCAGTCTTTGCTGTGGCGGCACGAAAGCCCGCCGCCACGCCCGGCCATTGAATGAATCGCGATATCACCGTGCTTCGAGCTGCGGTGCCAATTGTCACCGCAACTGAAATGCCCTTCTCGAAACCTGAAGCAGTCAATGTCCGCGGAACACGTCGAGCAGTTGCTTCTGAAGATCCATCATGGTTTGCATGAACTCGCTTTCCATTTTTGCCATCGCCTGCTCATGCTCCATGGTCATCTGCATCATCCTGCTCTTGATTTGCACTACTTCGCTTCTTTGCTGCGCCGTCAGCTTGTCCATCGACATCGTAACGGGGCTATCCCACCACGGACCATAGCTGCCGCTACGGCCGATACCTTGCGCCTGTGCATGCGTCGCGCCCAGCGCGCAAACGAGAGGAACAACAGCACACAGGAATGCATTGCGAACGGTTTTCATGATTGCTCCGGAGAAGAGAAATGCGCCGCCATCGCGACTGACGCGTCACACCAAAGTGCAGCACGGGAGCGCAAGCCTCTGGACCTCACTCACGGCCCATCGCGCATGACCTCTCCAGGCTGAACCCTCAGGAGCGATTCTGGCTGTCGATATTCACGCCTCTATCAACTGGAAATCACATGTTCGTCACATGGGACGCGGGATGCGGCAGACCATTGACGCCGGACGCGTCGGGCACGTCCGCGAGGCTGGAATGCTTCAGACGTTCGAGCACGGCCTTGCGCTCGATTTCCGCAGCCGCACGAGTCGTGAAGATCTGATACACGGCATCGGTCAGGACATCCTGCTCCTTCATTTCCTTGTCGTTAAAGAAGGCCATGTGCCCGATCACGTCTCCCCGCGTGCCGAAGATCGGTATGCCGTAGTAGCTCTCGTATGCCTTGTCGCGCGGGAATAGCTTCCCGACGCCCGATGGATGAAAAACGGGCCGGCCATCGGTGTACACCGCTTCGCACGGCGTCCCTGCAAGTTCGAACTCAATGTTTTCGCGGAAATCGTCGCGAAGCCAGTACGCGAGCGTCTGAACGTTTTTGGGCGGCCAGCCGATGCACTCCGTAATGAAGGCGCACGGCACGTCGAGCGCGGCAGCAAAGTGGCGCACCAGTGCACGGAAGAAGGCCTCCCCTCCCATACCGGCAGTACCTTCCACGATATGCCGCAGCACGCTCTCGATATGCTTCACCCGCGTGATGTCGGTGTCGAGCGCGACGATACGCAACGGTTTCCCGCTCGCATGACGAATCACCGTACCGAGCGAACTCACCCAACGATACTGGCCATCCCTGTGCAGAAGCCTGAACTGGTGCTCGAACTGGCCTACGCGTTCTTCGATGCAACACCGCAGCGTGGCCTCGACGCCTGCGAGGTCAAGGGGATGAATATGCCTATGCCAATTCTCGATCGAATCCGGAAATTCATCTTCGCCATATCCCAGCATGCATTTCCAGCGCGCGGAGAAAACAAACTCGTTTGTCTGGAGATTCCATTCCCATGGACCATCGTCCGAGATGCGCATCGCGAGCACATATCGCTCTTCGCTGTACTGGAGTTCGGCCTGGAGTGCCGAGCGTTTCGCATCGGCGACATGCAGTGTCTGGCTGAGCGTGCCCACCTTGTTGCGAAGTTCCTCGACCGCGCACTGCACTGCCTGCACTTCATCAGCCGCCTTGCCCGATGCATCGCCGGCTTCGGCACCGTCAAACGTATGCAGAATGGCGCGAAGCGGCCGGCATACCCGAAGCTCCGCCATCATGCCGATGACGACCAGCAGCACCGCAAGCACCACCGCGACGACCACCAGAAGACCCGATCGTGCGTACCCAGCTGCCAACCCCGGAACCGGACCTGCGGCCAGCCAGACGAGCAACAGCAGCACACAGGCGGCAGCCGGCCAGATCAGTTTCCATTTGAGACTCATACGAAGGCCTCATCTCAAACGTCGAAGAATTCTGTTCTTCCAAAAGATAGGCGAACATCCCGTTCTGCACCAGCGCGCGGCAAGCGTGGCTCATATCGCGGGAGAAAAATTCGACGCAATCGTGACGGATTCGTGATCGTTATCGACCACATTGCTGCTTATCCATCCAGCCATCGAGGTAGGCCAGATGCACTCGCTCGCCGCACCGTTTGCAACGGCTCAGACTGTCTCCGCTTCGACAGGCGTCGGCCTGCGCCCCGTTCACTATCGGCAGATTCTGCAGGAACGGCCGCGCGTCGGGTGGTTTGAAGTACACAGCGAAAACTACTTCGGTGCAGGCGGTCAACCGCTGCACTACCTGGAGAGCATTCGGGACGCGTATCCGCTCAGTCTGCATGGAGTCGGGTTGAGCCTCGGATCGGCCGGCCCGCTGGATGAGGACCATCTCCGCCGTCTCGGCGATCTCATTTCGCGCATCCAGCCGGGGCTCGTGTCCGAGCATCTCAGCTGGGGGCGCGTCGGCCCGAGGCATCTCAACGACCTTTTACCGTTGCCCTATACCGAAGAGGCTCTGGACGTCGTGTGCAATCACATCGACGAAGTGCAGGAACGACTTCGCAGGCAGATCCTCGTTGAAAACATATCGAGCTACGTCCAGTTCCGCCACTCGACCATGCCCGAAGGCGAATTCATCGCCCGTGTCGCACTGCGCACGGGTTGCGGGATATTGCTGGACGTCAACAACCTGTATGTGAATGAAGCGAATAACGGCATTGATCCCGTGGCGTATCTGGATGCGCTGCCCGTCTCCGCGATCCGTGAAATTCATCTTGCCGGTCACGACCGCGCCGGCACCCTGCTGATCGATACACACGGCACGCGAGTCGCAGCCCCAGTCTGGGAACTCTATGCACAGGCTCTCGACCGCTTCGGCCCGGTCGCCACGCTGATCGAATGGGATACCGACATCCCGCCGCTCGAAGTCCTGCTCGAAGAAGCCCGCCACGCCGCCACGGTAATGAGGTCACGCCATGCATTCACTACGTGAGCTACAGGCTGCCTTTGCTTGCGCGATTCTCGAACAGGATTCCTCCAGAATCGACGGGAGCGTTTGCGGCGGCAACGGACGAGAACGCCTGTCGGTCTATGCCGGCAACGTGTATCACAACCTGCGCGAAGCACTGCGCGCCGTTTATCCCGTTGTCGACAAACTCGTCGGCGAGGGGTTCTTCGACTATGCCGCGAACCGGTACATTCATGACCATCCATCGCAAAGCGGAGACATACAGCGGTTCGGCTACACGTTTCCGACCTTCCTCGAACACTTTCCGCCCGCTGCCTCACTCGCCTACCTTCGTGATACGGCCACGCTCGAATGGCTCGTGCACGAGGCGTTTCATGCAGCCGATCACGCTCCGTTTCCGCTCTCGCTGCTGTCGAACCTTGCCAGCGCCGAGTGCGCGACGCTGCGCTTCGAACTGCACCCGGCATGCCGTCTGTTCGAGTCTGCGTTTCCGGTCCTGAACATCTGGGAGGTCAATCAGCCTGATGCGATGAGCGATGAAGTCGTGAATATGGACGCGGGTGGCGATCGGCTCCTGGTGCGCCGCGTCGGCTTTGCTGTCGATATTCAGGCACTAACGGCGGCCGAGTTCGGTATGCTGCAGGCGCTGCACGAAGGACAAAGCGTGGAAGATGCTTATGACCGCGCTTTACGCTGCGATCCAGCGTTTGCACTCGGAGAGTTTATCGAGCGTCGCATCCTCGACTCGACCATCGTCGACTTTGATCTTTGACTTCGGCAGGCCAGCACGACGCCTACGCCATCGACAGTTCTACAGTGAAGGTGGTGCCCGCGCCCGGCGTGCTCTCGACACGAATCTGCCCGCCATGCAGCTCGATAATGCGCTGCGTGATCGCCAGCCCGAGGCCTGCGTTGCCTGCGTCGCTGGATTCGCCGCGATCCGCGCGATAGTAGCGATCGAAGACGTTGCCGATGTCGTCGTGATGGATACCTTGTCCCGTGTCGCTCACCTGAAGCTCGACCCGGTCTCCAGCGCGACGCACGCCGACGCTGATCTCTCCGCCGGCCGGCGTGTAGCGCATCGCGTTTTCAATCAGGTTCTCCAGCACACGCTCCATCATGCCGATATCGGCGCAAACGGGCGGGCAATCGGCGCTCACGCTCGCGCTCAGCTTGAGATCGCGCTTTTGAGCGCTAAGCGCAAACTTCTGTACGACGTCCTGCGCGAGTTCGCTGATCGGAAATGCCTCGACCTGCGGCCTCACTTCGTTCGCTTCGAGCTTGGTCAGATCGAACAGATCCCGCACGAGCCTCGCGAGCCGCTCGCAATGCTTCACTGCAATCTGCAAATACCGGCAGCGATCTTCCTGAGACAATCCGTCGTCCTTGATCAGTACCATCTCCAGATACCCCTGCATGGATGCCAGCGGTGTCCTCAGATCGTGCGATACATTGGCAAGCAACTCGCGGCGCTGCCGGTCCGCTTGTGCAAGCTGCGCCAGTTGCATCGCGATGCGCTCCGACATCTCCTGAAACGCAGCGATGATGCAGCCGATCTCATCGTCGTTGCCGTCCGGCGCCTCCGCTCGCATCGGGCTTGCAAAACCGCTTGCCCGAAATGCTTCGATCGCGGATGCCAACCGCCGAAGCCTGAGCGTGAGAAAGCGGAACACGACGAGCGCGGCGATCAGGCTGAATGCCACCGTGCCGACCACGAGGTCGGTCACGAGTTCGAACAGCCGCTGCGTCTCGAACATACGTTGCGACGCCACGATCATGACGGCGCCGATCGCGATGAACACCACCATCAGCGAGCACGCGAGACGGCCATACAAGGTAGCGAACAGACGCAGGTTAGTTCTCGGGCGCATTGCGGAACTTGTAGCCGACGCCCCATACCGTCTGGATGTATTCCGGCGAATTTGGGTCGATTTCGATCTTTGCGCGCAGGCGGTTGATATGTGAATTAACGGTGTGTTCATAGCCGCTATGGCTGTAGCCCCACACCTGATCGAGCAGCTGCCCGCGTGTATAGACCCGTCCCGGGTTCTGCGCGAAATGAAGCAGTAACTGGAACTCTTTGGCCGTCAGCAGGATCGGTGCGCCACGCACGGTCACGTCGCGTCGTTCGACGTCGATCTTCAGATCTTCGCATTCGATCAGCGTGTGCTCACCGGCAGCCGTATTTGCCATCATGTCGACCAGCCGGAAAATCGCCTTCACGCGCGCAACGAACTCCAGCACGCTGAATGGCTTCGCGAGATAGTCGTCCGCGCCCATTTCGAGGCCCAGCACCCGGTCGAGTTCGGTCGACTTCGCCGTCAACATCAGGATAGGCGTATAGCGGCGTTCCGAGCGCAGGCGGCGGCAAATCTCCAGGCCATCGACACCCGGCAGCATCAGATCGAGCACCACCAGGTCGTAGGGTCTGGCAAGCGCTTCCGCCAGCCCTGCCCTGCCGTCATTGAGCACGGTCGTCTCGCAGGACAGACCTGCGAGCTGCATGCGGACGAGTTGGGCGATGTCATTGTCGTCTTCGATCACCAGAACGTTGCGAGACATGACCTGCATCCTCACTGGACTGTTGGGAGACACCGCATTGCCCGCACGAACGCGGCGAATGCATTGCGTGTAGATCATTCTAGATCGCCAGCGCGGCGTGTCCAGCGCGGCCGCATGTCGTGACGAAAAATTGATTTTTGGGCGACAAAGCCGTGAACTGCGTTTCGCACACTTCATCCCGGGACTCAGGCAATCGCGCCTGACCTCATCACCACCCTGGAGGAAGCATCATGAAAAGCGAACGCATCATTCAAGGCGCCATTGCAAGTCTGCTTGCCATTGGCGTCGCAACGGCAAGCACGGCCTCATTTGCAGCCGGCGACTTCGAAAAGTGCGCAGGCATCGCGAAGGCAGGCAAGAACGACTGCGGCACCAGCAAGAGTTCATGCGCCGCCACGGCGAAGATGGACCACGACACGGAAGCATGGATTCTCGTTCCCAAGGGCACGTGCGACAAGATCGCCGGCTCGCATCTGCAGATGTCGGAGTTCGCCAAGCCCGGTGGAAAAAGCGGCGTTCTCAGTCCCGTCGCCAAAGCAGCGGCCGCGGGCTGACATAGCCCACTCCATCCGGGCGCCGCACCGAGCCGGCTGCGGCGCCTTCTGATCTGCCGGCCGTCACGACGACCCGAGGTTCCAACATGAAGCTCTCATCGCCACTTTCCGCGACGCACGACGCCGAACCGTCCGGCGTTTCCCACAAGGCACTTTCGCTTTGCCGTTCAGCGCTGCGCGCGCTGGAATTCGCGACACCCGTACTCGACCTCGGCATGCGCATCGTGATCGGACTTGTGTTTTTCCAGTCAGGGCTCACCAAGATCGCAAGCTGGTCTTCAACGCTCGCCCTCTTTCAAGGCGAGTATTCGGTGCCGCTCCTGCCGCCCGTGCTGGCTGCTTACCTCGGCACGGCCGCCGAACTGGGCTTTCCGATCTTCCTCGTGCTTGGGCTCGGCTCGCGTTTCGCGGCATTCGGGCTTTTCATCTTCAACATCATCGCTGTCATTTCCTATCCGGGGCTTGGCGAAGTCGGTCTGCGGGATCACCAGTACTGGGGCCTCTTTCTGCTCGTCACGCTACTGCACGGTCCGGGCAAGCTGTCGCTCGACTACCTGATCAGCCGCTGGCTGGGTCACGCACCGTCACGCCCTTGAATACCGCGCAATCTCAACCCGACGCGCGCACGACAAAGGCGCGCCCCGTCCTGCACAGTGCAATACGGAGAATCTCATGCTCAACGGAAAAGCAGCTATCGTCACCGGCTCGACGAGCGGCATCGGTCTCGCTATCGCAACAGCGTTCGCCGCGCACGGCGCGGACGTCATGCTCAACGGCTTCGGCGACGCGGATGCCATCGAAACGGCGCGTGTGCAACTCGAGCGCGAACATGGTGTCCGCGTGCGCTACAGCCCTGCTGACATGGGTGTTCCACAAGACGTGCGGCGTATGGCGCAGCAGGCCATCGATGCATTCGGCAAGGTCGACATCGTGGTCAACAACGCCGGCATCCAGCACGTCGCTCCCATCGACGAGCAGCCGGACGACCGCTGGGACGCTGTCATCGCGATCAACCTGTCCTCTGCCTTCCATCTGGTGAAGGCCGTCCTGCCCGGAATGAAGGCGCGCGGCTGGGGCCGCGTGATCAACGTCGCTTCGGCCCACGGACTAGTCGCCTCGCCGTTCAAGGCGCCTTATGTGGCCGCCAAGCACGGCCTGATCGGTCTTTCGAAGACGGTTGCCGTCGAGGTGGCCGAGCACGGCATCACGAGCAACACGATCTGCCCCGGCTACGTGAAGACGCCGCTCGGCGAAGGGCAGATCGCCGAGCAGGCGAAGGTTCATGGCATCCCCGCGGAGAGCGTCATTCGCGATGTTCTGCTCGTCCATCAGGCGCGCAAGCGCTTCGTGACGGTCGAGGAAATCGCCGCGCTCGCATTGTTCCTCGCATCCGACGCTGCTGCGTCGATCACGGCCGCTGCCCCTCGCGGTGGACGGCGGCTGGACGCAACACTAGGAGGCAGCCGTGAACAGGACAACCGTCAGCCCGCGCGCAAACGGCGGCACGAAGCAGATTGCGCTGGCATTGCAAGGCGGCGGCGCACATGGCGCGTTTGCGTGGGGCGTGATCGACCGTATTCTCGAAGATGGACGGCTTGAGATCGAGGGTGTGAGCGCCACCAGCGCGGGTGCGATGAACGCTGCCGTGCTGGCAAGCGGCCTTCAGCGGGGTGGCCCGGACGGCGCACGCGCCGCGCTCCATGCGTTCTGGCAAGACGTAGCCCGTGCGGCGCAGTATGCGAGCCCCTTTCGCAAGCTGCCCTGGGAGACGTTTCTTCACAACGACCATACGCTGAACTACTCGCCGATGTACGTGATGACCGATCTCATGCTGCGGATGTTGTCCCCGTACCAGTTCAATCCGATGAACTTCAATCCGCTTCGCGACGTGCTTGAACGCCACGTCGATTTCGAAGCGTTGCGCGCCGGCTGTCCGATTCATCTTCATCTCTGCGCGACCAACGTCGAAACCGGCAAGGTACGCGTATTCGACGGCCACGAGATGAGCGCCGATGCCGTGCTCGCATCCGCCTGCCTGCCGTTCCTGTTCCAGGCCGTGGAGATCGACGGAGAACACTACTGGGACGGCGGCTACATGGGCAACCCCGCGATCTTTCCACTCATCTATCACTGCGGTACGCGCGACGTGGTGATCGTGCACATCAACCCGATCGTGCGGCGGGGCGTTCCGAAAACGGCGTCGGAGATCATGAACCGCATCAACGAGGTCAGTTTCAACTCGTCGTTGATGCGCGAAATGAGGGCGATCAGTTTCGTCACGACGCTGATTCAGGAAGGCAAGATCGATCGGCCGGACATGAAGCAGATGTTGATCCACTCGATCCGCTCCGACGAAGCGATGTCGGCGCTTGGCGTGTCGAGCAAGCTCAATGCCGACTGGCCGTTCCTGTGCTTTCTTCGCGATGAGGGTCGTGCCCAGGCTGAAACGTGGCTGCACGACAACTTTGACGCAATCGGCCAGCGCTCCAGCATCGATATCCGCGCCGAGTTCCTGTAGCTCGTCCGTCCCGCCTTGCGGAGCAATGTCATGGTCAACCTCATGCCTGGTGCCGTCCCAGCGACACTTGCCGCGCTCTGCGCGCTCGCGATGGGCGTCGCCATCCGGCGAGGGGCGATCTGCACGGTGGCCGCAATCAACGAGATCATCGACGAACGAAAATGCGGGCGCCTGCTCGCACTCATCGCCGCATCGATGCTCGTGCTGGGCGGCCTGCTGCTCGCGCAGTCGTTCGGTGTGCTGCCATCGCTCCCGGCCAGCGCGCCCGTGACCCTCGCGACGGTGTGGGGTGGACTGACGCTGGGGCTCGGTGCGTCGGTCAATGGCGCGTGCGCGTTGGGCACGATCGCGCGCATCGGCGCGGGACAATGGTGCTATGTCGCAACGCCCATCGGCTACTACGCCGGCTGCCGCGTCGCCGCGCGTGGGCTCGCCGCGATGATCCCGATCCCCGTTCACGATTCACCGACTCCGCACGCGTCTGCTTTCATCATCGTGTTGCTCGGGGCGATGGTCGCAACGCTTGCGGCCAGCGCGCTGCACTCACGCGGGGCACGTGCCGTTTCCGGCATGCAGGGCGACGATCCGGGCGCAGCCGAACGAGCAGTGTGGTCACCACATGCCGCAACAGCCGCGATCGGCATCACGTTCGTGCTGCTGTTCGTGATCGACGGAGCCTGGACATACACCGACACGCTCTCCGACCTTGCGCAAGGGCACGCAGACGCTACAGCCTCGCGCGCATTGTTGTTCGGCGCGCTGCTCGTGGGCGCCACGTCAGCCGGTATCACGCGAGCGATGCGCGGCGAACGCTCTCGCCGTCCGCGCGTGACACTTTCGCAACTGGCGCGCTGCCTGGGCGGAGGCGCGCTGATGGGCTCGGCAAGCCTGATGATCCCGGGTGGCAACGACTCGCTCGTACTGGTTGCGATGCCACTCTTGCGGCCTTATGCATGGGTCGCCTTCGCAGCGATGTGTGTCGCGATCGGCGCCGTATCGCTATCGCGCAGAGTGCTGCGATCGCGCTGGCATCGCGAAACAAGGGGCTGGCATGAATCGCCGAATCGGTAATGCCCTCGTGATCCTGAGTGCATTTGGCGCCATTGCGGTGGCTGTCGACCGCAACACTCATCTCGGCCCCCACTCAGCCGCGATTTTCAAATTCGATCGCGAAAGGTGCTTCGGCATCGTGCGAGCCGGGCGAAACGATTGCGGCACGGCGAAGCATGCGTGCGCGGGCCGCGCGCCACGCGATGCGGCAGGCGACGAATGGCTTCTGCTTCCAGCTGGCACATGCTCGAAGATCGCGGACGGTGCCATCCGGCCTCCATCGGGTTAGCGCATTCCCGGATACGACCTGGATTCGCGAATGTCGACGCTCACGCAATCATTCGTTTCGATGCTGGGAAGGCGTATGCGCGCCGAAGCGTGACCTGCGCGCGTACTGCAAGAACTGGAACGCGAGCAGTACCGTAGCGAACTGCTGGTGACGGCGGTTCAGTTACTGATTGCAGCCGTCCTCGCTGTGCTATACGCATTCACCCCACCCGGCTTTTCGCCGGATGCACCCATTCGGGCAGTGCCGCTCGGTCTCACACTCTTTTCGGTTGTTGCACTTATACGGCTCTATCTTGCCGTGACGGGGCAGCTTCAACGATGGATGGTGGGCGCGACCGTCGTGACCGAAATGGCCGTGCTGATGTTCGTGATCTGGGCGTATCACCTGCAGTATGAGCAGCCGGCGCCGTTCTCTCTGAAGTGCACTGAGTTCGCATGCGTGTTCATACTCATTGCTCTTCGCACACTGCGCTTCGAGCCGATATGGGTCCTGCTGTCGGGCCTGACGGCGGCGGCAGGATGGCTGGCGTTGCTTGCGTACGCATTGACTCATGCACAGGGCAACACGGTGACGTGGGATTACGTCACCTCGTTGCGCTCGACGCAGATTCACTTCGGCGGCGAGCTGGACAAAGTACTTGCGATCGTGGTGACAACGGCGGTACTCGCAATCGCGCTCGCCCGCGCGCGCCGCTTCGTCATCCTGTCGGTGTCGGGTCGGCAGGCCGTCCCCGACCTCTCGATGTTCTTCGACGACCCGGTCGCGGACCGCATAACACGGTCTGAAGTGCCTGCAATGCCGGGGCAGGCCGACATACGCGAAGCGACCATTGTGTTCTTCGACATGCGCCGTTTTACGGAAGCGTCGCGCACGCTCTGCGTCACCGATCTCATCGCGTTGCTTCGGGAATATCAGCAACTAATCGTGCCGATCATCCGGTCGCATGGCGGCAGTATCGACAAGTTACTCGGCGACGGCATTCTTGCGAGCTTCGGCGCCGTCATACCCGATACGCGGCATGCAGCGAATGCGTTGCGTGCCGTCGATGCCGTGATGCGCGCCGTCGATGGCTGGCGTGCAACGCGCGGCCGGTCCGGCCAGCCGGCGCCCGACGTCGGCGCCGGGATCGCCAGCGGTCCGGTGCTGTTCGGCATCGTCGGCGATGGAAAGCGGCTCGAGTACACGGTGATCGGCGATGCCGTCAATCTCGCTGCGAAGCTCGAAAAGCACAACAAGGCGGAGAACACGCGCGCCATGACGCCGCATGCCACCTATGCGCACGCTATTGCCCAAGGCTACGCCGAGACCAGGCCGACAAGGTCGGCGCGTTCGGTCGCGGGCGTAGCCGGACCGGTCGACGTGGCCGTCTGGATGTCGTGACGAAAAAGTGAATTCCAGGCGACTTCCGCGTGAGGACGATTTCGCACACTACCTCACAGGCCCATGCAAGCCATTCCGGCCGAAGGGCGCGCAGCAGGAGTTGACATGGAAGCTGAAAAGAACATCGTGATCGTCGGCGGCGGCTTCGCCGGCACGACGCTCGCGCAGGCACTCGAAAAGAGGTTGCCTGCCCCATATCGCGTCGTGCTCGTCAGCGACGAAAGCTTCACGACCTTCAATCCGATGCTTGCCGAAGTCGTGGGCGCGTCTGTCTTTCCCGAGCAGGTCATCGTGCCGATTCGCCAGATGCTCAGGCGTTCGCGCTTCATGATGGCGACTGTCCAGGACATCGACTACGAGCGCCGGATCGTTCATGGCACGACGCTCGCCGGTCCTCGCGAAATTGCCTTCGAACACCTGATCTTCGCATTTGGAACGCGTGCCAACCTCGATCTCGTGCCGGGCATGAAAGAACACGCGTTGCCGCTCAAGCTGATCGGTGACGCGATGTTCATCCGCAATCAGGTATTGCGACGGCTCGCATGCATCGAGCTGGAGTCGGACCCAGCCGTCAGACGGCGCCTTGGACACTTCATCGTCGTGGGCGGCGGGTTCTCCGGCGTCGAGGTGGCCGGCGAGCTGGCCGACTATCTGCATAGCGTGCGGCACTTTTACAAGCTCGTGCGCGATGAGGAAGTTGCCGTCACGATACTGCACGACGCCAGCCGGCTGCTGCCCGAAATGCCCGAAAAGCTTGGCGCGATGGCTGCACAACACATGGCGGATCGGGGTATCAACGTCAGGCTCGGCACGCGCGCGTCACGCGTCGACGCAGCAGGCGTCGTGCTGCAGGACGGCGAGCTCCTTCCAGCATCGACGGTGATCTGTACGATCGGCACCAAGCCAAACCCGCTGATCGAGCGGCTTGCTGCGCGCATCGGCATGCCCGTCGAGCGCGGCCGTATCG
Source organism: Paraburkholderia piptadeniae (assembly GCF_900007165.1). Lineage (GTDB taxonomy): Bacteria > Pseudomonadota > Gammaproteobacteria > Burkholderiales > Burkholderiaceae > Paraburkholderia > Paraburkholderia piptadeniae. The sequence continues at coordinate 19,256 of NZ_CYGY02000109.1, forward strand.
AAACGCACGTCGATATGAGCGTGCCCGACCTGCCCGGCATCTGGGCCGCGGGAGACTGCGCGCTGGTGCGCAATGCAGCGACGGGACAACCGTCGCCGCCTACGGCACAGCATGCGGTGGCGCAAGCACATCAACTTGCGGACAACCTCGTGCGCCATCTGACAGGCAGGGACACGCATGCGTTCTCGTTCGTGGCAAAAGGGATGATGGCCACCATCGGTCATATGAAGGGCGTCGCATCGATCTACGGCGTACGCGTGACCGGTTTGCCCGCGTGGCTGCTGTGGCGTGCGTTCTATCTCTCGCGCATTCCGACGCTTGGCCGCAAGCTGAGAATCTTTGTCGAGTGGAGCTGGAGCATGTTCTTCCCGACAGACATCACGCACCTGCGCTTTACCCGGTCGAACGAGGCCGAAGACATTAACGGCCACAAGCCGCTCGCTGACCTGTCACTTGATCACAAGGCTCACGCGAGAACACTCGCGCATTCCGTCGCGATGCCGCGCGACAGTGCTCAACGCACCGACGCACGCATCTGAAACCGATAGTCCCTGCAATGTCGCAGAACGATTCTCCTGGAGACCTCCATGAAACGTGAAGATGTCCTCGCCCTGCCGTCGATGCCCGCAGCCTCGCCGTCCTATCCGCGCGGCCCCTATCGGTTCATCGACCGCGAATATCTGATCATCACGTATGAAACGGATGTCGATGCGCTACGCGACGCATTGCCTGAACCCCTTCAACCGGACGGCAGCAATACTGCGCTATTCGAATTCATCCGAATGCCGGACTCCTCGGGATTCGGCGATTACACGGAATCGGGTGTGGTGATTCCCAAAGGGCAGTTTTCGGAGGCAGAAGGGACGTTCGAGCGTCCGACAAGGGTTGCCATGAACGGCCGTTGATGGCCGCATCCGGAAGCTCGCCCCCCGTCCCATCGACGCGATGCTCTGGCTTGGAAACTCATCACATCGCGGAGCCGCTTACAGTGCTGGGTTTCGGCTAGTGGGATCCTGACATAGACGTGCGTGGCGCCGGGGGCAGGTGACTGAGCGCTGACGGGCTGCGGTATCATCGCTGCCGTGCTCAAGGGCTCTCGGACGCACCTGTCGATGACCGAACCGAACTATCAGGAAATCCTCGAACGAATTCATCGCGACATCGAACCGTGGCGCACCGCCGGCCTTGTCGCGGACTACATTCCCGAACTCGCCAAAGTGCCCGCCGGGCGCTTCGGCATGGCGGTCGTTACGCTCGACGGACGCGTTTTTTCGGTCGGCGACGCGCACGAGCGATTTTCCATCCAGAGCATCTCGAAGCTCTTTGCCTGCACGCTCGCTTTCCAGTTGATCGGCGACGCACTTTGGACGCGCGTCGGCCGCGAGCCGTCGGGCAACGCGTTCAATTCGCTCGTCCAGCTCGAAGCCGAGCGCGGCGTGCCGCGTAATCCGTTCATCAACGCGGGCGCGCTCGTCGTCACCGACGTCCTGTGCCGCCGCTTCGTCCGCGCCGAGACGGCGCTCATCCAGTTCATGCGGCGCCTGACCGGCGTCGCCGATCTCGACTACGACCTCCGCATCGCCAACTCCGAGCTTGCGCACGCTGAACGCAACCGCGCGATGGCGCACTTCATGGCGAGCTTCGGCAACTTGCAGATGCCGCCTGAGACCGTGATCGACGCCTACTGCCGCCAATGCGCGATCGAGATGAACTGCGTCGAGCTGGCGACTGCTTCCCTCTTTCTCGCCAACCGCGGCGTCGCGCCGGTCTCGGGCGAACACATCCTCGACGCGAGTTCGGCCAAACGCCTGTCTGCCCTCATGCTGACATGCGGCACGTACGACGCTGCCGGTGACTTCGTGTATCGCGTTGGGCTGCCGGCGAAAAGCGGCGTGGGCGGTGGGATTGTCGCGGTGCTGCCGGGGGAGATGGCCGTGTGCGTCTGGTCGCCCGGACTCGATGCGAACGGCAACTCGCTTGCAGGCGTCCAGGCACTGGAACGGTTGACCACGCTTACCGGGCGGTCGATTTTTTGAGAGCGCCGGAGCAGCTACCTACGGTTTATTTTTACCGAGCGCCAGGACTGCGGTGGTGGATGCAATGCCAACCCGCTTGCCGAGCTCCAGCTGGTTAAGTTCACCGCACTCTGCCAGTACTCGGAGGTAGCGCCAGTACGCTATCGCGATGTCGCGATGTTCTCCCTGTCAAGAATCTTCTGCCCGTGTGCGCCGTAGAGGCTGTGCACCGTTCGCGCCATCCACGGCACCGTCCTGCCGCGATCATCAAATACATCGGAAGCCTCTTTTCGCTCCGGGTCCCGTTCATACTGCAATATCGATGTCTGCTTTGGCCGTAATGGAATTTGACCTGGGCATTCGCTCATTTCTTGACATAAAGGTGGCTCATAGAAGGCCGCATATCTGTCATTCGCACCTCGGCAACCGTGAATGTCAGGCCTAACCGCGAGCGGATGCGTACTTGCGACCCTCAACAGCCGTTGGGTCTAGCGCGAGTCGACGGCAGCTTTCAAGGGCGGATTCAACCGGTCGATGCAATAGTTCGATGGAATCGTTCAGCCGGTGTTTCATAATCCAGCGTCTTCCTCGGGCGCTCGTTCAGCCTTCGTGCCACGGCGTTGAGTTTGGCCTGTGAGTAGCGTTGCCAGGGGTGTTTCGGATCGCAGAAGTACACGGCAATGTCGGTGGCGATGGTGAACCGTTTATGGTCCGCCATCTCTGTCCCCCGATCCCACGTGAGCGATTTATAGAGTTCCTGCGGCAGCTTGCCAGCGTGTTTGATGAGCGCATTGACAACCGACTCGCTGTCCTTGCTCGCGATCTTCACCAGCATTACATAGCGTGTCTGACGCTCTACAAGCGTTGCAATCTGGCTGCCACCGCTACCACACAGGAGATCCCCCTCCCAGTGCCCCGGCACCGCACGGTCTTCCACCGTGGCGGGTCGTTCACGGATTGATACCGCGTCGCGGATCCTGCCGTGATCGTCCGTTTTCTGCGTGTGATGGCGCGAGCGACGCATGGCCCGGGTGCGCCATAAATGCTCCAGCAACTCTTTCTTCAATGCACCCCGTGCCTGAATGAAAAGACTGCGGTAGATGGTCTCGTGCGACACGTGGTAGTCCTCGTTGTCCGGCCAGGCGCGGTTGAGCCATCCAGCAATCTGCTGAGGCGACCACTGCAACCGGAGCTTGCTGGCCACGATTTGAGCCAGCATCCGATGCTCGACCAGTTTGCAGACCTTGGGGCGCAGCGACCGATCCAATGCAAGCTGGTCGGCGTGGCTGGCCCGATAGCCGGCCTGCCCACTGTTACGCTTGATCTCGCGACAGATCGTGGACGGTGATCGCGACAGTCGCCGGGCGATTGACTGAATCGAATCGCCCGCGACGAGGCCCCGCGAAATCTCCTCACGCTCGGTAAGCGTGAGCGCCAGCCTGGATCGCCGGCGTGGTGCAGGCTGGATTCCACCAGTTTGCGCCAGAATTCCCTGTACCGACGAATGATTGCGGTTAAATAGCTCGGCGATGTGCTGCAACGACTCGCCTTTACGCCAGCGTTCCCACATCAACGCCTTCTGGCTTTCGCTGTAATAGATCCGGCGCCTCTGTTTCATTTGCAACACTCCCGCCGCTCATGCGACGTTCATTGTGTTGCATCGACCGGTTGAATCCGCCAGATCCAGCGGTCATTCATTCAGCGACGGCGCTCGATAATTGCTCGGCCGTTCTTCGTGCACTTGCCACCGCGGATCGTTAGGCATTGTCGAGTGTCCGCTTCACATCAAAAGGATTTCTGCCGCGCGGAGCCGATGCGGTCTATCGACGTATCTCGGGGTACGTGCGACATGAATCGCATATGCCATCCAGGCCGGGTAACGGCCTCACGAGGCTTCGTTGAGGACCTGGTGAGCCAATGACCTCGGCTTCGGTACACAGACGGTGACGGATTACCTGCTTACTCGAGCGTGTCAGGCAATACCGTGTTGCCAGCTTCGCCGACGGGGTGCACCGACGAAGCCCGGCCTTTCATGCAATGTCCTGGAAGGGCCGGCGTGGACTTCCCCGGCCTCGGTCAATAGTGGGCTAGCGCGAACTCGCCGTGCGCAATCTTCCAGATTACAGCGCCTGTCCAGGTCTCTCTGCTTAAGCATTGGTGACGTTTTGTGCAACTGTCGACCGCCGCGAACACCTTATGCCGAATCGCGGCGAACCTCAATTACCATTCAGCAGGGATTGGCACCCGCTTCACCGCAGTCGATGTGGCGGCGATTTCGCCCGTCGTGCGGTGTCGGCAGGTAGGGGAATACGGTATAGATTCCGTTCACGGTCAGGTTGCTGCCTTCGGCACCGATGTTGAAGTTCACGCCATCACCCAGCAACAGGTTGCCCGTTGGCGCACCTGTCAGACGGCCCGCAATGACCCGCAGCGCGATGTCGGTCACGTCGTCGTTCGGGCGCCGCCCATTGGGCCAGCCGGCGCTGTCCCCGGCAAGAACGGCGAGGCGACGCTGCTGCGCTGGCGGTGTCGGAGAAACCCCCAGATTGAGCCGCAGGAGTTCCGAGCAATCGTGTGCGCCGCACGCCCCAGTCTGCGGTTGGGAGGGATACTTGAGCAGCACGTTTACCAAATCAGTTCGGTTGGTCGTCGGAATCGTCAAGCCGAACCGGAGGTTGAGTGCGGTCGCCAGACTGGAGTTGAGATAGAAACCCAGGAATTGCGCTTCGTCGGCCGGATCGGTCGTATTCCATTTGTCTTTCGAATCGGTCCCAATGATCAATTCGTTGACGAGTGGATTGCCCATGCGGGACACCTGCACCCAACGTCCGGCGTTGTCCTCATCGACGCCCATCCCGCGGCCTTCGTGACGCATTGTGGACACGTACGCGCCGATTACGCCATTGGGTTTGGTCACCGTGGTGATTGGCACTTCGATCGCAATGGTGCTGATGTTGAAGCCGGAGAACGTGTCGTTGCCAAAAGGATTCACGTGATCGTTGGCATCCTCCGCCGGTGTCAACACAGGCGGCGTGCGGCGCAGATTCACCGTGTCGAACACGGCGCCCAAATCGATGTAGAACGTCTCACCGCGCTGTCCGGCGAAGACCTTGCCGCCGTTCGCCAGCACGTAGATACCCTGTGCGGCGAGCGCCTCATAATTGGGCATCGTTAGCGGTCCCACGTTGGACGGCACCGCGAACATCCTCTGGGTACCCAGGTCGGTGCGTTGGCCGTGACGAACTTGCGTCACGGTGTAGCTCTGGCGCAGGATCAGGCCGTCCGAGCCCGGGCCGTCGAGCGCAGTGATCGGCGGCAACGCGGCGTATGACAGCGGCAGCTGTTGGCTCGCCAGGGCCCCGCGCAATTCGGTCTTGAAGCGGATTTCGTAGACGAGGTCGTTGGCCTTGCCGTTGCCATTGGTGTCGATGTTGATGCGATAAATCACGTCATCGCCGAAATTGAAATAGTTCGGCCCAGCGCCAGGGTCCTGCATGGGAATCACGTTCAAAATGAAAACGACGTTGTTAGGGTTCGTCCAACTCCGAAACATGTAAAAGTCGGTGTTGTCGGCGGTCGGGTCGTTCGCAATTAGGGGTGCCTCGCGGTGACTGGCAGGGTGCGTTCCACTGCCCCAAAGCGCCGCGGCGCAAAGCGCGACGGCCGCCATGATGCGGACAACAGATCTCATGGTGTTCTCCTTCAGGTTATAACGGGGCCGCAAACGAGCTAAATATCGGGACGTTGAGTGCACGCTCGAGCAGCCAGATCATGGCGACGGTCGCGGTCACCGCTGAGCCGCCGGTAAGTACCACGCGCCGGTATGTCCAGGTTGCTCGCAACGAGAACGCCAGTGGCAGGTAAACGAATACGATGGCGAGTTGTCCTGCTTCGACGCCAAGATTGAATCCGGCGAGCGACAACGCAAGCGAACCGGCCGGCAAGCCGAGGTCGTGCAACGCGCCTGCAAAGCCCAATCCGTGCAGCAGTCCGAAGCCGAACGCCGCCATCCAGCGTCCGTTCGTCACGTGCGGAAACAGGTTATTCAGCGCCGCCAGCACTACCGACAAGGCGATGCCCGATTCAACGAGCCGCGAAGGCAGCACGACGATCGATAGCGCCGCGAGCGTGAGTGTGATCGAGTGCGCCACCGTAAATGCGGTCACAACCTTGGTGACATCGATGAATGCCCGGCGAAATGATGTGCCGGGCTGCCATGCATGCCCCTCACGAATCAGCACCGCAGGCAGCAGCAGCGAAAGCAGGAAGAGGATGTGATCGTATCCGGTCCAGATGTGCCAGACACCTTCGTTCAGATACATCGCGAACTGTGTCAATGGCCCGCCGGTATCGGTGCCGACGATGCGGTGCGGCGCGTCAGCGCTAAATACGACACTCCGGCTCTCACCGTTCTCGACGAAGTTGAGAAGTCCGCGATGCTGGGGATCAAGGCCTTCGAACAGCCGGTAATCGATAGAAAGTGTTGGGCTCGCCCGCGGACATTGTCCTGTGAACGTCAGCACCGCGTAGGTGCCATCGGTGTGCGAGTCGATCAGTTGCCCAGTCGGTTCGAGCGCACAAAGCTTGCCGCCGGAGGACACCTTGAGGTGTGCAAGCGCATATGCCGCGATATCTCGCTTTCGCGAGCGTACTTCACCCCACGTGATGTCCCCGTCGCCGTTCTCATCGAGCCCAAGCGCGTTGTCGAGATCGCGTAGCGCGATATCCCACTGACCGCGCAGCGCTTGCCCGCTGCGCTCCAGTGTGAGGTAGGCATCGCTTGCCTTGTGCGCAAACGCGGGCGCTATCAGCAACGCGAGCACAAAGGCGAGGACGACGCGTCTCATCGCCGCACCTGCAGCAGCGTGACAATCGATGCATCTTCGAGACGCGTTGCTGCGACCCAATCGGATGCAATCTTTAGGGCATCAGCATCACCGGCCGCACGCGCGGCTTCGATCAGAATCCGCAGGTCCGGCGGCTCGCGCTGGACCAACCAGTTTTCGCGCGCGAGAATAAGTGCCGCTTTGGCGTCATGTTCAACTGAGAGACGAAAGCGCGCCTCCTCCCGGCGATGCACGCTATCCCCGCGGCGACGCGCAGCGTCAAAGCGCGCTGAGAGATCCTCGCGGTGCGCAGCGAATGACTCGCGCAATTCCGGCAGCTGTTGTTCGGCCAGCACTAAACGAAGCAGCAGCGCGTCATTTTTTGTAGCGTCACGCAAGAGTGGCAGCAACTCTCGCGGACGACCCCGATCCAGCAGAAAATCGGCGTACGCCCCCTGCAGATAAGCGTCACGCGGGTCGAGCGCAAGTGCGTCGCGGAAATGTCGCTCGGCTGCATCGAAGTCGCCGCGGCGAGCGGCAATTTCCGCGGCGAGCGTCAACGCCCACTCGCGCACGTCCAGATTGCCGACGCCTTGCGCAAGCACCTGCACGAGCGCCCGGTATGCGCCGGCTGCGTTGCCGGTCAGGCTCGCCGATGTCGCATCGCACCCGATAACGACGATGGGTGCAACGAGTCCCGTCAGTTGCTCGCAATCGTGCCGCGCGTCCGCGTAGCGTCCGCGCACGCTCAGCACTGTGGCGCGCGTCAGTCGCGCCTGCGCGAGCGCTGGATGCGCGGCCAGCAACCGATCCAGATCGGCAAGCGAGCCGTCGAAATCATGCTGGCTTTGCTTGAGCGTTGCGCGAAGCAATAACGCGGTAGGCGGCACATCCTCTCCGCTCCACCACGGCGCCAGCGCCGCCTGCGCCTGGCCGAAGAAGCGAGGATCGCCCAGCCTCCGCCCTGCTTCGAGAGCGCGACGCGCGACGGACATTGCCAGGTTGAGATTGCGCGGGTCCATCATCAGCGTCGCGCGCATGCGTTTCAGTTGCGCGAGCGTCGGATCGTTTTTTTCCGGGAGGTGTTCGAGCACCACTCCATCGCTTTCGGGTACGTTTGGCTTCGCCCCGCTCTCGCCTGAGAGCAAGACAAGCGCGGCTACCACCGTGACCAATGGCCAACCCGACATCGACCTTCTCCCGTCTGCATTGGGTTGTACGCGAAAAGTCCCGATCCGGATGCAGCCGGCTGTCACTGTTGACTCCAGCGTCTTGCTTATGTCTGCGCAATCTGGGCGTCCACCACGCCAGCGCGGTTCAGCATGATGGGTTAGCCAGAAGTAAAGCTGGTTTCGCTTGTCATTTTTGGCTTTATAGGCGACTTCTCAATCACATTCAACGCTTAAGATCCGTCATGAACCGTCAATACAACGATGTCTTAAGCCACAGCGCGGGGGGCGCTGCTATGGCCAGAGCAGACATTCGCGCGTCAGCACGGGATGGCAAGCCGGGCGGTGTCCATATAAGACCGTGTCAAAACACCAAGGGGCTCCGACCATGGCGACGTTCGTCGCTTTCAAGGCCCCCTTCTCGGGAACGGAGGAGCGACTGAATAATTTGGCACCATAGGAACCGCAGCGCCGTCAGCTGGCGGCGTTACCCCTGCAACGCCTCAATTAGCCGTTGCGAACAAGGAGCTTAATAACGCGCTTCATGTTGTAGGCAAGCACGTACAGACTCATCTCCGTGCTAACTCGCACCTTCCTTAACAGCGATACTTGAAAGGGAAACAACTCCACTGACCGAAGGTACGCCAACGCATTAGCATGAGGAAGAGCTAGTTTGGCTACGGTCCTCTCAGAACCGTTCAAGACGGTGCACACGTCCTCCATCAGGTTATTTGCCGAACGGCTGCTCCTGGCGGATCCCAATTGTGCGCTCGTCCGTCAGGTTCCGGTGCAATGCAGCTGTTCCAACAGCCGGGTTCCCGGAGCGCTGAACAGCAGGTTGTGGCCGAACTGAGACGATTTTTCTG
>NZ_CYGY02000111.1 GCF_900007165.1 Paraburkholderia piptadeniae
AGGAGCGTAACGACGTTCATGCTCATTTACGCACCCTCCTTCGAACCACCGGGACCCGCAATCTTCTTCGGCTCCTTCTTCTTGAACATCTCCAGCATTCGCCGTGTCACGAGGAATCCGCCGAACACGTTCACGGCCGCGAGCGCCACGGCAATCGTGCCGAAGAACTTGCCCGCGCCGCCGACCGTGAGACCGGCCGCAAGCATCGCACCGACGATGACGATCGCCGAAATCGCGTTCGTCACGGCCATCAGCGGCGTATGCAGCGCCGGCGTTACGTTCCACACGACGTGGTAGCCGACGTAGATCGCCAGCACAAATATGATCAGGTTGATCACGGTATGGTTGATGACTTCCATCACCCGTCTCCTTCTTATGCCTTGCGCGTGACTTCGCCGTCGCGTGCCAGCAGCGTGGCCGCGACGATGTCGTCCGCGAGATCGATATTGAGTGCGCCTTCCTTCGTGACGATCAGCTTCATGAAGTCGAGCAGATTGCGCGCGTACAGTGCGGACGCATCCGACGCGACCATCGACGCGAGATTCGTATAGCCCGCGATCGTCACGCCGTGCTTGACGACGACTTTGTCGGCTTCCGTCAGCGGACAGTTGCCGCCGCGGTTGCCTTCATACTCGGCGCCACGTCCGGCCGCGAGGTCGATCAGCACGGAGCCCGGCTTCATCGCCTGCACGGTTTCGACGGAAAGCAGCGTCGGCGCGGGACGGCCGGGAATCAGCGCGGTCGAGATGATGACGTCGGCCTGCTTCGCGCGCTCGTGAACGAGCGCCGACTGGCGCGTGAGCCACGAAGGCGGCATCGGCCGCGCGTAGCCGCCGACACCTTCGGCTGCTTCGCGTTCCTCAGCGGTTTCGTAGGGCACGTCGAGGAATTTCGCGCCGAGCGACTCGATCTGCTCCTTCACGGCGGGCCGCACGTCCGACGCTTCGATCACGGCGCCGAGGCGCTTCGCGGTCGCAATTGCCTGCAGGCCCGCGACACCCGCGCCCAGAATCAGCACGCGCGCGGCCTTCACGGTACCGGCGGCCGTCATCAGCATCGGCATGAAGCGCGGGTAAAGGTCGGCTGCTAGCAGCACCGCCTTGTAGCCCGCGATGTTGGCTTGAGACGACAATACGTCGAGACTTTGCGCGCGCGTCGTGCGCGGCGCGGCTTCCAGCGAGAAGGCAGTAATGCCCGCTGCTGCAAGCTTTGATGAATTCTCCGTATTAAAAGGCTCGAGCATGCCGATCAGCACTGCGCCGCGTTTAAGTAGCGGGAGTTCTGAATCGGTGGGCGTCTGGACCTTGAGAACGATCTCCGCGCCGAACGCTGTCGGCGCATCGGCGATCTCCGCCCCTGCTGCTGAATAGGCATCGTCCAGATAACTGGCTCCCGTTCCGGCGCCGCTCTGTACGGTGACTTTGTGACCCTGCGACACGTACTTCTTGACCGTCTCGGGCGTCGCGGCGACGCGTGTTTCATACGGCCGCGTCTCGGCTGGCACTCCGATGTGCATCGTTAAACCTCCTCGACCATCTTCTGTTATGAAAATCTGGAATCGCCGACGAGGGGCAACGCCGGCAATGCAATAGGGCAAGTGCAACGGCAACGCACGGCTGGGGCTTCAGCCAACGCTGCAACTTTAACCGAAGTCAGGTGACGGATTGAAATCTGTAACGATCCCAGTCTTCAGGAACGCGATCCTTCGTGCTTTTTTTACCGACCTGTGCTAGGTGCGCAGCGTGCTATCTCGCGCGCACCGGCAGGCCCAGCCCATAACCGGTAAAATGCCGTCCCATGAAACCGGAAACTTGGGCCCCGCATGTGACGGTGGCGGCCGTCGTCGAATGCGACGGGCGCTTTCTGCTGGTCGAAGAGCACACGCCCGCTGGACTGCGCCTCAACCAGCCCGCCGGACATCTGGAAGCAGGCGAGACGCTGACGCAAGCTGTCGTCCGCGAAACGCTCGAAGAAACGGCGCAAGCGTTCGCGCCCGAGGCGCTTGTCGGCGTGTACATGACGCACTTCAGCCGCCCGGAAACCGTCGATGGTCCCGCCGATGGCGTCACGTATCTGCGCTTCACGTATTGCGGCTCGACGGAAGGCTTGCCCACCGCGGGCCGCGCGCTCGATCCCGACATCGTCCGCACGGTGTGGATGAGCGCCGACGAATTGCGCGCGTGCCCCGAGCGGCATCGCACGCCGCTCGTGATGCAATGTATCGACGACTACCTCGCAGGCCGGCGTTTCCCGCTCGACTTCGTGCAAACGCATTCAGTCGGGCCCTCCCGATAGAACGCGTGCTTCGGCACGAGAAAGAGCAGTCAGGCAGAACCAGATGAGCAAACAGAAAGTGGTGGTAGGCATGTCGGGCGGCGTCGATTCGTCGGTCACGGCATGGCTGCTGAAGGAACAGGGCTACGAAGTCGTCGGCCTCTTCATGAAGAACTGGGAAGACGATGACGACAGCGAATACTGTTCGACGCGTCAGGACTGGATCGATGTCGTATCGGTCGCGGACCTGATCGGCATCGACGTCGAGGCCGTCAACTTTGCGGCCGAATACAAGGACCGCGTGTTCGCCGAATTCCTGCGCGAATACTCGGCCGGCCGCACGCCGAACCCCGACGTGCTGTGCAACGCGGAAATCAAGTTCAAGGCATTCCTCGATCACGCGATGTCGCTCGGCGCGGAAACCATCGCGACGGGCCACTACGCGCGCGTGCGTGAAGTCGACGGCCGTTTCGAACTGCTGAAGGCGAAGGATCACACGAAGGACCAGTCGTACTTCCTGCATCGGCTGAACCAGGCGCAACTGTCGAAGACGCTGTTTCCGCTCGGCGAAATTCCGAAGACGAAGGTCCGTGAGATCGCCGAACAGATCGGTCTGCCGAACGCGAAGAAGAAGGACTCGACGGGCATCTGCTTCATCGGCGAGCGGCCGTTTCGCGACTTCCTGAACCGCTATCTGCCGACCAAGCCGGGCCCGATGAAAACCACGGAAGGCAAGACGGTCGGCGAGCACATCGGCCTCGCGTTCTATACGTTCGGACAACGCAAGGGCATTGGCCTCGGCGGCAGCAAGGACGGCAGCGGCGAGCCGTGGTTCGTCGCGGGCAAGGACATTCCGTCCAACACGCTGTACGTCGCGCAAGGCCACGATCATCCGTGGCTGCTGAGCCATATGCTGACGGCGGGCAACACGAGCTGGGTCGCGGGCCATGCGCCCGAGGAAGGCCACGCGTGCGCGGCGAAGACGCGCTATCGCCAGGCCGATGCGGCGTGCACGTTCGGTGCCGCCGACGGCGGCAACAGCAAGAACACTCTCTTCTCCCTCCATTTCGCCGACGCCCAATGGGCTGTAACACCGGGGCAATCGGCCGTGCTCTACGATGGCGACGTCTGCCTCGGCGGCGGCATCATCGAGCACGCGGCGACCGCCCAACCGGTCGAACGCCAGCCACAGAAAGCGGCGCTGCTGACGGCGCGCTGAGTGTCGCCGTGACCGGTTCGCGTGAACGATCCGCGAGCCGGTCCGCACCGGCATCGCTGCATCAAGTTCCCGTTCGTTGTATCTTCCGGGCGACGGTTGTCCCGCCGCCGCCATTGCCTGTCGACCGCCGGCTTCGCTCGCGTGATCGTCGGGCCCCGGCACATGCGAGCGCCTGGACAACCCGCCGTATCCGCCGTACCGATCCGCAGCGCGATCCATCCGCGCAAACGCCCGCCGACTTCGCGCAAGGCAAGGCCGATGCAACGGACGCCCAATGCATCGGCGGCAGCGAAATCACTGCAATGGAGTTGTCATGTTCTCTCGACGTTATCTGGCGATGTGGAGTGCCCTTCTGCTGCTCGCGGCCTGCGCGGCGCTCGCCGCAGCCGGTCACATCGCATGGCCGTGGATCATCGTGCCTGTGCTGCTCGTCGCGCTCGGCATCTACGATCTGACGCAGGAGCGCCATGCGATCCTGCGCAACTATCCGCTGTGGGGCCATTTGCGCTTCCTGTTCGAATTCATCCGGCCGGAGATCCGCCAGTACTTCGTCGAAGACGACACGGAAGAAAGACCGTTCTCGCGCGCGCAACGCAGCATCGTCTATCAGCGCGCGAAAAACGAAGTGGACAGCCGCCCGTACGGCACGGAAGTCGACGTGAAGGCGACGGGCCACGAATGGATCAGCCATTCGCTCGTGCCGACGAAGCTCGACGGTCACGACTTTCGCATCGTGGTCGGCGCGGACCGCGCGCAGCCGTATTCGATGTCGATCTTCAACATCTCGGCGATGAGCTTCGGCTCGCTGTCGGCGAACGCGATTCGCGCGCTGAACCTCGGCGCGAAGAAAGGCAACTTCGCGCACGACACGGGCGAAGGCTCGATGTCGAAGTATCACCGCGAGCATGGCGGCGACATCATCTGGGAAATCGCGTCGGGCTACTTCGGCTGCCGCAACGACGACGGCACGTTCAACGCCGAGAGGTTCGCGAAGCAGGCGCGCGAACCGCAAGTGAAGATGATCGAGGTGAAGCTGTCGCAAGGCGCGAAGCCGGGCCACGGCGGCGTGCTGCCCGCCGCTAAGATCACGCCGGAAATCGCCGAAACGCGCGGCGTGCCGATGGGCCGCGACTGCATCTCGCCCGCGACACACTCCGAGTTTTCGACGCCGCGCGGGCTGCTTGAATTCGTCGGGCGTCTGCGCGATCTGTCGGGCGGCAAGCCGACGGGCTTCAAGCTGTGCATCGGCCATCCGTGGGAATTCTTCGGCATCGCGAAGGCGATGCTGGAAACGGGCATCCTGCCGGACTTCATCGTCGTCGACGGCGCGGAAGGCGGCACGGGCGCGGCGCCGCTCGAATTCACCGATCACATCGGCGTGCCGCTGCAAGAGGGGCTGCTGCTCGTGCACAACACGCTGGTCGGCATCGGGCTGCGCGACCGGATTCGCATCGGCGCAAGCGGCAAGATGATCACCGCTTTCGACATCGCGAAGACGCTCGCGATCGGCGCCGACTGGGTGAACGCCGCGCGCGGCTTCATGTTCGCGGTCGGCTGCATCCAGGCGCAGACCTGCCACACGGGCCGCTGCCCGACGGGCGTCGCGACGCAAGACCCCGTGCGCCAGCGTGCGCTGATCGTCACCGACAAGTCGGACCGCGTGTTCAACTTCCATCACAACACGCTGCATGCGTTGCAGGAAATCGTGCAGGCGGCCGGTCTGCGTCATCCGTCCGATCTGCGCGCGCATCACATCGTGCGGCGCGTGTCGTCGTATGAGGTTCGGCTGATGTCGGACCTGCTGAAGTATCTCGAGCCGAACGATCTGATCAACGGCAACTATCGCTATACGCTGTACGAGAAGTGGTGGCCCATCGCGCGCAGCGATTCGTTTTCGCCGAATCTCGAGGCGGCCTTGGCGTAAGCGTTGGTGTCTTTGAAGCGTCAATTAAAAACGCGCGCTGGATGCGAATCGAGCGCGCGTTTTCTATTCGGGAATCGTCGGCTTACTTGTTCGACGCGATCCGCTGCTGGATATGCTGCGCGCGCGCCGCCGACGCCGGATGCGAATCGAGCATGCTCGACTTGCCGCCGTCGAGCTTCGCGAGCTTGTTGAACGACGTGACGAGGCCGGACGGATCAAGGCCTTTCTTCTTCTGGAGATCGAACGAATAGTCGTCGGCAGCCGATTCCTGCGATTGCGAGAACTGTGCGTTGATCAGCTTCTCGGAGAAATCGCCGAGCTGCGACGCCGAGATCGCACCCGTGATGCCGCCCGCCGACGTCGCCACCGACCGCAGCGCCGACGTCGCATACGCGACCTGCATCGCCTTCTTCGTGTGACCGAGCGCGACGTGCCCCATCTCGTGACCGACGACGCCGCGCACTTCGTCGTCCGTCATCATGTCCATCAGGCCGCTATAGACGCGCACACAGCCGTTCGCCATCGCCCACGCGTTGACGTCCTTCGTGATGTAGACCTTGTAGTTGACGGGCACGCTGTTGATGTTGTCGCCGAGCTGCGCGGCGATCTTGTTCAGGCGCTTCGTGTATGGGCTGCCGGCACCCGCGATCTTGTTTTCAGCGTCGAGCTGCGCGCACGACTTGTCGGACAGCGTGCGCACGTCGCCATCGGAGAGCGACGCGGCCTGAAACGCCTGTGAGCCGGATTGAACGAGAGTATTGGGATCGAGGCTCATCCCCGAACAGGCGGCGAGCACGCCGCACGCGGCGGCAGCGAGAGCTACGCGAATCGTTTTCATGCCGAAGGTCTCTTGACGGTTGTTATCGATGGTCATGCGTCATCCAGACAGGCGCCCAAAAGCAAAAACGCCTGACAGGCAGGCGTTTTTAACATGCTGAAAGGCGCTTTCGTGGAAAACGAAAGATTCCTTAACATTCCATCAGTGTGGCTCGACAACGGCACGCGGCATCGATGTTTGCCGGCTCGCCGGGTGCGGTTCAGGTCAATGCCGTATCGATGAACGACTGACGCTGCGACAGCTTCTGATAATGCTTGTCGAGGTTCGGATGCTGCTCGCGCCAGTCCAGTTGCGGCATGCGGAAGTCCAGATAGCTCAGCGCGCAGCCCACGGCCACATCCGCGAGCGTGTACTGATTGCCCGCGCACCACGTCTTCGAGCCGAGCCCTCGCGCCATCGCCTTCAGGCCGTCGTCGATCTTGTGACGCTGGCGCGCGACCCACGCTTCGCTGCGCTGCGCTTCGTCGCGCAGCACGCCTTCAAGACGGATCAGCACGGCGGCATCCATCATGCCGTCGGCGAGCGCTTCCCAGCAGCGCACTTCGACGCGCTCGCGGCCCGACTGCGGCACGAGCTTGCACACGGGCGACAGCGTATCGACGTATTCGCAGATCACGCGCGAATCGAACACAGCCGCGCCGTCTTCCATCACGAGACACGGCACCTTGCCGAGCGGGTTGTAGTCGTGGATGGCCGTATCCGCGGCCCAGACGTTTTCGAGTTCCAGCTTGTAGTCGATTTTCTTTTCGGCGAGCACGATCCGCGCCTTGCGGACGAACGGGCTCGACAGCGAACCGATGAGTTTCATCACATCCTGCCTCGTTTGAAATTGGCCGAAAGTATACGTGCGTTGGCGAGCGTTGGCAGATTTTCAGCGCAGCGCGCGTGGCAGGCGCGTTGCCTGCTTCAAGGCTGTAGACAGATTGCAACAATGCCTGCTTGGCGTCCGTCCGTCTACCAGGCCTGACGGCCAGGCGTTCGCGCATCGATGTCGGATGGCCGCCGCCGCGGATGGCTGAGGCGTGGTTGCCGTTTCGAACCATGGGGGCACGTGGGCGCGACCCGCGATCGTCGAGACGATGGCTGCGCCCGAGGATGCGGGCCACCCGCGCGCGGGCCCGACGGAAGCGATTCCAGTTGGGCGATACAATCGCAGCATTGCGCTGCGGCGTCGAGAGATTGCCTCGCGCGCCGCCATCCAACCCGCACGATGAACCCGCCGACCGAACTCATGACCGACCTGACTCCGGCTATCGACATCTACCGTCAGCGCCGCGCGCGCGTGCTCGATGCGCTGCGCGCGACGGGCGGCGGCGTCGCGATCGTTCCGACCGCGCCCGAAGTCCTGCGCAACCGCGACGCCGACTATCCGTACCGGCACGACAGCTACTTCTATTACCTGACCGGCTTCACCGAGCCCGAAGCGATGCTCGTGCTCGACGCCCGCGCGAAGCAGAACGAGCCCGCGGCAATCCTCTTTTGCCGCGCGAAGAGCGCCGAGCGCGAGACGTGGGAAGGCTTTCGCTTCGGCCCCGACGCGGCGCGCGAAGCATTCGGCTTCGACGCCGCGTTCTCCTTCGACGAGATCGACGCGCAATTGCCGCGCATCATCGCGGACAAGCCGGCGCTGCACTACGCGCTTGGCTCGTCGGAAGCGCTCGACGGCAAGGTGCGCCACTGGCTCGACGCCGTGCGCGCGCAGGGCAGGAGCGGGATCGTCGCGCCGGCGGCCGTACACGACCTGATGCCGCTGCTCGACGACATGCGCCTCGTCAAGGACGAACACGAACTGTCGATCATGCGCCGCGCCGCCGCGATCTCCGCGCAGGCGCACCGGCGCGCGATGGCCGCGTGCCGCCCCGGCGTGCGCGAATACGAACTCGAAGCAGAACTGCTGTACACGTTCCGCAAGCACGGCGCGCAGGCGCCCGCGTATGGCTCGATCGTCGCGGCGGGCGCGAACGCGTGCGTGCTGCACTACCCCGCCGGCGATGCCGTAGCGCAGGACGGCGATCTGATCCTGATCGACGCGGCGTGCGAGCTGGACGGCTACGCGTCGGACATCACGCGCACGTTCCCCGCGAACGGCCGCTTCACGCCCGCGCAGCGCGAGATCTACGACATCGTGCTGGCCGCGCAGCAGGCGGCCATCGACGCGACGCGCGCAGGCGTGAGCTTCGACGCGCCGCATCAGGCCGCCGTGCGCGTGCTCGCGCAAGGGCTGCTCGATACGGGCATTCTCAAGCGCGATCTGTTCGCGGGCGTCGAGGACGTGATCGCGGAGCGCGCGTACACGCGCTTTTACATGCACCGCACGGGCCATTGGCTCGGCATGGACGTGCACGATGCGGGCGACTATCGCGAGCGGGGCGTGAGCGCCGATGAAAGCGGCGCGCAGCCCTGGCGCACGCTGAAGCCGGGCATGACGCTGACGATCGAGCCGGGCCTCTATATCCGCGCCGCCGACGATGTGCCCGAAAAGTATTGGAACATCGGCATTCGCATCGAAGACGACGCGATTGTCACGGCGACGGGCTGCGAGCTGATCACGCGCGACGTGCCCGTCGACGCGGACCAGATCGAAGCGCTGATGCAACAGGCGCAACCTGGGCAACAGGCGCAGCCGGCACACGAGGCGGGCGCCGCCTGAGTGCAAGGAACAGACAAGAAGATGAACGATGTCCATCAGGCGGCGGCCGCGAGCGCGCCGCTCGTCCCCTCGAACACGCAGCCATTCGACTACGACGTGACGATCGTCGGCGCGGGGCCTGTCGGTCTCGCGCTCGCGGGCTGGCTCGCGCGGCGCAGCGCGACGCAGCAACTGTCGGTCGCGCTGATCGACGCGCGCGAGCCGGAAGACTCGATCGCCGATCCGCGCGCGATTGCCGTGTCGCATGGCAGCCGGATGATCCTCGAGCCACTGCGCTGGCCCTCCGACGCCACCGCGATCCAGCGCATCCACGTGTCGCAGCGCGGCCACTTCGGGCGTACGCTGATCGATCACGCGGAACACGGCCTGCCCGCGCTCGGCTACGTGCTGCGCTACGGGTCGATCGTCCACGCGCTCGCCGAGACCGTGCGTACGACGCATGTGCACTGGTTCAAGTCGACGAAGGCCCAGCCGCCGCAACAACTCGAAGACGACGGCGTGCTGCTGCCGATCGAAAGCGCGCATGTGACGCGCACGCTGCGCACGCGCATCCTCGTGAACGCCGAAGGTGGTCTCTTCGGCGAGCAGCAGGCCGGATCGGGCACAACGCGCGACTACGGGCAGACGGCGCTGGTCGGCACGGTGACGCTGTCGGCGCCGCAACCGCACGTCGCGTGGGAGCGCTTCACGCCGCAAGGCCCGATTGCGCTTTTGCCGATGGGCGGCGTGCGCGGCGCGGACTACGCGCTCGTCTGGTGCTGCGCGCCGGAACAGGCGGCGCGCCGCGCGCAATTGTCCGACGAAGATTTCCTGCGCGAACTCGGCGCGGAGTTCGGCGACCGGATGGGCCGCTTCACGCAAATCAAAGGGCGCGCCGCGTTCCCGCTCGGCCTCAATACCGCCGATACGCTCGTCAAGGGCAATGTCGCCGCGATCGGCAATGCGGCGCAGACGCTTCATCCCGTCGCCGGACAGGGGTTGAATCTCGGGCTGCGCGACGCCCATGCGCTCGCCGACGCGCTGTCGCATCACGGCGCGACGCGCGTCGCGCTCGCGGCCTTCGCGCGTCGACGCGCGCTCGACCGGCGCATGACGATCGGCGCCACCGACACGCTCGCCCGTCTCTTCACGATCGACTTCCCGCCGCTCGCGACGCTGCGCGGACTCGCCCTCACCGCGCTCGAATTCGTGCCGCCTGTGAAGACGGCCCTCGCCCGGCAGATGATGTTCGGACAGCGCCGCTAGGCGTCGCGAAAAACGTGTGGCAGTGGCCGCCGTTCTATGACCGCGGCCACTTTCATAGAAGATTTAATGAGTTGCCTCACGGGCCGTTGCGTCTGGCTCTAGCGCGTTAACGCTAAAATAACGGTTTTCCCTCGTATTTTCCGGTACGCGACATGCGCTATTTTGAGCGCATTGGATGCTCGCCGCCGATGTCCGCCATGCCCACTCTCGGCTCCCACACACTGCGCAACAACCTGTTCGTCGCCCCGATGGCGGGCGTGACGGACCGGCCGTTCCGCCAGCTCTGCAAGCGCATGGGCGCGGGCTATGCGGTGTCGGAGATGGTGGCGTCGAACGCGCAGTTGTGGAAGAGCGAAAAGACGATGCGCCGCGCGAATCACGCGGGCGAGGTCGAGCCGATCGCGGTGCAGATCGCGGGCGCGGACCCGCAGATGATGGCCGAGGCCGCGCGCTACAACGTCGCGAACGGCGCGCAGATCATCGATATCAACATGGGCTGCCCGGCCAAGAAGGTCTGCAACGTCGCGGCGGGGTCGGCCCTGCTGCAGAACGAGCCGCTCGTGCAGCGGATCGTCGAGGCGGTGATGGGCGCCGTCGGTGTCGGCCCGGGCGCCGTGCCCGTCACGCTGAAAATCCGCACTGGCTGGAACCGCGAAAACCGGAACGCGCTGAACGTCGCGCGGCTCGCCGAGAACGCGGGCATTTCGATGCTGACGGTCCACGGCCGCACGCGCGCCGACCTGTACCACGGCGAAGCGGAATACGAAACGATTGCTGCCGTGAAGGCCGCGGTGAAGATTCCCGTGGTGGCGAACGGCGACATCACGTCGCCGCAGAAGGCACGCGACGTGCTGGCCGCGACGGGCGCGGACGCGATCATGATCGGCCGCGCGGCACAGGGACGCCCGTGGCTCTTCCGTGAGATCGAATATTTCCTGCGCACGGGCGAGCTGATGGAAGCGCCGCGCATCGACGAAATCCAGCAGGTGATGAACGAACACCTGGAAGATCACTACGCGTTCTATGGCGAATTCACGGGCGTTCGGACTGCGCGCAAGCACATCGGCTGGTACACTCGCGGCCTTTCCGGTGCCAATGTGTTCCGCCATCGCATGAATACGCTGGACACGACGCGCGAACAACTGCTCGCCGTCAACGAATTCTTCGACGCGCAAAAGGCGATTTCGGACCGCCTCGTGTACGTCGGCGACGAAGTCAACAACAACGGCGAGCCGGACCAAACCGACCGACTAGCAGCATGAGCAAGCACAATATCGAACAATGTGTCCGCGATAGCCTGGGGATGTACTTCCAGGATCTCGACGGCTCCAATCCGCACGATGTCTACGACATGGTGATTTCGTGTGTCGAAAAACCGATGCTCGAGGTGGTGCTCGAGCAGGCCGGCGGCAATCAGTCGCTGGCAGCCGAGTATCTCGGCATCAACCGCAATACGCTGCGCAAGAAACTGCAACAGCACGGCCTGCTGTAGTTTCAGCGCCCTGCCACGCCTTTCATCGGCTTTTGTTCCCATCATGATCAAGCAAGCGCTCATCTCCGTTTCCGACAAGTCCGGCATCGTCGATTTCGCGAAATCGCTGTCGGACCTCGGCGTCAAGATCCTGTCGACGGGCGGCACCGCGAAACTTCTCGCGGATGCCGGCCTTTCCGTTACCGAAGTGGCCGATTACACCGGCTTTCCGGAAATGCTGGATGGGCGCGTGAAGACGCTGCATCCGAAAGTGCACGGCGGCATCCTCGCCCGCCGTGATCTGCCGGAGCACATGGCCGCGCTCGAAAAGCACAGCATTCCGACCATCGACCTGCTCGTCGTGAACCTGTATCCGTTCGTGCAGACCGTGTCGAAGGAAGAATGCACGCTGGAGGACGCGATCGAGAACATCGACATCGGCGGCCCGACGATGCTGCGCTCGGCGGCGAAGAACCACCGCGACGTGACGGTCGTCGTCGACCCGGCCGACTACGCGAGCGTGCTCGAAGAAATGCGCGCGAACGGCAACAAGGTCGGCTACAAGACCAACTTCCGTCTCGCGACCAAGGTGTTCGCGCACACCGCGCAGTACGACGGTGCGATCACGAACTATCTGACGAGCCTCACGGAAGAACTACAGCACCGCGATCGGAACACGTACCCGGCCACGCTCAACATGGCGTTCGACAAGGTTCAGGACCTGCGCTACGGCGAGAACCCGCATCAGAGCGCCGCGTTCTACCGCGACATCGCGGTGCCCGCTGGCGCGCTCGCGAACTATCGCCAGTTGCAGGGCAAGGAACTGTCGTACAACAACATCGCCGACTCGGATGCCGCGTGGGAATGCGTGAAGACCTTCGACGCGCCCGCCTGCGTTATCATCAAGCACGCGAATCCGTGCGGTGTGGCCATCGGCGCGAACGCACACGAAGCGTATTCGAAGGCGTTCCAGACCGATCCGACTTCGGCGTTCGGCGGCATCATCGCGTTCAATCGCGAAGTGGATGAAACGGCCGCTCAGGCGGTCGCGAAGCAGTTCGTCGAAGTGCTGATCGCGCCGTCGTTTAGCGAAGCGGCCAAGCAGGTGTTCGCGGCCAAGCAGAACGTGCGCCTGCTCGAAATCGCGTTGGGCGAAGGCCACAACACGTTCGATCTGAAGCGCGTGGGCGGCGGCCTGCTGGTGCAGTCGCTCGACGCCAAGAACGTTCAGCCGCACGAACTGCGCGTCGTCACGAAGCGCCACCCGACGCCGAAGGAAATGGACGATCTGCTGTTCGCATGGCGCGTCGCGAAGTTCGTGAAGTCGAACGCCATCGTGTTCTGCTCGAACGGCATGACGATGGGCGTCGGCGCGGGCCAGATGAGCCGCGTGGATTCGGCGCGCATCGCGAGCATCAAGGCGCAGAACGCGGGCCTGACGCTGTCGGGTACGGCCGTGGCGTCGGATGCGTTCTTCCCGTTCCGCGACGGTCTCGACGTGGTCGTCGCGGCGGGCGCAACCTGCGTGATCCAGCCGGGCGGCTCGATGCGCGACGACGAAGTGATCGCCGCCGCCGACGAGCACAACATCGCGATGGTCGTGACGGGCGTCCGCCACTTCCGCCACTGATCGGCTGACTCGCTTCTTCTGGAACGGCCCGGCGGTTTGCAACTGCCGGGCCGTTTTGCATTTGATTCGTTGTAGTATCGCAGGCACTGAACACGCACGGCACCTATGAGAATTCTCGGCATCGACCCAGGCTTGCGCGTCACCGGCTTCGGCGTGATCGATCAGTCCGGCCACCAGCTCACCTACGTGACGAGCGGCGTCATCAAGACGGCCGATGCCGATTTGCCGACGCGCCTGGGCACCATCTTCGACGGAATCTCGACGCTGATCCGTCAGCATGGGCCGGATCAGGCGGCAATCGAAAAGGTGTTCGTGAACGTCAATCCGCAATCGACGCTATTGCTCGGCCAGGCGCGCGGCGCGGCGATTTGCGGGCTGGTGTCGGGTGGCGTGCCCGTCGCCGAGTACACGGCGCTGCAGTTGAAGCAAGCCGTGGTCGGCTACGGACGCGCGACCAAGGAGCAGATGCAGCAGATGGTCGTGCGGCTGCTGAGCCTCTCGGGCATCCCCTCCACCGATGCCGCCGATGCCCTCGGCATGGCGATCTGCCATGCGCACGGCGGCGGCACGCTGAACACGCTGGGCGGCATCGCGCCTGCGCTGGCGAAGAAGGGTTTGCGGGTGCGGCGCGGACGGCTGGTGGGTTGATCCTCTCGACGCACGACGCTTGAAGCAACACGCTCGACGCAGGGTTTGACGGTCAGCCCGGCCCGGCTCGCGAAAGCTGTTCACGCTGCGCTACACTCGCGCTTTCCCTCACGATAGAACCTGCCATGATCGGTCGCATCGCCGGCGTCCTGCTGGAAAAGAATCCGCCTCACCTTCTGATCGACTGCAACGGTGTCGGCTACGAAGTCGATGTGCCGATGAGCACGTTCTACAACCTGCCCTCCACAGGCGAAAAGGTCGTGCTGCTCACGCAGATGATCGTGCGCGAGGACGCGCATCTGCTGTATGGCTTCCTCACGCCGCAAGAGCGTTCGACGTTTCGCGAGTTGTTAAAGATCACGGGCATCGGCGCGCGCATGGCGCTTGCCGTGCTGTCTGGCATGAGCGTGCAGGAACTGTCGCAGACGGTGACGATGCAGGACGCCGCGCGCCTCACGCGCGTGCCCGGCATCGGCAAGAAGACGGCGGAGCGGCTCCTGCTCGAACTGAAGGGCAAGCTCGGCGCCGACATTGGCGCGGTGGCGGGCGCGGCATCGCCGTCCGATCATGCGTCCGACATCCTGAATGCATTGCTCGCATTGGGCTACTCCGAAAAGGAAGCGTTGGCTGCTATCAAGAATGTGCCGGCCGGCACCGGCGTTTCAGAAGGCATCAAGCTCGCGTTGAAGGCACTGTCGAAGGGCTGAGCGGGCTTTCCACAGCGGAGATGGATGAAGCTTCGCACGCCGCTTGTCTGCGCGCACCCTGGCCGTTCGGCCAGGTCGTCGAACGGGCCGCGCGCGGTACAATGCCCGCATGATCGAACACGACAAACTCGCCGCCGAACGCATCATCGCCGCCACGCCCGTGTCGCCGAATGAAGAAGCATTCGAGCGCGCGTTGCGCCCGCGCCAGCTCGACGAATACGTCGGCCAGGAAAAGGTGCGCGGCCAGCTGGAAATCTTCATCGAGGCGGCGAGGCGCCGCTCGGAATCGCTGGATCACGTGCTGCTGTTCGGGCCGCCGGGTCTCGGCAAGACGACGCTCGCGCATATCATCGCGCGCGAAATGGGCGTCAATCTGCGGCAGACGTCCGGGCCCGTGCTCGAACGCGCGGGCGACCTCGCCGCGCTGCTGACCAATCTCGAAGCCAACGACGTTCTCTTTATCGACGAGATTCACCGGCTGTCGCCCGTCGTCGAGGAAATCCTGTACCCGGCGCTCGAGGATTATCAGATCGACATCATGATCGGTGAGGGCCCGGCCGCGCGCAGCGTGAAGCTCGATCTGCAACCGTTCACGCTGGTCGGCGCGACGACGCGCGCGGGCATGCTGACCAACCCGTTGCGTGACCGCTTTGGAATCGTCGCGCGGCTGGAGTTCTACAACGCAGAGGAACTGGCGCGCATCGTCAGCCGCTCGGCATCGCTGCTGGGCGCGCACATTCATCCCGATGGCGCGCTGGAAATCGCGAAACGCTCGCGTGGCACGCCGCGTATCGCGAACCGGCTGCTGCGGCGCGTGCGCGACTTCGCCGAGGTCAAGGCAGACGGCAAGATCACTGCCGAGGTCGCGGATGCGGCGCTGAAGATGCTCGACGTCGACCCGGTCGGCTTCGATCTGATGGACCGCAAGCTGCTCGAAGCGATCCTGCACAAGTTCGACGGCGGGCCAGTCGGCGTCGACAATCTGGCGGCCGCCATCGGAGAAGAGCGCGACACGATCGAAGACGTGCTCGAACCGTATCTGATCCAGCAAGGCTTTCTGCAACGCACGCCGCGCGGACGCGTCGCGACGCTGCTTACTTATCGGCACTTCGGCCTCGCTGCGCCGGACTCGGCGAGCCCGGTGAGCGGTCTATGGGATTCGGAGCCGACCTAAGCGGCTCCTCGATGAGAAGCACGGCGCGCGATGTCGTGCATGGTTCTTATGTTCGCCGCCGTGTCGATCAGATTCAGCGCGCCGCTGCGGGCGCCTTCTTGAAGCTGTCGTCTTCGCTGCGTCCGTCGAGATGCGCGATGTCGGCCCATGACGCGACCGTCGCGCGCCCGTCTGCGTAATCGACCACATTCACGCTCGTGTTCAGCAGCGCGTAGTTGCGCGGCGCATCCAGCGGCAGGCCGTTCGCGAAGCGATACACGCAGTCCAGCACGCCGCCATGCGCGACACACGCGATACGTCCGTTCGGATGCGCGGCGACGATCGGTTCGATCGCGTGCAACACACGGTGATAGAACACGCGCTGCGACTCGCCCTCGGGCGGCGAGAAACCCGGATCACGCGTCTGCCATTGCGCATACTCGTCGGGAAAGCGCCGCGCGATCTCTTCGCTGTCGTGCCCCTGGAACGCGCCGTAGTTGCGCTCGCGCAGCCCTTCGCTCAGTTGCAACGACAGCCCGAGCACGTCGGCAAAAGGCCGCGCCGTTTGCTGCGCGCGCAACAGATCGCTCGAATAGACGGCATCGAGCCGCGCGCCGCGATCCGCCTCGCGTGCGAAACGTTCGGCGAGACGCTCAGCCTGTTCGACACCGCTCGTCGCGAGCGGAATATCGATGTGCCCTTGAATCCGCTTGATGCGGTTCCAGTCGGTTTCGCCGTGTCGGATGAAGAGGATTTGTGTGGCCATGGAATCGTCGTCGTTGAACGATGTGAAGCGGGGCGAAAAAGAACGCGCGCTCAGGCACGCGTCTGCAGCCAGAACGTGACGGGGCCGTCGTTGACGAGCGACACCTGCATTTCCGCGCCGAATTCGCCCGTTTCAACGACGGGATGCTTCGCACGCGCCGCCGCGACGAAGTAGTCGAACAGGCGCTTGCCCTCGTCGGGCGGCGCGGCGGGCGTGAAGCTGGGACGCAGGCCGCTGTTCGTGTCGGCCGCAAGCGTGAACTGCGAAACGAGCAGCAGGCCGCCCGCGCGACCCGCGCCGTCGATGCTCTGCACGGGCAGATTCATCTTGCCCGCGGCGTCGCTAAACACGCGGTAGCCGAGCACTTTCGCCAGCAGCTTGTCGGCGACGGCGTCCGTGTCGCCGCGTTCGGCGCACACCAGCGCAAGCAGGCCCGCGTCGATTGCGCCCGTCACGCGGTCGCCGACGCGCACTTCCGCGCGCCGCACGCGTTGAATCAGCGCGATCATGTGGCGGGCCTCCGCTGCGGAAGGCCGAGAGCTGCGCGGATCATCACGCCGACAGCGTCACGCGCGCAAAGCGGCGCTTGCCGACCTGCACTACGAATTCACCTGCTTCGACCTTCAGCGCCTTGTCCGACACGGTCGCGCCGTCGATCTTCACGCCGCCTTGCTCGATGTTGCGCAGCGCTTCGCTCGTCGACGGCACGAGGCCCGCCTGCTTCAGCAGTTGGCCGATTGCAAGCGGCGCGCCCGCGAGCGACACGGACGGAATATCGTCCGGCACGCCGCCTTTCGCACGGTGATTAAAGTCTTCCAATGCGCGCTCGGCGTCGGCCTGCGAGTGAAAGCGCGCGACGATTTCCTGCGCGAGCATCACCTTGAAGTCACGCGGATTGCGCCCGCCTTCTGCGTCGCGCCTGAACCCTTCGATTTCCGTCATCGGCCGGAACGACAGCAATTCGAAGTAGCGCCACATCAGCACGTCGGAGATGCTCATCAGCTTGCCGAACATCTCGTTCGGCTTTTCGCTGATGCCGACGTAGTTGCCCTTCGATTTCGACATCTTCTCGACGCCGTCCAGCCCTTCGAGCAGCGGCATCGTCAGAATGCACTGCTGTTCCTGGCCGTACTGCTTCTGCAGTTCGCGGCCGACGAGCAGATTGAACTTCTGATCCGTGCCGCCGAGTTCGAGGTCCGCGTTCAACGCAACGGAGTCGTACCCCTGCATCAGCGGATACAGGAATTCGTGGATCGAAATGGGAACGCCGCTCTGGAACCGCTTCGTGAAGTCTTCGCGCTCCAGAATGCGCGCGACGGTGTAGCGCGACGCGAGCTTGATCATGCCGTCGGCGCCGAGCGGCATCGACCATTCGCTGTTGTAGCGGATTTCCGTCTTTGCGCGGTCGAGCACGAGCGCGGCCTGCTCGAAGTACGTCTTCGCATTCGATTCGATCTGCTCGCGCGTGAGCGGCGGGCGCGTCGCGTTGCGGCCTGACGGATCGCCGATCAGCGACGTGAAATCGCCGATCAGGAAAATCACCGTATGGCCGAGGTCCTGCAACTGGCGCATCTTGTTCAGAACGACGGTGTGGCCGATGTGGATGTCGGGCGCCGTCGGATCGAGACCGAGCTTGATGCGCAGCGGCGTGCCCGTGGCCGCGCTCTTCGCGAGCTTCTGCGCGAACTCCTCTTCGATCAGCAGTTCGTCGATGCCGCGCCTGGTGACTTCGAGCGCGTGGCGGACTTCGTCGGTGATCGGATAGGCGGAATTGGGCTTGTCGTTGGACTCGGTGCTCATGCTGGAACGGGAGATCGCAAAAAGGGAAATTGTCCCATAGTTGCGGGACATTGCGCCCTCATCTCACGCGAAACGCATCCAACTCACGTCGCCATACGGAGCGAACGGAGACGTCACGCGCTCGTGCGCAACCGGCCCGGTTGTTTCGCGGCGCAGCATTGAGCGACAATCGTCGTGAAGGGCGCGCCCGAAGCGCCCGTGATGCGCGACGAACGACGATGGGAGGAGCACAGCGTGGCGAAAGACGCAGCAGACGGCGTGTATTTCGGATTGATGTCGGGCACGAGCATGGACGGTGTCGATGGCATCGCGGTCGAGTTCGCGAAGGGCAAGGCGCCCGTCGTGCGGTCCCAGGCTTTTGTGGGCTTTTCGGAGGGCCTGCGCGACGCACTGTTCGCGCTTCAGCAGCCCGGCGACAACGAAATCGAGCGCGAGGCGCTGGCCGCGAATGCGTTGGCCGCACGCTACACGGTGTGCTGCCACGAGTTGCTGCGCGCGGGCAACCTGTCTGCCGCCGACGTCCGCGCGATCGGCGTGCACGGACAGACAGTGCGGCACCGCCCCGAAAAGGGCTATACGCGGCAGATCAACAACCCGTCGCTGCTGGCGGAAATGACGCATATCGACGTAATCGCCGATTTCCGCAGCCGGGACGTCGCGGCGGGCGGTCAGGGCGCGCCGCTCGTGCCCGCGTTCCACGCGACGGTTTTCGGCGCGCAGAATGAGACACGGGTGGTCTGCAATCTGGGGGGGATCAGCAATATCACGATCCTGTCGGCGAACGGTGCCGTGCGCGGCTTCGATTGCGGCCCCGCGAACGCGCTGCTCGACGAATGGGCGCACCGGCACCTGCACAAGCCATACGACGAGAACGGCCAGTTCGCGGCGAAGGGCCAGGTGCATCGTCCGTTGCTCAATGCGTTTCTCGACGAGCCGTTTTTCGAGGCGCAGCCGCCGAAAAGCACGGGCCGTGACCTGTTTAACGCCGGATGGCTCGACGCCAAGCTCCAGGAATTCGCCAACGTGAGCCCCGCTGACATCCAGGCTACGCTGGTCGCGCTGACGGCCGTGACCGTCGCGCGCGAAATCGAGCGTCATGCGCCCGATTGCAAGGCCGTGTACGTCTGCGGCGGCGGCGCGCGCAATCCGGAAGTGATGAAAGCACTGGAGGGCGCGCTGGCCGAGAGCGGCTGCAGCGGCGTGCCCGTGCTGACGACGGACGCGCTTGGCGTGCCGCCACATCAGGTGGAGCCGCTGGCTTTTGCGTGGCTGGCGATGCGCTGCGTGGCGCGCGAGCCGGGAAATCTGTCGTCGGTGACGGGCGCGGCCGGCGAGCGCGTGCTGGGAGCGATTTATCCGCGGTGATCCGCTATTTTCCATGGCGCGCCGAAGCGGGAAATGAAAAACGGGGCCGAGGCCCCGTTTCCTGTGCAACTTGCGCGAAGTACGGTGTCGATTACACCGAGAACGACGAACCGCAGCCGCAGGTAGTGGTCGCGTTCGGGTTCTTGATGACGAACTGGGCGCCGTTGATGTCGTCCTTATAGTCGATTTCCGCGCCGACCAGATACTGGTAGCTCATCGAGTCGATCAGCAACTGGACGCCGCTCTTGTTCATCACGGTGTCGTCTTCGTTGATCGCTTCGTCGAACGTAAAGCCGTACTGGAAGCCCGAGCAGCCGCCACCCTGCACGAACACGCGCAGTTTGAGGTCCGGGTTGCCTTCTTCGTCGATCAGTTGCTTGACCTTTTCTGCCGCTGCGTCGGTAAAGACGAACGGGGCCGGCATCTCGGTCACAGGGGTGTCGGTCACTGCGTTCATACGAACTCTCCAAAATAGCTTCTAGCCGGTATTGTATTGCTGATCTCGATATCGTGCTAAAGCCCATGAAATCAATAGGTTCTTAGGCGGAAAGAAGCAGGGGCGAGAAAGCGTGAGCCGCGCCGTCGCACGGCCGCATGCGATGGGAGCCATCCGCACCGCGAAAAACAAAAAAGCCGCCTTCGCATGCGCGTTGGCGGCTTTTTGTTGCAGGCTCTGCCCGAAAACAGAGCCGGCGCGAAACGATTAACGCTTCGAGAACTGCTTGCGGCGACGTGCCTTGTGGAAACCGACCTTCTTACGCTCGACTTCACGTGCGTCACGCGTCACGAAGCCTGCGTTCGACAGAGCCGGCTTCAGCGTCGCGTCGTAGTCCATCAGCGCGCGCGTGATGCCGTGGCGAACTGCGCCTGCCTGACCCGTTTCGCCGCCGCCCGACACGTTCACCTTGATGTCGAACGTCGAAGCGTGGTTCGTCAGTTCCAGCGGCTGACGCACGATCATCAGCGAGGTTTCGCGCGAGAAGTACTCGGAGATGGGCTTGCCGTTGACGACGATGTCGCCCTTGCCTGCCTTGATGAAGACACGAGCAACGGCGCTCTTGCGGCGGCCCGTACCGTAATTCCAGTTACCGATCATGTGGGCTCCCCTTAGATCTCGAGCGCCTTCGGCTGTTGTGCCGAGTGCGGATGCGTTGCGTCTGCGTAGACCTTCAGCTTCTTGATCATCGCGTAGCCGAGCGGGCCCTTCGGCAGCATGCCCTTGACCGCCTTCTCGAGCGCGCGGCCCGGGAAGCGTTCCTGCATCTTGCCGAACGTCGTTTCATATATACCGCCCGGGTAGCCCGAGTGGCGATAGTACTTCTTGTCCGTGGTCTTGTTGCCCGTGACCTTCAGCTTGCCGGCGTTGATAACGATGATGAAATCACCGGTGTCGACGTGCGGGGTGAACTCAGGCTTGTGCTTGCCGCGAAGACGGTGTGCCACTTCGCTGGCGACACGGCCGAGAACTTTATCCGTCGCGTCAATCACGTACCATTCGCGCGTCACCTCATGGGCTTTTGCGGAAAACGTCTTCATGATCGATCCAAAAAATAGTGCTGCGCCCTGTTTTTTTCCTGCTTGTAAGTGCGCATCGAGGCGCGTGCAGGCTCTCCCTGTTCTTCCTCCGCGGGCACGAATGCGGAAAAGCTATGAATTATAAAGGAATTTGCGTTGAGGAGTCAAAGCGTCCGAAGCAATCGGAAAACCAGGGACGAAAAAAAGCCCGAACTGGCAGTTCGGGCTTAATCCACCTTAGGAGGAGGGTGGAGGAGACATGCGGAGGTTGCCGAACTTCGACAACCAATGAACAGATTATATGGCCAACGCTTGTGCGACGCAAGAGTATTTGCAATGTGAAATTGAATTTCATGATTTGGAATTCACACACCGATGCATGCGTCCAAGATTAATTCTTTCAAAACAGTCCGTTAGCGATCAACAGCGGAAAACGCACCAAGACAGAGCTAGAGCAGATCGCCTGATTTTGTCCGTGCTATCCCCTACGCGCGCAGCATGATGCAGCGCAACATACAACCCCCATGCGACATAAGTCGCTGCCGATGTCGCTCCGGGCGAGCCATCATCCGTCGGGCTACAATGACGCGTTTCTCAAATTCTAGGCAAGCGAGCCGGAGTACACGCATGGAATGCAAAGTCAGCTGGATGGGTCAGGACGGCATGGCATTCGCCGCCGAAACGGGTAGCGGCCACCTCGTCGCCATGGATGGCGCGCCCGAAGGCGGCGGCCGCAATCTGGCGCCGCGCCCGATGGAAATGGTGCTGCTCGGCACGGGCGGCTGTACGGCGTACGACGTCGTGATGATCCTGAAGAAGAGCCGTCAGGAAATCATCGGATGCTCGGTGACGCTGAAAGCCGAGCGCGCCAGCGAAGACCCGAAGGTCTTCACCAAGGTCCACTTCCATTTCACGGTGACGGGCAAGAACCTGAATCCGGCCACTGTCGAACGCGCGATCAACCTGTCGCACGACAAGTACTGCTCGGCGTCGATCATGATCGCGAAGACGGCCGAACTGTCGCATTCGTTCGATATCGTCGCGGCCTGAGTCTGAGCCGACGGCCGGACGTACCGAAGCAACGCGCAAAAAGAAAAATGCCGGCGTCCCAACGGACGCCGGCATTTGTCGTGTGAGCGGCAAAGCAGGCCGATAAGCCGGATTCTGTGCACGCGATGCGCCCGAAGATGCCTCACGCGTGGCAGCCATTCCTCTAGGCGCGCCATTGCTGACGCGCTCAAGCTTCCTACCCGCAGACGAGACGGGGGCCCCGTCCTGCATCGCGAAGATGCGCGCCTGCCTACTTGGAATTGCTCCGGGTGGAGGTTACCGTGCCGGTCTGCGTCGCCGCAGCCGCGGTGCGCTCTTACCGCACCGTTTCACCCTTGCCTGATCCCGGCTTGCGCCGGGCCATCGGCGGTTTGCTTTCTGTTGCCCTGTTCCGCGTGTCGCCACGGATGGCTGTTAGCCATCACCCTGCCCTGTGGAGTCCGGACTTTCCTCGCCCTCGCCGGCCGAAACCGTCGAGGCCGCGACTGCCTGACCTGCTTTGCAACCGCGCATTTTACCATCCGGCGTCACGTTGGACCGCCTTCCGCTGCGAAACACGGCGGCATCGTCATAAAACGACGGGGTCTCGTTCCCCGCCCACCAGCCCGGAACGCCAAGCACCGGGAGCGGCGCGAACATCCTGCCGCTGAACTCGCTGCCTTCGATCAGCGCATCGGCGATGCTCTCGTCCAGAAACGCGTCGCGGGCAGCGCGCGTCCACGAGAAATACGCCAAAGGCACGTCGACGATCCACGCGTGCGCCGTACACGCCTTGTACGGCGTGACGAGCTTTTCCAGCAGCGCATGCCCGAAACAGCGCACCTCGCAGCGCTCGCCCCACGCCGCGCGGTTGTCGATGAACAGCGTTTTCCAGTCGAATGCCCGCAGTGCCGTGCACAGTTCGCGCTCGGCGCACGCGAACAGCACGGCGTTCTCGTCGAACAGCGTCAGCGCGTCGCGCATGCCGCCACGCGTCGGGCCGACACCCAGCGCATCGACGGCGGCCGATCCGCGCGCGCTCAGCGCGGCCTTGATGCGCGGATACTGGAACCACATCAGCGCGTTAAAAAAATCGTGCAGATTGTGTCGCGTGGGCACGCAGCCTGTCGCGGCGATATGAGCTTCGTACGCCGTGTCGGAAGGCAGATCCTCTTGCGGGATGAACGCGAGACGCCTTCCGCGCCCCGTTGTCTGTACTGTCGACGCGGCGTCGGCGTTCATCTCTCGCAGCAGGTCCGCCGCGCTGAGCAGCGCGGCCTGTTGCCAGCGCACGCCGCGCGCGGCGACCTGCGCGAACCATGGCCGCGACCAGTCGATATCCGCAAAACCCGGCGCGGCGCGTTTCAGCGCGCCGCCCGGCGAAACGACATCACGCGACATTCCGTCAGTCAGCCTTCAAACGAACCGTCAAACGAGCCGTCAAACGAGCCGCCAGCCGATCGCCTCGCCGCCCCGCAGCGGCACGACGGGCGTATCGCCGGCAGCCACTTCCGCCGGCAGCGTCCATTGCTCGCGGCGCAGCGTCACCTTCTCCTCGCTGCGCGGCAGACGGTAGAAGTCCGCGCCGTGGAAGCTGGCAAAACCTTCGAGCTTGTTGAGCGCGCCGGCCTTGTCGAAGGCTTCCGCGTACAGTTCGAGCGCGTGCAACGCCGTATAGCAACCCGCGCAGCCGCATGCATGCTCTTTCAGGCCCTTCGGATGCGGCGCGCTGTCCGTGCCGAGGAAATAGCGCGGATTGCCCGAGGTCGCCGCTTCGACGAGCGCCACGCGATGCGTTTCGCGCTTCAGCACAGGCAGGCAGTAGTAATGCGGGCGAATGCCGCCCTGAAAAATCGCATTGCGGTTGTACAACAGGTGATGCGCGGTGATCGTCGCGCCGAGCAGTTCAGGCGGCGCACCCGCATCGCGGATGTACTCGACGGCATCCTTGGTCGTGATGTGCTCGAACACGACCTTGAGCGCTGGGAAATCGCGGCGCAACGGCGTCATCACACGATCGATGAACACCTTTTCGCGATCGAACAGGTCGATCGACGAATCCGTCACTTCGCCGTGCACGAGCAGCGGCATGCCGACTTCCTGCATCATGTCGAGCGTCTTCGCGCATTTGCGGATGTCCGTGACGCCTGCGTCCGAGTTCGTCGTCGCGCCCGCCGGATATAGCTTCACGCCATGCACGAAACCGCTTTCGCGAGCGCGGCGGATTTCCTCGGGCGGCGTGTTGTCGGTCAGATACAGCGTCATCAGCGGCTCGAACTTCACGCCCGCCGGAATCGCCGCGACGATGCGCTCGCGATAGGCGCGCGCCATCTCCGTTGTCGTGACGGGCGGCTTCAGGTTCGGCATGATGATCGCGCGGCCGAACTGGCGCGCGGTATGCGGCAGGACGGCGGCGAGCATGGCGCCGTCGCGGACGTGCAGGTGCCAGTCATCGGGACGGGCGAGCGTGAGGGTATCGACGGAAGCAGCGGTAGATGCGGTCATGGCGGTGAGTCACGAGAGGCCGATGCGGCAAATGACAATTGGCGGCAGAAAATGGCGAGGTCTCCGCAAAAATGCAGCCAAAACACTCGTCAATTTTGCGTTTTGCCGTTTCTGGCTCGGTGATATGCTTGGAAAATCATCATTGTAACGGGTTGGCTCACCTGGGCTCATACCCCGTTCATAAGGCTTGTCTTCCGGATCATGTGCCAACTACTCGGAATGAATTGCGCCGCGCCCACGGACGTCACGTTCTCGTTCACCGGCTTCGCAGCGCGCGGCGGCGTCACCGACCACCACTCCGACGGCTGGGGCATCGCCTTCTTCGAGGACAAGGCCTGCCGCCTCTTTATCGACCACCAGTCGTCGGCCACGTCGCCGATCGCCGAAATGGTCAAGCGCTATCCGATCAAGTCGAAAAACACGATCGCGCATATCCGCAAGGCGACGCAGGGGCACATCGTGCTCGAGAATTGCCATCCGTTCATGCGAGAGTTGTGGGGACGCCATTGGATCTTCGCGCACAACGGCGATCTGCAGAACTACAGCCCTGTGCTCTCGGGCGTCTATCAGCCCGTCGGCAACACGGATAGCGAGCTCGCATTCTGTGCGCTGCTGCAAGGCTTGCGCAAGGCGTTCCCCAGCTCGCAGCCGCCGCTCGACGAACTCTTCGGCGCGCTCGAATCGCTGACGCGCGAGATCACCCAGTTCGGCGTGTTCAACTTCCTGATGTCGAACGGCCAGGCGCTGTTCGCGCACTGCTCGACGCACCTGCACTACCTCGTTCGCAGCTGGCCTTTTTCAACGGCGCATCTCGTCGACGCCGATGTTTCGATCGACTTCGCCAAATACACGACGCCCGAAGACCGCGTCGCGGTCATCGCCACGCAGCCGCTCACCGACAACGAAGTGTGGACCGCCTTCGAGCCCGGCGATCTGCTGATGTTCCAGCATGGCGAAGTGATTGCGCGCGCCAATGTGCCCGTGCCGCCGGCCGTGCTGGAAAAGGCGCGCAACCCTGCCTGCGATCCGAGCGCGTCGGCGAGCATGCTGCCCGCCGCCACGGCGCTCGACCTCGAATCCGACGACGCCGCCGCGTACGAATCGTGACCGGCTGACGCGCCGGGTTGGCGACGGATGTCGTTACTCGTTGCCCGCCTTGGCACAACCGCCGATACATCCTTGCTCGCCGGCCGATTCTGACGGCTGCGGCATGTCTGCCGTGCAGATAAGCAATCGCAGCACGGCGGGACAACTCAAGCCGCCCGTCGCGAACGGCGCTGTCGGGTCCTTTTCTGCGGAAAGCGGGCCACAATCGCACAGCTTGTTGCGGCAGACTTCCAGACTGGCGGCGAGTGCATTCGCGCTCAGCGGATCGGCATAGTTGACGACGGGAATATCCAGAAAAAGCCGCCTCAACGGCGAGCCTTCCGTCATGACCGCGCACTCCTTCATCAGGCGTTCCGCGATCTGAATGGCCTCTGTCTCCAAGGTCCGCATAATCAATTCGGATAATTGATCTTTAGGCGCATGACGGGAAGCCCAAAGACGTGCAGACTCGGAGAATTGCTCCGCTGTCAGCCATTTCCCCTCCAACTGCATCGATACCAGTTCGTGAACGACCATGTCGCTCAGCAAAAACACTTTCATGAATTGTCTCTTGTCGATCGAAAACAAATGACGGCAACGCACACCGCTTATCGTCATCGAATTTTTCGTCCCAAGCTTATGCTTATATCACCATTCCTCACATGAGACGATTCCGATTAACTAACATGACAATGAGTGACATTCCTAACGATTAGGATAACCACTTAACCATCAAAAAACGGACTGCCAAGCAATTGTAGATATATAAAAAAAGCCGCTTCCGGGGAAGCGGCTTTACCTGCAATCGATACTTAAACTTAATGCAGAATTTTCGCGAGAAAATCCTTTGCGCGATCCGACTTCGGATTTGCAAAGAAGTCTTCCTTGCGGTCGTCTTCGACGATGAGGCCCTTGTCCATGAAGATCACGCGATGCGCGACCTTCTTCGCAAAACCCATTTCGTGCGTCACGCACATCATGGTCATGCCTTCCTGCGCAAGTTCGACCATCACGTCGAGCACTTCGTTGATCATCTCCGGATCGAGCGCCGACGTCGGCTCGTCGAACAGCATCGCGATCGGGTCCATCGACAGCGCCCGCGCAATTGCCACGCGCTGCTGCTGACCGCCCGACAACTGACCCGGGTACTTGTCCGCATGCGCGCGCAGGCCGACGCGATCGAGCAGCTTCATGCCTTTCGTCGTCGCTTCCTCCTTCGAGCGGCCGAGCACCTTGGTCTGCGCGAGCGTCAGGTTCTCGGTGATCGACAGATGCGGAAACAGCTCGAAGTGCTGGAACACCATGCCGACCTTCGAGCGCAGTTTCGACAGGTTCGTCTTCTTGTCGGTCAGCGACTGGCCGTTGATCACGATGTCGCCCTGCTGAAACGGCTCCAGGCCGTTCACGGTCTTGATGAGCGTTGACTTGCCCGAACCCGACGGGCCGCACACGACGACCACTTCACCCTTTTTCACTTCCGTCGTGCAGTCGGTCAGCACCTGGAACTGGCCGTACCACTTCGAGACATTCTTAATGGAGATCATCTTGCGACCTTTTTCTGAAGACTTTTGACGAGGCTCGACGCGACCACGCAGATCACGAAATAACACGCACCGGCGAACAGTACCATTTCGACATTCGTACCGTCACGGTCACCAATATTCGTGGCCGTGCGGAAGAAGTCGGCGAGGCTGATCACGTAGACGAGCGACGTATCCTGAAAGAGCACGATGGCTTGCGTCAGCAGCAGAGGCACCATCGCGCGGAACGCCTGCGGCAGCACGACGAGGCGCATCGCCTGTGCGTAGTTCATGCCGAGCGCGAACGACGCATTCACCTGCCCGCGCGACACGGCCTGAATGCCCGCGCGGATGATTTCCGAGTAGTACGCGGCTTCGAACAGCGAGAACGCGACCATCGCGGACGCGAGACGGATGTCGATGTCCGCGGAAAGTCCCAGCACGTTCTGCAGCACTTGCGGCACGATCAGGAAGAACCACAGCAGAACCATCACAAGCGGGATCGAGCGGAAGAGCGTCACGTAGAGCTTCGCGAACCACTCGAGCGGCTTGAACGACGACAGCCGCATGATGGCGAGCAGCGTGCCCCACACGATGCCGATGACGATCGCGAGAATGGTGATCTTCAGCGTGACGACGGCACCCGTCCACAGTGTCGGCAGCGCGCCCGGAATGCCGCTCCAGTCGAAATGATGCATCACTTGCCTCCGATGTAGCCAGGCAGCCGGCTCTTGTGCTCGACGATACGCATCAGCGTCATCACGATCAGGTTGATCAGCAGGTACGCCACGGTGACGGCGATGAACGACTCATACGTCTGCGCCGTATAGTCGACGAGCTGGCGCGCCTGCGCGGACAGATCGAGCAGGCCGATGGTCGACGCGACGGCCGAGTTCTTGAATATGTTCAGAAACTCGGACGTGAGCGGCGGCACGATGATCCGGTACGCGACGGGCAGCAGCACGTAGCGATACGTCTGCCATTGCGTGAAGCCGAGCGCGAGACCCGCGCCGCGCTGGCCGCGCGGCAGCGCGTTGATGCCCGAGCGCACCTGCTCGCACACGCGTGCGGCCGTGAAGAGCCCGAGACAGATGATCGACGACGAGAAGAACTGCGTGCCCGGCGGCAGCTGCTTGAACCATGTACCGATCGAAACGGGCAACAGTTCCGGTATCACCAGATACCAGATGAAGAACTGAACGATCAGCGGGATGTTACGGAAAATGGCGACGTAGACGGTGCCGATCGCCGAGGCCGTCTTGTTCGGCACCGTGCGCAGCACGCCGAAGAACGACCCGACGATGAGCGCGATCACCCACGCGGAAAGCGAAACGGTGACCGTCACCCATAGGCCGGACAGCAGCCAGCCGAGATAGGTGGTCGGCTCGCCGGTGGAAACCGGACTTAGCAGAATGCCCCAGTTCCAGTGGTATGACATGACGAAGACTCCAACAAAAAGAAACGGAAGAAGCGCCTGCCCCTTCCGTTCTGTTCAACACGTTGACTGATCTGCTAACGGTTGTTCGAGGGTTAGTCGATTGCCTTGTCGTTCGGTGCCTTGTACAGCGTCTTCATGTCGTCGCTTTCCGGGAAGGCCAGGTTCAGGCCCTTCGGCGGAATCGGCGATTCGAACCACTTCTTGTAGATCTGCGATGCGTCGCCCGACGTCTCGACCTTCGCGATCGCATCGTCGACGACCTTCTTGAACTCCGGATCGTTCTTGCGCAGCATGCAGCCGTACGCTTCATGCGATTGCGGCGTGCCGACGATCACGAAATCGCCCGGGTTGTTCGACTTCGCGCGCTCGCCTGCGAGCAGCGCATCGTCCATCATGAACGCGGCGGCACGGCCCGTCGACAGCGTCAGGAACGATTCCCCGTGATCCTTCGCGCTGATGATGTTCATGCCCATGCTCTTGTCCTGGTTCATCTTGCGAAGCAGGCGCTCGGACGTCGTGCCGGCCGTCGTCACGACGGTCTTGCCCTTCAGGTCCGCCCAGTCCTTGATGCCCGAATCCTTCTTCGTCATCAGGCGCGTGCCGATCACGAAGATCGTGTTCGAGAACGCGACCTGTTGCTGGCGCTCGGCATTGTTGGTGGTCGAGCCGCATTCCAGATCGACGGTGCCGTTCTGCACCAGCGGAATGCGGTTTTGCGACGTGATCGGCGTGAGCTTGACCTTCAGGTTCGGCATGTTCAGCTTCTGCTTGACGGCGTCCACGACTTTCAGCGCGAACTCCTGCGAGTAGCCGACCACGTTCTGCTTGTCGTCATAGTACGAGAACGGAATCGACGATTCGCGGTGGCCCAGCGAGATGACCCCCGTGTCCTTGATCTTCTTCAGCGTACCGGCGTCCTGCGCATGCGCGCCTACCGTGAACAAACCCAGAGTCGCGAGAACGAGCGCAGCTTTTTTAACCTTCATTTGTGATCTCCTTGGCAAGAACCGGCGCCAGTGTATCTCAGTAATTATTCTGAAAGTATGGTTGTTAACCATGTTCCGCGTGCAGTGTTGCATAAAGCCACCATTTGCGCGACACAGCGCCGGTATTGGCTTGCAGCGGCCTTGCAGCGGCTCGACGCGATGATGCGCGCGTCATTGGATGCGTCGTTTTTGCCGGTCACGTTCAACGCCTTCCGGCATCAACTGCGCAAAAGCGGACGGCACCCAAAGATGCCGTCCGCCCGTTATTCTGCGCGAGTCCGTGGAATCGCGCAGACAAAGACATGGGTGAAACATTTGTTGCGAGGCGCCCGTCTCGATGACAGGCGCCGCGTCGGCCGGGTATCGGACAGGATACGGGCCGCGCCGCTGTATCAGGGATACAGGCCGCGCATTTCGCGCGCTTGCAGGATGCGCTTGCACGCGACGATGAACGCTGCCGTACGCACCGACACCTTCTGCTCGCTCGCCACCTGCCACACGGCTGCGAACGCTTCGCGCATCACGCGCTCGAGACGCTCGTTGATCTCGTCTTCAGTCCAGAAGAAGCTCGAGAAGTCCTGCACCCACTCGAAGTACGACACCGTCACGCCACCCGCATTCGCGACGACGTCGGGGATCACGAGAACGCCCTTGTCGTGCAGGATGTCGTCGGCGGCCGTCGTGGTCGGGCCGTTCGCGCCTTCGACGATGATCTTCGTGCGAATCCTGCCAGCGTTCTTTTCGGTGATCTGGTTTTCGAGCGCAGCCGGAATCAGGATGTCCGACTCGACCGTCCAGAAGTCGTCGTTGGCGATCTTGTCCGCTTCCGGATAACCGCCGACACCGCCATGCTTCGCGACGTATTCGAGCAGCGCGACTGCGTCGATGCCCGATTCCTTGTACAGCGTGCCCGTGTGATCCTGCACGGCGACAACCTTCGCGCCCGCTTCCTGATACAGACGCGCAGCGATGCCGCCCACGTTGCCGAAGCCCTGCACGGCGATGCGCGCGCCTTCGATGT
This sequence comes from Paraburkholderia piptadeniae, assembly GCF_900007165.1. GTDB lineage: Bacteria > Pseudomonadota > Gammaproteobacteria > Burkholderiales > Burkholderiaceae > Paraburkholderia > Paraburkholderia piptadeniae. Next base: position 30,791 of record NZ_CYGY02000111.1, read on the forward strand.
CCATGCCGATACGGCGAGCCGCCTCGCAGCCGACGACGAACACGCCGCGGCCCGTCGCCTCGCGACGGCCAAGCGAACCGCCGAGCGTGATCGGCTTGCCCGTCACGACGCCCGTCGACGTCTGGCCCTGGTTCATCGAGTACGTGTCCATCATCCACGCCATGATCTGCTCGTTCGTGTTCACGTCCGGCGCGGGGATGTCGGTGTTCGGTCCGATGATGATGCCGATCTCGCTCGTGTAGCGGCGCGTCACGCGCTCCAGCTCGCCGCGCGACAGCGTGCGCGGATCGACGCGGATGCCGCCTTTAGCGCCGCCATACGGCACATTCACGGCTGCGTTCTTCACCGACATCCACGCGGACAGCGCCATCACTTCCGACAGCGTCACGTCCTGGTGATAACGCACGCCGCCCTTGCCCGGACCACGCGATACGTTGTGCTGCACGCGATAGCCTTCGAAGTGCGCAACGGTGCCGTTATCGAGTTCGATGGGTACGTCGACGACGAGAATGCGCTTCGGGCGCTTCAGCGTTTCGAGCCAGCGCGACAGCGAGCCGAGATACGGCGCGACGCGATCGACTTGACGGAGATAGTTGCCCCAGGGGCCGAGATCGTCCTGATGAAGGTAGGACGGGATGGACTGCACATTTGCCGCGGTAGACATGAACGCTCCAGCGTTTTATCGGGTGACGCCATTGTCGAAAAAAAGCGCCGAAAGGGTCCAATGCCGATTGTTCATCCCGTTATGTTTTTCTTGCATAAGGCTGTGGAAAGGGCAATTGCATGTCGCAAAGGTATATTCGCGCGTGTTCCCGTCTGCGCTCAGCGGCTCAGCTTCAGCGCGCGTTACTTCGAGCCTTGCGCGAGTTCCGCGCTCACCACGTCCCACAGCGCGCGCACGAGCTGCTGGCGCGCGTCGTCGGCTTGCGCCGCGAGCTTGTCGCGATAGAGACGGATCTCCATCGTCAGCGTGAGCTGGCCTTGCGCGACGCCGCGCGATGCGCGATCGAGGCGTAGCAGGCGGCCATCGGCGACGGCATCTTCGACGGCGCTATGCGGCAGGAACGCGACGCCGTGTCCGGCTAGCGCCATCGCCTTCAGCCCTTCCGCCATGTCCGTCTCGTACACGCGATCGAGATAGAGCCGCCCCGGCGCGGTCGCGAAGATCACCTCCGTCATGCGGCCCAGGTACGCGTTCGGCGTGTACGAGAGATACGGCGTCGGCGCTTCGGGCGTGCCCGGCAGCGTGTAGCGCGGGCGCCCGCCTTTGCCCGGCGCGGAGAACGGACTGATCGATTCGATGCCGAGCGTCAGCATGTCGTAGCGTGCGGGATCGAGCGCGACGGGATGGCTCGGATGGTGATAGCCCATCACCAGATCGCAGCCGCCTTCGACCAGCGACAGCACGGCATCGTGCACGTTCAGCGCGCGCAGCCGCGTGTGGATCGAGCCGAGTCGCGCTTCGATGCGTTGCAGCCAGCTCGGAAAATACGTCAGCGACAGCGTATGCGGCACGGCGAACTCGATCGTCGCGGCGGGCGTCGCCGTGTGGCCGCGAAGCAGCGTGCGCGCCTCGTGAAACTGCGACAGCATCGCCAGTGCCTGCTCGTAGAACACCTGGCCCGCTGCCGTCAGGCGCGTCGGGTAAACCGAACGATCGATCAATTCCGTCCCGAGCCACGCCTCGAGCGCCTGAATGCGCCGCGAAAAGGCGGGCTGCGTGACGTGCCGCAGTTCGGCCGAGCGGCTGAAGCTGCGCGTCTCCGCGAGCGAAACGAAGTCTTCGAGCCATTTCAGTTCCATAGCGACTCAGTGCTCCAGCGATGACAGAAAGCCCGCATTCTAGCGGCGTCGCACGCACAAGAGGGCAAGCGCGAGGCAAGCACGCGCCGGGCCGCATGTCGTGAAGTGGTAAAATTCCCGGTTCTCCCCGCTGCTATCTGTCACCCGATTCTTCACCGTTGCCGCCCCTCCCATCATGTCCGACACCCGCCCCGACTCCCTCTTCGCGTTGACCGCCCTGTCCCCGCTCGACGGCCGTTACGCATCGAAAACCGAAGCCCTGCGCGACTGGCTCTCGGAAGCCGCGTTCATGCGCCATCGCGTGACGGTGGAAATTCACTGGCTGATCGCGCTGTCGCACGCCGGTTTCGCCGAAGTGCCGCGCTTCTCCGAAGCGTCGGAGCAATTCCTGCTGCAACTGGTCGAGCGCTTCACCGCACATGACGCCGCGCGCATCAAGGAAATCGAGCGCGTGACGAATCACGACGTGAAGGCCGTCGAGTACTGGCTGAAGGAATCGGTGAAGGGCCAGCCGGAACTGGAGCGTGCGAGCGAGTTCATCCATTTCGCGTGCACGTCCGAGGACATCAACAACACCTCGCACGGCCTGATGCTCGCAGGCGCGCGCGAACACGTGATCCTGCCCGCGCTGCGCTCGGTGCATCAGCGTCTCGTCGCGCTCGCGCATGCGCAGGCCGATCAGCCGATGCTCTCGCGCACGCACGGCCAGCCCGCGAGCCCGACCACGCTCGGCAAGGAAATCGCGAACGTCGCGGCGCGCCTCTCGCGCGCGATCGACCGCATCGCGAAGGTCGAACTGCTCGGCAAGATGAACGGCGCCGTCGGCAACTTCAATGCGCATCTGTCGGCGTATCCGGAATTCGACTGGGAAGCGTTCTCGAAGGAAGTCGTCGAGCAGCGCCTGAAGCTGACGTTCAATCCGTACACGATCCAGATCGAGCCGCACGACTACATGGCCGAGCTGTTCGATGCGGTTGCGCGCGCAAACACGATCCTGCTCGACCTCGACCGCGACGTGTGGGGCTACATCTCGCTGGGCTACTTCAAGCAGAGGACGAAGGCAGGCGAGATCGGCTCGTCGACGATGCCGCACAAGGTCAACCCGATCGATTTCGAAAACTCGGAAGGCAACCTCGGCCTTGCAAACGCGACGCTGCGCCATCTCGCCGACAAGCTGCCCGTTTCGCGCTGGCAGCGCGACCTGACGGACTCGACGGTGCTGCGCAATATCGGCGTCGCGTTCGGCTACGCGCTACTTGCGTATGACGCGCTCAATCGCGGCCTCGACAAGCTCGAAGTGAATCCGCAGCGTCTGAACGACGACCTCGACGCGACGTGGGAAGTGCTCGCCGAGCCGGTGCAGACAGTGATGCGCCGCTACGGCATCGAGAACCCTTACGAGCAGCTCAAGGAACTGACGCGCGGCAAGGGCATCACGCGCGAGGCGCTGCAGACCTTCATCAACGGTCTGGCGATTCCCGCCGATGCGAAAGAGCGTCTGCTCGCGATGACGCCCGCATCGTACATCGGCAAGGCAGCGGAACTGGCGAAGCGGATCAGCTGATCCGCTTGCTCGCTTGACGCATCACCCGACGATGCGGATATGAAAAAGGCGCCTGTGAAGGCGCCTTTTTTACGACTGCTGCAAAGGCAGACTCACGCGTTATCGCAGCTTGATCTTCGCGAGCGTCTCATCGACGATCTGCTCCGGCGTCAGCTCGATGCTCACCGTGATCGCTTCGTCCTCACCCGGCTCTTCCAGCGTATCGAGCTGGCTTTGCAGCAGCGAGGGATCGAAGAAATGCCCGGTGCGCGTTTGCAGACGCTGCGCCAGCAGTTCGCGCGTGCCCTTCAGATAAACGAAGCAGACATCCTTGTCTTCCTTGCGCAGGATGTCGCGATACGAGCGCTTGAGCGATGAGCACGTGAACACGGCCGTCTCGTTCGCCTTCTGCTTTTCCTCGATTGCGGTACGGATCGCTTTGAGCCACGGCCAGCGGTCATCGTCCGTCAGCGGAATGCCGTGGTGCATCTTCTCCTTGTTGGCGGCGCTGTGAAACGCGTCGCCATCGGTGAACGAGCAGTTGAGCCGCTCCGCCAGCAATTCGCCAATGCGGGTCTTGCCGGCACCCGACACGCCCATCGCGATCAGAATCATTTGAAACTCCTTACAGGACCGCCGCCAATGCGAAGGTCAAGCCGAGGCCCATCAACGAAATGATGGTTTCGCAGAGCGACCACGTCTTGAACGTCTGCCCCACCGTCATTCCGAAATACTCCTTGATCAGCCAGAAGCCGCCGTCGTTGACGTGCGAGAAAATCAGCGAGCCCGAGCCCGTCGCGAGCACCAGCAGTTCCGGCTTCACCTGGACGCCGCTCGCGGCCGCGATCGGCGCGACGATGCCGCAGGCAGTCGTCATCGCAACCGTCGCGGAACCCGTCGCGAGACGAATCAGCGCCGCGACGAACCAGCCGAACAGGAGCGGCGACAGGTGCGCCGCCGTCGCCGTCGCGACGATTTCCTTCGAGATGCCGCTATCCATCAGCACGCGGCCGAAGCCGCCGCCCGCGCCGACGATCAGCGTAATGCCCGCAATCGGCGCAAGACATTCGCCGCAGAACTTCTGGATCTGCTCGCGATTGAAGCCGCGGCTCGCGCCGAACGTCCAGAAGCTCACCAGCACCGAGATCAGCAATGCGACATCCGAGGTGCCGATGAATTTCAGCAGGTCGTTCGGCGTCGTCTTCGGGGCGAACACGAGGTCCGCCCAACTCCCGACCAGCATCAGGATCACAGGCAGCAGAACCGTGAAGAGCGTGATGCCGAAGCCGGGCAGCTCACGCGTGCCCGCCTCGTGCTCGACATCGACGAATTGCGCGGCGAGCGGATTGTTATTCGCCAGCTTGACCTGACGATGGATCAGGAGCGCAAACAGCGGACCCGCCACGATGGCCGTCGGCACGCCGACGAGCAGACCGTACGCGATCGTGCGGCCGATGTCGGCGTGATACGCCTGCACGGCGAGCAGCGCGGCCGGGTGTGGCGGAATCAGACCGTGCACGACGGAGAGGCCCGCGACCATCGGCAGGCCGATCAGCAGCAGCGATTTGCCCGTGCGCTTCGCGACGTTGAACGCGATCGGGATCAGCAGCACGAAGCCGACTTCGAAGAACACCGGCAAGCCGACGATGATCGCGACGAACATCATCGCCCAGTGGATGTTCTTCTCGCCGAACCAGTTGATCAGCGTGGTGGCGATGCGCTCGGCGCCGCCCGACTCGGCCATCATCTTGCCAAGCATCGTGCCCAGGCCGACGACGATCGCGATATGGCCCAGCGTGTTGCCGTTACCCGTTTCGAACGACTTCACGATCGTGCCAGCAGGCATGCCGACGGCAAGGCCCAGCAGCAGCGAAACGATGATGAGGACGAGGAACGGATAGACCTTGAAGCGCGTGATCATCAGGATCAGCACCGCAATGGCGATCACGGCGTATATCAGCAGCATGCTGCCGTGGACAGCTTCCATGAAGCTCCTCCTTTGCTTTGTTGGTTTGAGTTGCAAAGTGCTGCTGCACTCGCCCGCTTCCGGATGCTGAAAACGCCTTCAAAAGAGGCGTGTTCGCGGACGCTGAATTTTACTGTCTGTTGACGTTCGTGGCGCGCGAAGGCCCCGCGCAATAAACAAAAAGCCTCGCCGCCAAAGCCTTTCAAGGCTAAAACGGCGAGGCTGTGTCGAGCCTGTTGTGCGCTTCGTCAAAACGCCATGCTGCGAATCAATGCGCAGGGGCAGCCAGTTCGCTTGCAGCGTGTGCGAGGCGCGTGACTTCGTCCCAGTTCTGCGCGGCGAGCGCAGCCTTTGGCGTCAGCCACGAACCGCCGACGCACACGACGTTCGGCAGCGCGAGGAAGTTCGGCGCCGATTCCGCCGTGATGCCGCCCGTCGGGCAGAACTTCAGCGTCGGGAACGGGCCGTGGAAGGCCTGCAGCATCGGCACGCCGCCCGCCTGCTGCGCGGGGAAGAACTTGACGATTTCATAGCCGAGTTCCAGCGCGACGATGATGTCGCTCGGCGTCATCACGCCGGGCAGCAGCGGGAGACCCGCATCCTGCGCGGCCTTGTGCATCTCTTTCGTGAGGCCCGGCGACACGCCGAACTGCGCGCCCGCCTTCTTCGCCTGCTCGCAGTGCTCCGGCTTCGTGATCGTGCCGACACCCACGACGATGTCTTCGGCAAGCTGGCTCGCGCGCTCGATCACCTTGATGCCGGCGGGCGTGCGCAGCGTGATTTCGAGCACCTTCACGCCGCCTGCATGCAGCGCGCGCGAAACGTGTTCGCCTTGCTCGACGGTATCGAATGCGAGGACGGGAATCACCGGTCCCAAGCGGACGATTTCGCTGACTGTTTTCGACGTCATCTTCAGACTCCTTATCGCTTCATTTCTGCATTGCGTGACTGGCTTCGCTCGATACGGCGCTTGCTGTTTGACCTGCGTGCTGCGGCGCTTCGCCGACGAGCGGCCCGAACACCGACGCGCCCAACTCCGCCGGCGCAGCCGCCGAGCGGAACACACCGAACAGCTCGCGGCCGAAGCCCACTTCGTTTTCCGCCTGGTGCTGCGACACGGCGATCGGACGCGCAGCCCATTCGGCATCTTCGATTTCGACGTCGAGCACGCCCGCTTCCGCGTCGATGACGATCGTATCGCCCGTGCGCACCTTGCCGAGCGGGCCTTGCAGCAACGCTTCCGGCGACACGTGAATGACGGCGGGCACCTTGCCCGATGCGCCCGACATACGGCCGTCGGTCACGAGCGCGACGTGGAAACCTTGATCCTGCAACACGCCGAGCAGCGGCGTCAAACGATGTAGCTCGGGCATGCCGTTTGCGCGCGCGCCCTGGAAGCGCACGACGGCGACGAAGTCGCGTTTCAGCTCGCCGTTGTCGAAGGCTTCCTGCACGGCTTCCTGCGAATCGAACACGATCGCGGGCGCCTTCACCGTGCGATGCTGCTTCGCGACGGCCGAAATCTTGATCACGCCTCGTCCGAGCTTGCCCTGCATCAGACGCAGACCACCGTCCGGCTGGAACGGCTCGTCGATGGGGCGCAGCACCGCCGCATCCTGGCTTTCGGCGACGCCCGGCACCCATGTCAGCTTGCCGTCGAGCAGCTTCGGCTCTTCCGCGTAGCGCGCGAGACCCTTGCCGGCGACGGTGTTCACGTCGTCGTGCAGCAGGCCGCCTTCGAGCAGATTGCGGATCAGGAACGCCATGCCGCCCGCCGCGTGAAAGTGGTTCACATCGGCCTTGCCGTTCGGATAGACCTTGGCCAGCAGCGGCACCGACGCCGACAGCGTATCGAAGTCGTCCCAGTCGATGATGATGCCCGCCGCCCGCGCAATCGCGACGAGGTGCAGCGTGTGATTGGTCGAGCCGCCCGTCGCCAGCAAGCCGACGATGCCGTTGACGATCGCCTTCTCGTCGATCACATGACCGATCGGCATGTACTGGCCTCGGTCGACGGTGAGGTCGAGCACGCGGCGCGCGGCTTGTGCGGTCAGCGCGTCGCGCAGCGGCGTATGCGGATGCACGAACGCCGAGCCCGGCAGATGCAGGCCCATGATTTCCATCAGCATCTGGTTGCTGTTGGCCGTGCCATAGAACGTGCAGGTGCCGTGGCTGTGATACGCGGCGGCCTCGGATTCGAGCAGCGCGTCGCGGCCACATTGGCCCGTTGCGAACTGCTGGCGCACTTTCGCCTTGTCGTCGTTCGAGAGGCCGCTCGTCATCGGGCCGGCGGGCACGAAGATGGTCGGCAGATGGCCGAATTGCAGCGCGCCGATCAGCAGGCCCGGCACGATCTTGTCGCACACGCCGAGGCACAGCGCAGCGTCGAACATGTTGTGCGTGAGCGCGACGGCCGTGCTCATCGCGATCACTTCGCGCGAGAACAGCGACAGCTCCATGCCCGCGTTGCCCTGCGTGATGCCGTCGCACATCGCCGGGACGCCGCCCGCGAACTGCGCGACGCCGCCGCTTTCGCGTGCGGCGGCCTTGATGATGTCGGGGAAATCCTTGTATGGCGCATGCGCCGAGAGCATCTCGTTGTACGACGAGACGATGCCGATATTCGGCTGGCGGATCTGCTTGATGACGAGCTTGTCGTTGCCTTCGAGGCCGGCAAAGCCGTGCGCGAGGTTCGCGCAGGACAGCGCGCCGCGCGCCGGGAACTTGCCCTGCGCCTTGTCGATGCGCGACAGATAGGCGTCACGCGTCGGCTTGCTGCGCTCGATCACGCGCTTCGTGACTTTCATCAGTTGCGAATGCGGGGAAACCATCGATGCTCCTTCGTCGCTGGCTCGCGCGCACGCGCGCTTGCGCCAGATTGATATCGCGGGGAACGGCATGGAACGCCGGCAATCGGGATATTAGTAGAAAAACTACACGCACACAATGTTGCAGTTGCTGAATCTGCCGGGCGGCCGAATTCACGTTTGAGCTTTATACGCCGGAGCTTTCATGAATTCGCCAATCAACCTCAGGGTAATCACCTACGGTGAAAATGTAGTTTTTGTACCAGATTCATCTATCAGCTATAGTCCACGCATTCTTCAGCATAGTGCGAGATTCCCGATGATGCTGTCCCAGGTGGAAGCGATGCGCGACCAGTTGCGCCCGTCCGAACGCAAGCTCGCCGACTACGTGATCGAAGCGCCGCGCGAAGTGCTCGACCTGTCGATGACGGAGGTCGCCGCGCGCGCGGGCGTGAGCCAGCCGACCATCGCGCGCTTCTGTCATGCGCTCGGATTTTCAGGCTTCCGCGAGTTCAAGATCCGGCTCGCGCAAGGCATAGCAACCGAGGTGCCGGCCGTCTATCGCGATGTTCGGCCCGACGAGCCGGCGCCGGGCGTCGCCGCGAAGGTGCTCGACCGCACGATCGGCGCGCTGATCCAGGTGCGCAACAATCTGTCGACTGACAGCGTGGCAGCCGCGATTCAGGTGCTCGCGCGCGCGAGACGCATCGAGTTCTACGGCGCGGGCGGTTCGGGTATCGCCGCGCTCGACATGCAGCACAAGTTCTTCCGGCTCGCCATGCCGAGCGTCGCTTATTCTGATCCGCATACGTTTCTGATGTCAGCGGCGTTGCTCGGCGAAGGCGATGTCGTCGTGGCGATTTCGAATACGGGCCGCACACGCGACATCATCGACGCGGCGAAGTCAGCGCTCGCAGCGGGCGCGAAAGTGATTGCGGTCACGCATGGGAATTCGCCGCTCGCGCGCATTGCGTCGATCGGCCTGTTCGCCAATGTCGACGAAGACACGGACATCTTTTCACCGATGACGTCGCGCACGTCGCATCTCGCGATCGGCGATATCCTCGCGGTCGGCGTCGCGCTTCAGCGAGGACCGGAACTGGCCGAAAAACTGGCGGGCGCGAAGGATCTGATCGCGCAGCGAAGAGTTGTGACGTAGCGAAGCGCTAGCGGATTCGTTGATGGCGGCCGTTTGGCGAACGCGTGCGACAAGCGACGGATGGGCGAATTGCGTTTGTGCGTCCGCTGCGGCAACGATCGCAAATGCTAGCGCACGGGCAGACGTGTTCCGGGACGAAGCCGGGTAGCACTCGCCGAACTGATCGCGCGCATGAGCTGCAAAAACCACAAAACGGAAAATGCAAAACGGGCTCCCTTCAGCAAGGGAGCCCGTTTCGTTTGAAGCGTATTGCTTGTGAAGGCTGCGCTCGGGCGGCGGTTACTGCACCGCCCTTGCGCTCACTTCCCGATGCTTACCACTGATACGACGCACCAGCCCCGACCGTCGTGCCCTGCGCGCTGATGCCTGCGCCGAGCTTGATCTTGACGTTCTGCGTGATGCGTGCCGAAGCACCCAGCGCAGCGGCCTGATAGCCGTGGTACGAACCACCGCCGACACCGACCGCGATCGTCTTGCCCTGATCGACGTCCGGGATCATCGTCAGCGCGGTGGCTGCCGCAACGCCCGAGTAGGCGTTACGCGCCACGCTGTTGACGCCCTGCTGGACCATGTTGATCTGCTTGTCGGTGTACTGCTTCGAAGTCGTACCCGCCGGCAGGTCGCCCACAGCGGCAGCAATCGAGTCGTTAAGCTGGCCGACGTTGACGGCATCCGTCGTCGCGGTGCCCGCAGCGACGTTGGCGATCTGGCGTTCCTGACCGGCCGAGCCCACCGACACCGTGTTCGCACGATCGGCCACCGAGCCGTCACCCAGTGCGACGGCATGATCCGCCGTTGCCTTTGAGTTCGCGCCCATCGCGATCGAGCTGTTGCCGCTTGCTTGCGCGTTGTAGCCGCCTGCGATCGACTGGTTGCCGCTCGCGTTCGCGGTCGGGCCCATCGCAGTGGCGTGCGTCCCGCTGGCGTTCGCTGCTTCGGTATTGCGGTCGCCGTTGGACGTGAACATCGGATCGATTGCGTTGTTCGCGATGTTCGTCACGTTCTGAATGGCCGCGTTCAGTTGGGTGACGTTCACTGCGTCCGTGCCGTCGGTGCCGGCTGCGACGTTGTGGATCGTCGTGCCTCCAGCGACGCCGTTACCCATAGTGATGCTGCTGTAGTTGACGGTGCCGTCGGCGTTCTTGTCGTACGTGACAGCGCTCGAATTGCCGTTCGAGTCGATGACGCCGGCGGCCTTCAGCTGGGCGACGTTGACAGCGTCGGTGTCGGCCGTGCCGGCCTTCACGTTCGTGATCTGGCGTTCGTTGCCTGCCGAGCCCACGGATACGGAGTTAGCGCGATCCGCCACCGAGCCCTGACCCAAGGCCACCGAGTTGGTCGCCGATGCCGTCGACTTGCTCCCGATCGCCGTCGAGTTTTCACCCTGGGCTTGTGCACCGCTGCCGATTGCCATCGAGTAGCCACCCTGCGCCAACGCAGCACCGCCGATTGCCACCGACTCCTGACCCAGCGCCGACGAGTCCGCCAGCGTCGAGTTGGCGTGGAAGTACGTGATACCAGAACCGTTCGTGATGTTGTTCAACGTGTTGTTGATGTTCGTCACGTTGCTGCTCAGGTTGCTGATGTCCGTCGTGTTCTGCGTCACGCGGCCGTCGATGTTGGTGATCGCGCCCGCCACGTTGTTATACGTGCTGCCGCCGATCACGTACGTCGGGTTCGTGATCGTCCCCGTTGCCGGATCGTAGGTCGAGCCGCCGCCGATCGCGTTCGCTGTCGACTGCGCCACGTTGTAAAGCTGCGAGCCGTTCACCGCGTCCACGCTCGATGCGTTCACGTCACCGTTGGCCACGCCCGTCAGCTTGCGTGCGCCCGCCGTACCCGTGAAGTCCACCAGCGTGCCAGCCTTGTCCTTCGCCACCG
>NZ_CYGY02000025.1 GCF_900007165.1 Paraburkholderia piptadeniae
GACCCGTGCGCCTGCTCGACAAGTACAAGGACTACGTCTGAACGAGCGGTCCCGCAGCGCGGCGTTCCCCGGCAACTTCACCGTGCCGGGAACGCCGCTTGTCACACTGCAATAACGATCACATCTTCGTCCGGGAGGCCGGGAGCAAGCATCATGGACACGACAGGGTCGTTCGGCGACGCAGCAATCGAGCCACGAGCATCCGAAAACAAGCGCGAAACCACCACATCGGTTCGTTCCGAAATTCGAAAACGAATGGCTTCTGACGCGTCCACTTCGTATGATCCGGACCCTCCCCTCAGCCCACACGGCAAGCGCATTCAGTACAATACGGCCGATCCATTTTCCGGAACGGCGGACATGAAAAAGGCTGACACTCCGACGCTGCGCGCGTTCGCTCTGCTCGAACATCTCGTCGCCGCGGACGGCCCCGTGTCGCTTGCCGACATCACGCACGACATCGATCTTCCGAAGGCGTCGTTGCATCGCATGCTGACTTCGCTCGAAGCCGGCGGCCTCGTGATACGCGAACCGGGGCAGAAAAACGCCTACGTGATCGGCCCGCGCCTCGCGCAACTGGGGCTTGGCGTGATGATGCAGTCGAGCGCCCGGCGCCTGAGGCACGCGATTCTCGGACGCCTCGTCTCGGATCTCGGCGAGACGTGCAACCTCACGATGCTTCACGAAACGGAAGTACTCTATCTCGATCGGATGGAGGCGCCGTGGCCGTTACGCCTCGACCTGAAGCCCGGTTCGCATGTGCCCGCCTATTGCAGCGCGAGCGGCAAGTTGCTGCTTGCGATGCTACCTCGCGAAGAGCGCGCAGCGCTCGTGCGAGCGCTGCAATTGCAGCGTTTCACGCCAAATACGCTCACAGACCCCGCGTTGCTCGAAAGCGAGCTGGACCGCATCGCGCATAAGGGTATCGCTGTGGACAATGAGGAATTTGTCGTCGGAATTGCTTGCGTGGCTGCGCCGGTCAGAAACGAACAAGGGGAATGTATTGCCGCTATCGCGGTGCATGCTCCCGTGTCGCGGACGCCGCTTTCACGGGCTCTGGAATTTATCCCCCGCCTACAGGAGGCGGCGAGTGAACTCGCCAAGACGTTTTGATTCCTTGTAGCCGGCTGCCGGAGATAGCTGGTCGCGGGGATGTGGTTGCGTCTGCGACGCTTCTTTTTTGACTCGCTCCGTTAGCACCAGCGTTCGCGATACGCCTGCCGCCACGAAGGTTACTGACGCGGATGCCCTCTGCGTCACCCGCCCCTACGCCTGCCGGTAGTGAAGATTCTGCGGGTGCGGCGCCTCGGCGAAGAAGAACCACTGCTCGGCGACAAGCCTCGCCTACTGAATCACCAGCGCCGCGCAAAGCAGCACGAACGACAGCCAGATCGAGCGCGCGCTCCGCCCGACACGATCAGGTAGAAGGGGACGACGAACGCAGCAGCCGATAGTCGATCCGGTGACTGGCAGTCAGCCGCATGTACGCTGTCAATTCAGTCACGCGCCGTCCTGCGATAATCGTTGTTCCCTTCCCCGTCTTCTTCCAAGGAGTCACAGTGAGCGATACATCAGCCCCGGTTCCGGGCGGCGCGGCACCGCGTGTCGCACGCGTTGCGTTTCTCGGCCTCGGTGTCATGGGTTATCCCATGGCAGGGCATCTGTCGAAGTCCGGCCTCGACGTGACGGTCTATAACCGCACCGCGTCGAAGGCTGCGCAATGGGCGTCGGAATATGGCGGACGCGCGGCCCCGACGCCACGCGACGCGGCGAACGGCGCCGACCTCGTGCTCGCGTGCGTCGGCAACGACGACGATCTGCGCAGCGTCGCGCTCGGTGATGACGGTGCTTTCGCCGGGATGGCATCGGGGGCCGTGTTAGTCGATCACACGACGGCCTCGGCCGATGTGGCGCGCGAACTCTTCGCGCTTGCAAAGCAACGCGGCGTGCATTTCATCGATGCGCCCGTATCGGGCGGCGAAGCCGGCGCGCAGAATGGAACGCTGACCATCATGTGCGGCGGCGACGCCGACGCATTCGAACGCGCTCGCGGCACGCTGGAGCACTACGCCGCGGCCGTCACGCTGCTTGGCCCCGCAGGTGCCGGCCAGCTCGCGAAGATGGTCAACCAGATCTGCATCGCGGGCCTGGTCCAGGGCCTGTCGGAAGCGCTCCATTTCGGCCAGCGCGCCGGGCTCGACATGGCGCGCGTGCTGGAAGTGATCGGCAAGGGCGCGGCGGCTAGCTGGCAGATGGCTAACCGCGGCCCGACCATGCTCGACGGCAAATTCGACTTCGGCTTTGCCGTCGACTGGATGCGCAAGGACCTCGGCATGTGCCTCGACGAAGCGAAGCGCAACGGCGCGTCGCTGCCCGTCACGGCGCTCGTCGATCAGTTCTACGGCGACGTGCAGGCGCTGGGTGGCAACCGCTTCGATACGTCCAGCCTGATCTGGCGGTTGCGCAAAGTGAATCCCGCCGGCTGAAGTTCGTCGCGGCCGGGATTCGTCACGCACATCGATGCATCACTTGCGCCAGCGCAACGGGCGACGCAAGTGATGCCGTTCGAACCGCAGCCCCGGCGCCGCATGCGCGAAAGCAGGCACTCCGCCAATCTCGACGCCTTCCAGACGCTCGCGTTCCTCGTCGGCCTCGACCGTCTTGCCCGTATCTATGAAACACGCTGCCACCACGCCCACGGCCAGCAGTCCCGCCGAGATCGTGAACGGCACGTTGTAGCTACCCGTCGTCTGGATCAGATAGCCGAACACCACGGGCGACACCATCCCCGCCACGCCGAAGCCCGTGTTCATCATGCCGCCCGCCGTGCCCGCGTATTTGCCTGCGATATCGAGCGGCAGCGTCCACAGCACCGGGTTCGTGATCTCCAGGAAGAAGAACGACGCCGACAGGAACCACACAGCCGTCAGCGGATTGGTGGCTGAGACCATGGGCAGCAGAAACGCAAGCGACCCGCCCATGCCGACCACCAGCACCGCGCAGCGCGCGAGACGCAGACGTCCCGTCGCCTTGTAGAGCTTGTCCGATACGACGCCGCCGAGCGTATCGCCGATCACGCCCGCGAGCAGCGGCAGCGCCGTGAAGAGCGCGAGATGCTTCAGATCGAAGCCGCGCGATTCCTTCAGGTACGACGGCAGCCACGTCAGATAGACCCATAGCAGCCAGCCATAGCAGAAGTCGACGAACGTGACGAGCCACATGCGGCGAATCAGCTTGCGCCACGGTGTAGCCATGCGCTTTGCACGGTCGCAGTCGCCGACGCGATAGCCGATTTCAGCGGTTTCTTCCGGCGTGATGCGCTTGTTCTGCTCCGGCGAATTGGTGAAGATGCACAGATAGAGCACGGTCCACGCAAGACTCGCGACGCCCAGCAGAATGAACGCGTCCCGCCAGCCGCCCGCCGCGACGACGGCGAGCACGAGCGGTGGCGTCACGGCGCCGCCCAGGCGCGCGAAACTGTGCGTAATGCCCTGCGCGAAGCCCCGCTCGGCCACGGGCATCCAGTACGTGAACGCGCGCGTGGCCGTCGGAAACGCGCCGCCTTCGCCGATGCCGAGCGCAAAGCGCAGCGCGACGAGCATCGCGACACTGCCGGCGAAGCCCGTCGCGAGCGTCGCCACGCCCCATATGATCGACAGCACGGTCAGCACGGCCTTGGGCCCGTACTTGTCGGACAGCCATCCGCCGATGATCTGCATCATCGCGTACGGATAGGCGAACGCGGAGAACACCAGACCGAGTTCCGCCGATGTCAGCCCCATCTCATGACGGATCAACGGCCCCGCCACCGCGATGTTCACGCGGTCGATGTATGAGATGAAATACATCACGCACATGACCGCCAGAATGATGTGACGCGTCTTCACGCGCCGCGTATGCTTTTCCATGCTGTCTCCTGTGTCTCTCGTTATGGAACGCCTACGATGTCGATGGTGTGTCGATAGCCAACGCGGATCGAGTCCGCTTCTGTGTGTCTCCTCGTTGCGCTGTGCCCGCGTCGCGCTCAGGTGTTCAGCAGCTTGAGCCGCTGCACCTTGCCCGACGGCCCGCGCGGCAGTTCCGTGACGAACCGGAATTCCTTCGGCGTCTTGTACCGGCCGAGTTCGCGCAGGCAATGCGCGCGCAGATCGGCGACATCGAGCGAAACGCACGCTTGCCCTGCTTCAAGCACCTGTTGTTCCGGCGAGCGCGCGACGATGAACGCGACGATGTCCTGCCCATATGCGCTATCGGGCACGCCGACGGCGGCCGCGTCGAGCACGCCCGGATGTCTGAGCAGCGCTTCGTCGATTTCGCGCGGCGCGATGTTTTCGCCGCCTTTGATGATCAGTTCCTTCGCACGGCCGTTGATGTAGAAGTAGCCTTCATCGTCGCGATAGCCGAGGTCGCCTGTGCGTAGCCAGCCGTCCGGAGTAAACGCGGCGAGCGTGTCTTCCGGGCGCTTGTAGTAGCCGCTCATCACCTGCTCGCCGCGCAGCACAAGCTCGCCGCATTCGTTTGGCGCGCATTCGCGTCCTTGCCGGTCGATCACCCTGGCTTCTCCGCCCGAAGGCAAGCCGATGCTGCCGACCCTGCGCGCCTGCGCCTCGTACGGATTGCTGAAAACGGGCGCGGCCGTCTCGGTCATGCCCATCGTCTCGATGATGCCGATGCCAAAGCGCGACTCGAACGCACGGTGATGATCGGCAGGCAATGCCGCCGACGCGCTGCGGCAGAACTTCAGCGCCGACAGGTCGTATGCGCACGGTTCGTCGCTGTTCAGCAGATACGCGACGATGGTCGGCACAACGTTGATCCATGTGCAGCCGTGACGGGCCGCATCACGCCAGAACGTGCGGGCGGAGAAGCGCGGGGGCATCACGACGGAGCCCGCGTGAAAGAGCGGCGCGAGCAACGTCACGACAAGACCGTTGATGTGGTAAAGCGGCAGCGATGCGAGCACGCGGTCGTCGGCGCCGAGACGATGCTCCGCTGTGATATTCGCCGCGTTCGCGAGCAGATTGCGATGCGTGAGCAATACGCCTTTCGGGGCGCCCGTCGTGCCGGATGTGTACATCAGCAGCGCGACATCGGATGCGCGCATGTCGTTCGATGCCATACCCGCGTCGCCGGATTCGGCGGCGCGTTCGGCCGCTGCCGTCGCGAGCCGCGCATCGCCATCGGTAAGCGTTTCTGCAAGTGCCGTTTCCGCGCGCGGCAGCGTCGGGATTGCAGATGCGTCCGGCGCGGTCTGCACGACATGGATTTCGCGCGATAGACCCTGCGCCCGCAACTCTGCAATCGACGACTCGATCGCCTGGCGTGTATCGCGTTCGACGAACACGGCACGCGTGTCCGAATGCTCGACGATGTAGCGCAACTGTGAAGGCTGGCACAGCAGATTGAGCGGATGCGCAACGAGGCCGCTATACATTGCGGCAAGCAAGAGCCGCGCGGTCTGGATGCCATTGCTCATATAGACCGACACCGTGTCGCCTGCATGCAGGCCAGCGTCGCGAAAACGCGCTTCGAGCGTGCGACAGTCGTCGCGCAGTTCGCCGAAGGTCAGCGCGCGGTTACGGGTGGTTGTGCCGCCCGCGTCGTCTGCATCGGGGCAGGCGAGCAGGAACGGCTTGTCGGGATACTGCGCGGCGCGTTCGTCGATCAGCGCGCGGAGCGTCGACGGCGTATTCATCGGCCGTACCTCCGGAAGAAGTCACCGAGCAACGCGTCTGCGTCGGGCACGTGCTCCTCGATCGGATACGCGACGCGCGTGATGTTCAGGTACTGGTGAAAGCCGAGATTGCTGGAGAAGTTATTGCGTCCCCAGGTGCCGCAGCCCATCGACAGCGAAAACGGCAGGCCGTTGTCGAAGTTGCCGCCCGTCGCGAGGCAGTGCGCCTGATTGACGATCACGCGCGCGACGGGCAGCGTCGTGCCGAGTTGGACGGCTTGCGCGGTATCGGCGGAATGGAGGCCGACCGAATGGCCCGCGCCCATATACGCGTAGATGTTGCGGACGATCTCCGCAGCGGCGTCGAAGTTGCGCGCGCGATAAACCGTCAGCACGGGCGCCAGTTTCTCGCCTGAAAAAGGATGCGTCGCGCCGAAGCCCGTTTCTTCGACCATCAGGAAGGCAGGCTCGCGCATCGCGACGTCGTCGAGACCGGCCACGCGCGCTATCGTCTGCGCCGAGCGCGCGGTGCATTGCGCGGACAACTTGCCGTCGTGCCACATCGCCGCCTGCAGCTTCGCTTTTTGCGCTTCGTCGAGCAGCACGCCGCCGCACGAGATCAGTTCGTCGAGCATCGGCTGGTAGACGGCTTCTTCGATCACGACGCTGTTTTCCGATGAACAGCTGGTCGCGTTATCGAAGGTTTTCGAACGCGCGATCTTGCGCGCCGCATCGCGCAGATCAGCCGACGCCGTGACGAGCGACGCGACATTGCCAGCACCGACGCCGAAGGCGGGCGTGCCGCTCGCATACGCCATCCGCACGTTCGCCTGGGAGCCCGTCGCGACCACGAGATCGCATTGCCGCATCAGTTCCGCTGTCGCCGCCTTGCTGATGGGGGCGGGCAGCATCTGCACGAGATCAGTGGAAAGCCCCGCTTTTGCGAGCTGCGTATGGATGAAGCCGATCAGCAACGCGCACGACGAATACCCTTTCGGTGACGGCGCGACGATCACTGCATTGCCGCATTTGAGCGCGTTGACGATCTTGTTCGCGGGCGTCGCAGCGGGATTGGTCGACGGCGTGATGGCTGCCACCACGCCCACCGCTCGCGCGATTTCGACGATGCCCTTTGACGCATCGCGCGCGATCACGCCCGTGGTCTTCTGGCCGTGCAAATCGCGCAGCAGGCCGAGCGTCTTGCGAAAGTTCTTGCGAAACTTGTCGTCCGCGTTGCCAAGGCCCGTGTCCTCTACCGACAATTCGGCCAGTTGCCGGTTGCGCGCGGGCTCCATGATCGCCCATGCGGCAGCGGCGGCAGCCATGTCGAGTGCTTCCTGCCCCGCGTTTTCGAACTCGCGCTGCGCGGCGCGCGCCCTTTCGACTAGCGTCGCGACTGCGTGCCGGACGTCGGCGTCCTGTTGTTCGCCCATCACTTCGGTGGATGTGGCTCTGACATTCATACGGTTCGCTCCGACTGGAAAAGATTGGCTGTGAAGTGAATCTAGCCAGCCTTGCGCATCGCGTAGTCCCGTTTTCCGAACGATCCTTTGCTGCGTGCTCCGAAGAATCGGAAAATGCGAAATTCGGGACTTTCCTTAGTCCCGAAAACCGTATGAATCGATGCAAAATCGATCCTGTCCACAAGAAGCACAGGGAGACAGGATGTCGACTTCGAATCAATCGAACGCGGCAGCCGTGCGCGCGTTTCGCGTACTGGAGACGCTCGCAGAAGCGGGCCAGCCTCTATCGATGATGGATCTCGTCAATGCGCTCGGACTGCCGAAGCAGACCGTGCATCGGATCCTCGTGCAACTGATGGATGCATGGCTCGTCACGCGCAGCGCGGGAAGCCGTCTCTACGAATGCTCGCCGCGCGTGCGCACGCTCGCCGTCAATGTGCTGATGCACGCTGGACCAGCCGCAGCGCGCCATGTGCTGCTCGAACAACTGGTCGCGAAGATCGGCGAGACCTGCAACCTGACGATGCTCGCCGGCAACGACGTCGTGTATGTGGACCGCGTCGAAACGGAATGGCCGCTGCGCATGCATCTGCAGCCGGGCTCGCACGTGCCGCTCCACTGCTCGGCAAGCGGCAAGCTGCTGCTGAGTTTTCTTCCGAAGGAAAGACGCGACCGGATGGTCGATACGCTGCCGCTGCGCGCATATTCGGAGCGCACGATCACCGATCGTGATGCGCTGCGGCAGGAGTTGATGGCGACGCGCAAACGGCTGCTCGCGATCAACAACCAGGAGCATTTGCAAGGGCTGATCGCGATCGCCGTGCCGGTCATGCTCAACCGCAATCGCGCTTGTGCGGCGATTGCGGTTCAGGCGCCCGTCGGCAGGGTCACGCTCGACGATCTGCTGTTGTTCGTGCCCGATCTGCGCCATGCGGCCGACGAAACCGCGAAGACGTTTCGCGAGTGAGCAGAGTGTCGCCCGGCACGCGGTGCGCCCGCCCTGCTCCGCCTGATCCGACCTTCAGTGCGCGCTTGCCGGCGCGCCATACGCCACGGCGCGGCGCTCGATCGCGCGCGCGGACCATGCCGACACCAGCGCCGACAGCATCACATACGCGCAGACCATCCACGGCTTGCCCTCGTTGATGCGCAGCAATGCCGTGGCGACGATCGGCGTCAGCCCGCTCGCGAAGATGCCCGAGAACTGATAGACGAACGAGATGCCCGTATAGCGCACCTTTGCATCGAACAGTTCGGAAAACAGTGCCGCTTCCGGGCCATACACCATCGCGTAAAAGATGCCGAACGGCACCACGATCGCGAGCCAGATCATCAGGGTGCTCGTCGGCTGCGTCTCGATCAGCCAGAACGCGGGCAGCACCGAAAGTCCGCAAATCAGCGAGCCCCAGCGATACACGCGCGTTCGCCCGATCCGGTCGGAGAGCGCGCCGAAAAGCGGTATGAAGAAGCACATCACGATGGCCGCGATCATCACGCCGAGCAGCGCGTCGGTACGGCTCATCGACACGTGCTGCGTCAGATAGCCGATCGAGAAGACGGCGAAGATGTTGAAGAACACGCCGTCGATATAGCGTGCGCCCATGCCGAGCAGGACCGCGCCGCGATAGCGGCTCATCATGTCGACAAACGGAATCTTCGCTTCGCGGCGGCTGCGTTTGAGCGCGAGAAACTCCGGCGTTTCCATCACCTTCAGACGAATGTACAGACCGATCAACACGAGCAGCAGCGACGCACCGAACGCGATGCGCCAGCCCCACGCGAAGAACGATGCTTCGGGCAAGAGCCGCGAGACGCCCGCCACCATGCCGGATGCGAGACACAGCCCGATCGACAGGCCGATCTGCGGCAAGCTCGCATACAGCCCACGCTTGCGCGGCGGCGCGTATTCGTAGGCCATCAGCACCGCGCCGCCCCACTCGCCGCCAAGGCCGATGCCTTGCAGCACGCGCAGCGTCAGCAGCAGGATCGGCGCCCAGATGCCGATCTGCGCGTAGGTCGGTACAAACGCGACGCCTGCCGTCGATACGCCCATGATCACCAGCGTGAGAATCAGCGCGGACTTGCGCCCGACGCGGTCGCCGAAGTGGCCGAACAGCACGCCGCCAAGCGGCCGCGTGACGAAGCCGACTGCGAAGGTCGTATAGGCGAGCATCGTGGACACGAGCGGATCGCCGGCGGGGAAATAGAGCCGGTTGAAGACGATGCCGGCGACCACGCCGTACAGAAAGAAGTCATACCATTCGACGGTCGCGCCTATCACGCTGGCGAGTGCGACACGGCGGACGACGCGGTGATCGATTGCCATAGCTGCTCCTCCATAGAACGGCCGTGCTGCCCTTGCACGGCGGCATTTGCAAAGACCCTCGTGGTCTCCTCCCGGGCCCGACGCTGCAACGCTGTGAATCAGGCGGCGACTTCCGCTGGCACGTTCGCGCGATCGTGAAGACGGGATGTGCGCGCGTCGTCGAGAATCATGTCGGACGCTTTTTCCGCGACCATCACGATCGGCACGTTCGTATTGCCGGAGACGAGCGTCGGCATGATCGAGCAATCGACGACACGCAGCCCGCGTGTGCCGTACACGCGCAGACGTTCGTCGACCACCGCGAGCGGATCGTCGGTCGTGCCCATCTTCGCCGTGCCCGATGGATGAAAAATCGTCTGCCCATACTCGCGGCAAAACTGCAGCAGTTCGCCGTCCGTCTGCGCGTCGGCGCCCGGGCGCACTTCGCGCTTCATCAGCGAGGCCATCGGCTGCGTGGCGGCGACGCGCCGCGCAAAGCGCACGCCCGCGACGGCCGTGCGCCGGTCGAGATCGGTGGCGAGATAGTTCGGGTGGATCGACGGCGCTTCGAGCGGATTCGTCGAGCGGATACGCACTGCGCCGCGCGATTCGGGCCGCAACTGGCAGACCGAATACGTGCAGCCGGGGAATGCGTGCACGTCGCCGCCGGCAGAATCGGCGGAGAGCGTCGAGAAGTGGAACTGGATGTCGGGCGTCTTCGCTTCGTCGGGCAACGCGCGGCAGAACATGCCGCCCTGGTTGATGCCGACAGCGAGCGGACCGCCGCGAAACAACGCCCATTGCAGGCCCATCTTTGCGCGGCCCGTCCATGAACGAAGCTGGTCGTTGGTGGTGATCGGCTTCGTGACCTCGTAGATCAGGCGGATCTGCAGATGGTCTTGCAGGTTTTCGCCGACGCCTGCGCGAGCGGCCACGACGGGAATGCCATGCTCTTGCAGCAGCGCCGCCGGGCCGACGCCCGACAGTTGCAGCAACTGTGGCGACTGCAATGCGCCCGCCGCCAGTATCACCTCGCGATCCGCATGCACTTCACGCGTCTCGCCGCGCTGCACGTATTGAATGCCCATTGCGCGCGTGCCGTCGAACAGAATCTTCGATGCCTGCGCATCCGTTTCAACGTGCAGATTCGCGCGCTGCCGCGCAGGTTTCAGATAGGCGACGGCTGTCGAGCAGCGCAAGCCGCGGCGGGTCGTCAACTGGTAGTAGCCGACGCCTTCCTGGTCGCCCGTGTTGAAGTCGTCGACGGTGCGCATGCCGAGCCGGTTCGACGCGGCGATGAACGCATCGACGAGTTCATGACGTTGCCGGATCGTCGACGCCCACAGCGGCCCATCGACTCCGCGCGTCGGCCCCTCGCCCAGCTCGTTGTGTTCGAGCCGACGGAAGTACGGCAGGCATTCGTCCCAGCTCCAGCCGCGATTGCCGAGGGCGGCCCAGCGATCGTAGTCCTCCTTCTGCCCACGCACGTAGATGAGACCGTTGATCGAACTGCATCCCCCAAGCGTGCGGCCACGCGGCCAATACAGCTTGCGGTTGTTCATGTTCGGATCGGGGTCCGTATAGAAGCCCCAGTTGTAGACGGGATGAAACATCGTCTTGCCGTAGCCGATCGGGATGTGAATCCACGCATAGCGATCGGTGGGACCCGCTTCGAGCAGACAGACGGAATAGCGCCCGTCTTCCGACAGACGGTTGGCGAGCACGCAGCCGGCCGAACCGGCGCCGACGACGACAAAGTCGAAACGACGTGGCATAGCAAATGTCTCCCGCAGTCTCCAGCCTGGTTTTCTCGTGTGTTCTGGTGAAACCAAAAACCGGAATGTTTCGTGTAAATTTATTGACAGAAGACACCGACTTCAAGGAAACGGCGATAGCATCGTCGAATCTGGACCAGCAACCGAACTTTTTGTTTCACTTTGCCCATCCGAACCGGGGGTCCGAATGCGAAACGACACCGCGCTGCCGCCGAACGATCCGCTGCATGACAACACGCGCGTGCTGCGTCCGCTCGCCGTGCTCGAACAACTGGCTTCGGCGGGACAGCCGTTCTCGCTGTCGCAATTGTCCGTACGGCTGCATATTCCGAAGGCCACGCTGATGCGGCTCATCGAATCGCTCGAGACACAGGGATATGTCACTCACATGCCGGATTCGCGCGGCGCGGAGCGCGCGATCGCATTAGGTCCGCGCGCCGCGCGCCTTGCGCTCGCCACGCTTGCGAACAACACGTTCACACGCGCATGCCGTTCGCTGTTGCGCTCGCTTGTCGACGCGCTCGGCGAAACGTGCAACCTGACGGCACTCGACGGCGACACGGTGCTGTATATCGAGCGCGTGGAAACGGCCGAGCCGTTGCGGCTGCACATGCAGCCCGGCACGCGCGTGCCGCTGCACTGCACCGCGAGCGGCAAGCTGTTTCTCTCGCAGATGCCGCTGGCGGAGCGGCGGCTCGCCGTGTCGCGTCTGACGCTCAAGCGCATGACCTATCGCACGCTGACGGACCGCAGCCTGCTCGAAACCGAACTCGACCGGCTTGGCGTGCGCGGAATCGGTATCGACAACGAGGAATTCGTCCGGGGGATGGTTGCCATCGCAGTGCCCGTGAGAGACGCCGCGAATGGCAATGTGCTGGCGGCGCTGGCCGTTCATGCGCCGACCGCGCGCGCGAATCTCAACGACTTGCTGGAGGCCGTACCGAAGATGAAGGAGACGGCATTGGCGATCGCGCCGTTGCTGCAGTTTGCCGGGACGCTATCGTGCAAAGGCGTTGGAGAACCTTCGGATCAGCACGCAACGTCGCTTTGAGAATCAGGGGATACGACATGGCCCCGGGCGCTCGAAAGTGCCCGGGGCCCGCTTCTGTCTGAGTTTCTGCTTGAGCTTCCGCTTCAATACCGCCGGCCGGAAACGCGCATCCGTTCAGTATCGATCGAATGCTGCGCATGGCCGACATCCTTGCGCCAGCGGCCGCGCTGCCAGTAGACCGCGATCAGCACCGCGAGACTGACCACACCGAACCACAGCGGCTTGCGCTGATCAGGAATGAACGCCATTGCCACGATGATCGCGCCCATGCCGATGATCGCGAACCACGTCAGATACGGGTAGCACCACATCTTCACGCGCAGCTTGCCAGGCGCTTCGCGTTCGAGCCGGGCGCGCAACTTCAGTTGCGACAGCGCGATCAGCACATACACGAAGATCGCGACAGTGCCATAGGAATTGACGAGAAATGCGAACACCGTATCCGGTGAGACATACGACATCACCACCGACGCGTAGCCAAACAACGTGCCGATCAGAATCGCGCGCACAGGCACGCCCCGACTGTTGACCTTCGCGAGCGAGCGCGGTGCATCGCCGCGGCGCGTCAGCGCGAACATCATCCGCGACGCGGCATAGAGGCCCGAGTTGAGCGCGGACAGCACTGCCGTCAGGATGATCGCGTTCATCAGATGCGCGGCAGCGGGAATGTGCATTGCTTCCAGCGCGCTCACATACGGCGTCGACATCGCCGGTGAATTCCACGGCACGATCGCGACGACGAGCAGGATCGAGCCCGCGTAGAACACCAGCACACGCGTGATCACCGAGTTGGTCGCTTTGGCCACGGCGCGTTCGGGCTCGCGTGCTTCGGCGGCCGCAATCGTGACGATCTCCGCACCGAAGTAGAAGCCCGTTGCCGCGACGGCGCCGCTCAGTACCGGGCCGATGCCCTTCGGCATGAAGCCGCCGTGCGCCGCGATCTGCGCAATGGGCAACGCCGCATGATTCGCGTGCGGCCACATGCCGAGCACGAACAGCGTGCCGACGAACAGGAACACGATGATGGCCGCCACTTTCACCGACGCGAACCAGAACTCGAACTCACCATAACTGCCGACGGAAATCAGATTGGTGAGCGTCAGCACGAGCAGCAGCGCGAGTCCGATGGCCCATGCCGGCACCTGCGGCAGCCAGAACTGCACGAGGTGCGCACCCGCCACTGTCTCGACGGCGACGACGATGACCCAGAAGTACCAGTACATCCAGCCCGTCAGAAAGCCGGCCAGTTCGCCCGATGGCTTGCGCTCGCCGAACGCGAGCCGCGCATACTCGTAGAAAGAACCGACGGCGGGCATCGCGGACGCCATTTCACCGAGCATCCGCATCACGAGCACGACAAGGCCGCCCGTCAGCAGGAACGACAAGATCGCGGCAGGTCCTGCCTGCTGGATCACCACGCCGCTTCCCACGAAAAGCCCTGCTCCGATGACGCCGCCTAGCGCGATCATCGTCATGTGCCTTTGCTTCAGACTGCACTTCAGTTGACTGCCATTGTCTGCGTGCTGCATGTCACCTCCGTATCCGTTCAGGACGGCGCTCGCGGGCTGCATGGGCCCACCTGTGCTGCTGCGCCGCGTCGGCGCGCGCGGACGCCGGATGACTCCGGCTGCCCGCCGCATCCCCGCTGAAGACGTAAGTTGTGTGAAGAAAGAATGCGCGTCTGGTGTCCGCCCAAGCCGCACCTAACGCTGCTCGTCGCGCAGGAAATACCAGTGGTACAGCATGCGCTGACCGACGCGCCTGAACGGCGCGAACATGTGCGGGGGCAGCGGCGACGTGAAGATGGGCAGTGTCTGCTGCGCGCCCTTGCCAGCAATGCGCTCGGCAAGCCGCCGACCCGCCTGCGACGAATACGACACGCCATTGCCGCCATAACCGAGCGCGTAGAACACCGATTCCTTCGGATCGGGCTGGAACACGCGCGGCATCATGTCATGGCTCACGTCGACCCAACCCCACCACGAGTAATCGATATCGATGCCCTGCAGCGCCGGAAACTTGCGTTGCAAGCCGTGCACGAGCAGCTCGTAGTGCTGTGGGTTCGGCGCGTCGCGGCCCGTGATCGCGCTGCGGCTGCCGATTTGCACGCGGTTGTCAGGCAGCAGACGGTAATAGAAGCGCAGCGTGCGCGTATCGGTGAGCACCTGGTGCGTGCGGAAATTGCAAGCGTCCAGTTCGGCTTTCGTGAGCGGACGCGTCACCATCGAGTTCGACAGGATCGGCATCACCTTGCTGTGCAGCGACGGATGCAGCCCCGGCGCGGTATAGGCCCCCGTCGCGATGCCGACCGCGCGCGCCCGCACGATGCCGCCCGGCGTGCGCAGGTGATGCACGCCCTTGACCGTTTCCCACCCTATGACGGGGCTTGCCGGATGCACTTTCGCGCCCGCTTCGCGCGCGAGCCGCACGTAGCCATAAGCGAGCTTCAGCGGATGAATGCCGATGCCTTCGGGCTCATGCAGTGCGCCCGCCGCTTCCGCATCGTTCACGTACTCGCTGCGAAACGCTTCCGCGCTCATCAGCTCGGACGGATAGCCGAACACGTCCTTCCACACCTTCGCTTCCGCGGCGAGCTTTTCCATGATGCGCGGCCGATGCGCGATCAGAAAATGGCCGCCCGGCTGCGGATCGCAATCGATCATCGCGACCAGCGACTTGAACGTCTCGAAGCCCTGCGCGATTTCGTCGTGCATCTTGAGCGCGACGTCCTTGCCCCAGCGCTCGACCCATTGCGAGCGCGACAGACGCCCCGACGCGTTCTGCCCCTGGCCGCCATTGCGGCTGCTGCATCCCCAACTGACGCGGTTTGCTTCCAGCACGACGGCCTTGATGCCGTGCTCGCGCGCCAGGAAGAGCGCCGTGCACAAGCCCGTGTAACCGCCGCCGATGATCGCCACGTCGACGTCCATGTCCTGCGTGACGGGACCGTCGTCGGGCGGCGCCGTGCCCGCCGTCGCGGCCCAGTATGTCGGCGCGTACTGCTTGCCCTGGCCCGGGCCTGGCGAAACGAGCGGATCGTAGGTCGGGTCGTAACGGGTGTCGTTGCCGCCCCTGCGCTCGAACGACGATTCCGCGCCCTCAAGATGAATCACACCGTGTTTCATGCGACTCTCCTCATCGGCATCACGCGACTTGCTTCGGACGTTCCTTGCGGAACGCGCGCTTGACCGCGATCAGCCCGTCGCGGAACTCGAAAAGATCGCAGCCTTCGGCCTCGATGCGCCAGCCCTCGGCATGCGTGCCGCTGAATACCCATTCGGATACCCCGCGCTCGCCCACGACGTAGTGCCTGCCATGGCCCCAATGCGCATCGGGGAAGGTCTTGAAGACGGCTTCGAAGGCCGCGCGCACGGCGTCTTTTCCGACGAAGCGCGTGCCGTAGACTTCGTTCCCGCCAGCGGCATCGAAGATGCAATCGCCGGTCATGAACTCCATCAGCGCGTCGGCGTCGTGGCGGTTGAACGCATCGGAAAAGGCGGCGAGCGTATCCGCGCTGACGGACGCTGTCTTGAGCGTGTCTGACATACCGTGTCTCCTGTTAGATGACTTCTTGGGCCACGCGACGCCTTGTCGCGTATGTGGCATCCTCAGTCGATACGGTAGATAACGCCCGCCTTGCGCGGTAGTTCCAGTTGGCGGCTTTCGCCTGGGCCAGCAGAAGTGGAAGCGGCCATGTCGCTGCCGGCGCAATGCCGGCATCGGCGGATGGGTGCGTTCAGGCGCGTGCCCGCGGCTTGTGCTCGCGAATGACGCGCGCCAGCGTCTGCACGCCGGCGTCGATTTTTTCCGGCTTGATCGCCGAAAAGCCCATGCGAAAGCACTGCTGATGCTCGAGCCCTGTCATGAAGAACACATTGCCGGGCTCGATCAGAACGCCATGTGCCTGCGCGTCCTCGGCAAGACGCGTCGCGTCGAGCCAGGGTTCTCCTTCGACCCAGCACGATGCGCCGCCCGTGACGGGCACATAGCGCGCTTCAGGCATGTGCGCATCGAGTGAGGCCATCAGCAGTTGTGCGCGCTCGCGATACGCGTGCGCGAGCTTGCGCAGCAGCGTGTCGTGATGCCCGAGCGCGAGGAAGTTCGCAAACGCCCGCTGGATATACGCGGCAGGATGGCGAACCATCAGGCGCCGCAGTGCGCGCAGTTCGCGAATCAGATCGCGCGGCCCGACCACATAGCCCAGGCGCAAGCCGGGTGCGAAGGTCTTCGTCAGGCTGCCGATGTAGATCACGCGGTCCGCCGTATCGAGGCTCTTCAATGCCGGATGTGGCGCGCCCGAGAAATTGTTTTCGCTCTCGTAGTCGTCTTCGATCACGACGAAATCGTGCTGCTGCGCGAGATCGAGCAGCGCCTGGCGCCGTTCGAGCGGCATCGTCGCAGTCGTCGGACATTGGTGGCTTGGCGTCACGTACACGTAGTCGCACTGCGCGAGCACGTCGCGGTCTTCGTCGGTGCGAACGCCGCCAGCATCGATAGGCAGCGGCAACAGCCGCGCATTGCGGTTCAGCAGGATATTGCGCGCATCGGGATAGCCGGGGTTCTCGAAACCAACCGTGGTCCGCTCATTCGCGAGCAGATCCGCGACGAGATACAGCGCCTGTTGGGCGCCAATCGTCACGACGATCTCGTCGGGCTTCGCGAACACGCCGCGCCTGGGAAGCACGCGCGTGCAGATCTGCTGGATCAGCGTCTCGTCGTCGCGTTCGATCAGATCGGGCGCCCAGTTGCGAATCTCCATCACGGACAGCGCCTTGATGCAGCACTCGCGCCAATCGTTGGTCGGAAAAAGTGTCTGATCGAACTGTCCGTAGATGAACGGGAACTGATAGCTCTGCCAGTTGCCGGGCTTCACGATGTTGCGCTGCATCGACGGCGGACGCGACACGCGCTGACGCCAGTCGGGACGCACGACATCGGCGACGCTCGGCGCGTTCGCGGCCTGTATCGACACGAAGTCGTGTTGCCCTTCCTGCATCGCCGGATTCACGAAATGGCCGCTGCGCTCACGCGAAATCAGATAGCCCTCTTCGACAAGTTGCTGATACGCGAGCACAACCGTATTGCGCGCAACACCGAGCTGATCGGCCAGTTCACGGCTCGACGGCAATGCACTGTCGGGCATCAACTGGCCGTCGAGAATCGCGGCGACGAGCATCTGTCGAATCTGCCCTTGCAGGCTCATGGTCGACTCGGTCGACCGCTGGAAACGTTGGGTCCAAAGCGCCGGCGAGGTCCGGCTGGCCATGTTTTCTCCTGATGTGCGGCGCGTGGCGCACGCGGTGCGAGGGACGCCCCGACTGCGCGCTTCCACCAGATTGGCACCGGATGACATCGGCTCCTAAGCTGAGAACCAGTCGCCGGACCACGGGAAAACCCGCCAGGCCGTGTCAACGTGGACTCAACGATCGGCAGCGCCTGGCTCCAATTGCTACCTTTTTAATGACGATACTCGAATCAACCCGTTTCGGGCGATTGGGACAAGCCCCCGTCGATAAGAACAGGATTTGCGTGCCACGCGCGCGACCTTCGGGAGACATGCCATGGAACGCCTTCGTACCCCGCATGTTTTTCTGTTTTCCAGACGTACCGCATCTCCGCTGCAATGCCTGTGACCCTCGCAATACAACCTGCCTGCGCGTGCACCAAGCCAGGACGGGCCATTAGCGCGTTTCGCGATGCGCCAGAAATCCAGAGGCATCCAAAGTGAAGATATACGACACCCTACAGTGCGCGCTCCCTCGTATATGAGATGACTTGTTCGCCCGCCGTTTTTGCGCGACGATACCGCACAGTTATCTACCGTATATTTCCATCGGCCCCGACTGATCGTGTATGCGCACATTTATCTTCAAGGATCGCGCGGCTCATGTGATCATCATCGAGATTGACGACGACGGGAATCGCGCGGTGGCATCGCACCGCACTGAGCCGGTCGGCTGGATCGAGTTCGAACATTGCTCCAACTCGTCCGCCAAGGCGCCGGTCACGTTGCTTGATGCCTATGTCGTGCCTGGGTATAGAAGAAACGGAATCGCTCATACGTTGATCAGCTATGTGAGCGGCGAAATGGGCGGGCCGATCCAGATCGACCTTGCCTCACACTCCCGCAGCGCCGAGTTCGACACGTTGTGCAGCAATCTGATGCATGAGGGATTGCTCGTTCGTTAAGGTGTTTGAACACAAACCGATTTCGTCCTGTGCCAAGTGGCGACGCTACCGGCACGCCAACCGCTCCAGCACGTCGTTACGCAACATAACGTCACGGCTGTCAGCGAGAACGCCTTTTGCAACGTTGGCAACTCTCACCCTTCAGACTCTATCCGTCTCCCGACGCACGCTGTGAATAGTAAGCGAGCCGCGTGGAGCGCCACAGATTCCTTCGACGTTCTTTATGTCCTTGGAACTGATCTGACGCGCCTTCCAATAAGTGTTACAACTCGCAATTTCCGCTAGCGGTGTCGGCAGAAGCGCTAAACGGCACACCGACCTGTAGAACACCCTGGCAACTAAAGAAGCTCTCCTGAAGCCGCACAACTTATAGGAGCCACAGCCGCGAACTTCATCGAGGCGCGGGGAGCAGTCCCCAGCACGACGCCGGATAGATTTGAGCAAGCCAACGATCGCCTCGGAGAGTGTGCTCGATACGACAAGATCCGCCAATGCCGTCACCGGACAGGCGATATCACCCACGCGAACAATCGTTGTGAGTACCGCGCGCTGATCACCAACAGAATCGTTGCGACGCCGAAATTCCAGATCAGGATCATGACCGTCGCGTCGAGCGGATGAAACATCGACAGCGCCACGGCCGTGAGCGCGGCAACGGCGACGCTGCCTGTCATCACCACAGGAGCAGGCGCGAGCCGCGCAACGTGACGCAGCATGATCAGCAGGGCGAGCGAGAGAGGAATGCCCGTGAGGCCGAGCGTCGCAAAACAGCGCGCGGTTTCCCCCAGTGACATGCCGTCCGGGCCGATATCCACCCAGTTCGTCAGACATCCATAGCCAATCGTCGATACCCAAGCCCCCAGCGCAGGCAGCGGCAACAGCAGCCAGCGCAGCGACCTTCCCGGCACGCTGGCAACGAACGACGCGACGGCAGCGAGGATGCCCGTCAACGCGGCCGCCGCCACGCCCATCACGAACACTGGCTGCTGGAGCTTCACCGCGAGGTCGGGCCGCACTCCGTGCGCCACGCCGAGCAGAACCAGCACGAGTGCGGCGAACAGCAGCCAGCCAGCCGCCCGCATGGCGGGCGCGCGCAGCGGGCGCACCGGCTTCGCGTCGGCAACCAGTGATTCGATCAGATCGGAAGTCGGACTCATTTGCGGTCTCCCTGCGTCAGGAGCTTGCGCAGGCCCTTCAGCCCGCGATGCACCGCGACCTTCAACGCGGCAACGGTCATTCCACTCGCCACAGCCGCCTCTTTCAATGACATTTCCTCGAGTTTGAGCATGCGTATCGCCTCGCGCTGCCCGGGCGGCAGGCGCTCGATCGTCTCGCGCAGCATGCGCGCATCGGTGGCCTCTTCCATCAGATTCGCTGTGGGGTCGGCGAAGGTTTCATGCTCATCGTCCAGCGGCAGTTCGCGGGCGTCAAGACGTCCATCGTGGCGCAGCGTATCGACGATGCGGCGCATGGCGATGGTCAGCAGCCAGGGGCCAAACGGCCGCCCGGGGTCGTAGGTATGGCGTACGAGGTGCACGGTGGTGAGAGCGTCCTGCACGACGTCCTCGACTGTGTCCGGACGGACCCCATGGCGACTCGCAAGGCTGCGCAGATACGGCGTCATGCTTTGCAGCAGCCGGCGGTAGGCCTCGCGATCGCCTTGCTGCGCGCGCGCCATCAAAACGGACCAGTCAGGCGTGCCGTCGGGCCGGATCGCGTCGCCCAGCGCGGCGCCGCGCGGCTCCTTGCTGGCCGTCGCGGATTGGTCGGGCTGCATGTGCGCGGCGCCGCGGTGTCGGTAGTCGGACATCGTTGCAGTTAGTCGATGAGGCACGTGGCCCAAATATTTTCGGCGCGCCGCGTAACCTTTGGCTGCGCCGGACCGAATCTCGTTGTGTGGTCGCACCTTCGCGATCCCAACCCTCGGAGAAGATACTATGAGCAAGTCCGCTTTGACCATTTCGTCGCTGTCCGCCGCGGTCGGCATGGCCCTCGCAATGCAGGGGCTCCCCGCGCAGGCGCAGGGTACGGGCAATCCGCCGCAGGTCGTGAAGGACAACATGGCCAGAATGGCACAGAACCACCTCGAAAAGTGCTACGGCATCAACGCGGTGTCGAAGAACGACTGCGCCGAAGGGGCTCACTCGTGCGCCGGCCAGTCCACGCAGGCGCGCGATCCGAAGTCGTTCGTGCTGTTGCCGGCAGGCGATTGCAGCAAGATCGCAGGCGGCAAAACCACGGCAGGTTGAGAGGCGTTGCGGCCATGAGCGCAACCGTCTCCCGCGTACACGTGCCGGCCGGCGCGATTCCCGCAACGGCCGGCGTGGGTCTGCGTTTTCGCCATCATCACGCCGTGCTCGATGAACGTCCGGCAGTGGCGTGGTTCGAGGTGCACACTGAAAACTACATGGGCGGCGGTCCCGCTACACGCTGTCTGGATGCCATACGCCGCGACTATCCGGTGTCCCTGCACGGCGTGGGCCTCTCGCTCGGCAGCGCCGACGGTCTCGACGCCACGCATGTCGCACGCGTGAGCGAGGTCGTCGCGCGCGTGCAGCCCGGCCTCGTCTCCGAGCATCTTGCGTGGAGCGTGGCGGGCGGCACGTATCTCGCCGATCTGCTGCCGTTGCCGATGACCGAAGAGGCGCTCGACGTCGTGTGCCGTAACGTCGATCAGGTGCAGACGGCACTAGGACGGCGAATTCTCGTGGAGAACCCGTCCACCTATCTTCGCTTCTCGCATTCGACGATTCCGGAGTGGGAGTTCCTCGCGCACGTCGCGCAACGCACGGGCTGCGGACTCCTGTGTGACGTGAACAACATCTACGTCAGCGCGTGCAATCACGGCTGGAATGCGCTCACGTATCTCGACGCGCTGCCGCCGGTGTCTATCGGCGAAATCCATCTTGCCGGCCACAGCTTGAGACAACTCGACGGCGGCTGGGTCTTGCGAATCGACGATCACGGCTCGCGTGTCGCGCCGCAGGTGTGGGCTCTCTATGCGGCTGCGCTGCAACGCTTCGGGCCCGTGCCGACGCTGATCGAATGGGACACCGACGTGCCGCCGCTCGATGTTCTCATCGAGGAAGCCACAACGGCGGAATCGGCACTGGAGGCGGTTCGCAATGAACATGCACACGCCATCGCTGGCTGATCTTCAACAGGCCATGCGCCGCAACCTGCTGGAAGGTGCCGATGAAAACGCAGCCGACACCGTGCTGGCCGATGGTCTCGATCCGCAAGCACGCCTGAACATTTACCGGAACACAGCGGAAGGTGTGCTGGTCAATGCGCTGCGGCTTGCCTTTCCCGCCGTTCAGCGCCTGGTCGGCGCGGACTTCTTTGAGGGCGCGGTGCGCCTGTTCGTGCGCGCCGAGCCGCCGCGCAGCGCATGGCTCGACGAATATGGCGCACAGTTTCCGGCCTTCCTCGGGAAGATGCCGCAGCTCTCATCGGTGCCGTATGTGGCCGACGTCGCGCAGCTCGAATGGCAGGTGAATGGCGTACTGCACGCCCCCGACGTCCCGCCTCTCGATCCCGCGTGTCTCGAACGGCTCGACGAGAACGCGCTCGGCACGCTGCGGTTGTCGCCTCATCCGGCCACGCGGCTGCTGCGCTGCGACGCTCCCGCCGACGCTATCTGGCGCGCCGTGCTCCAGCAGGACGACGCGGCGCTGCGCGCAATCGAACTCGCGGACGGCCCCGTGCATCTGCTCGTGCAACGCGTCACCGAAGGCGTCGATACGCTGCGCCTGAGCACCGGAGAGTGGCGCGTCAGCAAGGCGCTTTTTGCAGGCGAGCCACTCGGCGCGGCGCTGGCCAGCGCGCCGGAAGCGGATGGTTTTTCACTTATCGGCGCATACCTTGCGCGCGGATGCTTCGCGCAGACGTCGCAGATTGCCGGCTGCATCCGGATCGACCAGGGATTTTCAACATGATTCGCCTCACCCACTCTGCGGACGGCCGCAACGTCTTTCAGCGCGCGGTTCAGTTGCTGGACCGCGTGCCTTACTGGCTGCTGGCCATTCCGCTGCGCCTCGCGGTCGCAACGATTTTCTGGAATTCGGCGATGACCAAGCTCGCAAACTGGGATGCGGCGCTCGAACTGTTTCGCGACGAATACAGGCTGCCGGTATTGCCGCCGGATGTGGCAGCGCATATCGCCGTATCGATAGAACTGAGCATGCCGGTGTTGCTGGTGCTCGGTCTGGGCGTCAGGCCCGCCGCATTGGTCCTGCTCGGGATGACCTCCGTGATCGAGATCTTTGTGTACCCGCAGGCATGGCCGACGCATATTCAGTGGGCGGCCATGCTGCTCGTCCTGTTGTGCCGGGGCGCCGGAGCCTTGTCGCTCGACCATCTGGTACGTCAGCGACAGTGGCGCGTTGCTTCGTCGGAAGACACCCGACGTCAGCACGGCGAGCGCTGATTTCGACAGGACAGGAAGACCGCCCCCGCGAGCAAAGTCGTTCTCGCATCTGTGCCGACCCGCCCGCAATGTGGTGGTGCTGCGCCGGAAACCATGCCCACGAATCGCGCGGCGAGTTTCTACCTGGTTCCAATCACCATTGAATCGGGGCCGGTAAGCGGCTCGACGCGTACCTGTTTGAAGCCGACTTCCTGCATCCATTCGCGACACTGCGCGCCGGTATAGTCGAAACCGCCAGGTGTCTCGATAAGCATGTTCAGGCTCATCAGCAGGCCAAAGGCATTGCGCCTGCGGTCATCGTCGATCACCGCGTCGTAGACGATCAGGCAACCGCCGGGAGGTAGCGACGCGTAGCACTTCGCGAGGAGCTCGAGCTTCTGCCCGAGATTCCAGTCGTGGAGGATGTGTCCCATCACGAGCACATCGGCCGCCGGACAAGGGTCCTTGAAGAAGTCGCCCGGATAGAAATGCAGCCGTTCCTGCAGGCCGTGCGACGTTACGTACTCGTCAAACACAGGGCCCACTACGGGCAGATCGAAGCCGCCGCCGCGCAAGTGGGGATGGGCGAGCGCGACCTGCACAGGTAAGGCACCTTGGGCCGCGCCGATGTCAATGAAGGTGCTGTAGTTTTGCCAGGGGAATTGTTGCGCAATCGCCTTGGCCGCGCCCAGGCTGACCCCGCTCATTGCCCGCAGGAAACCTCGTAGTTTGTGTTCGTCGCGATACATCGCGTCGAAGAGGTTGCCACCCGCTTTTGCCTCGTTCTGTGGCAGCCCCGTGCGAAGGGCTTCCGTCAGAGAGCCCCAGAACGGATATAGGCGCGCGTTGGCCATTTCCAGTAGTCCACCCACGTAGCTGGGCTTGGCCATGTCCAGAAAGAGCTCGGTGTCTGGCGCATTGTGGTATTTCCCGTCTTCGCGTTCCAGCAGATTCAATGCGACCAGCGCGTCAAGAAAATCAAGGGCCGATCTCGGATGCAGTCCGAGTGCCTCAGCAAGCTCCGCAGCGTCGCGAGGTCCGGTCGCGAGGCACGAGAACACACCGAGTTCGACTGCGGACAATAGTGTCTTGGACGCCCAGAACCCCATGCCCAGCTGGAGTAGCCGTTCAGGGGAGAGTTCGCGCTGGCGCGTGTTGTCAGCGCCGGGCTCCGGTTGAACCATGCTCGATGTGCTTTCCATCATTGCTCCCGGGGGACGTGTGAAGAAGCGTCAGATGGCATAGTAGGCGAAGCGAAATTTTTCGAGCGTTCGCTACCGCACAGACGGACTCCAGCCCCTCGGTATGTCCTCCGTAACCGGATCGTCTCGCCCCGGATGCTCGCTGCCTGGCTCAGTTGCTATGGAACCAGGTAGATTTCCTGTGGGTGACACTCCACCCCGAAACGCTAACGGACCAGTACAACCGCGTCCCATGCCTGATCCGGATTGGTGACAAGAGCCACGCGGGCATCGCCTGTGAAAATGATTTCGGCGCCATAGGTCAGACCATGCCGAGCGACCCGCAACCGCAAACGAAGGCGCGCGTCGGTCCGCACCGCGCGCGCAACGCCGGATCAAGTCGCGCTGGCTACGCCGACGAAGCCGCCGACGCATTGCGTCCCGCGCCGCGTCGATACAGCCCGAGCGTCGCGCACAGTCCGCACAGCGCTGCGAAGCTGAGCCAATAACCTGGCGCGGCCTTGTCGTGCGTGACTTCGATCAGGTACGTCGATACGGCGGGCGTGAAACCGCCGAACAGCGCCGTCGCGAGGCTGAACGCGAGCGAGAAGCCAGCGACGCGCACCTCAACCGGCATCACTTCCGTCAGCGCCGCGACCATCGCTCCGTTGTACATGCCGAAGAAGAACGAAAACCACAGCAGCACGATCAGCATGCGGCCGAAGCTCGGCGCACTCGCGAGCCACGACAGCGCCGGATACGACGTGCAGATTGCGAGAATCGCGATCATCATCAGAATCGGCTTGCGGCCGATGCGGTCGGAGATCGCCCCGCCGATCGGCAGCCACACGAAATTCGACAGCGCGACGAGCAGCGTCACCATCAGGCTGTCGCTGGTCGAGAGCTTCAGCACGGCCTTGCCGAAGGTCGGCGTATAGACGGTTATCAGATAGAACGTGGTGGTGGTCATCGCCGTGAGCAGCATGCCCGCGATGACGATGCGCCAGTTCCGCGCAAGTAGCGCGAACGCTTCGGTCGATTGCGGATGATGCCGCCGCGCCTCGAACGCCGCCGTTTCCTGCAGCGAGCGGCGCAGCAGGAACAGGAACGGCACGATCGCGCAGCCGATGAAAAACGGAATGCGCCAGCCCCATGCGGCAACCTGCTGCGTGGTCATCCACTGGTTCAGCGCGTAGCCCAGCGCCGCCGCGACGACGATCGCGATCTGCTGGCTGCCCGATTGCCAGCTCGTATAGAAACCCTTATTGCCGGGCGTGGCCATTTCCGCGAGATAGACCGACACGCCGCCCAGTTCCGCGCCTGCCGAGAAGCCCTGCAGCAGCCGGCCGATCAGCACCAGCAACGGCGCAAGCAAGCCGATGGTCGCGTAACCCGGCACACAGGCGATAAGAATCGTGCCGCTCGCCATGATGCCCAGCGTGACGATCAGGCCGGTGCGACGACCCACCTTGTCGATGTACGCGCCGAGAAAGATCGCGCCGAGCGGGCGCATCAGAAAGCCCGCCCCGAACACGGCAAAAGTCAGCATCAGCGAGGCGAATTCGCTCGACGCAGGAAAGAAGATCTTCGAGATCGACGTGGCGTAGAAACCGAACAGAAAGAAATCGAACTGTTCGAGGAAGTTGCCGCTGGTCACGCGCAGCACGGCTGCGGCCTTGGACTTGCGCGAGCCGCCGGGCGTGGCGGCGATGGGCGTCGTGGGGTTCATGGGAGTGTCTCCTGTTTATTTCTCGCGCGGCGCGGTACGCCGCGTCCTTTTCTTTCGGCTAATCCGAGCCAAGCTTCAAATCGTTGCGTTGCCGCTTTTCGATCGAGGATTTCAGCAGCGCCGCCGACCGGTAGATGCCGTGCGCGAACTTCCCGTACGGCAGCGTCGCGAAAAGCGCGATCACGATGCCCAGATGCACGGCGAGCAGCGCGGCCATCGCGGCAGTATCGCGCAGAGCCAGCAGCGCAAGGCCCGATGCGCTCGTCAGCAGCAACAACGCGATGAAGCCGCGATCCATCGGACGCTGCCGTGCATCGCCCTGCTCGGGATGACGCCGCAGATTGAGCCACAGCAGCCCCGCCGGCCCGACCAGCAGGCCGATGCCGCCCGCCGTGCCGAGCAGCACCGGCACGCTGATGAACGGATACGGCGCATGCACTCCGAGCACATAGTGATAGAGCGTTGCCACCACAGTCGCGGCAAAACACAGCATGAAGCCGTAGAACGTCAGATGATGAAACCGCCGCCGGGCGAGCGTGAACGCATCGTCGGATTCGTTGCATCCGTCGCCGTGGCCTCCGTCGAGATATTTGAGCGTGAGTGCGTTCTTCGCGGCTTCGGCCATCGCGGGTGCGCTCGCGCTCGCCGAGCCTTCCGTGACGTCGCGCCAGAAACGCGTGACGCCGACGCCGAGTGCCGCGAGCGCGAACAGGAACACTGCGCCGAACATCGCGGCGAGCAGGTTATGCGGAAAGATCGCGTAGAAGTGGGCGCCGACGTTCCGCGCGAGGCCGCCTTGCATCGCCGTGCCGAGCAGCAGGAACAGCGCGAGGCCGAGCGCCAGCGCGACGGAGACCGTCACGCCGTTGCGCTTGTACAGCGCGGCGAACGCGGCGGGCCACGCGTATTCCGTGTACGTTTCGAGGCGCACCTTCGCCATCGCCTGCGGCACGTTGACGCCGAATTCGTGTGGCGGCGCGTACTGGCACGCGTGATAGCACGCGCCGCAGTTATGGCAAAGATTGGCCAGATAGTTGACATCAGCCTTGCCGAATTCGAGGCGGCGCGTCATCGCCGGGAACACGGCGCAAAAGCCTTCGCAATAGCGGCAGGCGTTGCAGATCTGCATCTGCCGCGCGACTTCGTTTTCGCTTTGCGTCATCGGCACGATGGGGATCACGCGTGACGCCGCTTCGTGCGATGCTGGCGCGCAAGACGCATCGTCGCGCGACGTGTGGCGCGTCCGCGCGGACGCGAGCGTGTCAGACTTCTGCACTTTCGACTCCCGATGTTTGCAACGCATGCCGCGCGGCTCCCGTCCCGGCGATGCGCCCGAACGCCGTGCCGATCGACATGCCGACGCCCGCCGTGTAGCCCTTGCCGAGCACGTTGCCCGCCATCATTTCGCCGGCGACGAAAAGGTTGTCGCTCGGCACCCCGCCGAAATGCACCTGCGCGCGATCGTTGGTCTCGAGACCCAGATACGTGAACGTGATGCCCGGGCGCAATGCGTAGCCGTAGAACGGCGGCGTGTCGATCGGGCGGGCCCAGTGCGTTTTCGGCGGCACGAGCCCTTCGGTATGGCAATCGTCGAGCGCGGTGTGATCGAACGTGCCGACACGACATGCTTCGTTATAGCGGCGCAGCGTCTCGGTAAACTGCGCTTCGGGCAGCGCCATCTTGCGCGCGAGTTCAGCCAGCGTGTCGGCGCTCTCTCCCGGAAACACCGGCGGCATGAAGCGGCCGATCGCCTTCGAATCGATGATCGAATAGCCGATCTGGCCGGGCTGCTGCGCGACGAGACGGCCCCAGATCGCGTAACGCTTGGGCCAGAAGTCCTCGCCTTCATCGTAGAAACGCTCAGCGTCGCGATTGACGACGACACCCAGCGACACACAGTCGATGCGCGTGCAGATGCCGCCGTCGTAGAGCGGCGCGCGTGCATCGATGGCGACGCAATGAGACTGCGACGGCTCGCCGATGGCGTCCGCGCCCGCGTCGATCATGTATTTGAGCAGCACACCCATGTTGAAGCGCGTGCCGCGAATCAGAAAGTTGTCGGCGGGCCATTCGCCGCGCTGGTTCTGGCCCCACGCCTCGCGCAGCCATTCGCGGTTCGATTCGAAACCGCCCGCCGCCAGCACGCACGCGCGCGCCTCGAAACGCTGCGTGCCGCTCCTCGCCGCGACGAAGCGGCCGCCGTCGAGTTCGATCGCATCGACGGGCGTTTCATAGCGGACCTGCACGCCGAGCGCTTCCGCGCTGCGGTAATACGCATTGACGAGCGCCTTGCCGCCGCCCATGAAGAACGCGTTGGTGCGCGCGACGTGCAACGCGCCGGACAGCGGCGGTTGAAAGCGCACGCCGTGCTTGCGCATCCACGGACGGCACGTCGACGATGCGCGGATCGTCAGCCGTGCGAGATGCTCGTTGGTGCGTCCGCCCGTGACTTTCAGCAGATCCTGCCAGTATTCTTCTTCGGGATACGCCTCGACCAGCACGTCTTGCGGCGCGTCGTGCATGCAGCGCAGATTGCGTGTGTGCTGCGAGTTGCCGCCACGCCATTCGCGCGGCGCGGATTCGAGCATCAGCACCGACGCCCCCGCCTCGCTCGCCATCAATGCAGCGCAGAGCGCAGCATTGCCTCCTCCGATGACCAGTACGTCAACCATACATGCCTCCTTTCGGACGCACTGTATCGACAGTCCGCGCGCGTCGCCATCAGCGAGTCGTCAAGAGGCCTTCAGGTTTCGTGAAGACTCCTGCCGGCGCAGCCGTGCACCGGGCCAGCGCCCTTCCCGCACGAGTTGGCGCGCGACGTCCGCGAGCACGACGCGCGCCGCCAGTCCCGCCGGCGACAGTTCGTCGTCGGATACGCTCGCGATCATGTTGGGGCGCGTTGCATAGACATCGGCGACGGACACGCTCGCCAGCGCCGCGTTCTCAGGCCGCGCCAGCGCCGCGCCCGGCTGGATCGTCGCGCCCATGCCCGAGCGCACGAAGTCCATCAGCAGCGCGAGGCCGTCGACTTCGGCGACGATGCGCGGTTCGTACTTCGCGCGCTTGAACGCCGCGGCGAGCAGCGTGCGCAGCCCGTGCGGGCCGCTCGGCAGAATCAGCCCCAGTCCGCCGAGTTTGCCCAGACGCACGGACTCGCCCTCCGGCATGCCGTCCAGGCCGTTTGCGCCGATCACAAACAGCCGCTCGTCGAGCAGCGGCAGCACGCTCCAGCGTTGCGCGGGCTCTTCGCGGAACAGCACCGCGAGATCGATCTGCCGCGCACTCAGCATCGAACCCAGATAACCCGACAGGCTTTCGACGATGCGCAGACGCACATCGGGATAGCGTTCGCGCATCGCCTGCATGAACGCAACGCCAAGCACGCTCGCCGTGCTCGGCGCCATGCCGATGCTCACGTGGCCCGACAGCCGCGCCGCGCGCGCGGCCAGCGCGGCATCGTCGACATGACGCAGCGCGAGCTGCGCCTGCCGCCAGAATGCGAGGCCCGCGTCGGTGGGCACCACGCCGTTCGACGTGCGTTGCAACAGCCGCGTCGCCAGTTCGCTTTCGAGACGGCTGATCTGCTGACTCAACGCGGAGGTGACGACGCCGAGTTCGAGCGCGGCTTTACCCATGCTTCCATGCTCGATGACGGACAGGAAGTAGCGAAGCTGTCGGAGTTCCATGGCGTGGTGAGAAGGCGGAAAATCCGCTCATTTTCGCAGGACCGTCTGCGATCAGCTACCGCCACGTGAAGAGCAGATTCTCGACGATCGCCGCGACTTCCTCGGGCGCATCGTGATGCAGCATGTGCCCGGCTTGCTCGATGCGCATCGAGTTCCTCGCGGAATGCCCGCGGCCCGGATTCGCGCGCGGCTTTCGCGAGCGCGCTCGAGCGTCCCGCTTCGACGTGCAGCACCGTCGCCGTCGCCGATCGCCACAATGCGCGCGTACTTGCCCCCAATATGGGCCGCACGGCCTTCAATTATTGAAAGCTGGTTCGGCCATTTTGATCGCGGGGCTGCGGTGGTGCCCCGTGCAATCCGTCCCTTTGGCGCTTATATGAACGCCGCCCGGCTTGCAAGGTAGTGCGGTGTGACGCACGACGGGGTTTGGCTGCAGGCTTATATCCGGCGTCTGCAGGATGGCCCTGCGCGCCCTGATGGAATTCGCCGGGAACGACCTCTGCTATCTAGCGCGCTCGTAGCGCTCAGCGTCAATCAGGTTTGCGTTCTTGCGGTCCAACCTGTCTTGCCATCACATCACGACTTGCCTTCGCAGCCTTCCAGCAGAGGTTGTTGTCGAGTTTCCTACATCGACGGTTTGAGGCCTTCGTAGTCCGCTTGATAAGTTCGGTTATGAGCGAGAACGGCCCGGGCGGTTCGAGCCATTTTATTGGCGAGGGCAACGGCGGCCACGTTGACTGGCCGCCGTTGCAGAACTTGCTCGCACCAGGCTGTCTTCCGTCGGCTCTTGAATAACACGGCGCGCGCCCCGTGGATCAGTAGCATTCGTAGGTAGCTGTCGCCGCGCTTGGTAATACCGCCCAGACGTATCTTGCCGCCCGTTCCGGTTTGCCTTGGGACCAGCCCAAGGTACGCTGCAAGTTCACGGCCAGACTTGAATGCCGTCGGATCACCGATCGTCGCAACCAACGCTGTGGCGGTCAGGGGCCCGATGCCCGGAATCGCAGCCACTCTTCGACATGCGTCTTCCTGACGTCGCCAGACTCCGAGCTGTCGCTCGAGTTTCTTGATCTCGTCATCGAGCATGCTGATGTGACGAAGCTGATCGCCGAGCGCGCAGAAGAGCGTCGGGGGCATCAACTCCTCTATCTGAGGGAGATGTTCGCGAAATTCCGTCAGGCCGGCGACGCGCCCAGCTTTAAGCGTAACGCCAAACTCGTACAACAGACCACGCAGCTGATTGACCTGCATGGTGCGTGACTTGATCAGCAGGGAGCGCATCCGATGCAACGCCAGCATGGTTTGCTGCTCTTCAGTCTTTGGCGCGACGAAACGCATGCCGGGTTGCTGCGCCGCCGTCCAGATCGCGCGAGCATCGGTAGCATCCGTCTTGTTGTTCTGGACGAACGGGCGGATAAATCTCGCGTGCAGGAGCACGACGGTGTGACCAAGCGCGGCGATCTTGCGCGCCCACCAGTGCGCGCTCCCGCAAGCTTCAAGGGCAACACGCCCGGTCTGGCGAAGGCCGAGGAACTCTATCAGCTGCTGTTTATTGAAGCGCCGGTTAGCGAACTCACCGGTTTCATCCTCGATCCAGTACATCTGGAACACTCGCTTCGAGATGTCGAGCCCGTAGGTCGTGGTAGCCATCGTCGTACCTCGCTTCGGAAATAGGAGCCAACAGCGCCACTTTGGCACATCCGGGAAGGTCGCATTGGTAGACGACCCGATTCCCGCGATTTCAGCCTGGTTGTGCGCTCCCCGAAGGGAGGGCGGCGTTCATACCATCTATCTAACAGCGGCGCGTAGCCGACAGCAGCCACAGCAGCAAGCAGTGATGCAACGGCTTCACGCGATATCTCCGATGCGGTAACCAACACCGCGCACGTTGCGGATTGTGTCGACGCCGAGCTTGCGGCGCAGGTTGTGGACATGCACCTGAACAGCGTTACTCATAATCTCAAGACGCTGCTCAAGTTGCTCGTGGGTGACGACTATTGTCGGATCACGCATCAACTCACGGAGCAACGCGGACTCTAGTTTCGTCACTGAGATCTCGTGGTCACGCAGCCAGACACGGCACTGAACAGAATCGAGCCACAAGGCACCTACGTGCAGCGTTGTATCTGCGTGTCTCGCTTGATGCCGATCCTCGACTCGAATGGATGCAAGCAACTCGTTGAGCGCGAACGGCTTGACGAAATAATCGTCCGCCCCTCTGTCCA
Source organism: Paraburkholderia piptadeniae (assembly GCF_900007165.1). Taxonomy (GTDB): domain Bacteria; phylum Pseudomonadota; class Gammaproteobacteria; order Burkholderiales; family Burkholderiaceae; genus Paraburkholderia; species Paraburkholderia piptadeniae. The sequence continues at coordinate 31,687 of NZ_CYGY02000025.1, forward strand.
GACCCGTGGCGTGGTCCGGAACCGTGTCTCTCGGCGTAATGACCAGGACTGGCGTCGGATCGTTACGATGCCGCAGCCCTGTGAGCAGGGTCAGTGCGTCGCTTCCTTGCAGCCCAAGATCGAGCAGCACCAACGCGTACGGCGTCGTTCGAAGCACACGCATGGCCGATGCCCCGTCAATTGTCCAGTCGACGGCAAAACCCTTTCTGCGTAACCGATGCTGCAACGCACCGCCGATCGAGACGTTATCTTCCACCAGCAATATGCGCATCAAATGTTCCGCCTCCGGATCGGCGCGCTTTGTTCAAGTTGATAAGGATGACATTGGTTGGCTGTCGATCATCGCTTTCGGCCTTCGATCAGAGTACAGAACCCGTCTGGCGTTAACTTTTCCTTAAGTCTGCACCGGCAAGCTAGCTGTGCCAGCTACTGCCCCACCCCGGGCCGCAGCACTGACACCTGACTAGCTGGAGGCGCAGACCATGAACAGGACCCTTGAACTGGCCGCTGTAGCGGCCGCATTGCTTTTACCGGCCGTTTCTTTCGCTCAATCATCCAATGGCTCGCCCACGCGCGCCGAAGTGCGCGAGCAGTTGGCCCAGCTGGTAAGAGCCGGCTACAGGCCAACTGGACGCCACAACAAATATCCTTCGGACCTTCAAGCGGCTCAGGCACGCGTTGCTGCCGGCGCCCCCGGCACAGGCCACTCGCAGGAGCCTCGTCAACCGGCACCCACGATGACCCCGAATGGGCAACACGATTGATTACGCTCGCGCAATTGTCGGCATGGCGAACGACAGCTTTCCGTCACCCACGACTGCCAGGCCGCCAGAATGGAGCTGGCGGCTCGCTCACTGAGTCTGAAGGACGGGAGCGACCTCGTCGCCCATGCCTGCGAACCAGCGCTTTCGCATGGGCGCGAGAATGAACTTGGCCGACACGCCCGCGACGACCGACACGACGGCGGAGCCGATCAGCACATGCTCCCATGAGCCGCCTGCCGCCACCAGCGACGCAATGGGGACGAGCAACGACGCGGTGCCCTTGGCCGTATAGAGCGTGCCGGCGTTCGACGACGCGTATTTGCTGCCGAACGTATCCGCGCAGATCGCCGGAAAGATCGAGAAAATCTCTCCCCAGCACAAGAAGATCAGTAGCGCGAAGATAAGGAATGCGTAATGATCGTGGCCGTAAGCATTCATTCCGAGCAACGCAAGTCCCTCGCCGACGAACACGAGCAGCATGGTGTTTTCCCGGCCGATCTTGTCGGATAGAAGACCGCAGACGGGTCGGGTCAGCCCGTTGAGCAGATTGTCGATCGATAGCGCCAGCGTCAGCAAAGGCAATGTTGCGCCAAAGAACTGTACAGGCAGCTTCGCAAAGCCAAATGCCTTTGCAATCGGGCCGAGCTGCGCCGTAGCGATCAGGCCGCCGGCGGCTACGAGCACGAATAGCAGGTAGATCATCCAGAAGAGCGGTGTTCTGACCATCTGACCCGGCGTGTAGTCGACCTTGCTCGTCACGACGCGCGCGACCGGCTTGATGCCGGGGCCCGGATCAGGGCGAATCAACGCAATGCTCAGAATGAAGATCGCAATACCTTGGATTACGCCGAATACGAAGAACGTCTGCCGATACCCCGAATTGTGAATCATGTTCGCGATCGGAATTACCGTCAGCGCGGCACCGGCGCCGAAGCCCGCTGCCGTCAGTCCGGCGGCGAGCCCGCGCCGGTCCGGGAACCACTTCAGCGCATTGCCCACGCAGGTGCCGTACACGCAGCCCGCTCCAAGGCCTGCAATGACTGAAGCGGCATAGAGCACGGGCAATGTCGTGGCGAAAGAATCGATCACCCAGCTCAACGCGACGAAGATTGCGCCAGCCATGACGACGGGGCGCGGACCGAAGCGGTCGACAAGCCAGCCCTCGATCGGCACGAGCCACGTTTCGACCAGAATGAAGACGGAGAACGCCGTCTGAACCTCAGCAGCGGTCCAAAGATTTTGCGTTTTCATCGGGACAACGAAAAGTGTCCACGCATATTGCAGGTTGGCGACGAGTGCCATGCAGGCAATGCCAATGAACAGTTGAGTCCACCGGTTTCCCAGGAAGGGTTTGCCTGCCGGCGAAGCAGCGGATGACATGACGACTTCTCCTACAAAATAAAGGTCGGGTGACGGCGCGCGATGCTGCGATCGTACGCGCCGCACCTTGTTTCACGCAGCGTAGGCGCCGTACGGGTCACGCAGGCGGGATGCTGCCGCGCGACCCGAAAACGGTGTGCGATATCAGGACTTCTGCTCGTACACGCCAACCTTGTTGCTTTCGTTGAGATAGACGTAGACGCGATGGGTTGCCGTATCGACCGTCAGCGTGTGGACCTTGGGCTCGGTACGGATGTGATCGACAACCTGATTCGAATCCAGATCGATCACCTCGAGGTTGCCGGTCTTGTCGCCGATGAACGCGCGACGCTTGTCAGTGTCGATCGCCGTCTGGTCGACGGCGCCGGCGACGCCGATGGTCGTGACCAGCTTGCCCGTTGTCGGGTCCACGACAAGCATCTTCTTGTCGCTGGTTCCGAAAATCAGGTGATTCGTTTTGCTGTCGTAGACACCGCCCTTCGCGGCGCTCTTCAAATCGAACTCCCACACCGCCTCGATTTCGTGGGTATTCGGATTGATCACGTCGATCTTGCCGCAAACCGGCTGATACAGGCGGTCGGTGGAGGCAACGTACAGCGCGACGTCCGGTCCGTCCTTGTCGTCTTCGGGCTTCAGCTTGAACGTTGCAGTAAGCTTGTACGGCGACGTCGGCTCAAAATCGCTTCGTTATTGCTGTCGTCGTTCGCGATCAGAATCGTGCCCGACTTCGTGTCGACATTCACACCGTCGGGGGTTTTGCCTCCGGTGTCGACAGCGGCGATCCGGTCGAAAGTAACGCCATCCAGGTGCATGTCCACAATCTGCGGCGCAAATTGGGAGGAGATGCGATCCACAATGTGCGTGGGGTAGGCTACCGCATCGGGAAGCTTGTATGAGGTAGCCGGCGGCGCTGTTGCCGATACGCGTGTCAGTCGGCCGCCGCCTAAGCGTCGGTGAGCGCGACGCCTGCTTCATCGTCGACACTCCCGCCGCCTAAGCCGGCTTATCCGCCGCCGGCGGTCACGCCAACGCAAGCCGCTCCGCGTGGTATCCGTTTCGATTTCAACGATGGCTGCGTTTCGCGAGACATCGCGCGAGCCGTTCTCAAAATGCTCATTCACGCGTAGCCTGAATTCGCCCCGCCTTGACGGCTGATTTCAGCACGGTCCAGTCCGCCTCGTTCTGCTCCGCGTAGGCCAGCGCGAACCGCTCTATAGCTTCGTCGAACGCGGCCGACTTGCCCACGTATCCGCTGATCAGCGCGGGGTCTCCTGCTTTCGCCATCGATTGGGCCAATGCGGTGCCGCACGACACTGCATACTCGGCGAGATCTTCGACGTCGAAGGTGGTGAAATCGAATGCGCCTTTCATGTCGCGCAACTGCCTGACATAGAAATCATTGCCCGTGTGATGCATCTTGGACCAGCCCAAAAAGATGTCGCTGGCCGACTGCAACAGCCGCTGTCCAGTCACCACGCGCTGGCCATGATTCGGGTACTGGCTTGCGGGAAGATAGCCTTCCAGCACGGAAGCCCTTGCCTCCTTGAGTTGCAGGAATAATGGGCTTTCTCCGTCGGCCATGAAGAGCGCCTCATAACAACGCGTTCCCACCGAACCAATGCCGACGACGCGAATCGCGACATCGACCAGTTCATAACGGTCGAACAGTGCGCGCCTGTCGTCGGGCAGCGTCAGCCGGTAGTCGGCGAAGAAACGCCGGATCATGTCGTCGTACTGCTTGCGCTCGCGCTTGTTTTCCAGCGGGATGTGATACACGAGCGGCGGCAACTCCCTGATACGCAGCTTGCCGTTGACCAGTTCGGTCGAATGGCTCATCACGGAACGCGACGACTGCAACCGCGCCTTGTCGATGACTGTTAGTTCCTTTCTCCTTTCCTCGGCGGAATCGGCGATGGCCAGCAGACTGGTCGACCTGAACTGGTAGTACCAGACGTCGAGCGTATCCATTTTGCTGAACTCCGCGAGCCGTTGCCGGAATGTCTCGCTCAACCGACGGACGATATTGCGCTGGTCGCCTGTTGCAAATCCACGTTCGCGAGCGGCGATCACGAACGAAGCGGCCAGTCTGCGCACATCCCAGTCGAAGGGTCCCGGTAATGTTTCGTCGAAGTCGTTGGGTCCGAAAAGAATCCGCCGCTCGGGACTCGCGAACAGCCCGAAGTTCGCCAGATGCGCGTCGCCGCCGAGTTGCACGACGACATCGGTGCGCGGCAATCTCGACAGATCAAATGCCATCAGCGGCGCCGAGCCGCGATAGAACGCGAACGGATTCGCAAGCATGCGCCCATAACGGATGGGAATCAGCTCCGGCACGCGGCCCACGTTGGATGCTTCGAGCAGCGCGATCGGGTCTCGCCTCTCTATCTTGCAGATTGCAAGCTTCGCTCGTGAAACCTTTCTGCGCGCTTCCTTGCCCAGATCGACTCGCGATGCCAGCGGACCGCGGCCTGCAAACAGGCCTGAGATGTCTTGTTGTGAAGTCATTGCTTGAAGAACGATATTTTCCATTAGTGGTTTGTTGCGTCCGGCAGTCTTGAGTTCCACGTGTCGCGTTTTTGCTTTCGCTTGCGTAGGGTCGACAGGAGAATGCGACTCAAGGCACAGATCACCGTCTGGTTGATCGCCGAACTTCTGACACTAACTATGATTCTCCTTCTTTCGAGCGCTATGCGCGCCTCGGATCAGGACGTGTCCGCGACCGCATTCGGCCTTTATCTTCAATCCAGCCCCGATGCCGCACAAGCAGCGCTCGCATTTTCTGCCCGGCCAACTCCGTATCCGGAATTCGACCCAAGCCACCTGGAGAGGACGATTGTCACTGAAGTGATCACTTCACCACCTTCCCCGTTGCTGAGAGCGTGTAGCAAATATGAAAGCATCATCACGTACATGAAGTGCATCACGGAATATATTCTGGATTCCAAATTATTAAGTTGATTGAAAGTCAATAGAACGGAGCTAGACCGCTTAATAGGGCAATCCCCGAGCCTTTTTTAGGACGGGTGCCTTATTCATGCGTATGTGACCAACGCATACAGTCGTCAATGCCGACGTGCCGCGTCGGCAATGTCAATGCACCATGCTGGAGAACGCCATGAAAGCCATGATTCTGATTCCCGTCGCAGCATTGTCACTGTATGCAATGCAGGTCCACGCCGAAGACGCCAGTACGTCGAGTACGAGTTCCGACAGCAATGCCGCGATGACAACCGACTCCGTCGGCGGAACGACGGCAGGCACCACCAGCGGAGCGAGTGCCGGCAAGACGCGCGCCCAGGTCTATCAGGAGCTGATCCGGGCAAAGCAGGATGGGACACTGGATCGGATTAACGAATTCTATGGCGGAGGAAACTGACGCCTGATCCGAAAGACATCCTGTCAATCTGTGCCACAAGTGCGCACGCCCTCGCAGCGTTGGTTCCTTGATGTCCAAATTGGCGTCGATGCAGACATGGTCACTTCGATTTTCCCAGGTCCTGTCAGAAGGCGAGAAAACTGAATCGACGCCTGATTGCAAGAACAGCACGGTGCGCGTTTTGAGCCAGCGCTTGCCGGGCGCGCCCCGGTGTGTTCGACGATCCTGGATGCGCAATCAGATGCAGCCAGACTGAAATCGATATCCGTATTGATCGTTCTTCATTGAAAGCGCTCTCCGGTGCGTCCGGCAGGCGCACCATGCGGAGCGCTGACATGAATCTTTCATTGCGCAATACGCGACCCAACGCAGTTGTAAGCGGTGATGTCGGCGTCGTATGCACCTTCGCGACATTAATTGCATTTCAAGGCGTCGGCGAACTGCTCGCGCGCATCCTGCACGTGCCAATTCCGGGACCTGTCATCGGCATGGTGCTGCTCACTGCCCTATTGGCGACGGCACCGGCAGTCGGACATCGTCTGGAAAAACCCGCGCTTGGACTTCTGAATCACCTGTCGCTTCTGTTCATCCCAGCCGGTGTGGGTGTCGTCGGACTGTCAGGGGCTTTGAACGGTCAACTGATCGCCATCCTGCTGGCGATCGTCGCTAGCACGGCCCTCTCGGTCGCGGTTACCGGAATTGTGACGTGTGCGCTTTTGCAAAGGCGCAAGCGCGTCGAGCGCTCCGCTGTCCCGTCCGCCAAGGCGCAGCATTAGCAGACACGGCGCGTCATACCATCCGCAAAGGGGCGGTCATGTCCACGCCAGAAATCACCACGCTCGCCCGCACGTACCTGAGCGAATCTCCCGTACCGGCGCTCGCCCTGACGATCGGAGCATATCTGTTTGCGTGCTGGCTTCATGCCCGGTGCCGGAATCATCCGTTCGCGAACCCCGTCGCCATCGCGGTGACGATGTTGATCGTCGTGCTGAAGCTGACGCACATCGACTATCGCGTCTGTTTCGCACAGGCGCAGTTCATTCATTTCCTGCTGGGTCCGGCGATTGTCGCGCTGGCGGTTCCGTTGTACCGGCAGATTCACAAACTGCGAAGTGCGTGTTTCCCGCTACTGTGCGGGTTGCTGGCGGGATCGTCCGTGGCCGTGTTGTCGGCGGTCGCAATCGCATTGCTGTTTCACTGCCAGGCAACGACGGTCGTCTCGCTTGCACCCAAATCGGTCACGGCAGCCATCGCAATGCTGATTTCAATCAGGGTCGGCGGCATTCCCTCGTTGACCGCGGCGATTGTGATCGCCACTGGCATTACGGGAGCCGTGATATCCACACTCATGCTCGGCCTGGTGGGAGTTCGCCGCGACGACGCGCGAGGCTTCGCGATTGGCGTGGCCTCGCACGGCATAGGCACGGCACGGGCGTTCCAGATCAGCGAGGAGGCCGGTGCATTCGCGGGTCTCGGCATGGCCATGAATGGAATCGTATCCGCAGTCGTGTTGCCGTTTGTGCTTCCTGCCCTCATCGCCATGCTGGGCCGGCTGATGACATGAGTAGAAGCGACCATCTGTGGCCACGCGTCATTGGAATAACAGTACGAAGATTCCGGTCACAGTGAGCGTCCGCAACCGGATACCACGTCTTATTGAACCAACGCCTCAGCACCGGCCGGTCCGCCACCGGTGCGTCTGCCGAAACTGTGCGACGGGTGCAGCAGATGGGGACCCGACGCGACACGCTGAAGGAACGATCATGCGCGCACTCGACATCATGACTACGTCCGTCGTTACCGCCACACCAGACATGACGATCCACGACGCCGCGAGACTGTTCGTCGACAACGGTATCAGCGCGATGCCCGTCGTCGACGCGGACGGAAAGGTCATCGGCATCGTCAGCCAGAGGGACCTGCTGCATCGCGTGGAGAACGGCACCGGCCACGGGAAGCGTCAGTGGTGGCTCGAACTCCTGTTGTCGTCGCCACGCGAGCAGGCCGCGAGGTACGTGAAGGAGCACGGTCATGTCGTCGGCGACGTGATGTGCGACCAGGTGATCTCGATTTCAGAGGACTTGCCGCTCGACAAGATCGCCGACCTCATGGAGCGACGGCACCTCAAACGCGTGCCGGTTCTCAGGGACGGCAAGCTCGTCGGCATTGTGAGCCGTTCTAACCTGATCCGCGCACTGGCGAGCGTCACGCCAGCCGTTAATTCAGCTTCACACGACGATGCGAGCCTGCGCGACGCGATCGTTCTGGAAATGCATGGGAAACCCTGGGGGCTGCCGAAACAGGGTGTGCTCGTCAGGGACGGTGTCGCGCATCTGTGGGGCGTCATTGAATCCGAGGAGGAAAAGCGCGCGATTCGCATTGCAGCCGAGGGTGTGCCCGGTATCAAGCGCGTGGAATATCACCTGGACGTGCCGAGCGTAATTCCAACGCTGTAGGTTTGTCGGCGGCGACAGGCCATCGCCGGCCATGCAGATTGCCAATCGTTAGTGTGTAAACGCGATGCGCGACCGCCCCCGCTCGCGCATTCGTTCATATTCGACTGGCAACTACCGCGCAAAGGCCTGATTCCAGAGGGCGATCCAATGATTCATCACAGGAAGGAACTGCTGGGCTTCTGGCGTATATAGCTGCTCGAAACTGAAGCTGTCTCCATACATGTTGGCGCGTTTTGCCTCGGGTAACGCCTCAGCCATCCGAATACCCTTGAGTGTGGCCGGAGGATACCCGAATTGATGCGTAACAGGAAGCTGCGCGGACGGATCGAGACTCATGTTGATGAAGATGTGCGCCAGTTCGAGTTGCTTGCCGCTGACGCCCGATGGAATTTCCCAGGAATCGACACCGACGGGATACGCATAGATGCGGTTGCCAATATGCAGGTTCAGTGGAAAGAAGTCGACCGGCTGCCCTGCGAGCTTGAGTGCGAAGCAACGGCCGTCCGATGTCGGCGCAAGCCAGGCTGCGCCCGATTGAAGCTGCGTCTGCGCGTCGCCCGAAGCGGTATAGAGGGCAAGTGGCTTCATCGTCTTGAGCCTTGCAAACAGCGGCGTGGGATCTGAGAGCGGCACTCGATAGTGTTCGGCGATCGCCTGCATGCCCGTTGACCACCAGAAGTTCGACGGCGTGGGCAAGATGTTGTGGCCGGCGATGGCCGGATTGAACCAGTCGTCCACGCTTTGCGGCAACGGAATGTTATGGGCCTTGTATTGCGCAACATTCACGCATGTGCCGAAGCGGAAAAAGTCGAAAGCCGGCCCGTAGCCGGGCAGTGGCACCGCACCCTGCGCAAGATCTTTGGAATTCGGCAACCTTGAATAGTCGAGCTTCTGGATGGCGCCTGCGGCAATTGCCTGGGCTTGGGTCAAATTCTCCAGCGCGATCACGGAGAACGAAGGCGTCTTGCCTTTCGCGACGAGCGCCTTCGACAGGTTGCCAGTCGACGATCCCGTCACGATCAGCAGCTTCGCACCCGTCTGTTTCTCGAACGGTTCGCCAACGGTCTTCATGTAGATCGCGTTGATATCCGAGTTCACACCGAGCACGGTCAGCGTCATGCCTTTATATTCCTGCGCTGCCACGCCGCCCGCCGCTCCCAGCGCCGACGCCGCCATCGACGCGGCGAGCACGCCTCGCCACAGATTCTTTCTGTTCATCAGCTTTTTCTCCTCGCGCAAAAGCATGAGCATGAGCATGAGGCGCGCGCCCGCGTCAGAGCGGCGCGGCCGACGCCTCGCTCACTGGGTTCGTGAAACGCAACTCGAAGCCGTCCGGGTCGTGCAGCACGAGCGCATCTCGCGTGCCGCGCTCGATTTGCGCCTCGACCCCTGCTATACGCTGCAAGCCATCACGCAACGCATCCATATCCGCGATATCGACCAGATCGAAGGTGAACGATTGCAGACCATTTCTGGCGTCCCTGGACACCTGCACGAGTGTCAGGTCAGGCCTGCCGATACCGCCCGCAAACGTCGCGACGCGCGCGTCGCCATCCTCGCGCCGATCGACCAGCACCAGCCCAGCGACGTCCAGGAAGAACGTGGTCATCGCATCGAAGCTGGATGTGGTCATGGTCGCCCCCGTGAGATGGCTCGGATTGAGCCGCGCACCCGGCACCTTCGAAATGCGCGGCTCAGCGACGTAGTTGCGCGCATCGCTCGGCTCGTCCTTCAAGGGGTCCCATAGTGCCGTGACCTCGTCGTCTCGCTCGAGGTTGTAGACCACGCGCCAGTCCGGTATCGCGTCCGCGTAGAACTCGTGAACGTTCCCGTCCGGATCGGAGACATAGACACTGTGTGAAATCAGATGATCGAGTGTGCGGTACTGCGGCGCGCCGACTTCCAGCGCACGCCGGTAGGCTGATACGAGCTCCGCCTCATTCTCCATTTCCCAGCCGAGATGATTGAGCCCGACGCGCATGCCGCGCGTCTTCGGGATCTGCACAGTGCCGTCGCGCCCGATGCGATCGAAGCCCTTCGACGTCTCGATCAGCCCCACATCGTGATGCGTGTTGCCGTTCGAATGAAAGCCGATCAGGATGTCGCGCTCGCGCCGCACCAGCGCGATGCCGCACACAGTCTCGTAAAAGCGGATGGAACGCTCCAGATCGTGGACCCAAAGGTTCACGTGTCCGAGCCGCCGTGGATGAAATTGGATCGTCATGACCGTTCCTCGATTCGTGTCAGAGCGGCACGCCGATGTTCCATAGCACCGTGTCGCAGTTCACCAGATGCACCACCTTGCGCTCGATGCACCACTCGCCGTCCTGTTTGACTAGCGTGTGCTCGTATTCGCCGCCGAACATGCGCTGCTCGCGCAGACGATGCTCGAAGAGCACGAACTTGGTTCGGGTAACGATGCGGTCGTCCTGCGCGGGCTCGCCCTGTTGCACGGGCGTGGCCAGCACGCGTACCTGACGCACGGGCGGGTTCTGCGAAAACATCTTCGGATGACCCAGACGCCACACGCGATCCTCGAGAATCGAGCGATCGTCGTAGAAGAGCGAGATGCGCTCCTCCGGGTTGGAATCGCCTGCTTCGGCGGGCACCCAATACACGGCGTCGCGCGTGTAGAGCGCGAGCCACGCGTCGAATTCACGCGCATCGAGCAGATCGGCTTCGAGCATCAGAAAGGCCAGGACGTCGGCGGGCGCAGGAACGGGCAGCTTCGGACGGTGCATCGCAGGCGCGTGCTGCGCATTCTGTTCGGGCAGAGCGGTTTGCATCACATCGCCTCCGACATCAATGCTTTCCAGTATCTGAACTGCGCACGCATCCCCGTCTCCCACGTCGCGTAACCGACTTTTTCGTCGGGATACGGCCCCTCCCACTCGCGCCCGTAGCCGCGCGCGAGCATGACCCAGTCCGGCTTGCCGGCCTGCAATCCCTCGAAGACGCGCTCGAAGATCTCGAGATCGTCGGTCTGCACGAAGGAGCTGACGGACACGTGAACGTTGGCATAGCGCACGATCCCCTTGTTGACCTGATCGGGGACGCCCTTCACCTGCATCGGCCACACGAGCACCTCGGTTTCGTCGACGGCAATCGGGCGGACCACGCGAATGTGCATGTTGCCGCTTACGCGCACGATCAGGCTCGGATAGAACACCGCATTGCTCATGTTGCTGTTGGCGATGATGTCGAGCGCCTTCTGCTCGCCATGACGATCGATGAGCGCCTGACGATATTCCGGTACTTCGAGTTCGCTGCGCCGCGTGGCGTCCGGAATCGTCAGAAAAGCCTGGCCGTAACGCGCGCCGTGCACTTCGCCGTGATCGTAGTGCGATTTCGCGTCAGCCTGATTCGGGTCCTTGTCGCTCAGCACCTTGTAGCCGGTTTTCGCTGCGTAGGCGCGCTGCAATTGCTGTCCGCCCGGACGCACCGTCGATGCATGTGAGAACGGCGGATGATATTCATCGAGGCCGTTTTCCAGCTGCATTTTCCAGTTGCCCTTGTAGCGATACCGGTGCACGCCAGCCGAGACGAATACTTCACCCGTGGGCGAGCGGTCGAGCAGATTGTCGATGCCGTCCTTGAGCGGTCCGATATAGTCGACCAGAGAAGGACCGCTTTCGGCAGCGCTTGCAAATACGAAACCGCGATAGTTCTCGACGCGGGCCACGCGCGCAAGCGACAGATTCTCCCCTTCGAGAAATGCGTCGTCGTAAGCGTTGCGAAACGGAATGCCCGACAGCTCGCCGTCGATGCGAAAGTTCCAGCCGTGATAGGGGCAAGCGAAGCGATGCGTGTTGCCCTCCGATTCCCGGCATACGATCGCGCCGCGATGCGGACAGCGGTTGTACAGCACGTTGATCGAGCCATCCGCCGCACGCACGACAATCACCGGCTGCCTGCCGATCGCCGACGTCACAAAATCGCCCGCTCGCGGAATCTGACTTTCGTGCGCCATGAAGATCCACGCACGGCCAAACACCCGTTCCATCTCCAGATCGAAAATCGCTTCGTCCGTATAGACCTTTGCGCGTACACGGTCGTCTTGCACGAGATCGTCGATCGTGGTCCGCGCGTCTGTCGTGCTGCGCGGACGTTCGAGCTTCACTACCTGTTGCATGTTGTCCTCCGATCGCTTACGACGCGGCTATGCGATGCGTTCGCCGACCGCGCCTTCATCCAGAAAGGTATTCACCGCGCGGTTGAATGCATCCGCGCATTCGAGAAACGGCAAATGCCCGCACTGCGCAAAACGCAGCATTTGCGCATCGCGCATGCGCAGACCGCCGGCGCGATGTGCGGCATACGAGGTCCGTGTATCTTCGTCGCCGATCACGATGAGCGTGGGCATCGTCAAACGTTCGAGAAACGGATAGGCGGAACACTCCGGGTCGCCGATGGTGTCGCTGAGTCCTTCGACGATGCGCCGGTAAGCCTCGCCCGCGCCGGGCAGCGCATACGCGCTCAGATGCGCGAGCAGGATGTCGTCCGCCGCCGGCGCGGCGAAGCACGTATTGGCGATGCGCGAGCGCAGCGTGTCGATCGACGGATCGGCGTAGACGCGCGAACCGTTCGCATACACGCGTTGCAGGACGGCAGGTTGTCCCGACGGCTCGTTGAAGACCGAACCCGTGCCGATCAGCACGAGGCGTTCGACCCGCGCGGGCTCGTGCAATGCGACCAGCGCGGCAACGATTCCACCGAGCGAACTGCCGAGAATGGAGAAGCGCTCGAAACCGAGATGCGACGCGAGCGCGCTCACATGACGCGCCATCGCGACCTGCGGCGCGGGGCGCCATTGCGCCGGCGCTTCAGAAAAGCCCTGGCCGGGCAGATCGAGGGCGACCACGGTGCGCGCATGCGACAGCGCATCGATATTGCGCGCGTAGATCTCGGCGGGATAGCCGACGGGATGCACGAGCATCAACAGCGGGCCGCTCCCCGCAATGAAATAACGGGTCAGCAAACCGTCGATGCGGGCAAACTGTGCTTTCATCATTGCTCCCTTTTCCTCCGCCCTATTCCGCCACGTCCGCGGGCTCCTGCACTCTCAGCAGAATCAGCATCAGCACGGCGATGCACAGCAGCAGCGTGCCCGTGCCACTTTCGCCGCGCACGCATTCAATGACGCCCACGGCGAGGGTCATCAGGTGTGCGGCGATCAACGTGCGCTCGAGCATCGCGGACTCGCTCAGATGACCGGGTTCTCGAGCACGCCGACAGGCTCAAGCATCACGCACACCGAATCGCCTGCCCGCAGATAGCGCGGCGGATCGAAGCCAAGGCCGACACCCGCCGGCGTGCCCGTCGCGATGATGTCGCCGGGCACGAGCGAGATCGAGCGGCCGATCGTGCGGATGAGCGTCGGGATATCGAAGATCAGGTCCGCCAGGCTCGCATGCTGACGACGCTCGCCGTTCACCTCGCAGGCAATCGTCAGTGAGCCGACGTCGTGCACCTCGTCGGCCGTGACGAGCGTCGGGCCCATCGGGCAGAAGCCGTCGATGCCCTTGCCCAGCAACCACTGGCTATGCTGTTTCTGCAGTCCGCGCGATGTCACATCGTTCACGAGCGTATAACCGAACACGAACGACATCGGATCGTCGCTGGCGCTCACGCGCCCTGCCTTGCCGATGACCACGGCAAGCTCGGCTTCGTAATCCACCGACGCCATCGGATCGAGCGACGAATCGATCGCGTCGCCGGGTCCGCTCACCGCGCCCGGCGGCTTCGAGAACACGATCGGCACCGTGGGCACCGCGCCTTGCGCCGCACTCGAATCGAAGCCGCTTCCGGCGAACTCGCGTGCATGGTCGTGATAATTCTTGCCGACGCACCACACATTGCGGCGCGGTTGCGGCAGCGGCGCGAGCAGCTTCGTATCGGCAAGCGGCAGCGTCGTGCGAGCTTCCCGCACCGCGGCGCCAATCTCACCGGCAAGGCGCGGCCAGTCGTCGATCAGCCCGTTCATGTCGCGACCGCCCGCTGCGTCGTGCAGATCGATCACGCGATCGCCTGCAAGCGCGCCCACACGCGACCCATCTGCATGCCTAAACGTTATCAACTTCATATGTGCTTCTCCAGTTCCTCGATGATGTAATGGTTCAGTCGCGGGCGCGCACGATCGCTTCCACTTCGAGCCGGAACTCCGGCTTGACCAGGCGATTGATGATCAGCAGCGTGTTCGGCGCGAATGCTTTTGTGCGGAACTTCGTCGGAAAATATTCGGCGCGCAGCCGCATGAAGTGCGGGATGTCGTCGGCGCTCACCAGATAGGTCGTGAATTTCGCGATGTCGTTGAAGTCGCAGCCGACTGCCGCGAGCACGTCGCTCAGGTTCTTGAATACCTGGCGAAACTGCGCATCGAAATCGCCCTCGCCTACCACGCCGCCGTCCGCGCCCACCGCGAGTTGCCCGGCGACGTAATACATCTCGCCGGCTTTCACCCGCGTCATATGCGAGTACAGCCCTTGAGCAGGACATGCAGATTCGGGATTCAGATATTCCAGGTTGGTTGTCGTCATGGTCGTAGAGTCGGTTGTACTAGCGGTTGAGTTGAAAGCGCCGCGCATCTCACATCCGCGGCTTGAGCGCCCGTTCGCGCAGAACCTGCAGCAGGCGGCGCGAGGTGCTCTCGACGTGACGCCGGCTCAGTTCGGCGAGGCCATCGGCGTCGCCTGCCTTGAAAGCCTCGAAGATTTGCCGATGTTCCACCTCGGACGATTCGAACGAACGCGTCATCGATACCTCGATATTCACGTAGGGTTCGACCGAATCGCGCAGATTGTTGGCCACCCTCACGAGCGTGCGCCGATGGCTCGACGCGATGATCCGCTGATGAAACTGATAGTTGAGCGAGGTCCATTGCTGCGCGTAGTCCGCACGCGTCGCATCGAGCCGGTGCATGCGGTCGAGCAGTTCGCCGACGGCCGCGATATCCGTCTGGTTGCGGGCGCGTGCGGCCACCGCGCCCGCGTGCTGCTCGATTACCATGCGCAACTCGAACACGTCTACGATGGCGCTGGCATCGAGTTCCGCGACCGCGTAGCCGCGCCGCGGCCGCTGCTCGATCAGTCCTTCGGCTTCCAGCCGCGTCAGCGCCTCGCGCAGCGGCACGCGGCTCACGTTGAAACGGCGCGCGAGTTCTTCCTGGCGCAGCGGCTGTCCCGACGGCAACACGCCCGCCACGATCTCCGCGTGCAACTGCCGGTAGATAACCGAAGGCAAGAGCCCTGGCGTGATCTCCGCGAGATCGCTCAGCATGCTCAGCGGGCGAACATCGTGTTCCATTGCGCTATCCATTGATTCAGATACGGCAACAGCTTTTGCGGATCGGGCGAGTACATTTGATCGAACGAGAAATGTTCTCCATACATGTTCACCCGCTTCGCTTCGGGCAAGTCCATTGCCATCTTGAGGCCGGCATTCGTGGTGGGCGGATAGCCGAACTTGCGAGCTATGACGAGTTGCGCCTCCGGCGTCAGGCTGGCGTCGATGAACTTGTGCGCGAGCGCCAGTTCCTTGCCGCTCACACCGGACGGGATCTGCCACGTATCGACGCCGAAAGCCCAGCCATAGGTCTTGCCGTCGATCTGCAGATTCAGCGGTACGAACTCGACCGGCTGGCCTGCGAGTTTCATCGCGTAGCAGCGGCCGTCCGAAGTGGGCGCGAGCCACGCGGCGCCGGATTGAAGTTGTGCCTGCGCGTCGCCCGACGCGGTGTAGAGGCTGGTCGGCTTCATGGCCTGCAGCCGGGTGAAAAGCGGCTTTGGCCCGGCAAGCGGCAGCTTGTCGCTTTCGGCGAGCGCCTGCATGCCCGTGGCCCACCAGAAGTTCGACGGCGTCGGCAGGATCGTATGGCCCGCGACGGCCGGGTCGAACCAGCCATCCACGCCCGTCGGAATCTTGATGTTGTGCGCCTTGTACTGCGCGACGTTGATGCAGGTGCCGAAGCGGAAGAAGTCGAAGCTTGGCCCGTAGCCCGCCACCGGCACGGCGCCTTTGGCAAGGTCCTTCGAACGCGGCATCTGCGTGTAATCGAGCTTTTGCACCGCACCGGCCTTGATCGCCTGCGCGAGCGCGAGGTCTTCCAGCGCGATCACCTGGAAGCTCGGCGTGCGGTTCTTCGCGACCAGCGCCTTCGACAGATTGTCGTTCGACGAACCGGTTGCGATCACCAGCTTCGCCCCTGTCTCTTTCTCGAATTGCGCGCCGTACGTTTGCATGTATATCTGGTTCAGATCGGAGTTCACGCCGAGCACGGTCAACGTCATTCCCTTGAACTCCTGGGCGTGCGCGGCGCCGGCGGCAAACGCGCAGGTGAGCATCAAATACAACCGGCGTCTTGCTCTGGACATTTGGCAAACTCTCCGAATCAGCGAATGTGGTTGAGATGACGCATAAGTGCACTAACGGGTTGCGACGGCGCGAATGCCGATCACGCGGCCGAGCACGAACGTGACGGCGACCGAGAGCGCGACCGTCAACGCAGCCGCGGCGAAAATGACGGGTGACGCCGATAGTTCGATGGCCGAGAACAACGTGACGGGCAAGGTCGAGCTTGTCGAATCGGCCGACAGGAAAAGCGACAGCGTCACGTTGTCGAACGACACGACGAACGCAAGAATGAAACTCGCGGTGAGCGCGGGCCGCACCAGCGGCAGCGTCACCGAACGGAACGTCTTCAGGGACGATGCGCCGAGTCCGGTCGACGCTTCTTCGAGCGCCGGGTCAATCGCGGCGATGCGCGCGAGCGTCGTGCCGACGATATAAGGCGCAACGAGTATCGTGTGCGCGATCACGAGGCCGGTGAAGCCGCCGATCGACAGATGCTCGTTCCACGCCGACAGCTCCGCGTAGTACTGGTACATGCCGACCGACAACACGATTTGCGGCACCTGCAACGGGCTGCGAAACAGCGCCTCGAACACGCCGCGTCCGGGCAATGCGCCGCGCACCAGCGCGAATGACGCCGGCACGGCGATCAGCGAGCCGATCAGCGCAGCGGCAAGCGCGACCTCGATACTGGTGTAGAACGCCTGATACCAGATGTCCGGAATCTGCCGGAACGATTCCAGGCTCCAATGCTGCGGCGGGAACATGATGAGCGGCGGCGCGTTGAACGCCGTGCCGATCACGGAGACGAGCGGCGCAATCAGAAAGAGCACGGTCGCGGCGAGGAGCACGCGCACGCCCCAGCGGCACGCGAAATCGCCGGCGCGCGATAGCGTGCCGACCCTGAACGGCACGCGTTCACGCGAGAGCGGATGCAGACGCGGCGCGGTGCTCACGATGCGGCTCCTGCAAGTGTGGGTTTGGCGCGACGTGAGCGGATCACCAGCCGGGCGAGCGCCGTGACGGCGAGTGTGAGCACGATCAGCACGGCCGATAGCGCCGCCGAGCGCGGATAGTCGAACACCGTCAGCAACTGGTCGCGAATCGCGAGCGACACCAGTGCGACGCGTCCGCCGCCGAGCAACGCGGGCGTCGTAAAGATCGACGTGGTGGTCGCAAAGACGATGAGCGCGATCGACAATGCGCTGCGATACGTCTGCGGCACGATCACCGACCAAAAGGTGCGCCACTGCGAAGCGCCCAAACCTGTCGACGCTTCGAGCTGGCGCGCCGGTATGGCTTCGCAGGCGGGCAGCAATCCCAGCACGGCGACGGGGACGGCGCCATGAATCGTACCGACTGCGATGGCAGCGAAATTCGAACCCAGCGGCAGCGGCGACGCGATGACGCCGAGTCCGAGCAGCACGCGGTTGAACGCTCCGTTCGAACCGAGCAGCGTCTGCCAGCCAAGCGCAAGCGCCACTGCGCTGCTGAACATCACGCCGACCACCAGCGCGAACAGGGGTCGCCCGAGGCGCGGCGAATGTGCGATCGCATAGGCAACCGGAAACGCGAGGACGACGCTCGCGGCGCCCGTCAGCGCGCTCAGTTCCAGCGTATTGACGATCGCACGCGTGAAATAGCCGTCGCTGGCAATCGCGGCATAATTCGCGAACGTCACTGCGCTGTCGAAGCTGCCCGGCCCTGTCGAGCGAAACACGCTCACCACGAGAAACGTGAACTGCGGGAACACAAAGAAGATCAGATACGCGACGATCAGTGGGGCGATGCCGTAACGCCAGCGCTTGCTATGCATGGCCGGCTCCCTGTCGGTTCGGCTCGACGCCGCATTCGAGCGGCACCAGACGCAGTGGCACGCCTTTGCACGGAAGCCCGCCTGTGTTTTCGGCGATCACGTGCGCTTCGGCAAGCGCCCAGCGAATCCACACGGGCTGATCGGGGACCATCTCGCCGCTCGGGTCCACAGCCAGTACTTCGTGCTTGCCGGCGCGGATCGACACCATGAGGCTCATGCCGGCGAAGCGCCTCGAGACCACGACGCCTTCGCTCCAGCCGGGCGCCGCGTCGGCGCGCACCTGCACGACCTCAGGCCGCAAGGAAACGAACAGATGGCCGACCTCCGCCGGGAGCGGCCGATCCAGCGCGAAACGCGCAGCCTGTCCCGGCAGGGCGATCGACTGTGCGCGTGCTTCGTCGAGCGGAATCTCCATTAGCGAACTGCTGCCCACGAAGCGCGCCGTGAAGCTGCAGTTCGGCGCGAGATAGACCTGACGCGGCCGGTCGCTCGACACGATGTCGCCGCGGTTCATCACCATGATGCGGTCCGACATCGTGAAGGCCTCGCCCTGATCGTGCGTGATATAGAGCGTGCTGATGTTGAACTGCTGCTGGATGCGGCGAATCTCCACCTGCATCTGTTCGCGCAAGCGCAAGTCCAGCGCAGCGAGCGGTTCGTCCATCAGCAGCAGGTCGGGCCGCACGACGAGTGCGCGAGCCAGTGCGACGCGCTGCTGCTGCCCCCCGCTCATTTCATGTGGATAGCGCCCTTCGAAGCCGCCGAGGTGCATCGCGTCGACGATCTCCGCAACCCGCTCCTGCAACTCGGCCTGCGCGACACCGCGCGTCTTCAGGCCGTACGCGATGTTCTGAAAGAGCGTCATGTGCGGAAACAGCGCATAGCTCTGGAACACCATCCCGCAGTTGCGCAGCCTGGGCGATACGCCGATCATGCTGCGCGCGCCGATGCGGATGTCGCCCGCTTCAGGCTGCACGTAACCCGCCACCGCGCGCAGCACGCTCGTCTTGCCGGAGCCCGAGGGTCCGAGCAGCGTAACGAACTCGCCGTGTCCGATCGTGAAGTTCACGCCGTTGACGACAGGCTTGCCACCGTACCCAATCACGAGATCCTGCACAGTGAGCGCATTGCCCGCGACGCTGGCGGCCCCCGCCGCATCGCCCGCCCGCTGCGCCGCGCCGCTACTCAGCCCTACAGGCCCGACTGCGCCGGCACTTGCGCTCACAGCACGCCAGGCAGTTTTCAGGAACAGTGGCTTGAACATGGGCTGACCTCAGAAGGGCTGCGTTAGCGTCGTGAATGCGTGATCGCAATTGGTCAGGTCGACGCGCTTCATGCGAATGCGCCACCCGTCGCCATCGCGTTTGAGGAAGTGCGTGTAGGTGCCTCCGTAGACGTGGCGTGCCGTCGCAGCACGATCCTCGAGCATGACGAACTTGCTCTGCACGCGGTAGTCCGCGCCGAATTCATCCGTTGGCTCTACCCAGAAGTTGCCGATCACGCGCACGGTCGCCGAGGCGGGAATCTGGCTATGGATCTCAGGGTGCAGCAGCCGCTGGACGCGGGTCTGAAGCGCCACCGGTTCGTCGTAGAACAACGATACGTAACGGGTCGGGTCCGTGTGGGCTTGCGACGCAGGCACCCAGTAGCAGCCGTCGGCGCCAAACAGCGCATGCCACGCGCGGAATTCACGCGCATCGAGCAGGCGAGCCTCGTGTTCGACGAAACGGATCAGTCGCTGCGACAAGGCCGCGTCGATGGCGGGCGCTTCGGTGATGTGAGTCGGCATACTGGCTCCTTGCGCTTATGCAGTCATCAGATCGCGCCACGCATAGTGACGCATGCGTTGTCCCACTTCGCTCGCGCGCGGGCCGAAGAACACCCCATTGCCTTCGTCGATCTCATCGCCGTAGCCGCGCGCGACGAGCACCCATTCGGGCCCGGGTGCGGCAAGCCCCTCCTGCTGACGCCGGAACGCTTCGAGATCGTCGGTCTGGATGAACGAGGCCGCCGAGTGCGTGATGTTGCAGAACTGGATGATCTGCTTGTTCAATTCTTCGGGTGCGCCTTTCAGACGAACCGGGTATACGCGTACTTCGGTGCGGTTCCACGCGATCGGGATCACGACCCGCACGGCCGTCTGCACCATCAGGATGTCCAGGTTCGGAAACAGCGTCATGCTGTGACGGCGGTTCTTCAGGATGTCGTCGGTTTTCTGCTGGCCATGCAGGGCGATCAGGCTTGCGCGGTATTCGTCGATCACGCCGCCGCGTTGATGCGTTTCGGCGCCGCCCTGCGTATCGCCGAACAGGCTCGCTTCGGAGCTGTGTCCGTTGGCGAAGCCGCGCACGCCCGTCTTGATCGCGACGGGTTCGCCGTCGGCGCCAAGGAACGCGGCGCGGCCGCCCGCCTCGCCGGGCCGGCGCTTGAACTGCAGACCGTCTTCGTCGACGGTGGACATGTGGCAGGCCACCGGGTGGTACATGTCGGCGAGATTGTCCATCTGCAGTTTCCAGTTGCCGTCGTACACGTAACGATGGCAGCCTGCCGAGAGCTCGATCGCGCCGTCCGGCGAGCGATCGACGATCTCGTCGATGCCGCGTGCCGCTTCGCCCAGATAATCGGCCAGCGGCCCGACCTCGGGATTCAGGCTCGCGAACACGAACCCGCGATAGTTCTCGACGCGCGGCAGCGCACCCATGCCCGCTTCCCTGCGATCCAGGCACTGTTCCGGAAAGTCCTTGTGCAACGGCACGCCCTTCAGTTCGCCGTCGAGTCCGAAGCCCCAGCCGTGATACATGCACACGAGCACCTTCGCGTTGCCCGATTCGCTGTTCACCACTTTCGCTCCGCGATGACTGCAGCGGTTGAAGATCACGTTGATCGCGCCGTTCATGCCGCGCGTCATCACGACAGGCATGCGCGCGATGTCGGTACAGAAGTAGTCGCCGGGATTCGGCACCTGGCTTTCGTGTCCGACGAACACCCAGACACGCCCGAAGATCTTCTCCATCTCGATCTCGAAGATCATCGGGTCCGTATAGATGCTGCCGTGCACGCGGTCGTCGCGCACCAGCGAGCGCAGATAGTCGTTGTCGTAGCTCATCCTTGTTCCCTCACGCGCCATCGCGCGCTCTCCGGTTTGCTTGCCAGTCAGAAGTCGTAGACGAGAAAGCCCATGCCGCAGATCCATTCGACGCAGGGCTGATAGCCCAGCACGCGCGCCCGTCGTCCGCCCGCTGCGCCCATCGTCACGGTCCAGTTGAGAATTTCCAGGCCGCCGTGGCCGCCCTGCGATTCGATCTCGTCGTTCGTGAGCCCCGTGATGAAACCGACGTCGCCGCGCGCGTAGGCATCGAGGATCGCCCGATCCCAGCGTTCGTTGACGAGCGGCACCTTGCTCGTGCGCGCCATCTCGATCTCGTAGGCGCCGAGGTCGGTCATCAGGTTGGGGTCGGTCGCGAGCACGGCGCGGCCTTCCGTCTGAAATCGCTTCATGCGCGTCAGAAAGCCTTGCTGATCTTCCGGACGGTCGCGCCAGAAAGGCGGCCAGTGCGACAACCCGCCCGTTGCCAGCACAGCGACGCGCCGGTTTCCGGGCATTGCGGCAATCGCTTCACGCAATGCTTCGCCGAATGCATAGGCTCGCCGCGTCGTCGCCACGGGCGCGCTGAACACGTTGACGAATACGGGCACGATCGGGATGTCGGCTTCGGGGCGGATGAACTGGATCGGGACCATCAGGTTGTTGCCGTATTCGATCTCGCCCATGCGCGCCACGTCGAAGCCGCGCCCGACCATCTCGCGCAACAGCCACTCGGCTTCGCGCGGCGCGCCGCCGAACACCGTCTGGCGCATGAGACGCAGCGCCTCGAGCCAGTACGCGGCAGGGCCGACATGCTGTTCCGCCACGCCGATCGCGAACACGGGCATCAGGTTGCGATAAAGGTTCTCGAAATGATCGTCGAGGATCGCGACGATCAGATCGGGCCTCGCGGCTTCCAGATATGAGGCGATTTCGTCGACGGCGCGCTGCATGTCGCGCTGCATCTCGACGGGCGGATGATCGGGCCAGCCGAGCATTCCCGGCGCGTGCGACATGCTGATAGCGGCAACCAGCTCGGACATCGAACTCCTCCCTTGATGCGCTCAGATCTCGCGCTCGAACTGCACGACGCTGCTGAACGCGCTTCGCACCAGTGCGCAGATTTTTTGCGGATGCTCGACCGATGGCGCATGCCCGCAGCGGGCAATGAGCGCGAGGTCGCTGTGCAGAATGTGCTGGGCGAGCCGCATCGACGTTTCTTCTGCGGGACATGCCAGATCGTCGCGGCCATGCACGAAGGTGTAGGGCACCTTGATACGCGCGAGTTCTTCGGCGGAAATCTCCCAGGTGTCGGCGAGCGCCTGCGAAGGATCGAACATGCGCGTGAAGTAATCGCCGTAGTCACCGTCGGCCAGTACCGCCCAGCGCTTCGCGAGCAGTTCGTCGTCGAGTCCCGTCGCGTCGTACATGAGGCTTCGCATGCTGACGCGCAAATCGTCGAGCGAGCGCGGATAGGTCCACAGCCGCTGCAAATGTGCATTCACGGGAAAACGCGTGCCGACCGATCCCGTCGTCATGACGGCCGCCACGCGCGGCTCGCTTGCGGCAAGGCGCAACGACACCGCGCCCGACATCGAATGGCCGAACACGGCGACGGGTCCCGTCGGCATCCGCTCGATCAACGCGCGCGCCTGGCGCACCCAGAAGGAGAAATCGAAGTACGGTTCACTCTGCTTGCGCGCGGAGCGGCCGAAGCCGATCCAGTCCATCGCGAAGACATGAAAGTGCCTGGTGAGAAACGGCAACACCGCTTGAAACGCGCTGGCGATAGACGCGCCGGGACCGAGGCCGTGCATCAATAGCAGCGGCATCCGGCCCATTCGTCCACCCGTGTAGCCGGCCACTGCATGGCCTTCGAATTCGAACGGCAAGTCCTCGAGCATGGGCGCTCCAGCGGTTCTGGTTGAACGTGCAATACTTCTCCGATAAAACTGAATATTGTCTACAGCGGTTCGACCGACTTTGAAGCAGTGACGAAGGCGTCATGCACGCGGCGCACTCCCGCGTGGCGCGACCGGCGCATGCTGAAGGCGGCTCAGTGCAAACCCCAGGCGCATCGTCTCCACGTGCGTGCAGCGTTTTTTGGATTCAAAATCGCATCTGCTGGCGCTAGGTTATTGACACATTAAAGTGTCGTCACCCGATCATTTTTCACCCACCGACTGAGAAAAATTCACCTCCGTTATGAGTCGACCGCTTCCTCTGACCGCACTCAAGACATTTGAAGTCGCTGCGCGACTGTTGAGCTTCAAGCGCGCGGCTCAGGAACTGAACGTGACGCCGACGGCCGTCAGCCATCAGATCCAGAACCTCGAAGAGACGCTCGGAACCAAGCTGTTTCGCCGTCTGCCGGGCGGCCTCGAACTGACTAGCGCGGGCGAAGTGGCGCTGCCGTGCCTGCAGGAAGGCTTCGGCAAGCTCAAGGAGGCGATCGATCTGATCGGTAATGTGAGCAACGGCGATGTATTGACCGTGCTGGCCCCGCCGTCATTCGCGATGCGATGGCTGATGCCGCGCCTGCACCGTTTTGCGATCCACTACCCGGGCATCGATATTCGCGTGTCGACACGCACGCGTGAGTTCGCGTACCGCTCGCTGGGCGGCGTGCGTCCCGTGCCGACGGATTCGCTGCAGGCATGGTGCGACGAACTCGACGTGGTCGTTGCGTTCGGTTCGGGCAACTATCCGGGCTTTGCGGTCACGCAGCTTTTTCCACTCACCATTACCGCGCTGTGCTCGCCCCGGCTGCTGGATACGACCCTGCCTCTCGCGCTCGAAACACTCGGCCAGCATCAGTTGCTGCACGACGACCGCGGCATCATGTATGACCAGCAGTCGTATTGGGACACATGGCTGCAGGCGCAGCAGGTCAACGACATCGATACGACATCCGGACCGCACTTTTCCCATTCGATACTCGCGCTCGAAGCGGCCGTCGACGGACTCGGCATCACCGTCAGCACGCCGGCTCTCGCGCGTGAGTCGTTGCAGAACGGCAAGCTCGTCAAGCCGTTTCCGTTCGAGATGCCGCTGAGTTCGAGCTACTACCTGGTTTCAAACGAGAACATGGCGCGACGCGAAGCGGTTATGGCATTCCGCGATTGGGCTCTCGCCGAAGCGGGTGCCGAACGTGAAGAGCATGCGCGCGCGCTCGAGCGCGTCTAGCCGGCCTGGCGAGCCGGCTGTGCTGCGACGCTGGACGCTGCTCATCGTCGACGCTGTTAGCTGTCGAAATACCCGTTCTCGATCGCGCGAAGCCAGATCGGACCGATCACCCTCACCTGACGGTTGACGATGCTGTGGTTCAGCCCTTCGACGCGGATCAGAACATGCTTCCCGACATAAGGCTGCATCATCACGCGTGCGGCCTCCATGGCCTGAGGCGAATACACTTCATCGAGCGTGCCGTTCATGTCCCATACAGGCAGTCCGTGCAACGCGGGCCCCGGCATCGATGTCGCCATGATGTCGGTGAGGATCTTGTTGAAG
The DNA here is from genome assembly GCF_900007165.1 of Paraburkholderia piptadeniae. Classification (GTDB taxonomy): domain Bacteria; phylum Pseudomonadota; class Gammaproteobacteria; order Burkholderiales; family Burkholderiaceae; genus Paraburkholderia; species Paraburkholderia piptadeniae. Next base: position 56,420 of record NZ_CYGY02000025.1, read on the forward strand.
CCCGCCTTCTTCTGTTCCGCGGGCAAGAAATCCGCGGAGTAAAGGCGCATCGCATCTTCGGCGAGCGAGCCGGCGTTGTAGAACATCACGGCATCTTCGACCGCCTTGAAACGCGGCTCTCTGAGATCGCGTTGCCAGCGCGCGTCCTTGTCTTGCGGATCGGCGTGCGTGTTGTAGAACTCGAAGTCCGCCCGCCCGCGCCCCCTCACTCGAAGCGCCGATTTCTCGTACGGCCAGTCCCACCGGCCCCCGACGGTCGATCCGTAGTAGTACGCGACGCCAGGCGGCGACGACCCCCAGTTGAGGTAGCCATCGGGTCTGATTCTTTCGGCCAGCGGCCACATGAGCGCGCCGCCCGTGGAAAAGCCCCAGTACAGCAGAAGCGCATGCTTGCGCTCGCTATCCGGCAACACCTTGCGCAGACCGGCCTCCAGTCCATCGACCATCGCAACGGGTGTGGCCGCAACGATCTCCTTGTAGAGCTCGGTCCCCGGCTTCGGAAAGCGGACGTATTCGCTTCCGCTGGAACTCGATGTCTTGCCGGCGGGCTGCATCGTGAAGTCGTCCTTCGACCAATAGGACGTCTGATGCTGCGAGAAGATCGGCATCCGCTCGTTGAGCGGGATCGATTCCCAGCTTCCCGTCCGATCAGGAGCTAGGAAATTCCAGCGGCCAATCCTGTTCAGCGCGATGAAGGTGACGCCCCGCTTCGCGAGCCAGACTCCGATGCCTTCCTTTCCCTCGTCGGTCACGATGAAACCGTTGGCGCTGGAGCTGCCTTCTTCGGTGGCTGCAAGCACGACCTTGCGGCCGTCGTGCAGCAGCGGCTTGTCGGGATCGAGGCGCATCACGACTTGCGTGAACGTCACACCGTTCGACTTGTAGTCCACATACTCGAGGCGCTTCGTGAAGCCGCTCGTTTCTGGAAAGTCGCGACCTGCAAGAATCTCCTCGACTTCCTTTTCCGGCACCGTGCTTTTGTCCGCAGGCAGATTCCAGGCGAATGCATGTGCCGCGCCCGTCATCAATGACACCATCAACCATGCTTTCCCAACTGTGCTGACGCCCATCGCTTCGATCTCCCCGTGAGAACAACACCATGAACCGCTCGATCCATCAGCAGGCGGCCAACGCAACGATCTCCACGCGGCACTGAGGATCGTTCAATTCCACCTTGCCGCAGCAGCGCGTCGGCGTTTTTCCGGCGACGACCCACGCGTCCCACACGGCGTTCATCGCGGCGAAGTCGTCCATGGTCTTGAGCCAGATCTGCGCGCTGAGCAAGCGCTCCTTCGACGTGCCCGCTTCGGCCAACAGCCCGTCGATCTTCGCCAGGACCTGGCGCGTCTGAGCCGCCACGTCGCCCGTGCGGTCGTCGGGCACCTGACCCGAGATGTATAGAATGCCGTTGTGAATCAGCGCGCGGCTGCGTCGCGCATTCTGGTCGATGCGCACGATGTCGTTCATTGGCGTGTTCCTCGTGATGGGTGAATGGACAGAATGTCGTGCAACGTCACGCGACGGCGCCCCACGCGCCACCGCCCGCTGTCTCCATCAGCACGCGGTCGCCCGCGTCGAGGATGCGCGGCTCCGTCGGATCGACGGATTGTCCGTTGACGAGCAGACGCCCAGGCTGGCCCGCGCCGCCGCCCGCAAGTCCGGGCGCCGCCGACTTGAGCTGCGTCATCAGGAACGAAGCGGTCACGTTGGTTGCGCCGGACAGCAGTTCGTACTCGAAGCTGATCCCGCAGCCGCCGGGATGCCGGCCCGCACCGCCACTGCCGCGGCGAATCTCGCGGCGCAGCACCCGGATCGGCGCGAGCGACTCCATCATCTCGACGGGCGTGTTACCGAGATTCGCGGGAAAGCTCAGCGCCGAGAAGCCTTTGCGGCGCGAGTTCGCCCCTTGCCCCGCGTTCAGAAAATTGACGACGGCGAAGCGCTTGCCGCGATATTCGCCCGACATCGTCATCGACGAATTCGGCGATCCGCCCGCCCATACCTTTTCCGGCAGCACGTCGCCCAGCGCCCGGAACACGCACGCCGGCAACAGGTGTCCGATTGCGCTGCGTCCGCCCGACGCGGCCGGATAGGTCGGATTGAGCAGCGAGCCGAGCGGCGCCTGCGTGGTGATCGGCACGAAGCTGCCCTCGTTGTTGGGAATGTCAGGACACAGCAGCGTCTTGATGCCGTACACGGTATAGGCAAACGTGTAGATCGGCACGACGTTCAGCGCGCGCGGAAGCTGCGCACTGGTGCCCGCGTAGTCGATGTCGATACGGTCGCCGCTCACTGTCAGTTTGCAATGCAGCTCGATCGGCTTGTCGAACCCATCGTGCAGCACGGTCGATTCGTACACGCCATCGGGAATGCGCCGAATCGCCTCGCGCATCGCGTTCTCCGAACGCTGCCGCACTTCCGCGCCGAGCGCATCGAGATCCACCGTATCGAGCAGGCCTTGCAGGCGCTCGCCCATCATCCGGCAAGCCGACACCTGCGCCCAGATGTCGCCCATGCCTTGCTCGGGCGCGCGCACGTTCTGCATGATCATCTCGATCAGGACTTCGTTCGGCCTGCCCTTGTCGAGCAGTTTCATCATCGGTATCTGCAGCCCTTCCTCGTAGATTTCGCGGCTGCTGTTGCTGCGCAGCTTGCCGCCGATGTCGACGAGGTGCGAGACAACAGCCGCGAACGCCACGACGCTTCCATTGCGAAAGATCGGCGTAACCGTGGTGACGTCGTGAATATGGCCCGAGCCTTGCCACGGGTCGTTGGTGATGAATACGTCGCCCTCGTGCATCGTCGCAGCGGGATACTTGTCGAGCACGTGACGCACCGTCGCCGGCAGGCAGCCGATGAAGCCGGGCAGACTCATCGTCGATTGCGCGAGCGAGCGGCCTTGCGCATCGGTGAGCACGATCGCGAAGTCGTTGCCGTCGCGCACCAGCGTCGAGAAGCAGGTTCGCACGAACGCTGCCGACGCTTCATCGACTACGCTGATAAGCCGCTTCCAAAGAATTTCGAGTTCGATCGGATCGAAACTGGCGGTTCGCGAGCACGTCGCCGTAGAGACTTGATTCATTTATTCGAATTCCCTGATGGTGATGGACGTCGTGAGATCGGGGAGCACAGTGACGTCCGACGCCACCGCGACAACGATCGTCGATTCGCGCTCTTCGAGAATCAGTGGCCCTTGCATGGTCCTGCCCGGACGCACCGAATAGCGGTCGTAGACAGGCACTTCGTCGTAACGCCCGCGCAGCGGCAGATAGATCGGGCGTTTGCCGCGCAGCGCATCACTGTCCTTCACGCGGTCGTCGCCCCATTCGAAGTGGTGCCCCGCCGTGCGCGCCTTGCCCGTCAGACGCCACGTGACCACCTGAGGCCGGGCATTGGGCACGAGCCGGCCGTACAGCTTTTCGTATTGTTCTTCGAACGAGCTCAGCACCTTTGCACTCGTAGCCTGCGTAACGGCTTCGTATGGAATGGAGATGGACACGTCAGCGCCCTGGCCGAAGTAGCGCATCTCCGCACCGATGCGCCATTCGACATCGGTGGCGCCCGCTGAGTCGAGTTCCGCTTCGCCTTCGCGCCTGAGCTTTTCCAGGTTCGCGGCGACCTGGTCCCACTCGGTGTCCGCGAGCAGTCGAGGACTGGAAAACGCGCGGTCCACACGCGCCGGCGCGGCCAGCATGCCGAGGCACGACCCTGCGCCCGCTGCAATCGGAATCAGCACGCGCGGGATGCGCAGCTTGCGCGCCACCTCGACGGCATGCACCGGCCCCGCGCCGCCTGTCGCGACCATCGCGAACTCGCGCGGATCGTGACCGTTCTCCGCAATGTGAATCCGCGCGGCGCTCGCCATGTTCTCGTTGACCATGTTGTAGATGCCCCACGCGACGTCGGCGGCAGGCATGCGCAATTGCCCCGCGAGGCGCTCCATCGCTGATTGAGCCCGGAACACATTCAGCTCCATCTCGCCGCCGAGGAAGTTGGTCGGGTTCAGATAGCCAAGCAGCAGGTCGGCGTCCGTGACCGTCGCGTCCGTGCCGCCACGGTCGTAACATGCCGGGCCCGGTACGGACCCGGACGACTCGGGTCCGATGTTCAAGAGCCCGAGTCGATTGCAGTGCGCGATCGAGCCACCTCCCGCGCCGATTTCGATCAGCTCGATACTGGGAATCAGAATCGGCAGGCCGGAACCGCGCTTGAACCTCTCGACGCGCGCGCACTCGAAGCTGTGCGCCACGGGCGGCTCGCCATCGACGGCCACGCATGCCTTCGCGGTCGTGCCGCCCATGTCGAATGCGAGCACGCGTTTCACATCGTTCTGGCAAGCGGTGTTGAGCGCCGACAGCACGCCCGCCGCCGGCCCCGATTCGAGGAGCAGGATCGGCGATTCGGCGCCCGAGCTTGCCGACGTGAAGCCCCCGCTCGATACCATCACGCGCAGCGGGATGCCGTCCTGAATCCGCGCGATGCGGTTTTCCAGTTCATGCAGATATTCCGCGACGATCGGCTTGACGTATGCGTTGGCGACAGCCGTGGAGGTTCGCTCGAACTCCTTGATCTCGCGTGCAAGGTCGGAGGACAACGACACCTTCAGCTTCGGCAACGCGTTCTTCAGGGCCGCTTCAATGCGCTTCTCGTTGACGTCGTTCACATACGCATGCAGCAGCGATACCGCAACGGAGTCGACGCCGAGCGCGGCGAGATCACCGATCATCGCGTCCAGCGCGGCTTCTGAAAGTGGCGTCAAGGTCTCGCCTTCGGCGTTCAACCGTTCGTCGATCTCGACGCGCAGATCGGGCGCCACGAGCGGTGTCGGCAGCACGATGTCCAGATCGTAGATGTCGTAGCGCCATTCGCGCCCGATGTCGAGCACGTCGCGCATGCCCTTCGTGGTGACGAGCGCGGTCTTCGCGCCCTTGCGTTCGATCAGCGTGTTGGTGATGAGCGTGGTTCCGTGAACGACCTCGCCGAGTTTCGGAGCCGCCGCACCCAGCGACGCCGACACCTGTTGAAGCAGATTCAGTGCGACGGTCGAAACGGCTTCGCCCGGATCGTTTGGTGTCGTCGGCGTCTTGCCGACCCAGATGCGACCGAGCGGAGACAGCGTCGCGACGCCGTCGGTGAAAGTGCCTCCGATGTCCACGGCAATGCGCAGGACATTGTTCGCTGCGATGGATGTGTCCAAGATGTCAGATTCCCGATGTTCAAAGGCCGCCCTGCGGCGCATCAATACGCCACGGTGATGAGGCGCTCTTCCGTCATTTCGCGGATCGCGTAGGACGGACCTTCGCGGCCGAACCCGCTGTCCTTCACGCCGCCGAACGGCATCGCGTCGATGCGCGCGCTGGACGCTTCGTTGATATGCACGCCGCCGAAGGCGAGCCGCTTCGCGGTCCGCAACGCGGTCTTCAGGTCCGATGTGAAGAGGCCCGCGGCGAGGCCGAAGTCGCTCGCGTTGGCGCCCGCCACCGCTTCGTCGATCTCGTCGAACTCGACGACCGATACGACGGGCGCGAAGATCTCCTGGCACATCACCTTCATGTTCGCTCGCACGCCATGCAGCACTGTCGGTTCGAAGAGCGCGCCCTCGCAACGGCCACCGGTGAGCACGCGCGCGCCGCCGTCGACTGCTTCGCGCACCCACGACGCCGCGCGCTCTGCATGGTGCGTCGAAATCATCGGGCCGATGATCGTTTTGGGGTCCGCCGGATCGCCATAAGGCGTCGCTCTCACTGCTTCGACGAACTTTGGTATGAAGCGCTCCGCGATGCTTCGCGCAACGAAAAGCCGCTGCACTGATGTGCACACCTGCCCTGCCTTGCGGAACCCGGCGTTGATGATCTTCGGAATGGCCAGGTCGAGATCGGCATCGGCGCAGACGATCGTGCTCGCGATGCTGCCGAGCTCCAGTTGCATGCCGCGCAACCCGGCTGCCTGCTGTATCTCGCGCCCTACCTGCGTGCTACCCGTGAACGCGTAGAAGGCGATGCGCTGATCTGCGAGCAGTTGCCTGCCGATGGCGCTGCCCGGCCCGTGCACGAGCGCGAGCAGACGCGGGGGCAAGCCCGCATCGATCAACGCCTTGCACAGCTCGACTGCCGATAGCGGCGTGACATTCGACGGCTTGATCACCACCGCGTTGCCTCCCGCGATGGCGGGCCCGACTTTATGCGCGAGCGTGTTGAGCGGGGAATTGAACGGCGTGATCGCGCAGACGACGCCGCGAGGCACGCGAATCGTGAAGCCGAGCCGGTTCTTGACTCCCGCAGCCGCCTCCATGGGCACCAGTTCTCCCGCCAGATGCTTGCCCTCTTCGGCGGACAGTTCGAGCGTCTGCACGCACCGGCGCACTTCGTTGTCGCCGTCGGCATGCGTGAAACCTGCCTCGTCGCGCATCAGTCCGATCAGCTTCCCGGACCGGCCCTCGATGATGCGCGCCGTTTCCATCAGGATGCGGTAACGCTCGTAAGGCGACAGCGTCGATGCCTCGAACCCGGCCAGTGCACCGTCGACTGCCTGCGTGACCTGTCTGGGCGAAGCAATCGCCATGGTGCCGTATTCGCGGCCATGATATTTGTCGGTCAACGTCTGGGCCGATTCTCCATCGACCCACTCGCCGCCAATCAGCAGCTTTGACATAGGGTGTCCTCCGTAAATGTGCCGCTACGCAATGCCTTGCATGAAGCGCATGCGGATCTTCGCGGGATCGCGCTCCGTCGTACCGGCCGGCTTTGCGTCGTCGATGCGCGCGCCGATGAAGGCAGGACCGTTCGCTGCAAGCGCGTCCTCCACCAGCGCTTCGAAGTGCGCTTCGTCGGCGGCCCATGCGCTGCTTGCGATGCCTGCGCCGCGCGCCATCGCCACGAGATCGACCGTTGCCGAAGTCAGCGTCTTTTGCGAACCGGTAATCTGATAGATACCGTTGTCCCAGACCACCATGAGCAGATTCCTCGGCGCACGCATCGCAACCGTGCCCAATGCGCCAAGCTGCATCAGCATCGAACCGTCTCCTTCGAGCGCCACCACCTTGCGCTGCGGCTGCGCAGTCGCAACGCCGAGCGCGATCGGAATCGCAAGTCCCATGCTGCCGAGCATGTAGAAGTTCTGCGGACGCTGGCCGCTTGCCCAAAGATCGAAATTGGTATTGCCGATGCCGCCTATCACAGCCTCGTCGTGCCTGAGCATCGCAACGAGCCGTCGCGTCAGATCGGAACGGTTCATCACCTTGGCGGCGCTGCGTTCCATTGCGTTGGATTCGGGTGAATTCATGGATTGCTCCGCCTTCAATGGGACGTGTTGCTCTTCTTGGTGAGCAGCGGGGAAAGAATGATGGCGGCAGGCTCCTGCGTCGTGAACGCCTGCTTGACCATGCGGTCGGTCACGAACTCGACGTCGTCGAGCCGCTCGATCGCGAAGTGTTCGATGCCGAGCGAGGTCAACACGGGGCGCATCGTGCGGCAAACCACGGCCTGCCCGAGTTGGAAGTCGCCCAGCGTTCCACGCTCGGAAATCAGCATGACGAGCGGTAACTGATACGGACGCACCAGCGAAGCGAGCGCGTTCGGCAGTGTGGCGAAGCCGCTCGTCTGCATCAGCGTGATGCCTCGCATGCCGGCCATATAGGCGCCGACCGTGATGCCCACGGCTTCTTCCTCGCGCGCCGGACAGATCACCGTAAAGTAGGGGTCCGCATGCAGGGCCGTGATCAACGGCGAGAGCACATTGTCCGGCACATAGGTCACGAGCCGAACTTCGTTGGCTTTCAAGACCTGCACGACGATATCGGACCAGGTCTTGACGGGTGTTTGGACAGACATTCGGTTTCCTCTTCTGGATGCCTCGCTAAACGTCGGCGGTGTCTGGCGCCGATTCGTTACAGGCATGCTAAGTCCGCCATTTCATAACCACAAACAACTAGTTTTTATTCATTGATCGTTCTAAAAGATAAATTGCGTGGCGCGATGCTCTTACTAAATCGCGAAGAGCGACGCAGCATGTCGGGACTTCATGGATTTCGAAGTGATGTGCAAAACTACATGGCACTCACATCGATCGATTGCAGGCGGAAAACGGGGAACGCGACGCATGGAATCGCGCGAGCTGCGCTACTTCGTCAAAGCTCGCTCTCGTGGCGGCTGATTTGCTGGCTAAGCGCGGACGGCTTTCCACCCGCCTCTTTACGCGGACGTGCCGGGGCGGTGTACTCTTCAACGGTCCGCACGAATTGCCCTTCGTCGCCTCTTCGTCGCGGGAGAAACGATGGCCGGCAACGTGCTCGGCAAAGGCTATACGGCAGGAGTAGGAATCTCGATCGGCGCTGCGTTCGGACGCCGCCGCCCTGCTGAGGTACACGATTGAAAGACGTCAACCCAGCGATCTACCGCTCAAATCGGATTGAGCGGTCACCGCGTGGTTAATTTTTAGCCCCCGCTCGTCAGGGTTTTACTTATCGTCTTTGTCGGGATTGGGGCGGTCATTTCCACTGCTGGCTCGAACCTGGCACGCAGCAGCCGCCCGCGAGGGCGGCAAGCCCGCCACTAGCGCATCTTAAGGATCACCACCTGCTCAGTGCTCATATTGGTCGAGGCCCGCAATTTCCCGACGTCCGCTCTCGTCACCGCCCCCGCCTGGTTGCCCCAGGCCTGCCGTATCCAGGTCGCGACATCCGCGATCTGCTGGTCATTGAGCTGCAACCTGAAAGGCGCCATCCGATAGGTGTCCGGCATCCCCTTGCGCACGACCCGCTGCGCACCGTTCAGAATCAGGTTGATGACGGACGACGGATCGTTCGACAGCACGTTGGGATTGCCCGCCAGCGATGGCAGCCCATCGCCGAGGCCTTTGCCGTCCATGCCGTGACAGCTTGCGCATTGCGTGCGGAACACCGCCGCGCCCGGCTTCGTGATATCGCCGCGCTGAAGTGCCTTTGCCGTTGCATCGCTATAGGTGTACGTATCCTTGCCACCGGGAGTCGCCGTCAAGGACTTCAGATAAACGGCAATGGCGTGCTGATCGCTTTCGCTGAGGAACTGTGAGCTGTTGTTGTAAACGTCGATCATCGAGCCGAAAACGGACGCATGACCATTTACGCCATTCTTGAGGAAAGCAACGATTTCGTCCTCGCTCCAGCGGCCAAGTCCTGTGTCGGCGTTACCGCGCAGATTGCTCGCGGTCCAGCCGTCGAGCGTCGCGCCGCCTAGAAAGCGACTGTCGCTCTCGTCGAGTGCGCGCTCCTGGAAAAGCAGGCCGCGCGAGGTATGACAGGCGCCGCAATGCCCCAGTCCTTGCACGAGATAGGCCCCGCGATTCCAGACGGCATCGTGCGACGCTTCCGTCGTGTACGGCTTGCTGTCGACGAACAGCGCATTCCACGCGGCAAGCGGCCATCGCGCGTTCATGGGCCATTCGATCTCGGACGCCCGGTTCATTTGATGCACGAGTGCAACGTCGTGCATGAAGTAGTCGTACAGGGCCGCGAGATCGCTGTCGCTGATCTTTGCATACGACGGATACGGCATGGCTGGATATAGCCTATGTCCGTCCTTCGCCACGCCCTTGCGCACTGCGCGGTCGAAGTCGGCGAGGCTGTAGCTGCCGATACCCGTCTGCCTGTCGGGCGTGATGTTGGTGCTGAAGATATTGCCAAGAGGCGTTCCCATCTTGAGACCGCCCGCAAACGGCTTCCCGTTCGGCACCGAGTGACACGCGACGCAGTCCGCCGCCCTCGCCAGATATGCGCCCTTCGACTCGGACTTGCTCTGGGCCAACACAGCATGACTGGACATCGCAAGCATCACCGACGCGTACACAGCGCAGATGCGAATAAAATTCGGAAGTTTCATGCCTGCCTTCTCGATGTTTTGTTTTTATACCGTCTTGCAGGGTGAAGGGCACGTGGCGCGTCCTTACGTCAAACGATCCAGCCGACCAGCAAGAGCCGACTACGCAGCATCAAGCGCCGCCTTGACCCTGTCGGGTGTGAGCGGCAGTTCGCGTATGCGCACGCCTGTCGCCGCAAATACCGCGTTGCCAATCGCGCAAGCGGGCGTGACGTTCGGGACTTCTCCGGCGCCCAGCGGAGGGTGATCGGTATCGATTAGCGTGACGTCGATAAACTCGGGCAGGTCGTTAAACTGAAGTACCGGGTAGGTCAACCAGTCCGACGAAGCTACAGCGGCTCCTCGAAACAGCACCTCTTCTTTCAGTGCGCGGCTGATGCCCATGATGGTGCCGCCCTCAGCCTGCGCGCGCAGCCCGTCGGGATTGGCGATGCGCCCGGCGTCAAAGGCAACGAAGACGCGCTTGACGCGAATCGCGCCCGTCTTGCGGTTCAGCACCACGTCGACGATTGTCGCGAGATTGCCCCATGCACCCCGTGGTTCGCGAGCTTGCCGTCGCCTGCGCACAGCGACCCGATGCCTCGCGCCTCGATCAGATCCCCGTTTATCACGGGCTTCTGCGACGCCTTCCAGCCCGCTTTACGGGCTAACGTCTCGAGCACGGTGCGCGAGCGCTCGTTTGACGTGTGCTTGAGTCGGAACGCGACGGGGTCCATCCCGGCTTTCGCCGCAAGTTCGTCCATCATGCATTCGATTGCAAACGTATTCTGGATGCCCGCTACCGAGCGCATGTAGATGGCGCGCACGATCTCGTCTGTGTAGCGCGTGATGACATGCAGATTGGCAATATCGTAGCTGGGATTGTCCGCGCCGCCGCTCAGGCGCTTATGTCCTGGATTGGTGCCGAGCGCGCGCCAGGCCAGGATGTTGCCACGCTCCGCAGTCGAATGTCCGGGCGTACGGTTCTCGAACTCCCAGGCGACGATGGTTCCGTGCGTATCGAGACCCGCTTTCACGCGAATAACAGCGGCGGGACAGAACGGCGACCATTGATTTTCATCGGCACGCTGCCACTGTACGCGCACAGGTCGGCCCACAGCCTGCGACAGCAAGGCCGCATCGCCTGCCGCGTCGTCTACTCCGAGACGTCCATACGACCCCGAGCCTTGCACCCAGATCAGATGCACTTGATCCACCGGCAGCCCCATCATCGCGGCGACATCATCTCTCGTGCCCTCGGGCCACTGCGTTCCGGACCACAATGTCAGATTGCCGTCACGAAAGTCAGCGACCGCGCAAGACGGCCCCATCATGCCATGGGAGTTGACGGGCAACAGATACGTGGCCTCGAGGATCGAAGTCGCGCCGGCGAACGCTTTGGCCGTATCGCCCACTCTGCCTTCGACTGTCTCGTTGATGAGTGGCGTGTTGCGGACTGTCGTGTACACGTCGTCGAGGTTCTGCTCTGCGGCGACTGGCGCCCATGTCACCCGCAGTGCATTGAGCGCGCGCACGGCCGCCTGTTCCGTTTCCGCTACGATGCCGACAAAATTCTTGCGCGTCACGACCTTGACCACGCCGGGCACCGGCTGGGGAAAACCGTCGACGGAAACCAGCTTCATACCGCGCTTCGGCGGCAATACGACAGTGCCGTGCAACATGCCGTCGACTACGACATCGTGCACGTACCCGTGCGACACACGACCGGCGATGACATCTGGAAATCCCAGTGCGGAAGACCGGTACGGACTCCATCAGTATTCGAAGGACACTCCGCACCATGGGCAAGAAACTTACCGACGCACAAATCCAGCACTACCGCGATTTCGGCTACGTGAGTCCCGTCGACGCATTTTCCGCCGACGAGGCAGGCAACTACCTGCAACAACTCGAAGCCTTCGAGGCCACCCTTAATCAGCAGATGGGCAAAGGCTTCAACTTCAAGCCGCATCTGCTGTTTCCGTGGGTCGACGAAATCGGCCGTCATCCGGCCGTGCTCGATGCCGTCGAAGACCTGATCGGGCCGGACATTTTGCTGTTCAACCTCGCCGTGTGGCCGAAGAAAGCGCGCGATCCGGCGTATGTGTCATGGCATCAGGATTCGACGTACTTCGGGCTGGAGCCGAGCACGCAGGTCACCATCTGGGTCGCGCTGACCGACGCGTCGATCGAGGCAGGCTGCATGGAGGTCGTGCCGGGCTCGCACAAGCTCGGCCAGTTGCACCACGGCGAAGTGCCGTCGAAGGACATTCTGCTGTCCAAAGGACAAACCATCGACGTGCCTTACAACAGCAGCAAAACGGCGTTCATGCCCGTCAAGCCCGGCCAGTTCTCGATCCACGACACGTATCTGATTCACGCGTCCGGCCCGAATCAGTCCGACCATCGGCGCGTCGGCCTCGGCTTCAGCTACATCCCGACACATGCGCGCAACAACGGCTCGACTCGCCTGACGGCGATGCTCGTGCGCGGCGAGGACACGTTTGGCTACTACGACGACGAACCGCGCCCGCGCGTGAGCTACGGCGAGGCGGAGCAGGCGTTCCATCGCGACGCAGTGGCGCGCTTCCAGCGCGGGCTCGACGAGCAGGCCGCCAAATACTGAAAAATCGCATTCTCAATATGCCGAAGACAGGCCGGGTGTTCCCGATCGCGAATCGACACGCTGTGTCCTGGCGGCATCCGGACCATCGCGCCCGGTTCGCGAGGAGCATGCCGCCGCGACCGTCATCATCGTGACGGGTATCACATTGGTGGCGGTGATTGGCGTGACGAGCAGTGCAACGCCGAGCCGGGTCTTCGTGATGGAAATTCCCTGGAAATGATCAGTGCGGGGCACGTGCCTCAGAGAGAGGCACGTGCCTTTGCGGATCACGCAGTGACGATGTTCATGCCGACCTCGATGTTGCCGCGCACAGACTTCGAGTACGGGCACATCTGATGGGCCAGGTGCGCGATTGCCTCGACGACTTCCTTTGCCACACCCGGGACGCGGATCGTGAACTGGGCGCCGAGGTGCCACGCTGCACCCGTCTGCCCGATGTTCACCTGGATGTCGACGGAATAGTCGGGCGGCAGCGTGACCTTCTCCAGCTGGGCCGCCATCCCGAACACGGTGGTGTAACAGGCCGACCAGGCGCCCGCAAACAACTGCTCGGCTCTCGGGTGCGGCTCGGTGGCGATGAACTCGCGGCTGTCACAGCCAGGCGCGGACTCACGGAAGTCCCAGTCTTGCCTTACCTTGCGCTATCAGCAGGGTGGCGGTTCCGTGTTGCAGAAGGATATGAAGATGTTTGGGAAGATCCCGGTCTCCTGTCCGCGCGGAGCAGCGTTGAATGACTATTAGCGCAACTGTATGAGTGATATTCGGCTACAGCGGCTTGCTGGCGACTCCGGCCCGTCCTACTCTCGACCATAGCCGCCCTTCCAATAGTTGCCGGGTCGGCCATTTTCTGCGATCCACACACTGACATGCCTTCCGATTGCGGAAGATGCCAGCCTTATCGGAGAAGACATGCACGACAACCTGATTCCCGTCGTCGTAAGCCGGAAATGGCAAATTGCCGAGGGATACCATGCCGTTGAACTTCGACCAACGCATAAAGCCGTGCTTCCGCCATTTGACGATGGGTCACGCGTCACCCTCTGTCTGAATAGCGCTGGCGGCAAAGAAAGGTTTTATCCTTTGCTCCGTTTTTCGTCCCTGTCCGATGGTTACGTGGTCGGCACGAGACAAGGAGGTGATGGCAGAACGGATAATTTGCTGTCCGATTTTCCGTTGAATGAACGAGACGAAGTATTTGTCGGCATCCCCGAAAGCCCACCAACCATCGTGGACGAGCGTGTGCGATCTATCCTTTTTGCTGCTGGGATAGGCGTGGCACCGATCGCGGGAATCGCGAAGCGGCTTGCAACGGCGGGTCAAAGGTTCGAGGTGCACAACTTCGCCCGATCGGCCGACCGCGCAGTTCTACGGGAAGAACTTCATGCGCTGCGAAGTCATGGCAAGGTCAGTCATTACTTCGGCTTGTCCGACGATCTGTTCGCGCAGAAGTGTTCCCACGCAATGAGTCCAACTCATGCCAACACTCAGATTTACTGCAGTGGTCCCCCGGCTTTCATGGATTGCATTGAGCGCCAGGCCCGCGAATGGGTGTACGCCGCGAACATTCATAAAATCGTGCTCGGTGACCACACCGCATAGCCCGCGGCGGCGCGACGTTCACACGTTGCCAACATGAACGGATCGTGCGAGACAACTCGAGAAGAATGCGCGCGGGAGGCGCTCAAACAGAAGAAACGGCGCCCCCGTTTCATCGTGCGGAAGTGAGCGGCATCGAAACGCGTCGCACAGCCATGGCGCAACGCGACTCGCCTGCCGTCTCTCCTTGCCGCCACTTCAGGCGTGAGCGTCCCTGCGAGATGCAGCTACGTCAACTGGATGCACCGGTTGCGCGCGGTTCAGCGCAATCCACTCGCTCAGGATCTTCATCTTTGGCTGACAGGCAACACAGTCAGGATATACAAAATAGTAGCGCGCCCCCGTTTCGACAAAGGTATCGAACGGCATGACGAGGCGCCTGGCCGCCACGTCTTCACTGACCAGTGTCCGGTCACTGATGGCCACCCCGAAGCCCTGCATGGCCGCGTTTGTTGCCAGATCGAGCGTGTCGAAACTCGGCCCGAGGTTCGCATCGACCCCGGATGCGCCGGCATGACCGAGCCACAGCTTCCAGTCCCGATGGTCGCGCGTCGGATGCAGCAGAGTGAATTGCGCAAGATCGTCAACGCTGAGGAGTGGCGCTTTGCCCAGCAATTCAGGAGCGCAGACGGGTGTGATCTGCTCCTCGAACAGCGGCACGGCGTGAACATCGACTCCGGGCGACGAACCGTAGATGATAGCGGCATCGAATGGCTCGGCCTGGAAGTCGACGTCATGTTGCCAGGTCGTCGTGATCTGAAGCTGCAGGTCGGGATGTTCGCCCTGAAAACGCATGATCCTGGGCAGCATCCAGCGCATGACGCACGTCGGCACCTTCAATGCGACATCCGTGCGCTGGCGTGTGAGTCGCAGCGAGACCTCCTCGATGCGCCCAAAGCTCTCCCTGACCGTCGGCAACAGCATTTCGCCTTCAGCCGTCAGTGTGAGTCCTTTCGGGCCCCGGATGAAGAGCGGAAACTGGTAATAGTCTTCCAGCGCGAGAATCTGGCGGCTGACGGCCCCTTGCGTCAGGCATAGATACTCGGCCGCACGGGTGAAACTGCGGTGTCGAGCCACCATTTCGAAAACCTGGAGTGCGTGTAATGGAGGAAGTCGTCTCATGGATGCAGCCGTCCCGTACGAAAGGGCGTCAGAACTCCGCATGCGCCCATCCATAAGCGTCTAATGCAGGATCTTGCCCAGAAAATCTCTCGCCCGGTCGGACCTGGGGTTCGCGAAAAACGCTTCCTTCAGGTCATCTTCGACAATGCGGCCGTGATCCATGAATATCACACGGTGCGCGACCTTCCGGGCAAAGCCCATTTCGTGCGTCACACACATCATCGTCATGCCTTCCTGCGCGAGTTCGACCATCACGTCGAGCACCTCGTTGATCATCTCCGGATCGAGCGCCGAAGTTGGCTCGTCGAACAGCATCGCGACCGGGTCCATCGACAGCGCGCGGGCGATCGCCACGCGCTGCTGCTGGCCGCCGGAAAGTTGGCCGGGATACTTGTCGGCATGGGCACGCAAGCCGACCCGGTGAAGCAGCCGCAGTGCCTTGTCGGCAGCCTCGTCCCTCCGCCTCCCGAGCACCTTCATCTGCGCGAGCGTCAGGTTGTCTGTGATCGACATATGCGGGAAAAGCTCGAAATGCTGAAATACCATGCCGACCTTCGAGCGCAGTTTCGACAGGTTCGTTTTTGCGTCACCGACCGACTCACCGTTGATCGTGATCTCGCCGCCCTGGAACGGCTCGAGTCCGTTGACGGTCTTGATCAGCGTCGACTTGCCCGAGCCCGACGGACCGCATACCACCACCACTTCGCCTTTCTTCACTTCGGTGCTGCAATCGGCAAGCACCTGGAACTGACCGTACCATTTCGATACGTTGCTGATGGAAATCATGTTGAAACCTGTCTCTCGTGATGTCGTGCTGCTGCCGTATCCGTTCACTCCGGCGTTCGCGGCTTGCATCGCCGCGCCGCCCAGGACGTGAAATTGATTCAGTGCGCGGTGCGTGCCGCGATCAGCCGGCAGGCATGGGCCGGCATCTCCGCCAGCACCCGTATGCCGACCGCAAGGGAAGGCGTCTCGCGCGGCGTCGTAGCCGCTGTCAGCGTGAAGCCATCGCAGTCGATGGTGGCCTCGATCGAAGCCCCGACGTCGCGCACGAACGTGACCTTGCCGGCGAGAACGTTCGGTCCAGGCGTTGCGTCGATGGGCCGCACGCACACGTCCTCCGGCCGGATCAGCAGACGGATATCGCCCGCTGTGCGCGCGACGCGCGAAGCGGCATGCACGGAGATCGTCCGGCCGCCCGGCAACCCGATTCTGTCCTCGCCATCGAAGGTCACGGGCAGGATGTTGCCGAGCCCGATGAAGTCCGCCACGAACTCGCTCACGGGATCACGGTAGATATCGAGCGGCCTGCCGACCTGGGCGATGCGCCCTTTTTCCATCACGACAATCTCGTCTGCCATCGTCATGGCTTCGCGCTGATCATGCGTGACCATGATCGTCGTAATGCCCAGGCGCTGCTGCAGCATCCGGATCTCCACCTGCATGGCTTCGCGCAGCTTCGCGTCGAGCGCCGAGAGCGGCTCGTCGAGCAGCAGCAATTTCGGCGATGACGCAATGGCGCGCGCAATCGCGACGCGCTGACGCTGTCCTCCCGAGAGCTGCGTAACCGGCCGGTTGGCCATATGCGGCAACTGGATCAGTTCGAGCAGTTCGGCAACGCGCCTTGCCTGAGCGCCGCGCTCGACACGGCGCAACCGCAACGGATACGCGACGTTTTCCGCGACGCTCATGTGCGGGAACAACGCGAGCGACTGGAACACCATGCCAAAATCGCGGCGGTTCGCCGGCACATGGGTGAGGTCGCGGCCCGCAAACATCACCGAGCCGGAAGTCGGCGTTTCGAGCCCGGCAATCATGCGCAACAGCGTCGTCTTGCCGCAACCGGATGGCCCGAGAAAGCAGACAAGCTTGCCGTCGGGCACGCTCAGATCGACATGATCGACGGCGAACGTGTTGTGAAAGCGCTTGGTGACGGCTTGAAGCGTCAGATGAGTCATGAGCATTCCTTATCCCTGTGATCCTGTGCCGGCGAAGATCAGAGCGCCACGCCTTCGTCGCCGACGAGCTTTTCGAGCAGCCAGATCAGGGCAAAGTCGATCATCACAATGACCACCGCGAACGAAAACACGGTCGGGTCCAGCGACGAGACCGTGCGGCTGTAGAGCCAGACGGGCAGCGTCATCGTGTTGATGCTGTAGAGAAAAAACGTCACCGTGAACTCGTTGAACGAGATGATGAACGCGAACAGCATCCCGGCGAGGATGCCCGGGCGCATGAGGGGCAGCACGACATCGAAGAGCGCGCGATGCGGGCTTGCGCCCATCACGCAGGCGGCTTCTTCGAACTCCGGGCCGACGGACGCGACGGACGCCGCGCAGTTCTTCACCGTGAACGGCAGCGCGAGAATCACATGCGCGATGATGAGCCGCAACACGCCGAGTTCCACCGGCAATGCGTTGAAGACGAGCAGCAGCGAAAGCCCGAGCATGACGAGCGGATAGACGAGCGGCAGCGCAACCAGTTGCTCGATGATCGCCTTGCCCCGGAAGCGGTAACGCGAGAGGGCGTACGCGGCCGGCACGGATACCGCGGTGGCGATCAGCATCGTCGAGATGGCGACGACAAGGCTCGTCGTCAGCGCGGCGCCCATCGACAGTACGTCGCCCGCATCGGGCGACACGAACGCATGCCATGCGGCGCGATACCAGTGCAGACCGAAGCTTTGGGGTGGAAATTCGAGCGTGTCCGAATTGCCGAATGACATCGTGATCATCGTCAGGATCGGCAGCGCGGCGAGAAAGAGCACGACTGTCGCGAACAGCCCTGTTAGCCGGCCGAGCCGACCGGGCATGGCTGCGGGAATACGCAAGGTGCTCATGAGCGGGACTCCCCGTGACGTTGCAGCGTGCGCACGAGCCGTTGCGAGATGGCCATCACGGCGAGTGTCGCCACCATCAGCACGACACCCGATGCGGATGCAGCAGGCCAGTTCAGCAACGGCGCCACCTGGTCATGCACCAGTACGGCGAGCATCGGCACGCGGCGTCCGCCGAGCAGCAGCGGCACCGCAAATGCGCTCGCGTTATAGGCGAACACGAGCAGCGCTCCGGACACAAGCCCTGGCATGGCCAGCGGCAGCACCACATGACCCATCGTCTGCCAGCGTGTTGCGCCAAGTGTGGCGGCCGCCTCTTCATACGAGTGCGATATCGCGCGCATCGCGCTCGATATCGGCAGCACGGCGAGCGGAAACGCCGTCTGGATCAGGCCGAGCAGCACGCCGTTCTCGCGATACAGCCACTGCAACGGCCGCCGGATGACGCCTGCCGCGAGTAGCGCGTGATTGACGAGCCCCGCGGGTCCGAGCATCACGAGCCATCCATAGCCTTGCAGCAGCAGGTTAACCAGCAGCGGCAACAGCACGCCCGCAAGCAGAAGCCGCCGCGCGAGGCGCGATTGCGTACGCGCCAGCGCGAGCGCCACTGGAATCGCGAGCACGACCGCACAGACCATGCTCTGCAATGCGAGCCGCAGCGTCAGCCACAGAGAATGCAGAAAGTAGTCATCCGCAAGGTCCACATAGTTTTGCAGCGTGAACGCATGCCACTCGTTGCCAGGCATGCCGAAACTCATGCGCAGCACCGCGACGGCGGCCGCGACCAGCACCGTGAGAAACGTGAAGATCGGCGCGAGCAGCAACCACGGCGGCACGCGGGGCAGCGCCGGAGGACCGCGGCGTTGCGCGGCGGCCTCGTCCGCGGAGGCCGCCTGCCCGGCGCGGCGTGATGAGAGCGTAGGCATGTCCATCACGCCGCGAACAGCGCGGTGTAGCGCTTGATCCATCCGGGCTGGACAGCGGCCAGCGTCTTGTCGTCATGCAGTATTGCCTTCTCGGCGATCTGCTGCGGCGACGGCACGAACGCGCGGCTCTGGGCCGGGATGACGGCCTTCGCGTTGACGGGACCGTTGAGCACGTCGGCGGCCATGCGCCCCTGGACGCCCGCGTCGAGCGAATGGTTGATGAACGCATGGATCAGATCGAGATCGCCGGGATGCGCTTTCGGAATCACGGTGAACATCAACTGCGTCGCGAAGCCCTCCTTCATGCCGTAGGTCACGCCCATCCGGTATTCCGGTTTGCGGATCTGGTCGGGGAAGAATGCCGGAGCATAGATGCCGCCGATGTCGAGCGAACCCGTACGGAACAGGTCGGCGATCTGGTTCGGGTTTTCTCCAAGCGTCAGCACGCGCTCCTTCAACTGCGCGAGCCGCGCGAATCCCGGCTCGATGTTCTGCTGCGAGCCACCTGCCATCTTCGCCGCGATGATCGCGAGATCGACGGCCTCGGCCCATTCCGGCGGCGGCAGGAAAAGCCGGCCCGCGTACTTCGGGTCCCACAGCGCCTCATAGCTTGCGGGCGGCGTCTTCACGGTCGACGTGTTGTAGATCAGGCCGTCCGACCAGAGCAGATAGCCGACGCCAAAGCCATTGGCGCCCGTGCGGTACTGCGGGGCAACGTCCTTCAGGTTGGGAAGCTTGTCCAGGTCCGGTTTCATCAGCAGGCCTGCGTCCGCGAGACCCGACGCACCGACACCCGCTAGCGTGATCACATCGTACGTGGGCCGCTCGCCGGCAGCCTTCACCTTCGCAACCATGCCGGAGGTGCCGTCCGCGCGGTCGGCGACGACCTGGGCACCCGTCTTCTGGCTAAACGTATTCGCGATGTTGCGCAACGCCGCCGCGCCCGTGTCGTCGGACCACGTCAAGAGCCGCAGCGTCTTGCCCGCGAAGCTCTTTTCCTGTGCCCTGGCAGTACTGATGAACGGCATGGGCAGTGCCGATGCCGCCAGCGCCGCACCAATGGTCTTGATAGCCTGCCTTCTGCCCCGTTTGATGTCTTGCATGGTCGTCTCCAGTTTCAGTCGCGTGGCCGCGTGTCGGCGTGGTGGGTGAATCAACTGTAGGTTCGTCAAAAACGGGCAACAAACGAAATCTCTGCATGCGCGTCATGACGTGAACTCATGGGCAGCCGATGCGCTGCGCGGCAGGCGTATGCCTATTTGGCATCAGGATCTGCTTGATTTCCGGGAAGGCAGCGAGGCCGAACGGACCGAGTTCACGGCCGATGCTGCTACGCTTGTAGCCACCCCACGAGGTCTGCGGAAAGATCAGCTGCGGCGCATTGATCCACACGACGCCCGCTTCCAGTTCGCGGGCGACTCTGCTGCCGCGCGCCGCGTCCTCCGTGACGACCGTTGCAACGAGGCCGAACTCGGTGTCGTTGGCGACCCGGACTGCCTCTTCCTCTGTATCGAAACTGCGCACGCAAAGTACCGGACCGAAGATCTCTTCGCGCCACAACACGCTGTCGGACGGGACATCGACAAACAACGTCGGTTTCACGAAGTAACCTGGCCCGGCCGGCGCCGAGCCCTCGATCACCAGACGTGCGCCGGCGGCCTTGCCCTGTGCGATGAACCGCTGCACGCGTTCATACTGGCCGCGGTTGGTGAGCGGCCCCATCTGTACTCCCGCCGCGAACGGATCGCCCACCACGATCTGCGTGACGCGCTGCGCCAGACGTGCGACAAGCTCGTCGGCGACTGGCCGCTCAACCAGTACCCGCGAAGTGGCGGAGCACATCTGGCCCGCGTTGAAGAATCCGCCCGCCGCGACCAGATCGGCGGCCAATTCGAGGTCCGCGTCCGCGAACACGATAATGGCCGACTTGCCGCCCAGCTCGAGCCCCACACCCTTGATGGTGTCCGCCGCCGTCTTCATGACCTGCGCGCCCACCGCGGTACTGCCCGTGAACGAGACCTTCGCGACGAGCGGATGCGCAACGAGCGGCGCGCCGACCTCAGTGCCTGTGCCCGTCAGAACGTTCACCACGCCGCGCGGCACGCCTGCTTGCTCCAGAATGGCGGCGAGCTCGAGTTCGGGCAGCGGCGTTATTTCCGAAGGCTTGAGCACGACGGTGCACCCGGCCGCGAGCGCGGGCGCGAGCTTCCAGGCCGTGGTGACCATCGGGAAATTCCATGGCACGATCAGCGCAACGACGCCGGCCGGCTCGCGGCTGATCTGCGCGTGATAGTCGCTGCTCGGGATCGCCACGCTGGATGGGCCCGTCTGATCCATGCTGTCGGCCAGGTCCGCGTAGTAGTCGAAGGTGGCAATGACATCGCCCACATCGGTCTGCGCTTCGGCAAGCGGCTTGCCGTTATTGAGCGACTGGAGTGCAGCCAGATGTGCGCGGCGCGCCTCGACACCGCGCGCGATTGCACGGAGAAGAGCGGCACGCGCGGCCCCCGTCGTATTCTTCCAGCTGCGCAGGGCCAGGGCCGCAGCCTGCACCGCACAGTCGACGTCAGCGGCGTCGGCCGCCGCTACCTCCGCAATCTTCTGCTCCGTCGACGGGTTGACGACGCACAGACGGCGTCCCGCTTCTGCCGCCCGCCAGCAGCCATCGATGTACAGTTCGGTGCGCAACGGGATGCCCGACGGGAGAAGGTTGTCCGGTTTCATGCAGGCACCCGTGCGAACCAGTCAGCTTCATCAATCTCGATCACCGTCGGGCTGTCCCGCCGCACGGCATGACGCAGTTGCGCCGCAAGCGCATGCGGAGTGTCGGCCCGACAGGCTGCGCATCCGAAACCGCGCGCCAGCGCCATAAAGTCCGGTGTGTGAATGTCGACGCCGACAGGAACAATGCCGCGTGCCGTCATGTACTTGCGGATCTCACCGTAGCCGAAGTTGTTCCACAGCAGCACGATCGCGGGAACCCGTGCTTCGACGGCGCTCGCAAGCTCAGGCAAGGTGAACTGCAGACCGCCGTCGCCGATCAGACATACGACGGGGCGCTCGGGCGCTGCGAGCTTCGCGCCGATTGCAGCGGGCAGACCGTAGCCGAGCGTGCCATAGCCGGTCGACGAATTGAACCAGGAACGCGGGGCCCGAGCGTCGTACGCGAAGTTGCCCGCATAGACGGGACTCGTCGAGTCACCCGCAATGATCGCATCCGGCAGCGTGTCGATAATCGTGTCAATCAGATGCATCTGTGAGCGCGTCGGCCGGTCGTAGCCTGCCAGCAGGGTTTCCCGTACGGCCGCAACACGCGGAGCGCCCCAGTCGGACTGCGGCGCGTGCGCGGCGCATTCGTGCAGTCGCGTCGAGAGCCTGCCAAGCGCGTGCCGCGCATCGCCTGCGATGGCCACGTCCGGGCGCATGTTGCGCATCAGTTGCTGACCGTCGATATCGATGCGGATCAGCAGGCCCTCGATCGCGAAGCCGCCGTCGAACATCACGTCATAATCGGTTTCTCCCAGCTCGGTCCCGACCGCGAGCACGACATCCGCTTCGCGAACCATTGCGCGCGTTGGCGCCAGCGACTGTGTTGAGCCGATGAGCAGCGGGTGGCCGGCGGGCAGAAGGCCCTTGGCATTGATGGTCAGTGCGACGGGCGCCTGCAGGCGTTCGGCGAGTTCACGCAGCTCGACGGGTGCATCCGACGCTCCGCCGCCGGCAAGGATCAGTGGCCGTCGCGCCCCGGCGAGCAGGTCTGCAGCCGCAGCCAGGGCATTCGGGCAGGCAGTGGGTTTTGCGGGCAGCGCGGGGGGCGTGAGATTCATGCCACCCGCTGGCGCCACGATCACGTCGAGCGGAATCTCGATGTGCACCGGTCGCGGTCGGGCACTCCCAAAAACCGCGAAAGCACGGGCCAGCACCTGCGGCAGTTCCGCGGCATTGAGCAGCGTGTGCGAGAACGCGGTGAAACCGCTGAACACATCCTGCTGTGATGGCAATTCGTGTAGACGTCCGTCCCCTGTGCCCAGTTGGCGTCGCGCGTTCACACTTGAGATAACGAGCATCGGAATGGAGTCCGCATAGGCCTGCGCCATCGCAGTCGCCATGTTGGTCATGCCAGGCCCGGTGATGATGAAACACACGCCCGGCTTGCCGGTCACACGCGCATATCCGTCTGCCATGAAGCCCGCGCCCTGTTCGTGGCGCGGCGTAACGTGCCGGATCGTCGAAGCGCCGAGTCCCCGATAGAGTTCGACCGTATGTACGCCCGGGATACCGAACACGTACTGGACACCGTATCCCTCCAGCAAAGCGACGAGCGCTTCGCCACATGTCAGATCCGTCGCAGGCCGCGCGGGCGGCCTTGTTCCAGCTTCATCGAAGTGGGCAATAGTTTCTGGAAAGTTCATCGCCTGTCACGTTCCTGGTTGGTACCGTCCCGAACGGATACGGTAGCGGTCACCTGTGAAGACACTGCGTGGTCCGGATTATTGTTGGGGCTCGTGCGACTCCGAACAATCGATAAGTTTTCATGGCGCGCATGACTGTCGCGCATGACCACAGGAAAACCCTCATGCGATCCACGTGGCCGGAAGACAGCGCAAAACTTTGTCCGAGTGCAGACGGCGGAATTCGGGCAGCGGAAAACGCCCCGGCCGCTGGCGCAGTGCGATTCGACGAAGTTGGATCAACGGGTGTGCAGGGCAGCGGCGCGGAGGTGTGGGACGCAAGCGGCAGCGCCAGGCCTTTCTGTGCGCGCCCTGTCGACGCATCCTCCACGACCAGCCGATAGCCGATCATGCGGAACGAGCGGCAGGCATGCGCCGCGATCGAAGGCGCGATCAGCGTCTCGTCGCGAGCCCATCCTGCGCTCGTCGTGCCCTCACGTTGGCCTGTTTTCCCCGGGGCTGTCGGACCATCCCATACAGCGAGTGAGCCCGCTTCTTTCGGACTACATTTCGTTCTCGGCGATCCGGCTGGGCAACAGGGCTCCCGTCCGTTCGAGGACGGGGTACGCGGCGGCAGCCACGATATGCGAATTGATGAGCTTCAGGTCACGCAGCAGATCGAGGTGCAGTGCGCTGGTTTGTGCAGAGTCGATGCGGCCGGAGCGCAACCGCTCAAAGTGCGAAGCCGTCGCGGTGGATTCCGCTTCCCTGAAGGCCACCTTCTCGTCAGCCAGCATGCGCGCCGCGCGTTGGTCTTCCGTCATGAACAGCGACGCGGCGGTACGCAGATTGGCCATCAGGCGGTCCATCATGGCCAGCAGTTCCGCTTCTCCTTCCTTTGAAAACGCGAGTCCGCGCTTCATGCGCTTGGTGGCGTGCGGCAGCAGGTTCCCGCCTACCACATCGCCAGCCTGCTCGATGTTGATAGCAAACGTCAGGATTTCGTGCACCCGCCGATGGTCGGTCTCCGTAAGCTGTTCGGGATCGAGCGACGTCAGGTATGTCTTGATCGCGGTATTCAGGTGATCCAGGATGTCATCGCGCCGGCGGGTTTCCACGATCAGCTTCCGGTCGCCGTCCACCAGCGCGGCGCGGGCACCCGCCAGCATCTCGCCGAGCACATCGGCCAGACGCAGTGCCTCACGTGCCGCATTGCCCAGCGCCACCATCGGCATCTGCCGTGCGGCCGGGTCCAGATACAGTGGCCGCGACGGGTCGGCTGGGTCGACGCGCTGGGGCAGCAGCCGGGCCAGCAGTCGCGCGTACGGAGACAGCACCGGCAGGAACAGGCAGGCGAGCACCAGGTTGAACAGCGTATGGAAATCGGCCACCACCCGGGCATTGTCCGGCTCCATCGCGACCATGAGCTGGCCAAGCGGCCCGAGCACGGCGAGCACCATCACGACGCCCACGGCCCGGGACAGCAGATTGCCCACCGGCAACCGCTTCGACGCCGGATCGCTTGCGGTGGTCCCCTCCAGCAACGGGTTAATGGCAGTGCCGAGATTCGCGCCCAGCACCAGTGCAAATGCGGCCTCGGGCGGCACCACGTTCTGCGCGCACAGCGACATGATGAGCAGGACGATCGCCACGCTCGAATGCGCGGCCCACGTCAGACCCGCCGCCAGCAGCACGTCCACCAGCGGCACGGTGGATGCGGCACCCAGGAGCATGCGCAGACTGGGCGCGTCCTCGTAGTCTGTCATCTGCCCGAGCAACTGATGCAGCGCGAGCAGCATCAGGCCCAGCCCGATCACCGCGCGACCCAGATCGTGTGCCCGTGTATTCGACGCCTTCCGGAACATCAGCACGCCGACGAGTATCAGCGCGGGCGAGGCCGCTGCAACATCGAACGACAGCACCTGGACGATCAGTGTGGTGCCGACGTTCGCGCCGAGCATGACGGCGAGCGCGGGGATCAACTCGACGAGGCCGCCAGCAGCGAAGCCGGCCGTCATCAGTCCCGTCGCCGTACTGCTCTGCAATACCGCGGTGACGCCCATCCCGGCCATGAAGGCGCCCAGTCGCCCGCGCAGAGCGCGACCGAGCAGTGAGCGAAGGCTGGCACCGAATGCGCGCTGGATGCCGGTCTGCACCATGTGTGTACCCCACAGCAGCAGCGCAACGGACCCAGCCAGATCAATCAGCGTGAACGTCAATGTCATAGCGCCCTCCGTGCTGAACGACGGGTCATGTGACTCTTCGTACGGGCGTGTCGCGCCTGGCCTGCACGCTCGCATCAGAACCCGGACCGTTACCGGCTGAACCCTGACGGCGTAAGCGCGACTTCCTCTCGCAAGCCCCGGTTATTGCCGCTATAGCGCGCAAATATCAGGCCACGTGCGGCTCACTTCGATTTTGGTGGCCGGCCAGTCTTGACCGGTTCGACCGCCGTGACGGCCGCGAGAAGGCGTTTCGTCGGTTCAGACTCCAGCAGAAGCAGGCCCGCGCGCACGAGCTCGCTCTTTTTCACTACAACGCCCGCATCGAGGCATCGTTGTTTGAGCACCCCGATCTTTTCATTGTCCGTCCTCGGCATCGTGAAAGTGTCCCGTACGACCTTTTCCCGCTTGACCTGCTCCTTGCGGTCCCGAACGACCCGCAACGGAGGCTTTCCAGCGGCTGTTGCCTTCCGGATCTTCGCCATCGTCGCCGAATGGCGAGCCTTCGTCGTATTAACCGACTCGATATCCGCAACTGCCTCATGGGCACCTGCAGCCGTGTGCGCAGAGGGTCGTTTGCGGCTTCTGTTCCGGGTGACCTGTGGATTCATGGTTTTGCGCAAGTTCGACAAACCGTACAAACAGTTTATCGTCTATTGAGCAAAGGGAGTTTTCAATGTCAGACAAGCACATTGCCAGCGGGTTCGACGCTGACCTCGAACACCTGTCGTCGAGATTTTTCGAGCTGGGGGACTCGTTGAGTAACTCAACTGAACAATGCGATGGAGGCACTCACCCACTTCGACATGGACCTTGTCGGGAAAGTGGTCGAGGAGGAGCAACGACTCAATGCGATGGAAGTCGAGATCGACGTGGAGTGCTGCAACAGCATCGCGCGGCGCCAGCCCACCGCATCTGACCTGCGTCGACTGATGGACTTCTCAAAAGGAGTTATTCGCGGAATGGGTAGACGCGCTTGAGGGAGTAGCGCTACTCCCTCACGTATTCATCGAGCGATGTCATCGAGTGCAAGACCCGTGGTGCGCGGCCCGAACAGCGCGACCGCCAGCACGACGATCGTCATCGCGCCGCCGATGAAGGCGAACACCCCTCCGACGCCGAACTCGCGCAGGAAGAACGCGATAAAGAAGCCGACGAAGATCGACGACAGCCGGCTCCACGAGTACACGAAGCCCACCGCGCCGGCGCGCATGCGGGTCGGGAACAATTCGGCCTGGTACGTGTGCACGATCGTCGAAAGCCAGTTCACCACCAGCGTCTGCACGATGCCAACGGCGATCAGCCAGCCTGGCGCCTTCAACATCGAGAAGATCACGCCGATCACCGCCACCGATATCGCGCTCCAGACGAGTTGCCATTTACGCTCGAAGCGGTCCGCGACCAGCATGACGATGAACGGCGCAATCGGATAAAGCAGCACGATCAGGAACGTGTATTCGAGGCTGCGCGTCACCATGATGCCTTTCGCGATGAGCAGCGTCGGAATCCAGCTGACGAAGCCGTAGTAACCGATGGTCTGGAAGAAATTGACGACGACGAGCATCAGCGTGCGACTGCGATACTGCGGGCTGAACGCTTCGCGCAGCGTGCCCTTCTGCTCGTCCGCTTCCGACGTTTCGGCGGGTGTTGGCAACTCTTTGCCGTATTCGTTGCGCACGCGCGCTTCGATCATCCGCATCACTCGCTCGGCTTCCTCGGCGCGGCCTTTCTGCGCGAGCCAGCGGGGCGATTCCGGCAAACGCAGTTGCAGATACCAGACCAGCAGCGCGCCCGCCGAGCCGAGCGCGATCACCCAGCGCCAGCCGTCGAAGCCGAGTGGCGCGATCGGCACCAGCACCCATGCGAGGAACGCGATCAACGGTGCGCAAATCTGCGCGACGCCGTACACGAGTCCGAAGGCCATCCCGCGCGCGTGACGCGGCGTCAGCTCCGACACGTAAGAGTCGATGGTCACGTACTGCACGCCCACGCCGATGCCGCAGATGAGACGCCATACATTGAGGCCGAGCGCCGTGTCCTGAAACGCGATGACGATGGTCGCGACGCAGTACCACAGCATCGACGCGGCGAACACGCGGCGCCGGCCGAAGCGGTCCGCGAGGCTGCCGAAGACGATCGTCCCGATGAACAGACCGACGAACAGCGATGCAAGAAAACCTGCAAGGCCGTTCATCGCGAAGAAGGTCGGCGTGGTGGGCGTGAGGATGCCCGAGTGAAACAGCCCCGGTGCGATGTAGCCCGCGAAATACACGTCGTAGAGTTCGAAGAATCCGCCCAGCGCGACAAGCGTGAGCAGCTTCCACATGGTGGCCGTCATCGGCAGACGGTCGAAACGGGCGGTCACGGTGCCGGCGGTGACGGGGCGTGACAAATAATCCGCCATTTCAGGCGAGCCGACGACATCCGCGCCGATCGCCCTGTTCGGGGTGCTCATCGTGTCTTCCTCCTGTGCGGCCTGTCTCAATGGTCGCTATGGTCGAGCCCGCATCGTTGCGGACGTGAATGTCGGGATACTAATTATTCGCATGCGAGTCGCAGTGATCGCGAGCGCCGGGCTATCAGGTTCACCGACACGCCGCGCTTCCGTCCACTCGCCAGGCTGCGATTCCCTTTCAGTATTAGTAGCGCCCAGTCTAGTGACGCGCACGATGACCCACAATACTTGATCGTTGAATCAACGTCGCTTTGTTCGCGCATCGATGCGATGCGTCGCGTGACCATCGCCCGTCGATGCCGCGGCGCATGCAACAAAAACGGCCCTCGCCGGGCCGTTCATTCGGGTGTCGTTTGACGAGGGCGCGATCAGCGATGCAAACGGAAATACAAACGGGGATGCAATCAGAGATGAGATTCCGACGCGAGCATCGCGCCGTCGACGGGCAGCACGTCCGCTGCGCTGTTCGAAGCAGCGGGACACGCCTGCAAGTAATCGGCGCGCGGACGGATCAGCGCGCCGGACGTGCGTTGCTCGACGATATGGGCAACCCATCCCGCCGAGCGGCTGATGATGAACAACGCGAATGCGCTGCGCGGCGGCAGGCCCAATGCAATCGTCAGCAACGTCAGGCCGATTTCGAGGCTCGGCAGACAGCCGTGCCTCGCGGCAATGTCGAGCGCCGCATACAGCGGCTCGACGGACGGATGACGGCCCGCGAGCCGCCGCACGACGTCGATCAGATAGCGGGCGCGCGGATCGCCTTCCGGGTACAGCGGATGATTGAAGCCCGGCAGATTGCGATGCGCCGCATAGTGCTCTTCGAAGAGACGTTGCGCCTGCGCGACCGTCTTGCATGCGCGCAGCAGGTCTTCCGTGGCTTCGTACGAGCGCGCGGACGTGAGCCCCGTTTGCGTCAGGATCGCGGCTGCCACGCATTCGCCGACATCGGCGCCCGCCGACGCGGCGATGCGCGCGACGAAGGTCGCCTGCGCGAGTTCGTGATCGGCGCACAGCACGAGGGCCGCGTCGAGCGCGGCAACATGCTGCGGCGAGACCGTGCCGCCCAGCACCGCAAGCAGCGTCGCGGACAGCCCGCCGCTCCGTTTGCGAGCGGACGTTGCCGCCGCGCCGTCGTGCGGCCGGCGCAGATGGCCGAGGCAATGCGCCATCGTCGCGATCATGCGACTCGCCGCGACGAACTGCACATCGGACGAGCGCACGCCGCGCAGATGCTCGCTGCCGAAGCGCAACGCGATGTCGGCGAAGAAGCGCACGAGTTCGCGTCGGGGCTGCAAGCCCGCGGTGCCAGGCCATGCGTCGGCGAAACGCAGCGTGCGGGCGCACGGTTGCCAGGACAACGTGATGTCGTCGCCCGTATTCCACAGCGCTTTCACGACGGCTTCGAACGTCTGTCCGTCGCGGGCCATGTCGAGCGCCGCCACGCCGCGATAGCGCGGCCCTTGCGCGGTGATCTCCGTGAGCGTGCTGGAAATGATGGGCTCGCCCCAGCGCATCGCGGCGGCCGCAACGGGAGCATGACCGCTGCGCGCATCGGCACGCGACTTCATGCGCTCGACGTCCTGGCGCGCGTACAGGCGACGTCCCTTGTCGCCTTGCGGCACGCTGCGTATCCAGCCGCGGCTGACATAGGCATACAGCGTTTGCAGCTTGATCTGGAGGAGCGCGAGCGTTTCGGCGCGCGTCAGGTAGTCGCCGGGCGCGTGCGCGAGCGCCGCTGCGCCGTCTTGTCGGTTGCGTGGCACCTCGATCTCCTTGCCGGCGCAAGGGCGCCGTACGGGGGCACAGTGACCGACAAGATAATCGAATGCCTGAGCGCTCACAATCCGGTGATGCCAGTAGCCATATGCGGTCTCACGGTGTCGCTACGCGTGAACGGGTGCCTGCGCCCGATACGTCTTCGGAATGCCCGCCTTCGGCACCTGTCCGTACATCGGCTCGGCGGGCACGCCTTCATGCAGCAGATCGCGCGCGGCGATCAGCCTTTCCAGGTCGATGCCCGTATCGAAGCCCATGCTTTCCAGCATGAAGACAAGGTCTTCGGTGACGATGTTGCCCGACGCGCCCGGCGCAAACGGGCAGCCGCCAAGGCCCGCCAGCGCCGAATCGAAAGAGCGAATGCCCTCTTCGAGACCTGCGAGCGCATTCGCGAGGCCGAGCCCCATCGTGTCGTGCAGATGCAGCTTGGTCAGCTTGCCGCCGATTTCGGCGCGCACCGCTCTGACCATCTTTCGCACTTGCGCCGGATTGCCGTAGCCGACCGTATCGGCCAGCGCGACGGCATCGACGCCTGCTTCGGCCAGCGCCACGGCTGTTTCGATCACTTTCTCCAGCGCAATGACGCCGTCGATCGCGCAACCGAACGCAGTCGCACAGCCGGGCTCGATCGCCATCGGCCGTTCCTGTTCCCTGACCCATTCGACGATGCGGCGCACTTCCGCGACCTGCTCCATCGTGCCCTTGCGCGTGTTCGACCGGCTGTGTCCTTCGCTCACCGAGACGGGCACGCCGACGCCATGCGCGCCCGCCGCATACGCCGCCTGCGCGCCGCGCAGATTGGGCACGAGCGCCATGACGCGCAAGCCCGGCTGTTGTAGCGCCGCTTTCACGATCGCTTCCGTGTCGGCCATCTGCGGCACGAGCCTGGGCGGCACGAAACTGCCGACTTCGATCTCGCCGACGCCCGCCTGCGCAATTGCCGCGATCCAGCGCGTCTTCTGCTCCGTCGGCATGATTTCATGCGCCATCTGCAGGCCATCGCGCGGCCCGACTTCGCATACCGCCACCTTCTCTTTCATCGCACCGCTCCTTCAGATAGTTCGTTCAGCGGGCCGATGCGCCTGTCGGCACAGTCAGCGCAGCACGCCCGCTTCTGTCAAGGTTTCGATTTCGCTCGCGTCGAGTCCCAGCAACTCTCTGAACACGTAGTCGTTGTGTTCGCCGAGGCGCGGCGGCGGCGCGAAGTCGCCGCGAAAGCCTTCGCTGTCGCGCCACGACAGTGCGATGTTGCGCGAGCCATCGGCAAGCTCGGGAAACAACCCGCGCCCGGCGAAATAAGGGTCTTCCATCACGGCGCCGATATGCCGCGAACGCGCCGCCGGCACGCCGCGCGATTGCAACGCGTCGAGCGCCCGCGCGGCCGGCTGGCCGGCGAGCCACGCAGCGAGCAGATCGTCCGCTTCCGGACGATGCGCGGCGCGCGCCAGTGCGTCGGCGAAGCGCGAGTCCGTGGCGAGTTCCGGCTTGCGCATCGCATCGCACAGCGCGCGCCATTGCCCGTCGTCGCAGACGGACACGGCGAGCCACGCGTCATCGCCCGCGCAGCGAAAGCATCCGGACGGCGCGGCGCTCCACTCGCGAGCGCCGCTCGCGGCGGGCGTATCGCTGCCCAACGCTTCGCGGAACAGCAATTCGGGCAGCAGCGCGACGGTACTCTCGAGCATCGAAAGATCGATGAACGCGCCCTCGCCCGTCACGCGCCGGTGGCGGATCGCTGCCAGCACCGCGCAGCACTCCCACAGCGCCGTGATCGGATCGGTCCACGCGGGCAGGATGCCCATCGCCTCGACCCGCTCGTTCGGCGTGCCGATCACGCTGGCACGGCCGCTGTAGGCCTGCAACAGCGAGCCGTAGGCGAGCGCGTCGCGCTGTGGTCCCTCGCGGCCCGTGCCGGATGCCGAGACGAAGATCAGATCGGGCCGGATCGCGGCCAGCGTCGGATAGTCGAGCCCGAACTTCGCCAGCACGCCGTTCGAGAAGTTCTCGACCACCATGTCGCTCTGCGCGATCAGACGGCGCAGCAGCTCCGGCCCTTGCGGGCGGCTGAGATTGATCGTGCAGCTCTTCTTGCCCGCGTTCACCACGGCCCACCATGGCTGACGCTGCGTGTGCTCGCGCCGCGTCGACGATTCGATCTTGATCACTTCCGCGCCCATGCCCGCGAGCATCTTGGTGGTCATCGGGCCGGCCAGCACCCAGCTGAAATCGATGACGCGCAGGCCCGACAACGCCGCCCTTCCCGTTTCTCTCATCACACCACTCCCTGCTGGCGCAATGTTTCCATTTCACCCGGCGACAGCCCGAGGTGCCTTTCGAACACCGCGCGATTGGCCGAGCCCAGGCGAGGCGAGACCACGTTCCGCGCGCGCGGCAACTCGGCGCCCGACTGCGTGCGCAAGCTGAACGGCAGGCCCGGCATCGACAGCGCGGTGTTGCGCGTCCCCTCCCAGCTATCGAAGAAGCGGCGCGCGTTCAGTTGCGCGTTTTCGAGCAGATCGCGCGCGCCGCTCACCGGAAAGCACGCCACGCGCGCCGCCTGCGCGCGCTCGAACACATCCGCGCGTGAGTGCTCGCGCGTCCACTTCGACATCTCATCCTGAAGGATCATCCAGTTTTCGTTGCGCGCGCTACGTTCGCCGCACAGCGCGGCATCGCACGACCACGGCGGATTGCCGAGCAGCTCGACCCAGCGTTCCCATTGATGCTCCTCGCGCGGCGAGATCATCACAAAGCCGTCCTTGCAGGGCAAAAGCCAGATCAGCCCGCCCGCGACTTCCGTGCCTTGCAGTTCCTCGCGGCGTCGGCTGAATGTGCGCTCGCCGCGTCCGTAATCGGCGACAGGCTCGATCAGCAGATGCGCGATGACATCCAGCTCCGCGCATTCGATGCTGCGACCCTCTCCGTTCAACTGTGCTTCGAGCAGGCCCCACAGCGCGGCGTTCGCCGCCGCGACGCCCGTGGCGAGCGCGACTTCGCGATCCGCGCAAGCGACGGGCGGCTGCTCGCTGGGCGCATGGACCGGCCGCGCCTGATGGAACGCGTAGCCCGCATGATGCGTGAGCGTGAAGTCGGTGAACGCGGCCAGCGTATCGGCATCCGCTTGCATCGTCGACGCGTCGCGCGCGGGCAGCGTGCCGAACGGCGTGACTGCGAGCGTCACGAGCGCGGGCTGGATCTTCCTCAGCGTGTCGCCGTCGAGCGCGAGTTCGGCAAGGCGCGATGCATGCGCGGACGTGATCAGCAGATCAGCCGATTCGATCAGCCGCGTGAGCAATGCAGCGCCCGCCTGACACGACGGATCGAGCGTCGCGCTGTCCTTGCCGTGATTCAGATACGCGAAGAGCGCAGCATCTTCGCCATAGGACGCGTCCGGCGCGAACGGGCCCACGCGCCGCAGCGGATCGCCGGCACCTGGCGGTTCGAGCTTGAGCACATCCGCGCCGAGATCGGACAGCAGACGCGCGCAGAACGACGCCGACATCGATCCGTTCCATTCGATCACACGCACGCCCGCGAGTGGCGCGGCAAGGGTAACGGCTCGCGGCGGCGTGACAGCGGCGGCGCTCACGCGGCCTCTTCGAGAACGGCGGGATCGAACGGATACGGCACGCGCGCGCCGTGCCGCAGCGGCAAGACGACCGTCGCGGTGCCTGGCGTGCTCTCCTTGCCTTCCTGATTGCGCAGGCCGATCTCCAGATGCACGACACCAAATCCACCGCGTTGCTCGCGTCCCGTCACGCGGCCCCAGGCGGTAATGACATCGCCCGGCACGTTCATGCCGCGAAACTGGAACTGGAGCTTCCATGCCCAGCCGCTTTCGCCGACCCAATCCGTGAGCAGTTGCAACATGATGTGCTGCTTCCACGAGCCGTTGACCATCACGTCGGGCAGCTTGTCGTGCTCGGTCGCGAATCGCCAGTCGTAGTGGATGCGATGCCAGTTCTCCATCGACGCGGACCAACGCATGATGTGCGCCGTGGTCATCGGTCCCTTGACGATCTGCGGAATCTCCATTCCGGTTTCGACATCTTCGAAACATGGTGCGGCCATGACAGTCCTCGCCTAGCGCATGATCTGCGTATTGGTGACCTTGAGCAGCTTTTCGCCGGCCTCGGTCGTGTAGGTCTCCTCGATGATGACGAACACCATCGGACCGCTCTTGCCGTCGCGCTGCACGATGTCCTTGTAGCGCGCCTGGCGCAGCACCTTCTCGCCGACTCTCGCATAGCGATACAGCTCGTATTCGTAGCCGCCGTTGAGGTCGCGCGGCAATTCCACTTCGACGGCGGGCAGGCCGCTGAAGCTGCGGCTCAGTCCGTCGTAGTCCGGCTTGTTCATGTCGTCGAGGGGATCGGGCGAGTCCGGCTGCCTGCGAAACGCATGCACCGGATAGCCCGGCGGCGCGACCACGTTGCCGTAGCGGCTCGTCGCGGCCCAGTCTTCGTCCCAGTAGCGACGCGCGTCGTCCATCGTCGCGTGATGGAAGCGGCGCACCTCGCTCGCTTCGACCGGATGTGTCGAAGCAACCCACTCGGTCTTCGCGCCGATGATGGCTTTGACCTTGTCGGTGATGTACTCGTTGCTCACAGTTGTCTCTCCTCTATCCCGGCCGTCGACAGCGAGAAAATGCAGCGGGCACCGTGCTGCATCGGCGAGGCCAGTCTAGGTGAGCATCCGTGCAGCGCACAATACTTGATCGTTGAATCAACGTCTTCTCACGATTCGTTCGATCGACTATCGTCCGTCTCATGCCGCAATGGCCGCCTTCGTGTGCGAGCCGCTGCATCACATTGACGAAGGGAGAGATCGCGATGGAACGAATGCGCTACGACGCGAGCGCGCTGCGTGACTATGCGCGCAACGTGCTGTGCAAAGCGGGCCTCGACAATGGATATGCCGGGGACGTTGCGCGCACGCTCGTCGAAGGCGATCTGATGGGCCACGATACGCACGGACTCGCGCTGCTGCCCGCTTACCTCAGTCAACTCGAAGCGGGCACGATGACGCGCGACGGCAAGCCCGAAGTCGTCTCCGATCGCCTCTCGACGTTGCTGTGGGACGGCCGCCGTCTACCCGGACCGGCACTTGTTCATGCCGGCATCGATACGCTGGCCCCTCGGGCGCGCGAGTTCGGCAGCGCGACGCTCGTCATCCGCCGCAGTCATCACATCGCGTGCCTTGCCGCTTATCTGTTGCGCGCCACCGAGTCGAATCTCGTGATGATGCTGGCAAGTTCCGATCCGAGCGTGCAGAGCGTCGCGCCCTTCGGCGGCACGCGCCCATTGTTTACGCCTAATCCAATTGCACTCGGCGTGCCGACTTCGACCACGCCGATCCTGATCGATATTTCGTCATCCACAACGACGAATGGCATGTGTGCGCGCCGCTACCAGAGCGGCCAACTGTTCGACGAACCATGGATGCTCGACGCGCACGGCGAGGCGACACGCGAACCGGGCGTGCTGTTCGCCGACCCGCCCGGCACGATCCTGCCGCTTGGCGGACTGTCGGCCGGTCATAAGGGATTCGGTCTCGCGTTGCTGATCGAGGCGCTCACGGGCGGACTCGCCGGCTTCGGCCGCGCCGACCCTGCCGAGGGTTGGGGCGCCACCGTGTTCATGACACTGTACGATCCGGGCGCGTTGGGCGGCATCGACGCGTTGCGACGGCAAATGGACTGGCTAGGCGATGCTTGCCGAAGTAATCCGCCGCGCGTCGCCGATGCCCCCATCCGCCTGCCTGGCGACCGTGCGATGTCCCAACGCGCGCAGCAGCTCGCGCATGGCGTGTGTCTGCACGCCACCATCATCGCGCCGCTCGAAGCATGCGGCGCGCGGTATGGCGTCCCGTTTCCTGCGGCGCAGCGACACCTGCATGGAGTGCCGTGATGCGAACGAATACGGCATTCGAAGCCGGCGCGCCTGCGCGGCCTATATAAAGCCCCACTCGACGAACCTCCAGAAAGCCATCCTTTCATATCAATTTTTTTGCATTCATTTGCAATGACAATGAATTTGCTCAATGAGAACGGCTGCCGGAAAATGACCATGGAACGACGCATGCTGCACTGTGCAGACGCGCGTGGATTCGTACTGGCATGGGCCAGCGCGGCGCGCACATCGGGAGCCGACACGAGAGATGACTGAACCGGCGAATTTACTTGAGAGGTCAACGCAATGAGCAGCCTTCATCTGGGCGATACCGTGCCCGACTTCGAGCAGGAAACATCGATTGGCCACATCCGTTTTCATGAGTGGGCGGGTGACGCATGGGTCGTTCTGTTTTCCCATCCCGCCGACTTCACACCCGTCTGCACGACGGAACTGGGGCTGACGGGAAAATTGCAGCCGGAGTTCGAGAAACGCAACGTCAAGGCGATTGCCCTTTCGGTGGATGACGTCGCATCGCACAAGGCATGGGCGAAGGATATCGAGGATACGCAAAAGACCGTGGTCGGATTTCCGATCATCGCCGACAAGAATAAAAGAGTTGCCGCGCTGTACGACATGATCCACCCCAACCAGTCCGGAACGGCAACGGTGCGCTCCGTCTTCATCATCGATCCGCAGAAGACGCTGCGTTTGACGCTCACCTATCCGCTCAGCATCGGCCGGAACTTCGACGAAATCCTGCGTGTCGTCGACGCGCTGCAACTGAGCGATGCTCACCAGGTCGCCACGCCCGGCAACTGGAAGAACGGAGACGACGTGATCATTCCGCTCACGTTCCAGGACGAGAATGTCATCGCGAAGAAGTTTCCGAAGGGCTATCGTGCGGAACGTCCCTATCTGCGCTATACGCCGCAGCCGGACAAATAACGCAGTCAGCGGCATCAGGGCCTCGCTGCCGTCATATGATGCAAGGCCCGAGCGAATGCAGCTTTCCCCGGTTTTCACATGGCGCGTCCGCCGCAGCGCGAACGCGCCGTGCGACCTGGGCACGATGCGAGAGCGTAAGAGTCGACCCACATCTAACAAACCGCACGACGATGCTGGCTTGCAAGGCGATCCCGGTTAAATCCGGCCTTCGGCATTGTTGACAATAAACAAACGCGTACGTTAGTGTTTGACAGGTCTGACGTTCATTCGTCGCTCTTCGCTTCCATCGACTGCCATGACCAGTTCTAACCTGCCCGGCGCCTTTGAACTCTTGCAACGACATTCGCTCGCGATGCTCGTGCAGGAGAGTCTCGAGCACAGCATTCTTTCGGGCGAGCTTGCGCCCGGCGAAAAGCTCAATGAAGTGGAAGTCGCCACGCGGCTGAACGTGTCGCGGGGACCCATACGCGAAGCTTTTCGCGCGCTCGAACAGGCAGGCCTGCTCAAAACGGAAAAGAACCGTGGCGTGACGGTGCGGGTCGTTTCGCTGCGCGAAGCGCAAGAGATCTACCAGGTCCGCGCAATGCTCGACGAGTCCGTCGCGCGCTGGCTCGCGAATCACATGACGCCCGAAACGCTCGACACGCTGAAAAGCATCATCGCTGCGATGAAGGCCGCGAAGAAAACGCGCGATCTCGCGCGCTATACCGAGCTGAACATCCAGTTGCACGATGCGATGGTCGCGGGCGTCGGCAATCAGCATCTGATCTCGACTTATCGGCATCTCGTGCGCCAACTGGGCCTGTTGCGGCAGGCTGCGATCGAAACGGATGACAGCGCACTCGGCGAATCCGTCACCGAACACGAGAAGATCGTCAATGCGCTGGCTCGCGGCGAAGAAGAACATGCAGTCGCGCTCGTGCGCGAACATGTCGCGCACGGTCTTGCAAGGATGCAGCGAGCGCATGAGCGCTGGGCCGAGACTACGCCCAGTCAGGATCGCGCATCCGTCACCGGATCTTGATGGCCCCGTTACGTGCGGCCATAGAACTGGCCGCACGAGTGCTCACCGGAAAGTCGCGAGATCGAACCACATCGACGCTTCGAAGATTTCGCCGCCATGACGCGCACGAAATCTTCGAGCGTGGCCGCGTGTGTCACGCAAGCGCTTTCGGCGACACCTGCGTGATGCCCATTGCCTTCAGCGTATCGGCGATCGCGGCGACCGCGCCGGGAATGCCCGTTTTGCCGAAGTGCCCGATGCATCCTACGCGGAACGTTTCGATCTGCGTCAGCTTGCCCGGATAGAGGATGTATCCGCGCTTCTTCACCTCCTGATAGAAGGTCTTGAAGTCGTAGGCGGGATCGTCGGGCGCATGGAACGTCACGATGATGGGCGCCTGAATCGACTGGTCGAGAAATGGCCGGAAGCCCAGTTTGCCCATGCCTTCGATCAGCGCGCGGCAGTTGGCAGCATAACGCGCGCCCCTCGCTTCGAGACCGCCCTCCTCGTTGTACTGTGCGATGGCCTGATCGAGCGCGGCGACGACATGCGTCGGCGGCGTGAAGCGCCATTGCATCGTGCGATTCATGTAGACCCATTGATCGTACAGGTCCATTGCGAGCGAGTGACTATTGCCTTCGCAGCGCTCCAGCGTGCTGCGCCTCACGATCACGAAGCCCATGCCGGGCACGCCTTCCAGGCATTTTCCCGACGCGGCGACGACGGCATCGAACGGCGTCTGCCGCGCGTCGATATCGATCGCGCCGAAGGAACTCATCGCGTCGACGATCAGACTGCGTCCGTGCTTCGCGACCACCATCGCGATCTCGTGCAGCGGATTGAGCACGCCCGCGCCTGTTTCGCAGTGGACCAGCGCAACGTGCGTGATGCCCGGATCGGCCGCGAGCGCGCGGTCGATGTCGGCGGGCTTGACCTGCGTGTCTTCCGGATAGTCGATCGTCTGGTGACGCCGCCCCAGTGCGCGGCAGATCTTCGCGATGCGCTGGCAATAGGCGCCATTGTTCGGCACCAGCACATGACCGTCGCGCGGAACGATCGTGCCGATCGCCGCTTCGACGGAGAACGTGCCGCTGCCCTGCAACGGCACGCACTCGTGCGTCCCTTCGCCGTGCACGATGCGCAGCGTCTCGCGGCGAATGCGCGCGGTGATCTCGTTGAAATCGCCATCCCACGAGCCCCAGTCGCGCAGCATTGCCTCGCGCGTGCGGTCGGATGTCGTGAGCGGACCGGGAGTGAGCAGAATCGGTTGGCTGGACAGGTTCACGTGAGCTCCTTGATAGACGCGGTGAAAGTACGATTCAGCCACGGCGCGTAGTGCGCCATGCCTGGGTTCTACGCAACACGCCGTGCGAGACGCCGGCGAACAGCAGACATGCAAACGAAGCCGTCACGAGCACGAGCGTCGCCATCGCGGCGGCCGGTCCGATCTGTCCGGCGTCGTCGAGATTCAAAATCGCAACGGATGCAGGCTGCGTGTCGGGTGAATAGAGGAACGCGACAGCCGACACCGTCGTCATGCCGTTGACGAACAGATAGCGCGCGATCTGCAGGATCGACGGCAGGCACACGGGCACCGTGACGCGCCAGAACGTCTTGTAGAACGGCACTTTCAGCGATGCCGAAACGGCTTCGAACTCGTTGTCGATTTGCCGCAACGCAGTCACGGCCGTCAGATGACTCGACGAGTAGTAGTGCACGACCGTCACGATCGCGAGCAGCGCAAGCGTCCCATAGAGGCCGTTGAGCGGGTTGGCGGGCGCATTGAAGAGAAAGATGTAGCTGATGCCGAGCACGAGCCCCGGCACGCCCATCGGCAAAATCGCGCAGAGATTGATGAAGCCGCGCAGCCAGCGCGGACCGCGCGTTTTTTCCACGAGATACGCACCGCCGAACACGATCGCCGTGCCGCCGATCGCCACGCACGCCGCCATCTTGAGGCTGTTCTTGTACGCATCGAAAATGGCGGCTGCGATCAGGCCCATCTTGTAGTGCTGCAAGCCGAGGCTCATCTGATACGGCCAGAACTTGACGAACGATGCGAACACCGAAATGCCCACCACGGCCATCATCAACAGGCACACGACGGCGCAATACGCGAGCATCGCCGTGTCGAAGCCGCGCGACGGCTTGGGCTGGAATGGCGTCGAGCGCGCGCCGAGCCGCGACTGCTGCTTGCGGCGAATGAAGAAGTCGACGGCGAATGCAACCAGCGCGGGACACAGCAAAAGCAGGCTCACCACCGCGCTGCGATTGAAATCCTGCAAGCCGATGATGAGCTTGTAGATATCCGTCGACAGCACCGTGTACGGTCCGCCGATCACGACGGGAACGCCGAAGTCGTTGATGCAGATCGTGAACGACACCATCGTCGCGCTGATCAGGCCGTACTTCGCGCCCGGCAGCGTGATCGTCATGAACTTGCGCAGACGGCTCGTGCCCATCGCGTCGGCGGCTTCATACAGGCGTCCGTCGGATAGCGACAGCGCCGTCACGAGAATCATCAGCACGTGCGGAAACGCTGCATAGACGAGGCTGCATACGATGCCCCCGAAACCGTAGATCGAGTGTCCGTGCAGCAGCGGCTTCAGGATGCCCGAATTGCCGAACCAGTAGATGAAGGACACGGCGGATAGCAACGTCGGCGCGAGCAACGGCAGCAACGCGACCGTGCGCACCGCGTTTTTCATCGGCATGCACGAGCGCGTGAGCGCATACGCAAAGGTGAACGCCATCGGAATGACGATCGATGTGACCGTGCAGGCGACGGCGACCGAATGGGCCGCCGACGTCCACACGGCACTGTTCGCCAGATAGCCGCTGAAGTTCGCGAGCCCTATGAAGCGCCCGTCCGCATCGACGAAGCATTTGCCGATCACGAGCGCAAGCGGCAACAGCAGGAACATGGCGAGCAGCGCGCACATCAGCAGAAGCGCAAGCTGCCCGATCCGGTCATGCCAATGCGTGATTTGCCGCACTTCGGCGTGCGCTTGTTCGCCGGCGCGGCGTTCGATCAGAACGGCGCTCATTGCAGACGCTCCTTCGCGGCCGTGAACACGCACACGTTTTCGCGGTTGATGGCGAGATCGAAGCGCGCGCCCGTTTCCAGACCCGTGCGGCGCATCTCATGAAACGACAGATCCGCGACGATCTCCTGCCCGGCCAGTCCGTCGATCTTGAAGCTCACACGGCAGAATGCGCCGAGGAACTCGAGCTTTTCGACGCGAGCGGCCAGCAGGTTGTCCGGTGCGCCGCCTGGCATGCGGATGTGAATGTCTTCGGGACGCACGAATGCGGAAACCTTCGACCCCGGCACGGGCTGCGCCGTGCCGCATCCATAGCGCAAGCCGATCTCGCCCGCCTTCAGCGTGCCGTCGTTCATCACCTCGGCGGGAATCATGTTGACCTTGCCGATGAAATCCGCGACGAAAGGCGACGCGGGCTCGCGATAGATTTCATGCGGCGTGCCGATCTGCTCGATCACGCCATGGTTCATCACGACGATGCGATCGGCCATCGACAGCGCCTCTTCCTGATCGTGCGTGACCATGATCGTCGTGACGCCTAGGCGCTGCTGCAACTGGCGAATCTCCTGGCGCAGCCGCACGCGCACGCGCGCATCGAGCGCGGACAGCGGCTCGTCGAGCAGCAACAGCCCCGGTGAAGTTGCAAGCGCACGTGCGAGCGCGATGCGCTGCTGCTGGCCGCCCGACAACTGGTTCGGATGCTTTCGATGCGCGTCGGGCAAGCCAACGAGCGCGAGCAGTTCATGCACCCGCTCGGCGATCGCCGCGCGCTTCATCTTGCGATTCACGAGGCCGTACGCGACGTTGTCGAATATCGTGAGGTTCGGAAACAACGCGTACGACTGGAACACGATGCCGTAGTCGCGAAGCTGCGGCGGCAGACGCGAGATGTCGCGGCCGTCCTGCATGATGCGGCCGGTGCTCTGCGTCTCCAGTCCCGCGATGATGCGCAGCAACGTCGTCTTGCCGCATCCCGATGGCCCCAGAAAACAAAGCATCTCGCCCTTCTTCACGCCGAGATCGATATCCGTCAGAACGGGCGTGTCGTTGAACCGCTTGGAAACCTGCTGCACGCTCAAATAGGCTGTCATCTGTTCCTCCGCCTTCGCTTCTTCTGCCTGCATCGCAGCGGCACGCGCCGCTGCGTCGGTCGAAGCGCGCGAATCACTCACGATTTACGCGCGCATCACACGAGACCCGGTGTTACTTCTGCTCCTTGCTGCCGTAGCGCTTTTGCCAGTCGTCGAGAATGGTCTGGCGGTTCTTCGCGGACCACACGAAGTCGTTTTTCACGAGCATTTGCGAATAGTTGTCGGGGA
Organism: Paraburkholderia piptadeniae; assembly: GCF_900007165.1. Lineage (GTDB taxonomy): Bacteria > Pseudomonadota > Gammaproteobacteria > Burkholderiales > Burkholderiaceae > Paraburkholderia > Paraburkholderia piptadeniae. The sequence goes on from NZ_CYGY02000025.1 coordinate 98,408, forward strand.
TACCGGAGAGCTTCTTCGCGACGCCCGGATAGGCGACGATCGCCCACCATTGCGCGGTGATTTCATTCGCCTGCCGGCTTGCCATGAAGTCCGCGAGCTTCTTCGCTTCCTCGGGGTGCTTTGTCGTTTTCATCACGCCCGTCGCTTCCATGTCCCAGCCGAGCCCTTCTTTCGGGAAGATCAGATCGATCGGCGCGCCTTGCGCCTGCAATTCATGCCCGCGGAACTCGAATGAAATGCCGATCGGGAATTCGCCCGTGCCCGCCAGCGTGCAAGGCTTCGAACCCGAATGCACGTATTGCGCGACGTTCTTGTCGAGCGCATCCATGTACTGCCAGCCCTTCTCTTCGCCGAAGGTCTGCAGCCACGAGGTGACGTCCAGATAGCCCGTGCCCGACGACACCGGGCTCGGCATCACGATCATCCCTTTATAGACGGGCTTCGCGAGGTCTTCCCATGAGGTCGGCTTCGGCAGGTGGCGCTTCTCCGCCTCGACGCGGTTGTAGCAGATGGTTGCGCCCCACACGTCCATGCCGACCCAATGCGGCGGATTGTTGCTGTCGCTGTACTTGCGCGTGAGGCTGTCGAAGCCCTTCGGCGCATACGGCATCAGCATGCCTTGCAGGTCGAGCAGCGTCAGGCTCGATGCGGCGAGACCTAGTACGACATCGGCGCGCGGATTGTTCTTTTCGGCGAGCAGCTTCGCCGTGACGGCGCCCGTCGAGTCGCGCACCCAACGAATCTCGATGTCCGGATTCGCTTTCTCGAACGCATCCTTATACGGCTTCATCGCCTCGTCTTCGAGCGCCGTGTAGACCAGCAATTGCGTCTTCGCGTGCGCCAGCTGCACCGCGCCGAACGCCAGCGACGCCGCCACGACACAGCGCGCGGCCACGTTCAGAAGACCCTTGCTACCGTTGAATCCCGCTTGTTGCTTCATCTCCAGACCCCTTGATAAGTGGCGTCGCGGCTAGCGACGGAAACGGCCAGTGCTGCGATATGCGTTTCTACTGCGGCGGTTCCACTGCTGTAGTTCCGCTGCGGTGGTTCTGCTGCGGCTCGATGCTGCAACCCTCGTCGACTGCTTTGTTGTTGTCTGTTGTTGACAATCTACAAAAGCTCAATTTTAATGTCAAGTATTGCCACACTTTGCCACACAACGCCTCATCCCCGATCCCCGGATTACCCTGATCAAAAGGAGAAGCCCCATGAGCGAATCCCCTGTATCCATCGAAGTGAACGGCCGTCGCTACAACTGGATGCGCCGCCCCGTCGTTGTGGTCTGCGTCGACGGTTGCGCGTACGAATATCTGGAGATGGCCGCCGCGGCGGGCGTCGCGCCCTTCATCAAGAAGCTGTTGAAGCCGGCGACCGCCCTCAAGGGCGACTGCGTCGTGCCGAGCTTCACGAACCCGAACAACCTGTCGATCGTGACGGGTGTGCCACCCGCCGTGCACGGCATCAGCGGCAACTACTTCTTCGATCGCGAGAGCGGCACGGAAGTGTTGATGAACGATCCGAAGTACCTCGTCGCGCCCACGGTGCTCGCGCGTTTCGCCGACGCGGGCGCGAAGGTCGCCGTCGTCACCGCCAAGGACAAGCTGCGCCGCCTGCTCGGCAAAGGCTTGAAGGGCATCTGCTTCTCGTCGGAGAAAGCGGACGAAGCCACGCTCGACGAGAACGGCATCGACGATGTGATCGAACTGGTCGGCAAGCCGGTGCCGAGCGTGTACAGCGCGGACCTGTCGGAGTTCGTTTTCGCGGCGGGCGTGCGCCTGCTGGAGACGCGCGACATCGACCTGATGTATCTGTCGACCACCGACTACGTGCAGCACAAGTGCGCGCCCGGCACGCCCGGCGCAAACGCGTTCTATCAGATGATGGACGGCTATCTGCAGCGGCTGGACGAACTGGGCGCCATCGTCGCGATCACGGCCGACCACGGCATGAACGCGAAGCACAACGAAGACGGCGAACCCAACGTGATCTATCTACAGGAACGCTTCGACGAATGGCTCGGCGAGGACAAGGCGCGCGTGATCCTGCCGATCACCGACCCGTACGTCGTGCATCACGGCGCGCTCGGATCGTTCGCGACCGTCTATCTGCCCGCGCTCGCCGATACCGATATCGATGCGTTGCGCCGCAAGCTTGCCGCCGAGCCCGGCATTGAACTGGTCCTCACGGGCGCCGAGGGATGCGCGCGCTTCGAATTGCCGCCCGCGCGAATGGGCGATCTGATCGTGATCTCGAAGCGCGACGTCGTGCTCGGCACGCGGCGCATCAAACACGATCTTTCGGGGCTCGACGCGCCGCTGCGTTCGCACGGCGGTCTTGCCGAGCAGACCGTTCCGCTGATCTTCAGCAAGCCCGTCGCAAAGTCGGCTGCGCAACGCGAACGGCTGCGCAACTTCGACATCATCGACATCGCGCTCAATCATCTTCAGTAACGAGGACACGCCCATGAACGCCATTGCAGACACGACGAAGGGACAATCGCAGGTTCGCCACGAGGCGCTGCGGATCGACGGCGAAAAGATTTATCGCGACGAGGTGATCGATGTGCGCAACCCGTATGACGGCACGCTGGTCGGCACCGTGCCAAAAGCGACGCTCGACGACGTGCGCCGCGCGTTCGACGTTGCGCGCGCGTATCGTCCGACGCTCACGCGCTACGAGCGCTCGGCGATCCTGCGGCGCGCGGCCGATGCCGTGCGTTCGCGCACGCATGAAATCGCCGCGCTGATCACGGCGGAAGCCGGCTTGTGCATGAAGGACTCGACATACGAAGCGGGCCGCGTCGCGGACGTGCTCGTGTTCGGCGCGGGTGAGGTGCTGAAGGACGACGGGCAGATCTTCTCGTGCGATCTCACGCCTCACGGCAAGAAGCGCCGTGTCTATACGCAGCGCGATCCGCTGCTCGGCGTGATTTCGGCCATCACGCCGTTCAATCACCCGATGAACCAGGTCGCGCACAAGATCGTGCCGTCCATCGCGACGAACAACCGGATCGTCGTGAAGCCTTCGGAGAAAGTGCCGCTGTCGTGCTATCTGCTCGCCGACATCCTGTACGAAGCCGGCTTGCCCGTTCAGATGCTGCAAGTGATCACGGGGGACCCCACCGTGATCGCCGATGAACTCATTACGAACCGCGCGATCGATCTGATCACGTTCACGGGCGGCGTATCGATCGGCAAATCGATCGCGTCGCGCATGGGCTACCGGCGCGCGGTGCTCGAACTGGGCGGCAACGATCCCATCATCGTGATGGAAGACGCCGATCTCGACGAAGCCAGCACGCTCGCCGTCTCGGGCTCGTACAAGAACTCGGGACAGCGCTGCACTGCGATCAAGCGGATGCTGGTGCACGAAGCCGTCGCCGACCGCTTCACCGATCTCGTCGTCGACAAGACGCGCGCGTGGAAATACGGCAATCCCGCCGACACATCGGTCGACATGGGCACCGTGATCGACGAAGCCGCTGCGCGCTTCTGCGAACGCCAGGTCGACGATGCGATCGCACGCGGCGCGCGCCTGCTCGCCGGCAATCAGCGCGACGGCGCGCTCTACTCGCCGACGGTCGTCGACCGTATCACGCCGGATATGCCGCTCGTCAAATATGAAACGTTCGGTCCCGTATCGCCGATCATGCGTTTCCGCAATATCGACGAAGCGATCCGCATGTCGAACAGCACCGACTATGCGCTATCGTCTTCCGTGTGCACGAATCGCTTCGACTACATCACGCGCTTCATTTCGGAACTGGAAGTGGGCAGCGTCAACGTGCGCGAGGTGCCCGGATACCGGCTCGAACTCACTCCGTTCGGCGGCGTGAAGGATTCGGGATTAGGCTATAAGGAAGGCGTGCAGGAGGCGATGAAGAGCTTCACCAATACCAAGACCTATTCGCTGCCGTGGTGAACATCTGACGAATCAGATGGCTTTGCGGCCAGCGTGAAGTTCCACACAGGAGGCTATATGCACATAGGCGTTCCGAAGGAAATCAAGAACCACGAATATCGCGTCGGCCTCACGCCGTCGTCCGTGCGCGAGATCGTTGCGCACGGACATACAGTGAGCGTCGAAACAGGCGCGGGCGCGGGCATCGGCGCATCCGACGACGCCTACCGTGCAGCCGGCGCGCAAGTGGCGCCAAGCGCCGCCGCGATATTTTCCGCAGCCGACATGATCGTCAAGGTGAAGGAGCCGCAAGCGCGCGAGCGCGCGATGCTGCGCGAAGGGCAGATTCTCTTCACCTACCTGCACCTCGCGCCCGATCCGCAGCAATGCGCCGATCTCGTGGCGAGCAACGCCGTCTGCATCGCCTACGAGACGGTCACGCAGCCGGGCGGCGGACTGCCGTTGCTCGCACCGATGTCCGAGGTCGCGGGACGCATGTCGATTCAGGCGGGCGCCTTTTGCCTGGAGCGCGCGCACGGTGGCAAGGGCATTCTGCTCGGCGGCGTGGCAGGCGTTCCGTCCGCGAAGATCGTGATCCTCGGCGGCGGCGTGGTCGGCTCCAACGCCGCGCAGATCGCCGTCGGCACGGGCGCGCAGGTCGTCGTCATCGACCGGAACGTCGACGTGTTGCGGCGCATGGACCGGCTGCTCGGTGCGCGCGTGGTCACCGTGTATTCGAACCAGGACAACATCGAACAACACGTGCTCGACGCCGATCTCGTGATAGGCGGCGTACTGGTTCCCGGCGCGGCCGCGCCCAGGCTCGTGACGCGCAAGATGGTCGAAGCGATGCGTCCGGGCTCGGCAATCGTCGACGTCGCGATCGACCAGGGCGGATGCTGCGAGACAGCAAAGCCTACGACCCACGCGGAACCGACGTACAAGGTCGGCGAAGTGGTTCACTACTGCGTCGCCAATATGCCCGGCGGCGTGCCGCGCACGTCTACGTACGCGCTGAACAACGCGACGCTGCCCTTCGTGCTCCAGATCGCGGACAAGGGCTGGCGTACAGCGCTCACCGACGACGAGCATTTGCGCCGTGGCCTCAACGTGGCCTTCGGCAAGGTGACGTGCCCGGAGGTTGCGACGGCATTGAGCTACGCCTGCGAAGACGCGGGGGCCGTCGCCGCAGGATAACGATGGTGTGGAACGGGTCGGCGGACGGATGCTTCGGCCGCCGGTCCGGAACGCTTGCATGTGCATCTACGAGCGCCGGCTGCGGGCATCGACCGCCCGTCGGCCGTGGCTTCATTCCCCTTCGCCCGCCTCGATCGTATCTGCCGCTGGCCAGGCCTTGAAAATATCCCGCCAGCTGACAATCCCGACCGGCCTGAATTCGCCATCGACAATGGGAATGCACGAGATCGGCTTGTCGAGAAACAGGCTGATCGCCGCTGAAACCTCGGCATCGGGCGTAAGCGTGACAGGCTTGCGACTCATGATCTGATGCACCCGCTTGTTGAGCGTCGCGATGTCTCGCGGCGACTCGACGACGCTATCGATGAACGGGCTCATCGCGCGCAACAAATCCCGATCCGAGACGACGCCTTGCAGTTGACCGTCTTCCACCACCAGCAAATGGTGAAAAGCGACTGAGTCGAAGATCTCCTTTACGGTGGCCAATGTGTCGTCAAAACCAACCGTCACGACGCGACGGGTCATGATCTCTGCGATTTTCATTTGATGTTCTACCCCGTTCGCCGCCCGCATCATCGTCATTGCCTTCCGTTACGTGCCGAATAAGCACGGCGGGGCAAGCGCGCGATTTAAAAGAACGAATTATAGGGTTTGTTTGCTTTGCGATTGAAAGAACGCCTGAGAGAAAAGAAATAGACGCGTTGATCGCCAATCCCGAATGCCAACGTGAGACGTTTCCCGCGCAAATGCAAACGTTCAACACCCTGTCGCTTTCAAGCAAGGGATAACCCGTAATCATCTGGGCTGTTGCCCCTTTCCCTATAAGGGAATCGCACCGCAGCAAAATCGCGATGTCGCATTTGTGACAAACAAGGTCGACTACAGATGAGAGCCTGTCCATTTTGTCCGGCTATCTTTTGCTCAACGCAAACAGAACAAGAAGCGGATGAATACGCCGCCTTGCATGGGACCAGAGCCGGTGCTCAGCACCAACTCTGTTCCACAGCCTTGCATGGGACCAGAGTAAGTGCTCTGCATGGGGCGCGAGTAAGTGCTAAAGCACTAACTCCCGCCGACAGCTAAAGCGCCAACTCTGGTCGACCGCTTTGCATGGGACCAGAGTAAGGCGCTAAAGCGCCAACTCTGGTCGACACAGGAGACAACGTGGAAACGCTTGCTTTTATCGTCGACAACTTCGCGTCGATCGTCCGGCTCACCATCGAGCACATCGAGATCGTCGGCGTCGGTGTCGGGTTCGCGATCCTCACTGGCGTGCCGCTCGGCATCGCGATCACGGCCAGTCCGCGCGCCGCGAAGATCGTGCTGTACACGGCCGCCATCGTGATGACGATTCCATCCGTCGCGCTGTTCGGCGTGATGATCCCGATTCTTTCCGTGATCGGCCAGGGCATCGGCTTTCTGCCGACAGTCATCGCGCTCTTCCTGTATTCGCAACTGCCCATCGTGCGCAACACGTACACGGCGATCACGAACATCGATCCTGCGTTGCGCGAGGCTGCACGCGGCATCGGCATGACGACGCGTGAGCGTCTGTGGAAAGTCGAGATCCCGATCGCGCTGCCCATCATCATGGCGGGCGTGCGGATGGCCGTCGTGATCAACGTCGGCATTGCAGCCGTCGCCGCGTACATCGGCGCGGGAGGGCTCGGCAAGCTGATCAGCCGCGGCATTTCGCAATCGGACCCGCGCCAGTTGATTGCCGGCGCGATTCTCGTCAGCCTGCTCGCCATCGCCGCCGACTACGGCCTCGCCTGGGTGCAGCGCCTGCTGACGCCGAAAGGCCTGCGCGGACCGTCGCGCACCGCCACGCTCGCGCTGCGTCTCGGCGCATGGGCTTCCCTCCGTAAATCTCCTCGTCACGCGCAATAACCATGATCAAGCTCTCCAACATCACGAAGCGCTATGAAGGCGCAAGCGCCCCGGTGGTCGACGGCATCGACATGGAAGTCGGCGCGGGCGAAATCTGCGTGCTGCTCGGCCCTTCCGGCTGCGGCAAGACGACCACGCTGAAGATGATCAACCGTCTGATCCAGCCGACCTCGGGCAAGATCTTCATCGACGGCCGCGATACCGACGAGTTCGATGTCGTCGAACTGCGCCGGCAGATCGGCTATGTGATCCAGCAGATCGGTCTCTTTCCGAACATGACGGTCGAGGAGAACATCGGCGTCGTGCCGCGTCTGCTCGGCTGGGACAAGGCGAAGGCGAAGCGCCGCGCAGCCGAGTTGCTGGAGATCGTCGCGCTCGATCCGTCGATCTACCTGTCGCGCTACCCGAAGGACCTGTCGGGCGGGCAGCAGCAACGCGTCGGCGTGGCGCGCGCGCTGGCCATCGACCCGCCTGTGATGCTGATGGACGAACCGTTCGGCGCGATCGACCCAATCAACCGTGAGCTGATCCAGGACGAGTTTCTGCGTATCCAGCAACAGGTGAAGAAAACGATCATGTTCGTGAGCCACGACATCGACGAAGCGGTGAAGATGGCCGACCGCATCGCGATCTTCAGCAGTGGCAGGCTCGAACAGTTCGATACGCCGGATACCATCCTCGCGCGGCCCGCGAGCCAGTTCATCGCGGGCTTCGTCGGCGCGGATCGCGCGTTGAAGCGGCTGCGCCTCGTGCGTGCAAGGGATGCGTTGTCGGCGTGCGATTGCGCGGCGCGCGTCGGCGAAAGCAGCGATCGCGCGCGTGCGTTGCTCGAACAGCACGGCATCGAGCAGATCATATTGCTCGATGCCACCGACAAGCCGCAAGGCTATCTGAGCGCCGCCAGGCTGCGCACGATCGACGGCAATCTGTTGGCCGCGCACGCGAATCCCGTGCAGGGCTTCGCGCGTCAGAGCGACGATCTGCGCAGCGTGATTTCGTCGATGTTCGCGCTCGGCCAGTCATGGCTGCCCACTGTCGACGACGACGGCCGCTTTGTCGGCTACGTGAATCAGGCGCATATCGTCGACATGCTGCGGCTGCCCTCGGAGACACGCGCATGAACACCTGCAAGAAAGCGCTCTTTTCACGCTGCGTCGCGCTCGCGGCATGCATCGCACCCGCGCTCGCGCGCGCGGACAACCTGCTCGCCTCGATCGGCCAGTATCGCGGCGACATCGTCTACCAGTCGATTCAGCAAATGACGATGGTCGCGATTGCAGGCGGCCTTGCGATTGTCGTCGCCGTGCCGCTCGGCATCTACCTGAGCCGCGCGTCGGGCAAGCATGCGCGCGTCGCGCAAGCCGTCCTGCAGACGATCAACGTGGGCCAGGCGGTGCCGAAGCTCGCGTTGCTCGCGCTCGCGATGAGCGTACTCGGCATCGGCCGCTGGCCGTCGATCTTCGGGCTCTGGGTGGCGACCTTGCTGCCGATCGTGCTGAACACGCTCGAAGGTTTGCGCGCCGTGCCTCCCGCGCTGATCGAAGCGGCGACGGGCATGGGCATGACGCCCACGCAGATCCTGCTGCGCGTCGAATTGCCGAACGCGCTGTATGTGATCTTCGCGGGCATCCGCACGGCGCTCGCGATCACGGTCGGCACGGCGCCGCTCGCCTTTCTCGTCGGCGGCGGCGGGCTTGGCGAACTGATCTTCACCGGCATCGACATGAACGACTTTTCGATGCTGTTGGCGGGCGCGATTCCCACTGCGCTGCTCGCGATTCTCACTGACTTGCTCGTCGGCCAGATGCAGGCGCATCTCGTGTCGCGCGGCGTCAATCCGCAACGCTAGTTCAACCACACGCTAACGCGTTTCTTCGAGGACATCATGAAGACTGCCTTTTTCAAGCGAGCCTGCGCGCTCGTCGCCCTTTCTTTTGCCTCCTCCTGGGCCATCACGTGCGCGGCGGCGAATGTCGTCGTCGGCGGCAAGAACTTCACCGAACAGCAACTGCTCGCCGAAATGACGACCGAGCTTTTGCAGGCCAAAGGCTTCAACGTCACGAAAAAAGACGGCATGGGCAGCGCCGTGCTGCGTCAGGCCCAGGAAAACGGGCAGGTCGACGTGTACTGGGAATACACGGGCACGTCGCTGATCACGTACAACAAGATCAACGACCGCCTTTCGCCGGAAGATACCTACAGGAAGGTGAAAGAACTCGATGCCGCGAAAGGTCTCGTATGGCTCGATCCGTCGCGCGCGAATAACACGTACTCGTTCGCGATGAATCAGGACGAAGCGAAGAAGCTCGGCATTGCGACACTCAGCGATCTCGCGAAAGCGATCAAGGCGGGCAAGACGCTCACCTTCGCGTGCAACTCGGAGTTCTATGCGCGCCCGGACGGTCTGCGTCCGCTGCAAAAGCTCTATGGCTTCGACTTCTCGCAGGACGAAATCAAGCGGATGGATTCGGGCCTCACGTATCAGGCGCTCAAGGACCGTCAAGTGGACATCGCGCTCGTGTTCGCCACCGATGGTCGCGTGCCCGCGTTCAACTTCGTGATTCTCAAAGACGACAAGGGCTTTTTCCCGTCGTATGCGCTGACGCCCGTGATCCGCAAGGCAACGCTCGATGCCAACCCGAAGCTCGGCCCGATCCTGAACGCGCTCTCGGCAAAGCTCGACGCACCGACCATGGCGCGTCTCAACGCCTCGGTCGACGTTCAAAAGAAGTCGTTCAGCGAGGTCTCGCATGACTTCCTGAAGGAAGCGGGTCTGCTCTAAAGCATCGCGAACACGCAAACCTGAGAGACAACAACATGCCTTACCCTTCATTCGATACGGCGCGCGACGGCACGTTGACCATTGCCGCCGCGCAGATCGACAGTTCATACGGCGATCTCGATGCGAATCTCGCGAAGCATCTGCGCATGATCGACGATGCACGCAAGCGCGGCGTCTCGATGCTGCTTTTCCCCGAGCTGTCGCTATGCGGCCATAGCGCGGGAAAAGACGCATTGCGGCTCGCGATGCGACTCGACCACCCGGCGCTCGCCGCGCTTGCCGAAGCGAGCGTCGATCTGCACACGTCGTTCGGCTTTATCGAAGAAGCGCCCGGCGGCCAGTTCTACAACAGCCAGGCAACCGTGACGCGCGGACGGATCGTGCATGTGCATCGCAAAGTGCAACTCGCGACGTACGGCAAGCTGCGCGACGGCCTCTATTACGCGCCAGGCTCGGAGCTCGGCGCATTCGATATCGACAGCCGCTGGCGCGTCGCCACGCCGATCTGCAACGACCTGTGGAACCCCGGCCTCGTGCACGACCTGATGTGCGACGGCGTCACGCTGCTCGCGGCTCCGATCAGCTCGGCACGCGAGGCCGTGGGCGGAGGGTTCGACAATCCGTCGTCATGGGAACTGAACCTGCGCTTCTACGCGGTGACGTACGGCGTCGCCGTCGTGATGGCGAACCGCATCGGCACGGAAGGCATGCTCGGCTTCTGGGGCGGCTCACGGATTCTCGATCCGTTCGGCAACACTGTCGCGACGGGGTCCACCACCGAAGAAGAACTGGTTGTCGGCGAACTCGACTTCGCGTCGCTACGCGAGGCACGTTTTCTGCTGCCGACCGTACGCGACTCGCGCGTATTCGCCGAGCGCGGCATTCGCACCACACGTCAACCTGCCACAAACTGAAGCGTCGTCAGCCATGCGAGACTTTCTCCTCACCGAAGAAGACTGCGCGTTTCGCAGCGAAGTGCGCGCCTTCCTGCAACGCGAGCTTTCGCCGCGCGCCGCCGATATCGAAGACCGCCAGGACTGGAATGCCGTCAGGCATGTCGTGCGCGCATTGGGCGAAGCAGGCTACTTGCGGCTGATGTTTGCGGATCTCTATCGAGGCTCGCTGAAGAAGCCGGGCCTCACGCACGCAACGATTCTTTCCGAAGAAGCATCGGCGATCAACTACGCCTTCGAAACGACGATCGCGACGGCATTGAGCTGCGCGTATCCGTTGCATCGCCATGCGAGCGCCCCGCTGCGAGACGCGTATCTCGAGCCGATCCTCGATGGCCATGCGATCGGCGCAATCTGCGTGACGGAGCCTGGCACGGGCAGCGATTCGGCAGACATGCAAACACGCGTCGAATACGATGCGCGCACCAACGAATGGGTGATCAACGGGTTCAAGCGCTACATCTCGAACGCATCGGTCGCGGACGTGTATATCGTGTACGGCGTCACGCCGCGCGATGACGGCGCGGAGCCTCGCGTCACCGCCGTCGCCGTGCCGAAGGACGCGCCGGGCATCGGCTTTCCGCGTAACTACACGTTCATGGGACGACGCGGCTGCATCGTCGGCGAAGTGAAGTTCGACGATTGCCGCGTCAGCGCCGATCATCTGCTGGGCAACGAAGGCGAAGGCTTTGCGATCATGCGCGGCATGTTCAACTTCGAGCGCGCGATTCTCGGCGGCTCCGGTCTCGGCGTCGCGCGCAGCGCGTTCGAGGTTGCGCGCCGGCATGCGCAAAGCCGCAAAACGTTCGGCCAGTTCCTCGGTTGCAAGCAGCTCATCTGGGACAAGATTGCGCAGATGAGCTGGCGCATCGACGCAGCCGAGCTCATCACCTATCGCGCAACGAAGATGTACGACGCGGGCACGGACGGCAAGGCGCTGATGAAGGAAGCGGCAATGGCCAAGCTCGTCGCGACCGAGACCGCGAATTTCTGCGTGAACGAAGCGGTGCAGATTCTTGGCGGCGACGGCCTGACGAAAGAATACGGCCGCACCGAGCAACTCTATCGCGACGCGCGTGCGCTGACGATCGTCGGCGGCACATCGGAAATGGTGAAGTACCTGATCGCCTCGCGCGATCTGCCGGAACTCAAGATCAACCTTTGACCGTATTCCATTTCCATCATGCTGACTATTACCTCGCTGTTCGACAATACGGTCGCGAAGTACCCGGAGCGTCTCGCGCTGGTCTGCGGCGACACGTGCCTCACGTACGCGCAATGGGACGTGCGCGTGCGCGGATTCGCGCAAGCACTGTTCGATCTGGGCGTGCGGCAGACGGACCGCGTCGCGATCTTCCAGAAGACCTCGGACGCAACGGCAACCGCTTATTTCGCGTGCCAGTTGCTCGGTGCGATTGCCGTGCCGATGAACTATCGTTTGTCCGCGAACGAAGCGGCGTTCATCATTCGCGATTCCAGCGCACGCGCGCTGATCTACGACGAATCGATGCTGCCCGTCATTGCCAAAACGGAGCAGGCGCTCCCCGATTTGCGCATCTACATCTGCGTGACGGGACACGGCGAAGAAGCCGTCGATGCGTACGCGCCCCTGCATCATCACAACTTCGACGCGTTGATCGACAGCACGCGTCACCGCGACGCGCCGCTGCCCACGCTCACGCCCGACGACATCTCGGCGCTCGTCTACACGTCGGGCACGACGGGCCGCCCGAAAGGCGCGATCCACACGCATGGCAACGATGTCGCGATCGCCACGAACTGCGTGATGGAGTACAGCCTGACGAGCACCGATGCCGCGTTGCATATCGCCCCGCTCTATCACGTCGGCGGCATGCAGGCGTATTTCATGCCGCATCTGATGGTGGGCGCGGCGAACATCGTGCTGCCCCGCTACGACCCGCAGCGCACGCTGGCCGCGATCGCACGGCATCGCATCACCACGCTCTTCGCTGTGCCGACGCAGATTCAGGATATGTTGTTTCACCCCACGTTCGCGCAGACGGATCACCGCAGCCTGCGCATGATCACGACGGGCGGCGCGGCCATTCCCGCCGCGACGATGCAGCGCGTGATCGACGAGTTCTGTCCGAACATCTTTAACGGTTACGGAATGACGGAAGCGAGCCTCACGTTGCTGCTCCATCCGCGCGATGCGCTGTCGCGCCTCGGCTCGTGCGGCAAGCCGACGTTGATCAGCACCTGCCGCATCGTGACCAACGACCCGGAGCGCGCCGTGCCTCCGACCGAATGCGTCGATGCGGGCGAAGTCGGCCAGTTGATCGTGCGCGGCCCGCAACTGGCGCGCGCATACTGGAACAACCCCGTCGAGACCGCGAAGAAGTTTCGTGACGGCTGGCTCTATACGGGCGATCTCTTCAGCGTCGACGCGGGCGGGTACTTCCACTTTCACGGCCGCGCCGACGACATGATCGTCTCAGGCGGCGAAAACATCTATCCGCGCGAAGTCGAGGAAGTGCTGTATCACTGCCCCGGCGTGCAGGAGGCCGCGGTGATCGGCATGCCGGATGCGAAGTGGGGGCAGGCCGTGACGGCGTTCGTCGTGCGTAGTGACACGCAGTTGACGGAGGACGCAGTCATCGCATTCTGCAAGGCCAGCGACGACCTTGCGCCGTACAAGCGGCCGAAGAAAGTCGTGTTCGTCGACCGGTTGCCGCTGAATCCGAGCGGCAAGGTGCTTCGGCGCGAGCTCGCGGCTTCCGCGGCTCAGGACCTCTTGCAAACGGGAACGTGATCATGAATGAACCGGTACTGTACGAATTCGACGGCGGCGTGGCGACCATCACGCTGAACCGTCCGGAAACGCGCAATGCGTTGACGGAGATGGAAGTGGTCGATGCGCTCGTCGCGAGCCTCGAGCGCGCGCAAGCCGATCTGTCCGTGCGCGCGATCGTGCTGACGGGAGCAGGCCCGGCATTTTCGTCGGGCGGCAACATCAAGCACATGCGCGACGAGGTCGGCACCTTCGGCGGCAACCCGGCGCAGATACGGGAGAACTACCGGCGCGGCATCCAGCGCATCCCGCGTGCGTTTCATGAACTGGACGTGCCCTGCATTGCCGCCGTCAATGGCCCGGCGCATGGCGCGGGCTGCGATCTCGCGTTGATGTGCGATATCCGCATCGCCGCGCAAAGCGCGCTGTTCGCGGAAAGTTTCGCGAAAGTCGGCATTATTCCCGGGGACGGCGGCGCGTGGCTGCTGCCGCGTGTGATCGGCCTGTCGCGCGCCGCCGAAATGATTTTCACGGGCACGCCCATCGACGCGCAATGCGCGTTCGAATGGGGCCTCGTGTCGCGCGTCGTGCCCGATGCGCAGTTGCTGCCCGCCGCACAGGAACTGGCGCAACGGATCGCGAGCAATCCGCCCAACGTGCTGCGCATGAGCAAGCGCCTGATACGCGAAGGTCAGCGGATGGATCTGCCGAGTCTGCTGGAACTGTCGGCTGCGTTTCAGGGCATCGCGCATCGCACGGCGGATCACCGCGAGGCGATCGCCGCGACCTTCGAGAAGCGCGCGCCCAACTATACGGGCGAATGATGCCGGCGCCGGCCTGAGCGCCGAACGGCACGCATGACGCGATGGACCCGCGCAGCGCGATATGCGACAGTCTCCCTATCTCGGTTCATCCACCATGGACATGCGCAGGAAAAGCAACGAGGCGCCGAAGCTGGCTGCGGCGCTGCATCTGGAACGGCGGACGGCGGACGCGGGCGCGGAAGGCATCGCGCGCGGTGCGCATGAGCGGCCCGTCGTCACGCAACGTATCGGCTTTTTTCTAGTGCCGAACTTTTCGATGATGGCGCTCAGCTCGGCAACCGAACCTCTGCGCGCCGCCAACCGGATGAGCGGCAAGCCGCTCTATAGCTGGCATCTGATCAGCGCGGACGGTGAGCCCGTGTCGTCGAGTTCGGGTTTTTCGCTTCTGCCGGAATCGGCGATGACGTCGTCGATTGCCGTCGATCAGCTATTCGTGGTGGCAAGCATCGATGTCGAGAACTACCGCAACGCGTCGGTGTTCGATTTTCTGCGCCGCTATGCGGCGAGTGGCCGGCCGCTAGGCGGCATCAGTCTCGGCACGATGATCCTCGCGCGCGCGGGGCTGCTCGACAAACGCCGCTGCACGATCCATTGGGAGGCGTTGAAAGCGCTCGCCGACGAGTTTCCGTCATTGACGGTGACGCGCGACCTCTATTGCATCGACGGCGACCGGCTCACGTGCGGCGGCGGCACGGCCGCCATCGATCTGATGCTCGACATGATTGCTCGCGCGCATAGCCGCCGGCTCGCTGCCGATGTCGCCGATCAGTTCCTGCACACGCGCATTCGCACATCGCAGGAAAGCCAGAAAATGGCGATTCAGTGGCGCTACGGCATCGAGGACCGGCGCATCGTCAACGCGATCACGTTGATGGAACAGAATATCGAACGGCCCGTGCCCGTGCAGACCATCGCTTCGCTGGTCGGCATTTCGCCGCGTCAGATCGAGCGCATGTGGCTGAAGCACTTCGGCATGGGGCCGTCGCAGTTCTATCTCGACGTACGCCTGAAGGCCGCGCAAAAACTGCTGCACGAATCGACCTCGTCGATCTTCGATATCGCCTTGCAGTGCGGATTCACAAGCGCCTCCCATCTCGGACGGTGTTATCGCAAGGCCTTTTCCATCACGCCGGGACAGGAGCGTGCGTCGAGAGCGAACGTCTGAGGCCCTTGTGAAGCGCTTACCCTACCTTACTTCGCCTCGAGGATTTCGAATCATGTCTGCTCACGACGATCTCGTCAGCCGCAATGCCGTCGAGCTGCGCCGGATGATCGGCGCGAAAGAGATTTCGCCCGTCGAACTGCTCGATGCCTGCATCGAGCGGATCGAAGCCATCAACCCCGCCGTCAACGCGATCACGGCAACCTGTTACGACGATGCGCGCGAAGCCGCGAAGGCCGCCGAGCGCAAGGTGCTCGCGGGCGAGCCGCTCGGACTGCTGCATGGCTTGCCGCTCGGCGTGAAGGATCTCGAAGACACGGCGGGCCTGCTCACCACTTACGGCTCGCCGATGTCGCGCGGCCACGTGCCATCGCGCGATGTCACGCTGGTCGAAAGGCTGCGCGCGGCGGGCGCGATTCTCGTCGGCAAGACGAACGTGCCGGAACTCGGCGCCGGCGCGAACACGCGCAACCCGGTATGGGGCGCGACGGGCAATCCATTCGACACCGAACTGAACGCAGGTGGTTCATCGGGCGGCTCGGCGGCGGCGCTCGCGTGCGACATGCTGCCCGTCTGCACCGGCTCGGATACGGGCGGCTCGCTGCGCATACCTGCATCGAAGTGCGGCGTGGTCGGCTTCCGCCCCTCTCCAGGACTTGTGCCGAACTCGCGTCGGCTGCTCGGCTGGACGCCGATTTCGGTAGTCGGTCCGATGGGCCGCGATGTCGACGAGACGGCACTGCAACTCGCGGCGACGGCGGGCCTGTCGGTGAGCGATCCGCTCAGCTACGAAACCGATTCGCCCGCTTTCGCCGCGCTGCCCACACTCGATCTCGCGACGCTGCGCGTCGGCTACACGGAAGACTTCGGCACGTGCGATGTCGATGACGATATTCGCGCGCTGTTCCGCTCGCGCATCGCCGCGCTCGCCAGGATGGTGAACACGTGCGAGCCCGTCAGCTTCGATCTCGGCGACGTGCACCGCTCGTTCGACGTGATCCGTGCGGAGAGCTTCGTCGCGGGTTTGCGCGATGTGTATGCACGCGACCCGGGCGCGCTCGGACCGAACACGCGAGCGAACTACGAAATGGGCGCGGCGATGACGCTCGCCGACAGCGCGTGGGCGCAGGCGGAACAGACGCGCATCTTCAGGCGCTTTCAGTCCGCGTTCGAGCGCTACGATGTCATCGTGTCGCCGACTACGCCCGTTTCGCCGTTTCCGTGGCGCGAACTGTACGCGGCGCAGATCAACGGACGCGCACAGGAGAACTATTATCGATGGCTCGCGCTGACCTACGTCGTGACGCTGACGACACATCCCGCGCTGTCGCTGCCATGCGGCGTCGATCATGCGGGCATGCCGTTCGGTTTGCAGCTCGTCGGGCCGTATCATGGCGATCTGAAGACGCTGGCCGTCGCGCGTGCGATGGAGAAAGCCTTCGACAAGGAGCCCGCATTGCGCCGTCCGCGCCCCGATCTGGCGCGTCTCACGCAGCCGAATCCAGCGTTGAAGTCGATCGTCACCGCGCCGCCCATTTTCAACTCGACGGGCGACGGTGATGCGAGCATGTCGTCCATGTAATCATCGGCAAGGAAAACGCTGCGATGAAGTTCGATACCGTCGTACTCGGCGCGGGCATGGTAGGCGTGTCGGTGGCCGTGCATCTGCGGCAGCGCGGATTGTCCGTTGCGCTCGTCGACCGCAAGGCGCCCGGCGACGAGACGTCGTTCGGCAACGCGGGACTGATCCAGCGCGAAGGCGTCTACCCTTACGCGTTTCCTCGCGATCCGGCGACACTGCTGCGCTATGCGCGTAACCGCTCGCTCGACGTGCGCTACCACCCGCGCGCCATGCCGAAGCTGCTGCCATTCCTGTACCGCTACTGGCATCACTCGCGCGCGGACCGGCACGCGGCGATCGCGCGCTCGTACTCGACGCTGATCGAGCATTGCGTCAGCGAGCATCGCGCGTTGATCGCGGCATCGGGCGCGCAGGCCTTGCTGCGCACGGGCGGCTGGCTGAAAGTCTTTCGCAGCGCGCGCAAGCAGGACTCGGAACTACGCCAGGTCGAGCGATGGAACGCGGAATACGGCGTCGCATTCGAGGCACTCGACGCAGCGCGGCTGCGACGCGAAGAGCCGTCGCTGAGTCACGCATTGCTGGGCGCACTGCGCTACACCGATGCCGATTCCGTCAGCGATCCCAATGCGCTCGTCACTGCTTATGCGCGCTATTTCGAGCAATTGGGCGGCCGCATCTTCATCGGCGATGCGATGACGCTCGAACCGCAATGGAGCGTGAATACGGAAGCTGGCCGCATCGACGCGCATTCAGCCGTTGTCGCGCTCGGCCCGTGGTCGGATACCGTCAGCGCGCGGCTCGGCTACCGTCTGCCGCTCGCCGTCAAGCGCGGGTATCACATGCATTACTCGACAGTCGACGGCGCGCGCCTGAACCAGCCGGTGCTCGATACGGAGATCGGCTACATGATCACGCCGATGGCGCGCGGCATCCGCCTGACGACCGGCGCCGAACTGGCCTCATGCGACGCGCCTGCGACGCCCGTGCAGCTGGACGCAATCGAACCCATCGCGCGCAAGACCTTTCCACTCGGCACGAGACTCGACGAGCGGCCCTGGCTCGGCCGGCGTCCCTGCACGCCTGACATGATGCCGATCATCGGACCGGCGAAACGTCACAAGGAATTGTGGTTCGCGTTCGGCCACGCGCACCACGGGTTGACGCTCGGCCCCATTACAGGGCGTTTGCTCGCCGAGATGATGGTGGGCGCCGAACCGATTGCGAATCCGTTTCCGTTTCGCGTCGATCGCTTTTAGGCGCAGACGGGTTTGCTGCGTTTCGCAATCAGGGACTACCGCCGCCCGTCTTGCGGACCGAAACGGACTTCAGCAGCCGATCGCTACCCGAACTATCGACCCGATTCGCGCTGCCATTCGCTTTCGTCCATGGCAAGGCGAAATCCGAGGTGTGACATGCTGTTCATTGGATCGGTTCCACGCCGTGCGCTGGTCCGATAGCTCACGCAATACGTCTCGCTACACAAGAACGAACCGCCTCTTGTGACCCGGGCAGGCGCGTGCGCAAGCGCCCCCCGATCGGGATCGAAACTGTTCGCCGGACCCGCCGGATCGGTGATCATCCGCCCGCCTGCTGCCTCGATACGAAATGCATCCGCGCGATACCAGTCTCCCACCCATTGCCACACGTTGCCTGCCATATCGTAGAGACCGTAGCCGTTAGGGGCATACGTGCCTACCGCCGTCGTGCCCACTTGAACCTTTTCGCTTGAGTTGCGTACCGCCGTCACGGGGAACGGTCGCGCGCTG
Organism: Paraburkholderia piptadeniae; assembly: GCF_900007165.1. Classification (GTDB taxonomy): domain Bacteria; phylum Pseudomonadota; class Gammaproteobacteria; order Burkholderiales; family Burkholderiaceae; genus Paraburkholderia; species Paraburkholderia piptadeniae. The sequence goes on from NZ_CYGY02000025.1 coordinate 117,216, forward strand.
TCTTCCCATGTGTTGGCCATCTTCTTTCCGCCAGGCGAGAACTCGGCGCCCCAGGCGTAATCGGCCTGCTCGAGCCCGCCCCGAGCCGCATATTCCCACTCCGCTTCGGTGAGCAGGCGTTTGTGAGCCCACTTCGCGTATGCCAGCGCATCCTCATATGAAACCTGCACGACCGGGTGATTACCCTTCCCGACGATCGAACTGCCCGGACCAGCGGGATGCCGCCAGTTCGCGCCGGGCACGAACTTCCACCAGCGGGTGTAGTCGTCGAGCGGGACGGGCGCGTCCGTCCCAGTGAATACCAGGCCACCGGGCTGAAGGACACTGTCGTCAGGCTTTGGGGTGCCTGGTGGCAATTGAATCCTGAGGTCCTCCCACTTCGGCTTTCTCTCCGCCGTGGTGACGTAGCCCGTCGCCGCGACGAAGCGCGCGAACTGCGCGTTCGTCACGTCGTGCCGGTCGACCCAGAATCCACTCAACTTCACGCGGTGCGCGGGACGTTCGTTGGGCACTGCATGGGGATGTTCGCTCCCCATCGTGAACTTGCCGCCCGGAATCCAGACCATGTCCTTCGGGCCGGTCCTGCCGTCGCCGACTGTCAGAGGGGCTGGCATCAGGCTCCACCGGTAGCCAGCGAGGCCGGCTCCGGACACGACAACGGTCAATGCCAGCGCCCACCACAAGCGCCTACTGCGATTTACCAGATTCATTCAAGATCCTTCCAACGTGACGCCGACTTCTGCGACGACGCCAACGCATGCCTATTTGACGGACAACTGGTGCCTCGGCGGGTACTTCTTCAGCACCGAAAGATAGCGCCGATATTCCGCGAGCAAGAAGACTTCCAGCGGGGTGTGACGCGCAAGAACCGATTCCTCTTCCTTAGGATCGCTATACAGATTGAACACCATGGCAGTCCACGCCTGCCCGACCGTGCCTGCGAATCCACCGTTGTAGCCCATGCGGTTGACCGTATCAGGCAGCTGCGCCTTGAACATCATCTTGAACTCGTCCACGCGCACGGCAGAGACTTCGTCGTTCCAGAAGTAGAAGATGCTCTTGCGGTTCGACACGCCCTTGTCGGCGAGAAGGAATGAAGTCTGGTCGATGCCGTCGATATACGTCGTCGACGGTACGGCTTTCCCAAGCTCCGCGCCGGGCAGCCCCGCGAGAGACAGCGACGTGTTGAACATGTCGGCGAAGTCGAAGAGGCCGTCCGATCTGCGGGGCGCGATCATGCCTTTCCAGTACACAAAGAACGGGCTGCGTACCCCGCCTTCCCACGTCGAGCCCTTGCCGCCGCGAAACATCGTTTTCGCAGCCGGCTGGATCTCCTGCTCCGGGCCATTGTCGGAGCCGAAGAAAATGATCGTGTTATCCAGTTCGCCATTTGCTTCCAGGGTATCGACCAGCTTCCTGAATATGTCGTTCACCTCGACCATGCAGTCGCCGTAGTTCGTATGCGCCGCGGACCTTCCCCGGTAGTAGTCGTTCGGGTAATTGTCGTAGTGACACGCGCGCGGTGCGTAGTACAGAAAGAATGGCTTCGCGGCGTCCTTCTGCCGGTTCAGGAAACCGACGGTGTAGTCGAGCCACTTCTGGTCGAGATTCTTGATGTTGTCCGCGTTGATCTCGTACAGATTTTCGAGCTGGCCGCCTTTGACGGCATGCACGTCGCTCTTGTTGAAAGGCAGATTGAGGATGTAGTTATAGCGTTGCGGACTCAGCGCCACCTCGGGGTTGTACTGCGGATCGCGCCACTCCGTGTACATGTCGGAAACGGAAAGGAAGCCCCGGAAATCGTCGAAGCCGACGTTCTGCGGCAGCGACGCAGTGTTTTCGCCCATGTGCCACTTTCCGACCGCCTGCGTGGTGTAGCCCTGTCGCGACATGAGCGCGGCAAGCGTGGTCATTCCAGCGAGGCCACCCGGCTGACCGTACATGACGGGAATCTGGATGCCGTGGTGCGCCATGTTCTCGCCAGTCATGATCGTTGCGCGAGTGGGCGAGCAGCTCGGCTGCGAGTAGGCGGAACTGAGAATCAGGCTCTGGCTCGCGATGCGGTCGACATCCGGCGTATCGTTGCCGACGGCCGGTCCCCCACCGTTAAACCCAAAGTCGCTGTAGCCGACATCGTCGAGCAGGAAGATAACCACATTCGGACGTTTGCCGGCCCGCTTCTCCAACGCCGTGAGCTTCTGCCGGGCTTCGGCGGCCTGGTCCGGATTGTTGATGACCGGCTCCATGTTATCCGCCAGGTTGACTGTCTGGGCGGTGAGGTACTGATTGGGCTGGTTGTAGCCGGGCTGGCCGGTCACTCTCGTCGGCCCGGTAATCGTTGACGCAGCGACCGCCTGGGTTGCCCAAATCGCTCCCCAGAGTGCAGCGATTAACCACACCGGGATCATCATCCGTTTCACGTTGTCTCCTGCAATTCGTTATGGGCAAGTACGATCAGTACATGCATTTGTCTCGGCTCTATCTGCGGCGGGCGAATGCCTGCGCTTATCCGTTGTGCAAGCAGCGAGCATCGCCTGGGTACGTCGCGGACGCCCCCTATTTCCCAGCCTCCAAATCTAGACGAGACCGGGCTATACTTCCATTGCAAATTACGAATGCCATCGTTGAGCGGAACTCATAGTGAACCTGCGCCAGTTCGAACACCTTGTTGCCCTTGCAGACGAAGGCGCATTCGCAAGAGCCGCCGAAAAAGTGCACTTGACCCAATCTGCGCTCACGCGAAGCATTCAGTCGCTGGAAGACGAACTCGGCATGCGGCTATGCGACCGTCATCCTCGTGGAATCGTCCTGACGCCCGGTGGAAGGCTCGTTGTCGAGCGTGCACGGCGAGCGCTGTTTGAAATTCGGGCGCTTGATCGCGACGTGAAGCTCTTCAATAACCATGAGCTTGGGGAAGTCATGATCGGCGCTGGCCCGATTCCCGCTGCGGCGCTATTGAGCGACACGATCGCCGCGCTCGCCCGGTCTCACCCGCGCCTGTCCGTGCATGTCAGTGTCGACGACTGGAGCGCACTCCTCGACCGGCTCCACGCAGAGACCATTGATTTCATGATCACGGTGGAATCCGCCGTGTCACCGTCACCGGAACTGGCGATCAGGTCGTTACCGTCCTGCCAGTGCGGATGGTTCGCGAGGCCGGAACACCCTGTTTTCGCCAGGAGCCGGCGCAGGATTTCGATGCTGCGAGAACTTCGGATGGCTTCGGTGCCGGCCCCGAAACACACGCTGGAGAATCTGCGCAAGCTGATGCAACGCAAGCCCTTTGAACAGTCTATGTTCGCGGTCGAATGCAATAGTTTTCACATACTCAAGGAGTTGGCCACAGACTCCGATATGGTGATATACGGTCCTTTCTCGGCGGTATGGCGAGAACTCGACAGCGGAGCCCTGAGAACGATCGACTTCGAAGACTCGAAGGAACTTACGACGCGATTCGCGATTGTGAGTCTGGCGCATCGCACCCTATCGCCCAGCGCCGAAAAGGCGATCGAAACCATTGTCGAGTGCAACGAACGTCTGGAAGAACGCGCGACGAAGAATCGAAAAAAGAGTCGATGAACTCCGCAGAAATGGCGAGCGCGCGATGCAACTCGCCATCCCAATGGTCGAAGTCCTGCTTTGTTATCGCCTCATAAGATCGATAACCGCCGACAGCGCCTTCCCGTTTTCAACACTCACACCTGTTTAACCGCGTCGTCGCCCTTCCACGTCCAGTTGCGAATTTCTTCGCGATCGATTCCTTCGGCATGCGCATACGTGACGTGTTCGATCCGCCGATCGCGCAAGCGTTCTTTTGCATGGTCGCCCACGCCACGCAGCGCCGGCACACGGTCGATCACGTCGATAGCGAGCGTGAAGCGGTCGATGCCGTTGATGATCGCCAGTTCGAGCGGCGTATTGATGTTGCCCTTCTCCGCATAGCCATGCACGTGAATGTTCACGTGGTTGGCACGGCGATACGTGAGCTTGTGAACGAGCGATGCATACGAGTGGAAATTGAATATCACCGGCTTGTTCGTGGTGAACAGCGAATCGAAGTCGCGTGACGACAGTCCGTGCGGATGATCGGTCTCCGGCATCAGCCGGAACAGATCGACCACATTCACGAAGCGCATTTTCAGATCCGGAAAGAGCCCCTTGAGGATTTCGACGGCAGCGAGTGCTTCCATCGTCGCGATATCGCCGGCACTCGCAATCACGACATCCGGCTCCTGCCCCTGATCGGTCGATGCCCAGTCCCAGATGCCGACGCCCTTCGTGCAATGCGTGATCGCGGCCTTCATGTCCAGATACAGCAAGTGCGGCTGCTTGTCGGCGACGATCACGTTCACGTAATCGCGCGAACGCAGACAATGATCGGCGACACTCAGCAGGCAGTTCGCATCGGGCGGCAGATAAATGCGCACGACGTCGGGGCTCTTGTTGGTCACCACATCGAGAAAGCCGGGGTCCTGATGGGTAAAGCCGTTGTGATCCTGCCGCCATACGAGCGACGTGATCAGCAGATTGAGCGACGGCACGGGTTGCCGCCAGCGCAATTCGCGCTTCGCTTTTTCGAGCCACTTCGCGTGCTGATTGAACATCGAATCGATCACATGCACGAACGCTTCATAAGTCGCAAAGAGTCCGTGGCGGCCGGTCAGCGTATAGCCTTCGAGCCAGCCTTCCAGCGTATGCTCGCTGAGCATTTCCATCACGCGACCGTCGGCGGCCAGTTCGCCGCCGTCGCTGTCGCTTTCCTCCGTGAGCGCAAGCCACGTCTTTTTCGAAGCCTCGTAGATCGCCGACAGCTTGTTGCTCGCGGTTTCGTCAGGTCCGAACACGCGGAAGCCCGTCATGTTCCGGCGCATCACGTCGCACAGGTATTTCGCGAGCACACCCGTCGGAGACAGATAGGTCGTGGCGGGGTCTTTGACGTCGACGGCATGATCTTCGAAGCGCGGCAGATCGAGCGCCTTGCACAACGCCCCGCCGTTCGCATGCGGATTCGCGCTGATCCGGCGGTCGCCGCGCGGCGCCAGCGCGCGCAGTTCTTCGACCAGTCTCCCCGACTCGTCGAACAGTTGCTCCGGCTTATAGGTGCGCAGCCATTCTTCGATGAGCCTGAGGCTCTCCGGATTGCTCTCCGGGTCCGCGATCGGGACCTGGTGCGAACGCCATGAACCCTCCACCTTGTGTCCGCCCACTTCGCGCGGGCCCGTCCATCCTTTCGGCGACCGCAGGACGATCATCGGCCAGCGCGGACGGCTGAGGTCGCCGTCTGTACGCGCGCGCGTCTGGATCGCCCGGATTTCTTCGATGCAACGATCGAGCGTCGCGGCCATCTGCTGATGCATCGTCTGCGGATCGTCGCCTTCGACGAAATACGGCTTGTGACCGTACCCCGTCATCAACGCGGCGAGTTCTTCATGTGGAATGCGGGCGAGAATAGTCGGATTAGCGATCTTGTAGCCGTTCAGATGAAGAATGGGCAGTACGGCGCCATCGCGGACGGGATTGAGGAATTTGTTCGAATGCCATGACGTGGCGAGCGGTCCTGTCTCCGCTTCGCCGTCGCCGATCATCGCCGCGACGATCAGATCGGGGTTGTCGAACGCGGCACCGTAAGCATGCGAAAGGCTGTAGCCCAGCTCGCCGCCTTCGTGAATCGAGCCCGGCGTTTCAGGCGTACAGTGCGATCCGATGCCGCCCGGAAACGAAAACAGGCGGAAAAAGCGCGCCATGCCTTCTTCCGTTTCGGCACGGTCCGGATAGATCTCCGAGTAGCGCCCTTCGAGGTAGCTGTGCGCCAACGTCGCCGGCGCGCCGTGGCCCGGCCCGGAAATAAAAATGACATTCAGGTCCTGCCGCGTAATCGCCCTGTTCAGATGCACGAGCACGAAGCTTTGCCCGGGATCGGAGCCCCAGTGGCCGAGCAACCGTCTTTTGATGTGCTCTTTCGCAAGCGGCTCCCGCAACAGCGGATTTGCGCGCAGGTAAATCATGCCGGCCGACAGATAGTTGCACGCCTGCCAATACCGGTCCATGTCGTGCAGTTCGTCGGCGCTCAACGGGGTGGCATCGAGGAGAACATCGTCCATTTCGAGCATCTCCATAGTCGTGGTTTCCGCGTGCGCAACACGGCCACTGCTCGTTGACGCATCTGGCGATGCACCCGGCCGCGTCGGACCTTCGTATCATAGGCGGCAATATGGAATTTTTCATTTTTGACGGCCACGCGACGACCTGCGCTCGTGTGCGCATTCATCGATTCGGCAAGCTTTGCCGCAGCCGTGCCGCTCAGCTTTTTCCTGAATGGCGTAGATGTTTAATCGCCAGCACGCACGCCGCCGGGACATGAACCACGCCGAATCCGACGACCAATACGAGCCACGGCGAAGCGACCGACCCGAATACCATCGCGCTCACGGCACCGAAAAGAATGCCCACGACAAGCAGCGACAGATGCGCGATCACCCTTCTCGATCCCCCGAGCGTATAGCGCGGGATGGTTGAATGAACGTATATGACGACCAAAGCAGACGCGACGGCGGCGGCTGCATAACCCGATTGCATGGCGGCCTCTCCTCTGCGCCGAACATTGCTTCAGGGAAGATTCTCGCGCAACACGATGCTGAACTGCACGGGCTTCACGCCGTCGAGCGCATCGCGGCCTTCGTGCACGTTACGGAAAATCTTCAGAGAGTTGCCGACCATCGATTGCGGCGTCTGCGTAATGAGCGCGTCCATTGTTCCGTCGATCAGCAACGCGCGCGTATCGGGCGTGAGTCCATGTCCGACGAAGAGAATCTTCTGCTCGGTCTTTGCCTCGACGATCGCGCGCGCGACGCCATCCGAGCCGCCGCCACTGTTGTAAATCCCGGCAAGATCGGGATGCTGCGCGATCAGATTGCGCGTCTGCACGTAGTTGCGCTCGCTATCGTCCTGCCCTTCGCGCAGCCCGATCACCTTCACTTGCGGAAACGTCGATTCGATCAGATGCAGAAAGCCGATCTCGCGCTCCTCGTGCCCACGATAGTTGAGGCTGCCCGCAAGCATCGCGATCTTGCCTGACGGACGCGGCCCCATGAAGCGCCCCAGCAGCAGCGCCGCCGTGCGCCCCGCCGAACGGTTGTCGATGCCGACATAAGCCAGCCTGCGAGAATTCGACAGATCGGAAATCAGCGTGATCGCGGGCACGTTCTGCTCGGCGAGCGCGTTCACGGCATCGCGCACCACGGGATGTTCGAGCGCCATGAAGACCACGCCATCGGCGCGCTGGCCATAGTGCAACAGACGCGCAGCGAGTTCGTTGGGGTTGAAGCTCTCCACATAATGCACGCGGCAGCGCATGCCTTGCGCGGCCCACTGGTTGTGCGCGAACTCGATGTAATCGCCGAGCATGCGCAGATAGCGGTTCGTGCCGGCCGGCACCAGAAATTCGATCTTCAAGGGCCGCGCGGTTTTGGTCTCGGGCGGCTGCGCATCGATCACATAGCCCGCCTGCGCGGCGGCCTGCATCACGCGACGCGCCGTCATCGGCCGCACGCCGTCGCGGCCGTTCAATACGCGATCGACGGTCGCCGTCGAAACACCCGCCGCGGCGGCGATGTCCGCGATCCGCGCACGCGGCGGAAAAAGTGGAATGGGCGCGTCAGCCATGCTGATTTCTGAGGGCGTAGTCCATCAAAAACAATCAGGATTGCGGTTTGACACGGCGCCTGGCCGTCCCTAGTCTTGCAGCAACATCATGCAGACAGCACAGAGCGTAACGAAAAAGACGCATCGGCGCCTGTGTAAATCTTGATGGTTTTTGATTGAGCATGATGCCACAGCGGCACACACCAAACAAAACCAGGAGACATTCGAATGACCAATCTTGTCAGGCGCTCGCTGCTGCGCGCTGCGGCGGCCGCGCCCGTCGCCGGTGCGCTCGGCTTTCCCGCCATCGTCCGTGCCGCTGCGCCACAGTACGTGTTCAAGTACGGCAACAACCTGCCGCTCACGCATCCGCTCAACATCCGCGCGAAGGAAGCGGCGGACCAGGTGAAGGAGCAGTCCAAAGGGCGGATGGAAATCCGCATCTTCCCGAACAACCAGCTTGGCGGCGATACCGACATGCTCGCGCAGGTGCGCAGCGGCGGCATCGAAATGTTCACGCCGTCCGCGCTCGTCGTGTCGACGCTCGCGCCCGTTGCCGCGATCAACGCAATCGGCTTCGCGTTCAGCGACTACTCGCAGGTGTGGAGCGCGATGGACGGCAAGCTCGGCGCCTACGTGCGCGCGGCGATGTCGAAAGCCGGTCTCGAGTCGTTCGAGAAGATGTGGGACAACGGCTTTCGCGAGACCACGTCCAGCTCGCGCGCAATTGCGAACGCATCGGACATGCACGGCCTCAAGATTCGCGTGCCCGTCAGTCCGCTGAGCATCGACATGTTCAAGGGCCTGGGCGCCGCGCCGACGAGCCTTCAGTTCAGCGAGGTCTATTCGTCGCTGCAGACGCATATCGTCGATGCGCAGGAAAATCCGCTGCCCATCGTGCAAGTGGCGAAGCTGTACGAAGTGCAGAAGTACTGCTCGCTGACGAATCACATCTGGGACGGCTTCTGGTTCGTGCTGAACCAGCGCGCGTGGCAGAAGCTGCCGAAAGACCTGCAAGGCATCACGTCCGATGCGTTCAACCAGGCCGCACTGCGCCAGCGCGACGACGTGCGCAAGCTCAACGATGCCGCCGTCGCCGATCTGCAAAGCAAGGGACTGTCGATCAACCGGCCTTCGCCCGACACGTTCCGCGCGGCGCTGCGGCAAGCGAACTTCTACTCCGACTGGAAGGGGCGCTTCGGCAACGAAGCGTGGTCGCTGCTGGAAAGCTACACGGGCAAGCTCGCTTGAATTCACACAAGCTCGCGCAACTTCGCGCGCGATGCCGCGCGGCACATGCAGGAGCGTAACGTGCCGCGCGCATCGCGGACTGGAGAGATCGACATGACGGATCAGGCGCTGCCGCATGCAGCCATCGCCGATGCCACGGCCGCTTCATCGTTCGACACAGTGCTCGCCGCAAGCGGTCCGAGGCGCTGGCTGCGCCGCTTCGACCGCGCGTTGATCGCGCTCGTCGAAGGCGCGTGCGCGCTGCTGCTCGCCGTCGAAATCGTCGTGCTGCTGGCGGGCGTCGTGTTCCGTTACGCGCTGCATCAGCCGCTTGTGTGGTCGGACGAACTGGCGGGCATGCTGTTCCTGTGGATGTCGATGCTCGGCGCAGTGCTCGCGCTGCGGCGCGGCGAGCACATGCGGATGACGGCCTTCGTCAGCCGCCTGTCGCCGCAGCGGCGCGCGCTCGTCGATACGCTCGCGATCGTGCTGTCGATTGCGCTGCTCGCGCTCGTGCTGTGGCCCGCGTACGACTTCGCCGCCGCCGAGATCGTGATCCTCACGCCCGCGTTGCAGATCAGCGACGCATGGCGCGCGTTCGCGCTGCCCGTCGGCGCGGCGCTGATGCTGCTCGTCGGGCTGATCCGGCTCGCGCAGGTGGGCCGCATGCGTGACATCGCGATTGCGCTCGCGTTCGTCGCCATCGTGGCGGGCGTCATCGCGTGGGCCGCGCCCGCGTTGCCCGATCTCGGCAAGGCGAACCTGCTGATCTTCTTCGTCGGTGTGGTCGCGATCGGCATCTTCTCAGGCGTGCCGATCTGCTTTTCGTTCGCGCTCGCGACGTTCGGCTATCTGAGCCTCACGACCGATACGCCGCTCGAAGTGATCGTCGGCCGCATGGACGAAGGCATGTCGCATCTGGTGCTGCTCGCCGTGCCGCTGTTCGTGTTCCTCGGCCTGATGATCGAGATGACGGGCATGGCGCGCGCGATGATCCAGTTTCTCGCAAGCCTCGTCGGTCATGTGCGCGGCGGGCTGTCGTATGTGCTGATCGGCACGATGTACCTGGTGTCGGGCATCTCGGGCTCGAAGGTCGCCGACATGGCCGCGATCGCGCCCGTGCTGTTCCCCGAAATGAAACGGCGCGGCGCGGACGAAGGCGATCTCGTCGCGCTGCTGTCGACGGCGGGCGCGCAAACGGAAACCGTGCCGCCCAGCATCGTGCTGATCACGATCGGCTCGGTCACGGGCCTGTCGATCTCCGCGCTCTTCACGGCGGGCATGCTGCCCGCGCTGGTGCTCGCGCTGATGCTGTGCTTCGTCGTGTGGCTGCGCTATCGCAAGGAGGACCTGAGCCACGCGCAGCGCTTCAACGGGCGCGAGATCGGCCGCATGTTCGTCGTCGCGTTCCCCGCGCTCGCGCTGCCGTTCGTGATTCGCGGCGCGGTCGTGGAAGGCATCGCGACGGCGACGGAAGTATCGACGATCGGCATTGCGTATTCGGTGCTGATCGGTCTCTTCGTCTACCAGCGCTTTGCATGGTCGCGTCTGCCGCGCATGCTGATCGACGCGGCCACGCTGTCGGGCGCGATCATCTTCATCATCGGCTGCGCGACGGCGATGGCGTGGGCGCTCACGCAGTCGGGCTTCTCGCAGGATCTCGCATCGTTGATGACGGCGCTGCCCGGCGGCTCATGGAGTTTTCTCGCGCTGTCGATCGTCGTGTTCATCGTGCTCGGCAGCGTGCTCGAAGGCATACCGGCGATCGTGCTGTTCGGCCCCCTGCTCTTTCCGATTGCGCGCGCCGCCGGCGTCAACGAAGTGCATTACGCGATCGTCGTGATTCTCGCGATGGGCGTCGGGCTGTTCTCGCCGCCATTCGGCGTCGGCTACTACTCGGCGTGCGCGGTCAGCCGCATCAATCCCGATGCCGGCATGCGGCCCATCGTCGGCTATATGAGCGCGCTCGTGCTCGGGCTGATGCTCGTCGCGTTCTTGCCGTGGATATCGACCGGCTTTCTCTGAGCGCCCGTCGTTTCCCGGCCGTTCGCATCAACCATTTCCAACTATTTCGCAGTTCCATCGCAATCCCTTCTCTGGCATTGGGAGTGTCTTCATGAGTCGTTTTTTTGGCGAGATCCGTCAGGCCGGTTATGTCGTGCGCGACATCGAGGCAGCGATGGACCACTGGAGCCGCGTGCTCGGCGTCGGTCCGTGGTTCTATAACGAACGCGTGCCCATCGAGGATTATCGCTATCGCGGCGAGCGCTACGAGGTGCACAACTCGGTTGCGCTCGCGAACTCCGGCGACTTGCAGGTCGAGCTGATCCAGACGCGCAACGACGCGCCGTCGATGTATCGCGACTTTCTCGCAGCGGGCCATACGGGCTTGCAACACAACGCGTACTGGACGACTTCGTTCGACGCCGATCTCGAACGTCTGCTGAAGCAGGGCTTCACGGTGGCGATGAGCGGCAACGTCGGCAAGAACGGACGCTTCGTCTACTTCGACACGGAGCAGCATCCGGGCACGGTGATCGAGCTGTCGGAAATCGCAGGCCCGAAAGGCAGGCTATTCGACATGATCCGCGAGGCGTCGCTGAACTGGGACGGCCGCGATGCGGTGCGTCCGTTTCCCGATCTGAGCACGCTATGAGCGCGCCCTCATCACGCGACGACAGCATCGAAGCCGATTACCTGATCGAGACGCCGCTCGATCTCGCGAAAGTGGCGGACACGATGGCGGGCGAGCAGTCGAGCGGCACGTTCGTGCGCGTCGCCGGCGAAAGCGACGAACTGCGCGCGCGCAGCCGCGCAAGCGTGCTGCGCATCGACGAACGGGAGCCCGTGCCTCACGCATCGCTGCCGAGCGCATGGCTCATGCGGCAACACATGAACGGGCCGTTCAGGCGCGCGCGCGTGACGCTGTCGTTTCCCGTCGCGAACATCGGCGCCAATCTGCCGACGCTCGCAGCTACAGTCGCCGGCAATCTGTACGATCTCGGCGAAGTGACGGGCATGCGGCTTCTGTCGCTGCGCGTGCCGCGCGCTTATCGCGAGCGCTTCGATCTGCCCGCGCACGGCGTCGCCGGCACGCGGCGGCTGACGGGCGTGCTACAAGGGCCGATGGTCGGCACGATCATCAAGCCGAACGTCGGGCTGTCGGCGGAAGAGACCGCGCAACTCGTGCGCACGCTCTGCGAAGCCGGCATTGATTTCATCAAGGACGATGAAGTCTGCGCGAATCCATCGCATGCGCCCCTCGACCAACGTGTTCGCGCCGTGATGCGCGAAGTCCGCGCGTTCCGCGAGCGCACGGGCAAGCGCGTGATGATCGCGTTCAACATCACCGACGATACGGATGCGATGCGGCGTCACGCGGAACTCGTCGAACGCGAGCAAGGCGACTGCGTGATGGCGAGCATCAACTGGTGCGGGTTCTCCGCGATCCAGACACTGCGCCGCTCGACGCCGCTCGTTCTGCACGCGCATCGAAACGGCTTTGGCATGATGTCGCGCGATGCGGCGCTCGGCATCGGCTTTCAGGCGTATCAGACGTTGTGGCGGCTCGCGGGCGTCGATCACATGCACGTGCATGGGCTCGCGGGCAAGTTCGCGCAAAGCGATGCGGAAGTCACCGGGTCCGCGCGCGATTGCGCGACGCCTCTCGCCGACGGTCTCGACGATCGCGTGCTGCCCGCGTTCTCGTCCGGCCAATGGGCGGGCACCGTGCCCGCGACGTTCGACGCGACAGGCAGCGCCGATCTGCTTTTCATGTCGGGCGGCGGCATTCTCGCGCATCCGGACGGACCGGCGGCCGGCGTGCGCAGCGTTCGCCATGCGTGGGATACCGCGCAATCCGGCACGCCGCTGAACGACCATGCCGCCCATGCGCCGGAACTGCGCGCCGCGATCGCGTTCTTCGGTGCGCGCACATGAGCGCATCGAGCTCTGCGCCGTATGGCTTCTACGGCGACGATTTCACAGGCGCGACCGACACGCTGTCGCATCTTGCCCGCGCCGGTCTCCGGACACTGCTGTTCCTCGCGCCGCCGACCCGCATGCGCCTTGACAGCGTCGGTCCACTCGACGCGATCGGCATGGCGGGTGCCGCGCGCGCAATGCCGCCCGCCGCGATGGCCGACGAACTCGCGCGGGTCGGCGCGCGCTTTGCCGCGCTCGGCGTGCGCGTGATGCACTACAAGGTCTGCTCGACATTCGACAGCGCGCCGCAAACCGGCAACATCGCGACGGCCATCGCCACGCTGCGCCGTCATTTCGCGAATCCATTCGTGCCCATCGTCGGCGGTCAGCCTGGACTGCTGCGCTACTGCGCGTTCGGGCAACTGTTCGCGGCGGCGGGAAGCGGCACGCGCGAAGTCCATCGGATCGACCGTCATCCGACGATGAGCCGCCATCCCGTCACGCCGATGAACGAAGCCGATCTGCGTGCGCATCTCGAACAGCAAGGAATGCGCGACGTGGCGCTGGTGGACTGGCGTGCGTATGCGTTGCCGTTCGCCGAAGCCAATGCAATGGTCGATGCGAGGCTGTCGGCGGGAGCGTCCGCGATACTGTTTGACGTGCTGCGTAACGACGACCTCGCGACGATCGGCCGGTTGATCGATGAACGCTCGCGCCGCGCACCGATGCTTGCCGTTGGCGCGAGCAGCGTCGCGCAGGCATGGTGTTCCGCGGCGACTTCGAATTCGCCACATGCGGATGCCGAATCACAAGCGCTCGGCCGCGCGCAAAGTCCTGTGTTTGCGCTCGCGGGCAGCCTGTCGCCGTTGACGGCCGCGCAGATCGAAGCGGCTCACTCGTACTGGAAAATCGAACTCGATCCGCTTGGGCGCAACGGCGACACGTTGCGATTCGACGCGGCGCCCATCGTCGATATGTTGCGCGAAGGCCGGCACGTGCTCGCCTTCACGCGGCGCGCGCAAAATCAAAACGAAGCAAGCCGCGCGCAGACCGCGCATGCGACGGCAGCACTTCTGCGCGACGTGGTCCGGGCCGCTCGCCCACGGCGCATCGGCATTGCGGGCGGCGATACGTCGAGCCACGCGGCACAGGCGCTCGACGCATGGGGCCTTTCCTATCGCGCGCCGCTGACGACGGGCGTCACGGTGTGCCGCCTGCATGCCGACGAGTCTTCGCTCGACGGCACCGAGATCATGTTCAAGGGCGGACAGATGGGCGGCACGGATGTCTTTGAGCGGTTGATCACGGGTTGACGGTCTAAACCTGGCTGGATCGTCACGAGCGTGCGCGATCAGGACCGCGATGCGTCGAGCATGTTGTCGCTCTATCGCCGCCTGCTGACCTTGCGGCGCAACAACGCCGCGCTCGTGCATGGCACCATCGAGAATGTCGCCGCAAACGGCAATGTGCTGACTGATGAGCGGCACTACCACCATCAACGGTTGTTCATCGCGCTGAATATTGGTGTCGAGGATGCCGCCGTGCAAACGCACGCGGGCGTGGTGTTGTTATCGACGCTTGCGGCCCGTAACCCTGAAGCGCTTGTCGAAGATGCCAATCGGCTTGCGGCGGGCGATGCGCTCATCGCGTCTTTGTGATTTTCTATCCGCTTCGTTCTGCTAGCGCCTCTAGGCGTGAAAAATGTTGCGCCCGCAAACGAACGCCGATCGCGCAGACGTAAAACGCCATTAGCGCAAATACGAAGATCTCCGGTACATTCGATACGCCCAAGTAGACATTGCATTCCAACGATAAGGAGGAAATAAGTGAACGCAAGACACACTCTCGCAGTCATTTTTACATGCGCGGCGCTTGGCACATTGCCCTCGCAACATGCTCGCGCCGACACCGCGCCAGAGGAAACGATCACTGTCGAAGGACTGACGCATCCGACGGACATCCTCATCGACAAATGGGGCGTGCCGCATATCTTCGCGGATAACGAGCACGACGCGTTTTTCGTGCAGGGTTTCAACGCGGCGCGCGACCGCATGTTTCAGATCGACTTGTGGCGTCGTCGCGGCCTGGGAGAGTTAGCCGAAGTATTCGGCCCCGCCTATGTCGAGCAGGACAAGGCGACTCGGCTCTTTCTCTATCGCGGCGACATGTCGGCGGAATGGAAGCGCTATGGTCCCGATGCGAAACCCGTCGCGACGCGGTTTGCCGCGGGCGTGAACGCGTATATCGACTGGCTTGCCGCGCACCCGGACCGCTTGCCCTACGAATTTCGCAAGGTCGGCTACTGGCCCGCGAAGTGGTCGGCCGATGATGTGGTGCGCATCCGCAGTCACGGCCTCACGCGCAATCTGACGAGTGAAGTGGCGCGCGCAAAGGTCGCGTGCAAGAGCTCGCTCGCCGCCGACTCCGTGCGCTTTGGTTTGCAGCCGCCGTGGCAGCCGCAGATGCCCGAAGGACTCGATCCGTGTCTGCCCGACGATGTGCTCAAGGTCTTCACGCTCGCCACGCAAAGCGTGCACGTGACCCGCGATTCGCTCAAGAGCGCGGATGCATCGACGACCGTGATTGCGGCCGCCGACAATCCCGAAGAGGTGACGGAAGGCAGCAACAACTGGGTGATCGCGCCGGGCAAATCGGCGACGGGCCGCGCGATCATGGCCAACGATCCACATCGCGCATACGCCGCGCCAAGCCTGCGCTACATTCAGCAGATCAGCACGCCGACGCTAGATATCATCGGCGGCGGCGAGCCGTCGGCGCCCGGCGTGTCGATCGGACACAACGGCACGATCGCGTTCGGCCTCACGATCTTCAACATCGATCAGGAAGACCTGTACGTCTACGAGCTGAATCCGGCGAATCCGCATGAGTATCGCTATAAAGGCCGCTGGGAACCGATGCGCATTGTGCACGAGACGATCGCCGTGCGTGGCAGCCCGCCCGTCAAAGCGAACCTTGCCTTCACGCGGCACGGCCCCGTGATCTATACCGAGAGCGCGAAGCATCGCGCGTTTGCCGTGCGCACGGCGTGGCTCGCACCCGGCATGTCGCCGTACTTCGATTCGATGCGCTACATGCGCGCGAAGAACTTCACGGAATTCAAACGCGATCTTTCGACATGGGGCGCGCCGACCGTGAACCAGGTATATGCGGACACGCATGGCGACATCGGCTGGGTGCCAAGCGGTCTCTCTCCAAAGCGTCCGAACTGGGATGGCCTGATGCCCGTGCCGGGCGATGGCCGCTACGAGTGGGCCGGATTCTGGCCGCGCGACGACATGCCCTCCGCTTTCGATCCGAGCGACGGCTACTTCACGACGTCCAACGAGATGAACCTGCCCGCCGGCTATCCGTACAAGGAGCGCAAGCTCGGTTTCGAATGGACCAACGGGTCGCGGCATCAGCGCATTGATGAAGTGCTGAAGGCATTGCCGAAGGTATCGATCGAAGATAGCGAGCGCTTGCAGAACGACGACGTATCGATTCCCGCGCGCCGGCTCGTCGCGCTGCTTGCGCCGCTTGCGAGCGACGACGCCGATACGCGCGCCGCGCTCTCGATGCTCAAGGGCTGGGATGCGCAGATGCGAGCGGAATCCCCGCAGGCGGCGCTCGAAGAAGTGTGGCTGAGCCGTCATCTAGGACGCGCGTTCAAGCAGGCAGTATTGTCGAAGGAAGCCGCCGATTCGTTCGCCGCGCCCGACACGGCCGTCATGCTCGACACGCTCGAGCATCCCGAGACGCGCTTCGGCGATAACGCGCCGGCAAAACGCGATGCTGTGCTACTCGCGAGCCTGCACAATGCGTATGGCGAAATGGTGCATCTGCAAGGCGCGGATGCGAACGCATGGCAGTGGGGCAAGCTGCAAACCAACCTCAATGCGCATCCGTTCGCGGAGCTCGTCGACAGCGACATGCGCGCGAAGCTCAACGTGGGGCCGATCGGCAAAGGCGGCAGCGCGTACACGCCGAACCAGTCGACGTACCGCGCGAGCGACTTCCGGCAGACCAACGGGCCGTCGTTTCGCGTGATCGTCGACGTTGGCAACTGGGACAACTCGCGTGCAGTAAATCTGCCCGGAGAATCGGGAGACCCGGACAGCCCGCATTATCGCGACCTTGCGCAGATGTGGCTGAATGGGGAGTATTTCCCGTTGCTCTATACCCGCGCCTCCGTCGAAAGGGCGACGGAAAAGCGGATTCATCTCGTGCCCGGCGCGCGGACGCAATGACACGATAACGCTATGACGCAATCAGGTGGTTCGCGCAACCGTTCACTCGTCGGTTGCGCGAGCCCCTCTTGGGCGAGATCGCGTCGACGCAAGCACCCGTCGTGCTATCAATCGCGCGCGAAAGCTATCTCACCGATCAGGTGTCGAGCGACAACTACGACGGCGGCCGACGCGCCGCCGACTATCTGGTGCGCTGCGGCCGCCGGCATATCGCGCTGATCGGCGCCACGCGGCACGCAAGCACGATCCGTGATCGCGAACGCGGCTTTCGCGACGCGCTGGACGCGGCCGGCGCGCAATTGTTGCCCCATAAACCGTAAGGACCAAAAGCAACGCTTGGCGTTAACCGCCCTCCTGCGATATTTTTCGACAACGGGCAGGCAATTCGTGCGTCAACTGCCGACCGGGAGGGTGGATACAAATGAAGTTCACTCGTCGAACTCGTGCGTGCGCGCTATCCGGGCTGCTCGCACTGCTTTGCGCCGACTCGACGGTCGTCGCGAAGCACGATCGCGTGCGGTGGCCGCCGCAATTGCAAGAGGCGGCTGGGCGCGTCCCGGTTACGCCACTCAGTGCGGGTGTCCTGATCCAGCCTGTGAATTTTTTTCTGGACCAGGATGCCCAGACGAAGGAAGAAGAGGCACAAAAGAAACACAAGGCCGAGCAGCAGCACCGCGCCGCGACGGCTAGGCCGAAGCCCAATCCAAAGGCTGCTTCCGCCGCCGCAGCGTCGATGGCGCGGCCGACAGCGAGCCAATCACAGGCGTCCTCCAGCCCGGCCGCCACCACGCGGACGGAGCATGGCGTGCAATCAGCCGCGTCCGAACCCTCGCCATCGCAAGGCGGCGCATCTGCGACGCCTGCTGCGAAACTGGCCCCTGCGTCATCCGCTGTGTCTTCTTCTCCCACCGTCGCGACCACGCCTGCGCCGACATCGTCGCATAGCGGGAATCAGAGTACAGCGCCTGCGCGGTTGACGAGGGAGCAACTGATTCCGTTGATGCGTGGCGCCACCATACTGAGGACAAACACTTCCGGCGCCCTGAGACAATGGGTCAATGGCGCCGACGGTACGCTGACGGTTTACTGGGCAGGTGGCGGTTTTCTTCAGTCGCACAGCGCTAGCGGCAAGTGGAGCGTGACCGAGGATGGCCACTTTTGCCTTCAGATCGATTGGCCCGAGATGCCCGAAAACTGGTGCCGCTTTCTGGAACGGACAGCCAACGGCGCGTATCAACCCATCCCCGACTCCGCCGACGCAAGCTGGACTCCCCCGAAGGATAAGACCGAGTGGCGACCCATGACCGTTCGCCGCTAGCGCAACCGTCGATCCGACCTGGGCAGACTCTCAACTGAAAAGGCGCAACGCGTGCCCGATCTTGTGCGATGGGACGAGTGGCAACAATTGACCCTATTGGCCATCCTCTCTTTAAAAGTGATAGTCCCGTGCATCTATTCGCCCATCACACGCAGCTATCGCATATCGCCAAAGAGCTACAAAACAGGCCCGTTTCTGCGATGCGCTCTCAAAGAGCACGCGTACTCTGACGCCCGATTTTCCGGGCCGAAAATATTCCGTAAGGACTCTGACGCTTGGCATTCATACGTCGATGCTTTAATGACTTCGCTTTCCTGAACCCCACTGCCGCGTAGCCTCCCCCATCTCAACGGCGTCAGCGATGTGATGCGTCTTTGATTCTCCCTGCGCCTGGGCTTCGCGGTCATTCCCGCCAATACGAATCCAAACAGGAGCCTGAAATGCAATGGCGTCAGATAGCACTTGGTTCGCTCACAGCCGCAGCATTCGCATCGACCGTAGCGTGGAGCGCCTCCGACGAGCATGACAAAAACCGGCCGGACGAAGTTCATACGGCTACTCCGATCAAGCATCTGGTCGTGATCTACGGCGAGAACGTTTCGTTCGATCATTACTTCGCGACCTATCCGCATGCGACCAATCCGTCTGGTGAGCCTGCATTCGACGCGCTGCCCGGCACGCCTCAAGTGAACGGCCTCTCGGGCACCTTGCTCACGAACAACCCGAACTTCACGAATGCGGCCAACGGAACAGGCGCCGCCAATCCGTTCCGTCTCGACCGTACGCAGGCGTCGACTGCCGACCAGAATCACGCGTACACGGCCGAGCAGCAAGCGTACGACAAAGGTGCTGCCGATCTCTTCCCGAAGTACACGGGTAAGGGCTCGAGCGGCGGTGCCGGTGCATTCGGCACGACGGGCCAGGTGATGGGCTATTTCGACGGCAACACGGTCACCGCGCTGTGGAACTACGCGCAACGATTCGCGATGAGCGACAACGCCTATACGTCGACCTACGGACCGTCGACGCCGGGTGCACTCGAAGTCGTCTCAGGGCAGACCAACGGCATGCAGGCTGTGCTGACGACGAAGCAGCCTTCCGCCTCGGGCTCGTACTACGTGAACGACGGGCAAGGCGGTTTCACGATGATCAATGACGTGGACCCGGCCTACGACAGTTGCTCGAGTGCGACCGATACCGCGTTGATGACGGGCAAGAATATCGGCGACCTGCTGAACGCGCGCAACATCACGTGGGGCGGCTTCATGGGCGGCTTCAACCTCGCGACGGTCAACAGCAACGGCACGACGGGATGCAAGCGCAGCACGCTATCGACGGTCGTCGGCTCCGCCACAGCCGACTATATTCCCCACCACAACTGGTTCCAGTACTACGCGTCGACGGCCAATCCGAAACACTTGCGCCCGAGCTCGATCCAGGCGATCGGGCACAGCATGCAGCAGGATAGCCACAGCGCGGACCCCGCCAATCACCAGTACGATACCGACGATTTCTTCAACGCGGTGAACGCTGGCAATTTCCCGGCAGTGAGCTTCCTCAAGGCACCGGCCTTCCAGGATGGCCACGCTGGGTATTCGGACCCGCTCGACGAGCAGGCTTTCGTGACGAAGGTCGTCAACTTCCTCCAGCAGCAAAAGGACTGGAAGGATACGGCCGTCATCGTGGCATGGGATGACTCGGACGGCTGGTACGACCACGCTTACGCGATGCCGACGAGTGCATCGTACGATTCGGTCGCCGACCAGTTGAATGGCGCTGGAATCTGCGGCACGGGCTCGGCGGACAATGGCGTGAAGGGCAAACCCGTGAACGGCCGCTGCGGTCCGGGCACGCGCATTCCGTTTGTCGTGATCTCGCCGTGGGCGAAGGAGAACTTCGTCGACCATACGCAGATCGATCAGTCGTCGGTGGTGCGCTTCATCGAAGACAACTGGCTCGATGGGCAGCGTATCGGTGGCGGATCGTTCGACGCGAAGGCGGGCAGCATCATCGGCATGTTCGACTTCAACCGCCGTGGCGAAGGCCGCTATCAACGCAAGCTCTTCCTCGATCCGACGACGGGCGTGCAGGTCGAGCGGCCGCCGAAGATCTGATGCCGAAACACGGCTGAGCATCAACGCATGAAGGGAGTGCGCCCTTCCCCGCTGGCGGTGCAGCAGGGCGGGCGCACGCTTCCATTCAATCAAGCGTTTTCTGACGTCAGGCCGTCACCGCATAGCGCTCGGCCATCTGCTCGAGCGCAACCGGCTTGATCCGCGGCGCCTGCCCCGCGCAGCCGAACGCTTCGAAGCGCGCGGCGCACATGCCGCGCGCAGCCTTTCTGGCAGCCGCGAATGCCTTGCGCGGATCGAACTCCGACGGCTGCTCCGCGAAGACCTGCCGCATCGCGCCCGTCATCGCGAGACGGATATCGGTGTCGATGTTGACCTTGCGCACGCCGCTGCGAATACCGCGCTGGATTTCCTCGACGGGCACGCCATACGTCTCCTTGATCTCGCCGCCGAACTTGCGGATGATCTCCAGCCATTCCTGCGGCACCGAAGACGATCCGTGCATCACCAGATGCGTGTCCGAAATCTGCGCGTGAATTTGCGCGATGCGGTCGATCGCGAGAATATCGCCGCTCGGCTTGCGCGAGAACTTGTACGCGCCGTGCGAGGTGCCGATCGCGATCGCCAGCGCATCGACGCCTGTGCGCTCGACGAAATCGCGCGCCTGTGCAGGGTCCGTCAGCAGCATGTCGTGCGACAGCTTGCCCTGCGCGCCGACGCCGTCCTCCTCGCCGGCTTCCCCCGTTTCGAGCGAGCCCAGACAGCCAAGCTCGCCCTCGACGGACACGCCGACGGCATGCGCCATTTCGCACACAGTGCGCGTGACGCGCACGTTGTATTCGTAGCTCGAAGGGGTTTTCATGTCCTCTTCCAGCGAGCCGTCCATCATCACGCTCGAAAAGCCCGAACGGATCGACATCTGGCACACGGACGGACTCCCGCCATGGTCCTGATGCAGCACGACGGGGATGTCGGGATGCGATTCGGTCGCGGCGAGCACCATATGGCGCAGGTAAGGCTCGCCCGCATACTTCCGCGCGCCGGCGGAAGCCTGCAGGATCACGGGGCTTTGCGTGTCCTCGGCGGCCTCCATGATCGCCTGGATCTGTTCGAGGTTGTTGACGTTGAAAGCCGGCACGCCGTAGCCGTGCTCGGCGGCATGGTCAAGCAGTTGGCGCAGCGAGATGAGTGCCATGACAAGTCTCCTGATGATGACGCGATTGCTTGCGAGTCGCTCGCGCGCAAAGGCGCGTTCGACGACAAATCGTTCGGCCGCGGCGCTTTCATTGCGCCGCCTTCATCCACGCGACCGTGGTGTCCAGCATGCGGTTGCTGAAGCCCCACTCGTTGTCGTACCAGCTCAGCACCTTGACCAGCGTGCCGCCCGTCACGCGCGTCTGCGTCGCGTCGAAGATCGACGAGCGCGCGTCGTGGTTGAAATCGACCGACACCAGCGGAGCGTCGTTGTAGCCGAGGACGCCTTTCAGCTCGCCTTGCGCAGCCTCCTTGACGATCGCGTTGACTTCGTCGACGTTCGTCAGCCGCATCGACGTGAAAGTCAGATCGACGACCGACACGTTGATCGTCGGCACGCGAATCGCGAAGCCGTCGAGCCGTCCGTTCAGTTCCGGGATCACCAGGCCGACGGCGGCGGCCGCGCCCGTCTTCGTCGGAATCATCGACTGCGTGGCGGCGCGAGCGCGGCGCAGGTCCGTGTGATACACGTCGGTCAGCACCTGATCGTTCGTGTACGAATGAATCGTCGTCATCAAGCCGTGCTCGATCCCAATCGCCGCATGCAGCGGCTTGACGAGGGGCGCGAGGCAATTGGTCGTGCACGATGCGTTCGAGATGACCGTGAACGACTGCCTGAGCACTCCGTCGTTGACGCCGTAGACGACCGTCGCGTCGACGTCCTTGCCGCCCGGCGCGGAAATCATCACCTTGCGCGCGCCCGCTGCAAGATGGGCAGAGGCCTTTTCCTTGCTCGTGAAGAGGCCCGTGCATTCGAGCACGACGTCGACGGCGAGCTCGCGCCACGGCAGCTCCGCCGGATTGCGCACGGACAGCACCTTGATACGGTCGCCGTTGACGACCAATGCATCGCCGTCCACGTCGACGGTGCCGACAAACGGACCGTGCACGGTGTCGAAGCGGGTCAGATGCGCGTTGATCCCCGCATCGCCGAGATCGTTGATCGCGACGATGCGAATTTCGTCCGTCCGCTTCGATTCGTACAGCGCTCGCAGGATGTTGCGGCCGATGCGGCCATAACCGTTGATCGCCACGTTGATGGGCATGTCGACTCCTTTATCGTGAGTTCATGTCGAATCGCTCAGTGCAGCGAGACGACGTGATCGGCCATCTCGTCGATGGTCGCGAATACGCGGTCCGGTCGCGCGTTTGCAATCGGTTCTCCGTGGTTGTAGCCGTAGGGCACGACCCATGCCGCGACCCCTGCGCGGCGCGCGGACTGCACATCGGTACGCGAATCGCCGAGATGCGCCGCCGCGTGCCCCGGCACCTTCAGATGATCGAGGCAATAGCGGATCGGCAGCGGATGAGGTTTCCTGTACGGCAGGCTGTCGCCGCCGAGCACCACGTCGAAATACGGCGCGAGTTTGGCTTGCTGCAACAGGCGCTGCGCGAACCGGTAGTCCTTGTTCGTGACGACGGCCATGTGCATGTCGGCGGACCGCAGCCGCGCGAGCGCATCGTGCACGCGCGGATACGGCTGCGCAGTGGTGCCGGCGATCGCGTCGTAGTGCGCGTCGAACACGGGCATGATCTGGTCCAGTACGATATCGGCTTCGACGCCGAGGCCCGTCAGCACGCGCTGCATCAACACACGCGTGCCGTTTCCGATGTGACCGATGACGGTATCGAGCGTGACAGCGGGATAGCCGTACCCGTCGAGCACACGATTGACGGCCAGCGCAAGTTCCGGCGCCGTGTCGATCAGCGTTCCATCGAGATCGAACGTGACGAGCCGCGTTTTCATCACACGCATGCCTCGACGACGCGTTCGACCGTCACGCCGAAGTGCGCATACAACTCGCCTGCCGGAGCCGATTCGCCGAACGACGCAAGGCCGATCACACGTCCATCTGGCCCGACGTATTTGTGCCAGAAGTCGCTGTGCGCGGCTTCCACCGCGACACGGCGCACGCCCGGCGGCAGCACTTGCGCGCGATACGCGGCATCCTGCCGGTCGAACACCGATGTCGACGGCATCGACACGACACGCGCACGCACGCCCTGCTCGCCAAGCTGGCGTTGTGCGGCAAGTGCGAGCGCGACTTCCGATCCTGTAGCGATGATCACCACGTCGGGCGAGCTGCCCGTCGCTTCGCTCAGCACGTAGCCGCCTCTGCGCACGAGCGCGAGTTGCGTGTCGTCGCGCGTCGCTTGCGGCAGATTCTGGCGTGATGCGACGAGCGACGTCGGGCCGTTCGCGCGCTCGATCGCCATCTGCCACGCGATAGCGGTCTCGACGGTATCGCATGGTCGCCACACGTCGAGGCCCGGGATCAGTCGCAAGCTCGCGAGATGCTCGATCGGCTGATGTGTCGGACCGTCCTCGCCGAGGCCGATCGAATCGTGCGTGAGCACGTGGATGACACGCTGCTTCATCAACGCGCTCATACGTATCGCGTTGCGCGCGTAGTCGGAGAACACGAGGAACGTCCCGCCGTACGGAATGAAGCCGCCGTGCAGCGCCATCCCGTTCATGATCGCCATCATGCCGAACTCGCGCACGCCGTATGACAGGTAGTTCGCGTGCGGATCGATCGCCTGCCCCGGCACGAACCTTCGCGACGCCTTGACGGCCGTCAGGTTCGAGCCCGTCAGATCCGCTGAGCCGCCGAAAAGATCGGGCAGTTCGGGGACCAGCACGTCCAGCGCGATCTGCGACGACTTGCGCGTCGCGGTCGGCCCGGTGACGCCACGCGCAACCTCGACAAGCTGCTGCGTAATGCGTGTCCAGTCCGCCGGCAATTCGCCGCGCATCCTTCGCTCGAACTCCGCGGCTTCGTCCGGATATTCGACGCGATACGCTTCGAGCATCGCGTTCCATTCGCGCACGCGTGCCGCGCCGCGTTCGCGTTGGCTCCAGTTCGCGCGTACGTCATCGGGAATCTCGAACGGCGGATGATCCCAGTCGAGCGCGTGGCGTGTCGCCGCGATTTCGGCCGCGCCGAGCGGCGCGCCGTGCACTTCGTGCGTATCCGCCTTGTTCGGCGAGCCCCAGCCGATCGTCGTGCGGCACACGATCAGGCTCGGACGCGCGTCGTTCGCTTTCGCGTTCCCGTGCGCGTCGCGTATCGCCGCATCGACGGCGGTTGCGTCGTGGCCGTCGATCGGACCGATCACATTCCAGCCGTATGCGCGAAAGCGTGCCGCGGTATCGTCGGTAAACCAGTTGCTCACGTGACCGTCGATCGAAATGCCGTTGTCGTCATAGAAACAGATCAGCTTGCCGAGCCCGAGCGTGCCCGCAAGCGAACCGGCCTCGTGGCTGACCCCTTCCATCAGGCAGCCATCGCCGAGAAACACATACGTGTGGTGATCGACGACGGGAAACCCTGGGCGGTTGAAGCGCGCGGCGAGCAGCTTCTCCGCGAACGCCATGCCGACGCCGTTCGCAAGCCCTTGCCCGAGCGGGCCCGTCGTCGTCTCGACGCCGGGTGTGAGGCCGACTTCCGGATGCCCGGGCGTTTTCGCGTGCAATTGCCGGAAGCGCTTCAGTTCGTCGAGCGGCAGATCGTAGCCCGACAGATGCAACGCCGCGTAAAGCAGCATCGAGCCATGACCATTCGACAGGACGAAGCGGTCGCGATCGGGCCACGACGGATCGGCCGGGCTATGCCGCAGATGATCGCGCCACAGCACTTCGGCAATGTCGGCCATGCCCATCGGCATGCCCGGATGGCCCGATTTCGCGGCCTCGACGGCATCGATTGCGAGGAAGCGAAGCGCGTTCGCGAGACGGCGCCGGCTCTGCGGCGCCGCCGCCTCCAGACGCATGTGAGCGGAATCATTCATTGCGAGAGTCCTCCTTCATGACATCGGCACGCGCCTTCACATCGTTGCCTGCTCGCGGTTGCCCATCAGGCGCAGGATCATCGGCGTGAAGATCAGCTGGATCGCGAGGCCCATCTTGCCGCCCGGACACACGATCGTGTTGGGACGCGACATGTACGAGTCGTGCAGCATCGACAGCAGATACGGAAAGTCGATGCCTTTGGGATTGGCGAAGCGAATCACGAGCATGCTTTCGTCGAGCGACGGGATATCGCGCGACGTGAACGGATTCGATGTATCGACGACGGGCACGCGCTGGAAATTCACATGCGTGCGCGAGAACTGCGGGCAGATGTAGCTCACGTAGTCGGGCATCCGGCGCAGGATCGTGTCGACGACGGCTTCTTGCGAATAGCCGCGCATGTTCTTGTCGCGATGCAGCTTCTGAATCCATTCGAGGTTGATGATCGGCACCACGCCGACGAGCAGGTCCGCATGCTGCGCGACATTGACGCGATTCGTGACCACCGCGCCATGCAGTCCTTCGTAGAACAGCAGGTCGGTGCCTTCATCGACGTCGGTCCACCCCGTGAACGTGCCCGGCGGTTGTCCGTGCGCCGCGCCCTCGGCCTCGTCGTGCAGATACTTGCGGCTCTTGCCCGTGCCCGTCGCGCCATAAGTGGCGAACAGCTGTTCGAGCTCGCCGAACAGATTCCCCTCCGGCCCGAAATGGCTGAAGTGCTGATCGCCCGTCTCTTCGGCTTCCTTCATCTTCTGCCGCATCTGCTGGCGATCGAACGCATGGAACGAATCGCCCTCGATAATCGCCGCCTTGACCTTCTCGCGCCGGAAGATGTGCTGAAACGATCGCGTAATCGTCGTCGTGCCCGCACCCGACGAACCCGTTATCGCGACAATCGGATGTTTAGTCGACATGTCTCTTCCCTTCTGTTCGATATCGTGGAGGCCAGGCGTGTCACTGCGTTGCGCGGAACAGCGAGCGCGTGTTGAACAGCGGTGACTCGAAGCGCTCGTCGGTGCCGCTGTCGTACTCGACGTGATATCGTTCGAGCCGCTCGACTTCTCGCCGCGAGCCGAGGATCACTGGCACGCGCTGATGCAGCGCCTCCGGCATCACGTCGAGAATGCGTCCGCGTCCTGTCGATGCGCGCCCGCCCGCCTGCTCGACGATCATCGCCATCGGGTTGGCTTCATAGAGCAGCCGCAGGCGCCCCGGCTTCGTCGGGTCCTTGTAGTCCTTCGGGTACATGAACACGCCGCCGCGCATCAGGATGCGATGCACCTCGGCGACAAGCGACGCGATCCAGCGCATGTTGAAGTCCTTCTGCCTCGGACCGGCCTGGCCCTTCACGCACTCGTCGATGTAGCGCTGCACGGGCGGTTCCCAGAAGCGCCGGTTCGACGCGTTGATCGCGAACTCCTGCGTGTCCTCGCCGATATGCAGATCAGGATGGGTCAGGATGTACGCGCCGATCTGCGGATCGAGCGTGAAGCCGTGCACGCCGCGTCCGAGCGTCAGCACGATCATGTCGGCGGGACCGAACAGCGCGTAGCCCGCGCAGACCTGCTTGCTGCCAGGCTGCAAGAAATCTTCGACGCGCGGCTCGGTAATGCCCGGCGGCGCTTCGAGCACCGAGAAGATCGTGCCGACGGTCAGATTGACGTCGATGTTCGACGAGCCGTCGAGCGGGTCGAACAGCAGCAGATAGCGTCCGCGCGGATACTCGGCGGGAATCTCGTACGCGTGCTCCAGTTCCTCCGAGACCATCCCCGCGAGCTGCCCGCCCCATTCGCAGCACGACAGCATGATTTCATTCGAAATCACGTCGAGCTTCTGCTGCGTCTCGCCCTGCACGTTCTTCGCGCCGGCAGCGCCGATCGCACCATCGAGCGCGCCGCGCGCGACGCGCGTGCCGATGTACTTGCACGCGGTCTGAATATCGTTGATAAGCGCCGTCAGCTGCTCGTCCTGCGCCGGATGGCGGCGGTGCTCTTCGATGATGAACTTCGAGAGGGTCGTTCGGCCGTGCTGCATGTCTGCCTCCTTCTATCGTGTGTTGCGGAACACGCGGCTTGCGCGAATGTCGGCATCGACGATCGTCTCCAGCGCGTCACGCGTCACGGTCCCCGCCGACGAGAACACGCGGTTGGCCTGGCGCAGCCGCGCACGATCGAGTGCATTGCGAATCGAGCGCGCATTCGCGAAGTTCGGTTGGCTCTTGCGCCGCCCGATGTATTGGCGCAGCGCAACCTTCGCGTCCGCATCGAGCCTGTAGTGCATGTCGCGCAGCATCAGCTCCGCGATCTCGAACAACTCCTCGTCCGTATAGTCCGGAAAGTCGATGTGATGCGCGATGCGCGACGTCATGCCCGGATTGCTCCCGAAGAACGTGTCCATCCGGTCCTTGTAGCCCGCGAGAATCACGACGAGATCGTCGCGCTGGTTCTCCATGATCTGAAGCAGGATCTCGATCGCTTCCTGGCCGTAGTCGCGCTCGTTCTCCGGGCGGTACAGGTAATACGCTTCATCGATGAAGAGCACACCGCCCATCGCCCGCTTGATCACCTCCTTGGTCTTCGGCGCCGTGTGGCCGATGTACTGCCCGACGAGATCGTCGCGCGTGACGGCCACGACGTGCCCCTTTCGTACATAGCCGAGCCGATGCAGGATTTCCGCCATGCGCATCGCCACCGTGGTCTTGCCGGTGCCGGGATTGCCCGTGAAGCACATGTGCAGCGACGGCGCCGCGGTCGCCATGCCCAGCTCCTTTCGCGCGCGCTCGACGACGAGGAACGCGGCAATCTCGCCGATGCGCGTCTTGACGGGCGTGAGCCCGACCAGCTCGCGATCGAGCCGTTCCAGCACGTCGTGGATTTGCGCGTCGCGCACTATCGCTTGCAGGTCGATGGCGTTTTCGGTGCTCATGGCGTCGAGTCTCGTCAACGGGTTGGACTATGCGGGGCGATCGGCTCGGGCGCTACTCGTAGCGCTCGCCCTCCGGCCGGTCGTCCGCATACGGACGCAGCCGGTAGCGGATCGTGCGCGCCTCGCCTTCGTCGCGCACGAGGCAGAAGCCACGCTCGTGATCCGGGCGGGCCACGATGAACGACAGCCGCATCGTTTCGAAGCCTGGCGTCGAATCGAACGCATTGACCTTCACGTAGTGCCGTGGCTTCGCCTTGCGGCACGCATCGACTTCGAGCATCACGCCCGCCGCGTCCCTGAGGTCGAACATCGGCAGGCCCCACATGTCCCAGAACGAATTGCGCGGATGTGGATCGTCGGTGAATTCGACGGAACAGGCCCATCCCTGGCGCAGCGCATATTCGATCTGTCCGCGAATCTCGTCGTCGGTCAAATCGGGCAGAAAAGAAAACGTTCCCTGAGTGAGTCGCATGTCGTTCTCCATCTCTACGATGCCGTTGCGGTCGGCACGAAGTCGGGCGTATCGGTCGACGTGTAGTTGAAGGTGACGTCGCGCCACGTGTCGAGCGCCTGCTTCAGCGGCGTGCACCAGCGCGCGGCGGCTTCGAGAATCTGTGGTCCTTCGTTCGCGATGTCGTGCCCTTCGTTGCGGGCCTTCGTCATCGCTTCGAGCGCGACGCGGTTCGCGGTCGCGCCCGCCTGGATGCCCATCGGATGGCCGATCGTGCCGCCGCCGAACTGCAGCACGACGTCGTCGCCGAACAGCGCGAGCAACTGATGCATCTGGCCCGCGTGGATGCCGCCGGAAGCGACGGGCATCACTTTCTTCAGCGCGGCCCAGTCCTGCTCGAAGAACACGCCGCGCTGCAGATCGACCTCGTTGCGCGATTCGCGGCACACGTTGTAGAAGCCCTGCACCGTGTGCGGATCGCCTTCGAGCTTGCCGACCGCCGTGCCCGCGTGCGCATGATCGACGCCCGCGAGACGCAGCCACTTCGCGATCACGCGAAACGACACGCCGTGGTTCTTCTGCCGCGTGTAGGTGCTATGACCGGCACGGTGCATGTGCAGGATCATGTCGTTCTTGCGCGCCCAGTTGGACATCGACTGGATCGCCGTCCAGCCGATGACGAGATCGATCATCACGATGCACGAGCCGAGTTCCTTCGCGAATTCGGCACGCTCGTACATGTCCTCCATCGTCGCGGCCGTGACGTTCAGGTAATGCCCTTTGATTTCGCCGCTCGACGCTTCCGCGCGCTTGACCGCTTCCATGCAGAACAAAAAGCGGTCTCGCCAGTGCATGAAAGGCTGCGAATTGATGTTCTCATCGTCCTTCGAGAAGTCGAGGCCGCCCTTTAGCGCTTCATACACGACGCGCCCATAGTTCTTTCCGGACAGGCCGAGCTTCGGCTTCATCGTCGCGCCGAGCAACGCGCGGCCGAATTTGTCGAGACGTTCGCGCTCGACGACGATGCCCGTCGGCGGCCCCTTGAACGTCTTCACGTACGCAACGGGAATACGCATGTCTTCGAGCCGCAGCGCCTTCAGCGGCTTGAAGCCGAACACGTTGCCGATGACCGACGCAGTCAGGTTCGCGATCGATCCTTCCTCGAACAGATCGAGTTCGTATGCGATGTACGCGAAGTACTGCTGCTCGGTCGGCGTGCCCGGGCCGGTGTTCGGCACGGGATCGACGCGGTACGCCTTCGCGCGATACTTCTCGCAGGCGGTGAGCCGGTCGGTCCAGACCACCGTCCACGTCGCCGTCGACGATTCGCCCGCCACGGCCGCCGCCGCCTCGTCGGGCTCCACGCCCGGCTGCGGCGTGATGCGGAACAATGCGATGACGTCGGTATCCTTCGGTTGATAATCCGGCTGCCAGTACCCCATCTGCCTGTACTTGAGTACACCCGCCGCATAACGCTCTTTGGCATCGGTGATCACGCTGCTTTCCACGGGAATGGTCATCGTCTCGCTCCTCGTTGGCTGACCTCATGGAAAACAAGGTTATGCGGCCTGGTAATCGTTAGGAATTCATTTATTCTTTGGTCTCGATTAAGCGTTGCTTAATGAGGGCGTCACGCTCCGGCAACTTCGCGTTTTCGCGGCCTCCTGCCGAAGCGTTTCGCTGCTTCATGCTCGAACACGCGCAAGCGTAACCGTCCGAACAATCCGGGCACGGGTGACACACATCAACGTCAAGCGGTGTCTGGGATTGCGAGCGAAGTACCTTGGCATATTGCAGCGCCGCAACCCGCCATCTACGTATGGCCGAGAGCCTTCTGCGAACGGATGTCACATCGAAAGGCAGACGTACTGAATTCCGCCATATCGGTCAAAGCCACGACATTTAGGGACTAAATTTTCTTTGCTCGCGATTTATCACTAAGCTTTCATTTAGACCATGCCGAATGGATGAGGCCCACGCATCGTTCGTGTGCGCAGGTTTGAATGGCTTGCGTGAATGTCCAAAAGATTCGTTTAATGCCTGAGCACATGCGAGCCGCCTGTTCCCTTTTCCTTGCCGATCAGACGGATCATCCTGAATGCCAGTCGATTTCGAACAGCTCGCTAAAGCGTCAGTGAAAAAGCTGGCGAAATACAAATTTCATCGGGACCACGCGATCCAGGCCAGAGAGATTCTTCGAACGATCGAAAAGCTGCACGGGAAGATCAGCCCCACTGTAGTCAGGCAAACCGACAGCTACGCACGGGACGTCTTCGGCGACGCGATCTACGCGCCGTGGTTGCGCGTCTATGCGGCCGTGAACGGCTCATTCAAGGAAGGCTGGATACCGGACAACTATTATGGAGCGGTCGTAGTACCGCGCACAAAAGGCTGGTACGGAAAGATTTCGACGTTGAAATCGGCATCGCAGCTGATATTCCGCGACAAGGCATTTCCCGATCTCGGATATTTCGCCAATGGTTTTTTCTATACGATGGAAAACGCGGTGATATCCGATCAGGATCTTCTCGGTATTCTTTTCAGAGAAACGGACAAGATCGCTTTTAAACTGGATCAATCCGGCCAGGGAAAAGGCGTATTCGTCATCGACAGGCAGTCGTTCGACCCGCAATCCATCCGGTCAAGCGGGAATGGCGTATTTCAGGCATTCATCAGGCAACACGAGGTATTCAACCTTTTCACCCGCGGTCCCGTCGCGACGTTGCGCCTCACCACGGTCGTCGAGCCGGCAGGCGGGATTTCGCTTCGCGCGTGCTTCCTGCGACTAGGCAGAGCCGGCGAAACGCACGTACAGACGGGCAGCGAGGTCAACATACCGATCAATGCCTTGACTGGCGAGCTGGACCCGCGCGGCTATCTGAGCGACTGGACAGATGTACGGGCGCATCCGGACACGAAAATAGAATTCCAGGGTGTCAGGATTCCGGCGTTCTCCGAATGCGTCGCCAAGGTACTGGAGCTTCACGCGAAAGTACCGTTCGTCTGCTGCATCGGATGGGACGTGACAGTCGACACCAATGAAAACGTGAAAGTACTCGAATGGAACGCCGAACATAACGACATCAAATTTGGCGAAGCGACTCAAGGCCCGTGTTTCTCGGACCTCGGATGGGAGCATCTGCAATTCGCTCATTTCCGGGGTTGAAGCGGTGAGCCGGTGCGCGCACTGCGGGCCCCCGTCACCGTCGACTGACAGGCGAAACGGGTGAGGAACGGGGTGACGAACGGGATCGGCAATCAGGCCAGGGACATGTCCCTATGCACGCCGTGGCGGGATGTGAGAAAGTCCAATTGAGTGAGGCAACTTCCGCATTGGGCGGTGCTGAGCCACCGCCATCCCGAGGAGCACGGCAATGAAGATCCAGTATTTCCTTGTGGCGATCGCCGTCGCCATGACGGGCTGCCCGGCATTTGCCCAGCAACAGCAGCCGTCTGTAGAGATCAAACAGGGCCCCGACAAGAGCACCGTGACAGGAACGACAACGGTCGTTGCCACGGTTGTCTCCATCGATCCCGCTACCCGGACCGTCAAGCTCAAGGACAAGAACGGTCGGGTCGAAGAACTGTCGGCGGGCGACAAAGTGCGCAACTTCGATCAGCTCAAGGTCGGCGATGTGGTTACCACCGAGTACCAGGAGGCGAGGTCGCTGAGTCTAAGAAAAACAACTGGCCCACGCTCTTCCAGCGAGCGGCAGACCTTGCAGCCGGCCGCGTCCGGGACCAAACCGGGCGGCATCATCAGTCGTGAGATAACGGTAGTGGGCGATGTCGTTGCCGTGGATGCAACGCGGAATCACGTCACGATAAGGGGGCCGCAGGGTCCAATGGATGTGTTGGTGGACCCCGAGCAACTGAAGAACATTCGCGTGGGCGATCAGGTTGAAGTTGTGCACACCGAAGCGGTTGCGATATCCGTCACGCCCGGAACGAGCAAGTAGTCAGCGGACAACCATGCACATGTTCTTTCATGCAGTGCCAGTGCTTCAGCGTTCCTGACACGCTCCAGGTGTCGCGCTCTTCGGACTATTGAGGCAATGCGATGCCGTCGATGCTTTCCTTCAGCGCATGCGAAACCATCGACATCAACGCCCCTTTCTGGACAACGGCGGCATCCCCCATCGCTTCCTGCACACTGACCACCTTGCGCGCGTCATAGTGACGGCCGCTGCCGGCTTCGTTCTCGAAGGCATTGGCCCGCTGATTGATCTCTTCGAGATCAGCGCTCACCAATAGCACGGCATGTGCAAGAACAAGGTGTCGTTGATTGTCGTCGGTTTGCAGGTTGGCTGGCGCGCGCCGCCAGTACTGGGCGGTGCCCGCGATCTTGCGAGCCTGTTCCGCCGGCCCCCAGGCGAGGTTGAAACGGCCGTCGCAGAACGAACCATCCACCGACTGCCAGTGAGTTGGAACGCCAAGAGAGCGCAGCGCACTGCCGACGACCTCGCACAGATGCAGATAGACCGCCTCGCTCAACGCGCCGGGTGGCCGCGTCACCGCATACGCGAGGCTCAGGTTGAGTATGCCGGGCCCCTGCGGAACCAGGCCGCCGCCCGTCATGCGCAGCCAGACGGGACAGCCGCGCCCGGCGAAGGTCGCGCGAGCCGTCTCGAACTGCGAATAGCGCAGATAGCTGCGCGGCACCACCAGCGACACGGGCGCTTCCCATAGCTGGGCAGCCCGGCGACCTTGCGCCGCCAGGTCCAGCAGCGCCAGCTCTTCTTGCAACGGGTCAGTCCCGGATGGATCGGACTCGACGAATTCGAATGGCGTGGTCTTCATCATTGCGGGAGGTGGTTCGACAAGATCGCAACAGAGCGATTATGAACGATGCTCGCGCTTCCTCACGCGTGCCCGTTCTTCAATGCGCAGGCGAGCGTGCGAACTCCGTCGCCTTGACGGCCTCGACCAGGTAATCGACGAAGGAAGCGATCCGCGCCGATATCGCCGTGTTGCGATAGTAGACGGCATTGATGGGTTGACGGACATCCTGTGTCTGCCGTGGGAAAAGCTGAACGAGCCGGCCCTCTCGACGGTCGCGGGCCGTCATGAAGTCGGACAGGCAGACGATACCCGCACTCTCCAGCGCGAGTTGCCGCAGCGTTTCGCCGCTGGACGACGCGATAGTCGGTTCGATTCGATAAGGCTCGTTGTCCGGTCCGATCAACGGCCATACATTGAGCGACTCGGGCTGCGTGAACCCGAGCAGCGAGTGCTTCGCGAGATCGTCCACGCGTTTCGGATGACCCTGTGCTTTCAGATACCCAGGCGTGGCCAGCACCCGTATCCGGCTGCTGCCGACGGGACGGCTGTGCAAGGTCGAATCTTTGAGTTTGCCGATCCGGATCGCGACGTCGGTGCGCCGTTCGAGCAGATCGATAATACCTTCGTTGCTGTTCAGTTCCAGCTCGATCTGCGGATAACGCGCCCGATAGCCCGCCACGAGAGGCACGATCACGTGAAGCATGAAAGGGGTGGCGGCATCGACACGCAAGCGTCCGGAAGGCCGCTCCCGGCGCGCAGCGAGTTGTTCTTCGGCGTTCTCCACTGCGCCGATGATCTCACGTGCATTTTGAAGGAAGGCTTTTCCTTCCTCCGTCAATTCGAGGCGCCGCGTGGTCCGGCGCAGCAGCGTCGTTTGCAGCTTTTCCTCGAGTCGGCCCAGCGTCCGGCTCGCACCCGACACGGTCTGATTCAGTTGCTCGGCTGCGGCTGTGATGGAGCCGGTATCGACTACTGTCGCAAAGGTCTGCAGTTCGTCGAGGGTGACTTTCATATTTGATCTGGAATCAAGAGTGTCTCCTTTATAGATTAGTTTCTCCGCAAAAGTAAAGGCGGGTCGGCTTGAGGACAACGGTGAGTGGAATGAAACGGCGCGCATGCAAAGCCGCCGTCATTGCAGGCGGCGGCAGCGGAATTGGATTTGCCTGTTTCCGGCAGAGGAATGGGCTGATGATGGAACTGCCGAACCGCACACGCGATTCTATTGAAGCTCGATTGCAGATTTCAAGGTACGCGTTTATGCGGGCATAAAGGCCTCGACCAAAGCCTTTTGCCCGCACCTGAACGCTGTAGTTCTTCTAGCCGAAGGACGCTTGCGGATTCCCCGCTGCCAATGCTTCTGCGCGATTCGGCGCCGGCGGATAGATCCACTTTGTATTGATCATCTGTTTGCGTGCCTTGCCTTCGGCGTGGGTGAGTTTGATCTGTCGATCCCAACCTTCCGAATAGATCGCGCCCCACTCGCCGAGATCGACGCAAGTGGCGTAGAACGGCTGCCGATATTCAAGAGTCGGTACGCCGATCAAATCCGCGGCGACATTGTGTCCGCCGAATTGCCCCATCACGATGGCGTGCTGACACGACATCAGCGCGTAGTGCCCGTCATCGTCGGCCAGCGCTCGTGCAACATCGCCCGCGACGAATACGTCGGGTGCTTCCGGCACGCGCAGATCCGGTGCCACTTCGGCGCGCCCGAGCGGATCGACATGCGAAGATACTTGCGCGGCCAACGAGCTTGCGCGCATGCCGCCTGCCCAGATCACCGTCTTCGCTTCGATGCGCGTGCCCGATGCAGTGCGAACGCCGTCCGCATCGACCGACACGACGCCCGAGCCGAGCACCGTTTCGACGCCCAGCGATTGAAACGCTTCAGCGACGAACGGACGGGGATTCGGCCCAAGATCCGGACCAATCGCGTCTTGCGTGCCGATCACGACAACGCGAACCGCCGCGTTAGCACCGAACGATTCACGCAGCCGCTTGGGCAATTCGGTCGCGACCTCGATACCCGTGAAGCCACACCCGACAACTGCGACGGTATTGCGAGCGGGTGATTCCGGCAGCTTCGCCAACTCCGCAAAGTGGTTGTCGAGTGCCACCGCATCCTCGATGCGATCGACAGAAAAAGCGTGGTCCGCGAGGCCCGGAATCGGCGGCCTGTTCAGCTTGCTGCCGCTGGTCAACAGCAGCCGGTCGTATGCGAGCGAGCGCTTTTGTCCGTTGGCCGACACGACACTCAACGTCTTGTCCTTTACGGAAATCTCGTCGACGCTGCCTTCGAGAAATTTCACGCCAATGGCATCGAGCAGAGGCAGAAGCGGCGCGGCCATCTTCTGCGGCTCGCTTTCATACATCCGCGGCCGGATTTGCAACTCCGGCTTCGGCGAGATCAACGTGACTTCGACGTCACTGCTCGTTACGCCAGCTGCGTCGAGCACGCGTGCTGCGCCCAGTGCGCCCCACACCCCGGCAAAGCCGGCACCCACGATCAGGATCTTTTGCGACATGACATTACCTTCGGTTAGAAAGTTGCGGAGTCGACGACAGTCCGAAATGACTGAGCATGATCGACATAGGAGGCATTGCTTATGCGATTGCTCGCGTCCCCACGTCGAACGAATTCTAGGTTTGTGCATCGAGCACGAGTAGCGCCGCGGATGCGTTCACCGTGTTGCCCAGACGGCAACAATCCAGCAACAGAACGTGTGTGACATGCGGCGAGCCGGGTCGCTCTTCGCGCGATGCCTTATCACGTGCAGGCTCGCGCCGCATTTGGGCTGAAGCGCATGACATTGCATCGATCGGGGCGGCGCCGTCAATTGAACTGCATTCGCGGGCACTTCAAGCTCGGTCATCACGCCGATCACGAACACGGTGGGCTCGCTCACGCAGACAGTCGGCAGTTCATCCGTCGGTGCGCCTGCAACCAACCTGGTGACGGCACTCGGCAACACGGTCGGATCGGCCGGCAGGACGATCGCTTCGACCAGCAACAACCCGGTCACGACCGGCGTCGGCAACGTCGTTGCCGCGACAGGCAACACGGTCGCGACGGCCGGCACGACGCTCCTCGGCGGATCGGGCACGGGCACCGCGAATCCGCTTGCGCCCGTCACGAACCTCGTGTCGACGGCAACGGGCACGGGCACCGGCACGCAGTCGGCCTCGCTCACGGCAGCGCTGAACGCCGGCGCGACGGCGACGCTCTCGGGAAGCTCGGGCAGCGGCACGAGCAGCCAGTCGGGCGGCCTGCTCGCGCCTGTGAAGACGGTGGCGGGCAGCTTGCTCAAGTAGGCATCGGCATCCTTGGCGACAGCGGCATGGGCTCGACGGATGGGACCATGCCGCTTCGCGTCGTGCGTGCGCATTCCAGCGCGTGAAAAGTATCGAGCTGGCAAATGCGAACGTGTTCGGCACAACGCGCGAGCCTTCGCCTCACCCGGCTTCGCGTGCTGAGTGAGGCCTCGCACGAATCGCACGTGACGACATCGCGATACGTCGTCTGCCGCGCCACTTGTCCGATCCGCGCAAGTGAACCGGGCCAGCACGCGACTCCATCCGTTACCGCACATCTCGTCGATGCATGAGCGCGGGGACGGGCGCGACCGGCGCAAGCATCGAAAGACCCATAACAAAGCCCGAAAGGAAGAATAATGAGAACGAGAGTCCTCGGGGGGATGCTGCTGCTCGCTGCCGCGACGGCCAGCGGCGTCGCGGTAGCGCAGACGCGTTCAGCCGGCAATCCGCTCGATGCCCTGCCGCAAATCGCGGCGCCGAAGCAAGGGCCGAACGTCACGGTCCACGTCGCGCCCGCGCAGC
Organism: Paraburkholderia piptadeniae; assembly: GCF_900007165.1. Lineage (GTDB taxonomy): Bacteria > Pseudomonadota > Gammaproteobacteria > Burkholderiales > Burkholderiaceae > Paraburkholderia > Paraburkholderia piptadeniae. Next base: position 154,690 of record NZ_CYGY02000025.1, read on the forward strand.
AGTTGCAGGAATTGCTCGCACGGCACCTCACGCCGACGCGCTTTCAGGTCGAAGGCGTGAAGTCGGTGCCATTCGACGAGATCGTCCGCCGCTTCACGCCGCTCGCCGGCAAGGACATCACAATCGCCCAGCTGATCGAGGCCGCCGACGGCGTAACGAAGCTCTATCAGGAACGCGGCTACGCGCTGTCGTTCGCGTTCATCCCCGCGCAGAACTTCGACAACGGCGTCGTGCGCGTGACCGTCGTCGAGGGTTATGTCGGCAGCGTGAAGGTGACGGGCAAGCCCGGCGCAATGGAGCGGAAGATTCGCGCCGTCGCCGCGCATATCACTGCGGACCGTCCGCTCAGAAGCGCGACGTTCGAACGCTACGTCAACACGCTCGGCATGCTGCCGGGCATAACGGTCAAGGCCAACGTGCCACCGCCGCAGACCACCGATGGCGCGACCACGCTGGAACTGAACGTCGATCGCAAGCCGTTCAACGTCAGCGCGGGAATCGACTTCAATCATCCGGGCGTGCAAGGCATCATCACGGCGACGGAAACCGGCCTGACGTCGCTCGGCGAACAACTGAGCGTCTCGGCGCTCGCGCCGCCGGGACGCGACAAGCGGACCTACTTCGCGTTCAGCGGCGCGCTGCCCGTTGGCAGCAACGGTCTCGTCACGCACCTCGATGCCAGCACGTACCGCAGCGAACCCACCGACAATCCCGGCCTGCCGTCATACGTCCACCGCACCGTCACTAACGACAAGCTCGGTTTGTCCGCTTCGTATCCGCTGCTGCTGGACAACGATCACAGCCTGCTCGGCACCCTGTCCGGCTATGCATCGAACGACGACAACCGGTACAGGAACGAAATCACGGGCGTCACGCTGGATTCGCGCACGCAGGTCCGCGTGCTGCAGGCGCAGCTCGACTATGTGCGCGTCTCGACGGGGCAGGTGCAAAAGATCGCGTTCAACGTCGCGAAGGGATTCGACATTCTCGGCGCGTCGAAATCGCAGGACATTACTGTCGGCGCAGCGACGACCGCATTGCCCACGCCCGTCTCGCTGACGTTCGTGCGCACGGGCGCCACGCTGACACAGACCAACGACTGGCCGTTCAGGATCGGCACGTCGCTGTCGCTCACCGGTCAGTACAGCGCGGATTCGCTGCCGACATCCGAGCAGATCACGTTCGGCGCGCAGCGCTATGCACTGGGCTACGAAGCGGGCGAGACGGCGGGCGATTCGGGTTGGGGTGTGTCGCTTGAAATCAACCGGGCGTTCTCGCTGGGCTACACCTATCTGAAGACGATCACGCCGTACCTCGCGTACGACATGGCGCGGGTGTCTCTGCACGCCAGCACGCCGTCGCCGGGCCGGCTCTCGTCGGTCGGCATCGGCGTGCGGCTCAGCGACAGCCGGCATTACAACCTCGATCTGTCGATCGCAATAGCAGTCGGCGATGCGCCGATCGAAAGCGCATCGCGCAGCCCGCGCGTGAACGCGACGTTTTCGTATCAGCTGTATTGATCGCGCGCGCTCGCGCAAGCTGCTCGTCGATGGTCGCATCCTGTCGAACTCCGCCGGGCTTCCTACTCTTCCACCGTTTGCGATCAGCCCTCGCGTACCATCGACGGTACAGCCTGTCGCGCTGACATTCGCTGCGTTCGTGCGCGATACGATGATGCGTGGGCGGCAGGCTTCACACTGGCCAGTTCGGTGCTGGCGGCAGCGAGTGCGAATGGATTCGACGCCGGACTCTGCACATCGACTGTACACATGGGAACATACTCCAAACTTTCCCGTCGATAACAGATACGCTGGCACACGCCAGCGACGGAGACTTCACATGGACGACCCTTCCGCACCGAACAAAAAGCGCACGGAAAGCGCCGTCGACATCGTCGCGCCCACCTCAGTAGCGGCGCTCGCGGCCACGCTCGACTACGACTCCGCCCCCGCCGAGCGCGATGCGCTTCCGCCCCTCTGGCACTGGATCTTCTTCAGGCCCATCGTCAGGCAGTCGCTGATCGCCGAAGACGGCCACCCGCGAAAAGGCAGCTTTCTCCCCGATCTCGGCCTGCCGCGCCGCATGTGGGCGGGCGGCCGGCTGCGCTTTGCCGCGCCCGTCATCGTCGGCGAGCGCATCGCACGCGCATCGAGCATTCTCGACGTGCGCGAAAAACAGGGACGCACGGGCAAGCTCGGCTTCGTCACGGTCGGCCATCGGATCGAGTGCCGCGGCACGCTCGCGATCGAAGAAGAGCACGACATCGTCTATCGCGAACTGTCAGCGTCGGGTGCGCCCGCACCCACTGCCACACCCACCGCCGCGCCCGCCGATGCCGCGTGGCAGCGCACGCTCACGCCCGACGAGACGCTCCTCTTTCGCTACTCCGCGCTGACCTTCAACGCGCATCGCATCCACTACGACACGCCTTACGTAACGCAAACGGAGGGCTATCCGGGCCTCGTCGTGCACGGGCCGCTCATCGCCACGCTGCTGATGGACCTGCTGCGCCGCGAACGGCCCGATGCCGCCGTTCTCGACTTCTCGTACAGGGCCATGCGCCCATGCTTTGCGGGCAACGCGCTGCATCTGTGCGGCCAGCCTTCGGCGGACGGCAAGACGGTCGAGCTCTGGTCGAAGGATCACGAAGGCTGGCTCGGCATGACCGCTCGCGCCACGCTCTCCTGACGACGAACACACAGGCAAATGCATGATCGACATGATCGACACCAACGACGACGCGTATCAGGACATCCGGGAAGCCGTGCGCGCTCTGTGCAGCCAGCTCTCCAACGAATACTTCCGCAAGATCGACGAAGCGCGCGGCTATCCGGAAGCGTTCGTCGATGCGCTCACCAAGGCGGGCTGGCTCGCCGCGCTGATCCCTCAGGAATACGGCGGCTCCGGTCTCGGCTTGACGGAAGCCTCCATCATCATGGAGGAGATCAACCGTTCGGGCGGCAACTCGGGCGCGTGCCACGGCCAGATGTACAACATGGGGACGCTCTTGCGCCATGGCTCCGCCGAGCAGAAGCAGCGCTATCTGCCGAAGATCGCGTCGGGTGAACTGCGCCTGCAGTCGATGGGCGTCACCGAGCCGACCACGGGCACCGACACCACGAAGATCAAGACGACGGCCGACAAGAAAGGCGACCGCTATGTGATCAACGGGCAGAAGGTGTGGATCTCGCGCGTGCAGCACTCCGATCTGATGATCCTGCTCGCGCGCACGACGCCGCTTGCCGGCGTCAAGAAGAAGAGCGAAGGCATGTCGATCTTCATCGTCGACTTGCGCGAGGCGATCGGGCGCGGCCTCACCGTTCAGCCGATTCCCAACATGGTGAATCACGAGACCAACGAGCTTTTCTTCGACAATCTGGAAATCCCCGCCGAGAATCTGATCGGCGAAGAAGGCATGGGCTTCAGGTACATCCTCGACGGCCTGAACGCCGAACGCGCGCTGATCGCGGCCGAATGCATCGGCGACGGCTACTGGTTCATCGACAAGGTCAGCGCGTACGTGAAGGAGCGCGTCGTGTTCGGCCGGCCCATCGGGCAGAACCAGGGCGTGCAGTTTCCGATCGCGCGCGCGTACGTCAATATCGAAGCGGCGAACCTGATGCGCTTCAAGGCCTGCGCGCTATTCGACGCGCACAGGCCTTGTGGCGCGCAAGCCAACATGGCGAAGCTGCTCGCCGCCGATGCATCGTGGGAAGCGGCCAACGCATGCCTGCAATTTCACGGCGGCTTCGGCTTCGCGGCCGAATACGACGTCGAGCGCAAGTTCCGCGAGACGCGTCTCTATCAGGTCGCGCCGATCTCGACGAACCTGATTCTGTCGTACGTGGCCGAGCACATCCTCGGTCTTCCACGTTCGTTCTGAAGGAGCGCGATCATGCGTCCGCTGCAAGGCATCAAGGTCGTCACGCTCGAACAGGCGATCGCCGCGCCGTTCTGCACGCGTCAGCTCGCCGACATGGGCGCGCGCGTGATCAAGATCGAACGCCCTGGCAACGGGGACTTCGCGCGCGGCTACGATGAACGCGTATCGGGACTCGCGTCGCATTTCGTCTGGACCAATCGCTCGAAGGAAAGCATCACGCTCGACGTCAAGCAGCCGCAAGCGCTCGATGTCATGCACAAGCTCCTCGCCGATGCCGATGTGTTCGTGCAGAACCTCGCGCCCGGCGCGACGCAACGCCTCGGGCTCGATTACGACACGCTCTGCAAGCGGTATCCGCGCCTGATCGTGTGCGACATCTCCGGTTATGGCGCGAACGGCCCAATGCGCGACAAGAAAGCCTACGACCTGCTGATTCAAAGCGAAGCAGGCTTCCTGAGCATCACGGGATCGGAAGGCACGCCTGCAAAGGCCGGCTGCTCGATCGCGGATATCGCCGCTGGCATGTACGGCTACACGAACGTCCTTGCCGCGCTCATCGAACGCGGGCAAACGGGGCGCGGCAAGCGTATCGACGTCTCGATGCTGGAGAGCATGGTCGAATGGATGAGCTACCCGCTCTATTACGCAATCGACGGGCAGACGCCGCCGCGCCAGGCCGGCGCATCGCACGCGACCATCTTTCCGTATGGTCCATTCATGGCGGGCGACGGCAAGACCGTCATGCTCGGCCTACAAAACGAGCGCGAATGGAAGCAGTTCTGCGAGATCGTCGTTCGCCGCCCGGAGCTTCAGACCGACGACAGGTACAGCACCAACAGCCGCCGCGCGCAGCATCGCGAGGAACTGACGCGCATCATCGTCGAAGCGTTTTCGCGCCTGAGCGCGGCGCAAGTGATCGAGCGGCTGGATGAAGCGGGGATCGCCAATGCGCGCATGAACGACATGCACGATGTGTGGCAACACGAGCAACTCGAAGCGCGGCAGCGGTGGACGCAGGTTCAAACGCCGGCGGGCGTGATTCCCGCGCTGTTTCCGCCTGGCATGACAGCCGCCGACGAGCCGCGCATGGACGCCGTTCCCGCACCGGGCGAGCACACCGATGCGATCTTGCGTGAACTCGGCTTCGACGCTCAGGCTGTGGAGCGTCTGCGCGACGCGGGCGCGATCTGAGCGCTATCGCATTGCATGGGCCGCCGCGCGAGCGAAGCGCGCAGCCCTGTTCGACCCTTCGACACGTCACGGCCTAAGCGTCGTCGCCCTGCTCGCCCAGCATCCGCAACGCCGCCTTTTCCGCGTTCAATACGTGCTGGCGGGCAAGCTCCTGCGCCTCGTCCCCGTCGCGCGCCTTCAACGCCTTGTGAAGCTTGTCGATTTCGCGCAGGCTGCTCGGCAGCCGGTCGGGATGCATCAGCGACGTCGCGCGCAGCAGATTCACGCGCGAGTAAAGGCTGTTCAATATTTCCTTCACGAGATGGTTGCCGCAGTTGTCGAGCAGCACGTCATAGAGCGCCGCCTTAGCCTTCAGCACGCCGTTCTGGTCCTGGGCGGTCGCCTGGGCACGCAGCATCTTCGCGGCCTCGCCGAACTGGGCGATGGCTTCGTCGCTGGCGAGCCGCGCGAATTCGTGCGCCGCGAAGCCTTCGAGCAACGCGCGCAACGCGTAGAGTTCGGCGGCCTCTTCCCGCGACATCACCGCGACCACGGGCCCCTTGTGCGGCACGTTGCGCACGAGCTTTTCGGCCTCCAGCTTGCGCAACGCCTCGCGCACGGAGGTCCGGCTCACGCCCAGCGTCTCGCAAAGCTCGCGCTCGATCAGACGCGCGCCCGGCGCAAAGCGCCCGCTCATGATGGCCTGGCGCAGCACGTTTTCGACCTGGTGACGCAGTGTCTCCGGCCGGACCAACCCGATATCAGTCGACATTATTGTCTTCCCGTCCGACAAAAACCCAATCACTATGATACTTCACCGCCGCCCTTTTCAGGCGTCCGGCGAGCATAAATTCGGGTCGGCGGACGCGCGCCCAGCTTGCGTCAGCGAACCGAGTCCGGTGCGCGAGACGATTCGCAACGCGTCGTCGAAGCGGAGCACGAGCGGTTCCGCGTGCGCGACTTCGAGCGAGGCGATGCGCGCGTCGTCGATTCCGTCGAGATGCTTGAACAGTGCGCGCAACGCATTGCCGTGCGCGACCATCAACACCGATTCGCCGTTGCGCAACGCGGGCGTCACCGTTGCGTCCCAGAGCGGCAGCACGCGCGCGAGCGTATCGCGCAGGCTTTCGGTGCGCGGCAACGCATCGGGATGTGGCAGCGCCGCGCCGGTGAATTGCGCGACGATGGCCTGCTGCCGCGCGGCATCGAGCGGCGGCGGCGCTTCAGCGAAACCGCGCCGCCACGCGCGCACCTGCGCCGCGCCATAGGAGTCAGCGGCAGCTTCCTTGTCCATGCCCGTGAGCGCACCGTAATGGCGGTCGTTCAGCCGCCACGAGCGCACGACGGGCCGCCTCGGCGCGCCACATCGACCGAGGATCAGATCGAGCGTGTGTCCCGCGCGGCTCAGCACCGACGTGACGGCCAGATCGAAACGCAGCGACAGCGAGCGCATCTGCTCGCCGATGTGCGTCGCCTGCTCGACGCCGTGCGCCGACAGCGGCACGTCCATCCAGCCGGTGAAGCGGTTCGTGCGATTCCATTCCGACTGGGCGTGGCGCAAGACCACGAGCGTTGCGCAATCCGCCATGCTTGACCTCGTCTAGTTGTAGCCCAGAATCGCGGCCGTGCGGACGTGCGCGTGCTCGTTGCCGTTCGACGCCAGCCGCGACAGCGGCGCCGCCTGGAACGCGCGGAACGTCGAGTCCGGCTCGCGTGCGCGCAGCGTCGTTGGCAGCCGCGCGGGATCGCGCGCCGGGCCGCGCACCATATCGTGCACCATACCGCGCAGGAGATTCGTGCTGTGGTGTTTCATCGGCGTATCAGGCCTCCGCAGCGATGCGCCGTTTCGCCAGCGCCGCCTCTAGCAGGGGCGCGCCGAGTTCCGCGCCATGGATACCCGTCGTGCTGACGATTTCGAGCAGTTCCATCAGTTCCTCCGCCGTCGCGCCGTAGCGCAGCGCGTTGCGCATGTGCAGCTTGAGCCCCGGTACGTACAGATGCGTCGGCGAAGCGTCGAACGCGCAATACATGAACTCCTTCACCTTCGGACTCAGCACGCCCGTGTGCCACGGCACCGACGAAAACGCGACATAAGCCTCGAACAGATCGGGGTCGAGTTCGAGCAGACCTTCCCATGTCGGATGCCAATAGCCGCGATTCTTTTCGAAGGCTTCCTTCAGCGCGCGACGCCGTTCGTCGAGCGGCGCAGGCCCGGCGCGCAATCCCTCCTCTTCGAGCACTTCCAGCAGCACGGGCACGCCGACATTGCTCGTGTGTATGCCGATCGTGCTGATCAATTCGAGCACTTCCATCAGTTCCTCGCCCGTCGCGCCGAACGCGAGCGCGCGCTCGAGATGATGCGCGACGCCCGGTCCATACAACTGCGTTGCGCACGCATCGGCGGCGAGCGCGATGAAGGCGCGCACCTTGTCGTCGAGATGATTTCTACGCTGCGGCACCGCCGAGAACTGCACATACGCATCGACAAAGCCCGCATCGAGACGAAGCATGCTGTCCCACGCGGCGTTCCAGACGCCGTGCACGCGCACGAAGTCGTCCCTGATCTGCTGCGGCTCGCGTTGCGCGCGCGCCGGCTGCGCTCCCTGATCCATTCACTCGTTCCTCATGATGGCGATGATCGAATGCCCGCTCGCGCGGAACGCGAAACACGGTATGGGCCGCATTCCGCGCTTTGCGTCAGCGCGCGTCGAGCCCCTTCGGATAATCGGCCTCGGCCACTTCTTCCTGCCACGTCGCCTTGCCGATCGACGTGGCGATGTGCACCATGTAGCTGCCGTCGCTCGCGCCGTGCCAGTGGCGCTCGTTCGGCCCGATGAACACGATGTCGCCCTGGCGGATCTCCTGCGGCGCTTCGCCTTCCTTGCAGATCCAGCCTTTGCCCGCCGTCACCTGCAACACCTGGCCATGCTCGTGCGTATGCCAGTAGGTGCGCCCGCGCGGCGCGAAGAACACCGTATTGATCGTGACGCCGTCTGTCGGCGGCATCACGGGGTCGGCCCACACGGTGCCCGAAAACGTCTCGCCGCGCTGCTCCGACATCTTGCCGTCCGCCCTGCCGTGAAATACCTTCATGCCTGCTTCTCCTCTGCTTTTTCCTGGTCGCAAACCTTTCCGTCGAACAGCCGCACGCCGCCCGATACGTCGCCGATCGCATCGACGACCCGGTTGCTGATCACATCGCCATAGCCAAGCGCCGTGCCCAAGCCGAAGCTCGCGAGCGGCCCCGCCGCGTTCAGCGACACCACGCCCAGCTCGCGCGCGCGGTCGACATAGAGCACCACGTCCTTCGTCATCAGCTTGCCCGTCAGCCCGCCTTCCAGATAGTCGCCATCGACGATCTTCGGAAAGCGGTTCAGCGTCGCGAAGTTCACGCCGCTGCTGCTGTTGAGCACGTCGAGCAGCAGATGCAGATCGAGCCCCGCCTTCTTGCCCGCCACCATGACTTCCGCGCTCGCCGCGAGGCTCACGGCATTGAGGAAGTTGTTCAGCAGCTTGGTCGTGTGTCCCGCGCCGCTGTCGCCCATGTGCGCGACCTTCGCGCTGATCGGCGCGAACGCCCATTTGAGCGCCGCGACAGCGCTCGCGTCGCCGCCGACCATCAGCGTCAGCGCGCCCTTCTCGGCGGCCGCCGCGCCGCCCGAGATGCCAGCGTCGACATACTGCGCACCGCATTCGGTGAAGCGCTGCGCGAGCCGTATCGTCGAGCTCGCGGCCGCCGTGCTCAGATCGACGACGATCTGTCCGGCGCGGCAATTCGCGAGCACGCCACCCTCGCCTTCGACCACGGCTTCGACAACCTTGCTGTCCGGCAGCGACAGCATGACGACATCGGCGAACTTCATCACGTCCGCCACGGTCGCCGCGACCTGCGCGCCCGCTGCCTTCACGCGCTCGGGCACGGTGTCGTAGCCGAGCACGGCGATGCCCGCCTCGACGAGACGCCGCGTCATGCGGCCGCCCATGTTGCCGAGACCGATGAATCCGATCCGTTCCTTGTTCATTTCCGCTATTCCCTTACTGGTAGTCATTCGTCAGAAGTCGACGTCCTTCGTTTCCGGTCCCATCAGCGCGCCGATTGCGCCGATCAGTCCGCCGATGCACAGCAGCACCACCGACGTCAGCCGCAACGGCATGAACGCGCTCAGCCAGTCCATGTAGAACGCGTAGAACGACGGGATGATCACCGACAGACTAAAGCCGACGCCGAAGCCCGTCGCGCGCACATCGGTGACGAAGCGTTCGTTGATGTACGTGACGATCACGCCCCACGGCGACGTGACGAGCACGGCAAGCACGCAGACCAGCACGATGATCGTCGTCAGCGACAGCCCGTCGACGTTCGCGATCACATACAGCAAGGCCGCGCCGACCGTTGCGATCAGCGGGCCGACGATCGCGAAGAAGCGCCGCCGCCCGATCGCCTGCGCGAGCATTCCCGAGCCGATGTAGCTGAAGAACAGCACGAAATACGTGATCATCAACGTGGACGTCATCTGGAAGCCCGTCAGATGCAGCGTCTTCACGAGCAGCCCCGTCGGCAGGAAGATCGTGATGATGTTTTGCGTGAGCCAGAAGCCCGTCATCATGATCAGCACCTGAAGCAGGTTGCGTCCGCTCTTGCCGCGCAGCAGGTCCGTCAGCGGCAGTTTCTCCGGCTGAGGGCCTTTCTCGGCCGTTTCGCTTTCCCAGATCTCCGATTCGGCGACCTTGTGCACGTAGTACATCGCCAGAATCCCCGCGAGCACCGCGCCCAGCACGAACGGAATGCGCCAGCCCCATTGCGCGTACGGCGAGTGCATGCCGTTGAGCGGAAAGAGCGCGAACATCAGCATCGCGATGAGATTGATCGACACGTATGCAGCCGGAAAGCCCGCGATGATGAAGCCGCCGACAAAGCCGCGCTGCGCCTTCTTCGAATACTCGATGGCGAGCGGCATCGCGCCCGTGTAGCCGCCGCCAAGAAAGATGCCGTCGACGAAGCGCAATAGCACGAGCAGCCAGTACGACACGATGCCGATGCTCTCGTAGCCCGGCAGCAGCGCGATCAGCAGCGTGACCACGCCGAAGCCCGACACCGACCAGATCGATGCCTTGCGGCGCCCGATGCGGTCCGCGATCATCCCGAACAGCAGCGCGCCGATCGGCCGCCCGAGCAGCGTCGTGATGAACACGAGCGACGCGAGTATCGTCTCCATGCCGCTCGACAGATGCGGCGGCTGAAAGAACGCCAGCACCGGCGACAGGACGACGACGGGCAGGTAAATGTCGAACATGTCGATGTACTCGGAGAAGAACGCGCCTTTGATGGCATTGCGTCTTTTCGTTTCTATCGACTGCTCGCGTTCGGACTGTATGACGTCTGTCGCAGTGAGGGTCTTCATCGATGTCTCCATTCTTTGTCGGCACCGTGTGGTGCTTTCGTGTGAGCGAATCCGTGAATCCTTAAATCCGCATTCAGACCGCCGAAGTCTCCGCTTCGTACGCCTTGATCGCTTCCGTCGCAACGCGGAACGCGGCCAGCGCGAGCGGCACGCCGCAGTAGATGGCCGCCTGCATCAGCACCGCGCGGATCTCTTCCTTCGTCACGCCGTTGCGCAGCGCGCCCTTCACGTGCACGGACAGCTCGTGATGCTGGCTCATCGCCGTGAGCATCCCGAGGTTCAGCATGCTGCGCGTCTTGAACGGCAGCGTCCTGTCACCCCAGATGTCGCCCCAGCAGCACTCCGTGACGTACTTCTGCATCGGCCGGTTGAATTCGTCGGCGTTGGCCCACGACTTCTCCACGTGACCCGCGCCGAGCACTTCCTTGCGGTTTTCAAAGCCCTTTTCGAAACGTTCGTTGCTATCCATCTTCAAGGTCCTCTCTGTTGCTCTGCCCGTTCAACCGCTCTACGCACCCAGCCTGCCTGACGCGATGATTGTCCGACAATCCAGACACGCAAAATTTTTTGGCCGCTTTTTGGCCCACTTCTGGTCCGCTTTGAAATTCCCGTCGCGGACCACGGCGCGTCAATCCGCGCCGTAACCGACCAGCGCCTTCGTTTCCAGATACTCGCGCAAGCCCGCTTCGCCCCACTCGCGGCCGTTGCCCGACCGCTTGTAGCCGCCGAACGGCGCGTTGAAATCGGTGGGCGGATAGTTCAGGTGGACGCCGCCAGCGCGCAGCGCACGGCCGACCTTGCGGGCGCGCGCGATGTCGCCCGATTGCACGTAAGCCGCGAGACCGTAGTCGGTGCCGTTGGCGATCGCGATGGCTTCCTCTTCGCTGTCGTACGCGATCATCGACAGCACCGGCCCGAAGATTTCCTCGCGCGCGATCGTCATGTCGGGCGTGACGTCCGCGAAGATGGTCGGCTTCGCGTAATAGCCCTTCTCGATGCCCGCCGGCAATCCCGTGCCGCCCGTCACGAGCCGCGCGCCTTCGTCGATGCCCTTCTGGATCAACGCCTGCACGCGCTCGAACTGGTTGCGGTTCACGAGCGGTCCGAGCTGCGTCGAAGGCTCGTCGGTCGGCCCGACGCGATAGGCTTCCGCCACGCGCTTTGCGATCTGCGCCGCGTCGTTCATCAGGTGACGCGGCACCAGCATGCGCGTCGGGATCGAGCACGACTGGCCCGAGTTCGTGAAGCACGCGGCGACGCCGCGCTTCACCGCTTCGTCGAGATCGACGTCGTCGAGCAGGATGTTCGCGGACTTGCCGCCCAGTTCCTGCGCGACGCGCTTGACGCTCGGCGCGGCCGCCTGCGCGACCAGCACGCCCGCGCGCGTCGAGCCCGTGAACGACACCATGTCGATATCCGGGTGGCTCGCAATCGCCTCGCCAACGCCGGGGCCATCGCCGTTCACGAGATTGAATACGCCTGCGGGCACTTGCGCTTCGTCGAGCACTTCGGCGAACAGCAACGCGCTCAGCGGCGAATACTCGCTCGGCTTGAGCACCATCGTGCAACCGGCCGCGAGCGCGGGCGCGATCTTCACGACGATCTGATTGACGGGCCAGTTCCACGGCGTGATCAGCCCGCACACGCCGATCGCTTCGAGCACGACACGCGTGCTGCCGCGCTGCTCTTCGAATGCGAAGCGCTCGAGCACGTCGATCAGCGCGTTCAGATGCGCCGGGCCGCGTGCCGCCTGGCCGTTGCGCGCGAACGTGATGGGCGCGCCCATCTCGCGACGCATCGCCTCCGCGAACTCGTCGTAGCGGCGCTCATAGATGCCCAGCACGCGACGCAGCAACGCGACGCGTTCCGCGACGCTCGTCGCGGACCACGCGGGAAACGCGCGGCGCGCGGCGGCCACCGCGCGGTCGACGTCTTGCGCATTGCCGAGCGCGAGCCGCTCGAACGGCACTTCGGTCGACGGATCGACGATATCGAACCATCGTGGGGACGCGGGCTCGGCCCAGCGTCCGTCGATATAAAACTGCGGTGCATGTGACATGGCTGGCTCCAGAGCAGAAAAATCAGCGCGCATCGCCATCGAGCAGGCGATACACATCGAGCACGCGATACATTTCGGTGTGATCGGTCGTGGGCGTCGAATGTTGCGCGGCTTCGTCCCACATCGCCGTGCAGGTCGCGCCAAGCGTCATCGGATAGCCGACCGACTGCGCAAGCGCACGCGCGATCTTCAGATCCTTGTTCATCAATTGCAGCGCGAAGCCGGAGGCGAACGTGCCGTTCAGCATGAACTGCTTCACCTTGTTTTCCGACGTGTTGCTGCGGCCCGTCGATGCGTTCAGCACATCCGTCATCGCGTCGGGCTCGATGCCGAAGCGTTGCGCGATGTGCAGCGCCTCGACCGTCGCAGCCAGTCCCGCCGCCGACACGTAGTTGTTCAGCGCCTTCGCCGCGTGTCCCGAGCCCGCGCCCCCGATGTGCAGAACGCTCTTGCCCATCGCTTCGAGCACGGGCTTGCATCGCGCGAGCACGTCTTCGCGGCCGCCGACGAGAATCGCCAGCGTGCCTTCCTTCGCTTTCTTGACGCCGCCCGATACGGGCGCATCAAGATACGCGAGGCCGCGCTCTTCGAGCACCGAGCCAAGCTTGCGCGAGCGCTCCGGTTCCGACGAGCTCATGTCGATGACGACGGCGCCCTTCGCCAACAGGCTCGCCCAGCCGTCCGCGCCGCGGCCGAGCAGCACGCTTTCGACAATCGCCGAGTTCGGCAGCATCGTGATCAATGCGTCGAGCGACGCGGCATTGTCCTTGCGCAGACGCTGCGCGCCCGTTTGCGCGGCAAGCGTGTCGGCGCGCGCGGCATCGGCATCGTCGATGTACAGATCGAAGCCGGCGTTGGCGAGGCATTGCACCATCGGCCCGCCCATCATGCCGAGCCCGATGAAGCCGATGCGCCTGGGTTGTTGCTGTGTCATAAGGGCCGTCTCCTAGCGCAGCGCGGAGAACGCGGTCGGCGTGAGGAAGTGATTTTCGATGCGCTCGACAATCGGCTTCTCCGCTTCCGTCGCGGCGCGCTTCGCGATCCAATCGGCGTCCGCCTGGAACGCGTTCCACTTCTGCTCGCGCTCAGCGAGGCTTTCCCACTTCAGCATGTAGGTGAGCGCGTGATTGCTCGGGCCGATCAGCGTGGTCCAGAAACCGATCTGCTGGATGCCGTGCTTTTCGAAGAAGCCCAGCGTCGTGTTCGTGAAGCGGTCGAGCAAGGCCGGCAAGCGCGTCGGCGCGCAGTGATAGATGCGCATTTCAACGATCATGTGATTCTCCATGGTTGTGTTCTTGCGTTCGCATTGTCAGAAACAGAAGCGGATCAGTCCGCGAGCCCGTCGACGGACGACCAGCGTTCGACGTACCTGACGAGTTCCGTCATGTCGCGCGCGGCGCCGTCCTGCATCGCGGCGTAGTTCCACACCTGGCGTGCGATGCTGCCCACCCACATCGGCACGCCGAGCGCCTGGCATTCGTCGACGGCCAGGCCGATGTCCTTGCACACGCTGCCGACTGGAAAGCCGAAATCGAATGTGCGCGGCAGCACGTGCTTCGGAAACTTGTCGAGCGTCGCGCCGTTCTTGCCGCTGCCCGCGTTGATCACCGACATCATGACCTCCGGGTCCAGTCCGCCGCGCATGCCCGCGACGAATGCCTCGGATGTGATCGCAAACGCCGTCGACGACAGCATGTTGTTCAGCAGCTTAAGCAACTGCCCCTGCCCGGCTTTGTCGCCGACGACGAACACCTTGCCGAGCACATCGAAGAGGCCGCGCACTTCTTCGAGCGCGAGAGGATTGCCCGCCGCCATGATCGTGAGCGTGCCTTTCTTTGCGCCCGCTGCACCGCCGCTCACGGGCGCATCGACGGTTTCGATTCCCTTTGCGAGCAAACCATCGGCGACTTCCCTTTCGATGCGCGAGCCGACCGTCGACAGATCGACGAGGATCTTGATCGCGCTGCCCTCGACTAGACCGCCGTCGCCGAGCGCGACGTTCCTGAAGATCGCGGGTGTGGGCAGACTCGTGAACACGATACGCGCGCTGTCGGCCACTTCGCGCACCGATGCGGCCGCCTGTGCGCCGATCGCCTCGAGTTCCGCAACGGCTGCGTCATCGCGGTCGTACACGACGACGGCATGACCCGCCTCGATCAGCCGCCGCGCCATCGGCCGGCCCATCGTGCCGACGCCGACGAAACCGAGCAATGGTCCGCGTTGCTGACTTGATGCCTGACTACTCGACATGACAATCCTCGCGAATAAAAAGATCCCTGCGTCAATCCGAGCCGCGGGCACGCGTGAGACGCACCACGGCGGCCGCATCGGACTCGTGCTCGAACTTCCATAAGCGGTCGACGAGCGGTTGAGCGTCGACGCCCGAGCGGCCATATGTCGTGAGCCGACGCAGCTTGTCCGCAAGCTCGACGTTGGCAAGCGGCGCGGCAAGGCTGCCGCGCGCGGCATGCACGCGATGCAAGTGGCGTTCGCCCGAGCGCAGCACGATCGTCACTTGCGCCGATTCGACGGGCCACGACGCGTCATCGACGAAACGCAGCCGGCACGCCAACGCGCGCAGCGACGGATCGGCGACGGCGGCATCGCTGAACTCTTCGAGCCCCGCCTTGCCGCGCGACAGCACGACAGCCACCGCATGCTGTGCGCTGACCTGCGATTCGCGGCCCGTGCGCACGCCCGGCCGGTCGGTGCGCTCGCGCAGCAGCGGATGACCCGTCAGCTCGACCTGCTCGATATCGTCGATGGACCAGCGCGCGTCGCGCCGCAAATCGAGGCACGCGTCGATTACCGGGTTGAGCACGACGCCGCATGGATAGGGCTTGTAGGTGTTGCTCAGCAACGCCCACTCGCGCCCGAGCGCTTGCGTGAGCGCATGCCAGGCCGGCTTCAACGCCGTTACGCGCACGAAGCCGCGTTCGCCTTCGAGCGGCGCATCGGGTCCTGAGAAGCCGTCTTCCGCGAGCAGCGCTGACAGCAGCCCGTTACGCGCCGCATTGCCGACGCTGATGCTTTTCGACATCGTGCCGAGCGTTTCGACCAGTCCGCCCGTTTGCGCGGACGCATTGCCGAGCGCCCACACGATTTCGCTTTCACCGAGCCCGCGTGCCTTTGCAACAGCGGCCGCCGCGCCGAACACGCCGCAAGTCGACGTGATGTGCCAGCCGCGCTGATAGTGCTCCGGCGACACCGCACTGCCGATGCGGCACTCCACTTCGACGCCGAGCACGAACGCGAGCAGCAGCGTTTCGCCGCTCATTGCATGCGACTCGGCGAGCGCAAAGAGCGCGGCGGCGACGGGCGCCGTCGGATGGATGATCGTCGGGATGTGCGTGTCGTCGAAGTCGTACACGTTGGCGCTCATCGCGTTGAGCGCGGCTGCGTTCAGCATGTCGGTGCGCTCGCTGCGGCCGATGATGGTCGCATTGTCATCGGCGCGAAAGCGGCCGTAGACGGACACGGCCTTGTCGAGCGTCGGATCATGCGAGCCCGCGAGAGCGACCGCGAAGTAATTGACGAGCGCGCGTTTCGCTTCGCTGCGCACGGCAGCGGGCAGGTCTTGCCACTGCGTGTCCGCGACGAAGCGCGCGAGCGCGCGGGTCAGTTCGTCGTTGCCGCCGTCGCACATCGTGCGGGTCTCGATGGAATCAGCCTGCAAGCCAGCCTCCTTCTATCGGCATCATCGCGCCCGTGATCTGGCTCGCCGATGGCCCGCACAGAAACACGACCATCTCGCCGACATGCGCGGCATCGACGAGTTCGCCCGTCGGCTGTTTGCCTTTGAGGAACTCGCGCACGGCGTCGCTGCGATTCAAGCCGCGCTCGTCCATCAACGCATGGATGCGGCCGTCGATATTCGGCGTGAGCACCGAGCCCGGACAGATTGCGTTGCACGTGATGCCCTGATTCAGCGTTTCGATTGCCACCGAGCGCGTGAGGCCGAGCAGCGCCGTCTTCGTTGTCACATAGTCGACGCGATTGGCGACGGCACGCGTGCCGTACACCGACGTCATGTTGACGATGCGTCCCCAGCCGCGCTCGCGCATGCCGGGCAACACCTGTTGAATCGCGCGGAACGCAGCCGTCAGATTCACTGCGAGCGCGTTGTTCCAGTGTTCCAGCGGAAATGCTTCGATGCCCGCGAAATGCCGGACGACTGCGTTGTTGATCAGCACGTCGAGCGAACTCACGCGCTGGCGCGCCGCGCCGATCAGCGCATCGACGCCCGCAGGCGTCGCGAGATCGGCTTGCACATAGGCGACGTTTACGTCGAAAGCGTTCGCCAGCTCGTCTGTCGTGCGCGTCATCTGCTGCGGCGCTTCGAGGCCGTGCAGCACGACATCGCATCCCGCGCCAGCGAGCCCACGCGCCATCGCGAGTCCCAATCCGTTCGACGAACCCGTGACGAGCGCGCCCTTGCCTTTCAACGTCATGTGCGTCTCTCTCTTGCCTACCGCGATTCAGCGTCGAGCCGCACGATCCAGCCTTCCGTCTCGCGATCATGCGACGGATAGCGCGTGAGCACGGCGGGATCATGACCGGGAATCACGTGATTCGGCGAACTCGCCAGCCGATGCGCTGTTTCATAGCCTTGCAGCATGTCGCCGACGTTGTAGACGACGGGAAACGGCCGATGCTCCTGCATGTTCGCGTAGAAATGCGACGCGTCGGATGCGAGCACGACCCAGCCACGCTCCGTATGCACGCGCACGATCTGCAGGCCGTTCGTATGGCCGCCGACCCAATGCACGCTCAACCCCGGCGCGATCTCCGATGCGCCTTCGTGAAACTGCACGCGCCCTTCGAACAGACGGCCGACCATCGACTTCACATCCTCGGGTTCGAACGGATGGCTCAGCGCGTGATGACACATGCAGCGGCCCGTGCAATACGCCATCTCGCGGTCCTGTACGTGATAACGCGCGCGCGGAAACAGCGAGTGGTTGCCCGCGTGGTCGTAGTGCATGTGCGTGATGATCACGTCTTCGACGGCGTCCGCGCGAATGCCGATCTGCCTCAGCCCGCTCTCGACCGTATTGGTGATCGTGCGGCCGCGCTTGTCGGCCATCGCCTGATCGAAGCCCGTATCGACAATGAACGTGCGCGACTCGCCCACCACGGCCCATACGAAGTAATCGAGCGGCATCGGCACATCATGAGAATCGCCGCCGATGAAGTTGTCTCCAGAGCGGCGCTCGAAATGCGCGTACTTGACTGCGTAGATCCGGTAGTTCTCAGCGGGCGACGACATGTCTCGATTGTCCTTTCATGTGGTAATCGTGTAGAAACGCGCGCGGCCCTTCACTCGATTGCAGCCGTCGCGCTTCCCTCCTGTGCTTCCACGCTCGTGACGCCGGCATCGGCGGCGATTGCTTCGAGCGAGCGCTGCTTCGTTTCCGCGCCGAGCACCCCGACGATCAACGCCTGAACCAGCAGCGTGCCGACGATCAGCGTCAGCACGCCCGCGATGCCGAAGCGCATGAACGCGCTCGCGACCGCATACGGCACGACGATGCTTACGGCACGGCCCGCCGTGTTCGCGAGCCCCGAGCCGCGCAACCGCAGTTCCGTCGGGAACAGCTCGGGCACATACGTCGCGACGCTGAACGACGACAGCACATAGATGCAGCACGTGATCGCAAAGCCGAGCGCCGTGATCGCCACCGCGGACTGCGCGAACGGATAAGCAATGCCGAAGCCCACGCAGACGAGCGAAAACAATACGATGCCCCACTTCCGCCCAAGATGCTCGGCGAGTGCAAATGCGATCAGCGAGCCGACAGGACCGCCCGCGAACATCAGCGCGGTGATGCCGAGCGAGTTCGACACGCTGTGCCCTTGCTTGACGAGGAACGTCGGTATCCAGCTGACGAACGCGTAATTGACGGTGAACAGCGCGACGAGAACCGTGATGGCCGTGATCGTGCGCGTCAACAGACGGCGCGAGAACAGAGCGCCGAGGCGGCCGGCTTCGGTGGTTTCGGTGGAATAGAACTCGCGCGTCGACGACTCCGTGGCATTCGCCGAGTGGCTCGACGTGCGGCTCGCGGTGCTGCCGCACGCCGTCTCGATTCGCTCGACAATCTGCCGCGCTTCGTCGGCGCGTCCGCGCGATGCGAGCCAACGCGGCGATTCCGGCATCGACTTGCGCAGGAACCAGACGACCAGCGCGCCACATCCCGCGATCGCGAACATCCATCGCCAGCCGTAGTGCGGCACGATCAGCCAGCCGAGAAACGTCGACAGAAACAGCGACGTGTTGATGATCAGATTGAGGATCGTGCCGAAGCGGCCGCGCCAGTCGGCGGGAATGAATTCGCTGAGCGTCCCGTATCCGACGACGATTTCCGCGCCCATGCCGACGCCCATCACGAGACGGAAGAAGATCAGCCAGTAGATGGACGGCGCGAGCGCCGCCGCAATCGACGCGAAGCCGTAGATGCCGAGATTGAACTGATAGCAGAAGCGGCGGCCAAAACGATCGCCGAGCAGCCCGGAGAGCCACGCGCCCGTCATCATGCCGATAAAGGTGACGGATACGAACGTCGCGTTGAGGCTCAGTGTGGATTCGCCGCTGTGAACCATCGCCGCAAGGACCGTGCCGGCGATGTAGATGTCGAACGAATCGAAGTACATGCCGGCCGCGATCAGGCCCAGCAGACGCCAATGGAAGCCGGACAGAGGAAGTCTGTCCAGACGCGCTCCGATGTTGACATCCATCTGCATGGTGCTGTCTCCGTCACGTTGGCGTACTTCGACCGGCGGGCCTTCTTTCAGATCATTAGAAGGCAAACCGTCCGCTTGTTGACGGATTATATTCCTGTCATACAATCCGTCAAGAAGATAAATTGCTAGGCACGACCTGGTCGGGCGTGGTCAGGAGAGGCCGAATTCGGATGCGAAGCGGACGAGGTCCGCGCCGTTGTCGAAGTGCAGTTTCCGCATGGCCGAGTACTTTTGCGTTGCAACGGTTGCTTTCGAGCGATTCAGCTTACGCGCGATCTCCGTCAGCGACATCCCGTTCGCGATCAACCGGACGACCTCTGTTTCGCGCGGAGACAAAGGTTGTGCGCGCCGCAAATCTCTTTGAGTTTTCCCCGCCATCGAAAGGCTGCGCATGATGGTCGAAGAAAGTATCGTTTCTTTCTCGAGCAGCGCGCGCATGCAGATCTTGCCCAGCACGCTGACGTCCTCGTCCTTGCCGACGATGCCCGCCACGCCGAGGCGACACAATTGATGGAGAACGCCTCTGTTCGTCGTCATCGTGAAGACGACGATCCGCGTTTCCGGCCGTTGCTGGCGCAAGCGCTGAACAAGCTTGAGGCCGTCGTCATCCGGGTCTTTCGAATGCATGACGAGATCGGTGACGATCAACTGGACGGAGTCAGTCTCCGTGGCGCGCAACAACTCGGTGCCCGTACGCGCCGTAGCCACCACACTGAACGACGGCATGACAGCCAACACGTCGCAAATCGCCAGGACGACAATGGGATGATCGTCCGCGACAGCGACGTTCACGCGGCCCTCTAAATTCGCCATAATTTTTCAGAGCTATCGAAGTGATCTTGCGAAGGATGCTTAACCTGGCGCGGATTCATACGACGCCAAAACGACGACTAACCCGTTCATAGCGCAGCCGCTCGCAACGTCACGGCGCTCTGACTCACGCCGGTCGTGAAGGATATGCAAGATCAGACAATGGCGTATATCAAACAACTCCCAATGCTGAATACTCGAACCGTTGCATCAAATGAACCGGGGCATTCGCGACAAAATCGCATCATCGTTCATGCGATGAAACGTTATCAGCAAGCACCACTTTTCCGACATGTGCTGCGCAAAGAAAAAATTTTCGAATTCCTTCTATTGCACTGAGTGGTCGTCACAGGCAGTCTGATGCACGCGGTTTTAGACCGCGTTTATGTCTTTTTCTATCCGATTTCGGCGCACCCTACCCGGTGCGCTTTTTTTGCGCCCAAACAATAGAAGGATTTCTATCTATTGGATATTCGTTCGCATGATTTGCGTTGAGCCTTGCAATACAGATCAACTTGCCGAAATTCGAAGTTATTCGATGGAAGCATCCTGCTCACGTTCGTATCGTTGAAAGTATTCCTGGAGAGCGATATGAACATGAAATTCGAATCTGTGTTGACAGACGAGCAATGGACTCGCGTGAGTCAGATTTTCGAGCGCGAGCCGAAGGTGGAAACGCGTGGCCGTCCCGGCTATCACAATCGGGACGTTTTCGAGTGCGTGCTTTGGGTGATCTCGAATGGCGCGCCCTGGTCCGCACTGCCGACACGCACGCCCGACTTTCGCACATGTCATCGCCGCTTCAAGATCTGGTCGCGACGGGGCTTGCTGGACGAAGCGCTCGCGCAACTGTTCGGCAAATCTGCCGAAACGATGCTTCAGTCGATAAAAGCCCGGTCGCGCTTGCGGCAGCAGGCACCGTCCGCGCGACAGCACGGACAGTCGCTGGAAGCCGCGTGAGGGATGTGATGCACGGGCAAGCCGAAGTATTCCGCGAACCGTATCGGACTTACCAGCACGCACACGCGAATGAGTGGCTGGCAGAGAACGACTTGCCGCCCGTATCGGCGTGGTATCAACCGAAGATCGAGCTTGCGACGGGCGTTACGGCTGAGGGCGTCGAAACAGCCACCGACATCGAACGAGTGAGAGCGGCGGGCTGCGATTTCGCGCAAGGCTTTGCCATTTCGCGAGCGCTCCCCCAACAGGCTTTGAAGGACTTTCTGTCGCGCAGGCAGTAGTTGCGCTCGCTCTGAAGCTAACGACGCCAGCTCATCAGGATATCGAATAACATGTACTCGCCATTTATTTTCGATGCCTTTCTATATGTCGGATCATTCGACACAGGTTATTGTTTGAAGCGGATCATAAAAGGCAGTATCTCAATCGACTCTGTCGCTGAAAGCGTAGAAAATCCGACGCCGAAACAGTCGACGGTCTAAACCGGATCGTCGGCACCAATATGATCAGGACGGCATCTCCGTTGCCGCGCGCAAGCGATTGCGATTTCAACAGACGGAGACAGCCGGTATTGCTGACAAGCCATCGAATTGGAAAAGCAGCATCAATTGGCTTTTCGAGGGATGAATGTGAAAGAAAAATGCATCAGGGTTGCGATCGCTGACGATCATCCGCTCGTGCTATACGGACTCCGCAAAGCGCTGGAAAATTCAGGCGTTATCGTGACCGGGGAAGTGAGCAATTCCTCGCAATTGATGGCCTTGTTGAATAGTGCCGCTTGCGACGTGCTGATAACGGACTACTCGATGCCCGACGAACGCGCGCTGAATGGATGGCGTTTTCTTGCGTCTGTTTCGAGTGAGTATCCGGAGCTGCCTGTGCTCGTGTATAGCGAGTTCGAAGATCCGTTCCTGGTCGGAAGTCTTGTCAAGCGAGGCATTGCGGGCATCGTCAGCAAGCGCGAAGAGATGTCCGAGGTCGTGGCCGCCGTGCGGCGCGTTGCGTCCGGGCAGCGCTATTTTTCTCCGATCATGCAGGCCGCGCTGGATCAGTTCGACGCGCTGCCTCAACTGCGACGTTTCGCCGGACTCACACGGCGACAGATGGAAGTCGCTGGCCTGATGCTGTGCGGGTTGACGGTCTGCGAGACGGCTCGCCTGCTCCGTCGCCGCCCGAACACCATCAGCATGCAACGCGCGGCGGCATGCAAGCGGCTGGGCTTTTCCGGCGAGTCCGAAATGTATCGCTTCGCCGCTGGGCACGGCCTATGGCTGGACAGATCGAGCGCGGATCAGATGCTCGAATTCGCGTGATCCGGCGGTCGACGGTCCCTCTTTGATCTTCTTTCCACGGCGCCTCAGCCACTCGAGTTGAGGCGCTCGCCTTTTCTGAATTGACACGTCGCATGCAGCCCCGCTCTCTGCCGCGACTATCACAGAACGCCACGTGAGGCGGCGGCACCCTCTGTGCCGTCTACCCAGCCCCGCCTCTACGGCCCGCGATACGCCATCTTTCACGGCGCACGCAAATTCGAATTCCTTCTATATAGCGCGCCTGACCCTCTATCTACCATCCACGCTGGAATCCGCAAAAGCGGCTCTGGCTTGCGCAGTCACTTCGAAATAGAACTTTTCCGAAGTCGCGACGCCGGTGATTGCCCACAGCACCGGGCGTTTTCAGTCTGCTCACGTGCCTCACAAAGGCATCGGATTCCTGATCATCAAAGGCTTGTAACAGGTGTGAGCCGCCCATCAGCCACACATCTGCCAGCGCCTCATGCAGGTCCGCGCTCGTCCAGGTCGGGGCGGTACATTCATTTACACGGAAGTCTTCCATACATGAACAAGAATCGGTTTCGCCGGGTCTTCAGCAAGCGTCTCGGCATGCTGGTCGCAGTCGCCGAAAACGTGATGAGCCAGGGCAAGCAGCCCGGCGAAGGTACAGCCGCGACGGGCGGCGCAGAACTCGGCGTCATCTCGACGATGACGGCCGTCGCCCTCGCCCTGCTCGTCGCGCAACCCGACGTCGCCCGCGCGCAGGCCCTGCCCACGGGCGGCCAGGTCACGGCCGGCCAGGCGACGATCTCGCAGCCCAACGGCAACACGATGAACATCAATCAGGGCAGCCAGCGCGCCGTGATCGACTGGAACTCGTTCAACATCGGCCAGGGCAACACCGTCCAGTTCAACCAGCCCAACGCGCAGGCCCAGGCGCTGAACCGTGTGACGGGCGCAGGCGCCTCGAACATCCAGGGCTCGCTGCTAGCCAACGGCCAGGTGCTGATCCAGAACGCCAACGGCGTGCTGTTCGGCAAGAACGCCATCGTCAACGTCGGCTCGCTGCTCGCGACGACCAAGTCGATCGACAGCAACGCGTTCATGGCGGGCAATCCGCTGCAACTGAATTCGACGGGCACGAACGCCAGCGTCATCAATGACGGCACGATCCAGGCGCAGGGCTACGTCACGCTGATGGGCGACCAGGTGCGTAACACGGGTACGATCTCGACGGCGCCCGGCGGCCAGGTGATCCTCGCCGCCGGCGACAGCGCAACGGTCGCGCTGCCCAACGGCCAGGGCATCCAGCTCACGCTGACGAACGCGACGGCCAACGCGCTGGTGGAGAACAGCGGCAACATCAAGGCCGACAACGGCACGGTGCTGCTGACGGCACGCGGCACCAACACGCTGCTCGACACGGTGGTGAACATGTCGGGCGTCACGCGCGCGGGCACGGTGGTGGCCGACGCGGGTAACACGGGCGACGTCGCGGTGACGGGCACGATCGACGCATCGAACCGGGCCGCCGGCGGCACGGGCGGCACGGTGGTGCTCTCGGGCGATCGCGTGGGCGTGTTCGGCAATGCGACGATCGACGTGAGCGGCGATGCGGCGGGCGGCAAGGTCATCATCGGTGGCGACAGCCTGCATCAGCTCGCGGGCACGCAGGCGGCCGGCATGCTGCAGGACGGCGTGAACTTCGCGAACTTCACGCAGGTGGACGCGGGCGCGAGCATCAAGGCCGATTCGGCGCATGGCGATGGCGGCTTCGTGGAGACGTCGGGTCATAGCCTCGACGTGCAGGGCTCGGTCAGTGCAGCGGCGCCGGACGGCAAGGCTGGACAATGGCTGATCGATCCGACGGATGTGACGATCAGCACGGGCGCGGACGCGAACTACTCGGGCAACGTGAGCGGCGGTTTCAGCGGCGACACGAACACGAGCGCGACGGTCAACAACCAGACGATCAGCAATACGCTGAGCAGCGGCACGGACGTGACGATCACGACGGCCAGCTCGGGCACCGCCACGGGCAACATCGTGCAGAACGCGGGGGCGGATATCGTCAAGAGCGGTGGCGCGGCGGCCAATCTGACGATGGCGGCCAATGGCAGCATCACGCTCAATGGCAATATCACGTCGACGTCGAATGCACTCAATCTGAATCTGACGGCGGACGTTGGCGGCAACCACACCGGCACACTCTACCAACAGAGCGGCACCATTGATCTGAATGGCGGCAATCTGACTGCCTATGCCGATGTGTCCGGCCAGAGCAGCGGCAATGGCGTGGCGTTCAGCGGTACGGTGACGAACGTGGGTGGTGGGACGATTGCCGGCTTTGCCAATACGGGCGACGGCGTGATGTTCGTGGGGAACTTCACCGAGATCGGCAATGGCACGCTGACGGTGACGGGTACGTCGAACACGGGCACGGGTGTCTACTTCAGTAGCACTTTCACTGATATGGGCAACGGCACGCTGAACGTCAACGGCAGTACGTCGAACGGTTCCGGTGTTTATCAAGGCTCAGGCGCGACCCTGAACGTTGTTGATCATAGTTCGGCGAACATCACGGGTGCGTCGTCGTACGGGGATGGCGTCTACCTGGGCGGAAATATCAATGCCAACCAGTCGGCCTCGCTCAGCTTCAGTGGCAATTCCACCTCGGGAGGTGGGCTTGTTGGGGGAGTTGGCGTATATACGTATAACAATCAGATTAACGCGACCGATAACGCAGTCATCAATATTTCCGGTACGTCGACATCGGGCGACGGTGTTGCTGCCGGCGTGGAGGACAACGTCAATGTCCGGCCAACGAAATTCACCACTTCACAGAACGGCACCATCAATATTCACGGAAACAGCACGAGCGGCATTGGCGCCGACCTGTACCAGTTGTCCGTAACCGAAGCGGACAACTCAACGGTCAACGTCGAAGGTAGCTCGGGCTCTCTCGCTGGCGTGACGCTGGGTGGCGGGCGGTTTGGTTGGCTGACCAGCAACCTGAAGATTCAAACCCAGGACAACGCGACTTTCAACGCGCACGGCACTTCGGTCAACGGCGCCGGCGTTCAGATCGGTACAGGCGGAACGACCCAAGGCCAGTACATCAATACGGCCGATAATTCATCTGTCAACATCTTCGGCAATAGCAACACGTCCACGGGCGTTCTGCAGACAGCGTACAAGAATCTCAACGTCAGTATTGCGGATGAATCCCGGGTTAACTTCAACGGCACCAGCACCAGCGGCACGGGTGTGTCGATGGCTGTCAACACCACGTTGACGGGCAACTCTGCGCTCGACATCGAAGGCTCGTCGTCCAACGGAGCAGGCGTAGATGTCAGCGGCGCGATCACCGCGACGGACTCTGCGAGCTTGAATCTCGCCGGACATTCGAACCTCGGTGACGGCGTGCAGCAGTACGCTGCGCTGAACATCACTGGCAACGCCACGGCAGACCTGAGCGGCACCACGAACGGCGTGGCCAGATCTGGTGTGTATCTTCCCGGCACGGAGACGGTTTCGGGCAATGGCGCGCTGAACGTCACCGGCACGGCCAATGGAAGCGGCGGCAATGGCATCACGAGCCCAGGTTCGATCACGACTAGCAATGACGGTGCCGTCAACCTGAACGGCACGGGAACGGTTGGATCGGGTGTGACGGTGACTGGCGCGTTGAACGTCGGCGACGTCAGCACGATCACCATCTCAGGCAATGCAACGACGGGCACGGGCGTGGTCGATTCCAGCGCGATGAATCTCTCGGGCAACGGCTCGGTAGTCATGAGCGGCGAATCGGTCAATGGCACCGGCGTATCTGCAACGATCACAGGCAACCTGTCCGATAACGGCACGCTCAGTGTGTCGGGGTCCAGTACGAATGGCACGGGTGCGTCGTCGACCTTTAACGGCAACCTCAGCGGCAATAGCACGCTGGATATCAACGGCACGAGTACGAACGGCACGGGTGCTTCGTCGAGCTTTACCGGCAACCTCAGCGGCAATGGCACGCTCGATGTCAACGGCACCAGCACGAACGGCACGGGTGCTTCGTCGAGCTTTACCGGAAACATCAGCGGCAATGGCACGCTGGAGGTCAGCGGCACGAGCACGAACGGCACGGGCGCGTCGTCGAGCTTTACCGGAAACGTCAGTGGCAATGGCACGCTGGAGGTCAACGGCACGAGCACGAACGGCATGGGCGCGTCGTCGAGCTTTACCGGAAACGTCAGTGGCAATAGCACGCTAGATGTCTCTGGCACGAGCACGAACGGCACGGGTGCGTCGTTCACTCTGAACGGCAATGCAACTGACAATGCTGCGATCGCCCTCTCCGGCAACAGTACGAACGGAAGCGCTGTATTCATCGGTGGCACATCGAACTTTTCACAGAATGCCACGCTGGACGCCAACGGTACGTCAACTAACGGCTATGGCGTTCAGAAGAATGCAAACTGGAACGAATCGGGTGACGCCCAGATTAATGTCGCCGGAACATCCACCAATTCGTTTGGCTTCGCTGACTACGATAGCACCAACGTCACTGACTCTGCCCAGTTGAACATCGAAGGCCGATCAGATACTGCCACCGGCGTGTGGATCAACGGCATGGCGCCGATCAACATCGCCGACAACGGTACGGTGAATATATTCGGCCAGTCTAACGGTTCCGGCTACGGCGTCCAGGACGGATACAATGCGACGCTGTCCGGTAACGCAGCGTTGAACATCCAAGGTCAATCGCAAAGCTTCTACGGTGTGGCGCTTTACGATCCGACCGCGATGTCCGGGAATTCTACGTTTAATGTGACCGGCAGTTCGAACACAGGCGATGGCGTAGGATACGTCAACGGCGTCACCAACATGGGTGACAACAGCTCGATGTATCTGAACGGGACGTCGAATACTGGAGCCGGTACCAATCTTTCTGGTGGCTCGCTCAACTTGTCGGATAACGCTTCCCTTGTAATCGAGGGAACGTCGACGAACGGCACGGGCACGGCGCAAAGCAACATTATCAATATTTCGGACAATGGCGGGGCCGATATAAGCGGTAGCTCGACCAATGGTACTGGCGCGGTTGTCAATGGCAGCGTGAACGTGACGGATAACGGCACGCTCAACGTGTCGGGTGATTCGTCAACCGGCGACGGCGTGATCGTCGCCCCGAACGGCTCGATCAATACCTCGGGCAACGGCACGGCAGACATCGCGGGCAACTCGACGAATGGCGCCGGCGTGACGATCGAGGGGCAGGTGAACGTGACGGACAACGGAACGTTGAACGTGACGGGCAATTCGCAAGCTAACGGCGCTGTAGTCGTCGATCCGAACGCATCGATCGACATCTCGGGCAACGGCGCGGCGACGCTGTCGGGCAACTCGACGAACGGAAATGGCGTCCTCATTGACGGCGACGTGAACGTGACGGACAACGGCACGCTCAATGTCAGCGGAACGTCGGTCAACGTGGCCGGTGCAGCGGAAGGCCCCAACGGCTCGATTGACATATCAGGCAACGGTGCGGTGGACATCGCTGGGCAGTCCACGAACGGAAGCGGTGTGAACATCAACGGCGACGTGAACGTCACCGAAAACGGCACGCTGAACATCGATGGCAACTCGACCAATGGCTCGGGTGTGATCGTCAGTCCGAACGGCTCGATCGACATTTCGGGCAATGGTTCGACCAACATCTCCGGCGACTCGGTCAACGGCAATGGTGCGGTTATCAATGGCGACGTTAATGTCACGGACTACGGTTCGCTGAATATTTCCGGTACGTCGGCCAACGGCGATGGCGTGATCGTCGATCCGAACGGTTCGATCAACACCTCGGGGAATGGCTCGACCAACATCTCGGGTAACTCGACCGACGGTAACGGTACGGT
>NZ_CYGY02000113.1:0-2909 GCF_900007165.1 Paraburkholderia piptadeniae
TAAGTGGATAGCCCTTATGTTTATACAGTTTTGCACGGCGATTGCATGACGTTCGCACCGGCAAATGGCATAGGCGAAATCACGGCCTTCTGACGTAGCCCGTGCGGCGCGGTCGAGGGCCGCGCGAGGGAGAATCGAAGCGTTTGCGTCGAAAAAGAAAAAACCCGGTGAAACACCGGGTTCGAATGGCCGTCCCCCACAGCCCTCGGGCGAAGGCTGATCGGCCGCTTACCACACGCCATCTGACACCCTTGCGGCGGTCGAATGCGCATCGACGATGGTCTTCGTCTGGTTCGCCCCCCGGCGGACCAAGAAGCGTCGGACGACTCCTCGCAGCACCTACAGCATCGTCGGAACGCCGGAATACTCTATGAGCGCCGCCTTAACGGAAACTTAAAGTAGCGGGATGCGCTCGGTCGAATGCGGGATGTCGCACAGACCTCGATCGAATTCGCTGCTTCGCAGATGGAAGTTGCACGGACGCTGCCTATCATTCTTTGAGCGAGCTTTAGAGCGCCACAGTGGCGGCACGGAATGTCGGATAACGTAGGACGAATCCGCGCCCGATGCAGGCTCCCACGCGCCGCATGCTGCGGCGTCTGTCGCGGTCACGGCTTGCCACTGGCCGGCACCGTCGCGAGTCGAGTGGAGATCTCCAATGAAATTCATTGTTCAGTGGAACGGGCAGCCGACGGCGCAGCAGTCGGCCATCGAACGCTTCATGAAAACGGGCGGCGCCTTGCCACCCGATGGCATCAAGATGCTCGGACGATGGCATTCGATCGGCGAGCTGAGCGGCTGCGCGATCATCGAGGCGGAGAGCACCGCGCCCATGGCGGCGTGGATGCTGCAGTGGGGCGATATCTTTGAGTTCACCATCTCGCCCGCTGTCACCGACGAGGAACTCGGGGCGGCGCTGGGGGCGTATCAGGCTCAGGCGGGGAAGTGAAATGGCGATGCCTTGTCCGCCGACTGCTTTGAGGGCATGCGCAGGGTTGTGGTGATGATCGGGCTGGTTAATCAGGATACCGATGCACTCGCGTATTCTTGCTCTATAGGTGCCTGCCGACTGCGGCTGCGGTACTGCCGATACAAAGAAAAAAGGACTTACGGCTTGCACCGTAAGTCTTTTTGTCCATCTGGTCGGGGCGAGAGGATTTGAACCTCCGACCACCTGCACCCCATTGAGCAACGTCGATTGCAAATACAACAATTGAATCAATAGGTTGCAGGTAGCGCATCTAACTCCTTGCTCAAAATATAGGCGCACACGCATGCGGGTTTGCGGGGAGCGCATCGGCTTTTATTAGATGGAGTTTCGTATTTTTCGGGTGGCCGTATTTGCTGGCTTATGTCGGCGCTCGCTGCCCCATTGCAAAAACCGTGCGCTGATTGTCCGTCGCTCGGCGGACGCATTTCGACCCGTTGCTGCCGGTCGCGCCGCTGTAGTTCCAAGGGCAGGTATCGGAGCGGAATCGTCATTCCGCGCTGTCGATCCAAGACAAGTCATCGGCCATTGCCGACGTTCGGGTGCCCGACGGCGACGATGCTGTCGCAGCACGCGCACGCCCACTCGATCGCCGGTGACCGCGTCTTTCCCGCCACCCTGGCCGTCGACGATCCCGGTGTCGGCGACGAGGCTAACCTTCTGTACGGGCACATCCGCGTACCGGGCGACAACGGCGACCAAAGCGTCAACACGTTCCATTTCGAATACGACAAGCTCATCACATCGCGTCTTGCGCTGTCGGTAGGCGGCTCGTATCTGATGCAGAATAACCCGACGGCGCACGGCTTCGACAACTTCGACATTGGCCTGAAGTACCTGCTGTACGTCAACGAGGCGCACGAATTCATGACCTCGGTCGGTGTCACCGCGGAACTCGGTGGGACAGGC
The DNA here is from genome assembly GCF_900007165.1 of Paraburkholderia piptadeniae. GTDB lineage: Bacteria > Pseudomonadota > Gammaproteobacteria > Burkholderiales > Burkholderiaceae > Paraburkholderia > Paraburkholderia piptadeniae. The sequence continues at coordinate 1,898 of NZ_CYGY02000113.1, forward strand.
AGCCACGCGGTCGCGAACAGCTTCTCGACCATTTCGCCGACGGTTTATCTCGGCAAAGGCATGGGCGACCTGCCGGATTTGCTCGCCAGGCTGCGCCCTGTCGCCATCACGGCCGAGGCAGCACCGGCGCTCACAACAGGCGCCGGACAGCCGAACGCGTTCATCTATGGCTTTACGGTCCAGTACAGCCTGCCGTACCTGGAGCAGCACGTGCATTCGCTTGGCCTGCCGCAACCGCTTTCGAACCTGATTCCGATCGTCGAAATTCCCCTTTCGCGAAGCCAGGGGCACAACCGCTACGGCCAGTTCGGCATCGAGGCGCAGATTCCGGTCAATCGCGCCAGCGGTTCACACGTCGGCGTCCTTGTGCAGGCACATGTCTTCTTCGACGAGATCGCGCCGACAACCATCGGCAAGCCGCTGTTCAACTGGTAACGGGGCATCACATGAACACACGTCATCATTCGCGTAGCGGCGCGACGCTGGCTGCGTTAGTGCTCGGACTCGCGTGGGCTGGTTCCGTCTGGGCGCACGTCTTTCCCCGCACGCAGGTTCCGGCCGCTGGCGCCACCGTGGCCTCGCCCAGCGAGGTGCGGATTGCCTTCGATGGCCCGCTGGAACCCGCGTTTTCGTCCGTGACCGTCACCGATGCAGGCGGCAAGCAGGTCAATACTGCGAAGGCCGCCGTCGACGCACAGAATCACGACGCCATTTCGGTCGCGTTGCCGCCATTGCCGGCAGGACGCTATACCGTGCATTGGGTCGCCGTGGCGTCCGACGGACACCGGACGCACGGCGACTATCGCTTCGACGTAAAGTAACGAAGTTGGCGCTTTCGAACGGCCGTGTCTGCTGTAGGCCACCCCCAGCAGATGCGGCCGGAAACTGAAGCCATGGCATATCCGGACAGGGGAGGCAGTTCACTGCATCGCGCATCGACGGCCCCGAGAATGCCTGTGGGACTGACGGAGAGATCGAAACATGAAACAGGATATTGCACGCCAGGCACTCG
>NZ_CYGY02000113.1:2919-11837 GCF_900007165.1 Paraburkholderia piptadeniae
GCGTCGGCGTCGGGCTGCGGCACGCGCACTACGCGGACTTTCTCGATGCGATCCCCGCCGTCGACTGGATCGAAGTCCATAGCGAAAACTATTTCGGCGATGGCGGATACGACCTGCATGTTCTGGAGACGGTGAGGCGAGATCTCCCCGTCAGCCTTCATGGCGTCGGTCTCGGGCTGGGCTCGACGACGCCGCTGGACACCGCGCATGTCGGCAAACTCCGGCGTCTTGTCGACCGTATCGATCCGGTGATCGTGTCGGAGCATTTGTCGTGGAATGCTTCGGCATCCGGCTATCTCAATGACCTGCTGCCCTTGCCACTTACCGGGCTGGCGCTCGACCACCTGTGCACACGCGTCGATGCGCTGCAGGAAAGGCTCGCCCGACGCATTCTGCTCGAAAACGTCTCGGCATACGTGCGCTTCAAAGCGGACCAGTACAGCGAAGCCGCGTTTCTCGCCGAACTCGCGCGGCGCACCGGGTGTGGCGTGCTGCTGGATATCAACAACCTCTACGTCAATCAATGCAATCACGCGGAGGATGCGATCCGCGCGATGAACGAACTTCCGCCGAAGGTTGTCGGTGAGATTCATCTTGCAGGGCATAGCGTCACTGATATCGCCGTGATCGACGATCACGGCTCACGCGTGGCACCGGAAGTCTGGGCACTTTACGAGTACGCGCTCCAGCGTTTCGGTCAGTGTCCCACGCTGATCGAATGGGACACGAATGTCCCGCCACTCGCAGATCTGCTTGATGAAGCGGACAAGGCGCGCACCCTCCGGGTGGGCGCTGCCCGCTTACCTGGCTTCGCGTGTTCAAACGCGGGACCGGCGCGATGACCTCTCCATTCAACGACATCGAACGTGCGTTTGCCGATGCCATCCGCGATCCGCAAAAGGAGTCCGCGCTACTCGAAGAACTGTCGACTGGGCAACCCATTGCGGCACGCCGTCTGGCTGTATATCGCGGCAATGTACAGACGCATTGGCACGCCGCATTGACAAACGCCTATCCCGTGTTGCTTGCGCTGACGGGTGAACGCTATTTCTCGACGCTTGCGCACGCATACGCCCACGCCTGGCCGTCGCGCAGCGGCGATCTGAACCAGTTCGGTGAACATCTGGCCGACTTCATCGACAACTGGGAACGCGAATCGCACTATCCCTATTTCGGCGATGTCGCGCGACTCGAATGGGCCATTCACACGGCCTGGTACGCGACCGATCCGAGCGTATTCAGTGCCCGGCGGTGGCAGCAGATCGGCAGCGAAAAGCTGCTCGGCAGCCGACTGGCGACACATCCGGCTTGTGTCGCGATTCATTCGCGTTACGCGATCGCGGACATCTGGCGCGCGCACCAGCCCGGGGGAGCCATTCCGCTGCGCATCGATGTGCCAGCATCCGGACTCGTTGTACGTCCGCGGTGGCGACCCTTTGTCATTGACCAGAGCGACGCAGCACACGCGGCATTCATCGCGTTGCAACACGGTCGAACTCTGAGCGAGGCAATCGACGTCGCACTGGCTCTCGATGCCCGATTCGATATCTCATCGCAACTCCAAAGCTGGATCACGGTCAGCGCGGTTACCGGCCTCGCGATATAGCGGCAGATATGTCCGACGGTCCGGTGTCGAAGTGGAATCGGACGGTCGTAGAAAGAATCCGAGTGGCAGCAACTGGCCGAGAGCACCAGTTCCGTGAACGTTCTACAGAGCTGATGTTGGAGTCTTCAACGGCAGCTTCTATGGGGGAGTTGGGTGAACGCGTACTGCCGTTGAGGGTTGTTCGACCGCTGTCTCAGGCGGACATTTGAAGGTCGGCTCCATACCTGACAGCGGACCTCTCCCGGAGGTCATGCCGGTTACGTCGGCGGCATGATGCGGACCTTCGACTCCAAGTCCAAGACCAGCGCCGCGAACGTCCGCCCATCGCGGCCGCGCGAAATCACGGCGCGGCCTATCCTCACCTCTGCTCGCGCGCGACTTCGCGCTGTCGCACACAGTGGCAGCAGTATCCCCAGCTGCTGGGTGTTGATGCCCGGTCCAAGTTCTCGACGTGCGCCAGCAATCGCAATGGAATATTGGAATATTCGCCGGCGGCCAATCGTGTACTGCACACGCTTCGCCCGCGATTACACCCGCTGCTGGAGGAGCGATTTTCCGTTGTGCATGCGGCACGCAGGGGCTTGCAGCTGACCGAGAGGCGACGCGCCGCGTTCACCCGTGTTGAAGGATTCGCCCCGCCGCTGCCGACGATGCGCGACCGGTTGCGTTTAAAGTCGCAGGGCCGCCGAATTCAACGGAGTTGTGCAAACCACCAATACCATGTCCGTAAGCCGCCACCGCATGGCCGCGATCTGGGGTGCGCGAATGGCATGCAGTTTCGACGGGCTCGCCCGATGCAGACATTCGCGGTGCACAGCATCGCGGAGACAGTGCCAGAAAATCCAACTTTAGTCCCCGATGGCCCCCGAGGTGGCGATTCCATGACCATCGTGCCCTAGGAATAAGCAGACCAAAGCAAACGTTTAAACGTCACGCAGCGGCAGCATTCCTCTGTCAGCAGCGACAACCAGATTACGACCAGAGCTACCCTTTTTGACAAGGAGCAGCCATGAGTCCCTTTTGCCAAATTGCAGCCTTCGGCGGCCTTGCTTTGCTTGGTTTCGCAGCGAGTGCGAGCGACGTACCGCAAACCGTCAAGGCCACTTTGCTATCGAACTCAATTCAGCTCGACACCCGAAACGTGAAACCGGGCCTGGTGACGTTCGATGTCAATAATGCTTCGGATGACAAAATGACTCACGAACTTGTCGTCCTGAAAACGGATCTCGCCGATGGTGCGCTTCTCGTGCGCAAGGGACGTGTAGCCGAGGAGAAGTTCAGGAAAATCGGGGAGGTCGAGGACGTCGCTCCAGGCAAGAGCAAAAAGTTGGTAGTCAAGCTCGCACCCGGTCACTACGTGCTTCTCTGCAACAAGCGAGGTCACTATTCAATGGGTATGCACACATCGCTTGTCGTTGCACCATGATCACCGATATCGCCTGGCGGCTCCGATCGACCAATGATCAACACAGGAAGGCGTCTGCTTCAGACGATCGGCATGAGACGACCGTCCGGCGCCCGGCCACGCTGTGTAGGCACGCGGACGTGCCGGACGGACGCATGTGCCGCGCGGGCGTGAGCCGCGGCATGCAGCCACCGGACATCCCGCGTACGTGGGCAGTTCCTGGTCGCCCGGGCTATCGCCGTATGCGTACAAACGTGCGGAGGCATCTCGCCAAGCCACTGCTGCAGACGCCGCACTTCCTCCGGTCCCCCGGCAATTCGGTCAAGCGAGCAGCCTCTACACCGTCCATCAAAGAACCTGGGGGCCGGTCGCGAGGATCAGTGCCGAACTGGTTCGACTTCTATGAAGGCCTGCCACGGCTTTCCCCACATACCCGGGATGCGCGATTACTCTGCGAGCGCGCCCGAGCTGGTCGATACGACGGCGAAGCGCAATTCCTCACTGCAAGGCGCTTAGATGATTCTAGCAGCCCGCGCCCCAGGGCTCGATTGCGAACCGATGTCAGGCTTTGATGACGCAAAAGTCGACGAAAAGTTTTCTCGGAGCCGGGAAGATCGGTTGTGGCGCGGAGCAGGAATTCTTCCCGGAAGGACACGTCAAATCGAACTTCGCGAATAGGTTGCGATCAGTCGCAGTTCGGGCAGCGCCGCAGTGGGAAGTCAACCGGTTGGTCTGGACACCGGGTCATTGAGCGATGGGCCATTGAACATAATCTTGGCGCCTGGACGTGGATGACCTCCCCGATGGTCTATTCTGGAGCGTAAGTCAAGCCCCATCGTATCCTCATTGCGGACCCCACGTTTCGACCTGGACTTGCCCCTGATTCTGCCTCTGCCTCGGCCGCTCACTCGATCTCACAACTCTGCGCAGGTTCAAGACGGTTTAACGTGCAGCGCAACCCGCAAAGGATGCCCACGCGGATGCCAGACTGTAGATGATTCGCATGCACATCCATGACGCCGGTTTGACTCCAACTGCGAAGGCGAATGCAAGGGCTTTGCAGGTCAGTGTCGTCTCGGTTCGGTGCAAGGGTGCGCCAAGGTGCACTACTGTGACGGCGAGGCGGTAGGGCAAGACGCATGGAGGCTGATATGAGCTACAAACTCGATGGCAGTATTCTGGAAGCATGTAATTGCAATGTGCTTTGCCCATGCTGCATAGGTGAGGATGCCGATAATGGGTCTTGCTGTGCCGCGGTCGCCTACCACGTCGACAAGGGCTCGATCGATGACATTGATGTGTCCGGCTGACCGTGGCATGCGCCACTTTCATTCCGGGCAATATCCTGCAAGGCAACTGGCAGGGGGTTCTATACATCGACGAGCGCGCGACGGATGCGCAATTTGAGGCGCTTTCCAGCGTCTATCGGGGCGAGCGTGGAGGTCCTGTGGCTGACTTCGCACATTTGTTTGGCAAGATCGTCGCAATCGAACGCGCGCCCATTACGTTCGACCTTCAAGGGGGCAAGGGCAAGCTCTCAATTGGCACGGATATTTATGCGGAACTCGAACCCTATTGGAATCGAAGTGGTGCCCCCGCGGTGCTAGTTGGCAGCAGCGTCTCGACCACACCCTGTTCGCCCGCAATCATCAGCAAGGCGAGCGCGTACCGGATCAGAAACCCGTAGCTGAACATCGACCTGAACCTGACTGGGCGTAATGCCACACAAGGGCATTTCACCTTCCAGGCCTGATCTCTTCGTGAGATGACTGCAGGTAGCGCGCGATGAAAACGGCTTCGCGCTCGTGGCTGTTCCTCCCGTTGCTGGGCGGGCTGATCATCTCGGCATGGCTGGTGCTGTGGTGGTGGGGTGAAAGTCCGTACGCGCGCTACCTCAACCACACCGGGTGGTTGGACATCGCGCCGGTCGCGCGTTTGTGCGGCGCCATTCCAGGCGGGACCGTTATCTTGCCGGCCTCACTGCATGTCGTGGCGTGGCTCCAAATGCTTACCGCGATGATGCTGCCGACCGTGACCCCGCTCCTGGAGATATTCCGCCGACTCACCCAAGCCCGTTCCGACCGACATCGTCTGTTGTCGCTGATATTGCTGGGCTATCTCGGCATCTGGACATTATTCGGTGTGGCTATGCACGCACTGGATTCTGGGCTCCATATGTTGGCCATGCAGCATCCGTGGCTCACGGTCCACGGTTGGCTTGTGGGGGCAGCCATCCTGGCGCTGGCAGGCACCTATCAGTTCTCGCTGCTCAAATACCGCTGCCTGGACAAATGCCGCTCGCCACTGGTGTTTGTTACTGAACATTGGCATGGCACCAACCAGCGCAGTGCCAGCCTGCTGCTCGGCTTGCACCATGGTGCCTTTTGTATCGGCTGTTGCTGGGCACTCATGCTTCTGATGTTCGCGGTTGGGACGGGCAGTATTGCCTGGATGCTGGCGCTAGCTGCAGTGATGGCGGCGGAAAAGAACCTGCCGTGGGGGCGTTACGTCAGCAAACCGCTTGGGGTAAGCCTGTTGCTATGGGCGGGGGCAATCGTCGCGCAAAATTATTAGTGGCTCGGAGCGGTCCTGGTCCTGACACTCCGCGACTGACTGCTTCATCCAGGAAAGTACGTCGGGAAAACTTTTGGCCAACGGACGGCCGGAAACTGTATCCGAAAGTGGTCGGACCGTCAGGCTTTCAAACGGTTCTGGACGCCAGCCGATCACGATAGCTGCTGGCGACCGATCACCTGCGGGCACAGCGTCTTCAGTTGCCGATCAGGTGCCTGGGTGCGCCCCTGGCACGGTGTGCGCAAGCACGGCGGCAGCGGATAGCACGCCAATCATCGCGACGGCCTCGACCCTTAGGATTGTCAAGAATGAATTCGCGGCGGTGCTCGACCCACCGCGCCGAACGTGCGGCAAATAGAATATCCGGTTGATCCCGCCCAATACGATCGCCGCTCCAACAAGCACCAGCTTTGCATCCAGTATGTGCCCCCAATCGCTGCGCATGAGCGGCACGAAAGAGCCGCCGAGTCCGCGATCAGCGTTGTAGGCGCCGCTCATCAGGACTGCCGCCAGGGCAAGGGTGGCCGTAGCGGACAGACGCCCGGCGAAGTGGGCGACGCTTTGGCTGTACACGTGTTCGCGCAGCATCGGCAACACGCGCAGGCCGCTCGCGATCACGAGGCCCGCCCATGTCGCGGTCGCGCACAGATGCCCCCAGTGAATCCACTCCGGTAACGCAAAGTCGCCGGCGTCGGCCGCATGGCTGGACGCCGCTTTGCTGAATGCAAAGACGGCCGCGGCGACCAGTGCGATACCCATCCGGATCGCCCATCCGCCTTCCCGCGTCCGGACCAGCAGCCCCGCCCAGACGACCAAGGCGACAAACCCGGCTGACCAGACCGCGCCGAAATGCGACTGGGTCATAACCGGAACCAGCACCGCGAAAGCGGCACGCGGCGCCGACCCGCTCATCAATGCGGCTTCCAGCAGCAGGTTGACGGCGTCGGCAACAATCAACGTCACAACACAGCCAGCGGCGAAGCGCTGCGACCGGTGACGCACGAGCGGCGGTGCCCTGTCCAGCATCAGCGCCGCGAGACAGGCGCCCACCGCGCACGCAAACGACACGTTAGCGACGGCGGCTACCACGATCGATGCGGACACCGTCGCCGCGTCCATTACTTCACCTTGAACGAATAATCACCGTGCGTGCGATGCCCGTCCGACGCGACGGCCACCCAATGCACCGTGTACGTGTCAGGCGGCAACGTTGGCAATACGACATGGATCGATCTCCTGTCGTTTGCGTCGATTTCCGCCTTGGCGGTGTTCACCTGCTTGCCCGTCGAATTACTGACGTTCAGCGAACTGAATGCGGGTTCAAGCGGTCCGTCGAAGACGATCGTCACGCTTGCTGGCGAAGCCACCTCGACGCCCGCCGACGGTGACTGTTTCTGCGGAAACACATGGGCGAACGCCGCCGACGCGATCAGGATACCCGTCGCGACGACAGCCAGGCGTGAGCCGCGCCGAAGCCGGTTCAATGCGCGCATTGCTATTCCCCCTTGCCGAAAAGCGGCTTGCCCAGCGAGTTGGGCAGCACGTCATCCAGAAACAGGTGCGCCTGGAACAGGACGCCTACGCCCTTGCCGCTCGCATGGTTGACGGGAATCACGGCTTCCGCGCCCAGTTGCCCCCATCGGTTGAGCCAGATCACGCCGGGATTGATGCTCCCGGTGGTATGCCCCGAACAGGGGCCGGCGGTACAGGTGCTCATCGGGAACTCGACGACCGGGACCAGATTGCTGAACGGGGCCTTGAGCCCAACGTCGTGAACGAAATTCTGCAGGTAAGGCAGGCTGTATTGCACGGTGACGCCCCATTCCAGTGAATTGGGATCGGCGCTGTTCATCGTCAGGCGCGGGCCGATGGTCCCCGTGATGGCGACTGGCCTCAGATACTTCAGGCTGTCCGGCAGGTCGCCGAATCCCTTGCCGAAATAGAGCGTCGGCGTGATCGCCGAGTGCGGATTGGCGATCGACTTTGCGCCTGTACCGCCCAGCTCTGCCGTCGCGCCAATGGATGCCATGAATTCGTGGGCGTCATTGACGTAGAAGCGGTATTTGACGCCGACCGCGAAGTTATCGAAGCCGCGTGCCGAGCCGCCGTTCGGCGCGTTGATGTTGACATAGGTCCCCAGCACAGAAACAGCGAAATTGGGGGTGATCAGCTTGTCCCATTCGAGCGACGTTGTATTGGTGTTGAGATCGTCGCCATCGTCGGTCTGGGACTTCGTGTGGCCGAATTCGAAATTGACTTCATCCCCGACGCCGGGGTCGTCGACCGCAATCGTTGACGGAAAGACACGGTTACCGGCCACGGAGTGGGCTGCCGCAATTGAGGGCAAAAGAAGCGGAAAGACTGCGGCGGCAGGAACAATCAGAGCCGCAAGCAGCGGCATACTGCCGCGTGCAGGAGTGGCGCACATGGTTCAATCCTTGTAGGGGTCACGGGTACGTACTCGCGGGTCCGTGAAAGGGCGCGCGAGGATGCGGCGATGCAATGGCACTTGCATCACCGCCTGGCAGACTCAATCAGGATGAATGTGGGGGTGCGCGCGGCTGTGCGGCAGTAAAAGGCGAAACGCTGCGCGGCGTCTGAAATAAGGGCGTTGCCGTGTGCTGAACGGCCCAGTCTGTTGGCAGAAATGCCGGGGGTCCGCCCGGTAACACCGGCATGTGGGCAAGCAGCCCGCAATACGCGCATGCCTGCCAGTGGATCGCATGCCCGGGCAATGACGAGTGGTCAGATCCTGCAAGGTCGGAGCCGTTCTGCGCGGAGCAGAACGCGCCCGATACGGCGTCCAGCTGCCGCCCGGACGACAGGCCTTGCGAAACTGTTGGCGCGAGCGTCGCCATCAGGATTGCAAGCAATCCCAGGATGCTGCCTATCTTTCTGCGCAATAGAACGGACATAACCCCGGCGGAATTCGCGCGCCCACCCGGCGCGTTGGCGGCGATTATGACATACGCCCCGGATGGTCCCGATGGGCAAACGCCCTACACCTGTGTGGGCAGCAGGAGATATTCCACGTGAACCGTTAAGGCGCGTGCTCGCCTGTTCGGAAGGGTTTGGGCCATTTATCCACTTGGTGGCTCAATGCCGGGATGCCATCCTAAACGATCAATGCTTTGCCGGGTGCTGCAAACGGGTCGATATGGATGTAACGCTGATCACCATTCCCTGGCTGATCGGACAATTCGCCAGCGACCGCTTTTGCAAGATGCGACCGGCCGCGTGGGGTCGAGAGTGTGAGTTCGCTGATGCAGGAAGCTGCCGTCCCGCTGATCGATGCCGCCACCATCAGCAATCGGCCTGCGGATTCAACCGGTC